>JAXHLY010000001.1:0-364504 GCA_034521715.1 Gammaproteobacteria bacterium
GTATTGTTGCCAATGCCGCGATTGATGACGGCAAAACCGCCGGGCCAGAGTTCATCCAGCGCCGTCTGCAGCAGCGCAGTCCAGCGCTGTCCGGGTGGCACTTCGGTAGCCTCGGTAATGGAATCACCGAAACAGATGATGCGTGTTGCTTCAGCAGGCATTGGTAACTCAGTCCATATCCAGTTTCATATCAACGGGGCGCATGCGCAAATCGGATTTGTCGTACTCCTGCCAGAGTTCATTGAAAGTCCTGCCGCTAACCGGATGCCGGCGCTCGCCATCGAGCTCCGCCAGCGGCGCCAGTACAAACGGATACTCATCGACATCATAACGCGGCAGTTCAAACTGTTCCGTTTTAATCACCTGATCATCATAAAGCAGCAGGTCGAGATCCAGCTTGCGCGACGAATAGCGTTCCTGCCGGCGCCTGCGGCCATATTCGGCTTCAATCTCGTGCAGCAGGTCATACACCTGCTGCGGCGCAAGTTCGGTATCGATGCCGACGACCATATTGTAGAAGTTATCACCCTCGAAACCGACTGCCTCGGTCTCGTAAACGGTGGACAAATCGATATCGCCGAATTCCTCGCGAAGTCTCCTGATACCGCTGCGCAGATTCTCATCGCGGTTGATATTGCTACCGACACCGATATAAATGCGTGCCATCACTCCTTCCTGCCGCGCTCTATAATCACGCCGACATCGCGCACGCCACGCACCGCACCCTGCTTGTTTACCTTGAGACGCAGCCACGGCACATTGAATTCGGCCAGGATCAGTTCGGCAACCTTTTCGGCCAACGTTTCCACCAGCTCGAACTCGCTCTCGCCCACGAAGGCAAACAGGCGCTTGGCAACCGCCTTGTAGTTAAGCGTATCCTCGATGTTGTCGCTTTTGGCGGCCGCGCGAATATCGGTGCCCATCTCCAGATCGATGATCACGGTTTGTTTGACACGGCGCTCCCAGTCATAGATGCCGATGATGGTATCGATGCGCAGATCATTTAGATAAATAATGTCCATTGAATTTCTGTATCCGCTTTTTGTTGCCTGTTGGCCATACCGACATCTTACTGGCTGTGTATCCGACACTCTAGCCGCTATTACCTTCTGACCGGCAAGGCTGTGGGAGCCGATTACATCGGCGACCATCCAGAGCCGTCAGTCGCGGATTATAATCCGCTCCCCCAGGGCAGGATGTGCCCGTGCTTGACCAGGGCCCAGCAACCCGCTGCAATAGCGCGCATGCTACTGCCCTATGTATTCGTCATCACCGGCTATCTTGTCGGTTCCATTGCCTCGGCCATTATCGTCTGCAAGCTGCTGGGCCTGCCCGATCCGCGCGCCGGCGGTTCCGGCAACCCCGGCGCCACCAATGTCATGCGCCTGCATGGAAAGCTGCCGGCCATTCTGACGCTTGCCGGCGATCTGTTAAAAGGTCTGCTGCCGGTGCTGCTTGCCCGGGCATTCACCCAGCCGGACACGGTGCTGGCACTGACCGGCCTCGCCGCCTTTCTCGGCCACCTCTACCCGATATTCTTCGGTTTCCGCGGCGGCAAGGGTGTCGCCACCATGATCGGCGTGCTGTTCGGCCTGCAGTGGATGGTGGGACTGGGGTTCATTATTACCTGGCTGATCATGGCCGCGCTGTTTCGCTACTCGTCGCTGTCAGCCCTGACCGCCGCCCTGCTGACGCCCGTTTACACCGCCTTGCTGTTACCGAATTTCCTTGTCGTCGCCATAACCGGTGTCATGACACTGCTGCTCATCTGGCGCCACCGTTCCAACATCCGCAACCTGATGCAGGGTACTGAAGGCAGGATCGGGGAGAAGGATTGAGTTCTCCTGAAAACAGTCCGCGAATGCACGCGAATTCACGCAAATAATTTTTAGTGTGTTACTCAGGAAGCTTCTGAGTAAGACCTTACTATCGATTCTCCCGTTGGTCGAAACAACAACTTATACAGAGGTTCCTCAGATGCCCCAGGTGTGCGACGGCGAGCCAGCGGCAGTTACTCAACAGTTCCTGTTCGCGCGATTGGCGTTCATTTGCGGACTCAGATACGCCCTCACCCGCCGCTTCGCGGCGACCTCTCCCGGAGGGAGGGGTTAAAAAAGCGCCACGCACCAATCACCAGTCACGATTCACTTCAGTCCATCCCCTCCAGTTCCATCATCGGCCAGCGCGGATGCGGCTGGAAACCGAGATCCTCGTGCAGGCCCGCCTTGATGCGCAGGTAACCGGCATAGGCGATCATCGCACCGTTGTCGGTGCAAAACTCGGGACGCGGGTAGTAGACCCGGCCGCCCATTTCTTCGGCGATTTCGGCCAGGCGTTTACGCAACTGGGCGTTGGCGCTGACACCGCCGGCGGCGACCAGCCGGCTCAGGCCGGTCTGCTCCAGCGCCCGGCGGCACTTGATGGCCAGGGTGTCGACCACGGCCTCGACAAAGGCATGGGCGATGTCGGCCCGGGTCTGCTCGTCGATTTGATTCGGCCCCGCCGGCCTCCTGCAACGTCACCAGGGCCTGGGTCTTGAGGCCGCTGAAACTGAAATCCAGCCCCGGCCTGTCGGTCATCGGCCGCGGGAATCTGAACCGGCCCGGCCGGCCCTGTTCGGCCAGCTTCGAAATCGCCGGACCACCCGGGTAACCGAGGCCGAGCAGCTTGGCGGTCTTGTCGAAGGCCTCGCCGGCGGCATCGTCGACCGATTCACCGAGCATCTGATAGGCACCGGGCGCATCGACCTCGACCAGCTGGGTATGGCCGCCGGAGACCAGCAGCGCCAGGAACGGGAATTCGGGTGCATCGTCCTCCAGCATGGGCGCCAGCAGGTGGGCCTCCATGTGATGCACGCCAATCGCCGGCACGCCCCAGCCGTAGGCCAGCGAGCGGCCGACGGCGGCGCCGACCAGCAGCGCGCCGACCAGCCCCGGCCCGGCGGTATAGGCGACGGCATCGATATCGCCGGCCTGCAGCCCGGCCTCGGCGAGTACCGCCTGGATCAGCGGCACCGTGCGAACAATATGGTCGCGCGAGGCCAGTTCCGGCACCACCCCGCCGTAGACGGCGTGCAGATCGGCCTGGCTGTGCAGGGCATGGCCCAGCAGGCCCGATTCGGAACTCGGAACGGCGATGCCGGTCTCGTCGCAGGAGGTTTCGATGCCGAGAACCCGCATGTCAGCGTTTCTCCGGGGCGGCAGGACAACAGTTCGCCCCCTGCTGCGCGCGGCGGACAGGGTACCGAGCCATACGAGCAGAATACGCAGCAATCCCCGGCCAGCGGCTTGAGCAGCGCCCCGCAGGCCGGGCAGTCGTAGAAATACTGGCAGGCGTCCACCGGCATGGTTTCGGTGGTCGCGGTGCCGCATTCCGGGCAGGTCAGGGTCTGAAAGGGTTTGTCATGGACAGCGCAATACCTGTATCTATAACGGCCGGATTCGTCGACGAATTGCTTTTCGTTTACCCGGCCGGTGACTGAATTGCCGACTTTTCCGGGGCCGGAAAGCGCCGGAGCCAATGTTAAACGATCCAGGCAATCCATTAACCGGATTAATCAAATGAAAGGAGCACGATGCCTTCCGTTAAAGTAAGAGAGAACGAGCCGTTCGAAGTTGCCATGCGCCGTTTCAAGCGTTCGTGTGAAAAGGCCGGCATCCTGGCCGAGGTTCACCGCCGCGAATACTACGAGAAACCGACCCAGGTCCGGAAGCGCAAGGCCGCCGCCGCTGTAAAGCGTTACCAGAAGAAACTCGCCAAGCAGCAGGTCCGCCGTCCCCACAGCCACTAGGGCTCCTACCATCCGATAATCCGAGCAGGTTCCGCAATGGCCAGCGCGCTGAAACAGCGTATTACCGATGACGTCAAGCAGGCGATGCGTGACAAGGACAAGCATCGCCTCGGCACACTGCGCATGATTACCGCCGCCATCAAGCAGAAGGAAGTCGACGAGCGCGTCGAGCTGGACGACAACGGCGTTCTCGCGGCGCTCGACAAGATGGCCAAGCAGTATCGCGATTCCATCGAACAGTACCGCCAGGCCGGCCGCGACGACCTGGTCGAAAAGGAAGCGACCGAACTCAACATCATCACCGAATACCTGCCCGAGCAGCTGAACGACACCGACCTCGAAGCCCTGATCAAAAAGGCTATTGAAGATACCGGCGCCGAAGGCATGCAGGACATGGGCAAGGTCATGGGCGAACTCAAGCCCAAAATGCAGGGCCGCGCCGACATGAGCGCCGTCAGCGCGAAAGTAAAGGCACCGTTGAGCTGAGGCTCTACTGAGCCTTTGCTGCTTCTCCCTCCGGGAGAAGGAAGGATGAGGGCTGCTAAAGACATTACTGAGCTGAAAGCTCGAGTCAGACCCTGTCCTCTCTCCCTCTGGGAGAGACTTAGAGTGAGGGCCGTAGAGAAGCACTTGTCGAGCCTAGGCTCAACTGTCCTTGTCCCTTCGCCCTCCCGGGGAGAAGGAAGGAGATCAGGGCTGTAAAGACATTACTGAACTGAAAGCTCAGTAGCTCTGTCTTCTTCTCCCACTGGTAACAGTGTAGGAGCGGCGCCCTCGCCGCGAACAAATATTCGGCCCGAGGGCGGGCCTCCTACAATGTTCGTCATTCCGGAGCCACGTAGCGGTTTTCGGGATGACGGTAGCCAAAGGCTACCCTCCTCAATCTCACCCCTAATCCCTAACCCCTACCCCCTTTCTCTATTTATACTCTCCGCACCGGGTAGACCCGAACCGATAATACTCCGACAATCACAACCCCATGGCCGGACTGATCCCGCAGCAATTCATTGACGACCTGCTGGCGCGCGTCGACATCGTCGACGTCATCGACGGCTATGTGCCCCTGAAAAAGGCCGGCCGCAATCACCAGGCGCGCTGCCCGTTCCACGACGAGAAGACGCCGTCGTTCACCGTCAGCCAGGAAAAGCAGTTCTATCACTGCTTCGGCTGTGGCGCGAACGGCACCGCCATCGGCTTCCTGATGGAACAGGCCGGCATGACCTTCCCCGAGGCGGTCGAGGAACTGGCCAACAAGGTCGGCATGACCGTGCCCCACGAGGGCGCCGACGGCGGTCCGATCGCGCGCCCGGCCAGCGACCGCAGCGACCTGTACGAACTCATGGAACTGGCGGTGCGTTACTACACCCGCCAGCTGCGCGAACATCCCGAACGTGAGCGAGCGGTCGCTTACCTGAAACAGCGTGGTATCACCGGCGAGCTGGCGGCCGAGTTCGAAATCGGCTACGCCCCGGACGGCTGGGACAACATCCTCCAGGCCCTCGGCAAATCGGCGGAGTCGATCAATCGCCTGGCCAGCATCGGCCTGCTCATCGAGAAGGACGGCGGACGCGGCCATTACGACCGTTTCCGCGACCGCATCATGTTCCCGATCCGCGACCGCCGCGGCCGTGCCATCGGTTTCGGCGGCCGGGTGCTGGGCGACGGTGAGCCGAAATACCTGAACTCGCCGGAAACCCCGATCTTCCGCAAGGGCACGGAGGTCTACGGCCTGTACCAGGCGCGCAAGGCCATGCGGCAGATGGATCGCATCTATGTCGTCGAGGGTTACATGGACGTGCTGGCACTGGCCGGCAACGGCGTCCGCAATGCCGTCGCCACGCTCGGCACGGCCTGTACGAAAGAGCACCTGGAACTGCTGTTCCGCCGATGCCGCGACCTCGCACATCGCGTTCTGCTTCGACGGCGACAGCGCCGGCCAGAAGGCCGCCTTCCGCGCCATGGAAACCGCCCTGCCGTTACTGAGAGAAGGCCGCGAGGTCGATTTCCTGTTCCTGCCGCCGGAAGACGACCCGGATACCTTCATCCGCCGCGATGGCACGGCCGCGTTCACCAACCCGGCGCGGCTGACGCCGCTGTCCGATTACCTGATCCAGTACCTGCGCGGCGAGATCGACACCTCGACCCGCGAGGGCAAGGCCAGGCTGGCCGACCGCGCCATGGGCTACGCCCGCCAGCTGGCCAGCGACAGCCTGCGCGACCTGCTGGTGCGGAAGATTTCCGACATCACCTTCATGAACGAGCACGAACTCAAACGCCAGCTCGGCGACACCGCCATTCCGGTAGCTCATACACCGCGGACGGCCGCCTCGACCCGCCACGCGCCGTCCCTGGTCGGCCATACCATCGCCCTGCTGCTGCAGCGGCCGGCCCTGGCCCTGGAAATCACGGAACCCCGGACGCTGGCGGGAGTCGATATGCCGGGCGTAGAGTTTCTGGTAGAGCTGGTTGAATTCATTCATGCCAACCCCCGGATCAAGACTGCCGGAATCCTCGAGCACTGGCGCGACAGCCGTTACGCCACACGCCTGGGCGAACTGGCCGGCACCGATTTCGATGACCAGGTCAACCTGGAGGCCGAATTCCGCGACTGCCTGACCCGGCTGCAGAAGCTCCAGCGCGGCCGCCGGTTGCAGGAACTCCGGCAGATCCCCTGGCCGCAGCTGTCCGAGGATCAGAAGGAAGAGCTGCGCGCCCTGACCAGCGCTGTCAGCCAGCCTGAATAGGCCTCAGGGGCCCGGCGACAGGCAATTATTCCGCAATCCGGCTGGCTGGATTCCGGATCATGGTATATAATCGATTGGTTATATTGCGCCCCTTTTCAGGGGCATTTTCTATTTACAGTCAACATCTTAGAGCATTCCTATGGCTGATCACATTGAGCAACTCGATTCCGAGGACGAACAGCAGTCGCAGCTGAAACTGCTGATTGCCAAGGGCAAGGAACAGGGCTTCCTGACGTATCACGAAGTCAACGACCACCTGCCCGAGGATATCGTCGATCCGGAGCAGATCGAGGACATCATCAGCATGATTAACGACATGGGCATCACCGTCCATGAAGCGCCGCCCGATCTGGATATCCTGATCGGCGATGACGCACGCGCCGCCGATGACGATGCCGCCGCCGAGGCCGCGGCCGCGCTGGCGAGCGTCGATGCCGAATTCGGCCGCACGACGGATCCCGTGCGCATGTACATGCGCGAGATGGGCACCGTCGACCTGCTGACCCGCGAGGGCGAGATTAAGATCGCCAAGCGCATTGAAGAGGGCATCAACCAGATGCTGGCCGCGCTCGCCAGCTATCCGGGCACGATCGATCTGCTGCTCGGCGCCTATGCCAAGTATGAAGACGGCGAACTCAAGCTCAGCGATATCATCGTCGGCTTTGCCAATAACGAGGAATACCCCGGCCCGAATACCGAAGCCGTGTCGGCGAATCCGAACGGCGCCAGGAACGACGACGATGACGACGACGAAGAGGCCACCGACAACACGCTGGATACCGAAGAGATCCGCGCGCGGCTGGCCGCGATTACCAAGCAGTACAAGAAACTGCTGACGGCGCTGAAGAAATACGGCAAGCAGCACAAGTCCAGTGAAAAGGCCCAGGCCATGCTCACCGAGATGTTCATGGAACTGCGACTGGCACCGAAGTTCGTCGACTTCCTGACCAACAACGTGCGTGCCGTCGCCGACACTATTCGTACCGAAGAACGTCACATCATGAACATCTGCGTCAAGCAGGCGAAGATGCCGCGCAAGGAATTCATCGATTCCTTCCCCGGCAACGAGACCAATCTCGAATGGGCGAAGAAGATCGGCCGCCAGCGCAAGAAGTACTCGCCGAAGGTGAAGGAAAACCAGGACGAGATCCTGAAGGCGCAGGAACGCCTGATCAGTTCTTTTGAAGGCAGCTATCTCACCATCCCCGAGATCAAGGAGATCAACCGCAAGGTTTCCATCGGCGAGGCGAAGGCCCGCCGGGCGAAGAAGGAAATGGTGGAGGCCAACCTGCGCCTGGTGATCTCGATCGCGAAGAAGTACACCAACCGCGGCCTGCTGTTCCTGGATCTGATCCAGGAGGGCAACATCGGCCTGATGAAAGCGGTGGACAAGTTCGAATACCGGCGTGGTTACAAGTTCTCGACTTACGCGACCTGGTGGATCCGGCAGGCCATCACGCGTTCGATCGCCGACCAGGCCCGCACCATCCGCATTCCGGTGCACATGATCGAAACGATCAACAAGCTCAACCGCATCAGCCGCCAGATCCTGCAGGAAATGGGTCGCGAGCCGACGCCGGAAGAGCTGGCCGAGCGCATGGAAATGCCGGAAGACAAGGTGCGCAAGGTACTCAAGATCGCCAAGGAACCGATCTCCATGGAGACGCCCATCGGCGACGACGAGGACTCGCATCTCGGCGATTTCATCGAGGACACCAACACCAAGGCCCCGGTGGACTTCGCCAGCTTCGAGGGCCTGCGCCGTTCCACGCGCGATGCGCTGGAAGGCCTGACGCCGCGCGAGGCCAAGGTGCTGCGCATGCGCTTCGGTATCGACATGAATACCGACCACACGCTGGAGGAAGTCGGCAAGCAGTTCGACGTCACCCGCGAGCGCATCCGCCAGATCGAGGCCAAGGCCCTGCGCAAGCTGCGCCACCCGAGCCGCTCGGACCAGCTGCGCACCTTCCTGGACTGACAAGCCGTCATTCCGGCCGTAGAGCCGGAATCCAGTGAACGACCATCAGCCCCCACCAAGGGGGCTGATTCTTTATATCCCCTCTCCCCTTGCGGGAGAGGGTCAGGGTGAGGGTCCATAACAGACAGTGCGAAGCACACTTCGTCCCTTCCCCCTTGAGGGGGGAAGCAAGGATGAGGGTGATTTCACTACTGCCCACCCCAACCATATCCGTTATAATCCAGCCCGCAAACAAGCACAGCAAAAGAAAAAGGCGCCCCTATGGACGCCTTCAAACTTCGAAATCCGCACCCCGCCCGCCTATACTTGGGCCTGTAGCTCAGTTGGTTAGAGCAGGGGACTCATAATCCCTTGGTCGTAGGTTCGAGTCCTACCAGGCCCACCAATATACGCATTATTATGCTAAATAACTAAAACTTGGCGCACTGGGGAGGATAAATATAGGCAATGGATAGAGGACATTAACCTAAGATAAACTAATCACAAGGAAATTCTCTTTTTAAGGCGTCCGCTACTATAGGTGCGCTTCGCATATGCAATACATTTGGACGATCATTAAGATATCTAACTACTATCTTTATAATTTGTATAGTTGATACTTGGCTAGGGACACAAAGTTTCCATTTCATGCTCTCTTTATTAAGAGCTACATACATATCTGAAGCTTCCCTGAATCCGAAGATAAATAAAACGCATGAAGTGCCATGCTGCATGTCAACTTCAGATGAAGTCTCTTCATAATGAAGCCATGCTTCACAAGATCTTAGTAAATCCTCGCCTTTCAATATATTGCTTTGGGAAGCAGCATCCTGAATAAAGCTGGTATTTAAGACAAGAGCAATAATAAATACCACTAATCTAGTCGAATACACGTAATTTTTGATTATCGATGTCCAAAGCCTCAACTATATAATTATTTAATGTCAAGCTATATAACTACTTACATTAAAAATACCTAATAGAAAGCATATTCCTGATATAAGAAATATTACGATTGCCAAACGCTTGTAGCATTATGTATGCAGTACGCTTACTTTCAATATTAGCGTCTTGAGATAAAAAGGATATACCGCTACACAGCACAGAAAACAACGCGCCAATTGCAAAAAAATAAAGGGCACAAGATAACGTGCTAGAATCTAGGCTGAAGTTGTTGACCAATCTATCCATACGATTAGCAATCAAAGCGACAACCATTGCCATACCTGCGCTATTTAATATAAATATGCCTCTGAAGGCACTTAAAGCGTGACTAAGTGCAATATTATAATCTGGAATCGTCATTAGCTGTGTTTCCTTCTCCAGCCTACAGCAAAAAGGGTCGGAGTACATTTTTACTCATTCTGAAGCATCCGCACACACCCTTCTGATTAAAGTGGCATAACACCCTACAAGAGTCTACTTGTCGCCACAAAACCATGCCAGTTAGAATGAGTCAAACTTAGCTCAGATCCCGACAGAAACAGAATCATGTGTGGACGCTATACATTCTCCGGCAAGGGCCTGGACCGCTTCGAGGCCGCCCTCGATACAGTCATAGCCGATGCAGTCTATCCCCGCTACAACATCGCGCCGGACCAGGGCAACCCGGTCATTCTCAAGACCCCCGAGGGCATCGCCATGCAGGCCTTCCGCTGGGGGCTGGTGCCGCACTGGCTGGACGAGCCGAAGACGAAATACAGCACCATCAACGCCAAAGTGGAAACGGTGGCCGAGAAACCCTTCTATCGCGATGCCTACAAATCCCGCCGCTGCCTGGTGCCGGCGGACGGCTACTACGAATGGAGACAGGAGGGTGTGCGCAAGCAGCCCTACTATATTCACCAGGGCGGGCAGGCCTTCGCCTTCGCGGGGCTATGGGATCGCTGGGAAGGCAATGAATCCTTCAGTTCCTATACCATCATCACCGGCCCGGCGGCGGAGACAGTGCGCGATATCCATGCCCGCATGCCGCTGGTGTTGCCGGAAGCGTCCTGGAAGGCCTGGCTCGATCCCGAAACGCCGGTCAACAAACTGCCCGAGATACTGGATAGCGCGGAGACGAAGTTTGAATATCATGTTGTCTCAACCCGCGTGAATGACCCGAGGAACGAGGGCCCCGAGCTGATCGAGCCGCATCACAATATCTGATGATCTGAAATCGGGCTGACTCAGAACGTTCATGAAATGAGTCACTCAGGCGGTCCGGCCGGATTAATGGCGCACGGGGATGCACTGATAGTGTGCATGGCGTAGGCTGAGGGTTGTCTGAATCCAGTAAAGGAGCCTGACCATGAAACTGTCAGTCAAGGGTTTTGCACTGGCCGCCGGTATATCTGGGCACTGGCGGTCCTGCTCACGGCTGTCGCCAATGTGATCTGGGGCGGCTACGGCTATGCCTTCCTGTCCATGCTCGCCTCGCTGTATCCCGGCTACGGGGTCGGCACCAGTGTGGCATCCATTGCCATGGTCACCGGCTATGCCCTGGTGGACGGGATTATCTGCGGCGCGATTTTCGCGTGGCTGTATAACCGCTTCGCCACCTGATTCAGGTCTCTTGCATATTCCCATATCGGAATTATTATTCCCAATATGGGAATAAAGAGTAACTCCAATTCAGGGATAGCCGGGGCCTTATTTTCCGGAGTACAACAGCGGGTACTGGGCCTTCTGTTCGGCCAGCCTGATCGTCGGTTTCAAGGCTCAGAAATCATCCGCCTGGCCGAATCAGGAACGGGGGCGGTTCACCGCCAGCTTAAAACGCTGGCAGGTAGCGGTCTGGTTACCGTCACAGCTGTTGGAAATCAGAAATATTATCAGGCTAACCATGACTCCCCCGTGTTTACGGAGTTGCACGGGCTAATAATAAAAACTGTTGGACTGGCTGAACCTCTCAGGGAGGCCCTGGCTCCTTTCGCTAATCAGATCACCGTTGCTTTTGTTTATGGCTCAATTGCCAAAGGTACTGACACTGCGCAGAGCGATATTGATCTCATGTTGATTGGCGAACATATGGCCTATGCCGACATCTACAAGCACCTGGAAAATGCAGAAAAAATTCTGCATCGTTCAATTAATCCTAATCTGCTCACGCGTGAGGAATGGAATAAACGGCTGACGCAGAAGAATCACTTCATACTTAGCGTACAATCCCAACCTAAATTATTCATAATTGGTTCCAAGGATGACCTCGAAACAACTCGAAAACCTGGTTAAAGCAGGTCAGTTAAAACAGGAAAACTGGTCAAAAAATGAATTCGATGGCTTAATACGATCTGGTCGTGCACGTCTGAATGATGCCAAGAATACCGCACTTGCGCTGGAGAGCCGCTTCGATCTGGCCTATAACGCAGCGCATTCCCTTTCTCTGGCTGCTCTACGCTGGCATGGTTATCGTTCACAGAATCGTTACATTGTTTTTCAGGTATTGCCACATACCCTCAATGTTGAGTCAGCAATCTGGCCGTACTTACTAAATGCCATGATCGCCGTAACCTGGCAGAATACGAAGGTCATCTCGAAATCGAGGAACAATTGGTAACTGATCTCATTACTGCAATTGATGCAGTGGATGCTGCATTAAAAGAGTTCGAATCCAAAGCCTAGTGCCTATATCCTGCTCAGATCCCCTTATCCCCGCCCTTCTGTATCCAGCCCTTGAGCCTCGCCAGTCCCAGCAGGAACACAATCATCAATGCAAGATATAACAGCGGGCCGGGAATGGCCGGCATGAAATAAACCAGCAAACCCTGATCGGCGGCCAGCCGTAACACGATGTCTCCAATCAACAGAATGACGGCAAAAGTCATCAGGCTGTACCAGACAAATTTTTCCCGGCCCTGCGCGGGTGCGTCTCGATCCTCTTGTTCCGCTTCCATGTTCTGCAATATCTGGTCTGGCTTTTTGGCTTAAATACCACTCAACTCCCTGCCCTCCGGATAACTGACCTGGTAACCGAAATCCATGGTCTTCCCGGCACCCGCTTCGAGGTCGAACTTCCAGGCATTGACGCCCTTGTCGTCATCAACATCCGTTTCGCTCGGCTCGACTGAATAGTCCGGCTCGATCTCGATCTTCTCGTTTTTCGATACCGGTACTCTCAACAGCGCCGTGACCGGCAGGCTGCGGCTGTGGTGGTTGATAATTTCGAGCTTGTAATGGCGCGCCAGCGTTGACTTCGTCGTGATCCAGCCGCTCTCCCCGGCCTCGTCTTTCAGCGGCTTGAAGTTCACCTCGATGCTCGGGTCGATACCAAAGGCCAATGTGCGTTCTTCATCCGGCGCCCAGCTGTCCAGCCGGCCCTGGCCGATATAGGCGCCGTCGCGGAATCTCGCCAAGCTGCCGGGCGGCAACGGCCCTTCGCCGTCCCAGATGGTATCGGCAATCAGCCAGGCGCGCGGATCGGTCTGCGGCAGGGTTTCGGCGCCGATTGCCGCTTTCAGTTCATGACTACCGATGGGCAATTCACGCGGTTCGTTGCCGGCCGGTACATTGACGCGGCCGGAGACGACATAGGTCGCTGCAAACTCCGCATTAACTGTCTGCGCCGGTGCGGGCGCCGCCGCGGCACCCACCGTATCGGCCATCATGCTTTCCTGCATGATCCGGGCACTCTCTGCCTTTCGCATCGGTTTCACTTCCGGCGCGAAGTCGATCCACCACGGGCTGAGTTCCGGGCGTTCGCCGTAAACCGGTTGCGAGGTCGATAACGCGAGATTCACGTCGTTCCAGTCCTCACCGGTGGCCTGGCTGACATGCGCGCTGCGGTTCAGCATGACACTGCCGTTGGCGGTATCCAGCCGGGCCTCGTAACGCGGTGTCCATACCGGTCCGCGCACGCGGTAGGATGAGTTTCAGTTCGGCCGATCCGGATACACTACTGCGGTAGGGGACTGTGACGGTGACCGCCTGCTGAATGGAACGGCCGAGTTGATTGAGTTTCTGTTTCAGCGTCTCGATCTCTTTTTGCAGATCGGCGGCCTCGCGCTCGCCGGTTCGCATGCGCCGGCGGGCCTCGCGCGATCCCGTACCGATGCGTTCCCACAGCGACTGCCAGTTTTCCACGCCATCGTCATCGGTCAATGCCGCTGCGGCCTTCTCGCCTTTCGGCAGTTCGGCCAGTCCCTCGATGAAGGTGATTTCATTGTTGGCGGCGGCAACACGATCCATGGCGTCCTGGTGCTGGTGTTCCAGTTGCTCGATCTGCTCACGCAGTTTGCGTTCACGTTCGCGCGGCGGCTCGCCCACCGGTTCGCGCGACATTTCAATACCGCCGATGGTCGCGGCACCCTCGGTCACGGCGATGCGTACACTGCCGTCGACGATCGCCGCGGGCAGGTCAGTGAACACGAGCTCATCCTGCCCTGATTGCAGGTCGACGCTGGCAACGCGCTCGATCTCGGCAATATTGCCCGGGTAAATGATGACACCGTCGATGCGGGAATCGACTTCTGCTGCAGTGGCCGAGGCGGCCAGGCAGGCAAGAACAATAAATAGCATACGGTGGATGTGGTGCATGGTCTGTCCTCCTTGGAGCAGCTGATCGTAACTATAGCAAGTGTGCAGGTGCCTGCCTCTTATAACGGCTAACTTGTCCTGATATCCACCCTGTCCGGATCGAATGCCACCATGTTGGTAATCATGGCCATATCGGCAAAAGGCTGTTCATAACTCCAGGCGGCATCGGCCAGTACATTGTCATCCGCCTTGAGTGAATAATAGGTAGCATCGCCCTTGAAAGGGCAGTGCGTGACTGTCTCCGAGCGGACCAGACTGTCCATGTTGATAGCATGACGTGGTATGTAATACCTGACGGGATAGCCGGTTTCGTGCAGTTCCAGTGCCTGGCCTGTATCCGCGATTAATGTATCGCCGGCATAGACGCGTATCCTGGTCCGGGCCTGTTCCAGCTTGATCCTGTCAGATATCTGCATGGCGCATGTCGTTGGTCATGTGGCGTAGACGGTGTTAGTCAGGTTCGCTCCGGGGATGCAGTGCCTTGCGCATTTCTTCAGCCGTCAGCGTTTCCAGAAACAGTGACGAGCCGTTGTCGAAATGCCTGCCCTGTTCCAGGGAACCGGCGATGACGGGCTGGAAGCCGGCATCGCGCACAAGTCGGGAGGCGACATCAAGCGCCCTGCCGTCGTCGCCGGCCAGCGGCACCGCAAGTTTATCTCCCTGACGATGGGCCTCGCTGGCGAATGTGCGGTAATTGATGGAATTGAAGGCGCGGACGATGCGGGCGCCGGGCAGGTACTCGGCTGTTGCCACGCCCGCGCCTTTCTTCAGCGCGGCTTCCGCCATCGGGCCGTCCCGGCTCGGGAAAGGATTGCCGGCATCAAGCACGATCTTGCCGGCCAGGGCATCAGCGTAGTCCCTGCTGATCTGCGGCATGGCGCCGTACGGGACGGCGAGCAGAATGACATCACCGAATTCGATGGCCTCGGACACCGTACCGGCACGGGCATTCGGACCGGCCCTTTCCACCAGTGGCTGCAGTTCATCCGGATGACGCGAGGAGAAGAATACCTGGTGTCCCGCCTTTGCCAGCAGCTCGCCGATGGTACCGCCGAGATTGCCGGCACCGATGGTACCGATTTTCAGGGGCCGGTCGGTAACGGGCAGCGTGTCATCAGCGGCAAGGGGAAACGCGCAAAACAAGACCGCGACAAACAAATAGTGCACGAAATGATTCAATACTTTTGTCACTGACTACTCCTGCAGGGTGATTCATTGTTTACTGGATTCCCGCTTTCGCGGGAATGACGGATTTATTTGCAAGACTGCTTTGCTGCGCTCGCAATGACGGCTTGCTCAGCCCTTGTAGGAGCCGATTGCATCGGCGATATAGTAGTCGATGAATCGCGGACACAGTCCGCTCCCACAGTTACAGTGGCTTCGTTATCCGGATTGCTCCGGCCTTCGGCCTCGTAATGACGACTTCGGATCTGGTTTGGGAGTTGCTTCACTCAGTATCCCCGCTCCGGATCGACCACCGACAGCATCGGTTCACCGTTACGGTAACGCCGCAGATTCTCGCGCACCACGCGCCAGCGGGCCTCGCCCTCGAGGTCGGAACGTGTCGCCACATGCGGCGTGATGATCGTATTCGGTGCCTGCCACAGCGGATGACCCGGCGGCAGCGGTTCGGGATCGGTGACGTCGAGACCGGCGCCGGCAATGGTACCGCTTTCCAGCGCCGCGACGAGATCATCGGTGACGACCGTGCCGCCGCGGCCGACATTGATGAACAGTGCCGTGTCTTTCATGAGATCGAAGTGTTCGGCATCGAACAGGCCGCGGGTCTTGTCGGTCAGCGGCAGCGCGTTGACCACGATATCGGCCCCGGTGATGAAATCCTTCAGGTCCGGCGGCAGACCAACTTTTGATACGAAGTCCGGGCCTTCCGGTTTTGAATTACGCGTGGCAATGACGTTCATGCCCAGCGCATGGGCGCGGCGCGCGGTCTCGGTACCGATGCCGCCGAGGCCGACCACCAGCATGGTCTTGCCCTTGATGACGCGCATGCTGCCGGTGTACTCGTTACCGCGGCGCCATTCGCCCTCGCCCTCCGCCCGGATAAAGGTTTCCAGGTTCCGTGACAGCGCGAACATCATGGCAATCACATGCTCGGCTATGACCGGTGCGGCAATGCGCTGCATGTTGGTGAGCAGCGGCGGATCGTTTCGAATTCCGGCAGCTCGACGCAGTATTCGGCCCCGGCCGAGTACAGCTGAATCCAGCGCAGGCTGTTGCCGGTTTCGAGCAACTCGCTGTTGCAGAGCCCGATCAGGCCGTCGGCAGTCGCTATTTCCTGTAATGCCTGTTCGCGACTGCTGACACCGACTAGCTCGACATCCGGCACGGCTTCCTGCAGCCAGGCCAGGCGTTCCGGCCCGGCGAACGCGACGACAATACGTTCCGGCCTTTGCCAGTCCGGGCGCTCGCGCACCGGCTTGGCGGCGACTTCCAGGTCGTAATTGCTGATCAGGTCGGTGGCATCATCGGCGGCATGGGCTGCACCACCGGTGGCCAGCAGGCACAGGGGGAGAATGAAACCTGACAATCTAGGCATGTGGACAACCCTTGATGGAAAGTCTCCGTTTGATCTTAGCAGCTGCGTTTACCAGGCTACAGAAGCCGGGAGTGCTGTTGGTTATGGTGGGCCCTCATCCTAACCTTCTCCCAGAGGGAGAAGGGACAGACTGGTGCTACGCACTGTCGGTTTACTCCCCCATCCTTCCTTCCCCGCAAGCGGGGAAGATGCAGTGCGCTGACGCGCTATTCGTTATGGGGCCTTATCCTGACTTTCCTCCTCAAGATAGCAATGACCTGTTGTCTGAGCCGGTTCCATTGGCGATTCGATCAATCGCGGACACAGTCCGCTCCCACAGTTACAGTGGCTTCGTTATCTCGATTGCTTCGGCCTTCGACCTCGCAATGACGGCCTGCTCAGCCCTTGTGGGAGCCGATTGTATCGGCAATATGGTGCTCGATGAACCGCGGACACAGTCCGCTCCCACAGAAACCCTTTCCCATCGGGGGATAGGGGGAGAACGAACACAAATGACGATCAGTGCTGCGATGCCTTGTCCGCCGGCCTGTCGCGGCCGGTCAGGAGATCGCGCAGGGGACAGGGTCTGTGGATGGCATAGCCCTGGGCGTAATCGACGCCGATCTCCCGGAGCTTGCCGAGAATTTCATTGTTCTCGGCAAACTCGGCCACGACGATCTTGCCCATCAGGTGAACGATTTCGGTAATGGAACGCACCATCGCGAAATGTATATCGTCCTCGTCGATACTGCGCACAAATGAACCGTCAATCTTGATGATATCGACCGGCAGGGAACGCAGGTAGCCGAACGACGACAGGCCACTGCCGAAATCATCCAGTGCAAAGCGGCAACCGCGCTGGCCGATGGAGTCAATGAATTTACGCGCCTCGACCATATTGGAGACGGCGGCGGTTTCCGTTATTTCCAGGCAAATCCTGTCGGGCGGCACGGCGTATTCATCCAGCATCTCGTGAACGAACTGATGAAAGTCCTGGCGCGAGATCGACTGCGCCGACAGATTGATATGACAGGCATCAAGCTGGTGCAGGTGATCGGAGTGTTTCGATATTGTCGCCAGAGTTTCCCTGAGTACCCAGCGATCAATCAGTGTAGCGACATTGTAACGTTCCGCCGCCGGCAGAAATACACCCGGTTCTATAGTCTGTCCATCCGTATCCAGCAGCCGTACCAGCACCTCGTAACACGGGCCTGCCGCACCGTGCATTGGCTGGATGTGCTGTGCATACATATGCAGGCGGTCTTCGGCAAGCGCCTCGCGAATACGGCTGACCCATTCCATTTCATTGCGCCGCGTGGCCACTACCAGATCGGATTCATTGTAGACATGTAACTGATTGCGGCCATGGTCCTTGGCCGCATAGCAGGCCGTATCCGCTTCCTTGAGCAGCGAACCCGCCTCGGCGGAATATTCATTGATCTCGACCAGCCCCATACTGGCGCTGATATTGAATGTCGCCCCGCGCCAGGCAAAGAAAAACTCATACAGTGCATTACGGAGTTTATCGGCCACTTCGCGGGCCGAGTCGATATCGCAGTCCGAGAAGATGATACCGAATTCGTCGCCGCCCAGGCGGGCCAGGGTGTCACCCCGGCGCAGGTTCTGATGCAACACCTGTGTCACCTGTTTCAGCAGTTCATCACCCGCACTATGGCCGCAGGTATCGTTGATGATCTTGAACTGGTCCAGATCGACAAAACACAGGGTGTGTTTTTCCTGCTCAATATGGGCGTTGCGTATGGTCTCGCGCAGGCGGCGTTCGAACTCCGCGCGGTTGATGGTGCCGGTCAGGCTGTCATGCGTGGCCTGATGACTGAGCTTTGTCGACAGCCGGCGTGCTTCCGAGATATCTTCTATGACACCTATCAGATAACGCGGCAGATCCAGAAACTCGCCCACGCGTGACAGCGTCAGCTTGCACCAGACAGGCGTGCCGCTGCTGTGCACCAGGCGCTTTTCAACCGTGTAATTTTCGATCTCGTTATTCATTAGCATGCGAAAATCATCGGCATCCGCGCCACGATCCTGTGGATAGGTAACGTCGATGAGGGTCATACCCAGCATCTCGTCACGGCTATAGCCGAGTATATTGCACAGGGTCTCGTTAACGTCGTTAAAAGCCTCATCCGGTGTCATCTGTACCATGCCGACCGCGGCATGATGAAATGTGGCGCGGAATTTACTTTCCGATGTGGCAATACGCCGCGTGGCCCAGATGAAAATAAAGGCAACCCCGCCGGTGACAATCGCCAGTACCAGAAAGCTGAGGAACAACAGTATGTCCTTTAGCCAGCGTACTCCCTCTCCGAGCGTATTGGAGAACTCGGCTTCAATGGGCCGCACCTGGCTGTCGAGTCGGCCCAGCTCCTGCAGGCTTTCATCAATCACGGCCGCAGAGGGTGCCGGTTGATTGAGTTCGGCATGCAGTCGCTCGGCTATATGGCGGATCTCGAGAATGAACTGATCACCCTCGCGCCATAGATCGATGGCTTTTTCAAAGTACGGTGCAGAGGAGAAGTATTTGTACAGCCAGATCAGATCGTCGATATCGGCAGGATGATTGTTCCCCGCCATAAATCCCTTACGGGCCGTTTCCAGGTCCGGCGGGTCTTCATTCAGGGCCAGACGGGCGCGATGGTCGCCCAGTGGTATGGCCAGCGCATCCATGGCCTGCCGATAGTAGTGTTCCTCACCGGTCCGGGCATAGCGTGTCAGGGCATAGACGGCTTCCTGCTGACCCTTGGACCAGTGGCCTTCAGCGGCGATATAGGCCCGTGCCGCGGACTGGATCTCGAGGGCTGCAATGGTAAAGGCGAGGCCCGAGAAGGCGAGACCGATAATCACCAGCATACTGATGATTGCCACCCGCTTCGACGACTGCAAAGGCTGGGTCAGAAAGGATGAAGGCACCTTGGTAATTGTCCCCCTGTCAGTATGCCGTGTCATGGTACAGACGAGGTTACCTGCCCATCGCCGGGCACCTGAATCCGCCGCATGGCCGCTGTCCGTGCATAGCCATGGTCTATATGATGTGACGTATCCGCCAGACAAGTTACTAAATCCATACAGATCATCCGTGATTTTGTGAACTGGTTCACATTATCATGGCAGGGACCGCGCTGATACGCGCGGCTGTGCATTGCTGCCGGCTGCCTGCAGCAGTGCGGTAGAATGAGGCGGTATTTCCCCTGAGCCCAGTTTTTAACAAGAGCCAGCGCATGAACCAGAGTCCAGAAAGCAAGCCGCAACTGATTATCCGCAACGCCAGGATTAACGATATCCCGGCCATCTGCGCCCTTTCCGGCCGCGTGTACAAGCACGAACCGGCCTATACTCCGGCGCAGATCAAGGGCCAGATCAACAATTTTCCCGAGGGCCAGTTCGTCGCCGAGTTCCAGGGCGAGGTTGTCGGTTACTGCGCAACCTTTATTGCCGACGGCGAAGTCGCCCTGAAACAGCATACCTGGGATGAAATCACGGCGGACGGCTTCGCCTCGCGTCATGATCCGAACGGCGACTATCTCTACGGCATGGAGGTGTTCATCGATCCGGATTACCGCAAGATGCGCATCGGCCAGCGGCTCTACAACGAACGCAAGAAGCTGTGCCAGTTCCTGCGGCTGAAGGGGATCGTGTTCGGCGGCCGGCTTCCCGGTCTGTCCAAACGCATCAAGGAAGTGGGCACACCCGAGGCCTACGTCGGCGCGGTAATGAACAAGAAATTCCGCGACCAGGTACTGTCGTTTCAGCTGCGCAACGGTTTCGAATTTCTCGGCGTCCTGCATAACTACGCGCCGGAGGACAGGCAGTCGCTGGGCCATGCCGCGCACCTGGTCTGGTATAACCCCCAGGTCAGCCGTGAAAAAAAACGCGGCAAGGCGGAAGGCAGCGCCCGGCTGCAGGATACTATCCGTGTCGCGACCGTGCAGTATAAACAGCGCCGGGTCGGCTCGTTTGACGAGTTCAAGCATATCGTCGAATACTTTGTCGACATCGTTGCCGACTACGGTGCCGATTTTGCCGTATTCCCGGAAATGTTCACCCTGCAGCTGCTGTCACTGCAGCACCGCAAACTGTCCCCGGCCGAATCGATCGACTCGCTGACTTCCTATACGGAAAGCCTGAAAAGCTTCATGAGCGATATGGCCGTGCGCTATAACGTCAACATCATCGGCGGCTCGCATCCCACCCATGTCACGGAGACACAGATCCAGAACATGAGTTACGTATACCTGCGTGACGGCTCCATACACGAGCAGGCCAAGATACACCCGACACCGAACGAAAAACACTGGTGGAATATCACCGGCGGTTCCGATATCAGTCCGATCATGACCGACTGCGGACCGATCGGTGTGCTGATCTGTTATGACTGCGAGTTTCCGGAACTGGCCCGTCATCTGGTCAACCAGGGCGCGCAGATCCTGTTCGTGCCGTTCTGCACCGACGAACGCCAGAGCTACCTGCGCGTGCGCTACTGCGCCCAGGCCCGGGCGGTGGAGAATCAGTGTTACGTGGTCATGTCCGGCAACGTCGGCAACCTGCCAGGCGTTGAGAACATGGATATCCAGTACGCGCAGAGCTGCATCCTGACGCCCTGCGATTTCGTCTTTGCCCGCGACGGCATTGCCGCCGATACGACACCCAACGTCGAGACCGTGGCATTTGCCGACCTGCGCCTGGAAAGCCTGCACATCGCCCGTAACAGCGGCACCGTACAGAACCTGCGCGACCGGCGTTATGATCTTTATTCAGTGCGCTGGAAGCGGCGATCCTAGAACGATTGTCGTCATGCCGGAAACCGCTTGTGGTTATCCGGCATCCAGTCAAAACAGATACGCTTGCGACATACTGTTCTAGTTTAATGAGATTAATAATCAGACTGGATTCCGGGTCAAGCCCGGAATGACAGGCGGAGCAGATACGCTCGGAGAATGTTGCAGAATTCGGAACAGCTATTTGGACAGGGCGCTAAAACGACCTGCACGTTGAGTAATCGACCAACTGGTACCATACTGTAAACGGGTGCAAGCTCAGCGGATTTCAGGGGGATTTCAGGACGTTGTCGGTGGAGCAGATATGAGGATAGTCCGGCAGAAATCCTGTTCCTGCTCATTGTTCTCACAATCCCTGCTGTTGGTTCCATTACCGCTCAATACAGGCCACTGACCATTGCATGACACCGAAATACACTTTCGTACCCTGGTGGAACAGTCGCTGGTCGGTATTTACCTGATACAGGACAACTACTTCAGGTACGTCAATCCGCAATTCTGCGAGATATTCGGTTATCGTGAAAACGAAATACTGGGCAAGTTGACAGTCGAGGATCTGGTTGCTGAAAGTGATCGCAAACTGGTCACGGATAATCTCAGTCGCCGGCAGGAAGGGAAAATCAAGGAAGCACACTACTCATTCAACGGCGTGCGCAAGGACGGCGCGATCATCAATGTGGAAGGTCCATGGCATACGGACCACCGATATGGGCCGGCCGGCAGTGCTGGGGGCATTACTTGACCGCACAGCATGGGTCCGTGCCGAATCGGACCTGCGCATACGCAACCGCGCCCTGGCCGCAATAGGAGAGGGTGTGGTCATCGCTGAGGCGGGCGACAAAAACCTGCCGGTTATATACGGCGATGATGCCTTCAGTGAAATAACCGGTTATTCACCTGAAGAAATTTACGGCCGTAACTGCCGCTTTCTCCAGAACGGGGATCGCGATCAGCCGGCACTGAAAAGCATCCGTACAGCCCTGCGCACGGGCGAGGAATGCCAGGCCGTGCTGCGCAACTACCGCAAGGACGGCAGCATGTTCTGGAATGAACTGACGCTTTCGCCGGTCAAGGATGAAAATGGCATTTTGACTCATTTCGTGGGCATCCAGCGCGATATCACGGCACGCAGGAAAATCGAGCAGCAGCTCAACCTGCAAAGCGCCGCCCTGGAAGCCGCAGCCAATCCGGTTTTCATTATCGAGATGCAGGGCCGTACGATCCAGTGGGTCAACCAGGCATTCAGTAAGCTGTACGGATACACCCTTGATGAGGCCAGGGGCAGCAAACCGACAATACTCGACTCCGGCCACCATACAGAGGATCACTGGCAGACATTGCTGGACACGATTGACTCGGGCCGGCCCTGGTCCAACACCACCGTCAACAGAACACGCAACGGTTACGACATTACCGTGACCGAGATGGTAACGTCAATCATGGATGAATCCGGCGAGACGAGCCATCTCGTGGTTGTGCACGAAGACATTACGGCACAAATTGAGGCAAACAGAAAACTCCACTGGATGGCGACTCATGATTCTCTGACCGGCCTCACCAACCGCGCTGCTTTCAGGGAAGTACTTGAACACGAGATTGCCCGCGTTCAGCGCAACGGTAACCAGCTTGCCGTACATTTTATTGATCTCGATCACTTCAAGGAGATCAACGACAGCCTGGGGCACCAGACCGGTGATGAAGTATTGAAAATAGTGGCCGGACTGCTCAACGATATTGTACGGAAAAGCGATATGGTCAGCCGTTTTGGCGGTGATGAATTCGCCATACTCCAGATTGACACCAATGATACGAGCAACATTGCGCTGTTCGCGGAACGCCTGTTGCGGGCACTCAATCAACCCCTGGGAGTCGGTGGGGCGGTGGCCCGCTGTGGCGCCAGCCTCGGTATTGCAATCTATGATGGTGAAAACCCGAAGGGCAAGAAACAGGAGGAGGCCGAAGCGATACTTGAAAAAGCAGACATGGCGCTCTATGAAGCCAAGAAAAAACACCGTGGCAATTATATTATATATACAGAATCAACTCGGTCTGCGCGAACGCAAACGCATCCGCCTGGCCGATGCCATGGAAAGCGCCCTGGCCGGCGAGCAGTTTTATCTGCTCTACCAGCCCCAGATTAATCTCGAAGACGGCCGTATTATCGGGATGGAGGCGCTGTCACGATGGCATTCACCGGACCATGGCGAGGTTAGCCCGACTGAGTTCATCCCTGTCGCCGAACAAACCGGACTCATCCTGGAGCTGGGCAGGCGGGTCATGAACGAGACCTGCCGGCAGGTACGACAATGGCATGCACGCAGGCCTGATGGACTCCCGGACCATCGCTGTCAATCTGTCGGCATTGCAGCTCCGTGAGCCCGGTTTCCCCGACGAAGTATTCAGGTCACTCGAAGAAAGCGGGCTGGCAGCCACACTGCTCGATCTTGAAATTACCGAGAGCGCGCTCATGGAGCCCCATGAGATATATCATATTATGGAAACGCTGCACTCGGCGGGCATCAAATTTTCCATTGATGACTTTGGTACGGGTTATTCATCATTGCTTTACCTGAAACGAATGCCCATTGGCCAGCTTAAAATCGACAGGGAATTCATACTGCACTGCATGAAAACCATAACGATGCCGAGATCACACGGGCCATTATTGATCTGGCCCACAACCTGAACCTCACGGTAATTGCCGAGGGCGTTGAAACCGCCGAACAGGCGGAAAAAATAAGGGAAATGGGTTGCGATCATGCCCAGGGCTTTTATTACAGCCGGCCTGTCACGGCTGCTGAATGCGCGGATTTACTGAAACAGAATCATATTCATCCGGGGAAATACTGATAATTGCTGACTCATTTCCGGCAGACGGACAGAAGACCTCAGCGATATATGACATCGACAACGGGATCGTCGTCGCGCATCCGTGCCAGTACCACGTAATCAAAGCGGTCGGTAAGCGTCAGCGCCTGTTCGGCGGTCTCACGGGCCAGTGCCTCGCGATTATCATCATCGACCATGTTGATCAGCGGCACGACCCGGGCCCGGCCGGTATTTTTTAGCGATCCATCGGCCGCCGCCAGCAGCCGCGCCATATGTTCCGGCAGCAGCTTCTCGCCGGGCCGGATGCCGGTGACCACCGTGAGCCGGTCGGGGCGGTGGGCGAATTTTCCCGACAGGCGCCGACCGATGGCCCGTGCCGAAACGATCGGGATAACGGTGTCGGCGCAGTCGGGTATGGGCGGCTCATTGTCATTGGGCGCCTTGATGAGACGGCTGCGGGCGCCGTCCGATTTGATCAGCAGCAAATCGAAACGGCCCTGATCGCGGAATTCGCTGACGGCAGCCAGGCTGATGCCGGCATGGCGGCCGCGGCGCTGCGAAGGTGTGGCAAAGGCAATCACATCCGACTCCCGATCCTCGCGTACCGCCTTTAACAGGGCCGCTTCCGCATCGACATAACGCGTGGCCGGCAGGTTGCGCGGGAAATATTCAATATGGGCGGTAGTGGTCAGGCCGACGCGGCCGCCATGTTCGGCGGCGAGACGGAACATGGTGGTTTTCTTGCCGCCGGCGCCAGTAAAGCAGACGACACCCTCCCGGGCCTTGAAAAGATCGAGCAGTCCGGTTGTCATTGTTTTATTCATCCACAGGCAAAGCGGCATCATGATAACATCGCCGCCTTAATAACCAGTTAATCAATGCATGCCTACCTGTTTCGCCACCGCCTCTCTCGGCTATGAGGATCTGCTGGGTCAGGAACTGACCGGCCTGGGCGCGGACGATGTTCAGCCCGGACGCGCCGGCGTCAGTTTCAGCGGTGATTTGCCGGTCATGTACCGCGCCTGCCTGTGGTCGCGCCTGGCCAGCCGCATACTGCTGCAGCTGCAGGACGTCCCGGCTGCCGACGCGCATACGCTTTATGATTCCGTCCGCGGCATCGATTGGGCAGAACATATCAGTAAAGAGGCAAGCATTGCCGTGGATTTCCTCGGCAGGAACCGCGCGCTCGCCAATACCCAGTACGGCGCCCAGAAGGTCAAGGATGCCATTGTCGATCAGCTGCGCGACAGTCGCGGACAGCGGCCACAGGTTGACACCGACAATCCCGATGTTCGCATCAATGTCTATCTCCATGGCGAAAACGCCACGATCAGTATCGATCTCTCGGGGGCCAGCCTGCACCGGCGTGGTTACCGTACTGAACAGGGAGTTGCGCCGCTGAAGGAGAGTCTTGCCGCCGCCATACTGCTGCGTGCGGACTGGCCGGGCATTGTCGCGGCCGGCGGCAGTCTCTGCGATCCCCTCTGCGGTTCCGGCACGCTGTTAATCGAGGGCGCGATGATGGCGGCGGATATTGCCCCGGGCCTGCTACGCGAGCGTTTCGGTTTCCACGGCTGGCTGCAGCATGATGCTGCGGCCTGGGAAGAGCTGGTGAAGGAAGCGAAAGCCAGGCGTGACAAGGGTATCAAGACACTGCCGGCAATCAGCGGCAGTGATCACGACGAAAACATGATCCGCGTTGCCAGGGCCAATGCCGGACGCGCCGGCCTTGATCGAAGAATTGAATTCAGCGTGCGCGAACTCGATGACTGCCGGCCGGCAGAGTCGGCTACCGGACTGGTGGTTACCAACCCGCCGTATGGCGAACGCCTGGGTGAAACCGCCTCGCTGCCGATGCTTTACCGCGGCCTGGGTCTGATGCTGAAGCGCTGTTATCCCGGCTGGCGTGCTGCCGTGTTCACCGGTGAGCCGGATTTTGCGCCCTTTCTCGGCATGCGCGCGCACAAGACCCATACATTGTATAATGGCACGCTGAAATGCAGGCTCCTGCATTGCGAGATCAGCGAACATTCCACCGGCGTTACCACCGTGGCCGCCGACTTTGCCAACCGCCTGCGCAAGAACCTCAAGCACTTCCAGCGCTGGGCGAAACGCGAGGGCGTCAACTGCTACCGTATCTATGATGCCGATCTGCCGGAATACAACATTGCGGTCGATCTGTATCACGACAATCATGCCGTATCCACGTACAGGAATACCAGCCACCAGCGGACATTAATCAGCAAAAGGCGCAGGCAAGACTCAACGCGGCACTGGGTGTTATCGCCGAGCTGACGGGCGTGCACACCGGTGACATTTATTTCAAGCAGCGCCGGCGCCAGCGCGAGGGCCGGCAGTACGAAAAGCTGGGCGGCAGCGGTGAACAGCATGCGGTGACGGAAGGCAGCAACCGTTTCCTGGTGAATTTCACCGATTACCTCGATACCGGCCTGTTTCTCGATCACCGGCCAATCCGGCAATACATAGGCAAACATGCAGAAGGATGCCGGTTTCTCAACCTGTTCGCCTATACCGGTACGGCGACCGTCGCCGCCGCGCGCGGCGGCGCACGTTCCAGTGTCAGCGTGGATTTGTCACGGACCTATATCGACTGGGCAAAGCGGAACATGGATCTGAACGGCCTCGGCGGCAATCGGCACGAATTCATCCAGGAGGATGCCAGGAAATGGCTGAAGAAGAACGGCGAACGGGCGTTTGATCTTATCTTCCTCGATCCGCCGTCATTCTCGCGCTCGAAGCGCATGCAGGGGACGCTCGATACCCAGCGCGATCACGTTGCGCTTGATCAGGCAGGCGATGGCAATGCTGGCACCGCAGGGCGAGCTGCTGTTCTCGACCAACCTGCGCCGTTTCAAGCTGGATTACGAACAATTAAGTCAGTACGAAATCGAGGATATTACGCGACAGACCATTCCCGAGGATTTCGCCCGCAATCCGAAGATACACCAGTGCTTCAGGGTGCGACATTCCATAATCGCCGCTGCATGATTCCTGATTGTCGCCATCCCTGCGCAAGCGGGTGAGGTGATTCGCGCAGCAAGCCGCGCTCCTGCCACTTTTCGGGGCACCCTGTGGTCGGAAGAATCGGAAATTGATTCCTGTCATTCCGAACGAATGTGAGGAATCTTTATTCGCGTGTGTTTGCGTACACTTGCGGACCCTATTAACGACACGAGATACGATCAGAATCCGCGCTCACTCGCGGACTGTTATACGAAAAATCGGGACTGCGTCGGAAGGCAATCCTTCAGGGCTGATCGCTAAAGCGGATATCGGCATACCAGGCAACGGCGCTCTGGCCGCTGTTGTCGGTGTCGGTCATGATGGCCACGGCATCGGCCTTTTCTGCATCGTCACCGAACAGCCGATGGTAATCCTCGCGCACGTTACGCGATTCCGTGACCCACTCGCCGACGCGCCCCTTTCCGCCTTGCACGGCAATGATGCGGGCCTTGTCAGTAAAGGCACTACGCCATTCACTGCCAACCGACTGATTGCTGGACCAGACATAAACAATAGTGCGGGTACGCCAGAAAGCCAGGCCGCCGGAAAAAACCACATAAACACGGGCCGGGTAGTCGTCGCCGGATTTCGTCGTTTCATCGACGCCTTCGAGCACGTTGGCGACTTTCCAGCGCCACCTGAGCCACGGTGTCCGTGTCAGATCGATCGTCTGTTCGCGGTAAAGCCCGGAAGCAGTGCCATCGCTCTCCGCCCTGACCACCTGACGGCCATCATCCATGACCAGTTCATAGCGGGTTTCACCCTCGAACGACTTGTTCTGCCACTGGTGAAGACCGTTGGAATCAAAGTCACCTACGGCCACATCTGCTGCTGCTGTCAGGAAAGGCAACAGCAGCAGGGCAACAGACAGTTTCATCCTATTGCGAAGGCCAGACTGAGCCGGCCTGCTCCGGGCCTGTCCGGGAATCTCGGCATGATATTCGTTAAAGAATTTTTTCAACAGATAATTGGTGCCGCTACGCCATGTCCTGTTGTTATTGCCGCGGATATCGATAAAGGATGTTTTTACCACTTCGCCGGTCTGGCCATCGCGCAGTACCATATTGAAATTAATAATCAGGTTGCTGACCACCTGGACCCATACGGTAGCGACATAATCGACATCCAGCTCCTGGCCGATAGAGCTGATGCAGGATTTACAGTTATGCAGATTGCTGACGGAGTCCTGCAGATCGCTCACCGTAGCCGCAGCCCCTTCCAGACTGACCAGTTCATAGACGCCGGAAAGTTCGAATGCCTTACGAATATGATCGGTCATGTACCCGGCACGTTCGATCTCGCCGGGCCGGTCCGGTGAGTGGGGGGTCGGCTTGTTATCGATGATTAGCTCAGTATCAAGCACGGCGAGGCTTTCCGGCTGATCGGCCCAGGCGAGAGGCATAGGCAGACTCAACAGGCAGACAAATACAAAGGTGGTAATGCGCATGGGATATCCTTTTTTAATAATCAGGTATATTGGAGAAGGAAGGCGGCAGCGGGTTCCGTTTCCGTCCACAGAAAAGGAAAACTTCCCGGCCGGCCCCTCAATGACCGGCCGGGGCGCGCCGGTCAGGCGGAGAGCTCTTCGGCAGCCAGCGGCAACCGGCGCAGGCGTTTTCCGGTCAGCGCGAACAGAGCGTTGGCGACGGCAGGGGCAATCGGCGGCTACCCGGTTCACCGATTGTGCCGATAGTTGCGGATCAAGCCGGTGAGACCGCTGCCACCGCTCTGGAATACAGCTTGTTCGGACATGGTGTGATAATGCTGCGGGGATACCCGACCAGCCGGTGCCGGCAGCAACCGGGCGCCGGGTCACGATACCGGTAACAAAAACTGTCAGCCAAAATCATGGCCGTTTTGCGTATAATCATCAGCCAATATCTTAACTACCGCGTGGATCCCGTTTATGTCCGAAGATAAATTACGCCAGGAGCTGGAACACCTCAGGTCTGAAGTCGCAAAGCTCGCCGACGACGACACCGCCGGTCGTGAGCGCCTCAACAAGGTAATCGAACAGCTTGAAAAGCGCCTGTCCGAGGACGAGGAAAACGACGACGAGACCCTGTTCGAACAGCTGCGGGAGTCCATCTCGCATTTTGAAACCGAACATCCGCGGGCCACGGCCGTTCTCAATGACATCATGGTGACATTGAGTAATATGGGGATTTAACCACCACGCCTGCTGTCAAACCGGGCCATGAATCCAGCCCATCACCCGCTCAGACTGCTGCTGGCCGCCGCGCTTCTGTTGAGCGCCCTGTTTTTTGCCTGGTATTTCCTGCCGCTCCAGTACTGGAGCCTCGTGTTTTTGACCGCGTTGCGCGGACTCGGCGATGTCGCACTGATCGTATATGCCGTCATTTATATTATCGCGACCCTGATTATGGTCCCCTTGGCACCGCTGGCTATCGGTGCCGGTTACCTGTTCGGTCTCTACACCTCTTTTGCTGTCACCCTGGCGGCGGCGACAATCGGTGCTATTGCCGCGTTTTTTCTGTCACGCCGCCTGCTTGCCTCGACATTCCAGAGAGTTCTGCGCCCGCATCCCGTGCTCGCTGCCACCGAACACAGCATTGCCGAACAGGGCTGGCTGATTGTTTTTTTGCTGCGACTGAGCCCGGTTATTCCTTCCCACCTGCTGAACTATCTGTGCGGCATAACAACGATTCCGGCGCGGCATTACATCATTGCAACACTGCTTGGCAAGGCACCATTGATATTCCTGCTATCCTATATCGGCGCCCTGACCGCGCGTTCGCTGGAAATTGCACCAACATCCATGAATGGTCAGATACAGCTGTTTGCGGCCGGCCTCGTTTTTACGGGTATTGCCTGCTGGCTGATCTACCGGCGCGCCCGCCAGTTACTGAAAAGCAAGGGGCTGATCGATGAGTGAATTCATGCAGCCCCCGGTAACAACCAATGCCGATGGGCGGGAAAGACGCGTCGGGTATGAAATCGAGTACGCCGGTGTCGATCTCGATACCTCGGCCGCCATTGTGAAAGACATTGCCGGCGGCCGGCTGGAACGCACCAATCCGTTTCACTATGACCTGCGGGATACCGAGTACGGGGACTTCAGCATCGAGGTTGATGCCAGCATCCTTCATGAGCAGGCCTATGAAAAGTATTTGTCCCAGGTTGGTATCGATATCGATACCCTGGATTTACGCGCACCACTGGAAAAACTGTTGCGGTCAGTGGCAACCGTTGTTGTGCCGCATGAGATGAGTAACGCCACCGTTGCCGCTCAGTCGCATGCAGTTGATCGATCAAATCCGTGAATCACTGGTGGAAGCAAAAGCCCGGGGTACCAGTGAATCCGTGTTGTATGGCTTCGGCGTGCATATCAATCCGGACTTGCCGGCCACGGATGCCGGTACGCTATTGGCCCATATGAGGGCCTACGGCCTGTTATACGACTGGATCAGCCAACAGTCGAAAGTGGACTGGTCGCGCCGCATCGGACCCTATATCAAGCCCTGGCCGGATGAATACCTGCAATTGATCCTGCAGCCGGACTATGCACCGTCACGGCCTCAGCTTGCCGAAGACTACGTCCGCCACATACCATCGCGCAATCATGCACTGGATATGCTTCCGGTATTGGTTCACCTTGAAGGCACACACCTGTTACAACACCTGAAAGAACCGGACCTGATCAAGCCGCGACCGGCGTTGTCATTACCGGCTGCCCAATTGCCTGATCGGCGATCCCGGGTGGCGCATTGCCGACGAGTGGCGCTACTGGGTCATGATCGAACGGCTGGCGGCGGACAGTTCACTGCTTGAAAAATGCATGCATGACTGGCGCCGGTACGAGGCGTCATGGCTGCGGCAATTGCTGTATTCCTGGACAGGCATTGTTGATGGCCATGTTCGCAAGCTCTAGGCCACGTATAGCCGTAACCGGGCCTGACCGCGGCGGGCTATTTGCCTGGCTGTTCACCCGCCATGTCATCGATCGATCGGGCGGCCGCGCCGTCCGGGTAACGCCTGCGCATCGGTATGAAACCCTGCAGTTTGACGGCCTGGTCATCGGCGGCGGTGCCGATGTGGATCCGGATCTCTACGGCCAGCAGGTTCAGCTGCCCAGACCCGAACGCGAAAGATCCCTGCTCGGCTGGCTGACGGCCCTGGTACTTTATCCACTACTGTTTCTCGTCCGGCGCCTGTTCAGCACCAAACATTACCAGGGCCTGGACAGGGCACGCGATGAACTCGAATATGGGCTGTTATGCGAGGCCCTGAAGCACGGGAAACCCGTACTCGGCATCTGCCGCGGGGCCCAGTTAATCAATGTGAATCTGGACGGCACGCTGCATCAGGACATCAGCGACTTTTATACCGAATCGCCGCGGGCATGGTCGATATTGCCGCGCAAGACCATCCACATTCAATCAGGGACGCTGCTGCGTGAAATACTGCAGACAGAAAGCTGCCGGGTAAACGCGCTGCATAAGCAGTCAATTAATCATGTCGGTGACGGCCTGAGAGTATCGGCTGTTGAAAAAAACGGTATCATCCAGGCCATAGAGGGCATGAATACTGATTTCCTGATCGGCGTACAATGGCATCCGGAGTACCTGCCTCACCATGCCCGGCAACAGCGTTTATTCAGCGCCCTGGTCAGGCATTCAGCAAAACACAGGGGAGGTGCCACAGACTGTCAGGAGGTTCGCTCATGATGAAATCATTCTCAAAATACCTGCTACGGGGTGTACTGACACTGCTGCCCCTCATTCTGACAATATACCCGCTGTATTACTTCTTCGTCTGGACCGACAAGCTAACCCGGCCACTGCTTGAGCCAATCATCCCTGCCTACGAATATGTTCCCGGTACCGGCTTGATCCTGGGCATTGTTGCACTGTTCCTGCTTGGCGTGCTGATGTCATCCAGGATCATGCAGCGTCTTTACAGGCTCATTGAACTGCCGTTTCGCAATATCCCGCTAGTGAAGACGCTGTATAACGCTATCAAGGAGCTGGCCGATTATCTGTCACCAAGTGATGACAAGCAGGCGGATGACGTAGTACTGGTCCGGTTTCCCGGTTACGAGGCCGATGTCGTCGGCTTTGTGATGCGTGATGACATGGATGACATGCCAGGCGAAATTGAAAAACAGGATCGCTCTGTGGTGTACATTCCCATGAGTTATCAGGTCGGCGGTTTTACGCTGTTCCTGCCCAACGACTGGCTGACGCCGATCGACATGCCGGTGGATGAAGCGATGAAGAATACCCTCACGGGCTGGATTACCCGTGAGGACAAGACATGACACTTCCAGAAGGCTCTGAATAATTCTCTCGTGTCATTTCGACCAACGGGAGAAATCTTTTAGCTCATTGAGTTACAAGCAACAATCTACACAAGGATTTCTCGCTTCGCTCGAAATGACAGATTATTCAGAGCCTTCTTTATTGCATTGGCCCGTGCCGCAAGCGAACGCTGCCAAGGCCTGGCATTCTTACGGGACTGCTATTGATAACCTTCCAGCAGGCCGGCCATGTCATCGGCATGCTCTTCTTCCACGGCGAGGATGTCTTCCATCAGCCGGCGCGTGGTCGGATCCTTGTCACCAAGATACTGAATAATTTCACGGTAACTGTCGATGGCTATGCGTTCGGCGACCAGGTCTTCCTGGATCATCTCCTTCAGGGTTTCCCCTTCCACATATTCCGAGTGACTGCGCGTCAACAGGCCATCGGGGGAAAAATTCGGGCTGCCGCCTAGCTGGGTAATGCGCTGGGCAATCTGATCGGCATGCTGCTGTTCCTCCTGGGCATGCTCGAGAAATTCCTGTGCCACAAGCTCGGCGCTGAGTCCGGCGGCCATGTAATGATGATGCTTGTAGCGCAGCACGCAAACAATCTCCGTCGCCAGTGCCTCGTTCAGGATTTTGACAACGGTTTCGCGATCGGCGGCATAGCCACCGGTGATGGCACCGTCCTTCATATTTTGCCGGGCCCGTTCACGAATTTTCTTGATATCGCTAATAAAGGGCTGGCTGTTGTTATCGGAATTCGCGGCCATGATATTTCACTCCTCTTGTGCTGGTTTTGCGCAGGCAAGCAGGGCAATAACCATAAGACATATTCAGCATTTATAATATGATATCGCCTGTATTTTTGCGAGGCTGCGTGTCAAGCCTTTCCAGCTATCTGGACAACCGAATCGGCATAAGTTCCGCACTGCACAACAATAACGCTGTTCCTCGCTATGTCGGTCGACGGCTGGTCCATTTTCAGCCGAGAACGGTGGTGGTATGCAACAGCCGCCTCCTCTCTGGCATCCGGCGTGAAACACGCATGAAACTACCGGCAAATACCGTCGACAATCAGCAAGTTACGTGATTAGTTCTTATAATAGCCTATACAGCACGTCATTATTGACGATAGTTGCATCCATTCGTTTCTGTCGAACAACTCTTTCGTCATAACCTGATATTACCAGCGCCTGACTCTTCGTAACATCCTGACAAGCGTGCAGAAGTACGCGAAACAACAACTCTACGTTAGGAGGAGAGTTACATGAAAAAGCTCACAGTAGCAGGCGTAGTCGCTGCTCTGGGACTCGGTTTCGGTACCGGTCCGGCAGTGGCTGACGCTGAACTGACCAAGCTGATGGAGGACCCGAATTACTGGGCAATGCCCGCGGGTGATTATGCCAATCAGCGTTATTCAGAGCTAAATCAGATCAACAGCAAAAATGCCAGCAATCTGAAGGCTGCCTGGACGTTCTCGACCGGCGTTCTGCGCGGTCACGAGGGCGGTCCGCTGGTCCTGCCGGGTTCGGCAACGGGCCTGGATCACGATACGCTGTTTATTCATGCCCCGTTCCCGAACAACGTATTCGCCATCAATCTGAACAATCTGGAGATTGTCTGGGAATATGCGCCACAGCAGGACTACGACACGGTCGTGCCGGTCATGTGCTGTGATACGGTCAACCGCGGCCTGGGCTATGGCGACGGCAAGATATTCCTGCAACAGGCGGATACCACACTGGTCGCACTGGAAGCCGACTCTGGTGAGAAAGTCTGGTCAGTGAAAAACGGTGATCCCGAAAAAGGTGAAACCAACACCAACGCACCGCATGTATTCGGTGACAAGGTGATCACCGGTATCTCCGGTGGCGAGTTTGGTGTCCGCGGTTTCCTGGTCGCCTATAACATCGATGATGGCTCGCAGGCCTGGAAGGCTTACAGCACGGGTCCCGATGACGAGATGCTGGTCGATCCACAGAAAACCACCCATCTGGGCAAGCCGATCGGCAAGAATTCATCGCTGAATTCCTGGTGTGCCGGCAAGGATGACAACAGCTGGTCCTGGAACGAGGGCGGTGAATGCGCCGAGACTTCCGACCAGTGGAAGACCGGCGGTGGTACTACCTGGGGCTGGTTCTCCTATGACCCGGAACTGAACCTGGTCTATTACGGCACCGGTAACCCGTCGACCTGGAACCCGGTGGTCCGTCCCGGTGACAACAAGTGGTCCATGACCATCATGGCCCGCGATCTGGACACCGGCATGGCCGATTGGTTCTACCAGATGACACCCCATGACGAATGGGACTATGACGGCATCAACGAAAACATCCTTGTCGACATCAAGGTCAAGGGCAAGGAGCGCAAGGCCCTGGTTCACTTCGATCGTAATGGCTTCGGCTATACCCTCGATCGCGAGACCGGTGAACTGCTTGTCGCCAGGAAGTACGACCCGGCCGTCAACTGGGCTACCCACGTTGACATGAAGACCGGTCGTCCTCACGTTGTCGATCGTTACAGCACCCGTCAGCAGGGCGAAGATACCAATGCAACCAATATCTGCCCGGCCGCACTCGGCTCCAAGGACATGCAGCCGGCCTCCTATTCCCGGAAGACCGGCCTGTTCTACGTGCCGACGAACCACGTCTGCATGAACTATGAGCCGGTCAGCTACGCTGCGGGCGGCAGTGAATACACCGCCGGGCAGCCGTTCGTGAACGCTATCCTGTCGATGTTCCCGGCCGGCGCCGTTAAGGAAGACGGCACCAACAACCTGGGTAACTTCATTGCCTGGGATGCCGGCAAGGGTGAAATCATCTGGTCGATTCCGGAGCAGTTCTCCGTCTGGAGCGGCGCACTGTCCACGGCAGGCAATGTCGTGTTCTACGGTACACTGGATGGCTACCTGAAGGCGGTTAACGCCAAGAGCGGCAAGCTGCTGTGGAAGTTCAAGACCCCGTCCGGCATTATCGGCAACAGTACCACCTGGAAACATGACGGCAAGCAGTATGTCGGCATTCTTTCAGGCCTTGGTGGCTGGGCCGGTATCGGCTTCGCTGCTGGCCTCGAGAAGGATACCGACGGTCTGGGTGCCGTGGGTGCCTACAAGGGCCTCGATTCCTACACCCGTCTGGGTGGCACGCTGAACGTGTTCAGCCTGCCGTAAGCACAACTCCTCTATTGATGAGGATCGAACGGCCCGCTTATTGCGGGCCGTTTTTTATTGTCGCCTCCCGCTGTGCCCCTTGATGAATCCGCTCAACTACCTGCCGCACATTAATAACGTGTATCCTTTACACCAAAGCGATCCATATGGAGACAGATATGCGAGACGCGCTGGTGATCCGGCATGTGGCATTCGAGGATCTTGGCACACTGGGTAATCTACTGTCCCACAGCAACTACCGGACACATTATACCGAAGCCGGGCGGCAGGCACTGCCGGATGACAAACTGCAGTCCACCGATTTGTTAGTCATACTTGGCGGCCCGATCAGCGCCACTGACGAAAACGATTACCCGTTTCTGCATGAATTGCACGCGAGCATCGCACGGCGCATCAATGCCAACGGTCCAACCCTGGGGCTGTGTCTTGGTGCGCAGATTATCGCACGATCACTGGGCGCCGCCGTCTATACAGCAAAATCAAAAGAAATCGGCTGGTCGACTCTGGAATTGACTGCCGCCGGTCAGAACAGCTGCCTGTGTCACCTCGACAATGTACCGGTACTGCACTGGCATGGCGAAACATTCGATTTACCAGAGGGCGCGGAACACCTTGCCAGTACACCGGCCTGCATGAACCAGGCATTCAGCATAGGCGATCACCTGCTCGGCCTGCAGTTTCATCCGGAGGTGACGGCAGTAGGCCTGGAAAGCTGGTATATAGGCCACACCCTGGAACTGTCGCAGGCTGGCATTGATATACCGAACCTGCGGTATGACAGCCGGCAATATGCACCGTCACTCAGGACCGCGGCGGATTCTATGTTTGCTGAATGGCTGGATAACTGAAATTCAGTACTTTAATCATGAGCATCAAATCACATTCCAGCCTATAATCCGCTATTGACCTGTGGCGTGACTTCATTCAAATTACGAGCCAAGTAAGCCGGTTCAGGGGCCCAAGTCCTGCATCATATTCTGGAACCGGTTCCTGCTGCCTGAGTGCTGCCGTTTATCACCGCGGCATAAAGATGTCACCCGCCACAATCCGGCTATCTGCGATAGAAGACATATCACATATGATCGGACATCCACTGTGCCATAGAAGGTTTACTGCCGACTTTAGAGGAGATGCATGAAAATAGACGTAATCGGCGCCGGCGGAATAGGCGTGGCCATGGCCGTGGCGCTGGCCGATGCGGGGCTCGATATTACGATTATCGAAAACAATTCCCTCAAGCTAACGGCGATGCAGCGCGATGGTGTCGCCGTATCCGGCCATGGTCATAGAAAAATCCCTGTTACCACCTTCCACGATTGGCATCCTGATTCTGAAGCCATAATCCTGCTGTGTACAAAAACCTATAATAATGGTGCGATCCTGAAACGATTACTGGATAGCAACCATCCAAAAATGCGGCTTATACCGGTACAGAATGGTTATGATCGTGAACTGGAAAACTATGGCCATGCCGGTGAAGCAATCGCCTCGTTTGTCTCGGAATGTGATCGCGATCGGGCGGTAACCACCATAACCCGGCCCGGTGACCTTCATATCGGTGCACGACGCGAGTTGATGCCCGGCGAACAAAATGAATTCCACAGAACCATCGACGAACTGGTTACTGCTTTAGCCAGCACGAACCTGTTCAGTACACATAAGGTCGCAGATATACGTCCCTTTAAGGCTACAAAACTGATGTACAACGCGGCTATCTCGCCCCTGGCAGCCAGTGCCGGCGTAGATAATGCCGAATTGCTGGCGAATCCGCTGGCCAGACGCCATTTCTTTGGCCTGTTGCTGGAAAATCATGCAATACTTAAACAGGCAGGTCTGGCGTTTGCCAAAATCGGTCCGTTCCATCCCGATACCGTAGTACGTATTCTCCATACGCCAGGCCTGGCTACACTGCTTGGCCGTTTTTTTAAACCGTCACTACGCGGCACATACTGCTCCATGGCACCGGATATTGGCAGCGAACATACCGAGATTGACGCCTACAATGGCCATCTGGTCAAGCTTGCCGGTGATTTTCCCTGCCCCCTGAATCGCGCAGCTGTTCAATTGATAAAACAAATGACTGAACAACGGCAATCACCAGGACCTGACCAACTTAATGTATTCAATCAATTACTGCAGGAGCAAGCATGAATCTAGTTACTGGCGGCGCCGGATTTATTGGTACACACCTCGTTGAGCAACTGCTGGCGGCCGGTGAATCTGTTCGTGTAGTCGAACGGCCGGGTGCCAGCGTCTCACATCTGCCGCTTGAGAATATTGAACTCGTGACTGCAGATATTCGTGATCGTGCCGCGATGGATAAAGCTGTACAAGGCTGCCGTCATGTGTATCACCTGGCTGCCGACCCGAACCTGTGGCGACGTGATGTGAAGGAATTTGATGCCATCAATCATCATGGTGCTATGAACGTCATCCATGCGGCACTGGAGACGGGTGCTGAAAGAATATTGCATACCAGCACCGAAAGCGTCATGACCGCCCCCGATTTTGACGGCGGTCCGGCTGAAGAGCGACGCTTTCGCGAAACCGATATGATTGGCCCGTATTGTCTGAGTAAATTCCGGGCCGAAGAAGAAGTCTGGGCACTGGCAGACGCCGGCGCACCGGTTGTGCTGTTCTGTCCGACTTTACCGGTCGGCCCCGGCGATCGCCAGCTGACTCCGCCAACACGGATGGCGCTGGCTTTCTGCCGCGGTGAGTTGCCCGCCTATCTGGATTGCCGCTTTAATCTGGTCGATGTACGTGACGTCGCTCGCGCCATGATCGTTGCAATGAAACGCGGCCGCAGTGGCTGGCGTTATGTCGTTGGCGGACATAACTACAGGCTGATTGACTGGTTGAAACTGCTGGGCAGGGAGATAGGCCGGCCCGCACCGAGATTCGCCGTTCCCTATCCGCTGGCACTGACAGTCGCATACATGAGCGAATTCTGGGCACGCCATGTCAGTCATAAAATGCCCATGGCCACCGTGACCGGTGTGCGCCTGACCCGCCGCAGCATGCATTTCGATCCCAGCGCCAGCCTTGCAGAACTCGATATCGTACCGCGATCGCTGGAACAATCGGCACATGATATTACTGCCTGGTTTTATGATCAGGGCTGGCTGTCTCAGCCGCCCACCGGTTTTTTCAAAGATACCGTCAAGGAACGATAGCGCCATAACGTGAATGGCAGAAGCAGGAAATATCGGCGGCCACGGCCAGCAGAAGCGGCAACAATCCATTAAGCTGGACAATCGACCCTCTCAGGAATAACGCATCATCGAAGTCGAATCCATGCGGATAATGAAACGCCTCTTTCGGTTCACTCCCCGTTTGATGTAACAGCATCACCACAAATATAGTTTGCACCTATTGCCCGCGCGGCTACCAGCCCCGGCCATGCTCATGCTTTATCGTTGCCCAATACTGTCCGGATCTGTTTGGCATTTGTCAGCGTTTTGTGGACCGGGCACTTGTTGGCGATCTCCAGCAGTTTTTCACGCTGCTGTTCATCCAGTCCTGCAGGCAAAATAATCTGACGTTCGATCAGGTCAATGCGGCCATCAGTTTCCGAGACATCCGGGCAATCGACACAATCACGGGCATGGATCCGGTCGTGTTTCAGCCGTACGGCTACCGGTCCCAGATTCATTTGCTTCCTCTCGGCATACATACGCAGTGTCATGGATGTGCAGGCACCAAGCCCCGCCAGCAGATAGTCATACGGATTGGGCCCGGAATCCTCACCGCCGTTGTCTGGCGGTTCGTCGGCCAGCAATTCATGGTTCCGGGTACGTACCGTATTGCCAAAACGACCACGGTTGTTCTCCGCAACCTCTACCTGGCCTTCCTCAAGCGCGGCCGCCTCGTCCGGCCTGCCCAGGTAACGACCGGCCCAGGTGGCGAGTATGCTGGCGGCATAATCCGCGTCTCGCGAATCACTGAGAAAATGATCGGCCCCGTCCAGGGCGACAAAGCTCTTCGGGTGCCGGGCCGCCTCATAGATAAGCCTGGCGTTGTCGATGTCGACAAGGTTATCGGTGGGTGCGTGCATGATCAGCAGCGCCTTGTCCATTGAGCGGATCGCGTCGTGCAGGCGGTGGTCTTCAATATCATCGAGAAACTGTTTCTTGATGGTGAAGGACCGGCCCGCCAGGGTCACCTCGGCCCCGCCATCTTGCTGTATGTCCTCGATGGCTCCGTTCAGCAGATGCTTGATATGACCGGGATCGGCCGGGGCACCGATGGTGGCCACCGCCCTGGACTCAGGTATGCGCCCTGCGGCGGCCAGCATGGCAGTGCCGCCGAAACTGTGGCCCAGCAGCAGCACCGGGGCATCGTGGTATTGTCGCAGCCAGTCCGCCGCGGCGAGCAAATCCTCGACATTGGAGGAAAAGTTGGTGTCCGCAAAATCCCCTTCGCTTTCACCCAGCCCGGTGAAATCAAAACGCAGGACGCCAAAGCCCTGCCGGACAAGACCACGGGTCAGTGCCACCGTGGTCTTGAAATTCTTCGAACAGGTAAAGCAGTGGGCATACAGCACAAATCCCTGGACCCGGGTGCGCGGCAGGTCCAGCTGTGCGGAGAGCGTCTGCCCATCCGCGCCCGAAAACGTAATTTTCTGTGCGGCCATTGGGGATACTCCTGTCATTTTCTGATCACGAGACCGCAATCAAATGCGACCTTGTGCGAACAAGTGAACCTGATCCTGACTGCAATGATGACTGGCTGGCGAATTAACCGGTCTGATAGCCTGAGACTGACGGGATCTTTGACACTGCATTCGAACCAGTATATTCAGCACAGATAATATCACCATGCCACCACGCTACAGCCAGCGCCCGTTCCCGCCGTATCGCTACGTGCCGGGCCAGACCCCGCATCCCTCCCGCGACCCGGGCGGCCACTCCTATGGCAGGATCGAAGACCCCCTTGACAGCTTCGATCCGGAAAACTGGCAGTCCTGTGAGAAGTATCTGTACGCCATCGATCTGCTGAACCACGGTTACTGGTGGGAAGCCCATGAGGCCCTCGAAGCCATATGGCACGCAGCCGGCCAGCGCCAGACACAGGCCGGTTTGTTCATCCAGGGACTCCTGCAGATCGGCGTTGCTGCCATGAAGCAGCACCTCGGTCAGGACTCGGCAGCCCAACGCCTGTGGCAGGCCGGCCTGGAGAAAATCTCAATCCCGCAAAAATATTATCTGGGGCTTGACGTTTATGAACTGCAGCGTGTCGTGCGTGAATTGATTGCAGGCGAACGCGATACGCTGCCGGAGCTGGTGTTGCATTTTGATCCGGATGCAGAGTGAACATGTCAGCTTTACAGAATGATTCGACTGGATGCCGTCCTTTGATTTGACAGCGGCGCGTCATACGCCACTACTCCCGCCGAAGTGGGAGACGTGACTCTGAATCTGTCATTCCGGCATCGCCGCCGATGATTCCTGTTACCGTCATTCCGGATAACCGCTGCGCGGTCCGGAATGACGGAGGGAAATTCCCGCTTGCGCGGGAATGACGAATGAATGATTCGTGCAGCAAGCCGCGCTCCTGCTGCTACCCGGGACACCCTGCAGTCGGAATGATCGGAAATCGATTCCTGTCATTCCGAACGAATGTGAGGAATCTCTTTCGCGTGTATTCGCGTGCATTCGCGGACCGTATTAACAACAAGCGAGATACGATAATCAGTCCGGATTAACCCGGGAAATGGCGATGGTCAGCTTCTCGTCGTCGATATCGAAGCTCTGGCGGGTATCGCCGGCGGGTTCCGGCACCGCCTCCAGCTGCAGCGCCAGGGTTTCGCTGCGTATCCAGTCGGCATGGGCGGCGATCGCGGCGCCGATGGCGGCCGTCGCATCATACTGGATTGCGATTCGATCGGTCAGGTTCAGATCGGCCTGCTTGCGCAGGTTCTGGATACGGTTCACGGATTCACGCGCCAGGCCCTTGGCCAGCAGTTCATCGGTCAGCGTCGTATCCAGCGCGACCGTGACATTGCCGTCCTGGGCCACGAGCCATTCGCCCAGCGGTTCACTGACCACCTCCAGGTCCTCGCCTTCCAGTGTCACGGTTTCGCCATTGACCTCCATATCCAGCCGGTTATCCGCCAGGAATCTTGCGATCGCCTCATGATCGAGTTCACGGACCCGCTTGTTCAGCGCACCCATCAGCTTGCCCATGCGCGGACCGAGACGCGGGAAATTAGGCTTGGCGCTATAACGCACGACATCGCTGGAATCCTGGATATACTCGATGGTTTCCACGTTCACTTCATCCAGAATAATATCGCGTACGTGCTCAACGACGTCGCGATCGACGCCGCCCTTGCCGGTAACGACAAGTATGCGCTGCAGCGGCTGGCGCACATTATGGCGAGACTTATTACGCAACAACAGTGTCGCGCCGACAATACGGCGGGCGATATCCATGCGCTGTTCCAGTGCGGCATCGCGCACATCCGCTTCCACCTGCGGAAAATCGGCCAGATGCACCGAGCCCGCGGCCTCGCCACTGACTTCATTGAGCGCCCGGTGCAGCCAGTCGCTGAAAAACGGCGCCACCGGCGCCATCATGCGGGCGATAGCGGCGAGACATTCATAGGTGGTCTGGTAGGCGGCCAGCTTGTCGGTGTCCGAAACAATACCGCCGCGGCCGGTCTGCTTGGCCTTCCAGAAACGGCGGCGGGAACGGCGGATATACCAGTTGGAGAGATCATCGACGAATGTTTCCAGCGCCCGCGCCGCTGTCGTCGATTCGTAATTGTCAAAGGCATTATCGATAACTTCGATCGTGGTATTGAGACGGCTCATGATCCACTGATCCAGTTCCATGCGTTCATTCACCGGCAGGCGTTCTTCAATACAGTGAAAACCGTCAATGTTGGCATAACTGGCAAAAAACGCGTAGACATTTTCCAGCGTGCTGAAAAACTTGCGCCGTGTTTCGGTAAGCCCGCGCAGGGAAAACTTCATACTCTCCCACGGCGGCGTGTTGCTGGTCATGTACCAGCGCAGAACATCGGCGCCGTATTGATCGATGGCCGTAAACGGATCGATCGAATTGCCCTTTGACTTCGACATCTTCTCGCCGTTTTCATCCAGTACCAGGCCGTTGACGATCACGTTTTTATAGGCAACTGAATCCCTGACCATTGTGGCCAGGGCATGCAGGGTATAAAACCAGCCGCGCGTCTGATCCAGGCCCTCGGCAATAAAGTCGGCCGGGAAATTCTGCTCAAACGCTCTTTCATTCTCGAACGGATAATGCCACTGGGCGAACGGCATGGCGCCGGAATCAAACCACACGTCCATGACATCGGTAACGCGGCGCATGGTACCGCCGTCCGGTGCCGGCCAGGTGAGTTCGTCCATGTACGGCCGGTGCAGATCCAGTGATTCATTGTCAGGTAACTGATCACTACACTTCGCACGCAATTCCGCCACCGAACCGATAACCTCGAAATAATCCGAGTCAGGTTTATCCGATACCCAGATCGGCAGCGGCGTACCCCAGTAACGCTTGCGGCTCAGCGCCCAGTCGACATTGTTCTCCAGCCAGTCACCGAAGCGGCCGGTACCGATATAGGGTGGATACCAGTTGATGGTATTGTTCAGTTCGACCAGCCGATCCTTGACCGCGGTGGTGCGCACAAACCAACTCTCGACCGGATAGCTCATCAAAGGCGTGCCCTTGCGCCAGTCATGCGGATAGTTGTGCCGGTACTGATCCTGCTTGAACAGCAGTCCGCGCTGTTTCAGATCACGGGCAATCTTTTTATCGGCATCCTTGAACCACAGCCCGGCGATCAGTTCCAGATCGTCATTGAAACAGCCGTCAGGACCCACCGGATTGATCATCGGCAGACCCTGCTGCCTGCCGACCTCGTGGTCGTCGGCACCGAACGCCGGTGCTATGTGCACGATACCGGTGCCGTCTTCCGTGGAAACGAAATCGGCGGCAACGACGATGTGCACATCCGCATACTCGCCTTCGGGCAGCGGTGTGGCGAACAGCGGTTCATAACGTTTTCCGACCAGATCATCACCGTTAAAGCTGGCAACCACTTCCGGCGACTCTTCACCGAGTATGCCCAGCAGCGAACGCGCCAGAATAAGATACTGTCCCTCCTGCTGCGGGTCCTGCACCCTGACGTATTCAATGTCGCGGCCCACGGCCAGAGCAGCGTTGGATATCAGCGTCCAGGGCGTGGTGGTCCAGGCCAGCAAGGCGGTGCTGCTGTCATCCTTCAGCGGAAAACGCACATAGACACTGGGGTCGTCGACCTCCTGGTAGCCGAGACTGACCTCGTGCGATGACAGCACGGTTTCCGAGCCGGGGCTGTACCACTGGATCTTGTGGCCTTTGTACAACAGGCCTTTTTCATGCAGCTGTTTGACCAGCCACCAGACCGTCTCGATGTAATCGTTCTTGAAGGTGATGTAGGGATCGTCGAGATCAACCCAGTAGGCTATCCGCCGGGTCAGGTTGTCCCAGTCATTCTTGTAACGCAGGACACTTTCACGGCAGGCGGCGTTGTATTTCGCAATACCGTATTCCTCGACCTGGTTGCGGCCCTGCAAGCCGAGTTCCTTTTCCACCTCGATCTCGACCGGCAGACCATGGGTATCCCAGCCACCCTTGCGATCAACCCGGTAGCCTTTCATGGTTTTGTAACGGCAGAAAATATCCTTGATGGTGCGGCCGAGGACATGATGAATGCCGGGCTTGCCGTTGGCAGTCGGCGGACCTTCATAAAAGGTGAACACCGGGCCGTCACGGCGCGCCTCGAGACACTGGCGAAACACATTCTCCCGTTCCCAGTCGGCGAGGGTTTCCTGTTCCTGGGCGGGCAGATCGAGGCCCTTGATCTCCTTGAAGGTCTTGCTCATGGCGCGTGCTTGTATAAATTCCGATCCGTCACTGTCACCGTTGCAACAGATTCGGTGAGCGACTTGTTGTTATTCACTGACGCAGCAACCCTGCGATAGTAACGATAATGCCGTGCGGAGGCGAGCCGCCCCGTATGGATTCCGGGCTATTCCGGCATCCTGCCCACCAGCAGCCTCGGATCAATATGCCGATCAAACCACTGCATGCCCCAGTGCAGGTGCGGTCCTGTTGCACGTCCGCTCGCCCCCACCCGGCCAAGGCTTTGACCCTGATCCACCCACTCGCCCTGTTCAACCTCAATCCGGCTGAGATGAATATAGGTCGATGTCAGTCCATGACCGTGATCGAGCACGACTGTTGCGCCATTGAAATACATACCGGGATGCGTGAAGGCGACCACGCCTGTCGCCGGCGCCCGCACCGGCGTGCCCTTGTCCGCGGCAATATCCAGTCCGTAATGCGGCCGGCGCGGCTCGCCGTTCAGAATCCGCTGGCTGCCGTAAACCCCGCTGATACGCCCCGACAGCGGCCAGATAAAATCTTCACCGATATACAGTTCACCGGTCTGCCGCGCCTTTTGGCGGGCGGTCTCAAGCAGTTCATTCTCGCGGCGAATACGTTCGAGGTCTTCGGCCGTCGGTGACACCTTGCGATCCGGCAGGCCGTCAATGTGCTGAATATTGTAATCACGCTGGCGGATACTTAACTGCCGTGCTTCAGTATTGCCATCCGGGTATTCCAGTTTGAGCACTGCACTCGGTTCGGCATCGCGATCAAAACCGAGCAGAAAATGGCCGCTGTCCGCGACCCGCACCGGTTCTCCGTCCAGATAAACCTGGCTGCCGGCCTCGATCTGGCCGCGGATGAGCCCGCCCTGAACCATCTCGCCGTTGAGTTCCAGCGCCGGGACCGCCACGGGCAGCAGAAGGCACGCGGCCAGCAACAGGCCGACTGCTATCCTGCGATATTGACTGCTATCGCTACAGTTGTCTGGCATAGGGATGAAAAACCGGATTACAAACAGGGAACACGGGTATTATTCCTGATTCAAAAGACTGTTAACAGCCTCGAGGCAGTATTATCAACAACCACCCATGAAATATCTCCTGTTAGTTGCCCACGGCAGCCGCCGGCAGGAATCCAACATCGAGATTGCCGAGCTGGCGGCAAAGCTGGCCGCTGTTGCCGGCGATCATTTCGATGATGTCAGGCATGCCTACCTGGAACTCGCCGAGCCTTCCATCCCGGCGGGTATCGACGCCTGCATCAGCGCCGGTGCCACCGAGATTACCGTCATGCCCTATTTCCTCGCCGCCGGCCGTCATGTCCACGAGGATATCCCGGCGATCGTCACCGCCAAGCAGGCCGATTACCCGGACCGCAGCATCCGCATCGCACCCTATCTCGGTACCGCCCCCGAACTGCCGGAGTTGCTGCTGGCCCTGGGCCGCCGCTGACAGCACCCTGCACCAGCATGGTGCGTGAGAATCTGCCGGGAAGCTGATGGCCGGGATCACGCCGTAGAACCGTGACCGTTGACTGCTGTAGACATCATACTCAGCCAGCGGCTAATCTTTCCGCCCCTACACAACCGGCTTGCCGGGTAGACTCTTCCGCCCGCTGCCATGGACCAAGCTATGAGCGATACGATATTCGGTAAAATCATTAACCGGGAAATCCCCGCCGACATTGTCTACGAGGACGAGCGCTGTCTCGCTTTCCGCGACGTGAATCCGCAGGCGCCGGTGCATATCCTGGTCATTCCCAAGGCGCCGATAGCCAGGCTGTCGGACATCGAAAGCAATCAGCAGGAGCTGCTCGGTTACCTGTTGCTGAAACTCAAGGAAATCGCCGAGCAGGAGGATATCAGCGACTATCGCGTGGTCATTAATAATGGCGCCAATGCCGGCCAGAGCGTATTTCACCTGCACCTGCACCTGCTCGCCGGGCGGGCCTTTGACTGGCCGCCGGGCTGAGCCGCAGGCAATCGTGGCAAACACCGGCGAGTTACGCTAAGCTATTGATTTTTCCTCATTAGATTAATGAACGAGACCCCCATGACGTACCAGACAGACGATCTGCGCATCAAATCCACTCAGGCCGTGTCGCCCCCGGCCGAGGTCTGCGCCGAGATCCCGATTTCCGACAAGGCCGCGCAGATTACCCAGGAAACGCGCCAGGCCATTCATAACATTCTTACCGGTGAGGACGAGCGCCTGCTGGTGGTCACCGGCCCGTGCTCGATTCATGACCCGGCCGTGGCAAGGGATTATGCCGGCCGCCTGAAACCGCTGATCGACAAGTACAGCGACGACCTGCTGATCGTCATGCGCGTGTATTTCGAAAAGCCGCGTACCACGGTCGGCTGGAAAGGTTTGATCAATGATCCGGACCTCGACGGCAGTTTCGAGATCAACAAGGGCCTGCGCGTCGCCAGACGGCTGCTGCTGGAACTGAATGAAATGGGTGTGCCGGCCGGTACCGAGTACCTGGACCTGGTAACACCCCAGTACGTCACGGATCTCATCAGCTGGGGAGCGATCGGTGCCCGCACAACGGAAAGCCAGGTACACCGCGAACTGGCGTCCGGCCTGTCATGCCCGGTCGGTTTCAAGAACGCCACCGATGGTACCGTCAAGGTTGCCGTCGATGCGATCGGCGCCGCCTCGCAGCCGCATCACTTCCTGTCACTGACCAAGGACGGGAACTCGGCCATTTTCGCAACCACCGGCAACCCGGACTGTCATATCATTCTGCGCGGCGGCAGTGACAAACCGAATTATGACGCCGCCAGTATCGATCAGGCCGCCAGTTACCTGGCCAAGGCCAATCTGCCGATCAACATCATGGTCGACTTCAGTCATGCCAACAGCATGAAAGAGCATGAACGGCAACTCGAGGTCGGACGTGATATTGCCAACCAGCTCGCGGCCGGTGAAAAACGTATCTTCGGTGTCATGATCGAAAGTAACCTGGAAGCGGGCCGGCAGGACGTGAGTCCGGGCCAGGCACTGGTCTATGGCCAGAGCATTACCGACGCCTGCCTGGGCTGGGATCAGACCGTGCCGCTGCTCGACCTGCTGGCCAATGCCGCGCATCAGCGGCGCACGAAGCACGACGATGGAGCGGTGAAGGAAACGGCAAATATGTAAACGAGCGTATCTCGTGTTATTGATTTGTCCGCGAATGAACGCGAATCAAAAAGATTCCTCACGTGCGTTCGGAATGACAGCATAGAATCATCCCGATGGACCGCAGGAGCGCAGCTTGCTGCGCGAACCGAAGCTACGCTATTCGCCCGGCAAGCCGGGCTCCTACAGGGAACTTTTTAGTTCACTTTATCTGAAAATTTCACTCTTCACTCTTCACTCTTCACTCTTCACTCTTCACTCTTCACTAGCCTGCATTCCCTCAGTACTGATCCTGTGTTTACGAGCCCGATATAACGAGCACAGGGTCAGTACGATCACATACACCACCGCGGCGGTGATCACCATGGTGGCGCCGGCCGGCATATCCGGCATGTACGACAGCCACAGTCCGGCAGAGCAGATCAGCCCGCCGAATATCACCGCCAGTCCCATGATACGCAGCAGTGATCTCGAGAACTGCATGGCGGTTGCCGCCGGCAGCGTCAGCAATGCGATCACCAGTATCAGTCCCGCCACCTTGACCAGCAGAACCACGGTCAGTGCCACCATGCACAACAGCATCATGTGCAGCAATTCCACCCGGATGCCGCGGACCCGTGCAAACTCTTCATCAAAACAGATGGCCAGCAGCTGCTTGTAATAAAACATGACGAACAGAATGATCACGGCATCCAGAATCGCCATGAGTATCAGATCAGAATGTGTCACCAGCAGTATGTTGCCGAACAGGTAGCCGAGCAAATCGACGCTGTAGCCCGGCGTCCGGGTAATAAAGACGATGCCGATGGCAATTCCCAGCGACCAGAGTGCCGCCACCAGGGTATCCTCGTATTGCTGGTAACGGCGATTGATCAGGGAAATGATAATGGCCGATACCAATGCCGCGGGTAAGGCGCCGTAAATGGGCTGGCCGCCGAAAAAGTATACAATGCCCATACCCGCGAGCACGGCATGCGCGATACCGCCGGCAAGAAAGCTGATGCGGCGCACGACCACGAAGGTACCGATGATACCGCAGCCGATGCTGGCCAGCAGTCCGGCTAGTAATGCATATTGCATGAAGGTATGCGCCAGCAGTGCGCCGATGAATTCATTCATTGTTAATGATTTCCATGCCCCTCATGGTGGATCATATGCACGGGTGTACCGTACAGCGTGTCGATTAGTTTGCCGTCGATTTCCGCTGTCTGGTGACACACCAGCTTGCGGTTGAGACAGGCAACACGCGAGACATAGGTCGATATAAAGGCAATATCGTGTGATACCACGATGATCGTCATACGGCTTTTGTAGCCCTTCAGCAGCGCGAAAATGTCCTCTTCCGCACGCATGTCGATATTGGCAGTCGGCTCGTCGAGCAACAGCACTTCCGGATCACAGGCCAGTGCCCTGGCGATCAAAACGCGCTGCAGCTGCCCGCCGGACAGCTCGTTAAGACCACGGCTGCGCAGGGATTCGATCTCGACGGCAGCCAGTGCGGCGCGTGCCTGTTCACGGTCATGGCGACTGAAGCCGCCGATCATGCGCGTCAGTCCCAGCCGGCCGAGCATCACGGTTTCCTCGACACTGATGGGGAAATCACGGGCAAAGGCGGCGTGCTGTGGTACATAACCCAGTCGCCCGCGCGCCTTATGGGGCGTCGTGCCCAGCACTTCGATACTGCCTCGTGAAGGTTCAAGAAGACCGAGCATAAGTTTCAGCAGTGTGCTCTTGCCACCGGCATTCGGGCCGATGAGGCCAATAAACTCGCCACGTTCAACATCTAACGTAACACCTTCGAGAATCGGTGCGCCGTTATAACTGAACCAGAGATTCCTGATGGAGATGACGGCGGACATTACTTATGGCTCCGCCAGCGAAGTGGCCAGCTGACGCAGGGCCGCCGGATAATCACGCGCCATTGGATCGGCCTCGACGATACGAGCATCGATGGCATCGGCTACCAGCCGTGCCGCCGCAGGGCTGTATTGCCGCTGGACGAATATGGTGTGCAAATCAAGCTCACGGGCCCGTTCTATGATGTACACCAGATGCCGGGCGTTGGGTTCATGACCGGCCTTCTCGATAGCCAGCTGAACAAAATCATAAGTGTCGGCAAAATAATCCCAGGCGGGATGCTGTACAAGCAGGTAACGCCTGTTCGAGTTCGGCAAGCCGGTTCCCTGATTTCCCGATCCAGTTCATGCAGTGCTGTTCTGCAACTGTTCCAGGTTGTCACTGTAGACAGTGCCGCCTTGTGGATCATGTATCAGCAGGGCCGCGTGCATGCACTCGGCGATCGCACTGGCTTCCAGGGGACTTGTCCAGATATGCGGACTCTTGTGTTTTTCATGATCATGCGCGTGATCGGAATGCTCCACGTCGCGGCTACCACAATGCACGAATTCCATCTGCGGATTGACGGCGGCCAGGCGCTCGCGCCACATCGACTCGAACGGAACACCGATGGTGAAGTACAGCCTGGCATCCGTCAGACTCACGAGCTGGCGCGGTACCGGATCATAATTGTGCGGATTGGCATTCGGGCCGAGCATGGTTTCAACATCCAGCCTGTCACCAGCCAGCTGTTCCAGCAGCCAGGCCTGCGGCGGGATGCTGACGAATACCGGCAGGGTTTCCGCTTTTGCGGGAGACAAACCCGGCAGCACCAGCAAAAAACACAGCAGTACGGATTTATTCAGCAACGACATTATCAGGCACCGGTCTTGCAGCCGGCACACAGTCCCCGGATCTCGATGGTCTCGTTATCGATGACAAAACCGAGTCGGTGGGCCTTGCGCGACAACAGCGTGGTGATGTCGGCATCATCGATTTCCGCGACTTCGCCGCAGCTGCGACAGATCAGGAACTGGCCGTCATGGCTCTGCTGGGGGGCGCCACAGCCGATGAAGGCATTCAGCGACTCGATACGGTGAACGAAGCCCTCGGCCTGCAGAAAATCCAGCGCCCGGTAAACCGTCGGCGGCGCCGCACTGCGGTGCTCCTGGCGCAGTTTGTCGAGCACATCATAGGCCTTGACCGGTTCATGGCTCTGCCAGACCAACTCCAGCACGCGCCGGCGCAAGGGCGTAAGCCGCAGCCCGCGCTGTTCGCATACTGCCTCCGCCGCCTTGAGCGCGGCCTGCAGGCAGTCGGCGTGGGCATGACGATCGTCCTGGAACGGGGTGAGCACGTGCTTGGGCATTATCTTGTTTCGATCCGGCATAAACGTTATGTTATATTATAACAATAAATCGCGAATGCCCTAAAGCCGGACCGGAACCGACCATGCCACGCCGCACAAGCCTGATCCATGCACTGCTGCTCCTGCTGCTGTTTACGCAGTATGCGGCCGTGACGCATGCGGCCGGACACCATCTGCTCGATACCCCGTTGCAGGCCGAAAACGACCAGTGCGACGGTTTTCACCTGCAGCAGCCCCACGCCCAGCCGCTACAGACAGATGGTTTCAGCGGCGACACGGCGACGACCGAACTCACCCCGGCCCACGTCCCGGCAGCCCCCTGCCGCCATCCGGACACCGGCTTCCACTGCCGCGCCCCGCCTGTCCCCTCCCCAGCCTGAGATCCAACACGCATCCACCGGCATGCCGGCACGGCATGTCATGCAGTTTTTTGGGGAGAATCACCATGCAGTACTCATACAGCTATTTTCTGGCCGGCGCCCTGCTGGGCCTGCCACCTGCCGTCGCTGCGCAGGACATACATTCGCACGCCGAAGACCATGACGCGGCGCACGCCACCCTGGAAACCCTGACCATCACCTCGCGGCCGCCGGGATCGCAGAGCCTGGAACACACCGCCCAGCCGGTGAGCATCCTTTCCGGCGAGATGCTGGAACGCAAACAGACCAACACGCTGGGCGAGACGCTGAATCGCGAGCCCGGCGTCACCGGATCCTCGTTCGGTGCCGGTGCCAGCCGGCCGATCATCCGCGGCCTCGGCGGTCCGCGCGTCCGCGTACTGCAGGACGGTATCGGCACGCTGGATGTCTCGACCATCAGTGTCGATCATCAGGCCACCGTCGAGCCGTTCCAGGCCGAACAGATCGAGATCATGCGCGGCCCGGCGACACTGCTGTACGGCAGCGGCGCCTCCGGCGGACTGGTCAATGTCGTCACCGGCCGGATCCCGGAACACGTGCCGGAGTTCGAGGCCAAGCTGCTGGGCCAGTATGAATCGGCGAACAACGGTCGCACCCTGGGCCTGCGCGCCCGCGGCGGCGTCGATCAGTTCGCTTTCCATTTCGACGGCCTGGAACGCGACGCCGGCGATTACGAGGCCGAGATCGGCATGCATCGGAAAACAGCTTCGTCGAATCCAGCAATTACAATTTCGGCAGTTCCTGGGTCAGCAGCCGCGGCTTCCTCGGCGTATCGTTCGGCCGTTACGAAAGCACTTACGGAGTTCCCATAGACCCGGACGAGCCCGACGAGGAGGTGTTCATCGATCAGGAACAGGATCGCGTCGATGTCGCCGGGCGCCTGGAACAGCCGTTTACCGGCCTGCGCAGCATCGATATCCGTGCCGGCTACAACGACTATACGCATACCGAGTTCGAGGGCCCGGGCGAGCCGGGGACGGTCTTTGACAACGAAGCCTGGGAAGGCCGCATCACCTTCAACCACGAGGCCATCGGCCCCTTTCTGGGCTCGCTCGGCATTCAGGTGATCGATCGCGATTTCTCTGCCGTTGGTGAGGAGGCCTTCGTACCGCCGGCGGAGGAAAGCGCGATCGGCGTGTTCGTGTTCGAGGATACCGACTGGAACGACTGGCACTTCGAGGCCGGTGCGCGTTTCGATCACCAGAGCATCGAGCCGCGGAGCGGCGGCGATATCGAACATGACACCTACAGTATTTCCGCCGGGGCCTTATGGAATTTCACTCCCGGCTATGCAATCGGCCTGAATGCCGGCCGCGCCCAGCGCGCACCGGCGCTGGAGGAACTGCTGGCCAGCGGCCCGCACCTGGCCACCGGCACCTTCGAGATCGGTGATACCGGCCTCGACGAGGAGACCTCGAACAATATCGATCTCAGCCTGCGCAAGACCGACGGCCGCCTGAGCTGGCGCGCCAATGTCTTCGTCAATTACATCGAGGACTTCATATTCCTGGATGAGCAGGACCTCGACGGCGACGGCGTTGCCGACGAAGTTGACGACGAAGGCAATCCGGGCGGCGAACTGCTGCTGGTCAATTACACCCAGGCCAACGCCCTGTTTTACGGTCTCGAGGCCGAGGCTTTGTACAACCTGTTCGACGACCACCGCGGCCTGCTGGAGGCACGTCTGTTCGGCGACTGGGTGCGCGGGCGCCTCGACGGCGGCGACGACCTGCCGCGCATCACGCCACCGCGTCTCGGGCTCGGTTTTGATTACCACCGCGGTCCGTTCCAGGGCGATATCGAGCTGACCTATGTGTTCGAGCAGAACGATACCGCCGCACTGGAGACCGATACCGATGGCTATGCCATGCTGGATATCGGCGCCAGTTACACCCTGGCCAGGGCACCGGCGCAGACCCGGCTGTTCCTGCGCGGCACCAACCTGCTGAACGAGGACGCCCGCCGGCATACCTCGTTCCTCAAGGACCGGGCACCGCTGCCCGGGCGTTCCGCCATTGCCGGTATCCGCGTCAGTTTCTGACCACCGGCCGGGATTCATGCACCGCCCGGCCACGGCCGGGCGGGTGTTGTATAATCGGCAAAGCAGTTACCGTAACGAGTCCCATGTCCGCACCGGAAACCGAAATTCACTACGACGACAGCCTCGACGCCAAGGGACTGAACTGTCCGTTGCCGATCCTCAAGACCAAGGTGCAGCTGAATCGCATGCAGCCTGGAGAAGTACTGTATGTCGAGGCCACGGACCCGCATTCGGTGGTGGACTTTGAAGCCTACTGCGCGCGCACCGGCCATGAACTCGTGCACAAGGTGGAGGATGACGACGGTCTTTACGCCTTTTATATCCGCCGGGTGGAGAACGCCAGGCCGGCCTGAGGCCTAAATCTTTTCCAGAAGGTAGAGAGGATTGGGTGGCGCTTTGCGCTGTTGATTTACTGCCCTCATCCTTCCTTCTTCCAGAGGGAGAAGGAACAAGGTGCGCTGCGCGCAGTTAGTTGATGGGCGTTACTCCCACGGCTGTGTGCGGATTATCAGTTCCGCCTCGATACCGGGCGCGGTTTTCTGTACCACCGGCAGGCGATATTCGCGGCCTTCATCATCGATTGCCGTCCCCTCGCTGCGGCGCGAGGCACGATTGGGCGTGCGGCTGTCCCAGCCGTAGGCCAACACGGCATTCTCCGTGTCGACTTCCAGATTGAGTTTGTCGCGAAACAGGTAACCGCCCTCGTAATGTTCATCGGCAAACCAACTGTTGTCGATCTCGTATTCCGGCACCAGTACGCGCAGGTCGAGTGACAGGCCGAGCCTGCGGTTGCGTCTCCGGACCCGCGCCCAGTCGGCGAGATAACCGCTGAACAGGTGAATCTCGCGGCCGGGCTGAATCAGGTCATCGAAAGTCTTGAATACTGCCGACCGTTCATCAACAAGACGCCGGTGCAGATCCCAGCGCGCACCGCGCACCCGGCCGATCGTTTCGATGTGATAGGAGGCACGGACCTTGTGACCTTCGGCCCTGGCCTTGGCGACACGCGGCGGCAGACTGATGTCGCTGATATTCAGCAATGCGTCGACATGAACGCTACCGAACAAAAAGCGCACCAGGTTCTGGTAGCCCTCCTCGGAATTGACGATACCGTAATCGCCGGAATGGGCACGATGCACGAACGCACGTGGCGAGTTCTTCACACTGGCATTCCTGATCTGCACCAGGCCGTCGCTCATCGGCCCCACCAGCCGGCGCGCCATACCGCCCCCGGCCTCGTAATCCCGGTAATTGGTGCCGACCAGCGAGAAAAACCGCGCGATCGGAAAGCGCCCGGCAAGTGAGTGCACCGGGGTGTCCGCATCCAGCTGCAGGTATTCGCGCATGCGGGCGGTATTGAAATTGTTGACGTTATTGAGGCTCAGAAAGCCGGGCAGGTTCCCCGCCAGCCTGACATCAATGCCTCCATGGGGGGTCGCATAAGTGAACACCTTGGCAACAGGCACCGCCTGATCACGACAGATATTCTGCAGGTAACAGCGTACAATCAGCCCGCCCATGGAGTGAGCCAGCAGGTACACACGGAAATCGCCGCGCGCCTGCCGGATCGCCGGATCGGAGCCATCCGTGCCGCAGACCAGATCGCGGACCCGTTCAATGAAGTCGCGCAAGCCGCGAGGCGTAGTCCTCGATTTCCCGGCGTTCCCCCTCACCCAGCTGCTCGGAAACCGTCTGGTAGTAACGATAGATCCAGATACTGCGGGCGGGCACGGCCGCCGCATCGCTGATTTCACTGCCACCCTGATACATGTCACGATAATCGTGATCCTTCATCAGCCGGATCAGGGGGGATTCGGAACTACATGCCGCTGCAGGCGCCAGTCCAGCGTTGCCGGACTTTCATCGAGCCCAGGTTAAAACCCATATAAGGATCGGCAACCGTCGCCTCGACTTCGCCGCGGCTGCCGGCATAGCCGCGCACATAGACAATGGGGTAATAGGGGGCCTGCAGGGGCATGGATCGCGGTCTGGTCTCGTCGCTGGCTAGCGGTTCAATCCCGAAACAGAGGGGAAACAGCAATCAAATCAATTAGTCAGTATAGATGAGCTGATCTGATAACAAAATCACCCATTTGGGGTATAAGCACCTGCAGCAATACACGTTATTATTGATTGTTTAAGTATTGCCACAAACTGTAATAGATAATGAATAACCATGCCGCAGGCTAAAATCCTGGTTGTCGACGACGATCGCACCACTGCCACGGTCATCCAGCTACAACTGAAAAACCTTGGCTATCAGGTCCCGGTACTGGCCAACAACGCCTCTGAAGCGATCGATCGCGCCCGCGAGCACCTGCCGGACCTCATCCTGATGGATATCCAGCTGGGGGAAGGTGCCGACGGTATCGAAGCGGCCGATATCATCCAGCATGAACTGGCCATTCCGATTATCTACGTCACCGCGCATGCCGATCAGCAGACCTTCCAGCGGGCCAAGGGCAGCCAGCCGCTCGGCTATATTAACAAGCCGCTGCGGGAGAACGACCTGCGGACCACATTGGGGCTGGCACTGGAACAGATTGAGCAGCGCCGGCTATTAACCGCCGAGCACGCGCTGTCCGAGGCCCTGAATCACATCGCCACCGGTGTCATACTGCTGGATCAGCAGTTACAGGTTTCGTTTATCAACCAGATTGCACGCGACATCATCAACAGTGAGCTGCCGCTGGGGCTCAGGAACGGCGCCCTGTACTGCGAGACGCCGGAACAGACTCTACAGATGCAGAAGCTGGTGTTATCGGAAGATGGCGGCTCATTACTTATCGGTGACGATAACACCTACCCCCTGCAGATGCTGATAACGCCACTGGACGCCCGCTCAAGCAATTACAATCAGGAACTGCCAATAGCGATCGCTTTTCTGTTCAACCCGTTGAAGAACATCGATCACATGATCGACACCCTGCGCGATATGTATCAGCTGACAAAGGCTGAGGCGCGGCTGGCCGCTGCGCTGGTTCAGGATCCACGACTGGAAAAAGCGGCACAGTCGGTTCATATCAGCATTTCGACTGCACGTACTCACCTCAAGAGAATTTTCACGAAAACCGGAACCACCAGCCAATCTGCACTGGTTCATCGCATCGTGACCGGGCCCACCGGCCTGCTTCTGAGAATCGGCCGCAGTGATCAGGAAACCTGAGCCTCACTCAGCAAAACATATGCGGTTGCGTCCCATGCGTTTGGCCCGGTAGCAGGCCTTGTCGGCGGCCTGCAGCACGGAATCATAATCCCCGCTGTCACGGTTAATGGCGACTACACCAATACTGACACCGATTTGCTGATCGCCTTCCGGAAGTTTCAGCCGGTAATCACGCACTGTCTCCAAAAGAGTGTTAGTCACCCTTTCCACTTGCTTAACATTACAGTGCTCAATAAGCAGGCCGAATTCGTCACCGCCCAGCCGGGCCAGAATGTCGCGCTTGCGGACCTTCTGCATAAGCAGTTCAGCCAGCTCGGTCAACAGCCTGTCACCAACATGGTGGCCGAAACGATCATTGACCTCCTTGAACCTGTCGAGATCCATATAACAAAGTGCATGTTCGGAATCATCCATCTTTACACTCTGCAGAATCCGTTCCAGCCGTTGCCTGAACATGCGCACATTAATCAAGCCGGTAAGGGCATCGTGTGTAGCCTCGTAAGAGAGCCTCTCCGAGTCCCTGTATGCCTCGGTAAAATCATGCCCTACCAGCAGAATTACTCGTTCGTGTTCTTCCTGTGCCAGCAGGCGTTTGCTGAACTTGTACCAGGCAACTGCATCCTGCCCGGCGGGCATTGTCAGCCGCGCAACCATGGTTTCAGAGATATTATTATCTGCAGACCTCAAAAACTCGCGCAGCACGCCAGAATCCTCCGGGTGTATAAGCTTCTTTATGTGATGCCCCTGTATATCTTCACGTTCGTAACCCAACTGCTCAATGCCATAACGGTTGACGGAAAGGATCTCGCTGTTTTCATTCAGTATAAAAAACAGTGAGGGCTGCTCATCGAACAGGGTCTGATATGTTTCCACTGTTTTCCTGAGCCGGTTCTCGGCCAGAATACGGCGCGTAATTTCATTAATGGTTATCAGGTAACCGCTGAGCTCCGATTTCTCATTAAATATACCGCTGGTATTTACGCCGAAATGACGCGGATTATCATCACTATCCGCAACAATCCTGAATCCAAAACTGCGTCCCTCAGAGACGGTATTGTTAATTTCACCATCACCAAGAATACGCTTGCATAATTGGTCCTTGACAGCGGGCAATATTTTCTCTGCCGCGGTATTGAGATACTGCGGATTCATCTGCAGATCGGTGGCAAGCAAGCCGGTATCTACTGACGACCTGAGAATATGATCGAGAACCGCATGCTCCGTTAATTCCGCCTGTGCCGTTTTCAGCTCCAGTTCGCGTTGCTTCAGCACTTCTCTCAGATATTCCGCGTAACGCCCTTCCAATGCCGCCATCACTTCTGTTTGCGTAACCAGACCGGCAATTTCACCTGCATCATTAATAATGACCAGCCTGCGTATCCGATCTTCCTGCATACGCAGAATGCATTCATGCATATTGGCCGTCATATTTGTGGTCTTTACCGGCGCTGACATGACGTCACTCAAACTGAGCTCATTGATGTAACGATGCTGCTCACATATTCTGACCAGGTCACGCTCGGTCAGAATACCCACCGGCCTGGAGTCAGTGGCGGCGACAATGCAGGTAATGTCCTGGGCGGACATGGCGTCAATAATGCCGGCTAATGGTTCCGCCGGATCATGGGTGACGATATCAGTCATCATGATCTGGGCCGCTGTTTTGATTTCAACGAAATACTCAATACCCAGACGCTGGATCAGATCATCTTCGGAAATGATGCCCTGGGCACGCCCGCTTTCATCGACAAGCACGAGATGACGGATACCATTGGTGGAGAACAGGCCATAGGCATGGCGCAGATCGACATCGCGGCGGGCACTGATAACGGGGGCCGACATGAAGTCCGTAACCGGCGAGTCGGGGCTCGCGATGATGCGGGCGGCATGACGCGTCACGTCACGTTCCGTGAAGATACCGGCCGGCCTGCCGTCATCGACAAGCAGCAGGCTGCTGGCGGCGTGAAAGCTGAGCATGCGCAGCGCATCCATCGCACTGGCGTCAACACCGAGCGTGATAAGGCGCAGGGGCAGCAGGGTTTCAACGGCTGTATCCCAGGAGCCCCCCCCGAGCTACTGGCAGAGTCATGGCGGGTTATTGCCCTCGACCTGGTTATAGATGAGCCTTCCGGTGGCCTGAATACCTGGATTTCTTACAGCTGGGCATTTGATTCTTGACGTGGATTATTCACGCTGGCGCTGGCGCTGGCAACAGCGGCAATCCGGAAAAACACTGAATGGATCCTGTTTTCATGAAGAAAATCAAGGACAAAAAAGTCTTAATTAAAGTCGATAGTATAACGATTGCCGCCGAACTACTGGACACGCCCACGGCACACGCCCTGCTGGCGGCGCTGCCCTGTACGGCCAGCATCCGCACCTGGGGCGACGAGATTTACTTTCCGCTAGCGCTCGGCACCGGCCCGGAAGCGGATGCCCGCGAGGTTGTCGAGGCCGGTGAACTCGCGTATTGGCCCGAAGGCGGCTGCATTGCCATCGGTTTCGGCCCCACGCCGGTCTCACGGGGCGAGGAAATCCGCCTGGTAGCACCGGTCAATATCTGGGGCCTGACGGCAGGCAGCGAGGTAGAAAACCTGGCGACGGTAAGCGCCGGGGCGACGGCCAGCATGGAGGCAGCCACTGCCGGCTAGGAGGCGGCCGCCGCAGTATCCGGCGTCCGGATTTCGTAATCGTGGGTAATCTCCGCAGTCTTGCCGAGCATCAGCGAGGCCGAGCAGTATTTCTCCGCCGACAGGCGGATGGCCCGGGCCACGGCCCTGTCATCCAGCGCCTCACCGATGACCACGAAATGGGCGTGGATTTTCGTGAACACTTTGGGGTCCTGCCCGGCACGCTCGGCGCTGATCTCCACCCGGCAGTCGGCAATACTCTGGCGCGATTTGCGCAGGATGCTGACGACGTCATAAGCCGTACACGCGCCCATGCCCAGCAGCAGCATCTCCATCGGCCTGGGACCCAGATTGCGACCGCCACCCTCGGGCGGCCCATCCATCACGACATTGTGTCCGCTGCCGGTATGCCCGACAAAAGCCGCGTTTCCGGCCCAACTGACTACAGTTTCCATCGGCCCTGCTCCGCACAGGTTGTCATTCAAGTCCATGAAGACTATCACAGATCGACAATACTCCAGACCTTGCATACACTAGTGTATTGCCGTGATAACCCTCAGGTGACCAGGCACACATGACAACGATGAATGTCGAGACGCCCGACAACACGATCTCCAAGTTCCTGGAACACTGCCACCTCCGCACTTTCCCGGCCAAGCATGTAATCATCAGGGCCGGCGACCCGTCCCGTGACCTGTTTTACATCGTCAACGGCTCGGTCACAGTGCTTATCGAGGATTCGAAGGGCCATGAAATCGTCCTCTCCTATCTGAATCCCGGTGATTTTTTCGGCGAACTCGGACTGTTCGACTCCAATACCCGCAGCGCCTTCGTCAGGGCACGCAACAAGTGCGAGATTGCCCAGATCAGCTACGAAAAACTGAAGTCGCTGACACCGCTGTTCCCCGACCTGCTTTACGCCATTGGCGCCCAGCTCGCCATGCGCCTGCGCAAGACCAGCCGCAAGGTCGGCGACCTGGCCTTTACCGACGTCAAGGGCCGCATCGCCAGGACCCTGCTGGACTTGTGCCAGGAGCCGGATGCCATGACCCACCCGGACGGCATGCAGATACGGATTACCCGCCAGGAACTGGGCCGCATTGTCGGCTGTTCGCGGGAAATGGTGGGACGGGTACTGAAGGATCTGGAAGAGGACCATCTTATCTCGGTCGCGGGCAAGACCATCGTCGTCTTCGGCACCCGCTGAGGCGGGCCCGCCAACTTGACAGCGAATAGCCCTAGGACGGGAAAATTTCTCCTGCTTCCTTTCCTTCCCGGCTATGTAGCTCGAGCTGGTTAGTAGAGCGCGGCACTCGAGACGCCGAGGCTCGGTGGGTCCGAGCCCACCCTATAGCGACTCAGTTGTTTCTCTTGCGCAATCCCTAACAATACCTCTCTCATCATACAACCTGCTCAGATACCGGTATTCTGTTCCAGAGTTGCGGTGAGGCCTTGATGAATTGCTGCATGATGTCGATACATGTGTTGTCATCCAGAACCAGTACATCGAACCGCGCTCCTTCAGCAAGGCTTCCTCTCCCATGAATGTCCTGTTATCGCCTATAACCTATTCCGGGGATGCCATACAATAATTTAGCGCCGGAACACATGGAGCAGGGGGATAGTGTCGTGTAGAGCGTGCACTGACGATATACACTGGCGGGCAGCCGGCCGGCATCCTCCAGGGCATCCATTTCGGCATGCAGCACCGGACTACCTCTTGTATACGGCGGTTATGATCGCGGCCGATGATCTGATCCTTGTGCACCAGTACCGATCCGATCGGAATGCCACCTTCGGCGGCTCCCGTGAGAGCCTCGTCTATCGCTGCCTGCATGAAGGTATCCGGGTGACCGTCACCAGTCACGGAACTCTCCGATTCCACCAAACACCGGACAGGGTGACACGGTGTTCACCCCCGCTTCAGATAGCTGCCAAACATCTTTTCGAATTCCTCTTCATCCATGGCGCTGTCATCCACCGCCATGGTGAGCTGTTTCTCCACTGACTTGTAAACAATGTCATTCAGCTTCCGGATCATCGAGATCGACATCGGTACCGTGCGCAGGTCGCTGATCGCCAGGCCAATCTGCCCTTCATGCGTACTCAACTCCTGCAACAGAACCACCGGCAGGAAATGATGCTCCATCATCAGCTGGTAGCCGCGATACACACTGCCGACGAAATCGATAAGGCTCTCCCCATACTGGTTCTGCGCCGCGACCAGGGCTCCATGACGGGTCTTGCCCAGGTCCTGCGGCAGGTCACAGTGCTCCAGCCCATGGAAGGTCATGCTCTCCCAGTCCTTGCCCTTGCTGCTGCAGATCATGCCCAGCAGACCCGTTTCCCAGCATGGCTTCAGCTGCGACAAAGTCATTCCGGCAAGCAGGCCCTGATCCCGCAGGGTCAGCTTGCCCTTCTCGAAATACAGCTGCCCCATCAGCGGCCTGTCATTTTTGGTATGCAGAACGAAAAGCTCGCCCAGCCCCTGGGCGTACAGTGTCCGGATGGTATCTGCTACCGCCATCGCTACTGCCTCAATCTAGCGAATATGGATAACGGCCCGCGATTCTATCATTTTCCAGACGGCACCATGCGGCGGAGCATGGCACCACACGGTCTTCCTCGGACAGTGGCAATGACGCCGCGTACGATGGCCCATGGCTGGTTAGCCGCGCACATCCGGGGTAAGATGAATGCAGCGGGACCGAGTTCCGGCGCGATACGATATTTATAACAGTATCCCCGCATGACAGAACCTCATCCACAGGGCGTCCTGGAGCCGGGTTACCGCCTGCTCTGGTATCGCATCGGCCGTATCCTGGGACGTGGCGCGTTCGGTACCACTTATCTTGCCGAAGACATCAACCTGCACCGGCCGGTCGCGATCAAGGAATTCTTTCCGAGCCAGTACTGCACGCGGGTCAGGCAGCAACTCGACCAAGGTCAAGCCATTGTCGGATGACCTCCGCCGAGGATTTCGGCTGGGCGATGGAGCGCTTTCTGAGCGAGGCGCGCACCCTGGCGCAGTTCGAGCACCCGAACGTTGTCCGTGTTATCAACGTGTTCGAACGCAAACGGCACCGCCTACATGGTCATGCACTATGAAAGCGGCATCAGTCTGTCGGCGCTGCTCAAGAAACGCCGTACTCTGAATGAACAGGAGATTGCCCGGATAGCGATCCCGATTCTGGACGGACTGGAAAAAGTCCATGGCAGCGGCTTCATTCATCGCGATATCAAGCCATCGAACATCTATATCCGCGAGGGCGGCTCACCGGTGCTGCTGGACTTCGGTTCGGCACGGCAATCCATGCAGGAACATACCCAGACACTGACCAGCCTGGTCTCGCCCGGCTATGCCCCGATCGAGCAGTACACCAGCAAGGGCGAACGCCAGGGACCCTGGACCGATATCTACGGCATGGGGGCAACCCTGTATCGGGCGGTGACCGGACTGGTGCCGCCATCCGCCGTGGATCGCAGCGAGGCGCTCTCCGAAGGCAGGGAAGACTACATGACCAAGGCGCGTGAACTGATTCGCGCGCCCTATCAGCAATCTGTCTCGCATGCGATCGATCGCGCTGGCCTTCAGTGTCGATCGAGCGACCGCGAGAGTATTGCGGACTGGCGCCACGGAATTCGGCTTCAACATGGCCGAGATCGATACCCAGCCGGATTACAGTACCGGCAGCAATGGCAATGGCACGCGTCATGATGAACCGGCGAAGGAACGGCAGCAGACTGCAGACGATGAGATCATCGACATTGCCGGGAACAACACCGGGACCGCCGTGATAACCCGGCCAACAGAACAGGCGGATGCGGCGCCCGGAGGAGCGCCTCCGAAAGCCCGACCGAACGCGTACCGACAGTCTCAGGCGTCCCCGGCCTGCCGGGTAACCGTTTCAGTCACCGGGCCATCTATCCGGCTGCAGGCGCGGTCCTGGCATTGGGCATAGCCATCGCCTTCTTCAGCTTCAGCGGCCGCGATACCACGCCGGCCGAGATCGCTGCAGATCCACCTCCGCGTGTGGATGCATCGGCGCTGGGGGAAAAAGCCGCCACGGCCGCCAGCGCAGCCAAAGTCGAGTCACTGCTCAATGCCGCCCGTGATGACATGAAAGCCATGAGGCTGACCACACCGGCCGATAACAATGCCCATGGCAAATTTCGCCAAGTACTCAGTATCGAGCCGGGCAATGTCGAGGCACAACGCGGCCTCGAGGCCATTTACAGGCGCTACCTGCAACTTGCCCAGGGGGCAATTCAGGATAACGAGTTCGACCGCGCCGGCACCATGCTGGATCGGGCCGCCACCGTCATGCCTGACGGCCCCGGGCTGATGCGTGCCCGGGTCAGCCTGGAACAGCGCCGTACCGAGGTCCGTATGCAATCGTTGTCCGATACCATGCAGGAAAGTGGCGGCGGAAACAGTGAGCCAACAGACGCCGGTAGCGAAAACAGCGGTAGCAGCGGTAATGAAGCCGTCCGCCGTCTGTTGGGGAGATAGTACTTAAGGAAGCTATGAATACGAGTCTGGCGTCATTTCGCCCAACAGGAGAAACCTTTTAATTGATTGCGAATCAGCTCAGTCCGGAGAGATTACTCACTGCGCTGCGGAATGACGGGATTGTTCGCCGAGTTTCTTAAGCAAATTTCAGAATCTCGCCGACGGTATCGCGCATGCGGCGTTTGCCGCAGTGTATACGCTGCCACGCGGGAAAGTTGAATTCCGAGCAGATCGCCCGTGGTGTCAGCAATACGGCCTGAAGAAAGACCCGTAGTTCATGCACATCATAGATGGTGGATTCAACTCCCCAGTGTTCCAGCAGCTCATGCAGCATACGCACGTGTGGCGTCTTCCAGCTCAGTGCGAAACGATTCACGCCCCAGTCCGCAAGACGATCGAGCACACTCTCGGCCAGCCGGGAACCGTTCAGTATCAGCGGTGCCAGGAAATCTATCGGCACCTCGATGACCGCGTCCGGATGAGTCTCGGCCAGGTACCGGAATTCCTTCTCGGCCATTGACTCGATACCGGCGCGGAGCCAGATATCCCCGGAAGGCATACCGACCGACTGCAACACATTGCTAAGATACATGTGCTGTCCGCCTGCTGATCCGAGATCGAGCTTGATACCGCGCCGGTGGTTCTTCAGCTGCTGTAGATACTGATAAAAAAGCCCGCTCTGAGTCTCGGACACCGGAATATATTGCTGCGCCTGGCGACCTTTCCTGACATGGAAATTGGCGAGAATACTCAGATCTGCCCAGTGTATGTTCGACTTCAGAAACTCGCTGAATACGGCTTCATTGTTAACACTCTCCCAGACAAACTGGATATGCTGCGGTAATGCCTTTTTCGGAACAAGCTCGGTCAGATCATATACATTGCCGTGTACGGCAGTCTCGGGTATGCGCTGCGGTCGTGACTGGAAAAGCGTACCGGCATGCAACAGCAGGATCTCCCGGGACGGATCACGGGCCGCCACCGCTTCGAGATTCTGCGGTTGATTATCAATCATGGCAAAGGGCCGGTATCCCTGTGCCCGAAAATGTTCGATGCCCGCGACCTTGGCATCGGCTATACATTTACTGCCGGCCGCCTCGCGCATGAAGAGCAAAGATCGCTGCTGAAATGAACGCGGTATTCACGGCCCAGCTTGTTGAGTGAACACAGTGTTTCCTCGCGCAGGCTCTCGGCACGGGCGGTATTCAGACCCACGTGCGTGTGTGGCTGCAGCTGAAACCAGCGTATGACATCCAGTACGCCGGGAAATGGGCGATGCGATTCCAGAATCGCCGACATCGACCAGCAGTGATTTTCATACCAGCGGCGAATGGCAGTGTAATGCGCCTCGTCAACGCGGAGTCCTGACAGACCACTTTCCAGTTCATCAATCGTGAAGTTGATATCGGTAATACTGCGGTTGATGAAAAATTCCGTACCGTGGTGCAGATCGTAGGCCTGCAGCAGATACAGCATCGAATACCGGATATCGAGAATGGTGCCGTCTATATCAAACAGGATCAGCAGATCGTCCCGTGGATATTGTGCCCGCATCTTTTCGTAATGAACGGCCAGGGCCTGCATCCAGTTTTGCATGGCCATTACCTCGCTTCAGCCATTTTTCCGGATACAAGTCTGGATCGGCTTTGTGACCTTGTTGTGACGGGAAGCAGAACTATTCAGGTCAGAGGAATGATTCAGACAGTGGCTGGAGTATCATCCGGCCCCGGTTCCTGGCGCAGGCGATCCAGGTTTTCCCGGCCGCGCTTGTTCAGCCACGCCTCGCCATCAGGCGCATAACAGCCAGGGGAAAAACCGAGGTCATCGGCGAGGAATATCTCAAGTACCCCTGCCGCCTGATCGCGCCAGTCTTCCCACAATACTTCACGGCCACCGAGTATGACCTCCTCACGCCAGAGCCGCATCGCATTCTGCCGGAACAGGTAGTAATGCGCAGCGAGGCCGGACAGATCCGCCGTCCTGACGATCCGGGCCTCAAGGGAGTTACAGGGCGCACCACACTGGGTACTGGCAATCGCTGCCTGTATGGCATGGATATCGGCATGGGAATAGCCATAATGGTGCAATACTCGGCCAGCGAGTATCGCCGCATAGCTTTCCTTGGAGTCATGACCCTGGCGGCGGTGATCCTCATGGTAGCCGGCGTCATGAAACAGGATGGCGGGATAGACTATACCCGGTTCGACATCCATGTCGGCTTCACGGCAACGCTCCACCAGCTCGCGTGAAACCAGGAGGGTTTCGAGAACATGACTGAAATTGTGATAAGGCAAGCGCGTCTCATACAGCACGGCAGCCGCCTGTTCCAGGGCTGGATTACGGATCATGTCGTACCAGATAGGTCATGTGTCAGCGGCAGCCGATCGTCTTGAAACCGCAATATAGCCGCCGGGCGGAATTTGCGGAACCCCTTTATCAGCGCACGTTTTTATGCAGCTCTGCAATAGCGGCCGGTGGCATCAAATTGTTAATACGCACTATCTCTACCATAGACCCATGGCAGTGATTCTGCTCTAATTGACGCAGCGCAACAATCACTGGAGGCAGCGTGGCAAACCGCAAGGGAAACAGGACGGTCAATCTGGCACTGCAGGGAGGCGGTTCGCATGGTGCCTTTACCTGGGGCGTGCTTGACCGGCTGCTGCGCGAACCCGATATTTCATTCGACGGTATCAGCGGCATCAGCTCGGGCGCCATGAATACCGTCGTCATGACCGACGGCCTGTTACGCGGCGGGCGCGAAGGCGCTCGCGAGGCCTTGCAGGAATTCTGGCAACAGATGACGGCCATGTTCGAGTGAGCTGTTTCAGCCGACCGCGCAGCTTGCCGACTGGCTCATGTTCGAGACCCAGGGGCCGTTCTCCCTGCAGTCATATCTGGCCCTGACAGGCATCTCCGCCCTATCAGCTGAATCCCATGAATCACGACCCGCTGCGTGAACTGCTGGAATCAAGCATTGATTTCGACCGCCTGCGGCGCAATCGCACCTATAAACTCTTTATCGGCGCAACCCAGGTGCGTACCGGCAAGCTACGGCTGTTCAGCGGCAAGGAGTTGAGCGCTGATACGCTGCTGGCATCCGCCTGTCTGCCGTCATTGCACCATGCCATTACCATCGATGGCGAGGCTTACTGGGATGGCGGCTACGCGGGTAATCCACCGGTGTTTCCGCTGATCTTCAATTGCAAAAGCCCGGACGTGATCGTGGTGATTGTGCAGCCACTGGAGCGCAAGGAATTACCCGTGAGCGCCGAGGCGACATCATGCGTGCCGCGGAACTGAGTTTCAACACGGCTTTTCTGCGCGAGATGCGCGCCATCGCTTTTTCAAAAGAACAAATTGACAAGGAGTGGCTGCCGCTGGGTGCATTGGAGCGCAAGCTCGACCGACTCAATATTCACCTCGTACAGAATCAGGCCATGATGGAAGGACTGGACCCGGAAAGCCGCTATAAAACCGCGCCGGATTTTATCCAGCATCTTTACAATGAAGGTTACAGCGCCTGTGGAGGCTGGCTGGAAAAGAACTCCGTGCACATCGGCAAACAGTCGTCGGTCGACCTGGCGAAGTTGTTTTGTTGACTGGTCGATCGGTCGATCGGCCGATTGGTCGATTGGCCGCTCGGTCGATTGGTTGATTGCGTTGATCGGTTGATCGGTCGATTGGTTGATTGGTCGATTAAAACAGCCTGACCTGTCTGCGAATGGCTTGTCAAGCCATTTAACCAATCTGCCGGTAAACCGGTGCTCCTGCGGAAAGCTCCCCGATCTTTCAGGTCTACGATCTAAACACTTTCGCCCGCCGATGACTTGAAGCCGATCGATCACGTCGTCGCCGAGGTGACAGTCCAGCTCCCGCAGGGCCGCCCCGGTGATCAGGACATGGAACGTCTCGCCGGCCTGGACGGTCACGTTCACCAGGCCATGCTGCTCATGCAGGCTGGTGATCCGCCCCTCGAAATGATTGCGCATACTGGATTTCAGCGGCGCCGGCGAAATCACGATCTGGTTCGCCTCGACCGCGGCATGCAGGCCTGCAGGGGTGTCTTCAGGTATCTCGATGTCGATGCGGCCGGTCCTGAATACATGATCATGCGGGTCAACCCGGCCCTGGAAATGATTCACCAGTGAAGTCGGGGCGATACGCCCCTCGAACAGGGTCACGACCTGGTCCGCCAGCGCATGGGCACGTATCTGGTCATGACTGCTGAGCACGATCGTTTGCGAACGATGCTCACGGATCACGTCTATCAGCTGTTCGAACTCGGCGACAATACTCTTGTCCAGATAGGTAAAGGGCTCATCAAACAGCAGCACTTCCGGGTCCAGTACCAGCGCCCGCGCGATGGCCACCTTCTGGCCCTCGCCGCCGGACAGTTCGCGGGCCGGGCGGTCGGCGAGATGATCCAGGCCCAGCTGTTCCATCACGGTTTGTACCAGTGCCCGGCGCTTGCGTGCCGGCGTACCGCGGATCTTCAGGCCGATTTCGATATTCGTGCTGACGCTGTCATGCAACAGATACGGATTCTGCGGGACCAGGCCGACGCGGCGGCGATAATCACGCAGTTTGCTGACCGCTACCTCCTGACCCTGATACAGAAGCCGGCCCTCTTCAGGGGTATACAGGAATGCCAGCAGACCGAGCAGCGTGCTCTTGCCGGAACCGTTCGGACCAACCAGTACGGTGATGCGATTGGCCGGTATCTCGAGCTCCTGGATGCTCAGTGCCGGCGTTTCGGTGTCCGCATAGCGAAAGTCCAGATTGTTCAGCGTGTAGGCGGACGTCATCTCAGTTCAGCCGCTGGAAACGTGACAGCATGCCGTTGGCGGCAAATGCCACCGCGAGCGGCGCGATCCCCAGTGCCAGGGCGAACTCGAATTCACCCTTGCTCGTCTCCAGGGCGATCGCTGTCGTCATCGTCCGGGTGTAACCCTCGATATTGCCGCCGAGCATCATGGCGACGCCGACTTCGCCGATGGCGCGGCCGAAACCCATGACCACCGCCGCGAACAGACCAAAGCGCACCTCGCGCAGATAGATCAGGGCCTGCTGCCAGCCGCTGGCGCCCAGTGACCGGCAGGTCTAACGCCAGCCTGGGATCGGCGCCCTTGACGGCGGCGATGGAAGGATTCCAGACGATCGGAATGATCAGCGTATGCACTGTCCGATCACCATGGCCGCCGGCGTAAACGGCAGGCCCCAGTCGCCGGCCGGGCCCTGGCGGCTGAGGATGCCGTACAGCAGCAAACCGACGACAACGGTCGGCAGCGCCATCAGGGTATTCAGCGAATGCTGCAGGAAATCCCGGCCCGGAAATCGTTTCAGCCCGACAACCAGCCCCAGGGGAATACTGATAACACTGGCACACAGGGTCGCCAGCAACGATATATATCGAGGTCCAGACGACCAGGTAAACCTCACCGTCTAAGCTGAAAATCAGGTCAAAGGCGGCGCCCAGTGCCTGGAGAAAGAATCCATCGGAACGGATCACCCGCAACGCGGACCTGCACTGGTGCAGGTAATAATTAATGAATGTTTATTGTTATGCATGGCGACATTCAGACAGTCCGTAGCATAAACCATCCACCACATGGCTGACAGTCATGCGGGTCATGGTGCAGCGGTAAAATAGCGTCCTATCAGATCCGGATCATCAAAATGCCGCTTGCCGACAAAGGCGGTCGCGTGCGTACCCCACTGACGCATGGCACCCGGTTCCGGCACTCCCATCGGCCACAGCAGCCAGCGTTCGAGTCTTTCGGTACCCGGGACCAGTCCGCGTTGATCGAACATGCTGCGTTGCCCGTCACCTGGCGCCGGCAGTGAACGCAGGTCATCATAATCCGCGAATGAATAGCTCAGTGCGCCGGGATGATCCTCCACGGCCTCCAGCGCCTGGATATAGTGACTGCCCTGCTCGATGCGGATGCGGATGCGTTCGCCGCGTGCCGGAGCCGGCGCCCGGGCCGGGACCATGAGCGGTTCCTGCCAGAGACTTTGCCGTTCACGCGGCTTTAACTTTGCGCCGGGAAAGGCCATGTGATAACAGCCGCAGTTATGCATGGCGTCATAAAGCAATGGTGATCCATCGCCGTCAAGCGTAACGCGCCAGGTAATACCGTCTATATGGCCGCCGAGCAGATCGAGGCTGCCGGTTTTCGGCCTCGCCGGGAACCAGATGATGTAATTCAGCTGCAACAGGGTCTCGCCGCGCCAGCGCGTGTAACTGGTCTCGCGGTAAACGACCGGCCGGCCGGTGTCGATGGCCGGGCTGTCCGTGTCGTCCCAGTAGGGTGCGCCGATCCGGTCTGCCTGCCCGGCGACGTCGATGCGCCAGATCGGCGCATGGCGCCGGAACAGGCGCTCGAGTTGCTGTTCGGTCAGTTGCGGTACACCCAGGGCATCGCGGGGAACGTCCGCATACCAGTCAACAGCGGCCTGCTGCACCATGGCAGCCGGTGGCCTGTAATCCGTCAGTTCACCCACCACCTGCAGATTGCCCGGTGGGCGGGCAAAAGTGGCCCGGATGTCCGCGTGCAGTCCGGCAATGCCCCGGACGGCGGCGAGCGCGGTCAGCGGGTACAGCCCCAGCAACCGCTGATAGTCGGCATAGGCATCCGCCACCTCGCTGCGCTCGCGCAACAGAGGCCAGACCTGCGGCTGATCGCTATCCAGGCCCAGCAGCCGACTGCCGCACAGCCCTCGAGCCGCTGGCCGGCGGCGGCCCGGTCGGCGACGCCGAGCGCCTGCCAGGTTGCGCGGTCGTGCCGGCAGGTTGGCCAGTTCTACCCGCTGGCCCCGGCGGCCCAGTTCGTGCAATGCCTGGAGCCAGGCCTGCTGCCTGGCCGTCCCCTCCAGTTCGCCGCTAAACGACGCCAGAAAGCGGCTGCTGCGCAGGTAGGGAAAGCCGGGGGCCCGGGCATGCTGGGCATCCGCCACCCCGGCGGCGGACACCTGGCGGTCGAATGCGCGAAAAAAACCGGCACAGGCGGCGCTCTCGCCGGTGGCCTGCAGGTGGCTGCCGAGCGGCTCCGCGCCATAGGGCAGCGTGCCGCAGCCGGCCGGCCAGGCGCCGCATGGCCAGTCAGCGGCAACGGCCAACAGTCCGCGCTAATCTGTGGGCCGATGAAGTTTCCGTTGCTTTGCAGGGATTGTACCGCCAGTTTAGACCCCGGCAACGCCGAATGATCTGCCCACCGCGGTAGTAGAAGCGCCGCCTAAAATCGTATAATCGGTGGTCCTGTTTAACCCGGCGGCGCCAGACCCAGACGTGAGCGACAAGTTATACATCAAAACCTACGGTTGCCAGATGAACGAGTACGACTCCGCGCGCATGCGCGATGTGCTCGCCGAATCGCACCAGCTGACCGAGACCGACGACCCGGCCGAGGCCAGCGTCATCCTGCTGAACACCTGCTCGATCCGGGAAAAGGCCCAGGAAAAGGTCTTCTCGCAGCTCGGTCAGTGGAAATCCTGGAAACGCGACAACCCGGATCTGGTCATCGGCGTCGGCGGCTGCGTCGCCAGCCAGGAGGGTGACGCGATCATCCGGCGGGCGCCGTTCGTCGACCTGGTGTTCGGACCGCAGACACTGCACCGCCTGCCGGCGATGATCAACGCGGCACGCAGTTCGCGCAAGCCGCAGGTGGATATCAGTTTCCCGGAAATCGAGAAATTCGATCACCTGCCGGAACCACGCGCCGAAGGCCCGACCGCGTTCGTTTCCATCATGGAAGGCTGCAGCAAGTACTGCACCTACTGCGTGGTACCGTATACCCGCGGCGAGGAAGTCAGCCGGCCGTTCGACGACGTCATTACCGAGATCGTCGATCTGGCGGACCAGGGCGTGCGCGAGGTCAACCTGCTGGGCCAGAACGTCAACGCCTACCGCGGCCCGACGCACGACGGCGGCGTCATCGACTTCGCCGACCTGATCGAATATGTCGCCGCCATCGACGGCATCGACCGCATCCGCTACACCACCTCCCATCCGACCGAATTCAGCGACAAGCTGATCGATGTCTACGGCCGCGTGCCGGAACTGGTCAGTCACCTGCACCTGCCGGTCCAGCATGGTTCCGATCGCATCCTGGCGCTGATGAAGCGCGGCCATACGGCGCTGGAATACAAGCAGAAGATTCGCCGCCTGCGCCAGGTCCGGCCGGACATCAGCCTGTCGTCGGATTTCATCGTCGGTTTCCCCGGCGAGACCGACGCCGATTTCGAGGCCATGATGAATCTCATCGCCGAGATCGGTTACGACCATTCGTTCAGTTTCATCTACAGCCGCCGTCCCGGCACCCCGGCGGCGAATTATGCCGACGACGTGCCGCTGGAAGTCAAAAAGGAACGTCTGCAAATACTGCAACAGCGGATAACCCAGCAGGCCGCCGCCATCAGCGGGGACATGGTCGGCACGGTCCAGCGCATCCTGGTCGAGGGTCCGTCACGCAAGAATCCGGCGGAAATCTGTGGCCGCACCGAGAACAATCGCGTCGTCAACTTTACCGGTAGCCGTGATCTGGTCGGCCGCTTCATCGATGTCCGCATCACGCGAAGCACTGCCGAACAGCATGCGGGGTGAACCTGTCGAACTAACAACGTCACATAACCGGCAGTCATTGCAGACCGCCACCGCCTGAGCCCAGAGATTCAGTTAACCTGCATTGAATTCCCCGACACAAACTTTTTCCCATAGTATCGACATCATCCTCGACCCGGCGGATAACGAACGCCTGGCGAACCTGTGCGGCCCGCTGGATCAGCACCTGCGCCAGCTTGAGCGCCGGCTCGGCGTCGAGATAAACAACCGTGCCAATAATTTCCGCATCATCGGTTCGCCGGAATCGATTGCCATGACCGAACGCGTGCTGCGCGATCTCTATGACACCGCCGCCAGTGAAATCCTGTCACCGGCCCGCGTGCATCTGTTTCTGCAGACGTCCGGCGTCGAGGAAGCCGCGGCCCGGCGAAAACAGCGACGATGTCAGCATCAAGACGCGCAGCGGTCTGATCCGCGGCCGCGGCGCCAACCAGCGCCATTACCTCAGCAACATCATGACGCACGACGTCAATTTCGGCATCGGCCCGGCGGGCACCGGCAAGACCTACCTGGCGGTGGCCTGCGCCGTTGCCGCGATGGAAACGGATCGCGCGCGGCGCGTCATTCTGGTACGTCCGGCGGTGGAGGCCGGTGAACGACTGGGCTTCCTGCCCGGCGACATGGTCGCCAAGGTCGATCCGTACCTGCGGCCGCTGTACGACGCCCTCTATGAAATGCTGGGTTTTGAGCGTGTGGCCAAGTACATTGAACGCAACGTCATCGAGGTCGCCCCCCTGGCCTTCATGCGCGGCCGCACACTTAATGAATCCTTCTGCATTCTCGACGAGGCACAGAACACAACTGTGGAACAGATGAAGATGTTCCTGACGCGCATCGGTTTCGGTTCCACCGCTGTGGTCACCGGCGATATCACCCAGATCGATCTGCCGCGCGGCAAACAGTCCGGCCTGCGTCACGTCATCGACATACTGCGCGACGAGGAAGGCATCAGCTTCACGTTCTTCAATTCGCGTGATGTGGTCCGGCACCCGCTGGTTTCACGCATTCTCAATGCCTATGAGCGTCATGAGTCGGCAACAGGCAGGGACAACAAGCCGGATGATGATGAGACGGCATGAGCAGCAAAAGCCATCATGTTTCCGGCGGGAATACGGAAATCACAATACAGTTCGCCACCCGCAAACCCGCCGTACCGCGGGCCGCCGACATTCGCCGCTGGATATTACCTGTCCTGCAGGACAGGACTCATACCGAGATGACCGTGCGCATAGTCGATGAGCACGAGGGCAGTGCCCTCAATTTTCAATGGCGCGGCAAACAGGGACCGACCAATGTATTGTCATTTCCCGGTGGCGGTATGGGCGATATTGCACCGGCACTGCTGGGTGATATTGTTGTCTGTGCGCCTATTGTGGCGCGCGAGGCACGGGAACAGGGCAAGGAATTGCAGGCACACTGGGCCCACATGCTGATACACGGCACCCTGCACCTGCTCGGCTATGATCATCAGGAACCAGCTGATGCAAAACGGATGGAACAACTGGAAACCGACATTCTGTGCAATTTCGGCTATCCTGACCCCTACGTGCTCCATGAAACGGCGACCAGGGATTGATCGCGATTCATGGTGAAACTTTGACAAATTATCAGGCATAACTCTTTCTATTCCCCCTATGAAGGATCGACCTAGTCAGCAGACTACCTCCAGCGCCAGTAGGAACAGTCGCGGCTGGCTGGAACGCATAATCCGCCTTGTCAGCAGTGAACCACGCGATCGTGAATCATTGATTGAGATGCTGCGTGAATCCGAGGGACGTAATATTCTCGATCCGGATTCTCTGGCCATGATTGAAGGCGCCCTGCTGGTGTCCGAATTGCAGGTGCGCGATATCATGATCCCGCGCATCCAGATGAGCGTATTGAAATATGAGGACGATCTGAAAACCATACTTGGCAACGTTATCGAATCCGGTCATTCGCGCTTCCCCGTTATCGGCGATGACACGAATGAAGTCATGGGCATCCTGCTGGCCAAGGATTTGCTGGCCTATACCGCTGAAACGAGCAACGGCAGTTTCGAGATCAAGGACATCATGCGCCCGGCAGTTTTCGTGCCGGAAAGCAAGCGACTGAACGTCCTGTTGCGCGAGTTCCGCGCCAGCAAGAACCACATGGCGATCGTCGTCGACGAATACAGCAACGTCGCCGGACTGATTACCATCGAGGATGTCATCGAGGAAATCGTCGGCAACATCGAGGATGAACACGACATCGATGAAGAGGACTACATCCGTCAGCACGGCCGCAATCGTTATACCGTGCAGGCTATGACGCCGATCGAGGAGTTCAACGAATATTTCGACACCGATCTGAGCGATGATGAATACGATACCATTGGCGGTCTCATTCTGAACGCATTCGGGCATCTGCCACAGCGTGGGGAAGCCATTGAATACCGCGGTTTCAGCATCAAGGTACTGCGCGCCGATCGCCGCCGCATCCATCTGTTGCGTGTGATACAACTGGAACCCCCCGGCGATGGCACAATGGAAGAAACCGGCTAGTCACATACAACGAGACCATGCCGAACAGTCATTCCATCAGCTACCTGCCTGCGATACCATCACAGCCATGCCTGCCAGTCAGCGTATAACCCGGCTAGTACCTGATATCGGCGCGCTGCTGGCGGGACTGGCGGTACCATTTGCTTTTGCCCCCTATCATTTCGCCTGGCTGCTGTTCCCGGCACTGGCTGCACTTTTATTCATCTGGCATGAAAGTACGCCCGGACGTGCTTTCCGGCGCGGTTATCTGTTCGGTCTCGGAATGTTCGGTTTCGGTGTCTACTGGCTGCACATCAGCATCAACCTGTTCGGCGGCGTGAACCTGGTGCTGGCACTGCTGGCGACGTATTTACTGGTTGCGTTTCTCGCGCTGTATCCGGCCATCACCGGCTGGCTGCTGTGCCGCTGGTGTCAGCACCCGCCCGTCTGCTGGCACTGGTAATTGCCGCACCGGCACTGTGGGCGTTGAGTGGAATGGCTGCGCTCCTGGCTGTCTCACCGGCTTCCCGTGGCTGAACCTCGGCTACAGTCAGATCGAGACCCCACTGGCGGGATTCGCACCGCTCGTGGGCGTATATGGTGTCAGCTGGATCAGCATGATTGTTGCTGGCCTGCTGGCAACCCTGTTGCTGCAGCCGGGTTACCGGCGGCTGGTTACTGCGGGCGTCGTGGCGGCCATATTTGTCACCGGGCATGGGCCTTGAACGAACACCGAATGGGCTCAAGCGCAGGGCGAACAACAAAACGCGTCGCCCTGGTCCAGGGAGCCGTGCCGCAGGCAATCAAGTGGAAACCGGAACAATTACGCGAGAGCATGCACCTTTATTATGACCTGAGCCGGCCCTTCTGGAAGGAAGCGGATCTGGTTGTCTGGCCGGAAACCGCGATACCGGCGTTTGCCGACCAGTTGTCTGATTATCTTGATGTCTTGCGCGAACAGGCAATCGCCCTGGATACACCACTGATTGCCGGACTGGCGACCAGGGATCAAGGCGACGGTCATTATTACAATAGTCTGCTGGCAATCGGTGCGCATGAGGATATTTACCACAAGCGGCACCTGGTGCCGTTTGGTGAATACCTGCCGCTTAAGACCCTGTTGCAGCCGTTGCTCAGCTTCCTGGAAATACCGATGTCGGATTTCTCGGCGGGCGATGCCAAAAGGCCGTTGCTTGATGTGGGAAACCTCAAGGCCGGTGTATCCATATGCTATGAAGACACATTCGGCGAGGAAGTCATACAGGCCCTGCCGGATGCCGATTTCCTGATCAATGTCAGTAATGATGCCTGGTTTGGCGATTCCATCGCCCCGCACCAGCACCTGCAGATGGCCCGTTTCCGTTCACTGGAGTCCGGGCGTTATATGCTGCGATCAACCAATACCGGTATCAGCGCCATAATCGATCACAATGGCAACGTAACGGCCCGTTCGCCCCAGTTCGCCTCCGATGTTCTGATAAGCAAAATGAGACTTTATTCCGGCAGTACACCCTATGTGATCACCGGTAATGCCGCTATTATCTGGATATGTGTAATCAGCCTGGCGGCCCTGTTGCTTGCGGGCCGGCATACCAACAAACGTCCGGAGGAAAATCCATGAATATTATTCGCGTGATCGGAGTGCTGCTGATCGTTGCCGGCGCGGCCGGTCTTGCCTACGGCCAGTTCAGCTATACAAAGGAAACCCACAAGACCGATCTCGGCCCGATCCAGCTGGAAGTCAAGGACAGGGAAACCGTCAACGTACCGACATGGGCCGGGCTGGGTGCCGTCGGCCTGGGGGTGATCCTGCTTGTTGTGCGTATCAAGAGCTAACGCGCGGCCGCCCTACCATTGCCGGCGCCGTCAACGACACGATTAATTAGGTAAATCCGCCGGTATCCTGTATCCTCCGCGAGTGTTTGTTGTTGCGCAGCCCGGTCTGCGCGCCGAGGTAGCCGTCTTTCAGCTCATAAAAAGCCTGTCGGCGCTGGCGAATTCCAGCCCTCTGCTCCCTCCCGCAAACCCGTCGAGGTCCATCCCGTCAACACAGGGACACCCGGCATCGATTCCAGACAGATTTTACTGCCTGGACCGGTCTCGTGCGTATCGCATGAACAGGCGGATTCAGGAGCCATAATGTCATTTAACTCACTGGGCCTTACCCAGGCCTTGCTGCATGCTGTAACCCGTCAGGGCTATACCGTGCCTACACCCATCCAGACCGCGGCCATTCCGCCCATACTCGATGGCCGCGATCTGCTTGCCGCCGCCCAGACCGGCACCGGCAAAACCGCGGCCTTTACCCTGCCGGTATTACAGAATCTTCTGGCCAATCCGCGACCACCGGCCAATCGCCATGGCCGCCGGATTCCGCGGGTGCTGGTACTGGTGCCTACGCGCGAACTGGCCGCGCAGGTGGCCGAACAGTATCCATACCTATGGCCGCAACATGCCGATCCGCAGCACAACGATTTTCGGCGGCGCCGGCATGCAGCCGCAAATCAATGCGCTGCGCCGCGGTGTCGACGTTGTCGTGGCCACGCCCGGCCGTTTAATGGATCACATCAACCGCCGCAATATCGACCTGCAGGCAATCGACACGCTGATTCTGGATGAGGCCGATCGCATGCTCGATATGGGCTTCATCCATGATATCCGCAGGATCATCGGCCTGCTGCCGGGACACCGTCAGAACCTGCTGTTCTCGGCAACCTTCTCCGATGCCATCCGGACTCTGGCCAATACCCTGCTGAATCAAACCGCTGACAATCGATATCGCGCCGCGCAACACCACGCGCCGCACGAGTCGAACAGCGCGTCTATCAGGTCGATAAAACCAGCAAACGTGCACTGCTCGAACACCTGATCCGCTCAAATAACTGGGGTCAGACACTGGTTTTCACACGTACCAAACACGGTGCCGATCGACTGACGGGACAACTGCTGCGGGCCGGACTGCGTGTCGCCGCAATTCACGGGAATAAAAGCCAGGGTGCACGGACGCGGGCGTTGTCCGACTTCCGCAATAATCGTGTGCAGTTACTGGTGGCGACCGATATTGCCGCGCGCGGCCTTGATATCGAGGCATTGCCCCATGTAGTCAATTACGAACTGCCGCAGATCGCCGAGGATTATGTACACCGTATCGGTCGTACCGGCCGGGCTCACTACAGCGGCGAAGCGATCTCACTGGTATCGGGTGACGAATATTCACAACTACGGGCCATCGAGAAAGTCCTGGGACGTAACATTCCGCGACAGACGGAGGCAGGCTTCTTGCCGGTGAACCATACCCGTAGCAACGATGCAGCCGCCAGTGGCGAAAAAGCCGGATATAACGCCGCCACCACCCGGCCACCGGCACTGCCGCAGCCAAGCAAGGTCAGCACGACAGGCAGTCAGTCGCCAGAAACCGCGACCGGCCTGAGTGTTGTGAAATACTTATTCAATACCAGCCAGAGATAAACATGCTGAAGATATATGTCGGCAACCTGCCACCGGATGCCACACTTGAAGAAGTCACTGAATTGTTCGCCCATCACGGCCGCGTTCGCTCTATCGATGTCGCCAAAGATATATTTCCGGTAAATGCCGGGGTTTTGGCTTTATCGAGATGGAAGGCCATGAAGCGCGTGCCGCCGATCAGTGCACTTAACGGCTACTTACTGCATGGTAATAACCTTAAGGTAAACCAGGAGCGCCCCCGCTCACAGCGTGGCGGCCGGCGCCGCTGACACCGGTTATTCCGGCGAGTCTACAGGCTTGTCGGTATCCGTGTTTCCTTCCCGGCGTTCGGCGGCCGTTTCCGCCAGACGCTGGCGCAGTTCGGGCAGTATCTGCGCAATACGCAACACCTCGCGCCGCGGTATGCGTATCAGCGTCGCCGTGGTTTTTGCATGTATTGAGGCCGTACGTATCCGCTCCTCGAGCAGGGCGGTTTCGCCAAAGAAATCACCGGACACGAGTTCAGCAAGTTGTATGGATGAACCATCCGGCTGCTGCTGACTGACAATCACCTTGCCACTGAGAATAATATACAGGGCGTCGCCCCGCTGTCCCTGGGCTATGACCTGATCTTCCGGCAGGAACGTGACAATCGTCGCCACTGCGACGAGCTCGTGCCGTACCGCTGCAGAAAGTCCATGCAGCAGCGGCACACGTTCCATCAGTTCCGCTAGTCCCTGCAGGCGTGGCGGCGGTACTTCCGGCAGCCGCTGGAGGGAATCCCATAGGCGCTGCTGTAGCCGGCTGAATGCCTTGGCCCCGATTGCCCCATGGTGATGATCTTCCTCCAGACCTTCACGGGCGGCGACAAGACTCGACTGCAGGGCCAGCCGTTCCAGCGATTTCCTGTAATAATCCGGGTATTCATGGGCGAGCTGCTGTAATCGCTCGCCCCGCCTGCCATATCTGTCCTCGTAAACTGTCTCGATTTTACGGCGCTCACTGTCCGGAACCGATTCCTCCGACCAGATAACGTCCAGTGCCGCCTTTGCCATCATCAGTGCGGCAATATCACGCTCCAGCCGTAACGACAGCCGCAGTTTCTGATATCGCGCGAGCAGCAGTGTAGCCCAATCGTGTTCACGCAGATGCGTCAGCCCCCATGATTCAATACGCTGAAACAGGCTCATTGCGGCTTTGTTATCGTGACTGACCTGTGATTTCATGCGCTCGCTGTCACGTCGTAACGTGTTCCGGAGGTCAAGAAAAGTATAGGGTTTGATCAGGCCAACACTGTACAGCTCGCGTAATACCGCCATCTCCTCGCGCAATGCCAGCGAGCGCAGGCGGCGGTGATGCTCCTGTACGTCATCTGCCTTTTCAATTCTGAAGGTACTCCGAATAATGTCCTGGATACCTGCGCGAATAGAACCGGATAACAAATTGAGCTGCTGGAAACGCTGCAGAAATCTTTCCGCGTAGTTTTTGCCACGATCCAGTCCCAGCCGCCATTCGGCAGCATCGTCTTCACTCATCCGATCCATACCCAGCCGAACTATCAGCGGTCTTATGGTTGGTGCGTTAAGCAGTAATGAGAACAACACTACCGCCAGTGTCAGGTCCAGTACCAGCCCGCGCCCCGGCATATCCTCGGGAATCGTCAGGGCGATCGCAATGGCGAGGCCACCCTTAAGGCCGCCCCACCACATGATATGTTGTTCCCTGAGAGCGACATGTGGCAAATCAAACAGCCGTATCATGGTCGGTAAAAAACCATAAACCACCACAGCACGTGCTGCCAGTACCAGTATCACCGCGGTAATAATCAGGACTGCATCAATATTCAGGGCGGTCACATTGATGGATAAGCCCACCAGCATGAACAGCAGGGAATTGCTCACAATCGCCAGTACTTCCCAGACATCCCGGATTGACTGGCTCGTCTCCTGGGGAATCCTGGCAACACCGTAAGCCGCCAGTACCAGCGCCGAACCGACGACTGCCATGACACCGGAAAGGTGGAGTACATGTTCAGCAAGGATAAAACTGATATAGGCCATCACCACAGACATTATCAAAAAAGCGTTATAGCCGGCGTGAAAGCGGTTCAGTACCATGCTGATAAGCAGGCCGATAGCAGCACCCAGCACAACACCGCCCAGAAAGATCCTGAAAAAATCCAGGAAGGCATAGCCGACGTCCGTCCAGGCGATCGCACTGCCAATGGACAACGTCAACAGCGTATTAAAAAGTACAATCGCCGTGGCGTCATTAAATAGCGATTCGCCTTCCACCAGGGTCGTGAGGCGGCTTGGCGCACCCAGCTCCTTGAAAAGGGCTATCACAGCGACCGGGTCGGTCGCGGATATCAGTGCACCGAACAACAGCATCAGCGTGAAATCAAAGCCAAACAGCCCCCACAAGCCGGTACCGATCAGGAATGTCGATATCAGAAGCGCGGGCAAAGCCAGAGTGATCACCGGCATCAAATCCTTGACCAGTTCGCGGGCGTCCAGGTTGAAGGCGGATTCAAAAACCAGAACCGGCAGGAACAGAAAAAGCACAATTTCGGGTGTCAGGCTGAATGACAGCAGGAAGGCTGAAATCCGCATCATGCCGCGCCAACCAGCCGATGCAACAGGCCGATAGCAACCAGCAGGACGGAATGCGGAATCAGGCAGACTGCGACACAGGGCGGCAGACAGCATGGCAACCGTCAGCAGCACCATGATTATCAGTATGATTTCCGATAACGGCAACACAGCCCCTCCTTATTCTGAGTGTAGGCCACCATATGCAGCGACCGCCAGGCTCCGCATTACTGCCCGGCAACAGAGAGACATTCGACGATCCTAGATAAAAATCAGTACCCTTGTGGCTGAATCCTGAAAAATAACACCACTGTCATTGCCCCATGAGCACTCCTGTCAAGACCGCGCCCATATTGTTCTTTCCGCGCTGCAGCCGGCCGGTATTCATTTCTGCAGCCCTGGTTATCTTCGGTTTCATATTCTACGGTACCGTATTCACAGCCGAAGCCGAACAGCTTTTCCAGTTTCTCCAGAACCGCATAATCCATTATTTCGGCTGGTACTATGTAGTCACGGTCACTTTTCTGCTCGGATTCGTCATCTGGCTGTTGTTTTCACGTTACGGTGCTATCCGCCTGGGCATGCCGGAGGAACGCCCGGCCTTCACGACAATGGGCTGGTTTTCGATGCTGTTTTCAGCCGGCATGGGGATCGGCCTGCTTTTCTGGTCAATTGCCGAGCCTGTCAATCATTACATGAATCCTCCCCACGGCGAGGGCGGCGGCACGCTGGCAGCGGCCGATAACGCCATTCAATACACTTTCTTTCACTGGGGCCTGCATGCCTGGGCAATCTATGTGGTGGTAGCACTGTGTCTCGCCTACTTCGGTTTTCGCCGCAAACTGCCACTGTCTATCCGCTCCGCCTTCTATCCTCTTATCGGCGAACGCATATACGGGCCCATAGGCCATGTTATTGATATATTGGCAGTATTCGGCACCATGTTCGGCATCGCCACCTCACTCGGCCTGGGAGCCATCCAGGTCAATGCCGGTCTGAATTACCTGCTCGGTGTTGAAACCAGTGCAGTGATACAGATAGTGCTTATAGCTCTGATGACGGCACTGGCCACTACGTCCGTGATACTGGGGCTGCACAGGGGCATCAAGCGACTCAGCATACTGAATATCGTATTGAGTGCGATTCTTGTGGGCTTCATTTTGATCGTCGGACCGACCCTGTTCGTGCTGAACCTGCTGGTCGAATCGACCGGCCGTTACCTGCAGCAAATTGTATACATGAGTTTCTGGACCGACGTTATTCGGGACACCGGCTGGACGGGTAACTGGACGGTATTCTACTGGGGCTGGTGGATAGCCTGGTCGCCTTTCGTCGGCATGTTCATTGCGCGCGTATCAAGGGGGCGTACCATACGCGAGTTCATTCTCGGTGTACTGTTCGCGCCGACACTGGCGACCTTTGTCTGGGTTGCGATCCTGGGCGGCACGGCCATCGACCTCGAACTCAATACCGGCGGCATAACCGGCGCCGTGTCGCAGAGCGTCGAACAGGCATTATACGTCACGCTTGACAAGCTGCCATGGGCGGCACTGACTTCAATCGTATCCACAATTGTCATTATCACCTACTTCGTGACCTCTGCGGACTCCGGCGGACTGGTGATAGACATGCTGTGCGCGGGTGGCGACCCGAATCCACCGAAGATACAGCGGGTATTCTGGTCTGTGCTGATAGGTGTCGTGGCTTCGGTCCTGTTACTTGCCGGGGGACTGAAGGCGTTACAGACCGCCTCAATTACATCCGCATTGCCGTTTTCCGTGATTATCCTGTTGATGGTGTGGTCACTTATCAAGGCATTACGAACGGAACCAATTGCCCCGTCACCAACAGAGGAACCCCCTGCGCCGGAAACAATGAGTGAACACGAGGAGCAGGACTATGAATCTTACTGACAGATGTGGGACAACCGTACTTCTTAAAGAAGCTCTGAATAATCCCCGCATGTCATTTCGACCAACGGGAGAAATCCCTGTCTCGACCATAGGGAGAGATCTTAATGAGATCCCTCGCTGTGCTCGGGACACCTTCGGTGATTTCTCGCTGCGCTCGAAATGACAAATTATTCAGAGCCTCCTTAACAGAGCCTGGTCGATATCAGCGCCCGCTTACGGCGCTGCCATTACGTGCCATATGGTTCAGTACCAGAACGGCTACGAAACCGGTGATGATCATGATGACAGCCAGTATCGTCATTCCGGTCCATACCTCCGGCCAGGCCGGCGTCACACTGACAAGTTTCTGCCTGTCACCAACGTGGGCGAACACGCGCTGCTGGTATGGCCATATGACCCATAAAGACGCGACAAGGAGACCGATGATCGCAGCCAGGGCCTGGCGGTAATAATGACGCAGCAGCCATGACAGCAGCCGGCTGAAGGCAATCAGGCCTGCCAGCATACCCAGCGCAAAGGGCACAATAACACTGAAATCCGCTGCGCCGATGGCGGCAAAGATATAGGCATATTTTTTCAGCAGCAGCAGGATAAACGAGCCGGAAATCCCCGGTAGCAGCATGGCGCTGATGGCCAGTGCGCCACTGATAAAGATAAACCAGCCTGCATCCGGCGTTTCAGCCGGCACAAGATTGAACACCCACCAGCCCAGGATCGTGGCCAGCAACAAAAACAGCCAGCCGATGCGATCACGCTCAAATTCCCTGATCAATATAACGATAGAGCCCAGTATCAGTCCGAAAAACAACCCATAGACCGGTTCCGGATAATGCTCGATCAGATACGGCAACGGCACGACGCGGGTAAAAAACAGCAGGGCCGCCGCAATACCGGCAAGCAACGGTATCAGGAATGCAAAATGCGGGCGGGCAGCCATATTCCTGATATCGAGATACAACAACGAGCGCAGCCATTGCAGATCAAATGAGCGGATTGCCTCGATAAGCTGCTGGTAGATCCCCAGTATCAGTGCCATCGTGCCGCCGCTGACACCCGGAATGATGTCCGCGGTGCCCATGCAGAAGCCCTTGCCGATCAGCAGCCGCGATTAAACCAGCTCAGTTCCCGGGCATCTTGATGGTAGCGCAGGACTCAGTTCATGAACCGCGGCAACGATGCGCGGCGACGTGATCGGGATCGATATCGGGTGTGATACCGTGACCCAGGTTGAAGACATGGCCTGTTACCCCGACCAAAACTGGCCAGTACCGTCGCCACCTGTTCGCGTATGACTGTCGGGCTGGCCCTGAGTACCGCCGGATCCAGATTACCCTGCAGACTGACGCGATCGCCGACCAGTGCCCGTGCGATGCCGATATCAAATGTCCAGTCCAGGCCGACTGCATCACAGCCACAGTTGGCCATAACGCCCAGTGAGTGGGCGGCACCCTTGCTGAAAACAATGGCAGGTATCTTCTGGCCATCACGCTCACGCATGAGTCCGTCGATTATGGTGCGAATATTGGCGAGGGAAAAATCGCGGTAAGCCGCCGGCGTAAGCACGCCCGCCCAGCTGTCAAAAATCATGACCGCATCGACACCGGCCTCAATCTGCGCATTCAGGTAATCACGCACGCTGACTGCCAGCTTGTCGAGCAGGTGACGCAGCAGATCGGGCTGATCGTAGAGCATCGACTTGCTCAATGCATAGTCACGGCTGCTACCACCTTCAATCATGTATGTCGCCAGTGTCCACGGACTGCCGGCAAAACCGATGAGTGGCACGCGATCGTGCAGTTCGTGCTTGACCAGCCGTACGGCATCCATAACATAGCCGAGGTCCCTGTCCGGATCGAGACGCCGGCAATGCCTTGACGTCGGCAGAGAGCGCACCGTACGCTCGAACCGGGCCCCTGCTTTTCGATCAGCTGCAGGCCCCAGGCCCATGGCATCGGGAATGGTCGAGAATATCGCGAAAACAGGATGGCCGCATCCAGATCGAAACGCTCAAGCGGCTGTAATGTCACTTCACAGGCCAGTTCCGGCGTCTTGCACAGCGTCAGGAAATCACCGGCCTTCTCGCGCGTGGCGCGATACTCGGGCAGATAACGCCCGGCCTGGCGCATGATCCAGACCGGCGTGCGATCGACGGGCTGGCGCAGTAAGGGCGCGGATGTAGGCGATCATTCTTCATACAGGCCGTGAATCGTGAAACGTTGTTCGTGAACCGTGGCGGTTATTCTTTTCGGGATCTCGATTCACAATTCACGATTCACGAATCAAACACCCAGATATTCCATGATCCCTTCTGCCGCCTGGCGACCATCGAATACCGCCGTCACGACCAGGTCCGCACCGCTGACCATGTCGCCGCCGGAAAATACCTTGGGATTGCTGGTCTGGTACTTGAGTTCGGTGTGTTTCCGACGCCACAACGCGGCCGCGCTCGTCTATCTGGATATCGAATTGATCGAACCAGTCGGCCGGTGAAGGCCGGAAGCCGAAGGCAATGATGATGGCATCGGCGGGGACGGTTTCCTCACTGCCCGGTACCGGTTCCGGCATGCGGCGGCCACGTTCATCCGGCTCACCCAGGCGGGTTTCGACAACCTTCACGCCGGTGGCGCATTCGTCGCCGACGACTTCCACCGGCTGGCGGTTCCACATGAACTTGACGCCCTCTTCCTTGGCATTTTCGACTTCACGCATCGAGCCCGGCATATTGGCCTGATCACGCCGATAAATGCAGGTCACGCTGACTGGCGCCATGGCGTATCGAGGTACGGCACACAGTCCATGGCCGTATCGCCGCCGCCAAGCACGACCACCCGCTTGTCCTTCATGTCAATGAAATCGGCCGGATCCTTCTCGTAGCCCATGACGCGGTTAACGTTGGAGATCAGAAACGGCAGCGACTCATAAACGCCCGGCATGTCCTCGCCGGGGAAGCCGCCCTTCATGTAGGTATAGGTACCCATGCCCATGAACACGGCATCATATTCATCCAGCAGCTGGTCGAACTGGATATCCTTGCCGATATCCGTATTCAGGCGGAACTGAACCCCCATCTCTTCCATCATCTGGCGGCGCTTCAGATACCACCTGTTTTTCCAGCTTGAATGGTGGAATGCCGAAAGTCAGCAGACCGCCGATTTCACGGTATTTGTCGTAGACACGACCGGCTCGACGCCATTACGCACCAGCACGTCGGCACAGCCGAGGCCGGCGGGACCGGCGCCTATCACAGCGACGCGCTTGCCGGTGGCCGTGACATGAGAGAGATCGGGCTTCCAGCCCTGTTTTACCGCCTCATCATTAATATAACTTTCAATATGGCCGATGGTGACCGCGCCAAAACCGTCATTAAGCGTACAGGCGCCTTCACACAGACGATCCTGCGGGCAGATGCGACCGCAGATCTCCGGCAGCGAGTTGGTCTTGTGCGACAGTTCAGCGGCCTCGAACAGGTTGCCTTCCTCGATGAGCTTCAGCCAGTTCGGAATGTAATTGTGAACCGGGCATTTCCATTCGCAGTAGGGATTGCCACAGGAAAGACAGCGGCCGGCCTGCTCGGCGGCACTCTTTGGCATCGAACTGATCGTAGATCTCGTTCCAGGTATAGATCCGGATAGGTCGCCGCCGTTTTCGGCGGATCCTGTCGCGGCAGATCCAGGAACTGGAAGTTATTGTGTTCGGTCTTGCTCATAATTATTCAGATGACATCAATCAGCGACGGCGTGCAGCGCACGCGATCGTCCTGAATGGTTAAATAATCTCGCTTATGCTGCTGCCAGCAGGCTGTCCAGCAACGAGGACAGTTCGGCCGCCTTCGGTTTAACCAGCCAGAACTTGCCGGCATAGTCGGAGAAATTATCCACCAGATGCTGCCCCACTCACTGCCGGTCTCGCGAACGTGTTCCTCAATGATATCCAGCAGGTAGTTGCGGTAAGCCTCCATGTGTTCCGGCGCAACGCGGTGTGTGTCGATCAGTTCATGGTTGTAGCGATCGACAAAGGTGTTATCCAGATCAAGCACAAAGGCGAAGCCGCCGGTCATGCCGGCGCCGAAATTGACGCCGGTATCACCCAGCACGGTGACAACACCGCCGGTCATGTATTCGCAGCCATGATCACCGACACCTTCGGTGACGGCAATGGCGCCGGAGTTACGAACGCCAAAGCGCTCGCCGGCAGTACCCGCGGCAAACAGATAGCCGCCGGTAGCCCCGTACAGGCAGGTGTTGCCGATAATCACCGACTCGTTGCTCTTGTAAGGCACTGCCGGCTGGCGGATAGATCACCAGCTTGCCGCCGGCCATGCCCTTGCCGACATAGTCATTGGCGTCGCCTTCCAGATACATCTCCAGGCCGCCGGCATTCCAGACGCCGAAGCTCTGACCGGCGGTACCCTGTAATTGCAGACGAATAGGCGTATTCGTCATACCCAGATTGCCATAGCGCGAAGCGATCTCGCCGGATATGCGTGCCCCGATCGAGCGATTGTTGTTCTTGACGCTGTAGCGGAATTCACCGCCGGATTGCGCCTCGATCGCCGGCAGTGTGTCCTTGACCATCTGCTCGGCCAGTTCGCCCTTGTCATAGGGTTCGTTTTTCGGCTCCAGACAGAAACGCGGCTTGTCCCCGGGTACGCCACCATCGGACAGCAGCGGCGCCAGATCAAGTGACTGCTGCTTGTCGGTCTCGCCCGGCAGGATCTCCAGCAGATCCGTGCGGCCAATCAGGTCGGTCATCTTGCTGACACCGAGCTGCGCCATGTATTCGCGCACTTCATGGGCGACGAACTGGAAGAAATTGACGATCTTGTCCGGCGCATTCGGCTTGAAGTGCTCGGTATACAGGAACTCGTCCTGGGTCGCGACGCCGGTCGCACAGTTGTTCAGGTGACAGATGCGCAGGTACTTGCAGCCCATCGCAATCATCGGCGCGGTACCGAAGCCGAAGCTCTCAGCGCCCATGATGGCCCCCTTGATGACATCCAGGCCGGTCTTCAGGCCGCCATCGGTCTGCACGCGTACCTTGTCGCGCAGATCATTGGCACGCAGCAGCTGGTGCGTTTCGGTCAGCCCCAGTTCCCATGGGCTGCCGGCATATTTAACGGATGTCAGCGGACTGGCGCCGGTGCCGCCGTCATAACCGGCGATGGTGATGAGATCGGCATAGGCCTTGGCAACACCGGCGGCAATCGTACCGACACCGGCCTGGGCCACCAGCTTCACCGACACCAGCGCCTGCGGATTGACCTGCTTGAGATCGAAGATCAGCTGGGCCAGATCCTCGATCGAATAAATGTCGTGGTGCGGCGGCGGCGAGATCAGCGACACACCCGGCTTGGAATAACGCAGCCTGGCGATCATCTCGTTGACCTTGCCGCCGGGCAGCTGGCCGCCCTCGCCCGGCTTGGCGCCCTGGGCGATCTTGATCTGCAACACCTCGGCATTGACCAGGTAATGCGGCGTGACACCGAAACGGCCGGAGGCCACCTGCTTGATCTTGGACATGCGCTCGTTGCCGAAGCGATCCGGATCCTCGCCGCCCTCGCCGGAATTCGAGCGCCCGCCGATGCGGTTCATGGCTATCGCCAGCGATTCATGGGCTTCCGGCGACAGGGCACCCAGCGACATGCCGGCACTGTCAAAGCGCTTGAGGATCTTCTCTATGGGCTCGACCTCATCGATCGGAATCGACTCCGTATCCTCGCGTCAGCTTCAACAGATCGCGCAGCACGCATCGGTGCGCGATCATTGACCTCAGTCTGGTGATATTCCTTGTACCTGGCATAGTCGCTGCTTTCCACTGCCTCATGCAGCTTCTTTACCACATCCGGGTTATAGGCATGAAATTCGCCGCCGTGGATGTATTTCAGCAGACCGCCCTGGCGAATCGGCTTGCGCTGGTTCCATGCCTCTTTCGCCAATAGCTGCTGATCCTTTTGCAGGTGCTCGAAGCGGATGCCCTCCACGCGGCTGAGGGAACCGGCAAAACACAGATCGACGACGTCGTTGTGCAAACCGACGATCTCGAACAGCTGCGCACCGCGATAGCTGGCGATGGTTGAAATACCCATCTTCGAGATGATCTTGTACAGACCCTTGTTAATGCCGCGGCGGTAGGACTTGGCCAGCGTTTCACTGTCACCACTCGGTATTTCGCGCCGGCGCAGCATATCCTGCAAACACTCATAGGCGAGATAGGGATAAATCGCCGTCGCTCCATTGGCTATAAGCATGGCGAACTGGTGCGGATCGCGGATGGTACCGGTCTCAGTGATGATATTGGCATCGCAGCGCAGGCCTTCGCGGATCAGGCGATGATGCACGGCCCCCACGGCCAGCAGGGCATGTATTGGCAGCGCATCGCGATCGATCTGGCGATCCGACAGCACCAGGATAACGCTGCCACTGACCGGACCGCCTCGACAGCCTGGTCGCATACCGCTTCAACGGCGGCCTTGAGATCCTGCATTCAGCCGGATCGTAGTTGAGATCGATTACCTGATGCGGGAAACCCTGTTCGTGATGATCCAGTATGCTGCGGAACTTCGCCTCCGACAGCACCGGTGACTCGACCTGCAGCCGTTTCGCCGCCGTCTCGGATTCATTAAACAGATTGCCCTCGCGGCCCAGGTACGTGCGCAGCGACATGACGATCTGCTCGCGCAGCGGGTCGATGGCCGGATTGGTGACCTGGGCAAACTGCTGGCGGAAATTGTCGTACAGCGAACGCACGTGGCGCGACAGTACCGGCAGCGGCGTGTCGTCGCCCATTGAGCCGACTGCCTCGGCACCGGCCTCGGCCAGTACCCGCAGCACCTGATCGCGTTCCTCGAAGGTAATGCCGAACAGCTTGTTATAGATCGCCAGCGAATCCGGATGCATCGGATTCATCGACAGCGGCTGTTCCCTCAGGCTGGATTCAATGACACTGGTATTGTTCTTGATCCACTGGCGATAGGGCTGATACTGCTTGATGCGATTATCAATATCATCCGGCAGCAGCAGTTCGCCGGTTTCCGTATCAACGGCAATCATCTGGCCCGGCTTCAGCCGACCCTTGCGTACGACATCAGTCGGCTCGTAGTCGTAAATGCCGATTTCGGAACCAAGCGTGATATGACGATCCTTGGTAATGACGTAACGTGCAGGCCGCAAGCCATTGCGATCCATGACGCAGGCGCCGTAACGGCCGTCGGTCAGCACGATGCCCGCCGGACCGTCCCACGGTTCCATGTTCATGCCGTTGAATTCGTAACAGGCGCGCAGATTCGGATCCATGTTTTCGATGTTCTGCCATGCCGGCGGAATCAGCAGGCGCATGGCACGGAACATGTCGATGCCGCCGGCCAGCAGACCCTCGACCATGTTATCCACAGCACGGATCCGAACCTTCAAGCGAAACGATCGGCCGGATGTCATCCATATCCGGTATCAGCTCCGACTGCAGCTTGTAGCTGCGCGCCAGCGACCAGTGACGATTGCCCTGAATGGTGTTGATCTCGCCGTTGTGCGCCAGATAAGCGGAACGGCTGCGCGAGACGCCACTGCGGCCAGGTATTGGTCGAGAAGCGCTGATGGAATACGCACATGCGAAGATTGCATGCGCTCGATCGGCCGAATCCGGATAATACTGTCCAGCATGTGATTCGACATCACCAGGCCCTTATAGGAAATAACCTTGCCGGACAGGCTGGCGATATAGAAATACTCGTCCTCCGGCTCGATCGCCTTTTCGGTACGGCGCCGTGCTATATAAAGCCGGCGTTCAAAGTCATCGGCACCCAGTCTCAGACGGGCCGTTGATGAAGCATCTGCTCGATACCGCGGCTGCGTCTGCCTGGCCTCTTCGCCGCAGGCCGCATGCGTCGGTCGGCACCACGCGCCAGCCGGCAGACGCTCAAGGCCCTGACGCTGCGAGTTCAGCCGTCAGGCAGTCACGGGCCTTGCCGGCCGTTGTCGCTATCAACATGGTCAGGAATACCACACCGACCGCATAAGTGTCGCCCGAGCTCGATACCCGGCCTCCGCGGCGACCGCCCGGAAGGAAACCATCCGGTTTTTTCGATCAGCAGCCCGCAGCCGTCACCGGTCTTGCCGTCAGCGGCAACCGCACCACGGTGGATCAGGCGACACAGCGAATTCACGGCGGTACTCACCAGCCAGTGGCTGGGTTCGTCGTCCATGTGTGCGATCAGGCCGAAACCGCAGCTGTCCCGCTCGAAGACAGGGCGGTAAGTCCGGTGAGGCCGTTTGGATTATCGCGTGTGACAGACATAGTGAGCCCAGGAAATGGATTAAGTGGCCGGGATACTGGTTAGACAAAAGGGCAGAAATTATAGTGCCCGTGACCGTTGCTGTCACGGTTTTCACCAGCTTTTTTCGGCGTCAACACAATCGGCGGTTTTTCGCTACAGATAGCTGCATATGGCTGAAATGCGTAGAGATTATTCGGCACAAATCCCTGTCGACAGTTCATCCAGCCGGGAAACAGTCTGTTTCATGCGCGCCTTAACCAGCCAGACACCCGCCTCCCGCTATCAACATGCAGAGACGAGATTCCAGACGGAAATTCAGCGAATCGGCTGCACCGGGTCAACCAGCCGCTGATATTCGGCGATCGCGAAGCGATCGGTCATACCGGCGATATAATCGGCCACGGCGCGGGCACGCCCGGGCTCGCCATCGCTGGCCTCGCAACGGCGGATCTCGGCCTGCAGTTGGGGGGCAGCAGGACCGGCTTGCCGAGATAGGTCTCGAACAGCGTGGTAATGATCCGTCCGGCCTTGTGTGACATGCGTTGCACGCGGTAATCATAATACAGGTGCTCGCGCAGAAAGCGTTTCAGTTCCAGGTTGCGGCTGCGCATGGTTTCGCTCAGGGCGATCAGCAGCCGCCCGGCATGACGGACGCCGTCGATATCCGCCGGCCGGCATTCTTCGATCCGGGCGCCGCTGGTTTCAATCAGATCGCCGACCAGCGAATTGATCATGCGCCGTATGACCTCGTGCACCAGCCGCCGGTGATCCAGTTCCGGCCAGCGGCCGTGCACATCTGCATAAGCCTCGGCAAACAGGTCCAGCCGCGCCAGGTCCACGATCTGTAACAGCCCGGCACGCAGGCCATCGTCGACATCGTGATTGTTATAGGCAATCTCGTCGGCAATGTTGGCCAGCTGTGCTTCCAGACCCGGATAGCTGCCGTCGATAAACCGCCGGCCGACTTCGCCGAGTTCGAGGGCCTTGTCACGATCGCAGTGCTTGAGTATCCCCTCGCGTGTTTCGAAGGTCAGGTTGAGGCCGGGAAATTCGGCGTACTTGGCCTCCAGTTCATCGACCACGCGCAGTGACTGCAGATTGTGTTCAAAGCCGCCGAAATCCCGCATGCAGGTATTGAGGGCATCCTGGCCGGCGTGACCGAACGGTGTGTGACCGAGGTCGTGGGCCAGGCTGATGGCCTCGGTGAGATCCTCGTCGAGTTGCAGGGCCCGGGCGATGGTGCGGCCAATCTGGGCGACTTCGATGGAGTGCGTCAGCCGAGTCCGGAACATGTCGCCTTCGTGGTTCACGAACACCTGGGTCTTGTACTCCAGCCGCCGGAATGCCGACGAGTGCACGATGCGGTCGCGGTCGCGCTGGTAGGGACTGCGGTATTCGGATTCGGCTTCCGGAAAAGCCCGGCCGCGGCTGCTGGCGGGACTGGCGGCGTAAGCGGCCCGTTGCATGCGAATCAGGCCGGTTGCACGGACAGACCGGCAGAAATGCTCCAGCGTGGCGTTCGAGTCGGCGTCATGCGATAGTCCTGCGTCACCACCGCCTCGCCCAGCCGATTTCAGCAGTACCAGGAACACCCTGCCCGTCGCGGGCCTTCTTGTCGACGGCCATGTTGTTGACGGAACAGTCGTCCGGCGTCGACGCTGGCGGGCGGCACCGACCGGCAAGTCCGGCCCGTGGCAATCAAGCCGGCTGATGCGCGTCGACGACAGCCGCATCGATCCAGCCCAGCCGCTGCGACAGGTCCGCTGCCATGACCATACCGGTTGCAACGGCTTCACCATGCAGCCAGTCCTTATAATCGAGAGCCGTCTCGATGGCATGACCGAACGTGTGGCCCAGGTTCAGCAGCGCACGCTGGCCTGATTCGCGCTCATCGGCGGCGACGACTTCGGCCTTGTTCCGGCAGGACTGCTCTATGGCATAGGTGCAGTGCATCGCTGTCACGTGCCAGCAGTCGCGGCATGCCCTGTTCCAGCCAGTCAAAAAACACCGGATCGCGGATCAGACCGTACTTGATCACCTCGGCGAGACCGGCGGCCATTTCGCGCTCGGGCAATGTCTGCAGCACATCGGTATCGGCGATCACTGCCAGCGGCTGATGGAAGGCGCCGATCATGTTTTTGCCCAGTGCATGGTTGACTGCCGGTCTTGCCGCCGACCGATGAATCCACCTGCGCCAGCAGCGTGGTCGGTATCTGGATATACGGCACGCCGCGCTGATAACAGGCCGCGGCAAAGCCGGTGATATCGCCGATCAACGCCACCACCCAGGGCGATCAGCGTGCAGTTGCGGCTGAACCGGTGACGCAGCAGTTCACCGACAATATGATCCGAGGGTTTCCAGGTTCTTGTACGATTCTCCGTCCGGCAGTACCAGGGTCTCGACCTGATGGTCCGGCAGTGCCGCGGTTAGCGCCTGCATATACAGCGGCGCCACCGTTTCATTACTCACCACCAGCACCTGGCGGCCATGCACATGCGGCGTTAACAGCCCCGCATCTTGCAGCAAACCACGACCGATATGGATCGGATAGCTGCGATCTCCCAGTTCAACTTGCAGGCTTTTCATGTCCGGAGGCTTCTGACTGCAGATGTCTGCAGATATTATTGACGGTTCGTCGCACTGTAAGGCTGTCGGTATCGATAATCAAATGCGCCACTTCCGTATAAAGCGGATCGCGCTCCGCCAGCAATTGGCGGATGCGGCCAGTGCCTGTCATCCCCCTTGCAGTAACGGCCGCTGGGTAGTCGCGCTCGGTGCGCTCCAATAAGCTGATCGGCATCGGCCCTGCAGGTAGATCAACCAGGCCGCGTTGACGCAGGCGGGCGCGGTTGTCGGGATCCAGTATGACACCACCGCCGGTGGCCAGTACCACGCCCTGCAGCCGCGTCAATTCATCAATAATCTGCTGTTCACGGCGCCGGAAGCCTGCCTCACCTTCGATATCGAAGATCCTGGAAATATCCACGCCGGTACGCGCTTCTATGGTCTGATCGCTGTCATGGAAATCCATTTCCAGGCGCCGTGCCAGCTGGCGACCGATCGTCGACTTGCCGGCCCCCATCGGACCGACCAGGAATATATTCTTGATATGTATGCAGACTCGACCTGATCGGCCTGGCGCGGCTCCGTCATCAAGCTTCTCTGTTACCTGAATGCCATTGTCCGGACATCTTCACCGGCCTGTAAATAAAAACGGCGCGCCCAAAGGGTACGCGCCGTATTGTAAGGTTTGTCTACTACGACAGACAGCCGTATTTCAGACAATGTTATTATTAGAACCTCAGGGAAGCTCTGAATAATCCCCGCATGTCATTTCGACCAACGGGAGAAATCTTTTAGCTTATCGATTGTACAAAAAGCTATTTGTACATAGGATTCCTCGCTGCGCTCGAAATGACAAATTCTTCAGAGCCTCCCTAGATTTTGACGTTTTCGCTCAGTATCTTGGGCGTCACGAAGATCAGCAGTTCCGTGCGCGAGCTGTCCACCGAAGTGTTGCGGAACAGGAAGCCCAGGTACGGCAGGTCACCGAAGAACGGTACGCGCTCCTGCTGTTGCCGGTCGGTCTGGGTATAGATACCACCGAGCACCACGGTTTCACCGTTATCCACCAGCACCTGAGTGGTGACCGAACGCGTATTGATCGGCGGCACACCCAGGACCTCGGGGCTGCCGCGGGTATCCTGGTTGACCTGCAGGTCCAGCAGGATCCGGTCGTCAGGCGTGATCTGCGGTGTTACGCGCAGACTCAGCACCGCCTTCTTGAAGGACACCGAGGTGGCGCCACTGGACGTTGCCTCCTGGAAAGGAATTTCCACACCCGACTCAATTACCGCCTCGCGCTGATTCGCAGTGATCACGCGCGGGCTGGCGATATCCTCGCCACGGCCCTCGGCCAGTGCCGCCGACAGTTCGAGTTGCAGCAGATAGGAGCCGATCTTGCCGACCGCCAGGCCCAGGGCGCCCGCCGGATCGGTCACCGGCAGGGACACGATGAAGTTTTCAAGATTATCGGTATTGAACGAGGTCGTGCCGCCAAAGTCGGTATCACCCCCGATTTTACCGCCTACCGAACCGAACAGACGATCATCGGCGGCACTGCCATCGCGGGTCGTATTCTTGCTGTAACCGAACTTCACGCCGAGATCCTTGGCGAAACTCTCGTCTGCATTCACGATACGCGACTCGATCAGAACCTGACGCACCGGGATATCCAGCTTGGCGACCATTTCACGAATGGCCTGCAGGCTGGTCGACGTATCCTGAACGATCAGCGTATTTGTGCGCTCATCCACGGTGACGTTACCGCGCTCCGACAGCAGATTGTTGGTCTCGGCCTTGATCAGGGCTGCTATATCATTGGCCTTTGCATAGTTCACCTGCATGAACTCGGTACGCATGGGTTCAAGTTCCTCGAGCTGTTTTTCGGCTTCCAGCTCCAGCTTTTCGCGGGCGGCGATCTCTTCCTGTGGCGCGACCATGATCACGTTACCCGCCTTACGCATGCCGAGTCCCTTGGACTTCAGAATAATATCCAGGGCCTGGTCCCATGGCACGTTTTTCAGCCGCAGGGTGACATTACCACCGACCGAGTCGCTGGCCACCATGTTGAGGCCGGTAAAATCGGCTATCAACTGCAGAACCGCCCGCACCTCAATATTCTGGAAATTGAGTGACAGCCGCTCGCCGGTATAGCCGAACTCGTCCTTTTTCTTTTCCTCTTTTTCTGCCGCTGTCAGCGGTTTCAGTTCAACCGTAAACACATCATCTGCCTGGTAGGCCAGGTGATCGAAATCGCCGGTGACGGTACTGATCTCCATGCGTACACCATTGCCACGCGCTTTCGTGTCGATTTCCTTGACCGGTGTTGCAAAGTCGATAACGTCAAGCCGGCGATCCAGTTCCGATGGCAGATTCGTATCGAGGAAATCGACGACGACCTTATTGCCCTCCTTGGTCATATCAACACCGACAGAGGGGTCGGAAAGCCTGACAATCACACGTCCTTCGCCCTGCTTCACCGCGACGGAAATCAACATTCTCGATACTGGCCGAAACGCCGGCACCGGAGATCCGCTCATCGGAGACCGTTCTCCTGGTGGACGAGGCACGTGCCGGCGCGGACTCTCCGGCACCTTCCAGCACCAGCACCACGTTATTGCCTTCAGTGCGCATCTCGTATGGTACGGACTGGGTCAGATTCAACACCACACGGGTGCGGCCGGAGGCCTCTACCGCAGAGATGCTGTGCGCCATACCGACGCCGATGCTCTGGGTTTTTTCATCAAGATTCAGGCCAGTGCCCGGGAAATCAAGGGCAATACGGGCCGGGTTATCGATGGTGAAATGCATCGGGTCTTCAGTCAGCGGCTGCGAGAGCTGCAGTTTCACCTCGACTCTGTCACCCGGCAACGCCGAATAACTGATGCCGTCCAGCGTCTGATCTTGTGCCGCTGCCAGCGATGGTGTCAGCAGTAACAGGCACAGAAGGGTCAAACTCCCCAACCAGGCCCCTTTTGCCCTGGACGATTGTGTCATCTCTTGGCGCATGTTCATGGTTACTACCCCCATGGGTTCATCCTTCGGAAAGCCCGATAGCCGCTTCCCGTTCCTGCCAGCGACCCTGACTGTCCTTGACGATTTCTCGTAGTTCGACTCTGTCTTCGTAAATATTGGTTATCTTGCCAACATTACGCCCCAAATAATTACCGACGGTTACCCGGTGAACGACCCCGTCGGGATCTTTGATAATTGCCCAGGTTTCCTGACCGTCTTCAAGTGTCCCCACCATGTTCAAACTGTCGAGTTCGAACTGTTCAAGTTCTTCACGATTGCGGTGATGAAGCTCGCGGGCCATTTCCTCCGTCAGACCACTATCCTGCTGTTCGCCCTCGGGTGCCGGGTCTTTCTGATAGAAAAGCTTGAACGGGCTGCGTTTACCCTCCTCGCCCGATCGATAGGCATAGGCTTCGTACGGCCTGATCTCGGGCAAGGGATCAATACGTCCACCCGGCCGCGACAGGATATCCTGGGCATAGCTTTCCAGATCGCTCATATCGCGCGAAACACAGCCCGTCAGCAACAGGCTGGATGCCGCTGCAACGAGAGCCAGCTTAACGGCGGCCGCGGGCTTTCGCTTTTGCCTTGGGCTTGGCATCATTTATTTCCTCTTCTTCCAGCGCACGGTAGGTCTTGGCAACGGCGTTCATCGTCAGCTCATCATCGCTACGACTGATATTCACATTGTGGGTGGTCACAATCCGCGGCAGCTCGGCAATACCACTGACAAATTCACCAAGCTGGTGATAATCGCCCACCACACGGATATCAATCGGCAACTCGGCATAGAATTCTGCGGGGATCTCATCACCCGGTTTGAACAGCTCGAATTCAAGCCCTGCGGCAAGACCGGTCTGGGAAATATCCACCAACAGGCCGGCTACCTCGGTCTGGTTGGGCAACTGACGCAGCATGTCGCCGAATGACTGCTCCATTTCCTCCATCTGCTGTTTCAGTGGTTCCAGATTCGCGGCCTTTTTCTGCTTGATCTCGAATGTCCGGCGAAGTTCCTGTTCCTTGCTCTCGGCCTGGGCCAACTGTTCCTGCTGGCCGCTGATATCGTAATGGTATGTGGCATAGCCCAGCGCTGCACAGGCAAAAACGATAACAACGATCTTCACCGGCCACGGCCAGGCGCCGATATTGCTGGGATCAAGATTTTTAAGTTCGTCGAGCGTCATGCCTTGTCCTCTTCACCCTCGGCCTGTGGAATCACCTGGTTGAAACGCAGGGTAAAGTTACTGATCCGCAAACCTTCAGCTGTCTCTGCCTGGATAATGTCGAGCTTGGGATCTTCCAGCCAATCCGAGCTTTCCAGGTTGCGCATGAACGACGATACACGGGCATTGGATTGCGCCATGCCATTAATGGTTATGTTCTTGCCTGACTGTTCAACCTTGGTGACACTCACACCTTCCGGCAAACTGGTTACCAGTTCGTCGAACAAACGTACTATAAGAGGCCGGTTGGTCTGCAGCTGCTCAATAGCACGCATGCGCGCCAGCAGTCTTTCTTTCTCCCGCTCCAGATCCTCGATTTCCTTGATCTTCTCATCCAGCTTCGCGATCTGGGTCTCCAGGAACTGATTACGCATATCCTGATGGCCAATGCGCTGCGTGTAATGAAGGTGAACAGCACCCCAGAGCAGCAACGTAATAGCGGCTGCAACCCCAGAATGGTGAAAAATTCTATCTGCTGCTGTTTGCGCCGTTCCTCACGCCAGGGCAATAGGTTGATTCTGGCCATCAGTCAAACCCCCGTAATGCCAGTCCGCAGGTGACCATCATCGCTGGTGAATCATTTGCCAGGGCCTGTGCAGGAATACGTGATGCCACGGCCATATCGGCAAATGGATTAGCAATTGACGCGGGCAGCCCGATACGGTCTGTCACAACCTCGGCGATACCCGGGATCGAGGCACAGCCGCCGGCGATAAACAAATGATCGATGTTGCTGATCTGGCTGGAAGAATAAAAGAACTGCTGGGCGCGGCCGATCTGCTGGGCCATGGATTCCTTGAACGGTTCCAGTACTTCGGGCTCATAGTTTTCCGGCAACCCGCCCTGACGCTTGGCCAGCCCCGCCTCTTCATAGGACAGGCCATATCGTCGCTGGATTTCTTCCGTAAGTTGACTGCCACCGAAAGCCTGCTCGCGCGAATAAACGATCTTCATGTTCTCGAGCACGCTGAAGGTGGTCACCGTGGCGCCGACATCCGCAACCGCGACGATCTTGTTGGCGGCGTCGGCACCAAACACGGATTCGGCCAGCAGGCGGACCGTATTTTCCAGAGCAAAGGCCTCGACATCGATGACCTTGGCAGTAAGACCCCCGACCTCAAGGGCGGCGACACGCACATCGACATTGTCACTGCGCGAAGCGGCGAGCAGCACGTCGACACGCTCGGGAGCGTTGTCGGAAGGACCGAGGACCTCGAAGTCCATGCTCACTTCCTCCAGCGGGAAAGGAATATACTGATCGGCTTCAACCTGGATCTGACTCTCCATATCTTCCTCGGAGAGATTGGCCGGCATGTTGATGATCTTGGTAATGACAGCGGAACCGGCGACGGCGGCGGCGGCCTGTTTGTTTTTGGTACCCGATTTTTTAACGGCCCGGCCTATGGCCTCGCCCACTGCCTCTACATCAGATATATTTTTATCTATGACGGAATTGGACGGTAACGGCTCAACAGCGTAGCTTTCCACCCGGTAACGGCCACCGCTGCGGCTGAGTTCGAGTAGTTTTACGGCGGTGGCACTGATATCAATGCCAACCACCGGAATCGATTTCTTTTGGAAGAGCGGCACGTAATTTTTCCTTTTAAAGCCCGCGCTTATCTCGCATTTATAGAATGCAGATTAACTGTTTAATGCGACTATAGCCAACGATGACTTAAAAAACAAATACTTTTTTTATGTTTTTCAACAAAATACACAAAATTAAGACATAAACCATTCATATCCAAAATATAGGGCTGTTCCTGATTCGTACCACAATATGTTGAGATTCCTGTTTAACGCATTACTGGGCCTGCTGCTGCTGGGCGTGGTTTCCGTGGCCCTTGCGGCCTGGTATGTCATACCGCAATTACCCGAGATCGATGCCCTCCGCGATGTCGAGCTGCAGGTTCCATTGCGGGTCTACAGTCACTCCGGTTCACTGATAGCCGAGTTCGGCGAGATGCGCCGGACGCCGGTCGATATTGATGATGTACCGCCGGAATTCATCCATGCATTCCTCGCCGCCGAGGATGATCGCTTCTATGACCATCCCGGGGTCGACTGGCAGGGACTCCTGCGAGCCGCCATCCACCTGGTCAGGACCGGCGAAAAAACCCAGGGCGGCAGCACCATCACTATGCAGGTCGCGCGCAATTTCTTCCTCAGCCGCGAAAAAACCTACCTGCGCAAGCTCAACGAGATATTCCTGGCCCTGAAGATCGAGCGCGAACTCAGCAAGAAGGAAATCCTCGATCTCTACCTCAACAAGATCTATCTGGGTCAGCGTGCCTACGGCGTCGGTGCCGCGGCCCACGTCTATTACGGCACGACACCGGACAGCCTCACGCTGGCGCAGATGGCCATGATCGCCGGCCTGCCCAAGGCCCCGTCTGCCACCAATCCGGTATCGAATCCGGAACGGGCCCGCGAGCGACGGACCTATGTGCTCAACCGCATGAAGCATCTCGGCTATATCGACAGTTATGAATACGGCCTGGCAGTCAATGCGCCGGTTGCCGTGAAAATCCATCACACCGATACGGAAGTCGAGGCACCTTACGTCGCCGAGATGGTGCGCAAGTACATGGTGGACCAGTACGGCGAGGAAGCGGCCTATACCAGGGGCTACCGGGTTTACACCACGATCCGCGATGAACTGCAGGACGCCGCCAACAAGGCATTGCGAAAGGCCCTGCGCGACTATGACGAACGCCATGGTTACCGTGGGCCGGAGCATCATTACGAACTTGAGAATAATGCCGATGAGGCGGCATGGGCCCGGCTATTGGGTGACTACACTACTGTAGGCGGCCTGCGGCCGGCGCTGATTACGGCTGTTAACGAACGCAGTGCCACCGCCTATGTACGTAATACCGGTACGATTGAAATCGGCTGGGAAGGACTTTCCTGGGCCCGGCTCTATAAAACGAACAACTGGCGTGGCGAAAAACCTGACAGTGCCAGTGATGTTGTCGCCGTCGGCGATATCGTCCGCGTAACGGCAATCGAACAGCCGCCGGCGGAGACGGCCGCGGACGACAACGGCGATACCGGTGCCGATGCAGCGGCGGAGCCCGACCGCATCTGGCGGTTAAGCCAGTTGCCGAAAGTCGAGGGTGCGCTGGTATCGCTGGACCCGCGGGACGGCGCCACCCTGGCGCTGGTCGGCGGTTTCGATTTCCAGCGCAGCAAGTTCAACCGCGTCACTCAGGCGCTGCGCCAGCCGGGGTCGAGTTTCAAACCCTTCATTTATTCGGCGGCGCTGGCCAATGGCTTCACCCCGGCCAGCATTATTAATGACGCCCCGGTGGTGTTTCCCGACAGCAGTCTTGAGGATGTCTGGCGGCCGAAAAACTACAGCGGCAAGACCTACGGTCCGACGCGCCTGCGCGAGGCCCTGATCCATTCCCGCAACCTGGTTTCGATCCGGCTGCTGCATGCCGTCGGCGTGCCTGTCGTCATGGATCATCTGCAGCGGTTCGGTTTTGATACCGAACGGCTGTCGGCCAATCTGTCCCTGGCGCTCGGCAGCGGTGCCGTTACCCCTTATGAACTGGCCCGCGCCTACAGTGTTTTCGCCAACGGCGGTTTTCTGATCGAGCCCTATTTCGTCGACCGCATCGAACGCTCGGATGATGAAGGCGTGGTGTTCGAGGCCAGCCCGCTGATCGCCTGCGATACCTGTGAACAGCAGGACACTGGCCACGATGATACGACCGTTGCCGGCGAGGGACTGCTGGAAGGCGCCGGCCTCATACCCGCGATGATCGAGCGCGAAGACTACGCCCCGCGTACGCTGGATGCCCCGAATGCCTGGCTGATCACCTCCATGACCCAGGACGTGGTCCGCCGCGGCACCGGCGCCCGCGCCTACCGTGAACTGGGCCGTAATGATCTGTCCGGCAAGACGGGCACCACCAACGATCAGCGTGATGCCTGGTTCGCCGGCTTCAATCATGACATGGTCACGGTCGCATGGGTCGGTTTCGATCAGTACCAGCCACTGGGTAATCGTGAAACCGGGTCGCGGGCGGCGCTGCCCATGTGGGTTGATTACATGCGCGTGGCACTGGAAGATCGGCCCGAATCCACGTTACCGCGCCCCGACGGCCTGGTGAATGCGCGTATCGATCCGGATACCGGCAAGCTGGCACGGACGGATGACCCGGATGCCATCTTCGAGGTGTTCCCGGCCGGTCGTGTACCGACAGAATACAGCCGCGATCAACAGGCCGATGTATACAACAATGACGGCTATTCCGAGCAGCTATTCTGAACGTCACTGACGATCCACGTACGATGACTGTGCGTTCGAAATCCACCCGGCAGATACGCCTGGAGCTGGCCCATCTCGCGGCGCGGCTGGTGGCTGTTGACGGTGTCAATGATTACCTGACCGCCAAGCGCAAGGCCGCTGCCAGGCTTGGCGTCAATAACCGCCAGCAGTTGCCCAGCAACCAGGAGATCGAACAGGCGCTGACGGATTACCAGCGCCTGTTCCAGGGCGCGACTCAGCCGCAACTGCTGCAGCAGTTGCGTGAACTCGCACTGGAGGCCATGTCCATGCTGCGCGCATTCCGGCCGCGTCTGGCCGGCGCCGTCGCCGACGGCACCGCCGGCAGACACAGCGAGATCAGCCTGCACCTGTATGCCGATGCGATCGAAGAGGTCGCCATGCAGCTCATCGATCATGATATTCCCTATGAAAGCTGTGAACGACGCATCCGCGTCAATGCGGCAACCGTCAGCAACTATCCGGCCTACCGCTTCCTGGCCAGCGGCTATCCCGTCGTATTGATCATTTTTCCCCTGAAAGATCGCAACCAGACACCATTAAGCCCGACCGACGGCCGTGCCATGCTGCGGCTGTCTGCCGCGGAACTGCGCCGGCTGCTGGCCACCAGCGAATCGGCCTGACAGCCGTCGATGACGCCGGGCGGCCGATATCTCCTGATCGCACTGGCGACGCCGCTGCGGCGCCTGTTTACCTATCTGCCACCGGCTGACCCCGACACCGCCGGTACTGCGCTGCAGCCCGGCCAACGCGTGATCGTGCCATTCGGCAGCCGCCGGCGGGTGGGATCGATCATGGGCCATAGCAATGAAGCCGTGGTTGATGCCGGCAGGTTGAAACGGATCAGTTCAGTAATAGATGAGCAGTCGATACTGCCCGACTCGCACCTGGCACTGCTGCGCTGGGCCAGTGATTACTACCAGCATCCCGTCGGCGAGGCCGTGTTCACCAGCCTGCCCGCGCGGCTGCGCCAGGGCGCGCCGGCAATACTGGACGTGCCCCGTGGCTGGCAATTCAATCCCGATGGCCCGGCCGTGGACATGCCCCGGCCCGGTGCCAGGGCACCACGGCAGGCCGAATTGCTGGCATTATTCGAAAACCGTTACCCGGCGACATTGACTGCAACAGACATAGCCGCGGCCGGCATCGGCAACTGGCGCGCGCCGCTAAAGGCGCTGGCCGAACGTGGCTGGGTACGCGAGGTGGCGCTGAATGACCGGTACCGAGAGTCGCCGCCTCTGGAACAGCCGCTGACATTAAACAGGTACCAGCAACAGGCGCTGGCGGCCATCCGTGATTCGTTCGGCCGCCACCGCGCCCATTTATTGGAAGGCGTCACCGGCAGCGGCAAGACCGAAGTCTATCTGCAGGCAACGGCGGCCGTGCTGGAACAGGGCCGCCAGTGCCTGTTGCTGTTGCCGGAGATCGCCCTGACACCACAGCTGGTGCGGCGTTTTGAACGCCGCTTCGGCCCCAGGCTGGCCATTCTCCATTCCGGACTAACCGACACCGACCGCTGCCAGGCCTGGCTGCGGGCGCGGGACGGCAGTGCCGACGTCGTGCTCGGTACGCGCTCGGCCGTATGGACGCCGCTGAAAAACCCCGGCCTTATTATCGTTGATGAAGAACACGACCTGTCTTACAAGCAGCAGGACGGTTTCCGTTACCACGCCCGCGATGTCGCCATCATGCGTGCCTACCGGGAGTCGATCCCGATCGTGCTGGGATCGGCTACACCGTCACTGGAATCACTGTTGAACGCAGGCCAGGGCCGCTACGAGTATCTGCCGCTGCCCGAGCGCGCCGGCACCGCGAAATCCCCGGACCTGCATGTACTGGATATCCGTCAAAGTCCCATGCGCGGCGCCCTGTCCGAAGGCTTCCTGAAAATGCTGGACGACAACCTTGCCGCCGGGCGCCAGTCACTGCTGTTTTTGAACCGGCGCGGCTTCGCCCCGGTGCTGTTGTGCCATGAATGCGGCTGGACCGCGACCTGCCACCGTTGTGACACGGCCATGACTTACCACAAGCAGCGGCAGCGTTTGTGCTGTCATCACTGCGGCCATGAACACCGGCGTCCCGACACCTGCCCCGGCTGCGGGGGCAAACTGATCGAGGTTGGACATGGCACCGAACGCCTGGAACAGACACTCGCGGAAGCCCTGCCGGCGGCACGCATACTGCGCATCGATCGCGACAGCACCCGCCGCCGCGGCGCCCTCGAGGATCTGCTGCGCAGCGCGCACAGCGGCGAAGCCGATATCCTCGTCGGCACACAGATGCTGGCCAAGGGTCATCACTTTCCGTCGGTATCACTGGTCGGCATTGTCGAGGCCGATGGCGGCCTGTTCAGCACCGATTTCCGGGCGCTGGAACACCTCGCCCAGTTGATCGTGCAGGTCAGCGGCCGCGCCGGCCGCGCCGAACACCCCGGCACCGTTGTTATCCAGACTCATCATCCGGATCATCCGCTGCTGCGGACGCTGACCGAAGACGGTTACCCGGCATTCGCCAAGGCGGCACTGGCGGAGCGCGAAATGCTGCAGCTGCCGCCCTACAGTTATCTGGCGCTGATGCGCGCGGAGGCCAAGCAGTCGGCCGCCGCCGAGCGCTTTCTCCAGGAGGCACGGCAACTGATCCCGGATACCGCTGATGTGGAAGTACTCGGGCCTGTGCCGGCACCGCGGCCGCGCCGCTCCGGTTACCAGCGCCTGCAACTGCTGCTGCAATCCCCGCAGCGTCCGCGTCTGCAGCGGATTCTTGGTGGCTGGCTGGACGGCGTCGAACAACTCAAGAGTGCGCGCCATGTGCGCTGGTCGATCGATGTCGATCCGCAGGAAATGGGATGAAGGCGCGTTCCTCGTTCCTCGTTTGATACAGTCCGCGAATGAACGCAAATACACGCCAACAGAATGACGTGTATTTTGGCACGGGCAACTCGATACGAAAGCAACCTTCTCGCATCCGAGCCATCAGGGTATGATCGGCGCCTTTTATGAAACAGCATATATCACATCTGATCAGCCAGGCGCTGGACAAGGTCGCTACCGAAAACGGCTTCGGGCTGCCGGCGGATTTCAGCATCCAGATTGAACGCGCACGCGCGCGTGAACATGGCGATTTCGCCGCCAATACGGCGATGATGCTGGCGCGGGTGGCAAAACAGAAACCGCGTGACATCGCCCAACAGATCGTCGACAGGTTACCGGCCTCGGACATGGTGGATCATGTCGAGATCGCGGGCCCGGGGTTCATTAATTTTTTTCTGACCCCTGCCGCATACCAGTCGCTTATCAAGACCATCCTCGAGTCAGGCGAGCAATACGGGCGGGGGAAACGGCGCGGGGAACCGGTAATGGTGGAATTCGTATCCGCGAATCCGACCGGCCCCCTGCATATCGGTCACGGTCGCGGTGCCGCGGTTGGCGACTGCCTCGGCCGCGTACTGGAAGCGGCGGGATATGATGTCAGCCGTGAGTTCTATTACAACGATGCCGGCCAGCAGATAACCAATCTGGTTGCATCCGTACAGGCACGCTGCCACGGACTGACGCCGGCTGATCACAACTGGCCTGCCGACGGCTACCGCGGAGAATATATACAGGAGGTTGCCGACGCCTATCTGAAACGCGAAACCGTACATGCCGAAGACCTGGACGTCACCGGCGCCGGCGATCCCGATGATGTGGAAGCGATCCGGCATTTCGCGGTGGCCTATCTGCGACGCGAGCAGGATAACGATCTGAGGGCATTCGGCGTCAGCTTCGACAACTATTTCCTCGAATCCTCCCTGTATACCGACGGCAGGGTCGAAGAGATTGTCAGTATATTAATTGCCAAAGACCACACCTACGAGCGTGACGGGGCGCTGTGGTTACGCACTACCGAGTTCGGCGATGACAAGGACCGTGTCATGCGCAAGGCCGGTGGCAACTATACTTATTTCGTGCCCGATATCGCCTATCACGTCAGCAAGTGGCAGCGCGGCTTTCGCCGTGTCATTAATGAACAGGGGGCGGACCACCATTCGACCATCACCCGCGTGCGCGCCGGCCTGCAGGCCCTGGAAATGGGCATCCCCGCCGGCTGGCCCGAATATGTGCTGCACCAGATGGTCACGGTGATGCGCGGCGGCGAGGAAGTGAAACTGTCCAAACGGGCCGGATCCTACGTGACGCTGCGCGACCTGATTGATGAAGTCGGCTGTGATGCAACGCGCTATTTTCTGATATCACGCAAGGCCGATTCACAGCTGACTTTTGATATCGACCTGGCACTGTCACAATCCAATGACAATCCCGTATATTACATACAGTATGCCCATGCCCGCATATGCAGTGTATTTCGGCAACTGGCTGAACGTGGTCACAAGCATGATCAACAACTCGGTCTCGAAACCGTGGACAGGCTTTCTACTACCGAGGAACAGGATCTGCTGGTGACACTGTCACGCTATTCCGAGATAATCGAACTCGCGGCCGCCAACCTGGAACCGCATCTGCTGGCTTATTACCTGCGCGACCTGGCCGGGGAATTTCATATCTACTATAACAGTCACCAGTTTATCGTTGACGACACGGAGCTCCGCAATGCACGGCTCTGCCTGGCCAGTGCCATTCGCCAGGTGATACGAAACGGTCTTGGCCTGCTCGGCGTCTCCGCCCCGGATAACATGTAAATGGCACGTGACTATAAAAACCGTTCCGGTCGCAAGCGCGATAGAGGGGGTGGACTTCTGGCGGGCCTGCTGACATTTGTTGCGGGCGTGGTTACGGGTGTCTGTGCAGTGATCATTGTCTATTTCGTCAATGGCATACCCGGGATCGATGATTTCATGGACGAGCGGCATCCTGCTACCGTACCTTCCGTGCAACCTGCCGACGAACAGAAGCAGACTGCCGGGAAACAGTCCCCGCCGGCATCCCCGACACCCAAATTCGATTTCTATACGATCCTGCCGGAAATGGAAGTCAGTGTGCCGGAATGGGAACGTGAAGCCAAAGTAACCCCGCTTCCCGATGCCGATGCACCCAATGCCCCGCCACAGGCTATTACCAGTGAAAAATATATTCTACAGATCGGTTCATTCCGGCAGCACGACGAGGCCGAACGCGTAAAGGCCCAGCTGGCGTTATTCGGAATAGAAACTGAAATCCAGCGTGTGGTTATCGACGGCGGTGACATCTGGCACCGGGTACGTGCCGGTCCTTACCAGAGCGCCGATCAACTGGATCAGACCCGCCAGCGACTGATTGAAAACGATATCGACTTTATGTTGCTGAAGTTAAAACAGGATGGATGATTGACGGTGTTCAGCCTGGAGGGCGTACTGGCTGCCGGAACCAGCCGCCGGGCCCGCCGGTAACAGAATTTTTCATACGGCCCATACCTGTTAACTATCAGGGGGTATTACCAAGAGGTGGAGCGGGTGATGGGAATCGAACCCACGTTCTCAGCTTGGGAAGCTGATGTTCTACCATTGAACTACACCCGCCTGCGCATGGCTGCTCATTATACCTGGCACACATTTGCTGTCAGCGACCGCTGTGACGATGATCACAGCTCATATTACGGTGCCAGGTACGCGGTGTTCACGGCGAAAAATTAAGCTAATATGGTATCGAGCCGTTCGGGGGGAACGCGTCTCAGGGTCATCAGACGCGCCTAGAATAATCAATAAATTATTGAATATCAAAAAGATATTCCAATTGCTTAATGTCCAGTTGATACTGGACGGGACTGCTGAGACAGGACGACGCTGGTATGAACCTATCCCATCCGACTGTGGTTGTCGTCGATGACAGCCCATCAGTCAAATCACTGTTTGAGCGCAGCACGGCCGCGCTCGGGATTGAGCTGAAAACCTTTTCCTCGGCGGCCGGCTCGCTTGCCTACCTGCAGGATCACTGTCCCGACCTGTTATTCCTCAATATCATCATGCCGGACAAGGATGGCCTGACCTTCCTGCGCGAATTGCGCGAAAATCCCCTGCATGAACAGACGCCTGTTATTATGATAAGCTCGAAAGATTACGCACAGGATCGTTTTGCAGCGCGGGAGCTGGGTGCGGTGGAGTTCATGCCCAAGCCAATGCCCATGCAGGCGATAGCCGACGCGATCAAACGCTACATAAAATAGACATACTGAAACATACAGGCGCGTCCGACGGTTCACATGAGCGAAGCCTATCTGCGTTTCTGGGGGGTACGCGGATCGTACTCTGCACCCTTTGCATCCCACCTGGGAGTAGGGGGTAATACGTCCTGCGTCGAGATCCGAGTTGGCGAGCACCTTCTTGTCTGCGATGCCGGCACCGGCATCATTCCGCTTGGCAACGAACTCGTGCAACAGGATGCCATCCGCGAGATGCTTATTATCCTGACCCATTATCACTGGGATCACGTCTGTGGCCTGCCTTTTTTCTTGCCCGCCTTTAACAGCGACTGGCGGCTGAAATTCTTCGGTCCGGGCCAGAATGCCCGGGAGATCGAGCGCCATGTCGCGGCGCAGATGTCCGCGCCCTATTTCCCCGTCGGCACCGAAACCTGGATGGCCAACGTCGATTACCTGGCACCGGCAAACAACACCATTGATTACGGGCCGCTGAATATCACATACCAGAATGTTCATCACCCGGGTGTTACCTACGGCTATCGCATCATGCTCGGTGATAAAAAGATCGTTTATATATCCGACAATGAATGCCTGTTCCTCAACAAGAATATCGAGCGGCGTTACCAGGAATTCAGCCGCGAGGAACAGGAACTTTTTGATGCCATGAAGCGAGAGGAATACAATTCGGCACTGCAATTCATGCAGGGCGCCGATATTCTTATTCATGATGCCCAGTACACACCTGAAGATTACATGAAGAAACACGGCTGGGGGCATTCGTGCTATATTGATACGGTCAATTCCGCCATTGATGCCGACGTCAGGCAACTGTTCCTTTATCACCATGATCCCAACTACGATGATCGTATTATTGACAATATATACAAGGATTGCCTGCGTATTGTCAGCGAACGCGACTCGAATCTCGACTGTCAAATCGCACGTGAAGGGCTGACGATCAGCCTCGACTGAAATAGCGGCTGTTTTCTGCGCGTATGGAAATCCAACTCAACGGCGAGGCCTACGAGCTGCCGGCCGGCACGACACTGGCCACGCTCATCGAAACCCTGGGGATCGAGGGGCGGCTCGCGGTGGAAGTGAACGAACAAATCGTCCCGCGCGGCCGCTTTACCGAATATGAATTACAGCCGCGGGACCGGGTCGAAATCGTACACGCCATCGGCGGTGGTTAACTGCCATCCGCGGCCTGTTATACTGGCAACCCGTTTACCTGCCTGTTGTCCACATGAACGAAACCGCTGCCAACCTGGATACCGGCGACAGCCTGAATATCGATGGCCGGCACTACCGGTCGCGGCTGCTGGTGGGCACCGGCAAATACCGCGACCTGGAACAGACCCGGCAGGCCATCGAGGCCAGCAGCGCCGAGATTGTCACGGTCGCCATCCGCCGCACGCCCTTTTTCATGAACCAGGGCGGCCAGGACACGAACGAACCCGGTCTGCTGGATGTCATTCCGCCGGACCGCTACACCATCCTGCCGAACACGGCGGGCTGTTATGACGCCGCCACCGCCATCCGCACCTGCCAGCTCGCCCGCGAGTTGCTGGACGGGCACAACCTGGTCAAACTCGAGGTGCTGGGTGACGACAAGACCCTTTATCCCGACGTCAGCGCCACGCTTGAGGCGACCCGCGTTCTGATCAAGGACGGCTTCCGGGTCATGGTGTATACCAACGACGACCCGGTGGTCGCGAAAAGGCTCGAGGAGCTCGGCTGTATCGCCGTGATGCCGCTGGCCGCGCCCATCGGTTCCGGCCTCGGCATTCGCAATCCCTACAACATCAAGACGATTATCGATAACGCCAGCGTCCCGGTGCTGGTGGATGCCGGTGTCGGCACCGCTTCCGACGCCGCCATCGCCATGGAACTGGGCTGTGACGGCGTGCTGATGAACACGGCTATTGCCGAGGCCCGCGATCCGGTACTCATGGCCGGTGCCATGCGCAAGGCGGTCGAGGCCGGGCGCGAGGCATTTCTGGCCGGGCGCATGCCCAGGCGTGCCTATGCCAGTGCCTCCTCGCCGATCGACGGCAGTTTCTTCTGAGATTGTCCGGCCGGAACCGGTGACCAGCCCGCGCCGGATGATCCGCAGTTTCGTGCGGCGCGAAGGCCGCATGACCCGGGCCCAGGCAACCGCCCTGGAGCAGCACTGGCCGCATTACGGCATTGACTACACTGCAAGGCCGCTGAACCCGCGGGAGATTTTCGGGCGCTCTGCACCGCTGACCATGGATATCGGTCCCGGCATGGGACTGACGACGGTCAGTCTGGCGGCCGCCCACCCGGAACGGGATTACCTGGCTGTCGAGGTACACCGGCCCGGCATCGGCAGCCTTCTGCAGCATGCATCCGGCAAAGGCCTCGGGAATATCCGGGCGATCAATCACGACGCCGTTGAAGTCATCCGCGACATGCTGGCGGACAACAGTCTCGATCAGGTGCTGATACTGTTTCCGGATCCCTGGCCGAAAAAACGCCATCACAAACGGCGGCTGCTGAATACCGCTTTCGCGGAACTGCTACGGCCCAAATTGAGGGGCCATGCGCTGGTCTATATCGCCACCGATTGGCCGGACTATGCCGAACAGATCCCCGGGCCGTTTGAAAACGGCGGTTACCTGAACCTGGCCGGGCGCGGACGCGTATCACCGCGGCCGCGCTGGCGCCCGCTGACAAAGTTTGAACAGCGCGGCCTACGGCTCGGGCACGGGGTGAGTGATTTCGTCTTCTGCCGGACGCTCGACGACTGAAGCGCCGAACAGATCGCGGAAATCTTCAATGACGGCAAATTCAGTGCCACTGCGTGGCGGCTGCTGACTGTCCGGCCGGGCAATGCCCAGCAGGTGACCGATGCCATACTCGCGCGCCGTCTTCAGCACCTGCTGATTATCGTCAATCAACAGGGTGTGCCGGCGATCGAAGCCAAGGTGATTCTCCAGTAGCTGCCAGAAACGCGCCGATTCCTTGGGCTCGCCGAAAGCGTGGGCTGTATACAGTATCTCGAAATAACGGCCCAGATCAGTGCGGGCCAGCTTGTAGTCCAGCACGGCCTCATGGGCATTGGTGACCAGCACGCACTGTTTGCCAAGATCGCGCAGTCTTTCCAGCAATACATCGGCATGCGGACGCAAACGGATCTTGTGCTGGATATCATCTTTCAGTGCCAGCAGATCCAGTTCCAGCTCGCGGGTCCAGAAGTCCAGGCAATACCAGGCCAGTGTCCCTTCGAGGTCGCGAAAACGCGGCCGCAGGATGGCGTGCGCCTGCGCCAGATCCATGCCCTGCTGTTCTGCCCAGCAGGCCGGGAGATATTCCTGCCAGAAATAATTATCGAAATGCAGATCCAGCAGTGTGCCGTCCATATCGAGCAGCACCGTCTGAATCTGATCCCAGTCTATGGGAGGAGCATATAACATTTATATGGGCGCCGTCGCCATTCCACGTACCCTGGCGTACAATACTGCCCCTATTATGCCAGTGAATATCAATCAGGACACGGCACCGGAAATTCATAACCCGGGCGAATTACTGCCTGCCGTTCGTGAACTCGCGCATAAAGCCGCATTGCGCATTCTCGCCGTCTATGACACGGATTTTGACATCGAACACAAGGATGATCGCAGTCCGCTGACGGAAGCCGACATGGCTGCTCACCAGACGATCGTCGACGGACTCAAATCCTTCACGCCCGGCATACCGATTCTTTCGGAGGAATCAGGCGAAATTGACTATGCGACACGCCGGCACTGGCGCCAGTACTGGCTGGTAGACCCGCTTGATGGCACGCGCGAATTCGTCAAGAGAAACGGTGAATTCACGGTCAATATTGCGCTGGTATCCGATCACGAGGTGATACTTGGCGTGGTCCATGTCCCGGTCACCGGCGTCTGTTACTACGCCGCACGTGGCCACGGCGCCTTTAAATCCGCACCACAACAGGCGTCGCAGTCTATTCACACGCGCCGTGTCCAGCCGAATAACCTGGCGATTGCCGGTAGCCGATCACACAGCAGCCAGCGTTTTCAGGAGTTCCTGCAGCAAGTCGGTGAAGTGGAAATCGTCACCATCGGCAGTTCACTCAAACACTGCCTGGTCGCTGAAGGTCATGTTGATCTGTATCCGCGTTTCGGGCCGACATCCGAGTGGGATACCGGTGCCGCGCAGTGCGTGGTGGAAGAGGCCGGTGGTATTGTGACGGATATGCAGCTGCAGCCACTGCGTTACAACACCAAGGACAGCCTGCTCAACCCGAGCTTCGTCGTGATCGGGATCCGGAATTCGACTGGGCACCTTATTTGCTGGCCGCCACCGGCGACTGACCACGCAGAGACCCGCAATTGCGGGGGCTCAGAACCGGGCCGGGATATCCGCGAATGCGGTTACGCGATCGCGGCCCTCCTGCTTGCTGACGTAAAGCGCGCGATCGGCCCGATCGAGTATATCGTCCGGCGAGCTGGAATCCTGCGGATAACAGGCCATGCCAAGGCTGATCGTGATCGGCACCTGTTTTTTCTGCACCATGAACCTGATTTCCGAGGTTGCCTCACGAATACGTTCAGCGATCTCACGCGCCTGTTCAGGCTTGGTCTCGGGCAGAAAAACCACGAATTCATCGCCACCGTAACGTGCCAGGATATCCGTCTCGCGCAGATCCAGGCGGATGGTTTCCGCAATCGTTCGGATCAGCTTGTCTCCGGCATCATGGCCGTGTTCATCATTGACCGGTTTGAGCGTATCGGCATCTGCCATGACGATTGCAAACGGATGGCCGTAACGCTGGGACTTGGCTATCTCACGCTGCGACAGTTTGGCATAGGCGCGCTTGTTGAACAGACCGGTCAGTTCATCGGTCTCGGACAAATGCTGAAACATCTGTCGCGCAAAATGCAGATCCGCCGACAACATGGTAATCAGATAGGATATCAGCAGGAACGGCGCGAACTTGATCATCAGCTGGGTAAAATCAGCCAGTGCAAAGCTTTTTGCCTCGAAACTTGGATAACCGAGATACAGATAAATACAGGTAATCAGCACGAATTCCAGCAAGGTGATCGCCTTGCCGAGCGTCAGACCGCTGGTAATGATGACCAGCAGAAACAGATTCAGGAGGGGGCTCTCGTTCCTGCCGGTATAAAGCAAAACCCAGGTAATAAAGGCGATCATCACCCAGGTTTCGATGGCGATCTTCCAGCGCGACTCCGTGGTCTTGAAATTGAGATAACGGAAAGCCAGCACGAACACGGCAAAGCAGACCATGGCCAGTATGATCGGCTGCTCTTCCGTGATGTAAGTACCCGGCGCGACGAAGTACAGCAGAACCAGAATCAGCAGCAGCCATTCGAGTTCCGCCACACTGCGCGAGAATCCCTTGAGCTCGATCTGCTCTATGCTGAACTGCTCGGACAAGCGCTCATGTCGTTGTTGTGCTTGCATGAAAACGATTATTTCGCGGATTACCTGATGAAACAACAGCTAAACCAATACCGCGGTATTGGCAGCAATGCTGTAAAGTTCCGCTAAATGGTTATTATACCTATTTTTGCAGGGCAGTCGCTTCCATGTCGTATTAAGAATTGTTATCAGAATTCTCGCATTAATAACAGAAGGGGGGCACTGAGAAAAGAGGAAAATGGTGGCCGGGGACAGAATCGAACTGCCGACACAGGGATTTTCAGTCCCCTGCTCTACCAACTGAGCTACCCGGCCTTATTGAGGCATTATATTGCTGGTGTTTTATTCAGGTCGCGGACTGAAAACGGATTTTCAGCCCTGCTCAACCCTGTCGCTGCGCGACCCCGCTACCCGGCCTTATTGAGGCATTATATTGCTGGTGTTTTATTCAGGTCGCGGACTGAAAACGGATTTTCAGCCCTGCTCAACCCTGTCGCTGCGCGACCCCGCTACCCGGCCATGACTATCTGAGGCAATTATATGTGCTGGATCGTTTAGCTATTTATTCAGGTCGCGGACTGAAAACGGATTTTCAGCCCTGCTCAACCCTGTCGCTGCGCGACCCCGCTACCCGGCCTTATCGAGGCATTATATTGCTGGTGTTTTATTCAGGTCGCGGACTGAAAACGGATTTTCAGCCCTGCTCAACCCTGTCGCTGCGCGACCCCGCTACCCGGCCTTATTGAGGCATTATATTGCTGGTGTTTTATTCAGGTCGCGGACTGAAAACGGATTTTCAGCCCTGCTCAACCCTGTCGCTGCGCGACCCCGCTACCCGGCCTTTTAGCAGGCATTACACCTCAAAATACTTCTCGGGTGTCATTTCGACCAACGGGAGAAATCTTTAACCATCAAGCAGAAGATTTCTCGCTGCACTCGAAATGACATCTTCAGCCCTGCCTACCCTGTCGCTGCGCGACCCCGCTACCCGGCCAAATTACAATTTGCCTTAATTTTGCTGGCAGCCAACTAAGCTATGAATAACTTGTCATTTCGAGCGTAGCGAGAAATCTTGTCGCACGCTGCTGTTTATAAATCAACAGGTTAAGAGATTTCTCCCGTTGGTCGAAATGACACGGGGTTTGATTCGGGGCTTCCTTGATGCTGTCGGGCGCCGTCTCTCGCCGGTCGCGCGAAGGGCGTATTAAAGCCATCGGCGACGCCAGCGTCAAGCCGCTGGCCCGCATTTATTGTTCCGACGGTGGTACATAGCCTTCCGGTGCCACGGAGCCCTCGCCGAAAAAGAACTTTTCCATTTCCTGTTCCAGAAACGCCCGTGCCTTGGGTTCGATCGGCGTCAAGCGATTTTCGTTGATCAGCATGGTCTGGTGTTTCAGCCACTCATTCCAGGCTTCCTTGGATACGTTTTCATAGATGCGTTGACCCAGTTCGCCCGGATACGGCTGGCGTTCCAGAGCCTCGGCTTCTTTACCCAGTTTTACGCAATGCACCGTGCGCGTCATGCTCAGTCTCCTCGTTAATGGTCTGCAGCGTTTCAAGCAGCGTTCTGACGGGCACCGGTAATCCCAGCTTCAATGCGTCTTCCGGTGAATACCAGTCACATTCGCCGGCATCACTGACAGCGTCCCTGCCGTTATCGCCGACATCAATCCGCAGGGGCCTAAACTGCAGCCGGAAATGCGTGAATGTATGTTCGATTGTCTCGAGACGCTCTACCCCCGTCCCGGCCTGTGGCCAGTGTGTGTCCATCCAGCGGCGGCAACTGTTCTCGCTGTCCCATTCGGGCAGGCACCAGAGTCCGCCCCAGATGCCGGCCGGTGGCCGTTTCTGTAAAAGAATCTTGCCGCGGTCATTACGGACAACGGCATAAACCGCCTGCCTGACGGGCTGGTTACGCCGCGGCCGGGCGCCAGGATAGTCGGTTACCATGCCGTCCTGACAGGCCTGACAGGTATCCGCCAGCGGACAGACATCACACTGCGGCCGGCCGCGGGTACAGACCATCGCGCCGAGGTCCATGATAGCCTGGGTATAGGCTGCGACATCTGCCTCCGGCGTGTGCTGTTCGGCCAGCGTCCACAACCGCCGCGCCACTTTGGTCTCGCCGGGCCAGCCGGGGACGGCATGATACCGCGCCAGTACCCGTTTGGCATTGCCGTCGAGGATCGCGTGGCGCTGGCCGTGAGCCAGCGCCAGGATCGCGGCCGCCGTGGAGCGGCCGATGCCGGGCAACGCCTCCAGGGCTTCACAATTCGCCGGCAGTTCGCCGTCGAACTGATCCCGCACGATCAGCGCCGCCTTGTGCAGATTACGGGCCCGGGCGTAGTAGCCGAGCCCACTCCAGTGCGCGAGCACCGCATCCAGCGGCGCATCCGCCAGGCTGACCACGTCGGGCAACGCCTGCATGAAACGCTCGAAATACGGGATAACTATGGCTACCTGCGTTTGCTGCAGCATGATCTCCGAAACCCAGACGCGATAGGCATTGACCTCGCGCTGCCAGGGCAGGTCGTGCCGTCCGTGTCGTTGCGCCCAGGCCAGCAGGCGCGGTGCAATGGCTGCGAATTCACTCATGACGGGCCAGTTGCTCCACCTCCAACACCGTGTGCTCGGCTTCCGTGCGCATTTTGTTTTTCAGTATCCAGGTACCGATTACGGGCGGTATCCAGAAGTCCGGTTCGAGCGTGGTCTCGAAATGGATGCGGGTGCCGCCTTCCGTCGCACTGATATGCCAGACGGATTCACCATAACGATAATCACTCTGCGCCGGCACGATAGTTGTCAGTATCGATCGATCCGATTTTTCGACAACATCCTCAACCATGGTAGCCTTGAAACAGAAAAACCAGATACAGGTTTCAGTTATCAGTCGCCGTCGCTTGCGGCCATCCGGTTGCGTTTCCAGCAGCCGGCTTTCCACAATGGTTCTGCTGATCTGCTTCAGTTCGTCGTAATCCGTCACCAGCGCATAAACAACATCCGGATCACTGTCGATACGCATGACGAGATCAAGGCTGTAGCGGCCTGCCTTATGAGTAACTTCGGCGTGTTCGACTTCACCGGCCCGGGCATCGGCCACTAACAGCAAGGCCAGCAACAGGCAACCCGTCCCTGACACGGGGCTGCACCGGCGATCAGAAACCGAGTGCGTCCTTGAATTTATCACCCAGTTCGTCGCCGATCTTGTCTTTCAGTTTATCCTTGGCTTTTTCCTTGGCCTTGTCGGTCTGCTTGTCGATCTCGCGATCCACTCTCGCCTTGACCAGGCCCTCGAAATCCGGCTTGCAGCCGGGATCGGCAAACGTGCCCTTGCAGCGCACCGGCACGGTATAACCGCCGACGCTGTCCAGGCCCTCGCCACCCTGGCCCTTCGCCGTCTTGGCGACACTGGCATTGACGGTATAGTCCAACTTTTCGCTTACCAGGTTGGCCTCGCCGGCGCCGCTGACACGGATGGCCGGTGACTTGGCGGACAGATCATTGTTCTTCACCACACCATCCTTGATCTGCAGTGTGGCCGTCATTTCCGAGAAGTCGGTCTGTTCCTCGCCCGACACCTCCTTCAGGCTGCGGCCCTCCAGCATTGCATCGGCCTTGCGCAGAATGGCGCCCAGATTGATGCCCTTGTAGGCGCCGTCCCTGAACAGGAGATCCGCATTGCCGTTCAGTGTCTTTTTCATGGCATCGGTGTCGGCGCCGGTCGCCTTCAGTTTCGCCGTGATATTGCCGGTACCGGTGAGCTTCGCCTCCTTGCCGGTCATGTCCTGGAGCAATGGTTCGATATCGACATCGGCAAGTCTGGTGTCTAAATTCACGACCGGCTGCTTGCCGGTGGCATTCAGGTTCACGGCACCCTGGTAGCTGCCCTTGTACAGATTGGCCGACACCGGTTTCAATGCAATAACGCCCTTGTCGGCATTGATGCTGAGTCTGACGTTACTGAGTTTCGCCTTGCTGAGGATGAGCTGGCCGACTTTCAGGTCACCCTTGATATCCAGTGCCCGCAGGGTTTCGACCGGCAGCCTGGCGGCACCGGCGGCGGCGGTTTCCGGCGTCGCCGCCTTGCCTTCGGCCGCCGGCGGCAGATAACGATCGGCATTGATACTGTCGACATTCAAATCGAAGCGCAGCGCCTGTTTCTCGATATCCGCCACGGCCAGGCTGCCGGTGGCCGTCGTCTCGTCCAGCCCCAGCGTCAGCTTGCTGAGACTGATGCTGCTGGCTGTGCCGCTGAACTGGGTATCGACGGCGACCTTGGTCAGAACCTTCTTGTCCGCGGTGTCCGGCACTTCCATGGCCAGCTGCTGCATCAGCTTGCGCAGGTTGAACGGCGCTACCTTGAGTGCACCGTTATACGCGGGCTCGCTCGATAATCCCGCTGGCGTTGACATTGCCCTGCACGTCCAGGCCCAGCCCCTGGACACTCAGTTTCGGTATCCGCAGTGTTTCCTCGGCCAGATTGGCATCGGCGGTTGCATTCAGTTTGATATCGACCGGCCCTTCCGGGAGTGCGTCGCCGGCAACCGTGGCCTCGGCCTCGAGCGGCTCCAGCTTCAGGCTCTGGCGCGTGCCGCTGAGACTGGCGCTGGCTTTCAGGGATTTGAGGTTCTGCGCCAGCGGTTCCTGCCCGGCCACCGCCAGCAGCGATCCAAGATCGTCGCCGGCGATATCGAGCCGGCCGTTGATACCGGGATTATCGGTATTGGTATTCGTCGCGTTCAGGTCGCCGCTCAAGTCCACACCCAGTATCCGGGCTTCGAGATCCGAGACTCTGGCGGTACCGGCATCCGTATCGGCATCAAAACTGGCATTGAGCGCAAACTTAGCGGCATCGTCCTGGATCTTGTCGGCCAGCTCAGGCTTGCCCGCTGCCCTCAGCAGCGCCGGCAGATTGTCGCCGGCAATCTGGATATAACCCTTCAGTCCGGGCAGTTTGCGATCGATATGCTGCGCGTCGATATCACCCTCGACGGTGGTCTCCAGGGCGCGCAGGGAGAACGCCTTGATGCTGGCGGTATTGGCGTTCAGATCGGCGGCGATGGTATCGGCGTCGAGACTGATGTCAGCGGCGCCGCCCGGCAACTGCGGGCCTTCAAGGCTGGACCTGAACTTCAGCGGTGTCACCTGATAGCGCTGCCGGTCGAGGTCGTAACTGACCGTGCCGGTCAGTGACAGCGTGCCCTTGAGTTCGGGCTCGCTGGCATCCAGCGCCAGGCTCATGTCGATATCGATGGGCCGGCCGGGCACGAGCTCGCCGGTTTCCAGATTCAGTTCGTCGATGACATAACGCTGGCCCGCCTGCCTGTCATCCCAGGTCACGCGGCTGTTACTGATATCCAGACCGCCGACGGCCAGGCCGGCCAGGGCAAATCCCTTCTGGTCTGCCGGCGCCACCTCGGCGGGTTTATCCGTTTCCGGCGCCTCTTCAGCCGCCTTGAGCAGGTCATCCCAGTTGGTGACGCCGTTTTCATTACGCGCCAGGTTGGCCTGCATCTGATCGATGACGACCGTGCCCATCTGGATTTCCCTGCGCAGCAGTGGCAGCAGCTTGACGCGCACTTCCACGCCTTCGGCCCGCACCATCGGTTCCTCGCCGAAGCCCTCGGCATTACTGAGTACGAGCCTGCCGGTCTGCACGCCCAGCCACGGGAATACGGTAATGCCCAGATCCCCCGGCATCTGCAGATCGCGTCCGGTCTGCTTTTTCGCCAGTGTGGTGATCTCATCCTTGTAATCATTCGGATCCACGTATATCGGTATCACGATGGCGGCGGTCACAATCAGCACCACCAGCAAACCGACGATACCCAGCAGGATTTTCAGCAACCCTTTCATAAAGGCCTCCTTCGCAAAAACTCTATAAGCACATCATCACTTGTCAGAACGCAGATCCTGCAACCGGCTGCGGGCGCGCTGTGCGGCCTCGCGGACCTGCGCGGGCGCCGTGCCGCCACGATGCATACGGGCGGCCACGGATGCCTCCAGCGAGAGTTGCTCGAAAATATCCTCGTCGATGGCCTGACTATAGCGGCGCATTTCATCCAGCGACAGGTCAACGAGATCCTTGCCGGCACTGATGGCGTAACTCACGATCTGGCCGACAACCGCATGGGCATCGCGGAATGCTACACCCTTTTCGACCAGGTAATCCGCCAGGTCAGTCGCCGTCGCCAGACCGTGTCTGGCGGCATCGCGCATGGCGTCACGTTTGACACTGACAGCCGGTATCAGTGCCGCATAAATCCTGACGCTGGCGCGCACGGTATCGACGGCGTCAAACAGCGGTTCCTTGTCTTCCTGGTTATCGCGGTTGTATGCCAGCGGCTGCGCCTTCATCAGCGTCAACAATGCAATCAGATCGCCATAAACCCGGCCGGTCTTACCGCGCACCAGTTCAGGAATATCCGGATTCTTCTTTTGCGGCATGATCGACGAACCGGTACAGAAAGCGTCATCGATGTCGATGAAACCGAACTGCTGTGACATCCACAGCACCAGCTCTTCCGACATCCGCGACAGATGCATCATGATCAGTGACGCGCAGCCGGCGAACTCGATGGCGAAATCGCGATCGCTGACGGCATCGAGGGAATTCTCGCAGACAGCGTCGAAACCGAGTTGTTCGGCAGTAAAGTCACGATCGATCGGAAACCGGGTGCCGGCCAGCGCCGCCGCGCCCAGCGGTGACACATTCATGCGTTTACGGCAATCGTTCAGCCGCGACAGATCCCGGTAAAGCATTTCGAACCAGGCCAGCATGTGATGGCCGAAACTGACCGGCTGCGCCGTCTGCAGATGCGTAAAACCGGGGATGATGGTATCGGCCTCGCGCTCGGCAACATCGATCAGGGCCAGCATCAGCCGTTCCAGATCGGCACCGAGTGCATCGATCTCATCGCGCAGGTACAGCCGTACGTCGGTGGCGATCTGGTCATTGCGTGACCGGCCGGTATGCAGTTTCTTGCCGACGTCGCCGATGTGTTCCGCCAGCCGTGCCTCGATATTCATGTGCACATCTTCCAGGCTGTTGCTCCAGGCGAATTCCCCCCGGACGATGTCGGCCTCGATGTCTTTCAGTCCCTTGATGATCTGGTTGCATTCGGATTCGGTCAGCACGCCGACCCGTGCCAGCATGGTCACGTGCGCGATCGAGCCGCGGATGTCACAGGCGGACAGCCGCTGGTCGAAATCCACCGAGGCGGTGAATTCTTCTACAAGTTCATCGGTGGAGGCACTGAAACGGCCGCCCCATAACTTGCCGGATTCCGAGAAGGCGCTCATGCTGGCATCATTAAGACTGGTGAAAGTAACAAGAATGACAGTATAACCCGGAACCATGACCCTACGCTGCCCGGGTATGGCTCCCACAGGCAGACCGAACCGAACCCATGACCACCCTGTCCCGCCAGCAAACCGCCTACCTGCCGGATTTCTGCGGGGTGCGCATGGCCATTACCGTTATCCTCACCGGCGAACTGCTTGCCATCGTGCTGACCCTGGCGAATGGCGGCCTCCATCAGAGCCGGTTTCAGACCCTGGCACTGCATTCGCTGTTTATCCAGTGGGTGGCGCTCAGCTGCGTGGCCATCCTCTGTCTGCTGCGCAGCCGGCTGAACCGGCTGGCCGATATCTGGAGCACGCTGCTCAGCTACCTGACCATCCTGGTGGTAACCGTCATTGTCACCGAGGTCGCCTGGTGGCTGCTGCACGCCATGCCGGCCGGCAGCCTGGGACTGTCGATGGACGCCAATCATGCCCAGTTGCTGGTGCGCAGTGTCGGCATCAGCAGTATCGTCAGCGCCCTGGCGCTGCGCTATTTTTACGTCCAGCACCAGTGGCGCCGCCACGTGCAGGCCGAGGCCGAGGCCCGCCTGCAGGCACTGCAGGCGCGGATCCGGCCGCACTTTCTGTTCAATTGCATGAATACCATCGCCAGCCTGACACGCCGCGAACCGGCGCTGGCCGAGCAGGCCATCGAGGATCTGGCCGACCTGTTCCGCCTGTCACTGCAGGAAACCCGGAGCTGGCTGACGCTGACGGAGGAATTCGACATTTGCCGCCGCTACCTGCGCACAGAGCAGCTGCGCCTGGGCGAACGCCTGCAGGTCGACTGGCAGGCGGAGGCGCTGCCGGCCGATGCCTGCGTGCCGGCATTGCTGATCCAGCCGCTGCTGGAAAACGCCGTCTATCACGGCATCGAGCCGCTGGCGGCAGGCGGCCGTATCGACATCCTCGGCGAGCGCGACGGCGATCGGCTGACAGTCACGATCGAAAACCCGCTGGCGCCGGGCGTGACACTGCACAATCACGGCAACCGGCTGGCCCAGGACAATATCCGCCAGCGCCTGGAGAGCGTGTTCGGCGGCCGCGCCGTGCTGGAAATCGACCATGCCGATGACCGTTACCGGGTACGACTGACGTTCCCGTACGAGCGCGAGCCATGCGCGTCCTCATAGCCGACGATGAACAGCCGGCCCGCCAGCGCCTGCGGATCATGCTCGAGGACATCGGCGGCCACGAGGTCGTCGGCGAGGCTGCCAGCGGCATCGAGGTCATCAGCCAGCTGGATGCCGCAAACCCCGAGGTGGTACTGCTGGACATCCGCATGCCCGGCATGGACGGGCTCGAAACAGCGCGACATCTGTGCAAGCTGACGCCGGCGCCCGCGGTCATTTTTACCACAGCCTACCAGGACCATGCCCTGGCCGCGTTTGAAACCGATGCCGTGGACTACCTGCTCAAGCCCATCCGCCGCCAGCGCCTGGCCGAGGCCCTCGATCGCGCGCAGGTGGTCAGCCGCGGCCGCCTGGCCGGGCTGCGTGAACGCGACACCGCACCGCAGGCGCGCAGGTACCTGAGCGCGGTGATCCAGGGCCGCATTGAACTGGCATCGGTCAGCGACATCCGTTACTTCCGTGCCGAACAGAAATACGTCAGCGCCGCCTGGCCGGACGGTGAACTGCTGCTGGACGAGTCACTGAAAGCGCTGGAGGAGGAATTCAGCGATCAGTTTCTGCGCATTCACCGCAACGCGCTGGTCGCCGTCCGTCATGTCGAAAGCCTGGAACGCGACAGCAACGGCAATCATGTTATTTATCTGCGCGATACTGAAATGCCGTTGACGGTCAGCCGCCGGCATCTCAGCACGGTGAAGAAGAGTTTGAGGAATGCGGGGTGACTGGTGACTGGTACTCTGTGGGAGCCGATTATTATCGGCGATAGAGTAAATCGCGGATTGAAATCCGCTCCTACAGAATCATGGAAGATAGACAATAGATGATAGAAAACTGTAATCGGGGAACTTTTCAGTTCCTTCTATCTGTATCGATTCACGATTCACGATTCACGATTCACGATTCACGATTCACGATTCACGATTCACGATTCACGATTCACGATTCACGATTCACGATTCACGATTCACGATTCACGATTCACGATTCACGATTCACGATCAGCTTTAACCAACATCCGCTATCTCCCGCGCCGCCGCCAGTAACGCAAGTCTTGCCACAACGCCATAGGCATAGAAGCGGTTCGGGTGGGCATCCGGTGCCTGTGCCTTGTCCGGCGAGATACAGCAATCGTCAAACGCCAGTCTTTCAAAACGCATGCCCGGTGAATTCAGGTTTTCACTGGTACTGCGGGCACTGTGGACACGGTAGAAACCGCCGACCACGTGATGGTCGATCATGTAGACCACGGGTTCGGCCACGGTCTGTTCATCGCCCCAGGTTTCATGCGTGTAGACACCTTCCTGGATGATCACGCGCGTAACTTTCTGGCCTTCCTTGGTGGTCGCCATATGCGTGCGCTGCTTGCGGTTCAGTTCACTGACTTCATCGACACTGGTCACGGTCATCACCCCCATGCCATAAGTGCCGGCATCGGCCTTGACCATCACGAATGGCTGGTTGGTCACACCGTATTCGTCATATTTTTTCTGGATCTCGACCAGTAATGCCTCAACGTTCTTGGTCAGGCAGGTCTCGCCGGCGCGCTTCATGAAATCGATCTCGCCACAGTTGCGGAACATCGGCGTCAGCAGCCAGCTGTCGAGGCCGATGTGCTCGCAGAATTCGGCAGCCACATCCTGATAATGCTTGAAATGGGCCGACTTCGAACGGCTGCTCCAGCCCAGCGCCACCGGTGGCGTCACCAGTTGTTCAAGCCCCTCCAGCAGGGCCGGCAGGCCGGATGACAGATCATTGTTCAGCAGTACCAGCTCGGGTACGAAATCGCCGACATGTACCCTGTTGTCCGTACGTTCCAGTGGCTCCAGCAAAATGCTGTGACCGGATTCCAGGTCAATGGTCATGGGCAGATCGAGATCCTCGATCAATGAACCGATACGCACATCGAAACCGGCCTTGTCGAGCATATTCTGCAGCACGGCAATATGCTCCAGATAAAAAGATTGCGTGTGTGGCTTTCCGGAATGATCAGTATGCGATCAATCGGTTCGCCATAACGTTCAATGGCGGCCTGCAGCGCCTGTATGGACAGTGATTCAAATGCCGGATTGAGATTGTTGAAGCCGGCAGGGAACAGATTGGTATCCACCGGCGCCAGCTTGAATCCGGCGTTGCGCAGATCCACCGAACAGTAAAACGGCGGCCGTTCGGCCAGCCAATGCTTGCGGAACCAGGACTCGATCCCGGCCTGATGCTCAAGCAGGTGATTTTCGATCTGGTGCAGCGGGCCGGTCAGTGCCGTGGTCAGATGGGGAACGGGATGCGCCGGTTGTGTAGCCATAATCAGAAAAACGCCGGGTTAGAACAGATGATTATTTTAACAGCTGGCGAACACTTGCCGCTGACAATTTTATTCCCCGTTGCATCAACCAAGATCACCCCACAGCGCCTGGCAGGCCGTGATGGCCGCCGGGGCCGCAGTCTCCGTGCGCAGCACCCGCGGCCCCAGGCCGACGGCATGACAGCCGGCCTGTAATGCCGCCTGCCGTTCATCCGGACTGAAACCGCCTTCCGGGCCCGACAGGATGACAATACCCGCCACCGGCGCCGACAGATCGCGCAGCGGCTGGCCGGACTGTGGGTCCAACAACAGGCGGACCGGACCGGCCGGCAGCGTCTCCAGTCGGCGGCCGAACGGCTGTGGCGTATCGACAGGCGGCAATCGGTTACGGCCGCACTGTTCACAGGCGGCGATAACAATGCCCCGCCAGTGTTCAAGCCTGTTCGGCAGGCGCTTGCCCTCAAGTTTGACCTGGCCGAATTCCGACATGACCGGGACGATCCGGTTCACTCCAAGTTCCACCGCCTTCTGCAGGGTGTAATCCATGTGCCGGCCGCGGGAGACGGCCTGGACCAGCGTGATGTCCAGCGGGCTTTCGCGTTCTATCGCCTGGTGTTCGCCGACCGCCACTCGCACATCGCGCCCACTGATGGATTGGATGGTCGCCGCATATTGGCCGCCGTGGCCGTTGAACAGGGTCAGGGGCTGGCCGGCGCGCAGACGCAGGACACGGGCCACATGGTGGGCCGGTTCAGGGGGCAACGCCAACTCATTGCCCGTTGCCAGCGGCGACTCGATGTAAATGCGGATTTCTCTCATGGGTGTTGGCAGGTTGTCTGCGCGATCAGTATCTACCTGACATACGATTCACCAATTAACTGGTTAACTGGTTCATTGGTTAACTGGTTCATTGGTTAACTGGTTCATTGGTTAATTGGTTAATTGGTTCATTGGTTCATTGGTTCATTGGTTCATTGGTCGGCAGGCCACCGGGCATTCACTCACGTGTAGCAAGGTCTATACCCTCGCGGGCGACTTCCAGCACCCATCTGATCTGTTCGGCTGTAATGACATAAGGCGGCATGAAATAAACCACGTTGCCGAGGGGGCGCAGGAAGACGCCCTTCGACATGGCATGATGGTAGACAGTCAATCCACGCCGTTCCTGCCAGGGATAGGGTTCGCGCGTGTTTTTGTTCTTGATCATTTCCATAGCCTGGATCATGCCGTACTGGCGTACCTCGGCGACATGCGGATGATCCGCCAGCGGCGCAGCGGCATCGGCCATGACCCGTGCGAGTTCACGATTGTCTGCCAGCACCGGCGTTGCATCGAACAAATCCAGTGTCGCCAGGGCGGCGCTGCAGCCCAGCGGATTGCCGCAATAGCTGTGCGAATGCAGGAACGCAGTCAGGTTTTCGTAATCATCGTAAAACGCCTGATAGATACGCTCGTTCGTCAGTGTGACCGACAGCGGCAGATAACCGCCGGTCAATCCCTTGGACAGGCACATAAAGTCCGGCGTAATACCGGCCTGTTCGCAGGCGAACATCGTGCCGGTGCGGCCAAAACCGACCGCGATCTCATCGGCGATCAAGTGTACCTCATATTCGTCACAGGCCTCGCGCAGCAGCTGCAGGTAAACAGGGTGATACATACGCATGTGACCGGCGCACTGCACCAGCGGCTCGACAATCACGGCGCAGAGTTCTTCGGCGTGTTGTTCCAGCAACTGGCGCATGGGTTCGAAACGGCGGCGTGAACAGGCCTCCCAGGATTCACCCGGCTCGCGCTGGAAGCAGTCCGGCGACGGCGCGTGCAGGCATTGCCACAGCAACGGCCCGTAGGTCTTTTTGTACAGCGGCACGTCGCTGACCGACAGCGCGCCGATGGTTTCGCCGTGATAGCCGTTCTCAAGACCGGCAAAACGGCTCTTGCGGGTGCGGCCGGTGTTCTGCCAGTAGTGGAAACTCATCTTCAGCGCCACCTCGACGGCACTGGAGCCGTTATCGGCATAGAAACAGCGGCGCAGATCACCCGGGGTAATCGCGGCCAGGCGTTCGGATAATTCCACGACGGCCGGGTGGGTGAGCCCCGCCAGCATGACATGTTCCAGCTGATCGAGCTGCTCGGCGATGGCGGCGTTGATGCGAGGATTGGCGTGGCCGAACAGATTCACCCACCAGGAGCTGACTGCGTCCAGGTAGCGCCGGCCGTCCATGCCTTCGAGCCAGACGCCCTCACCACGGCGGATGGCCACCGGCGGCCAGCGTTCGTGATCCTTCATCTGCGTGCACGGATGCCAGACACTGGCCAGGTCGCGCCGTACAAGCTGTTCCTGCGCCACCGGCGGCTGAACAAAGTCGTTCTGCATGGTCAAAACAATCCCGGGATTTGATTTGTTATCATAACGGACACATTCGAACTGCTACAGGATAAAGTGGATATCACCAGACCAAAATTCAGCATCGGCCAGCTGGTGCATCACCGCCGGTTTGACTACCGTGGTGTCATCGTGGACATCGATCCCGTATTCATGGGCAGCGACGAATGGTACGACCAGGTAGCACAATCACGGCCGCCAAAGGACAAGCCGTGGTACCGGGTACTGGTGCATGATGCCAGCCACGAAACCTATGTCGCTGAACGCCATCTTGAAGAAGATAACGAGGCAACACCCATTAATCACCCCCTCGTTGAGACCTTTTTCCAGTCTTTCGAGCAGGGCCGGTATCATCTCAACATGCGCGTCAACTAGGCGCACATGATTACCACACATCATGCTCGCATCGCTCCGAAACTTTCTTGCCGAACAGTTTTCTCTGGAGACCGATTCCGGCGCTGACACGGAACATCACGAGCTCGGGCTGGCGACAGCCGCGCTGGCCATGGATATCGCCCGCGCCGACGAGACGATGGATGATGCCGAGCGGCGTCATATTGCCGAGGCCGTTGCCGATTATTTTTCCCTGGCCGGTCCGGAAACCGAAAAGATCATGCAGCTGGCGGATACCCGCCTGGAGGAATCCGTATCGCTGTATGATTTCACCCGCCAGCTTAATGACGGCCTGGATCGGCAGGAGCGAGTCGAGATCGTCCGGCTTCTATGGGATGTAGCCTGGGCCGATAACGAAATACACAAATACGAGGAGCACTTCATACGCAAAATCGCCGACCTGCTGTACGTCTCGCACTCCGATTACATCCGCGCGAAACTCGCGGCCGAAGAAGACCGTCAACGCAATGGTAAAAAAGAAGATTAAGGAAGCTCTGAATAATTTGTCATTTCGAGCCATGTCCCGAAATGACACTGGATGATCGCCAATATAACCGGCTCCCGCCGAAGCCGGGAAATCACAAACCCCGACCGTTACCGCGACACCCCCGGGCGGGTTTTCCATCCTGCCCTACCCTTGAGCCCACCGGCTCGAATCCGGATTGACCACGGCGGCGCCCATGCCGGCTATGGCGTGCCGGTACAGCTGCACGTCCAGCATCCCGGCGCTTTCCTGCACCAGCAACCGGCCGGTCTTACCAGGCCCAGTCGACGTCTCGACAGACGGATTGTTCGTGTATCATTAATCAAACAGCCGGAGTTGCCGGGCACGGATTCCGGCAAGACAACCACAAACCAGTTACGGCCACCTGCTTTCAGACTGATGAAAATACCCGGATATGTGATCAAGGATCCGATTGGCAAGGGCGGCATGGCAACCGCTTATCTTGCCCTGCAGGAATCGCTCGGTCGTGAAGTCGTGCTCAAGGTCCTGGATACCCGCAATGTCCAGAATGCCGATATGGTGGAGCGCTTTCTTGCCGAAGGGCGCATAGTCGCCTCACTGAATCACCCCAACATCATCACCATATTCGATATCGGGATCTCGGGAGAAGAACTCTACATTTCGATGGAGTACGTTCAGGGCGGCGATCTCAAGCAGCGAATCAAGGAGGGTCTCTCCGCTGAACAGACCCTGGATTACCTGGCCCAGCTCGCCAGCGGCCTGAAGGCCGCGCACAGCCGCGATATCGTGCATCGCGATATCAAGCCGGCCAACATTCTCTTCCGCGAAGACGGTACACCGCTTGTCACCGATTTCGGCATCGCCAAGCAAACCACCATAAACAGTGAACTCACTTCCACCGGCATGTTTCTGGGCAGTCCGAATTATGTCAGCCCGGAGCAGGCCGACGGCCTTGACGTGGACGGCCGGACAGACATTTACAGCCTCGGCTGCGTCCTGTACGAAATGCTGACCGGCAGCAAACCATTCGAGTTCAGCTCCGTTATAGATATTGTCATTCAGCACAAACAGGCAGCCATTCCGAAACTGCCGGAAGAACTGTCTGAATTCCAGCCGCTGCTGGAGAAAATGATGGCCAAGAAACCGGAGGATCGTTTTGCGATGTCGGCAGCCTGCTGGACGCGATCCGGGAGCTTCAGGAGCGGCGCCAGATGCGTCTTGAAGCAGCCGCCAGCTCCAATGACAACCAGGCCGGCGACCGAACATCATCACGACGCGGTTTCGTTATCCAGATACTGGTTATCCTGATGATTCTGTCCGCCGGTTTCTTTGGCACCGTATTGTATGTCGATGCCCGGCTCAACCGTCCCGATAATAAACTGCCACAGGCTTCAACCGAAACCGTTCTGAATGATATTCAGGCTGCAGGAGCAGCCAGCGATAAGCCCGATGCCGCATTCAGCGATGCCGGTCCCAATCGCGAGGAAGTTATCAGGGCACTGACATGGCTTGGCAAGCAAAGCCTGGAGGAATACAAGCTCACTTATCCGCCCAAGGACAATGCCTATTATTATTTCAACAAGCTGCTCGAGATTGATCCCGGCAATGAAACGGCGCGGACAGGTATCAGCAACATAGCCGATCGCTATGCCATTCTCGCCGAACAGTCGCTGGCCCGCAACGAGACCGGGAAAACCGCAACCTATGTCAACCTGGGACTGCGCATCGACCGGGACAATCGTACGTTGCTGTCACTGCAATCGATTCTTGAACAGGAACAAGACAGTGGCCTGGCTGATATGTTCAAGGGACTTTTCGGTCAGGGCTGATCTGCATGCCCGTCAATGACGATTGAAACCCGGATTCCCGGTATCAACGCTGCTGTTCCGGGTTCTGGTCGAGAAACTCCTGTAGGGTTTCCCGGGCCACGTCATCTCGCTCCGGCCTGTTCTCGAGCATCTCCCGTGCCCGGCTCTGGTTTCGCGACTCCCATTCGGAAACAAGACGGCGAAGCTCCTCCATCTGTTTGTCCGTCAATTCCGCTTCATCCTCGGTTTCCGCGGTAGCTTCCCGTTCCAGCTCGGCCGGCGGCGGTGTGGCCTCCGGTAGCTGCGGGATCGGCGGTATTCCGGCATCGTTATCATCCAGGCGGCTGCGCAGTTGTGCCGACTGTTCCGCCTTGCGCCTTGCCGCCTCGGTGTTTTCCTCGGCCCTGATCAGGGCTTCCCGGCGCAGCTGCCAGCGTTGCACCTTCTTCCACCGTCACGCCCGTATCGTCAACCAGCTGACCTTTTTCAAATACAAACACGCGCGGGGCATCATCGCCACTGCGGTACCATGCCGGCGGCGTGCCGGAAAGCTGTGTCCTGCCACTGACGGGATCGACCCATTGATACATGCGCGCGGCCGCCGGCTGCATGAAAATTACCAGCATGATAATAATGATGAAGTTGCGCAGCACGATTGTGGTTCCCGCTTCAGTCCGCCTGTTGATTCATGAAAGATGACACATATGCTGGAATATGCAAATGATAATAAAAACCCTGATAAGCGGCGGCCAGACCGGCGTCGATCGCGCCGCCCTTGATACCGCAATCGAACTGGATATACCGCATGGCGGCTGGTGCCCGGCTGGCCGCCTGGCCGAGGACGGCATCATCCCCGCCCGCTACCTGCTCAGGGAAACACCCGCGGACACCTATCTGCAGCGCACGGAATGGAATGTCCGCGACAGTGATGCCACCCTGATTATCGCCCCCGGCGAACTGGAGGGCGGCACTGCGGCCACCCGCAGGTTCGTCACACAATATAATAAAGCGTGCATGATCATCGATCCCGCTCAGCCGCCTGCCGCTGATCGCTTTCGCCAATGGCTGCAACAGCATTCCGTACAGACACTGAACATCGCCGGGCCCCGCGAGAGCAAGCAACCCGGTATCTACAAGCAGTCCAGGGCCTGCTTGATCTCCCTTCTGAATGAAAGCTGATGTACGACTGGTTCGCACTGGCCAGCGTTTGCGCGATTGCGATTGCCACTGCCGATGCAATCACCAAGCGTTATCTGGGCAATTACCGGGCATTCGAGATCGTTGTCGTCCGTTTCAGCCTGACCGGCCTGCTCATGCTGCCGCTGTTGTCGCTAACGGGCCTGCCGCCATACAGTAACGACTTGTTGCTGATAGTGCTGCTGATGCTGCCTTGTGAAATTCTCGCAATGCTTTTGTATATGAAAGCAATACGGGATTACCCATTATCCCTGACATTACCGTATCTGGCTTTTACGCCGGTCATTATAACCATCGGCGCTTTCCTGTTACTGGGTGAAAGGGTTTCCGTCGCCGGCTTTGGCGGTATCCTCCTGGTGGTTACGGGCGGCTACCTGCTGAACGTGGACTCGGCTGCGACCGTTTCCGGCTTTCGGCTTCTTGACCCCCTCAGGGCCGCTTTCATTAACCGCGGCTCCCAGCTGATGCTTGCTGTCGCCTGTCTCTACAGTATTACCGCGGTACTCGGCAAGGCGGCACTCGACCACGCGCCGCCGCTTGCGTTCGCGGCTTTCTATTTCGTGCTCCTGGGCCTGGCCACTCTGATAGTGGCCATATTCCTTCAACCACCCGCAATACGCGGCAGCCTGCGCCGGCCCCTGCCATCACTGATAGTGGCGATTTTCATGCTGCTGATGGTCTTTACACACTTCGAGGCGCTGCAGATGGTGGAAACGGCTTACATGATTACCGTCAAGCGCACCAGCCTGCTGTTCGGCATGCTTTATGGGGCCTGGCTGTTTGGTGAACGCCACCTGCCGCTGCATTTGCTGGCGGGCAGCCTGATGGTACTGGGCGTATTCTTTATTTACTACAGTCAGCCGATTTGACGATCATGCTGCATTGATGTCGGATTACGCTGACGCTAATCCGACCTACACATGCTGTGGTACCTTTGTTAACGAGATTGCATCGGCCTTCGGGCTGGCAATGATGTCTCCCTGTAGGAGCCCACTTTAGTGGGCGAACAGGATAACGTCATTCGCGCAGCAAAGCTGCGCTCCTACCGCAGGAGGCCCCCTCGGGCCGAACAATTCTCAACGGGCCATTCCTGCGGCTGGTCGGCTTGTCCGTAGGAGCCCGGTTTACCGGGCGAACACCCAGCGTTCGCGCAGCAGCAAGCTGCGCTCCTACACTCATTCTGCCGGCTCACGTTCATAGCCGATACAGTTCATGTAAGCCGCTTCCAGATCGATTGCATCGAACTGCCGGCGGCATTCCTCCGGCGTACCGGAAAAACGGATTTTCCCTTCATGCAATATCGCCATCCGGTCGCAGATTTCGCCGACATCGGCAAGCAAATGTGTGCTGAAAAACAGGGTCATACCCTTATCCAGTTTCTCGCGCAGCAGTTGTTTGAACTGATGGCGGGCCTTCGGATCGAGGCCACTCATGGGTTCATCCAGTACCAGGAAATCCCTGCCGCTGGCCAGGCAGGCAATCAGGCCCAGTTTCTGCGCCATGCCTTTTGAATACTGCCGTACCGGTTTGGTCAGTGCGCCGGGATCGAGATCCAGCGAGCGTGCATAATATTCAATCTGTGTCTGCACGTTGTCAGCGCCATACAGTGAAGACATCATGTCAAGAAACTCGATACCCTTGAGATAGTAAGGCGGTTTGAAATGCTCCGGCAGGAAGGCCAGCCTGCGGCGGGCCCTGTAATCCGTCTGCGGTTTCCCGTAAATCTCGATGGAACCGCTGTCGACAGCTATGAAATCCAGAATAGCCTTGATCAGGGTGGTCTTGCCGGCGCCGTTCATGCCCACCAGGGCAATCGAGTCCCCGGCTGCAACCTCCAGATCAACCCGGGCAAGCACTGGACTGCCGGCGCCATAGGATTGCCGCAGGTCAGTTATCTTTAGCGGGGATGCGGACATGGCAGCCAGCATTACAGATTTCACGGGCATGGAGAAAGATGGTTTCTGCAAAGAAAAAGGCCCGCCTGGGGCGGGCCTGCAACGACTGGAGTTGCCAGTTTTAAGAGGAGAAAGCCCCTTCTTGTTGTTACCACTCAATCAAATCAGTATAGATAAACACCGTTGCAATCCTGGGAGTTTGTATTGATATCCCAGATGCTTGGATCGGGAGTGTCATCAACACAGGCGGCATCCGCGGCATTGACAGCATCATATGCAGTACCACTGTCTGCGGCAGCACGCACTACGCCTGTTTCGGGACGTGCATCGTCCAGCTTCACATCCAGCTCGCGCATGATATTGACCGGGATCTGATTGCCAAAGACATAGCCCAGACGCTCGGATCCGACACCCGCATAATCGGCGGCAGGCAGGCGGCTGATTAACACATAGCCGTTGAATGCATTGACGGGCGCGACATCAGGTGCCTGATAGGTCTCAGCACTAGTGCCTCCTCCCTGATAGTTACCGGTCATGTAGCCGGCCTTTGACAGGTGCTCCCAGGCTGCCGAGGCTTCTACCCAGTCTGCCGTAGTCCCGCCTCCGATACGGCCGTTGCCGTCACCGCCCGCATTGATTGTGCCGCCGATAGCGGCCTGGGCGTCAGTCTGGCGCATATCGCCCGGGACCTGGCGATAACGGTCAATAAAACCGTAGTAGGCCGCCTGGACCGCGGAATTCTGGTCGGCGATATTGCGTACCCGGGCGCTGTTGATAAGCTCCTGTCCCTTAAGAATGCCTCCCAGCAACAGGCCGACAATAACCAGTACAATGGCGATCTCGACCAGGGTAAAACCGCTCTGACGATAGTTGTTCATGTCCTGCATCCTCACTCTGACAATTTTGTGGCTGTGAATAATCATACAAATCCCGTGCCAAAATTGTAACTTATTGATTTAAAAATATATATCCTGTCATATGCAGCCGGAAAGCGCTGCCACGTGACGATACTGCGACAACAACTGTCAATATGCTGACAGTTCCGACAGCAATTTCAATAATCTTCGTGAAACATAAGCATGCGTTGACAGGCTTACAGGGCACTGTAATATTCGTTCAATCAGGGTCTGGCGATTACGGGATCACTTCGTGGCGCCGCCAGGCGCCACATGGTTAATCAGGCCCTGCGGGGGAATGGCCCATACTGAATGACGGGCCACACTATACAGCCACAATCGCCAGTCATGTTGAGGTAAGACAGTTGGCAAGGCCTTCAGTCCCGGCCTGCGCCTGTTATTGGCTCATGCCTGGGGGGAAGGGCACAGGATGAACATCAACCTGATCAGGGTAGGTCTTGTATCGCTGGTATTCCTGCTTTTTCTGGCCAATGCCACCGGCCTGCTGAACCTGGAACTGACTTCGCCCCCCGATCTCTCGGTCAGCAGTCAATGGCTCTCGGCCTGGATCGCCGGCGATAACAGCATCAGGCTGCCGCAGTTCGTATGGTCGCCGGAGATGCTGTTATTCATTCTTACCGGACTCATACTGAGCTTCAGCCTGCCCCTGCTGGCGCCGATCGCCGCATCCACCCTGACCCTGTTACTGGTCATACCGCCCGTCTATCTCAACTACACCGGTTACCTGGAATCCGCGGCACTGCCGATGGAATATTTCCTGCTGACGATATTGATCCTCTATGTCGTCAACGTCCTGATCGCATACTTCGAAGAGACCCACCTGCGGCAGCAAATAATTGACACTTTCAGTCATTACGCGCCGCCCGAGGTAGTAAGGGAATTGTGCCGGCACCCGGAAAAGATTCCGCTCGAGGGCCAGTCGCGAAACATGAGCGTGATTTTCTGCGATCTCGTGAGATTTTCCGCCATCGCGGAAAAAGTGGAACCCGCTGATTTGACCCGCATGCTGAACGAATATTTCACCCGCATTACCGAGATACTGCACAGCCATGGAGCAACCATCGACAAGTTCATCGGTGACTCAGTCATGGCCTTCTGGGGTGCGCCGCTGCCGCAGCCGGAACACGCCCCTCGCGCCGTTGCAGCTTCATTCGATCTGCACGAAGCAATGGTGGAGCTGCAGCAATCTTTCGAAAACCAGGGCTGGCCCTGGGCAGAAATACGCATCGGCATCAATTCGGGCCTGATGAGTGTCGGCAATATGGGTACCCGGCACAGGATTACCTACACGGTAATAGGTGACGCCGTTAATATTGCTTCCAGGATAGAACAGCTCACCAGAATCTATCAGGCCAGAACCATAGTCAGTGAATATACCTACAGGGCCGCGGACATGTTCCTTTACCGCTTGCTGGATCGTGTCTACATAAGAGGGCGTACAGAACCGATTCGCATCTATGAACCACTGTGCCGGAAATCGAAGGCGGATAATTCTAAAATTGAACAGGCAAGAATCAATGACGAGGCCGTACAAGCCTACCTGTCAGGCGAACACAACAAGGCATCAGAATTGTTCTCTAAACTGCAGACGCAAATGCCAGACGATAAATATATCATGTACATGCTGAGTATGCTGCGTGGGGAGGATCTCGGTGAAACCAGCCTGCATCACAAAATTTCTACCGGTTCCGCTCTTCCAGATCCCTGAGCCGCTTCATCAGGAAACGCAGCTCATTCGGATCCTCGATCTCACCGCTGTCAATCAGCCCACCGAGGAGAATCCTGGCCGCCTCAAGTTGTCCCATGTCTTCCAGGATATATATATGCATCTGCCGGGCCCAGAACGGGACATTATCTGAAGTCGCATTGTCGGCCAGAATACGGGCCAGCTTCAGCGCCAGGTCATTATCATCAAGCCTGTGCCGGGCAACATAGACGGCGTGCGCCATCCAGCGCCAGCGTTCAGCAGGATAGTCCATGAATCTGGCGGCTATGAAATCCAGCATCTTGCGCTGCCTGTCCGGCTCATTGACGTCACCATAAACCCGACTGGCCAGTAACAACGGATACTGACTTTCGGGATCCAGAATCAGAATCGTATCCAGCCATTCAATAAGCCGGTCATAATCCAGTTCGCGGTAGGAAAGGCTGATACCCGGCTGGTAGTCATGGCCCTGAAGCCACAGGACAAGGGCCTTGGACAGGAATACATCATCACCAATACCCGCAAACCTCAGATATGCCGGTGGCGGCGGGGCAGGCAAATCACTGATGTCCGCCTGTGGTGGCATACGCAGAGAGGCCCAGCCCAGCTGTAAAACAAGCACGAACAGGAATACCGCAACAAGCCAGGCGGGAACGGCACTCCAGGCCCGTGTCTTGCCGCTTTCAAACAAAGCCCCGGCCATTTACAAATTCTTGCGATAAAGGTCGATACTGGCGGCGAACAGCAACAGCAGGCTGAATATCAGGGCTTCAACCAGAATTGCTGACAATGCTGCAAGGCTACCGTCGCTATATAGCAGCCATCTGCTGTCTGCGTATTGCCAGAAATCCGGGATAACATAATGCACGGTTTCAATAATATGGCTGGCAATATTGACGGTTTCGTTTTCACCCTCCAGAACCGGGCTTTGGCTGACCAGTATAAAATTGCCGATATTCCGTGCCAGTATATAAAAAGCGCCTGCCGTCATGAAACCAAGCACGCTGTTATTGAATGTTACGGCTATAAACACCGCCAGCATGATAACAACGACCATTTCCGCGCATAAACTGGCCAGCCACAACAATACGTCCATATTCTGTGCATAGAGAAGTGGATATAGTCCGGTCGCTATCGCCATCAGCAGTCCGGTCACAAGAAATCCCAGCTACTCTTCCATAAAGATAGGCATAGCGGGGACTGTCTATCGACAGGTGCCATTCTGTCTGTTTATCGAGCCTGTCGCGGATGAGCGAATTAATGACATAAATAGCGATTACGCTTACAAGGGATATCCTGGCAGTAAATGCGTAGATGGCGACCCTGGTTTGCCAGGTGTCAGTAAGTACGAGCGGGCCGCTGAATTCCGCGAGTGCCGCACAGATAAGCACAAGTCGTACACTGGTCAGAAATACATGACCGCGCCAGCCCTCGTAAAGGCTGTATTGCGCCAGGGTCCTGATTCTGAATAATGTATCCATGTTCATAGCGTTGCCGAACTGCATTAACAATAATATAAGTGACTGTTATTCATGAAATTTAAGGATCTGTCCGGGCAAATTACCAGCGCCCTGATGTTAATGACGCTGCACGCGGCGATCCTGGCCGACGTCAGTACTCCCCTGGGACGCTCGCTGGTACTCGCTCATCTGGGTCTGTTCCTGATATGGCAGCCGGTCTGGCGTGGCGACCAGCGCCTCAGCTGGATCAACTCTAGCATATTCATCGCCCTGACCATCGTGTTCGTACTGTGGCTGGACTGGTGGCTGATTACCGGCTGGCTCATTCTCCTGATAGGTATTACCGGAGGCAGGCTCCCGCAGACTGTCAGGGAGCGCAATACCAATATCACCATTTTGTTTTTTCTTTTCATTGAACTGTTAATCAGCTGTGCGGCACATCTTTTCGATATACGCCTGGATGTTCAAATCATCAATTTCTTTAATGTAGGCCTGTTCATACTACCGGCGGCCATCCTGGTCATGCCGGGCAAGCGGCGGACAGAGGAAAAATTGCAGCAGCAGGTCGATCTTTTCAGCGCCATTACCACGGCATTACTTGCCAGCCTTCTGCTGCTTGGCAGCATCATTAACAGTTATCCGTTGACGGATCAGAACTACATAACCGCTATTATAAAAACATTCCTGTTTATCGGCATAATTATCCTGCTGATAAGCTGGCTGTTGTCGCCCAGGGCCGGTTTCAGTGGCCTCGCCCAGCTCTGGACCCAGTCATTGCTGAATATTGGCACACCCTTTGAGTACTGGATCAGCGAGATAGCCACATTGAGAAACAACACCGAGACTCCGGAGGAATTCATCGATCAGGCCACGAAAAAACTGATCTCGCTGCCCATGATCGAAGGTGTCGAATGGCATGCCGGCGATCTTGATGGCATGCATGGGTCGGAAACAAAATATGCCGCGGATATCGAGTCGGGTCAGATACATGTACGGATAATGACGGCCAGCTCCGTGGGTGCCACACTGCTGTTACATTTCAAGTTACTGATCCGGATCATCGATCATTTCTACACGGCAAAGGTACAGGAGCGGGAGCTGTCCAGGCAGGCCCATATGCGCGCCATTTATGAGACCGGTGCACGCATGACGCACGATATCGAGATCTGCTGCAGTCATTCCAGAACATCACCAATATTCTCGGCAGCTCTGGCGGCAAATCACAGGAGACTCTTGCGCTTTTACAGCGCCAGCTGCCGCTCCTGACCCAGCGGCTTGAATCCGCCCTCACCAAGCTGCAGACACCCGACCAGTCTGATATCAGGATGGTTCCCCTGCAGAACTGGTGGAACGAACTGGAAATAGAGCGCAGTGAAGAGAACATTCATTATTCCGAGAATATCAACAGCGATATCCTCATACCCGCTGACCTGTTCAATACCGTGGTCAACAACCTGATCGAGAATGCCCTGAGAAAAGCCCTGGATCATGAAGACATCACGGTACAGGTTGCAATCGAGTGCACCGGCAACAGGGCTGTCCTGACGGTGTCCGATAATGGCCGGGCCATACCGGCGGAGATTGTAGTGAACCTGTTCAAGCAGCCGCTCACTTCGGCCAGCGGGCTGGGTGTCGGCCTGCTGCAGGCACACAAACTGGCAGACGACTGCGGCTATTGCCTGGAACTCGCCGAAAACCGGGATGGACGGGTGAGATTCAGACTATACCGGCGCTGAGAGCTGCACCCGTAGTTTCAACCATGATTGCTACCACTTAATATGGAGAAACCATTCAACGTCTTTGAACAAATGCTAGGGAAGCTCTGAATAATCCCCGCATGTCATTTCGACCAACGGGAGAAATCTTTTAACTTATTGATTTACAAAAAGCTATTTGCACAAGGATTTCTCGCTGCGCTCGAAATGACAAATTCTTCAGAGCCTCCCTACGGTAGCAGGCCTGCCTCGACCATCTTCAGCCGCAGCGTATGCGGTGAAATCCAGATCAGCAGGTCATCGAATTCCTCGCCATCCTTTTGCGAAAAGTCCCTTTGTATGAACAGAATCGGTTCAGTAGTCTCATAATCCAGATTCTCTGCCTCAAAGTCAGAAGGGTCGAGTTCAATGTAGTTTTTTCCATGCGACAGCACAATAGCAGGAATATGCTTCGCAACAAGCGTCCCACTCAATCAGACTCAACTCTGATATTCCCTGTATCATCCAAGGAAAAGCTTGTCTCTGGATGTTCAGGCGGATAGGGTTGAGAAGCAAAATCTCAATTGACCCTATATGTAAAATTATTACCCCATGAATCCTTTCCACTTACACCAAGCTGGGCCCAGGGTATATTGCCTAGTTCCACATCACAATTTTCACTATCCTGTCTATCTTCAACACCATCATTAACTTCATTTGCCGGCACCGCATTACAATGATTATCACTATTACAATCCGTATCATTGGGATCAAGACAGGCACAGTCCGGGCATGGCAAACGCCCATTACTCAGGGCAAATCCAAGCAGTGAATCCCTGATCTGCTCAAGTGCCTCCTCAGTATCCCGGCGATCACTTCTGCTCCTGTTGTACGGCCAGCGGCACCAGAACTCCCACGAGAAGTATCCCCAGTATGAACAGGACAATTGCCAGCTCCAGCAGGGAAAAGCCGCGGTCGCTACGAGATATGGACATCACCCCTAGTTCTCAACCCTGAGAATGAGACGTGCCCTGTCGTTGAATCCATCATCAATAATTCCATATGCAAAATCACGATCATCAATACTACTGTTATTGTCCTCGAAATAGCTCTCCGGGTTACCGGCATTGCTCTCCCTGTCCTGTTCAATAAGAGGTGGGTTATTCAATTCTCGGCCTGCCAATAAAGCCAGTGCACGAATATCCTGCACAGAATCCGGTTCTACATTGTTAGGTCCAATCCAATTCAATACCAGGCAGTTATCGTCAGTCGAACTACATGAACTGGCATTATCCCCCGGAAAATCCTCAGATTCCGCATATGCTACATATGCCATTTCATGCCATTTGTTGATTACAAACCAATCGGGTAGCTCCCCATCATCAATATCCAGATCATACTGTAATCCTGTGGCTGCAATGGTTCCCGTGGTTTCTGGTTGGCTTGTAACAATTATTTCTGCCTCTTGCTCATCGGGAGATTTATCGGATCCTGGATAGTATGTTATATCTGTCATATTATCTGTAACATTTATATATACATCATCTTCAGCAAGATTTTCTGAATCTATACTCAGATTTCTGGTTCTTAATTTACCACTATCTGCGTCAATAATATTACTATCATCAAAGCTAGTAGCCTGATATTTAATAGTAAATTCATAAATCCTGCTTATATTACCATCCAGTAATGGAATTACCGGCCAATCATTGTAACCAGTACCAATGTCATCTATATAGGCTATCTCCCACTGCCAACTTCCGCTGGTATCCGTATAGATATAATCCAGTCCGGGAGCGGAGGTGTTTAATCCATATTTATAACCATAAATATCATGAACTGAACTGAATGCAATAACTGCTTTACTGCCTCCGCCATCTGGTACTAAAAACTGTCCCGAACATTCAAAAACAACTTTTGAGCTCCATACACATGAAGCGTTTGTTACATCATTAATATCCGGCACATCTCCATTAAACGGATCATCCGGGTCCAGGCATTCACTATTAACCGCGCAGGCTATCGCAGGCGATAACAATTCAAAACAGGGTTCTTCTACACCATTACATGCTTGATCCAATATTATTTCAATTTCAGCGTCAGTAATATTATTCCATGCAAGAGATATGTCGCTGTTGAATGGATTCCTGATTATTCGATCCTGGTGTGTCGCCACTCCGGTGAAATGGAATATGACCAGCATACGTATCCAGTATTCCGTGAAAAGTCGAGTTGTCGGGATCCGTATAGGGGCTCAGCCAAGGATAGGCATCGGAATCATTCCAGTCTGCATCCCTGTATCTGTCCAGCGCTCTCGCCACATCACCCAGCACCCGCTTTTCCACAACAGTCATCAGTTCGTCGCGGGTTATGATAACTAGGCGATCGTTGAAATCCTCGCCGCCGGAGCGCGTAAATTGCTGGTCAAGATTGGCGTTGTCGCCTTCCAGGTAGTCCTCGATAGTCTCCGTCGCGGAGCCGCGGTTATTCTGGTCGCCAACCGGTTCACCGGGGGCGAAGACTATGGCTACTATGTCATCGATATTATCAACCTGTAATGTCCCCGGTGTATCGCTGTTAAGGGCGGGCATTACCTTCGGGTTATTCTTGTAATTCTCAGAAACAACATACCAAAGTCTTGCCCCACTCCCGTCGCGAAGCTCCGGGACTTCCAATGTTTTGAACGGGAATCGGCCGATTGTCGTATTGTCGCCGTCAGAACACGAACCGCCCGCCACACCATCATTGGTTATATCCGGGCATAATAGATAACCGGGGCCTTCATCAGGATTAATATTATCCGGATAAGTCACTGCGTAGCTGATTAAAGCCTGCTTGGCCGTTTTCAGTGCCGCCATCGTATTGACATCAGCCTGGGCTTTTTGCGCGTTGGCGTTGAATTTCTTGACCAGCATGTAGGAGGACCCGGCCACCAGGATCAACATGATGGCTATCACCATGATGCCGCCCTGGGTCCGTGTGTGGATTCCGCGACCTGTCAACGAATGTGAGTGTATAACGTTCTGCATGATTATCAGGGGGACAGCTCAATCTTCTGACCGCTTGACGGCAGATACTGGTCGCCGACCCTGAGTTCAATGGTCCTGTCTTCCATGGGCAGCCTGATCGGTACCCGGTGACTGGATATGTCTTCCGGATGTCGACCTGGATATCCTCGAGGCTCAGGTCCCCCTTCAGGGTACTGGCATCGTTGATCCAGGCGGCGCTCCGGCCGTCCTTGCGGTAAACCAGGCCCCTGAGCCTGATCGGCGCAACCGGTTCCCGTGCCGTATCCTCGCCGCCCGCCATTTCCTGTTCATCGGGGATTTCAACCTGGACGGTCTCTTTTTGATAACGCACTGCATCCAGCGCCCGGCGTTGTTCCGGCGTGGTAAACAGACGGCCGAAATCATCCGCGGCCATGGCCGGGCCGAGGACCAGTGAAAGTATTATTATCGTATACGGCCGCATTACAGTGTTATCTCGCTGCCATCGGCGGGCTTTATGCTATACCAGTTCAGATTACAGTCTGCACTAACATTGGCCTGTTCGGATACAACATCAATTTGTCTGTTCTTTCTGCTGAAGCTGCAGCTGGATACGCTATACAGGCCGTTTGCGCTCCTGTCGACCCGGTCGAGAAAGCGGGTGAGATCGACCTCATGCAGCATATCCATACTGACATTCATGGTGCTTTGGTAAATGTGAAAACTGCCGGTATCAATGGGCAGGGCATCCGGAACCCGTGCCTGCGAGGAAATCTCGTAGCGAAGCGAGGAAATCTGCAAAACTTCACTGACCGCCTGGAGTGTCTCGACCCAGTCCAGCCTTCTCTCTTTGCCCACCAGGCCCTGCTTATATAGCTCTATGAATTCCGGATAATATTGCCGTATCAGGGCCTCTTCCTCATCCACCTGCAGATACTGGCTGCTGATACTCCTGAAATCCGCCTGATTACGTGAAAACTCCTGCTCCATCGCGTCCAGGTAATAATGACCGCCGGCAACTATGACAATACCCATGAGCAGTGTCATGGAAAAAATGATGATCGGTAACCTTAAAATGGTCCAGTCCAGGAATTCACGTTTCATCGGCTATCCCCATGACCAGGCGGAATGAAAACTCGGCCTGAGTGGCAACCGCATCGGCAGCACCCCTGAGACTGGCTTCCGAGCTCACATCAAGCGGCATTGTCATTATCCTTACATCATAAATATCATCCTCGTTTCTCAGGGCCTCCACCAGCTGATTGATACGGCTGATTACGCGCCGGTAATTGCCATCAAATGGCGCCATGTAGCCCTTGATGTTGGCTATCTGGTAATACAGATAGTCGGCATCGTTATCCTGGGCCGTGGAAGAGGACGTACGGGTATCAGGTTGGGCGGTTCTGTCTCCCTGAGGGGTAGTGTCGGGATCCAGGGCAGACAGCCATTCCATGGAACTGATCTGGATTTCCGGGAACTGCTGCAGAGCCGAACTCAGCGTCCTGAAAAGAGGCAGGGGCGTGGCCTGATAGGCTTCAAGCGAGTCGGCAATACTCACTGCCGTTTTCAGATCCCGCGGTTCCACCGGCAGTTCCGGCAGGCGTTCCTTGGCCATATCATATCGCGTTTGGTAAAACTCCGTCTTGCTGACCGCGCTTATGGATTGCTGTTTCAGGGTAACTGCTTCCATAAAGGATAAACCGCCCCAGATCAGGCTGGCGAGGAGAATGAATATGCTCGACCCCAGCATAAAATTCCTGATATTACGCAACTGGTAATAGCGGGTCTCTTCTTCTTTCGCATAAATGTTGCGCGGCCGGTTTTTCAGGGCCAGATAGGCATAAACACTCTCCGCGAAAGGATCGACAAAATCGTATATCAATCCGATTCGCTCGGATATATGATCGAGAGATATAAATACAAATTCGATCCCCGGGCGATCCTTGCATTCCTCCTTCAGCTCATTCAGGAGTGTCTTGTCCCCAATCAAACAAACCCTGGACAGCGTTTCATTGGTCAGGTAACGCATGCTGTGCAGGTAACGCAGCATTTTTTCAACCTCGTCGCGAATGACCGGTGCATAGGGTTCAGTGCCATACCTCGGCATACGCACGAGGCGACTGAACTTAAAATTTTTGTTGAGAAAGAATGTCTGTCTCAGCCCCGCATTACGCTCCAGACTGACAATAAGGCCAGGACCTCCTTCATGGCCCACCGCACCGAGTAAATGCCGGGTCAGTAAGGCAACGGAATAAATGCCGGCGACAGGTACCTTATGTTCCAGTAGCCTGGCAATCCACGGCTGGATGGCCTCGTCCTCGGTAATGCCTGCGAACAGTACATTATCGTCCCGTCTTCCTTCCTGCTCCCGTCCCTGTATTTCATAATAACTGTACTTGACGCTTCTGAAGGATCGCGTCAGCCGTCGTTCTATCAGTGACTTTCTGTCACCGGCACCGACATGCGGGATCTTGTCATACTTGAATTCTTCATCGGGCAGATCGGTCACGACATAGACCGGATCCTCGCTGTTAGTCTGCAGGTATTGTTCAAACCTGGCGAGCCCTTCTTCCGTAAGGGCAAAAATATACCCGCTGGAAAGGCACTGCTTTTCCCACTGGTATACAATCGCCCTCTCGCTGGTTATCACCAGGGCCCGGCGATTAACAAAATCAAATCTGGATCTTAGTGATGAGGTCATAAATGGGCCCAAGTATGGAAAACATTACCCAGGCAACAATCGAGCCAAGTACTATCGTCATGGTCGGCTCAATCATCGACTGCAGTTTTTCAATGGATTCACGCACATCCCGGGTATAAAAATAGCTCACATTCAGCAGTGATTCCTCCAGAGACCCGGTGTTCTCTCCAACCCTGATCATCCTCAGGACCAGCGGCGGGAACCTGCCCGTCGCGGCAAAACTGGCGCTGAGACTGTTACCGTCGGAGATCAGCTGCCCGATCCGCCGCATATTCTCCTCGAGCACTTTATTGCCGGCAATGATTTCGCTGGTCCTCAGGCAATCAATGATATTAATGCCGGCCGAATACATCATGGCAAAGAAGTTGGCCACTCTTGTAAGTATGATTTTTTCATAAATGGGCCCAATGATCGGCAATTTCAGTTTAACGCTGTCAAATGTATACCGAGCCGACTCGCTGGTTTTCAAGGCGATCACTATCACAATGACAGCAACAGTTGGCACGCCAAGCACGAGATACCAGAAGTCCCTGAAGAAACCCGACACAATAATCAATACATGGGTGTGCAAGGGCAGTTCCTCCCCCATCGTCTGCACGAACTTCAGCAGCTCCGGGACCAGGTAAGTCATCAGAAAGAAGACTACGGACAGAACCACGACCAGCACAAAGGCTGGATACATCAGCAGTTTTTTTACATAAGCAGCCTGCTCATCCTGCCATTTTGCGATTGTCCGCCAGGTTGTCAAAAACCGTACTCATCTCACCGCTCTGCTCACCTGCACCGACAAGATTGGCAAACACATCACCAAAAACACCGGGATAGTCGCGCATGGAGTGTGACAATGTCTTGCCGCCTTCGATGGATTCCATCATGGATGACAGCACCTCACGGAATCTCGGGTTTTCAACGCTGTCACGCAGGTCCTGCAGGCTTTCGAGAATCGGCACGCCCGCGCGTGCCGTCTGTCCCATATGGAAACAGAAGGTAATCAAATCCCGTCGCTTGACCCCGTAATAGGTCTTGCTTTTACCCTGATGCCTGACTTCCCTGAAATTGACAAGGTCGAGGTTCATTTTTCCGAGACGGCTTTCCAGGTCCGCCGAATTAACGGCATCAATCCGGCCGCTATGAAAGCGGCCCCGATCATCTATTGCCTTGTACTGGAAGGTGGCCATTAATAGTAATCAGGACTGTTTGATCCTGGCTGTCAAATCCACGACACGGCTGACTTCATCGATGCTTGTCGTACCCTCCATTATACGGCTGGCACCGACATCCGACAGCGGCCTGAAGCCTTTCGATACCGCCAGCTTCTTGATTTCCCGGGGAGTACCGCGCCGCGCTATCAGCTCATCAATATCCGCATCAAAATGCAGCACTTCCATCAATGCTATCCGGCCCTTATAGCCGGTACCGTCGCATTTGGAGCAGCCCTTGGCGCGATAAACCCTGGGATGACGTTCCGACACCTTCAGTCCCAGCAGGGTCCGTTCCAGTTCGGTAATGTCATAGGCCTCCTTGCATTGTTCGCACAGCCTGCGGACCAGTCGCTGTGCCAGAATGCCGATAATATTGCCTGAGAGGATGTCCGGCAGGATACCTATATCCAGCAGGCGTGGAATGGCGCCAATGGCGGAATTGGTATGCAGGGTGGAAAATACCTGGTGGCCGGTCATGGCGGCGCGAAATGCCATATTCGCGGTATCTTCATCACGTATCTCGCCGACCAGAATGATATCCGGATCCTGGCGCATCATGGAGCGAATACCGCTGGCAAAGTCCAGTCGAATCGCTTCATTGACCGAGGTTTGACGGATCATCGATGTCGGATATTCGACCGGATCCTCTAGTGTCATGATATTCACGGATTCGGTATTGAGATAATTAAGCAGTGAATACAATGTCGTTGTCTTACCACTGCCGGTAGGCCCTGTTACCATAATGATGCCTTCGGGCCTGGCAACCATCAGTTTCAGCACATCCATGTCATTGCTTTGCAAACCCAGAGTTTCCAGTGGCACTATGCCGCGGGAACGATCCAGCACACGCAGCACGATATTTTCACCGTGAACGGTAGGCAGAGTGGAAACCCGGAAATCGACCTGGCGGCCGGTCAGTGTCAATGAAATGCGTCCATCCTGCGGCGCCCTGGTCTCCGCAATATCCATTCCTGCCATTACCTTCAGGCGTACGGCAATGGCAGACCAGTAATTTTTATGCAGGCTGCGCACCTGTCTCAGAACACCGTCTATGCGGTACCTGAAACGGAGAAAACCTTCTTCCGGCTCAAAATGTATATCCGACGCATCGCGTTTGACGGCATCAGATAAAAGCGCATTCACCAGCCTGACAACAGGCTGGCTGTATTCATTGGATTCCGCATCCATGCTTTGGTAATCGATCTCGCCGGTTTCAATCTCGTTGAGTATGCCATCAACGGACAACTCAAAACCGTAGGCGCGAATCTGATTGCTCCCTGGATTTCGGCCTCACCGGCAAGCAACGGGATAACTTCAACATCAGGACCGACTTCAGCCGCGATCTGATCCATTGCGACCAAGTCGAATGTATCGGCCATTGCGACAGTCAGCATACTGTTGTTGCTATCATAGGTAAGAGGTAGCGCACGGCAGCGCCTGGCCGCATCCTGCGAGATCATGCGAACGGCATCACCATCAATGACGGCGCGATTGAGATCAATACTTTCCTGGCCGAGTACGCCGCCAAGCACATCACGAATAATGGCCTCGGTGGCAAATCCCAGCTTCACCAGGATCTTGCCAAGATGCTCCTTGCTCTTTTTCTGCTCGGTAAGCGCAATACTGATCTGGTCAGGCGTTGTGACACCCTTGGAAACAAGGATCTCGCCAAGACGCAAATTCTTTTTATGAGGACCGGTAGTCACAGCGGGTTATTATCTGGCAAGTTCCCTGATTCTCTGTTCGATCACGGCAACATCGAAGCCGGCAGTCCCGCCGCCGGCAAGCTTCAGTGCCACCTCGTAATATTGCAGGGCGGCATCACGTTTATTCATATGATCCATGCTGACAGCCAGATTGAGGGCATAGTCCGGATTTTCACTGTCGCCGGAATAGGCACTAAAATACTCCTGTTGCGCATCAGGCCATCTTTTCTGTCTTGCATAAACATTGCCCAGCGCATAGTGCAGATAGGCCGAACCGGGATACTGTTCAAGCAGTTGCCGTATCCGGCTGCCGCTTACCGCCGGATCAACCTGTTGCTGCAGATTGATAATCGCCGCCCGGGCGTCGGGATTGGCGGGATTGAGTCTCAGCACTGCACTGTAATAATCATAGGCCTGCCCATGACGTTGCTCGCGAACCGCTATGGCAGCCAGCCCCAGCAACGCATCAATGTTGTCCTGATCCTTGCTGTATACAGAACGATACAGCGTCCCGGCCGTTTCCAGATCGCCGCTTTTGAAGGCGCTGTAGGCGTCCCTTAGTGCCAGGTTTTCCTGCGGCGGCTCTTTACTACGGCTTATCTGTAACAGCTGCGGTTTCAATTCGATCTCTTCCCTGACAGGAGATACCGGACTCTCCCCGCTCTCTGCGGTATCCGCTGGCTTGACGGGCTCTGGTCTTTGCACTTCGGGCAATATCATCTCTCCCGCCGATGCATCCTCCTCCGTGAGTGTGGCAGCCGCTGTTTCGACAGCAGAAGCAGATGGCGCTTCCGCCGCCGGGACCGGAGCCGGCTGTTCTATCGGCAGAATTTCTGGCGGTTCTATTTCATCGGCCATGGTGCCCGTATTGATTTCGGCGGCCTCCGGTACGACCGGCAACGCCTCGGTAGCCTCGACTCCGTGTGCTACCGCCGGTGATGGCATATCGCGATTGATTGGCGTTACGCTGAAATAATAAAACACGCCATAGGCAGCAAGCCCGACGGTAACCAGTACCATCAGGATACCTATCGTAATCGTCGGGTACGATGCTGATTTCCTGGCAGCAAACACGTTTTGCGCGGATACCGGTGTATAGGAAGAGACACCAGCCTTTGCAAACTCGCGCGTGGCCTCCCTGGTGGAGCTCCCGCTGTGAGTACGGCCCTGTTCCAGGGTGTCACTCAGTGTTGCGGAGTCGTCCGGCGATGACTGATAACTCCGGTTTTCCAGAACCAAAGTATCGTCGTCCGGCTGCACGCCTCCGGCGCCCAGCGTTTCTTCGCCGGCCTCATCGGACATGTCGATGGTCAGGTTTTCGCCGTGGCCGGAGGCAGTAGTATCCCGGCTTGTTTCCAGTAACAGGCCGGCGTCGTCGCTGCTGCCGGGCTCGTGACTACCCCCCTTATCGTCTTTGGCGGAAACTTCCCCTCTATCGAACTCACTAGTATCGGCCCCGCTTTCCGGTGGCTGCTCATCCACCGCACCCAGTGACAGATTGGCCATGGGTTCCGCCAGGGTGGCATCAGGGTCGTCACCAGTCGTGTATTGCTCATCCGGAGCAGGCGTATCATTGTCGTCAGGGCTTTCCTGAACGGAGGATTGATTGCTGTCATCCTCGACCAGTGACAATGACAGGCCATCGGCACGGGTGCTCTCGGCAGTCTCTTCCGATATCGACTGCTGCTTTTCCCGCAGCCTCTCGGCGGCCTCTTTCTTCTCGCGCTCCGCCTTACGCAGGGCGTCCATTAACAGGCTCACTGCGCAGCGCCCCCGGGCCTGTCAGCACTGTTATTGCGTAGGAATGTCCGGTATTCGCGGAGATCCGCATTCACGCTCGGATTGTTGACAACAACAGGACGCAAGAAGATTACAAGTTCACTTTTCTGATAGTTCTTGGTTCTGGTACTGAATGCCCTGCCGATGATCGGTATTCTGGAAAAGCCCGGGATTCTGGCATCGTCATCCTGGGTGCTGTCCTCCATGAGTCCGCCCAGAACTGCAACCTGTCCACTTGTCAGGCGTAACATGGACTCCATTTCGCGAACTTCAATCTGGGGTACTAAATTGGGTACCGCTGCCTGTGGATTGGGATCCTCAATTCGATCCGTCACCCGCGATATGGTCGGGCGTACATTCAGCGTAACAACCCCCGTATCGTTAATCTGCGGGGTTAGCGTCATGACAATGCCCACCGGCACTGTCTGTGCAGTCGTATCCACAGACGTAACCTGTCCCCCTAGTGCACCCTGGCTGACCTCGGAGTCTATTTCGAAATAAACAAGGTTCTCGACTACCTTGAGAATCGCCGTCTGGTTGTTCATTGCCATAAGCTGGGGACTCGACAGAACCTGGGTCTCGCCAAATTCTTCCAGCAGCCGCACCAGCGCCTGATTCCTGACCTCGCCGGTGGAATCCGTATCCGTATAGGCAAAAACCGCCTGCGTCAGCGACCCTTGTATTGGTGTATTCGGAAATGCGGGATTAAGAGTCGTCGAGAGCAGATCAATACCTGAACCGAACACATCCAGCGCTGCCCAGTCGATACCGGCCTGATACTGATCATTCAATGCTACCTCGACTATGGTTGCCTGTATGAGCACCTGGCGCTGGGCGCTTTCCTCCATCTGGCTGATGTACTGACTGATCAGTTCATGCTCCCTGGATGTCGCGCGGACATTAATGATTCCAGTCTCCGGGCTGGCGATAACATTGTTGGTTGCTGGAATCTGGCCGGTATCACTCGTACTGCCGATCGGATCGTCAATCAGGGCGGAAATATTAACAACGAGTGTCTGCCAGAAACGGTTAAAGGAAACACTGTCCACATTGGTGGTCGAGTTGTTGTTTCCGCCGCCGCCGCCGCCGCTGCCACCTCCACCGCCGCTGCCACCTCCGCCCGCGCCGCCGGTACCCGTCCCGCCAGTAGTGCTGATCTGGGTTGCCACACGGTTGGTGGAACTCGTATCACGCGCCATATTGACGTAATCGACGCGGTAATCCTTGAAGTACGGATCATCCGGAGTAACAACGATATTGTTCTCCTTAAACTCGTAGCGGATGGCTATCTGCCGGCTGATGCGATCCAGTATCTGCGGCAAGGTCTGATCGACGGCATTCAGCGTCACGTTGCCATCCAGGCCGGGATACAGATCGACATTCAGATCGGCATCGCGTGCCAGCGCAAACAACAATTCCCTGACCGGCACTTCATTCACCACGACGGTATATTTTTCCAGTGGTTTTGCCGGCTCGGGCTCCGGCAGCACGGGGGCCTGGGTAACCACATCCGGGATCGCGCCATCATCCGCTTCATCGCCGGCGGTTTCCGACTGGATATGCCCCTTTGAAGGCTCGAATGGTTTTGGCTCGATCTCGGCACAGCCACTGAGCCCGGCAAGCACGAAAACCGGAATGATTACCCCATGAACTGCGCGCACATTAATCACTCGCTCTCCCCCATGTGCTATTTGAATAGTCTGGCATTATAGCGCCACTGTTTTTAAGAAAGATCCGATATTAAAGCGGACCATCCTTGATTACTGGAACTTCAAACAATCATTCCCCGGCGCTTGCCCTCGTACACCCGGCAACGGGTTTCCGGGATGCCTTGTTGTATCCAGCATCCTCACACACTACATTTTTTCACTACCCTGCAACGGCCTGTAAATAATGGCTGTACAGCGCTCACAGGTTATCCCCGGTACTGCCGGCGCATCCAGCCAGACTTCTTCAGGCGGCAGTTTATCCAGGAATGCCTGCATGGCGGACACTGTCATGTCTTCTCCCGTTGTATTCGCGGCCACCGGTCCGGTTTCCGGCGATAGCGCACCCGCGGCGTCAGGGACCGTCTGCATTACGGCCCCGGCCTGCATACCGTGATTATGACTCCAGCGGCCGTCACCGCCAGCCCACGCATAGCCATTGCCCAGCGGCCGGGTATCAATCGCTGGCTCCCGCGGCGGCGGGGAGCGGGTTTCCTGGCGAGCGGGGGCCGTCGATTCAGCCGGCGCGGCATCGGTCTCCTGCGTATCCGCGGCGACAGGCGCTGTCGTCGTTTCCGCCTGCGGCCAGGACCAGTGCCGCCAATTCCCGTCGAACTGCTGATACGCAAGCATGCTCACCGCCAGCAGGAAGACGGTCAGCGCAGCAGGCCATAAGTAATGTGTCCATAGCGGACGGAATTCGCTGTCCCTGACCGCCGCCATCACCTGGCGGCGGCCGACACGGCGGCTGTTCCCGGCATAGGCGGCCAGTAACGCCTTGTCCGCGAGGATATTCACGCGCCTCAGCAAACCCTGCGAATAGCGGGCGATCAGACTGGTGGCGCCGGTCGTAAACAAGGTGCCTCCCCGATAGCCGCAGCTGCGCAGGCGGGCATTCATGTAATCCCGTATCTCGTTCTGCCGGAGTGGTTCCAGGTTGAAATGATAGGTAATGCGTTCCTTGAGCTGGCGTATCTGCGGTTTCGCCAGCATGTCATCGAGCTCCGGCTGGCCGAACAGCACTATCTGCAGGAGCTTGTGCTGGTTGGTCTCCAGATTGCTAAGCAGGCGGATTTCCTCAAGCGTCGCCAGGGGCATGCTCTGCGCCTCTTCGATGAATACCACCACCTGCCTGTTTTCCGCATGCCGTTCCAGCAGGTAATTCTGCAGACTCTGCATGACAACCAGGCGATTGTCGTCATCGCTGACCGGCAGTTTCAGCTCGAAGGCAATGGCATGGAGGATGTTGTCCGGCGACAGCCGCGGGTTGGCCAGGTAGACGATCTCGATATTCTTGGGCAGTTCGATTTCCAGCATCCGGCAGAGCATGGTCTTGCCGCTGCCCACTTCGCCCACCACTTTGACGATACCCTCGCCGTTGCGGATGGCGTAGCTCAGGGCCTCCAGGATCGCGCCGCGGTTCCCGCCCGGAAAAAACAGCGAGGTATCGGGCGTTATCTTGAACGGCGGGTAGCGGAAACCGAAATGCTCGTAATACATGATACCCCTGACTTTATTATTGACCTTCTTTCGAAAGCCGCTGGATCCTGCTGTAAAGTGTAGTACGGTTGATGCCCAGCAGTCTCGCTGCCTTGCTGAGATTGCCATCACTCAGGTGCAGGGCGGCATCAATATACTGCTGTTCCCACTGCCGCAGGCGCATATCCAGATCGAAATCCCCCCTTAGCAGGTCCTGCTCCATGCTGCCGGCTGCCGCATCATCCCCGGTGCCGGCAAAGGCGTCAGCAGGCGACTCCAGCTCGGCCTGCAGTTGTGCGGCGCTGATGGTCGTACCCGGGTACTTGGTAATCAGACGGATAACAATGTTGCGCAGCTCACGCACATTACCCGGAAAAACGTAGTCGAGCAGCAGTTTTCCCGCTTCCGGGTCCAGCGTAAACGGCCGCGCCTCGCGCGCATAGATATTGCAGAAATGCTTGACCAGATCGATGCAGTCGTGACCACGCTCGCGCAGCGGCGGCACGGTAATCGTCAGTACACTGAGGCGGTGAAACAGATCCTGGCGGAAACTGCCGGACCGTACCGCCGCCCGCAGATCGCGGTTGGTCGCGGCAATAATACGGGCATTCGCCTGGCGCGGCTGGGTTTCACCGAGGCGGTAATATTCGCCGTTTTCCAGGACCCGCAGCAGTTTCGACTGCAGGTCCAGCGGCAGTTCGCCGATTTCATCCAGCAACAGGCTGCCCGCGCCCGCCGCCTCGAAAAAGCCCGTGCGGGCGCTGGCGGCGCCGGTAAACGCGCCCCGGGCGTGACCGAACAGCTGGGCCTCAAGCAATTCCGGCGTGAATGCAGCGCAGTTGATAGTCAGAAAGGGCTCGCCGCCACGAGCACTTTCAGTGTGCAGCTGACGGGCGACCAGTTCCTTGCCGCTGCCGGACTCGCCTTCAATCAGGATGGAAAACGATGAGTCGGCAAACTGCGTAATCAGGGATCGCAGCATCTGCATGGCAGTACTGTCGCCCAGCAGAATGTTTTCTTCGGCGGGGGAACGTTCTGCCTCTGCCTCGGCTTCCAGCAGCATGATCTGGTGCTGCAGCCGCGTCTTGAGCAGATCGATATCACAGGGCTTGGGAATGAAATCAACCGCCCCAAGCGTCAGGGCGTGCTGAATATTCTCGCGCTCGCTCTGGCCGGACAGTACCAGGATGCGCATCTGCTGATTGAAGGCCAGCAACTCGCTGATGAGTGCGAATCCCTCATCAGGAGCGTGAGGAGAAGGCGGCAGGCCAAGATCAACCAGCGCCAGGACCGGCTGCGTCTCGGCCGTCTGCAACAGTGACTTGGTCTTCTTGCGGGTGGCGGCGGTCTGCACGCAATACATATCGTCCAGCGCCAGGGCCAGGGTTTCGACAATCAGCGGGTCATCATCGACCAGCAGCAGGCCCGGCCTGTCCTGCGATACCGCCTCACTTACCGCTTCGCTGCCTGGTTGCATTCTCGGACCGTCTGTCATAGGGGAACAGATCTTTCAAAAATACACCCCGGCTGCGGCAGCGGCAAGAAACCGCCACCACGGACGTCGCTGATATCGCAATAAAAAAAGGGCGCTGAATCAGCACCCTTGATTAAAACCGCAGACTTGGAAATAACCGCCGTTGATTAGCCAGCCTTAACAGCCGCTTTCTTTTCCTGTGACGGCGTTTTACCGCCCGTTTCCGTCCGCTTGTCGAGACCCAGGTTCTTGAAAATACCTTCCGAGGCCTCAGGCTGGTTCAGCGTATAGATATGCATGCCCGGGGCCCCGCCTTCCAGCAGCGTCTCGGCCAGCTTGGTCGTGACATCGGTACCGAATTCGCGGATCGCGACACGATCATCGCCAAAATCTCTTAGCCGCTTCAGAATGAAACGCGGTATCTCGGCACCGCAGGCCTCGGAAAACCGGACCAGCTGCGTGCAGTTAATAATCGGCATGATGCCCGGCACGATGGGGATATCGATACCCAGCTTTTCACAGTCGTCGATAAAACGGAAATAGGCTTCCGCATTATAGAAGTACTGGGTGATAGCACCGTTGGCCCCGGCATCGACCTTGCGTTTGAAGTTCTGCAGATCATGCTTGCGTGCTCGGTGCCTGCGGGTGGACTTCCGGATAAGCGGCCACTTCGATATGGAAATAATCACCGAATTCCTGGCGGATAAATGCAACCAGCTCGTTGGCATAACGCAACGGACCACTCATGCCGGAAGTACCGGACGGCATATCGCCACGCAGCACGACCAGGCTCTTGATGTCCTTTTCCTTGTAGTGTTCCAGTATTTCCCTGATCTGTTCGGTTCCATAACCGATACAGGAAATATGCGGCACACCTTCAATGCCGGTTTTCTCACGGATATCGAGCACGGTCTCCAGTGTCCGATCACGCGTACTGCCGCCGGCACCAAACGTAACCGAGAAAAAATCCGGTTTCAGCTTGGCAAGGCGCTCCTGCGTCGTCTGCAGTTTACCGGCGGCTTCCGGCGTGCGCGGCGGGAAAAACTCGAAGCTGTAGGTCGGCTTGTATTTTTTCTGACTCTTCATAATTCGTATCTCGTTCCTCGTGTAACGTATCTCGCAACAATTATTTGAGAGGCCTGCCGGTCACCCGGCAGGCACACTCCCATTTCACGTTTCACGATTCACGAGTTTAGTACCGATAGTGCTCCGGCTTGTACGGACCTTCAACCGGCACACCGATATAGTCAGCCTGCTCCTTCGACAGCTTGGTCAGGTTGGCGTTGATCTTCTTCAGATGCAGTTCGGCAACCTTCTCGTCCAGCTTCTTCGGCAGGGTATAGACCTTATTCTCATACTGGCCGTCGTTATTCCACAGCTCAATCTGGGCCAGGGTCTGGTTGGTAAAGCTGTTGGACATCACGAAGGACGGATGACCGGTACCACAGCCCAGGTTCACCAGGCGGCCACGGGCCAGCAGGATGATACGCTTGCCATCATCAAAGATGACATGATCCACCTGCTCCTTGATACTTTCCCACTTGCATTTCTTCTCAAGGGTGGCGACATCAATCTCGTTATCGAAGTGGCCGATGTTGCAGACGATGGCCTGATCCTTCATCTTCTTAATGTGATCGTAGGTAATCACGTTGTAGTTACCGGTGGCGGTCACGAAGATATCGGCCTTGTCCACGGCCTCGTCCATGGTGACGACATCGAAAGCCTTCCATCGCCGCCTGCAGGGCACAGATCGGATCGATTTCCGTGATCCAGACGTTGGCACCCAGGCCGCGCAGCGACTGCGCCGAACCCTTGCCGACGTCACCATAACCGGCGACCACGGCAACCTTGCCGGCGATCATGACGTCAGTGGCACGCTTGATGCCATCGACCAGCGACTCGCGACAACCGTAGAGGTTGTCGAACTTGGACTTGGTCACCGAATCGTTGACGTTGATGGCCGGAAAATCCAGCGTGCCCTCACGCATCATGCGATACAGGCGTGCAACACCGGTGGTGGTTTCCTCGGTCACGCCCTTGATGTTCTTGGCGATCTCGCCGTAGAAACCGGGCTTGTCCTTGAGGCGCTTCTTGATGGCGGCGAACAGGTACTTCTCTTCGTCGTTCGAGGGATTCTCGACAAGCGACGGATCCTGCTCGGCCTTGGCGCCCAGGGTAACCAGCAGCGTGGCGTCACCACCGTCGTCCAGGATCATGTTCGGCGTACCGCCGTCATGCCATTCAAAAATACGGTGAGTGAACTCCCAGTACTCCTCCATGCTCTCGCCCTTGTAGGCAAAAACCGGGGTACCGCCGGCAGCAATCGCGGCAGCGGCATGATCCTGGGTTGAGTAGATGTTACAGGAGGCCCAGCGCACATCGGCACCGAGTTCCTTCAGTGTTTCAATCAGCACCGCCGTCTGGATGGTCATGTGCAGGGAGCCTGCAATCTTGGCACCCTTGAGCGGCTGTTTCTTGGCGTACTCTTCGCGGGTGGAGATCAGGCCGGGCATCTCGGTCTCGGCGATCGCGATTTCCCTGCGGCCATAGTCCGCCAGGTTGATATCTTTAATATGATAGTCCTTTTCTTTAAGGACTTTGTCTGCGACTGCGTTCATCGTTGAATTCTCCATAAACGATTCACGAGCGCCGTTTGAATATTTAGAGTCCGGTCTCCAAGCCTGGCCCAGCTACTAAATCTGCTCTGCTTTCGGGGTGATATTTCGACTTCAGCAAAAGCAGATTTAGTAGCTCGGTTGCAGCGCTCCTCGGAGCACGGACTGTATTTCTTTAAGCTATACCTCTTTCCGTAGGAGCCCGGTTTACCGGGCGAATGTATTCGCGCAGCAAGCTGCGCTCCTACAGCATGATAATCTTAAGCGTTGGCAGCGGCCTTGCCACCGACAGCATCACGCAGGGCATCCGCACGATCGGTCTGTTCCCAGGTGAATTCGTCACGGCCGAAATGACCGTAAGCGGCCGTCGTACGATAACCCGGCTTCAGCAGGTCCAGCATCTTGATGATGCCATACGGACGCAGGTCGAAAACCTCGCGGATCGCGCCTTCCAGCTGCCTGTCATCGACCTTGCCGGTACCGAAGGTATCGACGTGAATCGAGGTCGGTTCGGCCACGCCAATGGCGTACGACAGCTGTAGTTCGCACTTGTCGGCCAGGCCGGCGGCGACCACGTTCTTGGCGACGTAGCGTGCGGCATAGGCGGCGGAACGGTCAACCTTGGACGGGTCCTTGCCGGAGAAGGCACCACCGCCATGACGGGCCATGCCACCATAAGTATCGACAATGATCTTGCGGCCGGTCAGGCCACAGTCGCCCAGCGGGCCACCGACAACGAAACGGCCGGTCGGATTGATGTGATATTCGGTGTCCTTGCTCAGCCACTCGGTCGGCAGCACCGGCTTGATGATCTGTTCCATGACGGTGTCGTGAATTGTCTTGTCATCGACCTCGTCGCTGTGCTGGGTCGACAGCACGACCGCAGTAATACCGGACGGCTTGCCGTCTTCATAACGCACGGAAACCTGGCTCTTGGCGTCGGGGCGCAGCCAGTCAACACCGTTGTTGCGGACTTCGGTCTGCTTGCGAACGAGCTGATGGGCGAGGTCGATCGGCATCGGCATCAGGTGATCGGTTTCCTGGCAGGCATAGCCGAACATGATGCCCTGGTCACCGGCACCCATCTTCTCGGGATCTTCACGATCAACGCCCTGGTTGATGTCGGCGGACTGCTTGCCAAGCGCATTGAGCACGGCGCAGGTATCGGCATCGAAGCCCATATCCGAGCTGGTATAGCCGATGTCGCGGACAACGCCGCGGATCAGGTCCTCGGTTTCGATATACACGCCGGGCTGGGCCTTGATCTCGCCGGCAACCATAACCATGCCGGTCTTGTTCAGGGTCTCGCAGGCGACGCGGGCATTGGGATCCTGCTCCAGGTATGCGTCCAGAATGGCATCGGAAATCTGGTCACTCATTTTATCCGGGTGACCTTCACCAACGGATTCTGAGGTAAATACGTAACTATCAGCCATGAATCTGTTTCCATATTTGAATTAATTTGAGCCGCAGCACTATACCGTATTTGCGCGATAATTTCATTTCAGTACTATGTAAATTGTACTGATTTTCTAAGTAACTGATTGATTATTAATGTTAATAGATTACATAGGGCCCTATTAAAGTTCATTCCTGGAGGTAACATGGCACTCACCGAGACCCCCATCTGTGATTTCGGCACGCCCGCACCCGCTTTCGAGCTGGAAGGCGTTGATGGAAATAAGTGGACACTTACTGACTGTGCCGGAGCAGCGCGGCACACTGGTGATGTTCATCTGCAATCACTGCCCTTACGTCAAGGCCGCCATTGACCGACTGGTCAGGGATACCCGCGAGCTGCTCGACTACGGCGTTAGCTCGGTCGCTATCATGCCCAATGATACCGTGAATTACCCCGAAGACAGTTTCGAGAACATGCAGAAGTTTGCGCGAGATCATGATTTTCATTTCCCGTACCTGATCGATCGCACCCAGGAAGTCGCAAAAGCTTACGGCGCCGTCTGCACGCCGGACTTTTTCGGCTACAACGCCGATCTCCACCTGCAGTACCGCGGCCGGCTCGATGCCGGGAAAACCGAGCCGCCACCGGCCGGCGCACGCCGCGATCTGTTCGAAGCCATGAAGCAGGTCGCCGAGACCGGGCAACGGACCCGGAAGAACAGATCCCGAGCATGGGCTGTTCGATTAAATGGAAAAAATAGTCCGCGAATGAACGCGCATCCAAGAATAGCGCAAGGCGCACTTTGTCCCTTCCCCCTCTGGGAGAAGGAAGGATGAGGGCTCAAGAAACGCAAATAAAATTCGGGAGAAGCCTGCTGATGTCATTTCGACCAGCGGGAGAAATCTTTAAACCAACCCCTTGATTCATCATTACAGGCGCCGGCAAGTCAGCGTTGATTTGGAACATCCGGGCTGCCCACGCCGGGCACCTCGGGTTGCCCCAGCTCAGGATCAACACTCGTTTCGTCGTTCATTTCTTGCCCACGCCCCCCGCCTGAGCGAGAATATACGGCTTTTATAAAGGCAGGGGCCGTCTCCACACCTCTCCTCCACTGTCCGCCCGGGAGCCGCCGGCAGCGACTGTCTGGAAGGTCAGCCACACAAGCCGCGCCCGCAGCAGTGCGAAGGCTTTGCCCCCTGTGATGAACAACAACCTTATGAGTAACACAGGCCAGGAGCCAACTATGCCCTCAAGGCGCGAACTCGCCAACGCCATCCGCGCGCTCAGCATGGACGCCGTGCAGAAGGCCAATTCCGGTCATCCGGGCGCGCCCATGGGCATGGCCGATATCGCCGAGGTCCTGTGGAACGATTTCCTGCGCCACAACCCGGCAAACCCGCACTGGATGGATCGTGATCGGTTTGTCATGTCGAACGGTCACGGCTCGATGCTGCTGTATTCGTTATTGCATCTGACGGGCTATAACCTGCCACTGGAGGAAATCAAGAATTTCCGCCAGCTGCATTCAAAAACGCCGGGGCATCCGGAATACGGCTACACACCCGGCATCGAGACCACCACCGGTCCGCTCGGCCAGGGACTCGGCAATGCCGTCGGCATGGCCATAGCCGAACGCACGCTCGCGGCCCATTTCAACCGCGGCGATCATCGACATTATCAATCACTACACTTATGTCAGTGTCGGCGACGGCTGCCTGATGGAAGGCATCTCGCATGAAGTCTGTTCACTGGCCGGGACACTTGGCCTCGGCAAGCTGATCGCAATCTACGACAGCAACAGCATTTCCATTGACGGTGATGTACAGGGCTGGTTTACGGACGATACTGCCAAGCGTTTCGAGGCCTATGGCTGGCACGTCATCCACGAGATCGACGGTCATGATGCCGACGCGATCAAGACGGCCCTCGAACAGGCGCGCGCCGAGACCAACAGGCCGTCACTTGTCATCTGCCGCACCATCATCGGCTACGGCGCACCGAACAAGCAGGGCAAGGAGTCGAGTCACGGTGCCGCGCTGGGTGATGACGAGGTACAGCTGGCACGCGAACAGCTCGGCTGGAAGCACCCGCCGTTCGAAATACCACAGGAATACTATGCGGCCTGGGACGCGACCAGCAAAGGTGTCGCGCTCGAATCCGAATGGACGGTGAAATACAACAACTGGAAAAAGGCCTGGCCGGATCTGGCCGTCGAATTCGAGCGCCGCATGCGCGGCGAACTCCCCGACAGCTGGGCAGAAACCACCGCCACTTACCAGCAGACCTGTGCCGACAAAGCCGAAAGCGTCGCCTCACGCAAGGCATCGCAGAACACACTCGACGCTTATGGCCCGATACTGCCGGAACTGATCGGGGGTTCCGCGGACCTCGCCGGCTCCAATAACACCATCTGGTCGGGTTCAAAAACCAACAGTGCCGACAGCCCGGCTGGCAACTACCTTTATTACGGCGTACGCGAATTCGGCATGACCGCCATCAATAATGGTATTGCCCTGCATGGCGGCTTCATTCCCTATGGCGGTACGTTCCTGATCTTTTCCGACTATGCCCGCAATGCCATTCGCATGTCGGCATTGATGCAACAGCGCAATATTTATGTGCTGACACATGACTCGATCGGGCTGGGCGAGGACGGCCCCACTCACCAGGCGGTGGAACAGGCGGCATCACTGAGACTGATCCCGAATCTGTCGGTCTGGCGGCCCTGCGATACGGTCGAGACCGCCGTCGCCTGGCAGCATGCCATCGCCCGCCGCGAGGGGCCGACGGCCCTGCTGCTGTCGCGTCAGAACCTGGAGCATCAGTCGCGCAGCGCCGAACAGATTGCCGACATCTCGCGCGGCGGTTACGTGCTGGTTGACAGCAGCCGTGAACCGGAACTCATATTGATAGCTACAGGGTCGGAAGTGGAATTGGCCGTTAATGTTGCCAGCCGTCTCAACAGCCAGGGGCACAGCATCCGCGTGGTTTCCATGCCCTGTACCGATTTATTTGATACTCGGGATGCGGACTACCGCGAATCGGTGCTGCCATCAACCTGCAGCAGACGCATAGCCATTGAAGCCGGCGTCAAGGACTGCTGGTATAAATATGTCGGCCTGAAGGGCAAAGTGCTCGGCATGACAACCTATGGCGAGTCGGCTCCTGCGAAGGATGTATTTGAACACTTCGGCTTTACCGAAGCACGGCTCATGGAACTCATCGACAGCTTCACCGCAAATTAAAAGATACTGTAGGAGCGCAGCTTCGCTGCGCGAAGATGTCAGAGGAATTCCGCCCGGCAAAGCCGGGCTCCTGCGAAGGATCAGGGAAACAGCAACATTTCGTAAAGAGAACAACAAGATGAAGAGGAACCAGGGTATGCCCATCAAGGTTGCAATCAACGGCTACGGCCGTATCGGCAGGAACACATTGCGGGCGCTGTACGAGGCCAGGCGCACCGACGAGATCGCCGTCGTCGCCATCAACGACCTGGGCGATGCCGTGACCAATGCCCACCTGACTCGCTACGACAGCGCCCACGGCAGATTCCCCGGCGAGGTCGCTGTCGACGGCGATACCATGATCGTCAACGGCGATCGCATCCGCGTGCTGTCCGAACGCGACCCCGCCAAACTGCCCTGGGGCGAGATGGGGGTCGACCTGGTGATGGAATGTACCGGACTATTCACCAGCAAGGCGAAGGCCGGCGCCCATCTCGAGGCCGGGGCAAAGAAAGTGATCATCTCGGCCCCGGGCGACAAGGACGTCGATGCGACCATCGTCTACGGCGTTAATCACGATGTCTTAAAGGCCGAACACACGGTGATCTCGAACGCCTCGTGCACCACCAACTGCCTGGCGCCGCTGGTCAAGCCGCTGCATGAAAAGATCGGCGTTGAGCGCGGCATCATGACGACCATACATGCCTACACCAATGATCAGGTACTGACCGATGTGTTCCACAAGGATCTGCGCCGGGCGCGCAGCGCCACCATGTCGATGATACCGACCAAGACCGGCGCCGCCGCCTCCGTCGGTCTGGTATTGCCGCAACTGAACGGCAAGCTGGACGGATATGCCGTGCGTGTACCGACCATTAATGTTTCGATGGTGGATCTGTCCTTCCAGGCGGCGCGCGAAACCAGTGTCGAAGAGATCGACGCCATTCTCCGTGAGGCTGCCGAAGGCGAGCTGAAGAACATCCTGGAAATCAACGACGAACCTCTGGTGTCGATCGATTTCAATCACACCACGGCCTCATCCACCTATGACAGTTCGCTGACGAAAGTCATCAACGGCACGCTGGTCAAGGTCGTGGCCTGGTATGACAATGAATGGGGCTTCTCCAACCGCATGCTGGATGCAACAAAGGCCCTGATGCAGGCGAAATAGATTAATTCGGCATATTTATTTAAGGAAGCTATGAATAATCCCCGCATGTCATTTCGACCAACGGGAGAAATCCTTGTCTCGACCGAAGGGAGAGATCTTTCAGAAGGTCCCTCGCTACGCCGGGACGCCTGCGAAGGTCTCGTTATACTCGGGACGCCTTCGGCGATTTCTCGCTGCGCTCGAAATGACAAATTATTCAGAGTTTCCTTAAATCATACACAATTCACGGCCGCATGTTTTAATAGCAGGTTATCGACATGACACACATGCACACCAACGACGTCCTCAGGATCTCGGACCTGGACCTGTCCGGGAAAAAAGTACTGATCCGGGTGGATTTCAATGTACCCATTGCCGACGGGGCCGTCACCAATGATGCCCGTATTCGTGCCAGTTTGCCGGCTATCAGGGAGGCGCTGGAGGCCGGCGCCAGTGTCATGATCGTCTCGCATCTCGGCCGGCCCAAGCCGGACGAGAAGGATCCGGAACTGTCACTGGCCCCGGTCGCGAAACGCCTGTCGGAGCTCCTGGGCCAGGAAGTGCCGCTGGTCCAGCGACTGGATCAAGGGTGTCGAGGTCGAGTCCGGCCATGCCGTGTTGTGCGAGAACGTGCGCTTCGAGGAAGGCGAAACCAGTGACGATGAAGACCTGGCCCGGCGCATGGCCGCACTGTGCAATGTTTACATCAACGACGCCTTCGGCACGGCCCACCGCGCCCAGGCCTCGACCTCGGGCGTTGCCAAGTACGCACCCGTGGCCGTGGCGGGCCCGCTGATGCTGGCGGAACTGAACGCACTCGGCAAGGCGCTGGACGATCCGGCAGCGGCCATTACTGGCCATTGTTGGCGGCGCCAAGGTATCGGGCAAACTCGATCTTCTTGAGCAACTGCTCGACAGGGTTGATCAGCTAATCGTTGGCGGCAGCATTGCCAATACCTTCATGAAAGCCGCCGGCCTGCCGATTGGCGGATCGCTGCACGAAGCCGATCTGGTGGATGCCGCAAAAGACCTGCTGGAGAAAGCGGAGCAGGCCGGCAAGCTGATCCCGCTACCCACCGACGTGGTGGTTGCCAGGGAACTCAAACCGGACGCGGAGGCGGCAACCAAAAAAGTGGCAGATATTGCCGACGATGATCTGATCCTTGATATCGGCCCTGAAACCGCCGAACGTCTGGCACAGATGGCGGGCCAGGCAAAAACCATAATCTGGAACGGCCCGCTTGGTGTCTTCGAGTTTGACCAGTTTTCCAATGGTACGCGCAGACTGGCCGAGGCGATCGCCGACAGTGACGCCTTCTCGATTGCCGGCGGTGGCGACACCATTGCCGCGATCGCGAAATTCAATCTGACTGACAGAATTTCCTACATTTCGACCGGCGGTGGTGCTTTTCTGGAATACCTGCAGGGCAAGACCCTGCCAGCGATCGCCATGCTGGAAGAATCAGGCCGCGCCTGGGCGGCCATGGAACGGGCGCGCGAGTATTAATTCTCGTTGCCACGACAGTTTTTTGATTCATCCGCGAATGAACGCAAATGCACGCGAATCTTAGGACCTTTGGTTGATTTAGAGTAGGAGCCCGGCTTGCCGGGCGAAGATAAAACTGATTCGCGCAGCGAAGCTGCGCTCCTACACTGGACATGAGATACGCTGAACCGAACAGTCGAAACATCGATTTGAGCTATTCGCGTTTATTTGCGGACTATTTAAACAATACCACTGCATATAGCAGTTCATAGAAAATAACATTCAATGAGACGTACAAAAATCATCGCCACACTGGGCCCTTCGACTGATGAACCGGGGGTGATCGACCGGCTGCTGGATGCCGGCGTTGATCTGTTTCGCCTGAATTATTCACATCAGACCCAGGCCGTGCACAAACGGCGCATGGAGTTGATTCGTGAACGCACCGCCGCACGCAATGTAGAAGTCGGCGTCATCGCCGACCTGCAGGGCCCGAAGATACGGCTGGAAGGCTTCAGTGACGACAAGATCATGCTGCGGGACTCATCCACGTTCGTTATCAATACGGAACTGTCCGCCTCGGGTGGCGATGAAACCCAGGTCGGGGTCAGCTACAAGGACCTGCCACGGGATGTGAAAGTCGGCGATACACTGCTGGTCGATGATGGCCGCATCGTACTGCGTGTCAAGCATGTCGGCGCCCATGAGGTCTCCTGTGAAGTCATGCTCGGCGGTGAGCTGACAGGTAACAAGGGTCTAAACCGCCTGGGCGGCGGCCTGTCGGCAACAGCACTGACCGACAAGGACCGATCTGATCTCGAACATGCGATCAGCCTCGGTATTGATTACCTCGCCGTATCGTTCCCGCGTACCGCCGATGATGTTCTTGAAGCCCGTGAGTTACTCAAGAGCCACGGCAGCAACGCCAGCATCATTGCCAAGATCGAACGCGCCGAGGCACTGGATCATGCCGCCGAGATCATCGAGGCCGCCGAGGCCATCATGATCGCGCGCGGTGATCTCGGCGTTGAAATCGGCGATGCCGCACTGCCGCCGACACAGAAGCGGCTAATCAAGATGGCACGGGACATGGATCGGGCCGTGATCACCGCGACACAAATGATGGAATCGATGATCGAACACCAGATGCCGACCCGGGCGGAAGTTTTTGACGTTGCCAATGCCGTGCTCGACGGCACCGACGCGGTGATGCTGTCTGCCGAAACCAGCATCGGACATTTTCCGGACAAGGCCGTGGCTGCCATGTCACGCATCTGCGCTGAAACCGAAAAACAGCGCCTCGCCCGGGTCTCGGATCACCGCATCAACCAGCGATTCGAGCGCATCGACGAGGCCATCGCCATGTCGACCATGTACGCCGCCAACCATATCGGCGCCAAAGCTATCGCGGCTCTGACGGAAACCGGCTCGACCTGTGTATGGATGTCGCGCATCAGTTCCGGGATCCCGATCTTCGCCTTCACCCGCCACGTCAGCACCCAGCGCAAGGTAAAGCTGTTCCGCGGCGTATACCCGGCCGGCTTCGATATCACGCATACCGACCCGCTAGAGGCCAACAAGGAGATGATCGAGATCCTCATGGGACGCGGTATCGTCAAGGAAGGCGACGCCGTTATCATAACCAAGGGCGATCTGCGCGGGGCCCGCGGTGGCACGAATAACATGAAGATTATTCGCGTCGGCGAGGCCCTGGAACATTCGATCTGACACGCCGTTGGCGCCGGGGCCGGGGTGGCACTCGCAGGTAACGGGCAATATACTCGGGGGAAGCTGATAGCCAATAGCTGATAGAAGCCGGTTTCATTAATGCTATTTGCTAGAAGCCATCAGCTATAAGCTTTATTAATAGAGGTAGCGAGCAGATGAGCAAGAACGATTTATCTGCTATTGCGCAAGCTATGGTGGCCAAGGGCAAGGGTATTCTCGCCATCGACGAGAGCACCGGCACCATCAAGAAGCGCTTCGACAGCATCAACGTCGAGTCGACCGAGGAAACGCGCCGCGCCTACCGCGAGCTGCTGATCACCACGCCGGGCGGCAGCGATTACGTCAGCGGCATGATCCTGTATGACGAGACCATCCGCCAGCAGACCGGTGACGGCGTGCCGTTTCCGAAGGCGCTGGTCGACCAGGGCATCATGCCCGGCATCAAGGTGGATACCGGTGCCAAGGACCTGGCCGGCCACCCCGGTGAGAAGGTCACCGAGGGTCTCGACGGGCTGCGCGAGCGCCTGAACGAGTATGTCGAACTTGGCGCCAAATTCGCCAAGTGGCGCGCGGTTATCACCATCGGCGACGGCATTCCATCAGACGCCTGCATCGAGGCCAATGCCCACGCGCTGGCGCGTTACGCCGCGCTGTGCCAGGAAGCCGGCCTGGTGCCGATAGTCGAGCCGGAGACCCTGATGGACGCCGACAACACCATCGAGACCTGTTTCGATGTCACGGAACGCGTCCTGCATACCCTGTTCGATCAGCTCTATCGCCAGAACGTCGCCATCGAACACACTATCCTGAAGGTCAACATGGTCATCGCCGGCAAGAAATGTCCGGCCCAGGCCGATCCGGAACAGGTGGCCGACATGACCGTGAAGTGCCTGCGGCGCCATGTGCCCGCTGCGCTGCCGGGCATCGTGTTCCTGTCCGGCGGCCAGAGCGCCGCACTGGCGACCGAGCACCTGAATCTCATGAACAAGAAATACACCGATCTGCCATGGCCGCTGTCGTTCTCCTACGGCCGCGCGCTGCAGGAACCCTGCCTCAAGACCTGGGCCGGCAATCAGGAAAACGTCAAGGCCGCCCAGCAGGCCCTGCTGGAACGCGAGAAATTCAACAGCCTGGCAACGCTGGGCAAGTATGATGCGAACGCCGACAAGGCGGCTTGAGGTGAGTTTTAAATCAGTCCGCGAATGAACGCAAATACACGCGAATACAGAACCTTTCTTTCAAGCCTGAAGAAGGTATTTTGTGGGAGCCGATTTCAATCGGCGATTCGAACGTGCAGGTATCGCGGATTAAAATCCGCTTCTGCAGCAAATAACCATTCGCGTTAATTCGCTTTCATTTGCGGACTTATCCAATACATCATGCCTGATGAAAGCAATCCCGCCGACCTCCCCGACGAGGCCCGTCCCGCCTACGAGGCCTATCTCGCCATGTCCGCAACCAAGAATGCCTATTTCAGTTTCATGGTCGAGCTGGACCAGAAACAGAAAAACGGCGACGAAATCACTATTGCCGAGAACCTGAAGCTGGAGCAGCTATTGAAAGAACACGACGAAAAGGTAGCAGCCTTTAACGAGGCCATGCAGGCAATGAAAGAGATGGACGAGGCGGCGCGATCACGCCCTATCCGCGCCATGGGCGGCACCACACCGGGTCCCGGATACTAATCATGGATACACCCTCACTCGGCCAGTACCGGGAGATGCTGCTGAAGTACCGGCAGATGCTCGAGGACCTCACCGACACACGCAGCGATGCGAGCAGCACCGTCGAACTCGACCAGACCCGTACCGGCCGTTTATCCCGCATGGATGCCCTGCAGGGCCAGGCCATGGCAAAAGCGGGCCAGGCACGCGCGGAACAGGAACTGAAAAAGATCTGCCGCGGCGCTGGAAAGAATCGACGATGGCAGTTTCGGTGAATGTCTTGAGTGTGGCGAGGAGATTGCGGAAGGCCGCCTGAGTGCCGATCCGACGGCGACGCTGTGCATCAAGTGTGCTGAAATAAAAGAGAAGTAGGTACCAGGATTGAATAGACCCTGGGGTGCATACAGGCCTGATCGCTGGCAAAAACTCCTTGTCAACTTATGCCGCCACACCTCCCTGGGCAGAGGAAGAGCACGCCGTTTCGTCAGGGACAGGCTGGTCTCCAGTCATCTCGACACGGTTGATTTCGAATTCCCGTTTGCAAAATTCCGTCTCAGTCTCACCGGCAATGCCTGCGAATGGAAATTACTGCTGAATTCCGGCTATAACCGGAAAGAATCTCAGTTTATCCGTGATGAGCTGCTTAAACAGCCACAAGGGGTCAGGGTTTTCGTGGATATTGGTGCAAACGTTGGCATGCACACCCTGGCCGTACATGAATACTGCGACAGGATACTGGCCATAGAGCCACTGGATGAGGCCAGGGAAAAACTGGAATTCAATGTTTCAGTCAACAACGCTTACGACCGGATTACAATCATTCCCTTTGCCATAAGCAGCAACAACGAGATCCTCCGAGATTTAGCCGTGATATCAATGATCTCGGCGGATCCCATATAACCGGGGAAGAGGGAAAGAATACACGTCCAGTGCAGGCCAAAACCCTGGAGACTGTTTTGAATGAATACGATGTTGGCAGCGTAACGTGCCTCAAGATCGACATTGAGGGGTATGAAGACAGGGCCCTGATACCTTTCTTCGATAAGGCGCCGGAAAAGCTGTTCCCGCAATCCATGATTATTGAACACATATCCAGGGACAGCTGGAAACGGGACTGCATCGGTTACCTGCTTGAATCCCGCTATGATTATGTATGCGAAACCAGGAACAACACGTTCCTAAGATCTTAAGAATCGTAAAAATCCCAATCGCAATGAATCCCAGCCCGGCAATCATGTTTAGCTGTTTTTCGGAAACGTAACTGGAGATTGCCGCCGCGGCAAGAACGGCAATGCCGGCAGCGGTGATCAGCGCCAGCGACGAGGCGGCGAACACCAGCCATTTGCTGACGGACTTGTCAGTGCCGAACAGCAGGGTTGCGAGCTGGGTCTTGTCGCCCAGTTCGGCGACGAAAATAGCAGCATAAATAGTGAAAAAAATCTTGAGATCCATAGATTACCTCATTCAATAAAACAAAAGTCCGCGAATAAACGCAAATGGACGCGAATTTTCGTATCCTGTTTAATCTATACGAGTCTGTTTTCAGGCTCCAGAAAGTATAAATTAAGGAAGCTCTGAATGATCCCCGCATGTCATTTCGACCAACGGGAGAAATCCCTGTCTCGACCTCAGGAGAGATCTTCCATAAAAGGTCCCTCGTTGCACTCGGACGCCTTCAAGGTCCTCGCTGTGCTGGGACACCTCCGTGACTCTCGCTGCGCTCGAAATGACAAATTCTTCAGAGCCTCCTTAATCAAAAAAGTGGATATATCCTGCTTTGCGTTTATTCGCGTTCATTTTCGGACTGTTATAACAGACAGACAAATATTCTTCTGTTGAAAGATTGGAATGAGACCTCACAAGCACCGATATTCTATTCGCTGAGCGCCCTGTAGCTGCCGTCGGTCTGGCGTTCGAACAGTTCGCCCGCCTCGAAATCGAAATACCAGCCGTGTATTTTCACTTTGCCTTCCTCGATGCGCTGCTTGACGAAAGGAAACGTCATCAGGTTGTCGAGCGAAACGCCGACGGCCTCGCGTTCACATAACCGGCATTGTTCGTCCAGGCTGGACTCACGGTGATCGTTTTTAACATGTTCACGTGCCGGCGCCATGACATCCATCCACGGATCGATGAAACCGTGGGTAGTGTTGGAATGTCGACCTTCCATCAGTGCCCGGATGCCGCCACACTGGCTGTGGCCCATGACAGCGACATGCGGCACCCTGTAGATGCTTGATGGAAAACTCAATCGCCGCTGATGTGCCATGTGTCTTGCCGTCATCCACGAATGGCGGCACAACATTGGCAACATTGCGTACAACAAACATGTCACCGGGATTGGAATCCGTGATCAACGCCGGATCAACGCGTGAATCACTGCAGGCAATGACCAGTGCCTGCGGGGACTGGCCATGCTTGACCAGTCTATCGTAAACCTCGGGCTGCTCGACAAAATAGCGCTGACGAAAGCGCCGGAAACCTTCAATGAGTCGCTCGAGTTCAGGCATATACTGGGCTCCTTATTGTTTGGTTATGAAATCTGTTCCTGTTTTTGTCCGGTCAGTCGTGCTTCCGCCTCGCGGTACTTGGCGGCCGTTTTTTCTATGATCTCGGGAGGCAGCTTTGGCGCCGGAGGTTTCTTGTCCCAGTCGAGGCTTTCGAGATAATCGCGCACGAACTGCTTGTCAAAGCTCGGTGGACTGATACCGACGCTGTATTCGTCTGCTGGCCAGAATCGCGATGAGTCGGGTGTCAACACCTCGTCGATAAGTACAAGCTCGCCGTCGGCATCCAGACCGAATTCAAACTTGGTGTCGGCGATAATAATACCGCGTTCGCGGGCATAGGCCGCCGCCTCGGCATAGATGGCAAGGGTTTCCTCGCGGATGCGTTCGGCCAGTTCGGCGCCAATCCTGTCGGCCATCTGTTCGAAACTGATGTTCTCGTCATGATCACCCGCCTCCGCCTTGGTCGCGGGCGTGAAGATCGGTTCCGGCAGTTGCTGGGCCTGCTGCAGCCCCGGCGGCAACGGGATCCCGCAGACATGACCGTCTTTCTGGTAATCCTTCCAGCCCGAGCCGATGATATAACCACGCGCGACCGCCTCGACCGGCAACGCCTGGCAACGCCTGACAATGACGCTGCGACCCTGCAGCGGCGCACGTTCATTCTCATCCGGCACGATATCGGCAAGCTGTATAGCAGTCAGGTGATTATTGATCCGTGCCGCGATCCGGGCGAACCAGAAATTCGACAGCCGGGTCAGCACGCGACCCTTGCCGGGAATCGGGTCCGGTAGTATCACGTCGAAGGCCGACAGCCGATCGGTTGTCACGATCAGCAGGTGGTCATCACCCACGGCATAGATATCCCGCACCTTGCCCTGGTTAAGCAGTGGCAGGTGACGTAATTCAGAACGATAAAGCGGGCGGTCCGGGTCGGTCATGGTTCTGGCTTCATTCACGGCGGTGTATTGTCCCACAGCCTGGCGGAAGCGGCTATTCCGGGTGCTCCGGGGCTGTAACGGAAGGAACAGCATAATCTGGGCTTTTCATGGGGTGCGCATTGCGATAGGCTGCCGCGTTCTTTATAGCGGGGACCGGCAAACTTGCCAGAACAGCCGAAACGGTCCATGCCCCCGAGACCGGGGCCGACACGGGGTCTGCGACATGTGGCGCTGAATGTCCGTGACCTGGAAACCTGCGAGCGCTTTTATGTCGAGCTGCTCGGCATGGCCGTCGAGTGGCGCCCGGATGCCGACAATGTCTATTTGTGTTCGCTCGGCAATGACAACCTGGCCCTGCACCGGCTGCCGGCGGGCCAGGCGCCGACCGGCGTCCAGCGACTGGACCACATCGGTTTCATACTGAAAGACCCCGGGCAGACTGATGCCTGGTATGAATTCCTGCAAGGCGCACGATGTTCCCATGAAAACGGCACCGCGCACGCATCGCGACGGCGCCCGCAGTTTTTACTGCCATGATCCGGAAGGCAATGTTGTGCAGATGATCTACCATCCACCGCTTGCTGATAGCCGGGCGAGTCGGTTAAACGGAAGGGGATATGTCCATGTCTGATGATATCGAGCAAAAAAACGATACAGCTGCACGGCTTCAACAACCTGACGAAGTCGCTGAGCTTCAATATCTATGATGTCGCCTATGCGCAGACCAAGGATCAGCTCGATGAATACATGGACTATATCGACGAGGCCTATAACGCCGAGCGTCTGACGAACATCCTCAAGGACGTTGCCAATATCATCGGCGCCAACATTCTCAATATCGCACAGACCGATTACGATCCCCTGGGGGCCAGCGTCACGATCCTGATCTCCGAAGAAATGCCGGCCCTGGAAGGCGTTACCAATGCCGAATCACCGGGACCGAACCCGGAGGCCGTGGTTGCGCACTTGGACAAGAGCCATCTTACGGTGCACACCTATCCTGAGAACGATCCGCGCCTTGGCATCAGCACCTTTCGTGCCGATATCGATATCAGCACCTGCGGCAAGATCTCGCCGCTGAAAGCGCTGAACTTCCTCATTCACAGTTTCGAATCCGATATCGTCATCATGGATTACCGCATCCGCGGCTTTACTCGTGATACCACCGGCAAGAAACACTACATCGATCACGAGATCAGCTCGATCCAGAACTTCCTGGAGAGCGAAACCAAGCAACGCTTCCAGTGCGTCGACGTGAATATCTACGAGGAAAAGCTTTTCCACACCAAGATGATGCTGAAGACATTCGAACTGGACGACTACCTGTTCGGTATCGATGCCGATTCACTCAACCTGAACGAGCGCCTGAACATCGAGGCCCGGCTCAAGCATGAAATGCAGGAAATCTTTTACGGCCGTAATATTGAGGATGCGGTCCTCGCGCCGACACTGGATCAGCAATAACACAGTATCGGCTTGAACCTGCAGCGATTTGACCGCCGGGACAGGCGCCGTCATAATCATTCACCCATAAATCAGAGTCCGTCCTGGTCAACCCCGCCCCGGCCGGCTGCAATGTAATGTCATGCCACAAGCTCAAACCGCTGCAAACCCGGTCGGTACGGTGGAACGTTTCTGTCCGTTATGCAGTGCCGATAACAAATCCCTGCCCGTCAGCCGCTACTCGGCGCCCGACTGGCGTCTGAAATCCTGCCCGCAGTGCGGTTTCGTCTACATAGAGAATGCACCGCTTTATGATGCACTGGCCGCGGACATGGCCTGGGAAAAACGCGCCGCAGGGGAAGAACAGCGGCGCAGCCGCGAGTGGAGCAGTCTTTACAAGCTCAGTAAAAAATCACGCTGGCGCCTGCATATACTTCCGCGCAAGAAGTTTGCCGAACTGCTGGCGAGGCACGCGGCACCCGGCAACGTTATTGATCTCGGCTGCGGCTATGGCGATACCACGATGGCGGGCGACGGGAATTTTGTCCCGCACGGGATCGAGGTGTCGACGGAAATGTGCCGGCATGCCGATGGACTGTTCCGGCAATATGGCGGTCATGCCGTACATGCACCGTGTCTGGAGGGGCTGAAACAGTTTCCGGATCAGTATTTCACCGCCGCCACGCTGCGCTCGTACCTGGAGCATGAACTGGAACCCGCGGCGGTTTTGCGCGAAACCCGGCGTATCCTCAAGCCCGGCGGCGTGGCGATCGTCAAGGTACCGAATTACGGCTCGGTAAACCGGCGGTTGCGCGGTCATGAATGGTGCGGTTTCCGTTTCCCGGATCATCTCAATTATTTCACGCCGGGCACACTCCGTGAAATGGGCGAGGCCGCGGGCTTTCGCGTCACATTCGGTCTGACATGGAAACTGCCAACCAGCGACAACATGTACGCCCTGATGACGCGCCCAGAATAATTAGCCCGGAATAATTAGCGATTATCCGCACAGCCCGGGGCATCCTGCCAGAAGCTGAAATCACACACGCGCCGGGGCCAGATGTCCGCCCAGTCGTCGTGGCCGGCATTATCGATCACCAGGAATTCAACCGGTGCAGTTGCTGGCAGCCTGCGAACAAACGCCGCCACCAGGGCGGGCGGCACGGTCTCATCATCGGCGCCGGCGAGATGCAGTTGCGGCAAACCGGCGAGCTTCTCCGGTGCGTCGGCGGGATTCAGTGAACCGCTTAGCGGCGTATCTTCATGCCAGGCCGTCCATGCCGCATGGTCCAGGTTGGCGGCGACGGTTACCAGCCAGTCGATATCACTGCGCCGCTGTGCCAGCAGTGCCGCGATGACACCGCCGCCGGAATAACCCACCAGCCCTGTTCTGCCGGTACCGCCGCGCCGCTGCAGTTCACTGATTGCCTTGTCCATGGCGTCTATCGCTTCCGCTGCATAGCGGTGCGTTGTCCACCAGCGCGGCTCGCAGGAAGACGGCAAGGGCTCAAGGAACTGGCATGGCCGGGCGACATAGGCGACCGCAGCCGACGGGTCCGCCAGCGCCATTCGCAGGGCGGTTGCCTCGCGCGGGGTGGGATTGGCGGAAACACGGCGGCGGCTGATGAATGCGCGGCCGTCGCCCTCGATATAGACAACCAGAGTTTCCGCGCCGCTGTCCAGACCGCGATGGTAAGTCATCATGTCAAAGCGGCCTGTGTTGATACGTGACTCGACAAAACCGTGACTGTCGGACTGCTCGCGGACCGTGGCAAGCGACTGCGCCGGGCCCTGACAGCCGGCCAGCAGGCCGGCTGTCAGCAGTAACAGGAAATCGACGAGAGATGATCGCGGCTGGATCTCAGAACTGCAGGCGACCCATGATATTGATGGTCTGGCTGTCGAAATGCTCGCGATCGAGGATGCGGCTCCATTCCAGGGTCGCCGAGAAGCCGTTGTCGCCGAAATAGCGCAGGCCGGCCGACACCCGGAAATGATCATCGTCGCCGCTGCGCTGCGCCTGGTTGGGGTTCAGTGCCGCGCTGTCGCCCTGCTCGAAATCATACTCGTAGTACACACTGGCGAACGGTTCCACCTCGTGCACCGAGTAGGCGGCCTCGCCGCCGATGTTGAACTGGCCGAATTCGATATTGCGTTCGGCTACCGCCTGCGCCGTGGTGCCGCCGGTCTCGGTAAAGGCGTCCTGGTCCTCCTCGCTGTAAATCACGCCGGCACGGCCGGTCAGAAACCAGTTACCGTAACTGTGGTAGGCATTCAGATTACTCATGACGAACCAGCGCGACGAATCGGTGTTACCCGTGACGCGCGCACCGCCGGGCTCGATGCGGAACTGGTCGATAGACAGATCCGAGTAGCCGAAGGCCGCATCGATGCTGACGCTGTCGGTCAACAGGTAGGCGGCATAGGGAGCGATGGAAAAGCCATCGACTTCCATACGGCCGAGATTGAAAGTGGTATCGACGTCATTGTTCTCGTAGGCGCCGCTGATGCCGAATATCAGCCGATCGGAATAGGAATAATCCATCCCGAACAGGGCATTGTCCTGGTCGGCGTCATAGAGGGTGGAAGGCAGGTCATTGTCGGCCCAGGTGTGGCCGTAACTGATCCAGGGCGACCAGCCGCCCCAGTCGGGCATGCCGTCACCGGCGGCGCGGCCGTACTGACCGCCATCGCCACGGCCGGCGATACCGCCGCGGCCGCCGAAAAAGTTGCCGAGTATGCGGTTCTGCAGGGCATTGCCGAAGCGGTTGAAATACTCGGTCAACAACAGGCGGGTGATCTCCTCGCCGATTACTGTATTGCCGGCACTGAGCTGGGAACAGAGACCGTCTTCATTCAGAGTTCAGGGTCATCGACGGATCGGCCTGGTAGACACCTGTCACTGGTGACCACTAGCTCGCCGTTGTATGTCGGATCGCACCTGCGAAAAGATCGCCTTCACCCAGACAGCCATCCGGAAATCCCTCGTCGACAGGCTCAAGCGGTGGCGGTTGTTGCAGGCCAGCCATGAGCGGACATCGCATAAGCGGCGCCGACCAGCATGATGCAAAAACCCGAACAATGGCCTGAATGTGCTGCCCCGCAACATGAAACACTCCCGCATAACCACCCCCGGCGTGAAATCCGTGTGATCCCGTTCCGAACTCCGCTGTATCTGACGGGTCCATTGTATTCTAGAATAACAGTTTAATCACGGTTTTGACAGGCGGCAAATCGCGACCGGGCGTTTTTGTTATATTTTCAGCCACCGGACAAGAATTCAACAACAGGATGGAATGCTATGCAAGCGAATCGTGTTTTATTGGCACCATGCCTGATCGCGGCAATGCTGCTGGCCGGCATGACCCAGGCCCTGGCCGCGGTCGGTGAAGTCTCCGAGCTGGCCGGTGATGTCTCGGCCCAGCGCGGCGATGAGCCCGTACGCAGCCTGACAGCGGGTGATCCCGTCTACGAAAATGACACCGTGACCACTGCAAAGGATGCCAAGGTCGAGATCCGCTTCCGCGACGACACGGTCTTCAGCCTGGGCCCGGAGTCCAGTTTCGCCGGTGGAGTGCTTACGACTACGCACCAGAGGCCGAGGAACCCGGCTTCACCGCCAAGGTCCTCAAGGGGACCTTCCGCTTCGTCACCGGCCTTGTCGCGCGCGACAAACCGGATTCCTTCAAGGTCAATACGGCGGTGGCCACCATCGGTATCCGCGGCACCCATGTCGTCGGCGAGGCCGGCGCGACCTCGGCGACCGTTATCCTGATGGCGGAAGAAGACGGCAGTGTCGGCGCCATCAATGTCTCCAACGAATACGGCGCCGTTGACATCGACCAGCCCGGCTATGGCACCGAGGTCCCGGACGAATTCAGCCCGCCGTCACCGCCGCGGCGCATGCGCATGAATACTATCGAGAACATCACGCGTTCGCTGCAGAGCATCCAGCGCATGAACGTGCCGCGCCCGCGGCCCATGCAGTGATCTGACACACGGCCACGGTCCCGCCAGAGCGGGACCGGCCCGTCTTGTCAAACGTATTTATTCCCGTCCGGCGATGGACTGACTACACTGACAGGCCATTATTTCCCTCGGCCTTTTCCCATGTCATTCACGCGGCGCGCATTCATCAAACTCCTTTCCCTGGGATTGCTGCTGAGGTATCCGTCGGCGGTATTCGCAGGACCCGGTCTCCAGGACCACGAAAAAACCCTGGCGGCTTTCCTGGACACGCTGATGCCCGCCGATGAAACACCGGCGGCCTCGGAACTGCGCATCGATCAGACCCTGCTGCAAAAGAGCGACGGCGACGAACGCTATCGGCGCCTGCTGCGCAACGGCTGTCTCTGGCTTGAGCGCACGGCGCGCCGGAAATACCAGAGCGATTTCACCGCCCTGACCGGGCGCCAGCGTGTCCGCATCGTGGAATTGATGGAACAGGCCCGGCCACGCACGATTGCCCGCGTTTTCTTTCACCGCGTCCGCACCGATCTGTTCGAACACTACTACAGTCATCCTGAAAGCTGGAAAGGACTGGATATTGATCGGCCGCCGCAACCCAAGGGCTATCCCGATTACGATCAACCGCCGGCAGCGCATTCATGAACACCGATGACTACGATGTCATCATCATCGGTTCCGGGGCCGGCGGCGGCGCCTGCCTGTGGGCATTAACGCAAAAGAACATCAGGGTGTTAATGCTGGAAGCGGGGCCCGCCTACGATTACGAACGGGATTACCGCCTGCATCGGCCCGACTGGGAAATCACCCAATTCCCGGACAAGATGCCGGCGCGGCAGCGCCAGACCTATGCCCGCTTCCAGACACTCGAGGACAAGTGGTCAGGCCTGCGATCCTGGGGCGTGCAGCGCGGCCGGTTTCATACGAAAGTTCGTCGCCAGCCTTTCGCCTATCACCACGTCGTCGGGCTGGGCGGCTCGACCCTGCATTACAGCGGCGAGGCGCACCGGCTGAATCCGGCGGCCATGCAGATGCGCACCCGCTTTGATGTCGCCGCGGACTGGCCGGTCAGCTACGAGGAACTCGAGCCGTATTACCAGCAGGCGGAACAACTGACCGGCGTGGCCGGCCCGGATGACGAGACGGGACGCTGGCGCAGCCAGCCCTACCCGCTGCCGCGCACATGCGCTGAACTACTCGAGCCGGAAAGTGCAAGGCCGGCTGCAAGCGGCTGGGACTCAACTTCGTTCCCAATACCCTGGCCATCCTGTCGCGGCCCTACGCTGACAGACCGGGCTGCAATTACTGCAACAACTGCGGTCGCGGCTGCCCGCGCGCCGACAAGGGCAGCGTCGATGTCACGTTCATCCACCAGGCGCTACGCACCGGCAATTGCACCATCCGCACCCGGGCCAGCGTGCTGGCCATCGAAACCTCGGATAATGATCGCGTCGGCGCCGTACTTTACCGGGATGTAGACAATAACGAAGTCAGGGTCCGCGCCCGCGCGATCGTGGTGGCCTGCGGTGCCGTGGAAACACCCCGCCTGCTGCTGAATTCAGCAGACAGGCATGCGCAAAACGGACTGGCCAATGAATCCGGCCAGGTCGGCAGAAACTTCATGGAAACGATCTTCTGGCGCAGCAGCGCCCTGCACCCTGAACCGCTGGGCAGTCACCGCGGCATTCCCGCCGACGGCATCTGCTGGGATTACAACAAGCCCGATGCCATTGATGATGTGATTGGCGGCTGCCGGTTCAATACCTCGACAGGCGAGGTCGGCCTGGTCGGCCCGATCAATTATGCCAGGCGCATCGTGGGCGGCTGGGGCCGGCAGCACAAACAGCGTATGCGCGAGATGTTCGGTCGGGTCATTGCCGTCGGCGCGGTGGGCGAGAGCCTGCCCAATGCGGATTCCCGTATCGATCTGGATCCGGAGGCAAGGGATGAGCACGGGATATCCAGGGCGAGAATACACAGCCACCTGGATGACATGGCGCTCCGGCGCCTGTCGTTCATGTGGCGGCAAATGCCGGGAAATCCTCGAGGCCAGTGGTGCTGATCGGCTCATGGAGGAATACGGTTCGTATGATTACTTCAGTTCGACCCATGTGTTCGGCACCTGCCGCATGGGCAATGATGCCGATGATTCCGTGGTCGATACCTACGGCCGCAGCCATCGCTGGAAGAACCTGTTTATCGCCGACGCCAGCGTGTTTCCCAGTTCCGGCGGCGGCGAGGCGCCGTCGCTGACCATCGAGGCACTGGCCATTCGCACCGCCGACCGGATCGTCAGCCTGGCAAAGAACAAGGCACTGTAGACCTGCGTATCATCCTGAAGATCATTGATAGTAACTACCACCATTCACTATCAACGATTCACTATTAAGGAAGGTCGGAACTACCACCCTGTGTCATTCCTATGTCATTTCGACCGATGGGAGAAAACCTAGCTGATTGAGCGCAATAACCATCGGCACAAAGATGGCTTGCTTAAATCGGAATGAACAGCGAGTTAACGCATGCAGCGAATTCATTCGCGACCTGTCGTTCGCCGACTGAAGTCGGCTCCTACAAAGGTGATTGTTGATGTTTCCAATCCGTGCGCGCAGCTGCTGGCCAGAGCGCCAGCTTGGTGACGCGGAGGCAGATGGCTGTATGAACTGATTACTAGCACAGCAAAGCTGCGCTCTCACCGTCTTCGCGGATATGAAGATCGGCTCCTGGCCGATGCTCCGTACGAGTCGAATTCGGCTGACATGCCGCTAATCCGGCTATCCATTCAGTGATGGACTTGCTGCAGGAGCGCCCGCCCTCGGTGCGCGAACGTCGCGTCGCGACGACGGCTGTCCAGAACTTCCTTAACTGTTTATTCACCTTCGCCCAGCTGTCACGCAGGGTCACGATGCGGTTGAATACCGGTCGTTCCGCAGTATGGTCGAAACGATCGGAACAGAAATAACCGAGTACGCTCGAACTGGTAACGCTTCTCCGGCACGGCCATTGCCAGACCTGGTTCCAGCATCGCGTTCCTGATAACAATCCGGGCGTCCGGATTCAGGAATTCCTTCCAGTCGCGTTCCCTGTCGGCCTCGGGGTTCGGCACGGTGAACAGGCGGTCGTATAGACGGACTTCGGCTTGCACGGCGTGTTCGGCTGATACCCAGTGAATGGTGCCCTTGACCTTGCGGCCGTCGGGTGCGTTGCCGCCGCGCGTTTCGCGGATCGTAAGTACAGCGCAGTTCCACGACCTCGCCGCTGTCATCGCTGGATGACATCGGTGCAGGTGATGAAATAGGCGTAACGCAGCCGCACCTCGCGGCCCGGTGCCAGGCGGAAAAATTTCTTCGGCGGGTCTTCCATAAAATCGTCGCGCTCGATATCAGATCTCGCGGCCGAACGGCAGCATGCGTTTGCCCTGTGAGGCGTCATTAGGGTGGTTGATGGCTTCCAGCTCCTCGGTCTGGCCTTCGGGATAGTTTTCGATCACCACCCTGAGCGGATTCAGCACCGCCATGGCGCGCGGTGCCGTGCGATCCAGGTCCTCGCGCACGCAGGTCTCGAGCAGCACCATATCGATGCGCGTGTCATTCTTGGTCACACCGATGCGTTCGCAGAAATCGCGGATGGCGGCCGGCGTGAAGCCGCGCCGGCGCATGCCGATGATGGTCGGCATGCGCGGGTCGTCCCAGCCCTCGACGTAACCTTCGGTTACCAGCTCGTTCAGTTTGCGTTTGCTGGTGATCGTGTAATCGAGATTCAGGCGCGCAAATTCGGTCTGTTCCGGCCGGCTCGGCACCGGCAGCTGCTCGATGAACCAGTTATATAGCGGCCGGTGATCCTCGAACTCGAGCGTGCATAATGAATGCGTAATGCCTTCCAGCGCATCCGACAGGCAGTGCGTGTAATCGTACATCGGATAGATGTGCCACTTGTCGCCGGTACGGTGATGCGCCTTGTGCTTGATGCGGTAAATGGTCGGATCACGCATGTTGATATTCGGTGAATCCATGTCGATTCTGGCGCGCAGCACGTGTTCGCCTTCGGCGAACTCGCCGTCACGCATGCGGCGGAACAGGTCGAGATTCTCCTCGACGGAACGGTTGCGGTAGGGGCTCTCGCGTCCCGGCTCGGTCAGTGTGCCGCGGTGTTCGCGAATCTGTTCCGGCGTCAGGCTGTCGACATAGGCCTTGCCGTGTTCGATCAAATATTCGGCATATTCATACAGCCTGTCGAAATAATCGGAAGCGAAATAGAGCCTGTCTTCCCAGTCAAAGCCGAGCCAGTGGACATCGGCCTGGATTGAATCGGTGTATTCGACGCTTTCCCTGTCCGGGTTGGTGTCGTCGAAACGCAGATTGCACTTGCCGCCGTAATCGCGCGCGAGTCCGAAGTTGAGACAGATCGACTTGGCATGGCCGACGTGCAGATAGCCGTTCGGCTCCGGCGGGAAACGCGTGTGCACCCGCCCGTCGTGCTTGCCGCTGGCGATATCCCGCTCGATCATCTGGCGGATGAAATTGGCGGGTGCTTTGTTTGTGTCGTTCATTCGTCGGCGTGATTAGTGACTGGTGAATAGTGATTGGTAATTAACGAAACGCGGTATTTAAAAGCAAACAACAGAACTTGGCCAGCCCGAATTATTCTACCGGGAAGTGCTATGGCATTACCCTCCGACATTTCTCTTTCGTTTCACGATTCACTTTTCACCATTCACTTTTCACGGCACGCCAGCGCCGGCAGATCACCGGCGCGGCCCATGGCGTGGCGCATGAGAAAATGCTTCAGCGGGCCGCTGTGATCGGTCAGCGTCAGTCCCAGACTGCGCAGCCGGCGCACCGGCAGTTCGCCGCGGCGGAACAGGTGATGCAGACCGTCCAGCGCCAGCTGCATGATGCGGTTGTCACTGCGGCGCCAGCGCTCATAGTGTCGCAGCCCGCGCAGGCTGCCCGGATCACGCCCTGCCGTGGCGGCGGCCGCGAGGATTTCAGCCAGGCAGGCGGCATCCAGCCAGCCCATGTTGGCGCCCTGGCCGGCCAGCGGATGCATGCTGTGGGCGGCATCGCCGACCAGTGCCAGGCGCTCGCGCACATAGTGCGCGGCCTGGGCCTTGAGCAACGGAAACGCGCCACGCCGGCCGACCTCCGTTACCGCACCCAGCCGGTACTCGAAGGCGCATGCCAGTGCCACGGCAAAGTCGTCGTCGGGCATGGCCAGCAGCTGCTGCGCATGTGCCGGGGAGGTCGACCAGACAATGCCGCACTGGTGGTCGGCGGCCATGGGCAGGAACGCCAGCGGGCCGTCGGCCAGGAAGCGCTGGCGGGCAACACAGCCATGCGCCAGTTCCGTCGTCACCACCCCGGCAACCGCCTGCTGGGGATAAGGCGTCTCATCGTAATGGATGCCCGCCAGCCGGCGCGTGCGTGACTGCCCGCCGTCGGCACCGACCACCAGCCGTACCGGCAGGCTGCGGCCGTCTTCCAGTACTAGTTCGGTTTTATCCGCGCCGGGTTTGAGTGCCGCCGGTGCCGCCGGACGATACCAGTCAATGTCACGGTCAGCGGCCAGCACGGTATCAATGGCGTGCTGCATGACCCCGGCCTCGATGATGTAACCCAGCGCCGGTTCGCCGACATCGCTGTCGACAAAACGAATCTCGCCGCCGCCACCGGCATCCCACACCTGCATGCCGTGAAAAGTGCCGATGCGCGCCGGCGGCAGTTCCGGCCAGACGCCACAGTGTTCAAGAATGCAGCGCGATGCCGGCGTCACCGCCAGTGCCCGCGGGTCGGGCCGTTCATCAATTTCCGCGGCCGGCTGGCGGCTTTCGACAACCGCCACCCGGTAACCCGCCTGGCGCAGGAGCAGCGTCAGCACGCCGCCGGTCAGGCCGCCGCCCACGACCGCGATATCGGCAGCGGCGTTCATGACTGCGTCAGTCCGGCAGCACGGCGGGCGAATGTCCGCTGCAGCGGCGGCAACAGTTCCAGGGCCACCATGCCCAGCGTTCGCAGCGGCCCGATGACCGGATGCGGCCGGTAAAACAGCCACGCCAGCGAATCGGTAAAGCGGATCACGCGGCGCTGCACGGGCATGCGTTCGGCCAGATAACGGCTGATGACGTCGGCGGCGCCCGGGTCACCGTCAGGCTGCAAGAGTATATCCGCCAGCGCCGCGGCGTCATGCAGGCCGAGATTGAACCCCTGGGCGGCATTGGGATGAATGGTATGGACGCTGTTGCCGAGCAGCAGCACGCGGCCCTGGTACTGGCTGTTGCTTTCGACCAGTTGCAGCGGATACGACCGCCGCTTACCGGGCTCGCAGAAACGACCCAGGCGGCCGCCGAAACGCTGTTCCAGCATGTCCCAGGAACACCGCATCGGACTGTGCCATCAGCCCTGCCGCTGCATCGTGACCGAAACAGCAGACACTGACGCAGCGGCCGTCGCGCAGCGGCAGCAACGCCAGCGGCCCGCTGTCGGTGAAGCGCTCGTAGGCCGTATTGTTGTGCGGCTCGGCCGGCTGGACACTGCTGACAATGGCGGTATGGCCGTAATCCTTCACACTCGTGCCGATAGCGCACAGCTCGCGGACACGCGAGCGACTGCCGTCGGCACCGACAAGCAGGGCGGCGTTCAGTTCACGGCGTTCACCGTCTTCGTCCAGCATGACACGGACGCGATCATCATCCTGTCGCAGCGAAACCAGCCTCGCCGGACAGATCAAATCAATATTGTCCGCCGTGCCGATCCTGTCGAGCAGCGCCCGGCCCAGTCGCAGGGCCGGCACCACATAACCGAGCGCCGGCAGCCCGAGCCGGGCGGCATCCAGATGCACGGCACCGAAGTGGCCGCGGTGGGAAACATGGATGTGTTCAATGGGGTTGGCATGCGCATCCAGCAACGGCCAGACACCGCTGGCGGCGAGTTTCTGCCGGGTACCGAGTGACAATGCCAGGCCGCGGCCGTCATGGGTGCTCCGATCACCGCCGGCCAGCGGTACGGCCTCGATAATACCCACCCGGGAAGCCGAGCCCGCCAGGGCACAGGCCAGGCTGGCACCGACCGCTCCGGCGCCGGCGATGAGAATGTCATAATCCCCGGGCCGGGCCGCAGATTCGCTCACGACACAGCCTCAGGCGGCACGCGCGGCGGCCATCAGTGACTCGATTTCATCGGCCGCCTTCGACGCAGCGCTGGACAGGACTTCATGGCCGTCCCGGGTAACCAGTACATCATCCTCGATGCGGATACCGATATTGTGCCAGCGTTTGGCCAGCCCCTTGATACCGGCGGCCAGGTACAGCCCCGGTTCCACGGTCATGACCATGCCCGGTTCCAGCAACCGCCATTCGCCGTCGACCTTGTAATCGCCGACATCATGCACGTCCATGCCGATCCAGTGACCGGTGCGGTGCATGTAATAGGGACTGTAGGCCTGCTTTTTGACCAGCTCGCTGGCCCGGCCCTTGAGAATGCCGAGATCCACCAGGCCCTGCGTCAGCACTTTCACAGCGGCCTCGTGCGGGTCGTTCCAGTGATTGCCCGGTTTGACCTGTTTGATGGCGGCGGCCTGTGCCTCGAGGACGATGTCATACACGGCGCGCTGATTTTTGCTGTATCTGCCATTCACCGGGAAGGTGCGGGTGATGTCGCTGGCGTAGCACTCGTACTCGGCACCGGCATCGATAAGCACCAGATCGCCGTCGGCCAAGGTGGCGCTGTTTTCGATGTAGTGCAGAATGCAGCCGTTGGCGCCGCCGCCGACAATCGACGGATAGGCCGGGGTCCGGGCGCCGTTGCGCATGAATTCATGCACCAGTTCGGCCTCGATCTGATACTCGGCCATGCCGGGCCGGCAGTTGCGCATGGCACGTTCATGAGCACCGGCGGATATCTGCGCCGCCTTGCGCATGAGCCTGATTTCCGAGGTGCTCTTGATGAGCCGCATCTCGTGCAGGTGATGCTGCAGGGTGACGAATTCCGCCGGCGCGGTCACGCCGGTGCGCACGCGTTCGCGCACCTGGTTCAGCCACTTGACCACGCGCTGGTCGAAAGCCGGGTCCGCGCCCATGGTGTAAAAGACCCGTTCGCGGTTCTCCAGGAGGCCCGGCAGGATCTCGTCCAGGTCATCGATGGGAAAGGCGTCGTCGGCGCCGTAGGTTTCACAGGCACCTTCGAGGCCGGCGCGGAAACCGTTCCACTGCTCCAGTTTCGGGTCGCGTTCGCGGCAGAACAGCACGTATTCGCCCTGCGACCGGTCCGGTATGAGCACGGCCACGGCCTCCGGTTCTGGAAAACCGGTGAGATAATAGAAGTCGCTGTCGGGCCTGTACGGGTAATCGACGTCGCGGTTACGGATACGCATGGGGGCCGCCGGCAGGATCGCGATTCCGCCGGCGTTGATGATATCCATCAGCCGTTTGCGGCGACGGCGGTATTCCGTGTGGCCGGGCATCAGTGCAGTCTCTTGTCCTGTTTGCGTGTTCGCAACGGCCGCAGCTCCTGATAAACCGACAACGCGCCGATGCGCACATATTCGATAAGCTCCATGAGCGCGAATTCCTCGCCATCCTCGAGCTCGGCGCGGGCGCGGCTGATGCGCTCCAGGTCCTCGACCAGTTCCCGGCATTCACCGGTCAGCCCCGCGTCAGTCAGGCCGCTGTTACCAAGCCCGAACAGAAACCCGCGGCACCACTGGGCCAGGGCATCGGCGCGAACCGCAACAGTGGCCTCGTCGGACGGCAGCATCAGGTCGAAGGAAAAATCCGCCGATTCGAGTTCGCCGGCGCTGGCCTCACTGATGCGCGCCAGCGTCGCTTCGAATTCGTCGCCTTCGCCACCCAGGCATTCCCGCCAGCTGCCGACATCGGCGCGTGTATTCGTGCATAGCTGGGCGCAGACGAAGCCATGACACTCGGACGCACCTACGGGCGCGCCCAGATGTTTGAGCAGGTCTTCCAGTTCAGTGTAGTTTTTCGCGGCTTGCACGATTATGCCGGAATACGCCGGGGTATGGATGTTCGCAGGTCACGGTGCTGCAATGCTAGCGCATTATGGTGCCTTTCCGACACCGTCACGCGGCTGTTGACCAGTGATTACCACCCCTCTATATTGGAATCGCCGTGACCTAATCAATTCTGATCAAGCAGTAAGTCGGCACAATGGGCGGAATGCTCCACCGGTTCAGGTAAACTCATGATGAGCAACAGCAACGGTGAAAAACTGGATCTGGCCAGCCTTGAAGCGCAGGTGGACGAGCTGATCAGCACGGTTGACGAGTTGAAAACCGAGAACTCGGCCCTGCGCAATCAGCAGGAGTCCCTGATGTCGGAGCGTGCCGCGCTCATCGAAAAAACCGAGCAGGCCCGGAACAGAATCGAATCCATGATCGCGCGACTGCGCGCGATGGAGTCTCGCTCATGAGCGAAAGCAAGCCGGTGAGCGTTCATATTATGGACAAGGAGTACCTGATTGCCTGCGAGGAGCATGAACGTGACCTGCTGCACTCGGCGGTCAGGCTTCTGAACGAGAAAATGCATGAAGTGCGCAGCAGCGGCAGCGTTATCGGCACCGAGCGAATCGCCGTTATGGCCGCCCTACATATGGCACATGAATTGATTGAACACAAAAGTCGGAACGAGGACTATACTTCCAGAGTACGATCGACGACGTTAAAACGTTTGCAGGCAGAAGATTGAACAGGCGCTGAGTACAAGCGCCGGCCTGATGCGATCGCGAGAATGACCGGTTTGATTTCGGGTATCTTCTGCGGTGTTCGTGATTGGGCTAGACAAGCTTGAGCCTATGCTACACGACGCAGGGAGCTAACCGCGGGGTTGTTGAGTATGTCCACCTTCGAGTGGAAAACCTGATACTCCGCCTGCTGTTCCCACTTGAACCTTCGGTTCAAGGCATCAGCCCGCAGCGGCATTGCGGTTGATACCCTCCCATATGTCGGCGCGGCATATCCCTGTGCCACGCCTCCAACGACAGACCAAAACGTGGTTTTGGTCTGTCTTAATTCTGCCAGACGCAGAATGCTGGTACTTCCTGTACCAAAAACGAATCCCCGCTATTATCTATTGTCCCAATCATCAATCACCAATCACCAATCACCAATCAACCAATTAACCAATTGCCATGAATTACTGGCTGATGAAGTCCGAGCCGTCGACATTCAGCATCGATGATCTGAAATCCCGGCCGGGCAAGACCGAACCCTGGGACGGTGTACGGAATTACCAGGCACGCAACTTTATGCGTGATGAAATGCGGAAAGGCGACCTGGCGTTTTTCTATCATTCCAACTGCGCCGAACCCGGAATTGCCGGCATAATGACCATCGCCTCGGCAACCTATCCGGATCCGACGCAGTTCGACCCCGAAGACGATCATTACGACCCGAAAAGTGATCCCGGCAACCCGAGATGGTACCTGGTCGACGTCAGGTACAAGCGCAAATTCAAACGCACGGTTACTTTGCAGGAACTGAAACAACACCGGACACTGGCCGGGATGAAACTGCTGCAGAAGGGTAACCGGCTATCGATCATGCCGGTGACGAAAAGACAGTGGGAGTATATAGAGAGGCTAGGGACCAGGGACTAGCCCTAAGCAAGAAACATCTCGTATGCCGGGTTCCCTGTTTCTTCCCAGTAAAGGATATCCAGCTTGTCGAGGAAGCGCTGAAACTGTTCCCGCTCTCCGGGCGGCACCTGGATGCCGACCAGCACACGTGCGTAGGCGGCGCCATGATTGCGGTAATGGAACAGGCTGATATTCCAGCCCTCATCCATTTCCGACAGAAAACGCAATAAAGCGCCGGAGCGTTCGGGAAACTCGAACCGGTAGAGCATTTCGTTTTCCGCCTGCGGCGCATGGCCGCCGACCATGTGGCGGACATGCATCTTGGCAAGTTCGTTACGGCTCATGTCGACTACCTGGAAACCCTTTTCCTGCAGTTGTGCAATCAGGGCATCCTTCTCCTCGACACCATGGCGAAGCTGTATGCCGGCAAACACGTGTGCCTCATCGTGATCGGAATAGCGGTAATTGAATTCCGTAATCTGGCGCGCGCCGATGGCCTGGCAGAACTCGCGGAAACTCCCGGGACGCTCGGGGATCGTGGCACCTATCAACGCCTCGCGATGTTCGCCCAGCTCGGCCAGTTCGGCGATATGGCGCAGGCGATCGAAATTGACGTTGGCGCCGCTGAAGACGGCAACCAGTTCCTGGTTCCGGGTATTGTGACACTCGACGTACTGTTTCAGTCCGGCCAGCGCCAGCGCGCCCGCCGGCTCGGCGATGGATCGGGTATCCTCGAAGATATCCTTGATCGCGGCGCAGATCCTCGTCGGTATTGACCAGCAGGATCTCGTCGACCAGCTCGCGCGCGATGCGGAACGGCTCCTCGCCGGCCTGGCGTACGGCGGCACCATCGGCAAAGATGCCGATTCGATCCAGACGCACCCGCTCGCCGGCCTCGAGGGCGGCACGCATGCTCGGCGCCTCATCCGGCTCGACACCGATGATGCGGATATCGGGGCGCACGGCCTTGACATAGACGGCGATGCCGGCGATCAGACCGCCACCGCCGACCGGCACGAATATGATATCCGGCTGGCCGTGATGCTGGGCCAGGATCTCGACGCCGACCGTGGCCTGCCCGGCGATGGTCAGCGGATGGTCATAGGGGGAATATAGGTCCTGCCTTCCTCGGCCGCGATGTGCATGGCATGATCGAAGGCCTCGTCATAGTTATTGCCATGCAATACGGCAGTGCCGCCGAGGCGCCTGACCGCCTCAATCTTGATCTCCGGCGTTGTCTTCGGCATGACGATGACAGCATCGATCCCGAGACGCTGCGACGCCAGTGCCACGCCCTGGGCATGGTTGCCTGCCGAGGCCGCGATAACACCTCGTTTGCGTTCCTCCAGCGACAGTGAGGCGATCAGGTTATAGGCACCGCGCAGCTTGTAGGAAAAAACCGGCTGCTGGTCCTCGCGTTTCAGCCAGACATGATTGTCCAGGCGCCTGGACAATGCCGGGGCGTAATCCAGCGCGGTTTCGCGGGCGACGTCGTAAACGCGCGCGCGGGCGTCGTCAATCAGGGCTTTGTATTCGTCGAACATCGGCATAAGATAACATTATTGGTGCAGCGAATAGTCACCCTCCACCGTGGGACGGTATGTCAAAAGAACAACAAAAACGGGCTGCTGCCGAGGCAGCACTCGAATATGTCGAGGAGGATGCAGTTGTAGGCGTGGGTACCGGCAGTACGGTGAACCATTTCATCGAGGCGCTGGCGGGTATCAGGCATCTCATTGACGGTGCGGTTGCCAGTTCAGAGGCCACGGAAGCGCGCCTGCGCCAACATAATATTCCTGTCGTCGAGCTCAACAGCGTTGATGAGGTGCCGGTCTACATCGATGGCGCCGATGAGGCCACCAGCCACAGGCAACTGACCAAGGGCGGAGGCGGCGCGCTGACGCGCGAGAAAATCGTCGCCGCGGCAAGCCGGAAATTCGTCTGTATCATTGACGATTCCAAGCTCGTCGATACCCTCGGCGGCTTTCCCATACCCGTGGAAGTCATCCCCATGGCGCAGAGCTATGTCGGCCGGCAGATTGCCAGGCTGGGCGGACAGCCCGAGCTGCGCGCCGGCTTTACGACCGACAACGGCAATATCATTATTGACATCCACAATATGAAAGTCTTGGACGCAGTCCGGATTGAACATACACTGAACAATATCGCCGGTATTGTCTGTAACGGAATCTTTGCCGACCGGGCTGCCGATGTGTTGCTGGTGGCCGACACCGGGGGTATTAAAACTATCTGAGGAGAACCGGAGATATTCAGCCGGGCTTTTATAATATATTAATAACAGGGGATTTTTTGGCAGGCCCCGGAGTACGGGACAACAGGCCCCTCAGGGCATGAATTCTGCATGAAATTCCATTTGGGTCACTGTGATTGGGGGAAACGCCATGCCAGACTGGCTTTTTTATACACTTTACGGCGGTGCGCTGGGCATACTCGTTCTGCATTTTACCGGCTGGCTGGAGCGCCACGACATGTCCTGGCTGATGTACGTCGCCGTGGTATGCGTGTTTTCCGCTGTTGCCGGCGAGGCATTGCTATAGCCCGCCGGTTCCTTCTGCTGACTGATGATTGGCCTGTTACAAAGGGTCACTGAAGCCAGGGTCGACACGGGAAACGAATGCCTGGGGGCGATCAACACCGGCCTGCTGGTTTTGATCGGTGTGGAAAAAAACGATACCGAGGCCGAGGCTGACCGGCTTGTCGAACGCCTGCTGACCTACCGTGTTTTCCCCGACGCCGACGGTAAAATGAATCTGAGCCTGAGCGATATCCACGGTGGCCTGCTGCTGGTACCCCAGTTCACCCTGGCGGCCGACACCGGCAAGGGCACACGTCCGGGCTTCTCGACGGCCGCGCCGCCCGAAACCGGCGAAAAGCTGTTCGACCACCTGCTCGCCCGGGCCCGTACCGCTGATCATGCCGTTCAGGTCGAGGCCGGCCGGTTCGGCGCCGACATGCAGGTCACTCTCACCAACAACGGGCCGGTCACCTTCTGGCTGCGGGTGCCGCCACGCACATAGCGCGGTGACGCGTTATTCGTACCTCGTTTCTCGAAAAAACTTCCTGGTCAAGCCGGCGCGATGGGAGCCGATTACAATCGGCGATTTATTGAATCGCGGATTAAAATCCGCTCCTGCAATATCGGGAACTTTCGGGTGCCTCTATCCAGGGCGACTAGCGACGCGTTATGTGTCGCCCAGCCAATCCCGCGGCTGCAAAAATTTCTCGTATAACTCCGCCTCCGGTGTCCCGGGCTCCGGCTGCCAGTCATAGTCCCAGCGCGCCAGTGGCGGCAGTGACATCAGTATCGATTCGGTACGCCCGCCCGACTGCAGGCCGAACAGCGTGCCACGGTCATATACCAGGTTGAATTCCACATAGCGGCCACGGCGATAGAGCTGGAACTGCCGCTGGTCGTCGGAATAAGGCGTGTCCTTGCGGCGCATGACAATCGGCAGATAGGCCGGCAGATAATGATCACCGACACTGCGCATGAATTCGAAACAGCGGTCAAAGGGCCACTCATTCAGATCGTCAAAAAACAGGCCGCCAATGCCGCGCGGTTCATCGCGGTGCCTGATATAAAAATATTCATCGCACCACTGCTTGTAACGCGGATAGATATCCTCGCCAAAAGGTACGCAGGCCTGACGCGCGGTTTCATGCCAGTGCCTGGCATCTTCCTCAAAACCGTAATAAGGGGTCAGATCAAGGCCACCACCGAACCACCAGACCGGGTCGGTACCAGAACGCGTGGCGATGAAAAACCGCACATTGGCATGCGAGGTCGGCACGAACGGATTGGCGGGGTGTATGACCAGCGACACGCCCATCGCCTCGAAGGCGCGATCCGCCAGTTCGGGACGGCTCGGCGGTAGCCGAGGCCGGCAACGATTGGCCCATGACATGCGAGAAATTGACGCCGGCCTTTTCAAACACACGGCCCGCGGTAAACACGCGGCTGATACCACCACCGCCCTTGGCCCGCTCCCACTCGTCACGGCACTGCCCGACATCGGGATCGATCTCGATCATGGCATCGCACATCCTTGTCTGCAGGTCCAGCAGATAGTCGCGCACGGCGCTGCCGTCAACGGTTTCAGGGTTCCTATCTGTACTCATACCGGTCTCGATCTTTAGGCTTTTTGTTTTATGCAGGCATTCAAAAGGTTATGCTATGGCGCCTGACTGGCTGCCGGTGGTGGCATTATGCCGTCCGCGCCGTCGCCACGTCAGCCAAAAATGACCTAACCCTGCGAAATATCAAGCATTCATGACAAACAGGAAAAGCACAATCGAGCGCAAGACCAGGGAAACCCGGGTCAAGGTCAGCATTGACCTCGACGGCAGCGGCCGGTCACAGCTCGACCTTGGCGTGCCGTTTCTCGAACACATGCTCGATCAGATTGCCCGTCACGGCATGATCGACATGGACGTCGAGGCCAAGGGCGACCTGGAAATCGATGCCCATCACACCATTGAAGACGTGGGCATCACGCTCGGCCAGGCATTGGCCAAGGCCCTCGGTGACAAGAAAGGCATCCGCCGTTACGGTCATGCCTATGTGCCGCTGGACGAGGCGCTGTCACGCGTCGTGGTCGACTGTTCCGGCCGGCCCGGTCTGGAATACCACGCCGACTATCCACGCGCCCGCATCGGCGATTTCGATGTCGACCTGATCCGTGAATTTTTCCAGGGCCTGGTCAATCACGCCCTGCTGACGCTGCACATCGACAACATTCGCGGCCGCAACGCGCACCACATCAGTGAAACGATCTTCAAGGCCTTCGGCCGTGCACTGCGCAGCGCCGTCGAGGAAGACCCGCGCATGGCCGGTGAGACGCCCTCGACCAAGGGTTCGCTTTGATTCATGGGCAAGGGCTTCTGGCCCTTGCCACATTCAGCACCAAGTTTTTATTGGATGTAGATCCGTGGTCCCGCGGTGGATTTAAACTCTCGTAACGCAAGAAGCTTTCTGTTTCCGGCCTGTTGGCCGGGTCCATTTCTTTTGCGCGGCCAAAAGAAATGGACGAAAGAAAATGCCGCCCGAAGTGCCGCGCCCGCAGGGCGTGGAAACAAGAAGCTGATAAGTACCAGATAACAATTTGATTCTCGATCGATAGGTATCAAACAAACCATGTCTACAGTAGCTGTACTCGATTACGGCACCAGCAACCTGCGCTCGGTCGCCAAGGCGCTGGAACACATTGCCGGCAAGAACAAGCGCATTGTCGTCACCGACGACGCCGGGGTGATTCGCTCGGCCGAGCGGCTGGTGTTCCCCGGCCAGGGTGCGATCGGCCAATGCATGGCGAGCCTGCGCGACACCGGCCTGGCCGATATCGTCCGCGAAAGCATAGGCACGAAACCTTTCCTGGGGATCTGTCTCGGCCTGCAGAGCCTGATGAGCGACAGCGAGGAAGACGGCGGGCAACAGGGACTTGGCCTCATCGCCGGTCACGTACACCGGTTTCCGGAACCACCGGCCGGCAGTGGCATGAAAATTCCGCACATGGGCTGGAACCGCGTCCGCCAGCTGCAGCCGCACCCGTTATGGCAGGGTATCGATGACGGGGCACGGTTCTATTTCGTGCACAGCTACTACGTCATGCCGGATGACCCCAGGGATATTGCCGGCAGTTGCGAGTATATCGTCGAGTTTGCGGCCGCCGTGTCCCGCGATAATCTTTTCGCCACACAGTTCCACCCTGAGAAAAGCCAGAAGGACGGACTGAAACTGCTTGAGAGCTTCTCGCCTGGGATGGTGGCGCCTGAAGCAGGAGTGGTGACAGCATAGTGCCGGATTACACTGGTACGAACTAATCTATCTGGAAACGTAGATTCAATTCTGAAGTGCAACGTTTATGTTGAAGAACACTTCATGTGGTGTTCTGTAACCTAGAGTCTTTCTGGGCCGATGGTTGAGTTTATTCATGACCCGGTTGACCTGTTTCTTCGTGATGGTACTGAAGTTCATCTTTTTCGGGAAGTACTGGCGTATGAGGCCATTGATGTTTTCGTTGAGTCCGCGCTCCCAGGAGGCATAGGGATGGGCAAAGTAAAAGCCGGCTTTCAGTTCGCGGGCAATGGCCTCATGCTCGCCGAACTCCTTGCCATTGTCCGAGGTGATCGTATGAACCGGTCGTCTCAGCGACTGCAGCAGATGGATAATCGCTTTGCGTACGGCCGAGGCAGTCCGTCTTCCGACATGGGCGATCAGGGTATACATGGATTTGCGCTCGGTCAGCGTGACCAGTGCCTGCTGGTGTCCTTTGCCGATGACGGTGTCGACTTCCCAATCGCCGATACGGATCTTGCGGTCGACAATTGCCGGGCGCTGGTCGATGGAAACCGTATTTTTCAGCTGACCACGGCGGCTGTAGCAGCCATAGCGCTTCTTGCGCTGGCGCTGGCAGCGCAGGTGCCGGTACAGGTCGCCGCCTGAGGCCTTGTCATGCAGCACATACTGGTAAATCCACTCGTGACTCAGGCGGATACCCTGCCGGCAACGCAGGGCGTCACTGACTTGCTCGGGACTCCACTCATCCCGCAGCCAGCGCTCCACCTGGCGCCAGACACGGGCGGGGACACGCGGCTGATGACTGTTCTGGCGGCGCAACCAGGACAATTGCTGGGCCTGGCGCGGCCGGTAACCTCGCAGGCCGCGATTGCGGCGCAGCTCACGGCTGACGGTCGATTTATGAACCCCGACTACCTCGGCGATCTCTGTTTGATTATGACCAGCTTTCATCAATGCTTGAATCTGGTAACGTTGGTGCTCGGTGAGCTGCGTGTAGTGTCTCATCTGTGCCTCTCATTCTTGGCGGAACGAAAGGCTCCGATGCTACCGCAGCTCGCCTCCTATTCCGACTCGATGAGTTGCACTTAGAAATTGAATTCACGAAACGAAACAGTCCGCGAATGAACGCAAAAAGACGCGAATAGTTTAAACGTCATTCCGGCCGAAAAGCCGGCATGACGTAGAAGATCCCTGCTTTCGCTGGAATGACGGTTAAAGACAATTCACGCAGCAAGCTGCGCTCCTGCCGCTTGCCGGGATACTCTCAGGCCGGAATGACCGGGAATTGATCCCTGTCATTCCGAACGAATGTGAGAAATCTGTTTCGCGCATATTCGCGTTCATTCGCGGACCGTATTAACAACACGAGATACGATTGTTATTCGCGGACAAACCAATCAACACGACTTACGCTTGTTACCATCACATCTTAAAAAGTGATCGGCTTGCAATCCTCTCTCGACACATGGGCATGAAAATCGTTCATGCCTGCCATCCTGCAAGCCGCCACCAGCATGTCTTCGCGAATGCCCCGCGCCTCGGCACAGGGCTTGCAGACCAGCACCTCGGCATTGTCGTTTGCGAGTACTTCCTCGAACTTCGGTGGCGGCCCGAACGGCACCATTTTTTCATGTACATCCTCAACGGCAATACTGACGGCATCATGAAACAGCATAATCATCACGGTATCCCCGGCCTGCAGCGCGGATGCCGCAAAGATAAAGGGTAACGATGCCCTGGTGGTATCAGTCGGGCCCCAGGTGGCGGAAATGGCATAGTGCATGGTTCATCTCCTGATAAAATATTTGCATGGAGTGTACGCTTATATTGCAGAATCAGGCGGCATAAGGCCCAGACTGTTCGCCAGTTCCCTGGCATCGAGCGGTTGCTCGGTATCCAGCTCAACCAGAAAAGCCTGTTCCGACTCGGTCAGATCGTCCGCTGATGACAGCTGGCGATCCAGTACCGTGGTATCCGCTTCCGAGGCATCATGGCCCTCCTGCTGGCGGGCGCCAATCCGCTGCCGCAACACGGCCTCCGGCGTCTGGCAGTCAAGAATCGTGAACGGCACGTGGAGTGACTGCGCCAGATTGCGAAACCGCAATCGCTGATCGGCTTTCAGGAAGGTGGCATCCACAATCACGGGCAGTCCCGCCTTGACAACCGACTGCGCGCACTGGGCCAGCCGTTCATAGGTCTGTTCGGTATGTGAGGGATCGTACAGGCCCTGGCCGATGCCGCTGTGACTGCGCTCGGAGGCGGACAGGCCCTCGAGGCGCTTGCGCTCGATATCGGAGCGTATACGCACGGCCCCGGTTACGGGAATCAGCTTTTCGGTGATCGTTGTCTTGCCGGAACCCGAGAAGCCGCGGGTGATCACGAGTCCGGGCGCGTTGCTGCCTGACTCGATATAACGATGGGCCAGCCTGATATGATTGCCAAAACGCCTCCATACAAAGTCATCATCAGTATCTTGATCGGCACGCAGGTAAGCGATCTTGGCGCGCACCATGGAACGGTAAACCCGGAAAAGCCGCAGTAATGACAGGCCATCATAGTCACCACCGGCCTCCAGGTAGGCATTGAGAAACACCCGCCCGAGATCGGAATGACCGCGCATATCCAGGTCCATTAGCAGGAAGGCGATCTCGCTCATGACATCGATCCAGCGGAACTCTTCATTGAACTCGATGCAGTCGAACACCTGTATGCGATCATTCAGCCGGATCATATTGGTGACATGCATATCACCATGACATTCGCGCACGCGGCCACTATTGTGACGTTCGCCAATCTTCTCTTCACAGCGATCAAGCTCCTGGCCGATCCATTGGCTGAGCTCTTCCAGCCCGGCACTCAGATCCGGTTCCGGCAGTCCCTTGCCGATCGTCCTGAAATTATCCAGGCACTGCCTGCGCACTTCTGCAGCAGTACCATACGGGCTGTCCGCTGACGCGACGTCCGCACTCTCGTGAAATGATGCGATTGTACGTGCCAGCTCGGCAAATTCATCATAATCGATACTGTCTGTTGCCAGCACATGTTCGAGTTCCGCCGAACGCGGGAACTGGCGCATCCTGACGCAGTATTCAATGGCGGGTTCCGTGTTCAGTTGCGGGATTCGATACTGCCACCGACCGTTATAACTTCGAGATACAGCTCCGGTGCCAGACGCCTGTTGAGCCGCAGTTCTTCTTCACAGTAAAACCTGCGTTTATCCAGTTCGGTGAAATCGACGAAGCCCAGATCAACGGGCTTTTTGAATTTATAGGCGTAATCACCCGTCAGCAGCACAATGGATATGTGCGTTTCGATGGTTTCAAAACGACTGACATCATGATCGAAACAAACGGGATCCTGCAGGGCATTGACTACCTGCCGGAGCTGCTCCAGTGGTTCCTGGCTCATTGATACCTGTATGGGATGGATTGCAGAACAGCAGACCAGTGAGTATCAGTTCCGTTCGCGGCCCAGGGCGCGGTGACCTATGTCCCGGCGGCAGAACATGCCGTTCCAGCTGATTTTGTCGACAGCCGCATAGGCGCTGTCCCTGGCGGCAGCAATATTCTCTCCCAGGGCGGTCACGCACAGAACCCGGCCGCCGGCGGTAACAACCGTACCGTCCTTTTCCTCCGTGCCGGCATGAAACACCTTCACATCGTCGCCAAAGTCGCTGTCGAGCCCGCTGATGACATCGCCCTTGCTGACATCACCGGGATAACCGGCGGCTGCCAGTACCACTCCCAGTGCCGGGCGCGGGTCCCAGCTGTAGTTCCTCCTCCGGCAGCCGGTTATCGCAGGCCGCCTGGCACAATGCCACCAGGTCCGACTGCAGGCGCATGAGTATCGGCTGGGTTTCCGGATCGCCGAAGCGGCAGTTGAACTCGAGCACCCGTGGCGTACCGTCGGCCAGGATCATGACGCCGGCGTAAAGAAAGCCGCGATAATGAATGCCATCAGCGGCAAGGCCCTGCAGTGTCGGCCGGATGACTTCATCGAGAATCCGCGCGTGGATATCGCCGGTAACCACCGGTGCCGGCGAATAGGCCCCCATACCGCCGGTATTGGGCCCGCTATCGCCTTCGTCCCGCGCCTTGTGATCCTGTGAACTGGCCAGCGGCACGCACCGCTCGCCATCGGCAATGACAATAAAGCTGGCCTCCTCGCCGTAGAGGAATTCCTCCACCACCACACGATGCCCGGCATCGCCAAACTTATTGCCGGCGAGCATTTCGCGCACCGCGGCTTCCGCCTCGCCGGCATCCTGCGCAATGATCACGCCCTTGCCGGACGCCAGACCATCGGCCTTGATAACCACCGGCATGGCATGGCCGCGCACATACTCGAGCGCCGGTTCCAGTTCGGTAAAACTCTGATAGCTGCCGGTGGGGATACCGTGACGGAAGAGAAAATCCTTGGCAAAGGCCTTGGAGCCTTCCAGCCGGGCAGCGGCCCGGCGCGGCCCGAAGCAGGCAAAACCCTCCGCTTCAAAGGTATCGACTATACCGGCGACCAGCGGCGCCTCGGGACCGGCAATGGTGAGGGCGATCTGCTCGCTGCGGGCAAAGGCCAGCAGGCCGTCGATATTGTCCGCCGCCAGCGGTACGTTTTCGATACGATCTTCACGCGCCGTACCGGCATTGCCGGGCGCGACATAGACCTGATCGACGTACGGCGACTGCGCCGCCTTCCAGGCCAGCGCATGTTCACGCCCGCCACCACCTACGATGAGTAGTTTCATTCAATACAGTCCGCAAATGAACGCGAATCAACGCGAATAAAAGTTCGAGGGTTGTAATCTTCTTGTAGATATGAGCGGGCGGCTTTCATGAAATTTGAAACAGAAGAACAGAGATATTAAAACAGTATTCTCCCAGCGATCGGAGCAACTGCACCATATTTGTCATCATTTGCGTCTATTTGCGTTCATTCGCGGATCCAGTCAAATTAATGTCTAAAGTGGCGCATGCCGGTGAACACCATGCGCTATATCATGCTCGTCCGCGGCCTTGATGACTTCATCATCGCGTACCGAACCGCCCGGCTGGATGACGGCGGTAATGCCCGCACCGGCGGCGGCGTCAATACCGTCACGGAACGGGAAAAAGGCATCAGAGGCCATTACCGAACCCTTGACTTCAAGTCCTTCATCCTGCGCCTTGATACAGGCGAGCCTGGCACTGTACAGACGGCTCATCTGCCCGGCACCGATACCGATCGTCCTGTGATCGCGGGCGTAGACGATGGCATTGGACTTGACGAACTTGACGACCCGCCAGGCAAAAAACATGTCGCGGATTTCGTCATCACTCGGGCCCGCTCGGTAACGATATGCAAATCCTCCACGGCCACCATGCCGGTATCGTTATCCTGCACCAGCAGACCGCCGCCGACGCGCTTGAAATCCAGTTGCTGCAGGTGTCGCGTTTCCGGTTCTCCGACTGCCAGCACGCGGATTGCCTGCTTGTCACCCAGCATCCTCAGGGCGTCTTCACCGATTGCCGGGGCGGCAATGACTTCAACGAACTGGTTGTCGAGGATCGCCTCGGCCGTACGGGTATCCAGTGACCTGTTAAAGGTGATAATGCCACCGAAGGCGGATGTCGGATCAGTCATGTACGCCAGCTTGTAGGCCGTTTCGATGTCGTCGGCGGTGGCGACGCCGCAGGGATTGGCATGCTTGACGATCACGCATGCCGGTTCCTCGAACGACTGCACGCACTGCAGGGCGGCATCGGTATCGGCGATGTTGTTGTAGGAAAGGGCCTTGCCCTGCAGCTGCCGTGCCGCGGCGGTGGTACCGGCCGGTATGTCGCGATCACGGTAGAATGCCGCTTTCTGATGCGGATTCTCGCCATAGCGCATGTCCTGCAGCTTGTAAAACTGCTGGCTGAATGTCAGCCGGAACGGTTCACGTTCACTGCCATCAAAGCTGACCGCGCCGAGGTAATTACTGACTGCACCATCATAAGCAGCAGTATGCGCAAAGGTCTTGCGTGCCAGGTGATAACGCGTGGCATCACGCCAATGCGCCCCGGTTGTGTTCGAGTTCATCGAGTACGCGCGGGTAGTCATCGCTGTCGACAACGACGGCCACATGGGCATGGTTCTTGGCCGCAGCACGCAGCATGGCCGGGCCGCCGATATCGATATTCTCGATCGCCTCGCCCAGGGTGCAGCCGGCTTTCGCGACAGTCTGCTCGAATGGATACAGGTTAATGACCAGCAGGTCTATGGGCTCAATGCCGTGTTCCTGCAGAACGGCATCGTCCTGGCCACGTCGGCCCAGCAGCCCGCCGTGTATTTTCGGGTGCAGCGTTTTGACGCGGCCATCCATGATCTCGGGGAAACCGGTGTAATCGGAAACCTCTATGACATCGAGGCCGGCATCACGCAGCAGCTGCGCGGTGCCACCCGTCGACACTAATTCAATACCACGGGCCGCAAGCTGCCGGCAGAAATCCTCGACACCGGTCTTGTCGGAAACACTGATTAAAGCTCGGCGGATAATGCTCACGGGCCATTCTCCCTGGAAGCGTGAATCTTGATTGTGCGCTGTATCGGTCTGACCGCTACAGGGGTCAGTCGAGTCCGTATTTCCTCAGGCGGCTGCGCAGGGTCCCGCGGTTCATGCCGAGTACATCGGCCGCCTTGCTGATGTTGCCGCGGGTATGCTGCATCACCGATTCGAACAGCGGTTTTTCCACCTGTGATATGACCAGCTCATACATATCACTAGCATCATGGCCATCCAGATCGGCAAAGTAGCCGTCAATTGACTTGCGCACCATTTCACTCAGGCAATTTTTGTCTTCGTTCTGGTCGATATTAATCAGTTTTTTATGCTGCCGTGTCTGGCTCATGCCGCCTGCCTCCGCATCCTGTCATCGGCTTTTTCACCAGTAAAAAAGTCCTCCACCATGCGTAGCTGTAATAACGCCTGATCGGTCCGGTTGACCCCGGCCCGGAGTCGATCACCGCCGGCCCTGCCACGGCAGTACCAGGCGATGTGTTTACGCGCCACGCGCACACCCGTGTGCTCGCCATAGAACTCGTACAGATTTTCAAGGTGCCGCACCAGAACAGTGCGGACTTCATCATCGCCGGGCCTGTCAAGCAAGACTCCCGTTGCCAGGTAGTATTCCAGTTCACGGAAGATCCACGGATTGCCCTGTGCCGCACGGCCGATCATGAGACCATCGACACCGGTCCGGCGCAGGATCCATGCGGCCTCCTCCGGTAAACGGATATCGCCATTGGCAATCACGGGAATGGACACCGCACGCTTGATGGCGCGTACTGTGTCATGTTCTGCCGTGCCGCTGTAACCGCAGGCACGGGTACGACCATGCACGGTAAGCATGGAAATGCCGCTGTCCTGCGCCATGCGTGCCACGGTCATTGCATTCCTGTTTTCCGGGTTCCAGCCGGTGCGTATCTTCAGCGTCACCGGTACATCAACTGCATTCACAACGGCAGTGAGAATGCGACCGACGAGGGCTTCGTCGCGCAGCAGTGCGGAACCGGCAAGCACATTGCAGACTTTCTTCGCCGGACAGCCCATATTGATATCAATGATTTCGGCGCCATTATCCACATTGAAGCGCGCTGCATCCGCCAGCATCACCGGATCGGCACCGGCTATCTGCACCGAGCGTGGTCCGGCCTCGCCGCTGTGATCCCGGCGCAAGCGGCTCTTGCGGGTCTGCCGCAGACGTGGATCGGCGCTGGCCATTTCCGAGACGGCCATGCCCGCCCCCAGTTCGCGGCAGAGCTGCCGGAACGGGCGATCGGTCACACCGGCCATTGGCGCCAGTATCAGGTTGTTTTGCAGAGCCCTGGGACCGATCCGGAGTCTGACACGATTGTCATGCATGACGTTGCGACAGTGGCTCAATAAAGCAATACCGTCAGGCGCTGGACGCCGTAACGTGAAATATTCCGGCGCAATCAACGAACAAGATAAATGCACCGGACCCCATAACAGAAATTTCTATTCACCCTGCGACAGGCGCTATTGGAACCCGCGCCTGCTGACCGCTTATTCCATACGGTTGTCGGGTGTTACCGAGAAAGGATTGAAATCATACCGGGGATCAGGCGTTGATGAAAGCACCTGCATGTAATCTGATTTAAAATTGATTCTTGACAACCGGCGATAAGGTAAATCGTGTGTGAATACCGGATGTTATTTGTGAAACTTGGCAAACGATCTCTGTTACCGCTTCACACGGCCATGATCAGTTTCACAAAAATCCGAATTCGAAACTGACGGCGCCGGCCGTTGCAGCGCTGAGTTCGAGCACTACATGCACAGGCGTATCCGGCGGCATGCCGGCACTTACCGGCAGGCTGGCATCCAGATAGTCGGTTGGCGCAAACTCACGGTAGGCCAGTGCCCGGCCGTTGGTATCAAACAGTGCAAGTTGTATGCGGGGATAGGGCTGACGGCTGCCGGAACGATTGGCGATCGTGGCATTGACGAGCAGTGCATCCTTGTAAACGGGATGATCGCGCACATCGCGATTAATCAGTTCAATCGATGCCGGCTGGCGCAGGCGGTATACCTGACAGTCCAGCCGCTCGCATAAACGCTCCGCCCACGGCAGCAGCTGCGGGAAATAATCATAAACACGGTCGCGGTTGAACCACACAGCCTGACCCAGGCCGATAATGACCAGCAACACGGCAACAGCAAGCCAGCGGCCCGTGTGACGTTGTACGGAAGAGTCTTCTCCCTCGCCGGACCAGTGGGTGTCGACAACGGTGCTGCCGGGGGTGGCGGGATTAACCGCCATTGCGTCCAGCACAAACTCATCGTCATCTTCAGTGCGCAGGCCCTGCGGCAGATCGAGTTCCTCCGTATCGCCTTCATAACTGCGCACCGGCTCATCGGCATGATTATAGGGATCGGTCACCGGTGGCAGGGGTTGATCGGAAAGCCGGCTCACGGCATCGAATGCCTGGCCACAGGCGCCGCAGCGGACCCGGCCACCGGCCGCACTGAGTTGCCGGGCGCGGACACGGAACTGGGTCAGACAGGCAGGGCAACGTGTGAACATCAGCGTTCAGGTACCGGGCGCCTGGCTTCGATCCGGCCGCCGCCGGCCGGCCAGCAGGGCCCACTCGCCATCAACATACGGGGCTTCAAAATCGAACCAGTTTTCATAGTGTTCACGGCAACGTTCAATCTGATCCTGCATGATACCCGACAATACGATATGACCGCCGACGGCAACAAGCGCGGCCAGGTGCGGTGCCAGGGCCAGCAACGGCCGCAGCAGAATGTTTGCCAGCAACAGCTGCGCCGGCTGACTGGTCAGCTCCGACGGTGCAACCACCACAACCCGATCCGGAACACCGTTATCCATGGCGTTATCCGCCGTCGCGGTCAGCGATAGCGGATCAATGTCGGTCGCCACCACCCGCCGGGCACCTAGCCGGGCGGCGGCAATAGCCAGAACGCCACTGCCGCAACCGTAGTCAATCACGCTGGCCGGCAGCGTACCGGCATTATCGATCAGCCAGCGCAGACACAAGCGTGTTGTCGGGTGCTGGCCGGTACCAAACGCCTGACCGGGATCGATGCGCAGGTAAAGCCGGGCATCGGCCGGCTGTTCACACCAGCCCGGTCCGATCCATACGCCACCAGCAAGATGCTGCGGTGTCCAGCGGGACCGGCTGACCGCAAGCCAGTCCTGTTCTGGCATCGTTTCAAGGCGCCAGCGGCAATCGCCGGCGCGACACAACATCTCGATAAGGCCGTCCAGCGGTTGTCCGGCTGGAAACAACGCCTGCAGAACCTGCCGGCCGCTGGCGGGTTCCGGAAAACTGACGGCGGCCGGTTCGGCCAGATCCAGCAGGCTGCTGACCTGCGCGGCAATATCGGCACTGCAGTCAAGTGTCAGTTGCTGCCAGCCTGCCTCATTCGCTGTTGTCGTCATCGCTGACCAACGTCCTCAGCGCAGACCAAACTTGTGCTCCAGATAATGAATGTCCGTACCGCCCTTGATGAACGCGGCATCATCCGCCAGTTTCTGATGCAGGGGAATATTGGTCTTGATGCCGTCAATCACGATCTCGGCCAACGCCTGGCGCAGGCGCGCCAGCGCGAGTTCACGGCTTTCCGCGTAGGCGATGAGCTTGCCGATCATGGAATCATAATACGGCGGCACCGTATAACCCTGGTATACATGTGTATCGACGCGGATACCCGGCCCGCCGGGTGCGTGGTAATGCTCGATGGTGCCCGGACAGGGGACAAAGGATTCGGGATCCTCGGCATTGAGGCGGCACTCAATGGCATGGCCGCGCATGACAATCTCATTTTGTTTATAAGTCAATTTCTCGCCGGCGGCAATACGCAACTGCTCCTTGACGATATCGACACCGGTTACCATTTCAGTGACCGGATGCTCGACCTGGACACGGGTATTCATTTCAATGAAATAAAACTCGCCGTTTTCATACAGGAATTCGAACGTGCCGGCACCGCGATAGTTGATACGCTTGCAGGCCTCGATACAGCACTCACCGATTTTCTTGCGTTCCTTCTCGGTCAATCCCGGTGCCGGACATTCCTCGATGACTTTCTGGTGGCGGCGCTGCATGGAACAGTCGCGCTCGCCCAAGTGAATAATATTGCCATGGGTATCCGCCAGCACCTGTATCTCGACATGGCGCGGGTGTTCGAGAAACTTCTCCATGTAGACGGCACTGTTGCCGAACGCCTGTGCGGCTTCGCTCTTGGTCAGCGAGATTGCATTAAGCAGGGTTGCCTCGGTATGGATCACGCGCATGCCGCGGCCGCCACCACCACCGGAGGCCTTGACCATGACCGGATAGCCGATTTCCCGGGCGATGCGGATATTCTCATCGGGGTCGTCGCCCAGCGGCCCGTCGGATCCCGGCACGCACGGCACGCCGGCCGCTTTCATTGCCCTGATCGCCGATACCTTGTCGCCCATCAGCCGGATCGTTTCGGCACGCGGCCCGATGAAAACAAAACCGCTCTGCTCGACACGCTCGGCAAAATCGGCATTTTCCGACAGAAAGCCATAGCCCGGGTGAATGGCAACCGCATCGGTCACCTCTGCGGCACTGATTACAGACGGAATATTGAGGTAGCTCTCTGATGAGGCTGCCGGACCGATACAGACGGATTCATCCGCGAGCAGTACATGCTTCTGATCCCGGTCCGCCTGCGAATACACGGCGACTGTCTTGATGCCCAGCTCGCGGCAGCTGCGCAGAATACGCAGGGCAATCTCGCCGCGATTGGCAATCACAACTTTATCGAACATAGTCTGATTCAGGTTGAACAACGGCTGGGATTACTAGTTGCCACCGCTATCCGGTATTTATCGTTACTTGGCCGGCTTGATGACGAACATGGGCTGGCCGTATTCCACGGGCTCGCCATTTTCGACCAATATCTTGGACACGGTGCCGTTAATGTCACACTCGATCTGGTTCATGATCTTCATCGCCTCGATGATGCAGATCACATCACCAGCGGCGACGGGCTGGCCGATATCGACAAATGACGGGTTCTCCGGCGACGGGCTGTTGTAGAACGTACCAACCATGGGCGCATTGATCACATGGCCTTCCTCGATCGGTGCAGACGGTTGACTACTCGCGGCCGGGACCTCGCCCTGGGCGGCAGCTGACTGCTGGGGCGGCAGCTGATAACTGACCGGCTGGCTGCTGCCCTGGCGGCTGATGCGGACGCTCTCCTCGCCCTCGTGGATCTCGATTTCCGCGATACCCGACTCCTCCAGCAATTCGATCAGTTTTTTGACCTTGCGTATATCCATAGTCCCGCCCGGATTAATTGTTCCCTGTTGTGGTTGTTCTGTTGTTCAGACTCAAGACGGCGGCCGGCCGCCATCAGCGCCAGTTCATACCCGAATGCCCCCAGGCCACTGACCACGCCGACGGCAATATCCGAGAGATAGGAATGGCGGCGGAAATCCTCGCGTGCAAACACATTCGAAAGATGCACCTCGATGAACGGGATATCGACGCCCAGCAGCGCGTCACGCAGCGCTATGCTGGTATGGGTGAAGGCGCCGGGATTCAGCAGGATGAAATCGACGCCTTCGCGCTTCGCTGCCTGAATGTGCTCGACCAGCTCATGCTCGGCGTTGCTGTGGAAACAGTCCAGCGTATGGCCGGCGTCCACGGCGGCCTGATGCAGGCGCCGGTTGATATCCTCCAGCGTATCGTGGCCATAGATTTCCGGTTCCCGCTGGCCGAGCAGATTCAGGTTGGGCCCGTGCAGAACCAGAATGCGTGCCATCGATTGTTCCCCGGAAACGTCAGTTGGCTGGCAGACCGCGGCGGAGCCATCAGGATCGCCGCAAGCGCGCATATTAAATCACTATTTGCAGACAGTTTGCTACAGCTGACTGCATGTTAGCAGATTATACCGGCAAGTTTGAAGTTGCCGCTATTACCCGGCCGGGCCCGTCAGCTGCTGCAGAATGGCCTCGGCCTCGGGCTTGGGCAGGCGTCCGCGGCGTACATGGCTGATGCGGCCGGCACGGTCGACGAAGGCAGTATACGGCAGCGCACCGAGCTCGTTGCCGTAGGCCTCGGCGGCATCGATCGCCGCCTGTTCACCGATCAGGACAGGATAATTCATCCCGTAACGATCGATAAACTCGGTCACGGCCGCATTACTGTCGATCGCAACGCCGACAAAGGTCACGCCCCGATCACGGTATTGTTTCTGCAGTTCGACAAACTCGGGGATTTCATCCTTGCACGGCGCACACCACGTGGCCCAGAAATTAATGGCCAGTATATCGCCATCCCAGTCGCTGATGGTGCGCATGTCACCGGACGGGTCCGGCAGCGAGAAATCCGGGCGCGGTTCACCAATGACGGTCTCATGGGTCGGCGCGCCGGTATCGTCGAGCGGGGCAGAACCCTGGCTGATGATGAGCTGCAGGTAGTAACCACCGATGGCGCTGCTCAGTATGACCAGCAGGGCGAGAATAACCCACACAAAGTTTTTCATTGTTCCGTGACGCGATTGATGTGATCGACGAAACCGTCGGCATTGATAAAACCGACCAGGCGGTAGGGCCGCTTTTCCCGCGCATCGGTGCCGAAAAACAGGATCGCGGGCGGACCAAACAGCTCGTACTTCTGCAACAGTTCACGATCCTCGGCATCGTTCGCCGTGACATCGGCCTTCAACAGCACGAAATCTTCCAGCGCCTCGTGTACCGCCGGGTCCCTGAGTGTGTACTCCTCCAGTTCCTGGCATACAACGCACCAGTCGGCATAGAAATCGAGCATGACCATGCGTTCTTCGAGACTGGCCTGTAAAACGGCTTCGCGCACATCGGCCACCGTCTTGACCCTTTCGAAGTGCAGCTCACCGCCGGCCTGCTGGCTCACCGGTGTAGCACTCAGCAGTTTCGAATCCGCCAGCGGACGCAACGGATCCTTGCCACCGGTTACCGCGGCAATAATGAGTATCACACCGTAGACCAGGAACACTAGGCCAATGCCCTTCCACAGCCGGCGCCAGCGCGCCTCGGCGGCGAAACTGTCGAGCGCGCCCATGTAAACCGCCGTGACGATGAGCAGTCCGGCCCACAGCATCAGGCTGACGGCAGCCGGCACTATGCGCTCAAGGAACCAGATCGCGACGCCAAGCATGACCACGCCGAAGATGCGTTTGATGGTATCCATCCATTCGTCCGCGGTCGGTAACAGCCCGCCGGCCGAGCCGCCGATAATCAGCAGCGGCACACCGAACCCCAGGCCCATGGCGAACAGGGCAGTGCCGCCGAGCAGGGCATTGCCGGTCTGGCTGATATACAGCAGCGCCCCGGCCAGCGGCGGCGCCACGCAGGGGCCGACGATAATCGCCGATATCACGCCCATCAGCGCCGCGCCCCAGAGGCTGCCGCTCCGCTGGCGATTGCTGAAACCGTGCAGTTTCGCCTGCAGGGCCGATGGCAGCTGCAGCTCATAAAAGCCGAACATCGACAGCGCCAGCAGCACGAACACGCCACTGAAGGCGCCGATCGCCCAGGCGTTCTGCGATGCCGCCTGCAGATTGATATTGAAGGAACCGGCAATCACACCGAGCACTGCATACGTCAGTGCCATTGCCAGCACATACGCCAGCGACAACAGGAAGCCATATACCGCCGTCACCTGTCGGCCCTGGCCAACGATGATGCCAGAGAGGATAGGAATCATCGGAAACACGCACGGCGTCAGTGACAGCAACAGGCCAAAACCGAAGAAGGCAACGAGGTTCAGCAGCAGGCCGCCGTCAGCCAGACGACTGGTGATCCGGTCCTGAGTCGACTGCGGCACATGGTCCGCCGACGGGCTGGCAGCGGCCGGCGCGGCCGCGGCCGCCTGCACGGGTGCCAGGTTCATGGGGAAGGTTTGCGTCTGTGGCGGATAACAGACCGAGCCCTTCTTGCAACCCTGGTAGCCGACCTGCAGCTCGAGATCGCCGGGCTCGGCCGCGGCCCGCGACAGCGCCGTTGTAATTTCAACCTGGTCATAGAACACCGCGACATCACCGAACACGGGATCCGATTCGATGGTCCCCGGCGGTATATTCAGATCAGCGACGGCCACTGTATCGCTGCTGGCCGTGACCCGGAACTTGTCGCGATACAGGTAATAGCCCTCGGCAATGTCCCAGCGAAATACCAGCCGTGCCGGATTTGAAGTATCGACCTCCAGTTCAAAGGCGCGGTCCGGGTGCAGGATGTCATCCGAGGCACCGCCGCCGAACACGCCGCTGATACGGTCGGCCAGCGAGCCGCCGCCCGCTGTCCCGGCAACCGGGACAGTAACCAGCCACAGGCCGGCAAAGACCAGCAACAACCGCGGGATAAACTTCATTTGTCGATAGCTTTGGCTGTCTGCCCGATCCACGACAGGTATTCGGGCAGCCCGCCGGTGATGGGCAGGGCAACGATCTCCGGGACTTCGTAGGGGTGATGGGCGCGGATAGTGTCCTCGACCGCCTGATAGCAGGCCGCGGATGTCTTGATTATCAATACATGCTCTTCTTCCTGCTCGATACGGCCCTTCCAGCGAAACACGGAATAGGCCTGGGGCAGGACCTGGACACAGGAGGCGACACCCTTCTCGACCAGTTCATTGGCCACTTTCTTGGCGGTAATGCTGCCCGGCGTGGTCGTCATGACCAGCAGATATTCGCTATTCGTGGTGTTGGCCTCGGTCATATGCTCGCTTCCGGTTGACCCGATTTACTGTGGTTGCTTGAAAAGCGTTATTGTAGCCACCATGTAACGATATGACATACAGAATTGCCCGAATTCCCGGCTGTTAATTACTTTTTATTACTTTATCAATCCCCGGAGCCCATTGATGCGACTGTCCGGCCTGCTGTTACTGGCGTTTATCCTGGTCCCGTTACTGGAGATCGGCCTGTTTATCGAGATCGGCTCCGCCATCGGCGCGCTGGCGACCATCGGGCTCATCATCCTCACCGCCGTGATCGGGGTCACCCTGATCCGCCTGCAGGGCCTGATCACGCTGGGCCGGATCCGCGAAAAACTGGATCATGACGAGATCCCGGCCACCGACCTGGTGGAAGGGCTGATCCTGCTGGTGGCGGCGGCACTGCTGCTGACCCCCGGCTTTTTCACCGATGCCGTCGGCTTTCTGGCACTGGTGCCGGCCATTCGCCGGCCGCTGGCGGTACGCTTGCTGTACTATCTGGCCACCCATCACCGCGACTCCGGCAGCGGCCGCACCACTGTCATCATCAATGGCGAGGTCGTCGACAGCGGCACCCGGCCGGAGGAATACCCCGGCTTGAAAGGCCGGGGGCGTCAAAACTATAATTAGCACTCAATAAATCAGAGTGCTAATAAAGCATGCCGGCGGCGCGCCCCCGCGCCGTCCGACAGATCTGGGTTCAACTAGCTGAAAAACAAGGGAGAAGTTGTATGAATATACGTCCACTTCATGACCGCATCATTATCAAGCGCTTTGAAGAGGAGCGCACCAGTGCCGGCGGCATCGTGATCCCGGACAGCGCCGCGGAAAAGCCCATCAAGGGAGAGGTCATCGCCGTGGGTAACGGCAAGATCCTCGACAACGGCGAGACCCGTCCCCTCGATGTCAAGCAGGGCGACAAGGTCCTGTTCGGCAAGTACTCCGGCACCGAGGTCAAGGTCGGCAGTGAAGACTACCTCGTGCTGCGCGAAGAAGACGTGATGGCGATCATCGAAGACTAGGCGCCAGAGACAGCCAGTCACGCAGAAACAGCAGGTAACAAACCCGCAAGGAATCAACCAAGAAATCTGGAGAGTAGTGTCATGAGTGCCAAAGAAATCAAATTCAGTGATGATGCGCGTCAGCGCATTCTGCAGGGTGTCAACACCCTGGCCAATGCCGTCAAGGTGACCCTGGGCCCGCGCGGCCGCAACGTCGTGCTGGAAAAGAGCTTCGGCTCGCCGACGGTGACCAAGGACGGCGTGTCCGTGGCCAAGGAAATCGAGCTGAAAGACAAGTTCGAGAACATGGGCGCGCAGATGGTCAAGGAGGTCGCTTCCAAGACCTCCGACGTCGCCGGTGACGGCACCACCACCGCGACCGTGCTGGCTCAGTTGATGTCTTCGCGAGGGCATGAAGGCCGTGGCCGCCGGCATGAACCCGATGGAAGTCAAGCGCGGCATCGACAAGGCCGTCGAAGGACGTTGTTGCCGAGCTGGAGAAGCTGTCCAAGCCGTGCGAAGACTCCAAGGCCATTGCCCAGGTCGGCTCCATTTCCGCCAACTCCGACAGCGACATCGGCAAGATCATCGCCGATGCCATGGACAAGGTCGGCAAGGAAGGCGTGATCACCGTCGAGGAAGGTTCCGGTCTGGAAAACGAGCTCGATGTCGTCGAGGGCATGCAGTTCGACCGCGGCTACCTCGTCGCCGTACTTCATCAACAACCAGCAGTCCATGAGCGTCGAACTGGACGATCCCTACATCCTGCTGGTCGACAAGAAGATCTCCAACATCCGCGACCTGCTGCCGGCCCTCGAGGCCGTGGCCAAGGCCAGCAAGCCGTTGCTGATCGTCGCCGAGGACATCGAGGGCGAGGCGCTGGCCACGCTGGTGGTCAACAACCTGCGCGGCATCGTCAAGGTGGCCGCGGTCAAGGCGCCCGGCTTCGGTGACCGCCGCAAGGCCATGCTGCAGGACATCGCTGTGCTCACCGGCGGCAACGTCATCTCCGAGGAAGTCGGCCTGACGCTGGAAAAGGCCCAGCTGGACGATCTCGGCAGTGCCAAGAAGGTGCAGATCACCAAGGATGACACCACCGTCATCGATGGCGCCGGCAATGCCAGGCAGATCGAGGACCGTGTCGGCCAGATCCGCAAGCAGATCGAGGAGTCGACCTCGGACTACGACAAGGAGAAGCTGCAGGAGCGCGTCGCCAAGCTGGCCGGCGGTGTCGCCGTGATCAAGGTCGGTGCCGCGACCGAAGTGGAGATGAAGGAGAAGAAGGCCCGCGTCGAGGACGCCCTGCACGCCACGCGCGCGGCGGTCGAGGAAGGCGTGGTCCCCGGCGGCGGTGTCGCCCTGATCCGCGCCCAGGTGGCGATCAGGGATATGAAGGGCGACAATGACGAACAGACGGCCGGCATCAGCATCGTCCGCCGTGCCATCGAGGAGCCGCTGCGCCAGATCGTCAAGAACGCCGGCGGCGAGCCGTCGGTGGTCGTCAACCAGGTGCGTGAGGCCAAGGGCACGCTACGGCTACGACGCCGTCGACCGGCGAGTATGGGCGACATGCTCGAACTGGGTATTCTCGATCCGACCAAGGTGACCCGTACGGCGCTGCAGAACGCCGCCTCCATCTCCGGTCTGATGATCACGACCGAGGCCCTGGTGGCCGAGCTGCCGAAGGAAGAAGGCGAAGGCGCCGGTGCCCCCGACATGGGCGGCATGGGCGGCATGGGCGGCATGGGCATGATGTAACAGCCCGCCGATTCCCGGCCTTTAGGCAGTACCCGAAGCCCCGCCCCGTGCGGGGCTTTTTCGTTTCGTCCCTCGTCGCTCGTTCCTCGTGCCTCGATTTCGCAACTTCTGATTGCCTTCCACCAGCCGCCGGTTAACATTGCTGAAATCTGGGAATATCGGGAGCCCGGGAAATCAACCGATCAACGCTGCAGATTCGATGTGCCTTCTGGACCGGCCTCGTGCTGATAACGGCTTCCTGTGCGCTGGTGCCCGAAAGGCCCGAATGGCCGGATAATCTGCCGCCGCGCTCCTATTATGAGTCCCAATACGCCGCTGATCGCTACAATCAGCAGTTCCAGTCAAAGCAGGAATACCTGATGTGGGTGCAGCGTTTTTACACGGGCTGGGGCGGGGTCCAGGGCTGGTACGCTATCAGGGAGGAAATACTCGCCGAGGTCGATACGGCCAGCCAGGCCCGCATGCGTGACGAATTGCGTAAGCTAGACCAGCGTATATCGGCGGAATGGGCCAAGGAATCCGACCGCCGCGTGATCGTTAATCAGACGGTTCAGGCATGGATTGACGCCGCCTACCAGGCCGGCATCCACGGTGATCATTGGCGCCTGTTGAGACAAATCTCCGCTGACGTGGATGCCCTGTTGGCAGGCACCCTGGAGCCATCCAGGATCACTTTGGGCCGTTATTATCCGGATGCCGAACAGCCACCGGCTGTCGGCAATCTGGACAAGGCCTCTGGACAATAACCAGCGGCCATGACCCTGCCGGGCTCACAGCAAACACCGTCGCTAAAGCCGGTTACGCTTGTCGAGAAGCCCGGCCAGCGGTTGCCAGTCCCTGCCCAGTTTCTCCTTGTAATAACAGCCTGCTGACCAGTAAATGCGGTAAGCCGCGGCACGGCGTTTACTGGTGATGATGCGATAACGATCGGAATCGATTTCAATCGCCGCGCAGTTATCCAGGGCGACGGCAATGCCCGGCGTCGATCGCATCATCGTTTCAAGGGCAGGCCGGCGCTGGGGTTCGGCATCATAGTGCGGGCAGCACAGCGCGTTGACGAAGTTCAGCCCGCGCACGCGGATAAGGCTGTCATCATCGGGGTTGCTGTAATTGCGCGAGTCGCTGTTACCGAACCGGAACCAGCAGATGGCGCCGGCGCTTAGACCCGCAAGAACCGTGCCCCGGCGGCGGGCCTGGTTGAGATACCGATCCACGCCGAGATGGCGCCACAGTTTCATCATGCGCAGCGTATTGCCGCCCCCGACGTAGACAAGATCACTGTCGAGTATGCGCCGGCGCAGCTCGCGGGTACCGGGTCTGTCACGATAAAGCAGTAACGTATCGGTGCGGCAGCCCAGTGTCTTGCCATACTGGCGGACGAATGCCTCACAGTAGTCGGCGTCGTCCAGGCTGGCCGTCGGAATAAACAGTGCCCGCGGCCGGCGCTTGCCGGTGGCCCTGATAACTACCTCATCTATTGCCGTGGTCTGCGGGGCCTGGCGGCCTCTCGGGCGTATACGACCGCCGCCTATGGATATAATCCTGGCCGTTAACATGATAGGTGATTCTCTGATGCCATAATGCTGTCATAAAGCCGCTGCCGGTGAAGCCACAGGTGGCCGAACTAATGTATAATTGCAGACTGCCAATCTTAAAGCCATTCGTTGATACTTAAGAATCAGTTATTTTATCAGCCGCAAGGAGTCCAGTGGATGCCGTCCAAAAATAAAGACAAGAATAAACAGAAAAACAAACAAAAAAAGGATAAACAGAATAAAGCCACCATGGCGGAAAAGGCGGATCGTCACGATCTCTACGAACAATCGGTCCAGTGCGTCGAGGCGGAAATTGATTTCGTCGATGAGATTTTCACCAAGCTGCGCGATCGCACCGCCAAATACCTGCGCGAGGACTTCTGCGGTACCGGCAATACGTCCTGTGAATGGGCACGGCGCCGCAAGACCAACCATGCCGTCGGCATCGATCTGGATGAAGAGGTGGTCGACTGGGGCCGCAAGAACAAGATCGGCAAACTGAAACCGGAGCAGGCCAAGCGCGTCGAGCTACGCATTGAGGATGTCATGCAAGCCGACACCTCTCCAATGGACATCGTACTGGCCATGAATTTCAGCTACTGGCTGTTCGAGGATCGCCCAACCATGATCCAATACTTTAAACGTGTTCGTGGCGCACTGGCTGATGACGGTATCTTCTTTCTTGATGCCTTCGGCGGCTATGACGCACCGCGCGTGCTCAAGGAGCGTACCAAGTTCAAGAAACATACCTATATCTGGGAACAGGCCTATTTCAACCCGATCAATAACCACATGCGCTGTCACATTCATTTCAAGATGAAGGACGGCTCGAAGCTGGAGAAGGCCTTCACCTATGAATGGCGCCTGTGGAGCCTGCCCGAGATCCGCGAGTTGTTGCTTGATGCCGGGTTCAGCAAGGCCACGGTCTACTGGCAGGGCAGCGATGAAGACGGTGACGGTGATGGCGAATTCTTCCCCACGGAAGAGGGCGAGGCTGATGCCGGCTGGATCGCCTACATTGTTGCCGAAAAGTAAGGCCGGATCAGTCTCTCTATAGTTCTTTCGGCCGCATCAGCTGAACCAAGTGCCAGCCGGCCTGTTCAAGCTGCCAGTTGCCGGTATCAGCCGCCAGTATGGCAATCGCTGCTGTCGTCATCAGTTTCCCTCCCGCTGTCTGTGGCGGCGCCTCGCTGCGCGAGATAACCGACCAGACTGTCCAGACCCGGATTGTGTCCGAACAGCATCAGACGTGTCGGCAGTCGCCGGCATGGCGGCCGATGGCATTCAGCAGCTCCTCGTCGTGCCGGCCTCGTAAATCGCCGTCATCATAGACAATATTTCCGGGATCACATTTCCAGCGTTTCACAGACCAGTTTCGCCGTGTCCACTGCCCGTCGTGGCCGGTGAGCTGACAAAGACATCCGGCATAAGTCGACTGTTTGCGCAGCCAGTCCGCCATTACGGGCGCATCCTTGCGGCCCCGTGAATTCAGCGGCCGGTCAAAATCCTGGTCCGCCTGCGAGGACCAGTCGGACTTGCCGTGGCGCATGATGATCAGTGTCTTCTGAGTCATATCTCACCTCGCCATTGAATAACAGTCAGCGTGTTGCACAGTTTACTAGGCAGCCGATACCACGTAATCTCCCTGTCGCCAGCCCCGGAGACCTATCTATGACCAGCGAAACCGACGCGCAATTCTATGCCGCGATCGACCTGGGCTCGAACAGTTTTCATATGGTGGTTGCCAAGTATCTCGATGGCCGTGTTCAGATAGTCGATCGTATCAAGGAGATGGTCCGCCTGGCCGATGGCCTTGATGCTCAGCGCAATCTGGATGAAGCCACCATTGACCGCACCATTGCCTGCCTGGAACGTTTCGGCCAGCGTATCAAGGAAATTCCGTCGCAGCATGTCCGCGCCGTCGGCACCAATACATTGCGTCAGGCCCGCAACAGTACCGAGTTTATCAGACGCGCGCGTCAGGCACTGGGGCACAGGATCGAAATCATCGCCGGCCGCGAGGAGGCCCGTCTCATCTTTCTGGGTGTCGCCCATACCGTTTACAAGGAGGGCGAACAGCGACTGGTGGTCGACATCGGCGGGGGCAGCACCGAACTGATCATCGGCCGCGACTTCCAGCCGAAACTGACCGAGAGCCTCTACATGGGCTGTGTCAGCATGACCCGGCGGTTTTTCGGTGACGGCAAAATCAGCGCCAAGCGCATGCGCAAGGCGGTGCTGTATGCACGCCAGGAACTGGAGGCCCTCGCGGATCTTTACCGCAGGACCGGCTGGGATTCGGCCATCGGCGCCTCGGGGACAATCCTGAGTGTCAACCGGGTCCTCGAGTTGCAGGGCTGGAGCCAGGAGGGAATTACCCCGGCCGGACTTGAATACCTACGTGAAGCACTGATCGGCGCCGGGCATATCGACAACCTGCAACTTGACGGCCTGTCCGCCAATCGCCGGCCGGTTTTCGTCGGCGGTGCCGCCGTTTTAAGCGGCGTATTCGAATCACTGGGCCTGGGACAGATGGCGGTGTCAGACGGCGCGCTGCGCGAAGGCCTGTTGCATGAACTGATCGGCCGCGAACAGGATCGCGATATCCGCGAGCAGACCGTGGCTGATTTACAGCAGCGTTACAGTGTCGATACCGAACATGCGGCCCGCATCGAACAGACCGCGCTGTACTGCCTGGATAGACTTAATATCCAGCGGGAAAGTTACGAGGACGAAAATGACCGGCTGCTGTTGTCCTGGGCGGCCCGGCTGCATGAAATCGGCCAGGCCATCGCGCACAGCGGCTATCAGAAACACGGTGCCTACCTGGTGCTGAACTCGGACCTGCCCGGTTTTTCACGCCAGGAACAGCAGTCACTGGCTGTATTGATACGCAATCACCGCCGCAAGCTCACTCCCGATGAATTCAAAAACCTGCCGGATAACAGCAGCGATCACATACACTGGCTCTGCGTATTGCTGCGGCTGGCCGTTGTGCTCAATCGCAGCCGCTCAAGCACACTGCTGCCGGCCTTCGAGATCTATGCAAGGGACAAGACCGTGGAGATTTGCTTCCCGGATGGCTGGCTGGAATCACAGCCACTGACTGTCGCCGATCTGGAAATCGAAGCCGGTTTTCTGAAGGAGGCGGAATACACGTTGATATATAGTTAATGAAAACGGTCCGCAAATAAACGCAAATGTACGCAAATAATTGAAGGCGCAATCAATACCTTGCTACCTACTCTAGTCAGACAGAAATCAATAAAAAAACCGGATATCTTTTTTATTCGCGTTAACTGGCGTTCATTTGCGGACTGTTTAACTAGCTGCAGTAGTGTTCCAGCAATGCCTGCTGTGCCGAACGCGGCTTCTGGTTTCCCGGCCGTGCCCGCTTGTAGCTGCCATCAGGCTGCAGGATCCAAGCCTGGGTATTATCCGCCAGATAGGCATGCAGGCTGAGTTTGATGATCTGATCGCGCGGCCGTTTTTCCTCTATCGGGAAACACGTCTCCACGCGCCGGAAAAAATTACGCTCCATCCAGTCCGCACTGGAGCAGTACAGCAGCTCGTCACCACCATGCTTGAAATAGAACACGCGGGTATGTTCAAGAAAGCGGCCGATGATGGATCGCACATGGATATTATCCGAAACTCCCGGCACACCCGGTCGCAGACAACAAACACCGCGCACGATCAGATCGATCTTGACGCCGGCGCGGGATGCCGCATACAGCGCTTCAATGATCTGCGGTTCGATCAGCGCATTCATTTTCGCGATAATATGTGCGTCATATCCCGCCTCGTGCCTGATCGGCTTCATACTTGATCAGTTCCAGCATCCGTTTATGCAATGTAAACGGTGATTGCAACAGTTTCTTGAGCTTGCTCGCCCGGCCCAGACCGGTCAATTGATGGAAGAGCTTGTTGACGTCCTCGGCGATCGCCTGGTCGCAGGTCAGCAGACCGTAGTCGGTATACAAACGCGCCGTGCGCGCATGGTAATTCCCGTCCCCAGGTGTACATAGCGCCGCAGGCGCCGGCCTTCACGGCGGACGACCAGGATCATCTTGGCGTGGGTCTTGTAACCCACGACACCATAAACCACGTGGGCGCCGACGTCCTGCAGATCGCTGGCCAGCTCGATGTTGGCCTGTTCATCAAAACGCGCCCGCAATTCGACCACGACGGTCACTTCCTTGCCGGCCCTGGCGGCCTCTTTCAGCGCCTCGACAATGGCGGAATCATCGCCAGTGCGGTAAAGCGTCTGCTTGATCGACAATACATTCGGATCGGCGGCGGCCTGGCGAATGAAGTCGATCACCGGCGCGAATGACTGGAACGGATGGTGCAGCAGAATATCGCCGTTACGCAGTGTATCGAAGATACTGCTGCTCTTTATCAATCGTGGCGGCAGTTCCGGTGTAAAGGACGGGAATGTCAGATCGGGACGATCGACGAGTTCGTGTATCTGCATCAGGCGGCTCAGATTCACCGGGCCGTTGACCTGATACAGGTCATCCTGATGCAGATGGAACTGCTCAAGCAGGAATTGGCTGACTTCGGCGGGACAGTTGTCGGCCACCTCCAGCCTGACTGCATCGCTGAAGCGTCGCGATGGCAGCTCGCCTTCAAGGGCGCGCAAAAGATTATCGACTTCCTCTTCGTCAACAAACAGATCACTGTTGCGCGTGACACGGAACTGATAACAGCCGGTAGGTTTCATACCCGGGAAAAGATCACCGACATTGGCGTGAATGATCGATGAAAGCATAATGAAATTATGCGCCCCGCCGCTGTGTTCCGAGGGCGCATGAACGAGACGCGGCAATGACCTTGGCGCCTGTACAATAGCAAGGCCGCTCTCGCGGCCGAAGGCATCCTTGCCTTCCAGCGACACGATAAAGTACAGATTCTTGTTCAGCACACGCGGGAAGGGATGTGCCGGATCCAGCCCGATAGGACTCAGGACCGGCAGAACCTCCTGACGAAAATAGCGGCGAATCCAGCGGCCGAGTGCGGCATTCCATTCGGTCCGGCGCAACATGCGGATTTTTTCTTCTTTCAGCGCCGGGATCAATAGTGTCATTCAAGCACAGTATACTGATCATCCACCAGTTCATGACCGAGCTGACTGATGCGCTTCAGTACGTCCTGGGGAGGCAGATTATCGGGACCGGCCTGTACCGATCCGATACTTGACCTGTTGGTGAACGCCCGCGGCACGGATTTCAAAGAACTCGTCCAGATTGATGCTGGAAATGCACAAAAAGCGCAGGCGCTCCAGCAATGGGAACGCTGTCATCCTTGGCGCAGTTCCAGCACCCGCCGGTTGAACTCGATAAGGCTCAGTTCGCGATTGATGTACAGCTCGGACTGCTTGAGGTTTGACTGCGTCCATTGACACTGAATATTAGACCCGCGAAAAGCATGGCCGGTGAATGCACACAACTCGAAAACCGGACGCGGAAAGTATACGGAGAGCGCCTGCTCAGGCAGGATTGTCTTCGGTTCCGGCTAAACCTCAACGTCAGGATCGATTTCCGCTGGCTATCTGCTCGAGGCTGATATGGCGGACATCCTTGCCCTCGACCAGGTATATGACGTATTCGCAAATGTTGCGCGCATGGTCGCCGATCCGCTCCAGGGCGCGGGCGCACCATATGGCATCAATCACCGAGGTAATGCTGCGCGGGTCCTCGATCATGTAGGTAATCATCTGGCGCAGCAGTGCGGCGTACTGGTCGTCGGATTCCGGCTCGTGGCCGGCAACTTCCAGCGCGGCTTTGGAATCCATGCGCGCGAAGGCGTCCAGCGAGCCGCGCAGCATCTTGTGGACATGGTTGCCCATGGAATTGATGCCGATGTAATAGGACTTCGGCCCCGTCTTGCCGGCCAGATCGATTGCCATCTTGGCAATTTTCTGGGACTTCGTCACCTATGCGCTCCAGATCCGTTGTGGACTTGCTGATGGCTGTGACAAGACGCAAATCACTGGCGGCAGGTTGGCGCTTGGCCAATATCTGTACACAATCCTCGTCAATCTCTATCTCCATCGAATTGATTCGATATTCGGTTTCCAGAACGCTCTCCGCCAGTTCGACATCAGTATCGATCAGCGCCTTCAGGGCATTGGTAAGTTGCTGCTCGACCAAACCGCCCATTTCCAGAACACTGGAACGTATGCCTTCCAGTTCCTCATCGTAGGCCCGGGATATATGCGGTGAAGTTAACTTATCGCTCATGAAATCATCTCACGTAAATGCACGCAGAATTGTACGACTCAGGCAAGCAGATCCATAACAATAGCATGCCTCATCCGAACCTGACCGGTAATATAGTCGGAGGTCTTTTCCTGCCTGGGATTGGTAAAGAGATCAGTCGGTCTTGCCAAATTCTATCATCTCGCCCATATGCATATAGACCGTGTAATCCGAGACGCGGGCGGCCTGTTGCATATTGTGGGTGACGATCATGATCGTCATACGCTTGCCCAACTCGGTGATCAAGTCCTCGATCTTGGCCGTGGCAATCGGATCCAGCGCCGAGGTGGGCTCGTCCAGAAGCAGCAGTTCAGGCTGTGGCGCCAGTGCGCGCGCTATACAAAGCCTTTGTTGCTGTCCTCCGGAGAGCGAAAAAGCCGGATCATCGAGTCGATCCTTGACTTCATCCCAGATAGCGGCTTCCTGCAATGCGGATTCTATGCGCTCATCCAGCATCGACTTGTCTTGCGGAACCCGCGGATGCGCAGACCGGCCGCCACGTTCTCATAAATGGATTTCGGAAACGGGTTGGGCTTCTGAAAGACCATGCCGACATGCAGCCGCACCAGCATGGGGTCGACATCTTCGCCGACAATGTCCAGATTTTCCGGATGAAGGATCGCGCGTGCCTTCATATCGGGTGCCCGTATAGAGATCATGCATGCGATTGAAGCACCGCAGCATGGTGCTCTTGCCGCAGCCGGAGGCGCCGATAATCGCGGTGATTTTGTTGTTATGGATGTCCAGATTGATATTATTCAGGGCCTGAAAATCATCGTACCAAAAGCTGAGATTTTCCACCTGGCAACGTATATCAATTTGTTCGGCATCAGCGGCCACGGCAGTTTCAGACATAGAAGCATTCACTGTCTCTTTAAACCCTTTCAATTGGGTCTTGATTTGTGGTTGAGCAGAATTCATAGCCTAGTTCCTCGTTAATCTGCAGGCAAGTACGAATCCAGGGTGATTGAAACCCATCAACGGCGCCCACCCTGGCGAACTCGGTAGCGAATGTAGATCGCCAGCCCATTCATCAGCAGCGTCATCACGAGCAGGACCACGCCGGTTGCCGCCGCGAGATCGTGGAATTCCGCCTGCGGACGCGATACCCAGTTAAACATCTGAATCGGCATCACCGTGAACGGTGCCCAGAGCCATTCAAAATTCACGAACGGAGGTGCGGACTGGTAGGGTGGCTGCGGTAAAAAAGCGATGAAAGTCAGCGCCCCGATGGTAATCACCGGTGCGGTTTCGCCGATGGCGCGCGACAGGCCGACAATCATGCCGGTCAGTATGCCGGGCTTGGCGGCCGGCAGGATAAAACCGGAAACCGTCTGCCACTGATCGGCACCAATACCATAGGCCCCTTCACGTATTCCGTAGGGGATACTGCGGATGGCCTCGCGCGTCGCTACGATGACGACCGGCAATATAAGCAGGGCCAGCACCAATCCGGCCACGGCCACGGTCTGACCCATGCCGAACATGTAGACGAACAGGCCCAGTGCCAGCAGCCCATAGATGATGGAAGGTACACCGGCCAGATTAGTGACATTGATCTCGATGAAATCGGTCATCCAGTTTTTCGGTGCGTACTCTTCCAGATAGACGCCGGCTGCGACACCCAGACGGTCCGGCGACCACGGCGGTGACCAGCATGACGGAAGCCGTTCCGACCCAGGCAGAAAGTATTCCCGCATCCTCCGGTTTGCGGGAAGGAAAGCTGGTCATAAACTGCCAGTCGATATAACCCAGACCTCTAATAGCAAGATCGGCCATTAATGCAATGAGCATGGCCGAGGCAACAAACATGACCACCAGTCCGGCAAAGGCGAACAACAGATCATGGCGCCTGGCCCTGCGAATCAAACCCAATATCGCGCCGTCTGTATCCTGCGATGTGCTTGTTTCTGTCATCGATCAATACGCCTCGCGAAATCTCTTGCGCAGGAAGAATCCGATCACATTGAAAATCAGGGTAATAATGAACAGCACGGTGCCCGCTGCAAAAATACTCTGATAGGCAATCGAACCGTGTGGAGCGTCACCCATACTGACCTGAACGATAAATGCGGTAATGGTTGCGGCGGATTCGGTCAGATCGAAGGTCAATATCGGATTCTGGCCGGCAGCAATGGCGACGACCATGGTCTCGCCCACCGCACGCGACATACCCAGCACATAGGCCGAGGTGATACCCGAAAAGGCGCCCGGAATGATTACCCTCACCGCGGTCTGCAGGCGATTCATGCCAAGCGCATAGGCGCCTTCGCGCAACTCGTTTGGCACTGCACGCATGGCATCCTCACTGACGGAGGCGACATAGGGCAGGATCATGATACCCATGACCAGGCCCGGCGCCAGCATGTTGAAACCCGAAAGGCCGGGAATGAAATGACTCAAAAATGGCGTAAAGACAAGCAACGCAAAATACCCATAAACAACCGTCGGCACGCCTTCCAGCAGCTCCAGGAACGGCTTGATGAATTCCCGCAGCCAGTTGGGGCTATATTCTGTCAGATACACAGCGAGTATGGTGCCCAGCGGTACAGCCACCAGCAAGGCGATACCGGCAATGATCAAGGTGGCGACCAGCAACGGCAGTATGCCGAATTTCGCATTAACAAAAAGCGGCGTCCATTGGGTGCCGGTCAGGAACTCCCTGATGGTGACGTTCTCGAAAAACACCCACGATTCGCTGATCAGAATGTAAACAATCGCCAGCGTGATGAACACGGAGCAGGCTGCGGCCAGAAACAGGACAATCCGCATCGGTCCAGTCGATCCAGCGGCGCCGCGTCAGAAAACGTCGACTGACGTGCAGAGTGCCGAAGCGATATGGCGTCTGTGGCAGCAGTACTCATTTAATACAAGGTCCCGGCTCTGTAAGTTCAAACATAACGGGGGAGATCGCTCTCCCCCGTTATGCAAGGATATTAAGTCAAATAGCGACCTGATCCAGCCTCCTTACAGCGACTTCCCGGAAGCGTCCATCAGGTCGTCTATCGATACGCCCACTTTCGCGCCGGACGAGAAGGCGGTGCCCAGTTCACGGTTCAGAAAAACCTCGTAGGCCATGTCATAGGCTTCATCCGGCAGCGGCACGTAGCCGACTTCCTTGACCAGTTCCGGCGCTATGCTCTGTGTCCATGTGATACTCGACGAACTTCTGCACATGATCCTTGGCCGCAGCGGCCTTGCTGACATAGATGAACAGCGGCCGGGCCAGCGGCTGGTAACTGCCGCCCTTGGCAGTGGCGACCGAAGCCTCGACACACTCCCCGGTATTCGGGTTCTTGATGTCAAGCGCCTTCAGCTTGTCCTGGTTTTCCTCGTAATAGGCCAGGCCGAAGAAACCCAGTGCATTGATATCATTGGCGATACCCTGGACCAGGATATTGTCATCCTCGCTGGCCTGGAAGTCACCGCGGCTGCCTTCGCCGTCCATGATGGCCTCGACGAAGTAATCGTAGGTGCCGGAATCCGTGCCGGCGCCATACAGCTTCAGCGGGCGATCGGGGAATCTCGCGCTAATCTGGCTCCAGTTGGTGATCTTGCCCTGTGCCGCCGGTTCCCAGGCGGTCCTCAGTTCCTCGACCGTCATGCATTGGACCCAGTCATTCTGCGGATTCACGACCACGGAGAGCGCGTCCATGGCCACCGGCAATTCAATGTATTCGACGCCGTTTTCCTTGCACAGCTCGCGCTCGGACGGCTTGATCGGCCGTGAGGCGTTGGAAATGTCCGTTTCGCCGCGGCAGAACTTCTTGAAGCCGCCGCCGGTGCCGGACACGCCGACGGTGACGCGGTATTTGCCGCGCATGTCCTTCTGAAACTCTTCCGCGACGGCCTCGGAAATCGGGAATACAGTGCTGGAACCGTCGATCAGCACGGTCTCGGCTGCCAGCGTCGCCTGCGCATAGGCAGCCGTCAGCAGGCCAAGACTAATGGCTTGTAGTGTTTTCTTGATCATGATTAACCCCTTGATAAGATGGAACTTTTCGGTTTGTGAACGGTTGCTGGATCACAGTGGCTGATGGTAAGAGGGGTATATGAACATCCTGCAACAGCTATGTGACAATTTGATGAAATCCCGCAGTGCAAGAATCCGCGCCGGTGACCATTCAGCCAGGATCAGGAATTGGTCCTCCTGGGGTACGATTCAGCCTCACGAACCACGGCTTCGGCCGGGAAATCGCAGCGGAAGATGCTGCCCTTGCCGATCTCGCTTTCGATGTGCAGATGTCCACCATGGCGGGTCATGATGTGCTTGACGATGGCCAGACCCAGGCCGGTGCCGCCGCTTTCCCGCGAGCGGCCCTTGTCGACCCGGTAAAAGCGCTCGGTCAGCCGCGGAATATGTTCGGGGGCGATACCGTCGCCGGTGTCGCTGACCTTCATGTGGGCGCCGGCGTCGTCGGCATACCAGCGGATACGGATGATGCCGCCGGACGGGGTGTACTGCACGGCATTCACCACGAGGTTGGAAAAGGCGCTGTACAATTCCTTGTGATTGCCATGCAGGTGCAACTCCTGGTCTAACTCCATGGCGAAGATATGATTCTTTTCACCACTCAGCGTGAGTGCTTCCCTGTAGATGCCCGAGAGCATGTCCGGCACGGCGACCACTTCATCACTGTGCTCGGCCTTCCTCGTCTCCAGGCTCGACAGCATCAACAGATCCTCGATCAGCGTCTGCATACGCGCCGTCTGCTTGCGCATCTGCCTGATCTGTGGCTGCAGATCGGCGGCGCTGGATTCCAGGTCGCCGTCCATGGACTCGAGATAACCGGCGATCACGGTCAGCGGCGTGCGCAATTCATGCGAGGCGTTGGCGATGAAATCGCGGCGCATCTGGTTGATCTGGTGGATCCGGGTAACGTCTCGTGCTACCAGCAGTCTCAGGTTATTGCCGTACGGTATGACCCGGAATTCGATGTGCAGGCCGCTGTCTTCCGGCGAAGCCAGTGTGACAGTGCTGAGATCTTCGTTCAGCGCCTGCTTCTTCAAATATTCAATCAGTTCTGGATGCCGAATCAGATTGGCCAGCCGCTGGCCGGCATCCTGCGGCCAGCGGATGCCGAGGTAATCCCTGGCCCGGGTATTGGCCCATTCGATATGATCGTTCGGATCGAGGATCAGGATCGCATCGGGTAATGCGGACGTGGCCTGCTGGAAACGCTTCAGGAACAGCGACAGTTTCTCCTCGCGCTGGCGGTGGTACCGGTGCAGCTTCTCCACTTCCATGATCAGGCCTTCCATGTAACCACCCAGCACCGGCGGCGGCTCATCGCGATGATGGCGCAGCCAGTCGAGCGCCCGGCGGCTGTCGCGCACCAGCAGGCCGGTATAAATTGCCAGACCCACCGCGATACCCAGCGCCGGATGACCCAGCGGCCAGCCGAGCACCAGTCCCGCAGCAACCAGTCCCGCGAGACGCCAGCGATCTTCTTTCATGATTCGATACTACTGCGGGGAAAAACGATATCCGACACTGCGGACGGTCTGGATGTAGTTGTCGTAGTGATACGGCGCCAGCGTCTTGCGCAGGCGCCGGATATGCACGTCCACCGTGCGTTCCTCGACGTAGATGTTCTGGCCCCAGACCTGGTCCAGCAGCTGGGCACGGCTGTAGACCCGTTCGGGGTGAGTGATGAAAAACTGCAGCAGGCGGAATTCAGTCGGGCTGATCTCGATCGGCTCACCGTTGGCGGTGACCCGGTAGGTCTCCGGGTCCAGCCGCAGGCCGTGAACCTCGATCGCGCCCTCGACCCCGGCCTGGCCGGTACGGCGTAACACCGCCTTGATGCGGGAGACCAGTTCCTTGGTGGAAAACGGCTTGGTGACATAATCATCGGCGCCGGTATCAAGCCCCTTGATCTTGTCGGATTCGCCGCCACGCGCGGTCAGCATGATGATGGGGATGTCGCGGGTCTCGGGATCGTTGCGGATACGCCGGGCATAGTCCACGCCGCTAACCCCGGGAAGCATCCAGTCCAGCAGAATCAGGTCCGGCCTGGTCTTGCCAATCAATGAACGGGCCTGTTCGACGTCGACGGCCTCGTCGAAACTGAAGCCCTCCTTGACCAGCGAGTAGCCCAGCATCTCGCGGATGGCGGATTCGTCCTCGACGATGAGGATCCTGGCCTTCATGGCATTGGCAGCGATGTCTGGCATGGCCGGTATTGAACGATAACTATATTACAGCGTTATGACAGTCATTGATAAGTCAATACCTTTAATTCGGTTCCCGTCCTTGCCGCCCGGACTGTCACTCCGCGGTCATATTTTCTTAACCCTGCCGTCACACCAGTTTCACGCAAGCGCAACAGACCAAAGTTACTGTTTGCTTCCGCTTGCGAGGGCCTGACGAGGGGAGGGCCACGCCTGCCATAGTTTGACCACTAACATGTTAGGAGATTTATCGTGATAAAGAACAAACTGAAATCCCTGTGCGGGATGGTGCTCATCGGAAGCATGGCGGCATCCGGGCCCGCCATAGCGGCTAACGAGTCCATGAAGATGTTTTTCAAGACCCAGCTTGAAAACGGCAACATACTCAGCAGCAATACGATGACCTGCTCAAGGCACTGGAAAGCGACAAGCAGGCCATGGAAAAGGCAGTCGAGGAAAAGGTTACAGAAGCCACAAAAGATATGCCCGAAATCACCACCGACGGCAAGCTGGCGCTCGAAGGTGACAGCTACAGTTTCCGAATTGGCGGTCGTCTGCAGGGCGACACCACCTTCGGCCTTGGCGATGTCAATTTTGAAGGCAGCGAGGGCGGCGATCCCGTCACCGAGTTTCGTCGTGCCCGCATGTACATAAGCGGCGTACTGGCGGATTACTGGAAGTTCAAGCTGCAGTACGATTTTGCCGACGACCAGGGCGGCGGCACGCCGAATACCAACGGCATCAAGGATGCCTATCTCGCCTATACGGGTTTTAAACCGGCAACCATTACCTTTGGCCATCATAAAATGCCGTTGAGCCTGGAGGAGCTCACCAGCTCGAAATACATTACGTTCATCGAACGTTCGCAATTGGTCAATGGCATTGTGGCCGATACCGGCGGCGGCCGTCAGTACGGCTTGTCCGCGCATAGCTATTTTAACGACATGTTCACTGCGGCAGGCGGAATCTATGCAGGCTCCGCGAACGAAGACACCGCGGAGAACCAGGCCGGCTTTACCGGCCGTCTGACCTTCTCGCCCATTCATGAAGAGTCCCGAATGGTGCACTTTGGTGTCGGGTATAATCACGCCACAAGTACGAATGGCACCTTCAATATCGATGCCGAGCCTGAAATACATCCGGGCGCCGATATTCTCGAGACCGAAGGCGGCGGCTGGGAAAAAGCCAACACGTTCGTTGCCGAAGCAGCAGCAATACATGGACCCTTCTCGATACAGGCTGAGTATGCCACGGCCGAGCTAGAAGACGGCCCGCTTGGTGTTGCAGATGCTGATACCAGCGCCTGGTATGTCTATGGCAGTTACTATCTGACCGGTGAATCCCGCCGGTATAACTGGAAAGGCGGTTCGTATAAGCAAACCAAGGTGTTAAAGCCCTTATTTAAAGGCGGTCTTGGTGCCTGGGAAGTTGCATTACGTTACACCAGCGGCGAGTTCGATAATATTGACGGCGGACCGGGGTCGTCCGATGCGGATCTCCTGACCGCCGGCCTGAACTGGTATCCGAACAATAACGTGCGCTTCTCGGGCAACTATGTATCCGTGCTTGATGCAAGTGCTGATGCAGACGCGGAACTGGCAGGTGACCTGAGTGCCGGGCAACAGCAGAAGATGCTGACTACTTTATCCTGCGTGGCCAGTGGTACTTCTAAACGCACTTTTATTCATCATTACATCCTCCTGCCCAAGCCCCGCTCCGGCGGGGCTTTTTTTATCCATTTTTCCTACCCCAAATTGGGTAACAAAAAATCCCCCGAATGGGGGATGACAGGACGATACATATAATCAATAGGGTGTCGCTTCCCGTCTGAACCATGAAGGTTCTTAACTTCAATAACAAACCACATGGAGGTTCAAATGAAACTTCTGACAAAAACCCTGGCTGTTTTTCTGCTCACCCTGCCGCTCATAACCACGGCTGCCGATGCCATCGACATCAACACCGCCGGCAAACAGCAGCTCATGCAAATGGAGGGCGTCGGTGAAGCCCGGGCGGAAGCCATTATCGAATACCGTGAACAGAACGGTGGATTCGGCTCGGTCGATGAACTCGGCGAGGTCAGCGGTATTGGTCCGGCGACGCTGGAAAATAACCGCGACATGCTGACGGCCGATAGCGGCGACTAAGCTCCGCTTACCTTCTCCAACTGTCAGTATCCCTTCCGGGCCTCCCTGTGAGGCCCTTTTTTGTGCCCAGGGCAGAGTGTCGCTTCACCCCTCCCGGCGGTCTGCGGTATGCTTGCGTGCTTTCCGTTCCGGCCCCTTATTGATAATCAGCCAGCATGCAAGCACGTTACGATCCCGCTGCCATCGAGGCCCGCGCACAACAGCGCTGGCAGGATAACCAGGCCTTTGCCGCGCGTGAAGACCGGCCCGGCGAAAAATTCTACTGCCTGTCGATGTTTCCCTATCCGAGCGGCCGGCTGCACATGGGCCATGTGCGCAATTACACCATTGGCGACGTGATCAGCCGCTACCAGCGCATGCAGGGTCGCAATGTCCTGCAGCCGATGGGCTGGGATGCCTTCGGCCTGCCGGCGGAGAACGCCGCCATGGCCAACGGCGTGCCGCCGGCGCAGTGGACCTGGGACAACATCGACTACATGCGCAAACAGTTAAAGGCACTCGGCTTTGCCATCGACTGGGACCGCGAACTCGCCACCTGCGAGCCTGATTATTACCGCTGGAACCAGTGGCTGTTCCTGCGCATGCTCGAGCAGGGCCTTATATACAAGAAAACCGGCACGGTGAACTGGGACCCGGTAGACCAGACCGTGCTCGCCAATGAACAGGTGATCGACGGCCGCGGCTGGCGCACGGGCGCCGAGGTCGAGAAACGCGAGATCCCGATGTACTACATGGCGATCACGCGCTACGCCGATGAACTCCTCGACGGCCTGGACGATCTGCCGGGCTGGCCGGACAGCGTCAAGACCATGCAGGCCAACTGGATCGGCAGGAGCGAGGGCGTCGAGATCTTTTTTCCTATGCCGAAGGTGACGGCCGGCTGCAGGTTTTCACCACCCGCGCCGATACGCTGATGGGTGCGACCTACGTCGCTGTCGCCGCCGAGCATCCGCTCGCCGAACAGGCCGCCGCCGTTAATCCCGAACTCAGGGCCTTCGTCGATCAATGCCGCCGCAGTTCGGTCATGGAGGCCGAACTCGCCACCCAGGACAAGCAGGGCATGGATACCGGTCTGCATGTCACGCATCCGCTGACCGGCGAGGCGTTGCCGGTGTGGGTCGCCAACTATGTATTGATGAGTTACGGCGAGGGCGCGGTCATGGCGGTGCCGGCGCATGACGAACGTGATTTCGAATTCGCGCGGGAATACGGCCTGCCGATCAAACCGGTCATCAAACCGGTTGACGGTGACCTGGAACTGCCACTGACAGAAGCCTACACCGATTACGGTGTCACCTTCGATTCCGGTGAATACTCGGGCCTGGAGTCCAAACTGGCGATCGACGCCATTGCAGCGGCGCTGGAAGCACGCGGTCTTGGCGAGAAACGCATCCAGTACCGGTTACGCGACTGGGGCATTTCGCGCCAGCGTTACTGGGGCTGCCCGATCCCGATCATCCACTGCGACAACTGCGGTGACGTTCCGGTACCGGAGGATCAGCTGCCGATTACATTGCCGGAAGACCTGGTACCGGACGGCAGCGGCAATCCGCTTGCCAAAACAGCGGCATTTTGCGAATGCGACTGTCCGCGCTGTGGCAACAAGGCTCGACGTGAATCCGACACCATGGATACCTTCGTCGATTCGTCCTGGTATTACCTGCGCTACTGTTCCAGGGACAACAATGAAACGATGGTCGATGAACGCGCCGATTACTGGATGCCGGTCGATCAGTACATCGGCGGTATCGAGCACGCCATCCTGCATCTGCTGTATTCGCGTTTCTGGACCCGGGTCATGCGCGACATGGGACTGGTCAAAATCGATGAACCGTTCACGCATCTGCTGACCCAGGGCATGGTGCTGAACGAAATCTTCTACCGCAAAACCGACAGCGGCCGTATCCAGTATTTCAACCCGTCCGAGGTCGAGGTACAAAGCGACGACAAGGGCCAGCGGATCTCGGCCACGCTGATCAGCGACGGCCGGCCGGTCGAATCCGGCGGCATCGGCACCATGTCCAAATCGAAAAACAACGGTGTCGACCCGCAGACGCTGATCGATCATTACGGCGCCGACACGGTGCGTCTGTTCACCATGTTCGCCGCGCCACCGGAACAGACGCTGGAGTGGTCCGATGCCGGAGTCGAGGGCGCCTACCGCTTCCTCAAGCGGTTGTGGAAGCTGACAGCCGAACATGTCGCAGACGCCCCGCCGCCGGCGCTGGATACGGGCTCGCTGCAGACCGCTGAACGTGAACTGCGCCACAAGATTCACTCGACCATTGCCAAGGTCAGCGACGACATCGGCCGCCGCTACACTTTCAATACGGCGATTGCCGCCGTCATGGAGTTAATCAACGCACTGGGCAAATTCCACGGCGACGCCGGTGCCGACAGCGGACAGGGCCGCGCCGTCATGCAGGAAGGCCTGGAAACCGCTACCCTGCTGCTGTCACCCATCGTGCCGCATATCGCGGATGCGATCTGGACCGAACTCGGGCATGATGAGGCCGTTATTGACACCGCCTGGCCACAGGCCGATGAATCGGCCCTGCAGCGGGAGACAGTGGAAATTGTCGTCCAGGTTAACGGCAGGCTGCGCGGCCGCATCAGTGTGGCCGCGGATGCCAGCAAGGAAACACTGGAAGCCACTGCGATGGCGGATGATAATGTACAGAAGTTCCTTGCCGGCAAGGACATCAAGAAGATCATCGTCGTCCCCGGCCGACTGGTAAATATCGTTGCCCCATGAAACAGCTCGTTAATACAGTACTTGTGATCGGTTTATGCCTGTTACTGACGGCATGCGGTTTTCATATGCGTGGCGCCGACAGTGCCGGCATACCCGCCGACAGGGTCTATCTGGATATCGGCGGCAGTGGTGATACCGGCCGCGAAGTGCGTGAACAGCTGCAGTTGACGGATACGGTGCTGACCGAAACGGCCGAGGAAAGCGAATACATACTCCGAGTCACCAATCAACAGTACAATCGCAGCGTCCTTTCCGTATCACCGCGAACCGGCAAGGTCGAGGAATACGAATTAACGCAGAGTGTTCTGCTGTCTGTCGCAACCCCGCAAGGCGAAACACTGGTCAGCAATGAACGTATTAGCGCCAGCCGTGATTATATTTTCGACGAAACCGCTGTTATCGCCAGTGGCGATGAACAGCAGTTACTCCGCGAGGAAATGACCCGTCAGATTGCCAATCTGGCATTACTCCGCGCCCGCTCCGCGATCCATAATCACCAGCAACAGCAGGCGGCCACCGCCGCCGCCGATTGACACGGCACGGCATGCGGCTGAAACCGGAGCAGCTTGCTTCACACCTGAACAAACCCCTGGCCCCTGTTTATCTCGTCAGCGGTGACGAACCGCTGCAGCACATGGAGGCCTGCGACGCTATACGTGCCGCGGCGCGCAGCCAGGATTATGCGGAACGCCGGATCCTCGAGGTCGAGCGCGGTTTCAACTGGGACACCCTGGCCCAGGAAGCCGCAGCCATGTCGCTGTTCGCGGAAAAACGCCTGATCGAACTGCGCATGGGCAGCGGTCCCGGCAACGACGGCGGGCCGGTGCTGATCGATTACTGCGGCCGGCCGCCGGCGGACACAGTGCTGCTGATAAGCAGCGGCCGGATCGACAAGCGCAGTCAGCAGAGCAAATGGTTCAAGGCGGTCGATAGCGCCGGTGTCACCATCACCATCTGGCCGATCGACATGGCGCAGCTGCCGGGCTGGATCGGCCAGCGCTGCCGCCAACGCGGCCTGAAAATCGAGTCCGAGGCCGCCGAACTCATCGCCCAGAAAGTCGAGGGCAACCTGCTGGCCGCGGCCCAGGAAATCGAAAAACTCCGCCTGCTCGCAGGCGAAGCGGAACGGGTTGACACGGAAACGGTGGTCGCGGCCGTCGCCGACAGTGCCCGCTATGATGCCTTCGCCCTTATCAACAGCGCCTGCCTCGGCGATATCGACCGCGCCCTGCGCATGCTGCGGGGCCTGCGCGATGAAGGCATCGAGGCCATCGCCATTTACGGCGCGCTGATGTGGCAGCTGCGGCGCATCTGCACCCTGGCGTACGCACGCGCCAGCGGCGAAGCCGAGGCCGCCGTCTTCAGCCGCTACCGTATTTTCGACAAGCAGCAGGCGCCATTCCGGCAGGTATTCAGACGCCTCCCGGCGGCCGAGCTGGAACGCCTGCTGCATGCCGCCGGCCGCATCGACGGCCAGCTGAAAGGCTATCGGGCCGGCGATCCCTGGCAGTCGCTCGGCTGGCTTTTGTCCCGGCTCGCCGGTTATGATTCGCTGCCTGCAAACCTTCAGGCGGAATAATTGGCAGCCAATTCAGAGACTTTCATGGACGTCATCAGTTACATGCACGACACCGGTCTGCGCGCGCGGCGTGCGGCACGGATCATGGCGCGCGCCGAAAGCGGCACCAAGGACATAGCGCTGATGGCCATTGCCGACGCGCTCGAGTCCGAGGCCGATACGCTTAAGGCCGCCAACCAGCGCGACCTCGAGGCCGGCAGGAAGGCCGGCCTGGACGATGCGCAGCTGGACCGTCTGGAACTCACCGACCGGCGTATCCAGGCCATGGCCGAGGGGCTGCGACAGGTGGCCGCGCTGCCCGATCCCGTTGGCCAGATCACCGAACTGAACTACCGGCCCACCGGCATCCAGGTTGGCCGCATGCGGGTGCCGCTGGGCGTGATCGGCATCATTTACGAGTCCCGGCCCAATGTCACCGCCGATGCCGCCGGCCTGTGCCTGAAATCCGGCAACGCGACGGTACTGCGCGGCGGCTCCGAGGCAATTCATTCAAACCAGGCGATCGCCGCCTGTATCCGCCAGGGCCTGGCTGCCGCCGGACTGCCCGAGGATGCCGTGCAGGTTGTGGAAACCACCGACCGTGCCGTGGTCGGCGAAATGATCAGCATGCCCGAATATATCGATGTCATCGTGCCGCGCGGCGGCAAGGGGCTCATCGAGCGCATCAGCACCGACGCCCGGGTGCCGGTCATCAAGCACCTGGACGGCATCTGCCATGTCTACATCGACGATGCGGCCGACATCGACAAGGCGATCGTCGTGGCCTACAACGCCAAGACCCAGCGTTACGGCACCTGCAACACCATGGAATGCCTGCTGGTCGCCGACGGCATTGCCGAGCTGGTATTGCAGAACCTGGGACCGATGTTCGAGTCGGCCGGAGTCGAGCTGCGCGGCTGCGAACGCTCGCGGCAGATACTGCCCGACATCCGCGTCGCCGACGAGAGTGACTACCTGACGGAATTCCTGGCGCCGGTTCTGGCGCTGAAAGTCGTGGCCGATCTGGATGCCGCCATCGAACATATCGAGACACACGGTTCGCACCATACCGACGCCATTGTCACCGAGAACATCACCCGGGCACGGCGTTTTCTGCGCGAGGTCGATTCCAGTTCGGTCATGGTCAATGCCTCGACACGTTTCGCCGACGGTTTCGAATACGGGCTCGGCGCCGAGATCGGTATCAGCACCGACAAGTTCCACGCCCGCGGACCGGTCGGCCTGGAGGGCCTCACTTCACAAAAATATATTGTCCTGGGTGATGGACACGTACGCACGTGAATCGTTGTTCGTGAATCGTCGTCCGCCTTTGCTACCCCACGATTCACTTTTCACGTTTCACGATTCACGTCTACCATGAAACCCATCGGCATTCTCGGCGGTACGTTCGATCCGGTACACATCGGTCATCTGCGCATGGCGCTGGAATTGCATGCGGTCCTGGACCTGGCCGAAGTCCGTCTGATCCCCGTCCATACCCACCCGTTCGGCAAAACACCGGTGGCCAACATGGAACAGCGCAGCGCCATGCTGGAGCTCGCCGTCAGCGATCTGCCGCAATGCACAGTCGATATGCGCGAGTTGCAACGTGCGGGAGTGTCCTATACTGTAGATACAGTCGTATCGTTACGTAAGGAGGTTGAACAAATACCCCTATGCCTGTTCCTGGGTCTGGATGCATTCCGGCAGCTCGACGGCTGGGACCGCTGGGATGAATTACTTGACCACACCCACATCGTGGTGGTGGACCGGCCGGACATGAACCAGACGACGGCTGACGTCCGGGCGGACAACCGGGAACACAACGATTTCAGCCCGACAGTAGAAACCCTCCTGCAACAACACGCTGTTGATTCCCGCCACGCACTGCATGAACAGGCGGCCGGCTGTATATTGCGCCAGAGCATTCCCAATCTCGATATCAGCGCAACCTACATCCGCTGCCTGCTGGCAGCGGATCAATCCATACGTTACCTCGTGCCTGATCCGGTACTGGAATACATCCAACAACATCAACTTTATCGCCAAAACGCATGATGCAAACTGAAGAACTGGCAACCGCTATCGTTACCGCCCTCGATGACCTCAAGGCCATCGATATCCAGGTACTGGATGTGCGTGACATGACTTCCTTTACCGATACCATGATTATTGCCAGCGGCCGCTCGGACCGGCAGGTCAAGGCCCTGGCGAACGGCGTCATTGATACCGCGAAAGAGCGCGGCATCAGGCCACTGGGCGTGGAAGGCCTGCCCAGTGAATGGATTCTCGTCGATCTCGGTGACGCCATTGCCCATATCATGCACCCGACCGCGCGTGCCTATTATCAGCTTGAAAAACTCTGGTCGGACGACATGCATGTGGTGCAGCAGTCTGTCCAGTAATTAACTCGACGGCCTATGCGCATACTGCTACTGGCCGTGGGGGCGCGTCAGCCCGAATGGGTCAACAGCGGCTATAACGAATATGCACGACGCCTGCCTGCTCATCTCGACCTGCAACTCAGGGAAATACCCGCCGCCAGGCGCAGTAAAAACACAGCTACCGACAAACTCAAACGGGAAGAAGGCGAACGCCTGCTGAAAGCCATTGCCGATGATACTCATGTTATCGCGCTGGATGAGTGCGGCCAGTCCGTCACGACGCGCGGGCTGAGTGACAAACTTGCCCAATGGCTGCAGGCGGGACGTGATGTGGTTTTCATGATCGGCGGTGCCGACGGCCTTGACGAGGCCTGCCTGCAGCGCGCCGACTGGCGCTGGTCGCTGTCGCCATTAACGCTGCCGCACGGACTGGTGCGGGTTATGGTGGCCGAGCAGCTGTACCGGGCCCACAGTCTGCTGGAAGGACATCCGTATCATCGGGAATAGTTGGTTGGTTGGTTGGTTGGTTGGTTAACTGGTTAACTGGCACAATAAACCGAATAGCAGACTAACAGATAGACTGAAACCCGGTATTCAACTACCAATCAACTAATTAACCAGTAACCAATTAACCAATGTCCATCTATCTCGCCTCCAAATCCCCCCGCCGGCGCGAACTGCTGGATCAGATCGGCGTTCAATATGAGCCGCTCGAAGTGGACATCAATGAAACCTGGCACGGTGACCCGGCACGCGTGCATGTACCGGCACTGGCGCTGAAAAAGGCCCTTGCCGCCCGTGAATCCCTCAACGGTGACGCGAACAAACCGATACTCGCCGCGGACACGGAAGTGTTTCTGGACGACGAACCGCTGGGCAAGCCCGCCGACGAAGACGAGGCGCATGAATATGCTCATGCGCCTGTCCGGCCGCACGCATCGATGTCTACAGTGCCGTTGCATTGTTAACCAACATCGAGGCCGTGGAACTTAATATCAGCCGGGTCAGTTTCAGGCCGCTGACCGAGGCCGAATGCCGTGGCTACATCGCCAGCGGCGAGGCGCTGGACAAGGCCGGCGCCTACGGCATACAGGGCCGCGCCGCGGCCTTCATCAGCCGGCTGGAAGGCAGTTATTCCGCCGTGATGGGTCTGCCGCTGTTCGAAACGGCAAAACTGTTACAGCAGGCGGGTATCGATCTTTATAAGTGACACCTTTATAACCTGCATCAATCACGAATTCGTCATTATATTTCGGCGGACGACAGTTTACTTATTTCCCTTAATTCCGGACATTGGCAAAGAAATAGATGTGAAATTAGTAAACTGTCCCCGAAATTAAACTGTCCCCGAAACTCCCATTTGCGGACTGTCTGACCAACCTAGTGTCGCTTCTCCGCATAACTCCGCCACGCGCTCACCACCAGCGTGATCACCGTCAGCGGCATGATGAAAAACAGCATCGCGGTTCTGAAGTCCTGCAGCCAGCCATATTGTGTTGCCGCCATGATCAGGTAAGCCGTGTAGGCAATGTAGTAGGCGAAGAACAGGCCGCCTTCCCAACGTGCGATCAGGTGGCCGGAAACAAAGATCGGCAGGCAGGCGATTGCCACGGCCACCATGACCGGAATGTCGAACTGCAATGCCGTCGCGGCTACATTCACGCCCGCCGGTGCCACCGTGGCCGACAGCCCCAGCACTGCGAGTATATTGAATATATTACTGCCGACGATATTGCCCACGGCTATATCACGCTCGCCCTTGAGACTGGCGATCACGGATGTCGCTACTTCCGGCAGTGAAGTACCGGCGGCGACGATTGTCAGGCCGATGATCAGTTCACTGACACCCAGCGAACGGGCCATGACGATGGCGCCATCAACCAGCCAGCGCGCACCCAGCACCAGCAACATCAGCCCGGCAATAATGCCGGCGATATTCATCAGCAGGCCCCTGCCTGCAGCAGCCGGCTGATTGCCGTATTCCTGCGCATACTCGGCCTGTACAGCCGCTGTTTCGCGGCGTCCCTTGATAATGGCGAAGATGGTATAGGCGATAATCCCGCCGAACAGCAGCAGGCCGTTCAAACGGCTGATGCTGCCGTCCAGTGCCAGCCAATACAGCAATACCGATATACCGATCATGATTGGCACATCAATACGGATAAGCTGCTGCGACACGACAAGGGGGGCAATAATCGCGGACAGTCCGAGTATGAACAGCACGTTGAAGATATTGCTGCCGACGACATTGCCGATCGCGATATCGGCGCCGGCCTGGCCACTCAATGCCGACTGTACGCTGACCGCCATCTCCGGGGCGCTGGTGCCAAAGGCCACCACCGTCAGGCCGATGACCAGCGGCGAGATGCCGACGCTTGCCGCCAGCCGCGAGGCACCGCGTACCAGCACCTCGGCGCCGACGACCAGCAGCACCAGTCCCAGCGCAAACAGCAGTAGCATCGTGATATTCATCTAAAGAAAGGGAAATGGCGTGGAAGCGGAATAATTATTTATCAGGAGGCAGGCCGCATCGCCTCGAACCCCATCATCCGTTGCCGGCAATGGACTATTGCCGCCGCGGCCAGCGCAGACAGAAACCCAGGTAGTGATCGAGTGCCTGGACATAAATCGTTGCCCAGTCCGGGGAACCATCCGCCTCTGTCGGCCAGATGAAGCGCCGTTCCAGCCAGAAGGTTTCATAATGCCGGGCACATTCCCTGACATGCGCCGGGCGCGGCTCGGGCAACAGCTCTTCACGGCCGGCGTTACTGAAATAATCACGGACAACCAGCGGATAGACTGCGGCCAGCCTCGGGCGATTATCGTCAACCAGGGCCTGGATATCCTCGCGCTCTGCAAATGCCCGTGCCGCGTGGTCGATCTTTTCCAGGTCGGTTGCCTGTGACGGGACAATGCCATGCAACAGCAGTGAACCGCTCAGTACCATGCCTGCCCCGGTCATCATCGCATCAGTTCCCTTAACAGTACCGCAAAACCAGAAACTGCTTACCAAATACTAGCACCTCGGGCGGCAACACGCGCTGCCCTCAGTCACGCAACGTGATCCTGTCCATTCCCATCACCTGCATAAGCCTGGCCACCTGCTGTATCAGCTCCAGGCACAGACGCGGATTGTCACTGCCTTCCGTGGGCTCCAGCTTCATGACCAGTTCGTTCAGGGCCGGTGCCGTATGCCCCGGCAGCGGCAGTTCCTCGCCGTTGACCAATCGCACTGCAACTGCCTGTTCATCCTGCATGATCGCCGCCAGTGCCCCGTAGCCCTTCAACAGATGATCCTTGAGCGCCGTGCAGTGCGGCGCTGCGCAGATGATGAAAATATGCCTCCATGTTGGCGATGCCTTCAATCACTTTGGCCGTGTCATCATCATCAAACACCATGTCACCAACCGACAGGCCGACCTCGCGCGCCAGGTCGACCCCCGCACCGTCATCGATAAACAGTTTCCGGCTCGGGCCGGCCAGCTGTTCCTTGAGTTCATTTGTCTGCATCGGATTCCTCCTGAATCAATTGAATGATTAACAGCTTAGAGTCAGATTACCGTGCCGAATTCGTGAGGAGAAATAAACTCCCGGACATCCTTAACGGATGCCCGGGAGGCGGAACTGCGATGACGGCGTTTTGTCCTGCAACAGACACCGTTACATGAGCGGCACCAGCAACAGCGCGATGATGTTGATGATCTTGATCAACGGGTTAATCGCCGGTCCGGCTGTATCCTTGTAGGGATCGCCGACGGTATCACCGGTGACTGCCGCCTTGTGGGCCTCGGAACCCTTGCCGCCGTGATGGCCGTCCTCGATATATTTCTTGGCGTTGTCCCAGGCGCCGCCGCCGGCGGTCATGGAAATGGCCACGAAGATGCCGGTGACGATGGTGCCGATGAGCAGCCCGCCCAGCGCCCTGGTGCCGGCGTCATCGCCCATCGAGCCAGTTCATCAGCACCACCAGCACGATCGGCACCAGTACCGGCAGCAGCGACGGGATGATCATCTCCTTGATCGCGGCCTTGGTGAGCATATCCACGGCGCGCGAATAATCCGGTTTCGACGTGCCCTCCATGATGCCGGGGATCTCGCGGAACTGGCGGCGGACCTCGCCGACCACGGCACCGGCGGCACGACCGACTGCTTCCATGGCCAGCGCACCGAACAGGAACGGCACCAGGCCGCCGATGAACAGGCCGATGATGATGGCCGGATCATCCAGGGCAAAATCCACCAGCTTGCCGGCTGCCTTGAGGTTATGCGTGTAGTCGGCGAACAGCACCAGCGCGGCCAGTCCGGCGGAGCCGATGGCATAACCCTTGGTCACCGCCTTGGTGGTGTTGCCGACGGCATCCAGCGGATCGGTAATGTCGCGGATCTTCGCATCCAGTTCCGCCATCTCGGCGATACCGCCGGCGTTGTCGGTGATCGGACCGAAGGCGTCCAGGGCCACGATCATGCCGGTCATCGACAGCATGGCGGTGGCGGCGATGGCAATGCCGTACAGCCCGGCCAGCTCATAGGAACCATAGATCGACAGACACACCGCGATCACCGGCAGGGTCGTGGCCTTCATCGATACGCCGAGACCGGCGATGATGTTGGTGGCATGGCCGAATTCCGATGCCGCGGCCACGCGCTGCACCGGGCCGAATTCGGTCGCGGTGTAATATTCGGTGATCACGACCATGGCCGCGGTCAGCGCCAGGCCGATCAGTGCGGCGTAGAACAGGTTTACCGACTCCGCCCCCATCATGCCGACGGTGATCGGATAAAAGGCGATCGCCGCGAGTACACCGGAGATGATCACCCCCTTGTACAGTGCGCCCATGATCTTGCCGCCTTCCCTGGTCTTGACGAAAAAGGTGCCGATGATCGAGGCAATGATCGAGGCACCGCCCAGGGCCAGCGGATACATCACCGCGTTGACGCCGAGCTCATCGGCAATGAGATGACCCAGCAACATGGTGGCGATGACCGTCACCGCGTAGGTCTCGAACAGGTCGGCGGCCATGCCGGCGCAGTCGCCGACGTTGTCACCGACGTTATCGGCAATCACCGCCGGGTTGCGCGGGTCGTCCTCCGGAATACCGGCCTCGACCTTGCCGACCAGGTCGGCACCGACGTCGGCTCCCTTGGTGAAGATACCGCCGCCGAGACGGGCGAAGATGGAAATCAGCGAACCGCCGAAGGCCAGGCCGACCAGGGCATGCAGCGCATCCTTCTCGCCGACCATCGGCAGGATGATGGCGTAGTAACCGGCCACGCCGAGCAGGCCCAGGCCGACCACCAGCATGCCGGTAATGGCGCCGCCGCGGAAGGCGACCTGCATGGCGGCATCGAGGCCGTTGTTCGCCGCCTGCGCCGTGCGCACGTTGGCGCGCACCGAGATGTTCATGCCGATGTAACCGGCCAGGCCGGAAAACACGGCGCCGATCAGAAAACCGATCCCGGTCGCCCAGCCGAGCGCGAGCCCCAGCAGAATAAACAACACGACACCGACGATAACCGATGGTGGTGTACTGGCGATTGAGATAGGCAGAGGCGCCCTGCTGGATGGCAGCGGCGATCTCGCGCATGCGATCGTTGCCGGCCGGCTGTTTGAGGATCCAGCGAACCGACCAGCCGCCATAGATAATGGCCAGCAAACCGCAAAGTATGGCAAACCCCAGAGCCATTGAATCAGTAGACATGGCTAACACTCCCGAGCGTTATTATTGAATGGCTTAGCGCCCGACCGGGCAGGCCGGGCGGCCACGTTGTGACTTGTTCTTATGACTGCGAGGAAACGTGGCACAGTTTTAAAATAATCGATCAACCCCGAGATACTATGTCAGCTGCTGACCGCACGCAAATGCACGCCGGGTCAGGGCCTGAACCCCGTCTTCAGCTTCTTCGGCACGGCCACGTTCTTCAGCGTCACATATTGCGGCAGACCGTCCCGGTAGGGTGGATAGTCCTCACCCTTGATAAGCGGCGCCAGGTAGCGGCGCGCCGCGGCGGTGATGCCGAAGCCGTCTTTGGTGATGTAGCTTTTCGGCAGAATTTTCTCGCGATTGGCAACCTTCGCCAGCGGCACATCGCCGATCTTCCAGCGATAGGGCTTATCCGAGGTACGTTCGATGGTCACCATGACGGCGTTATGGCCCTTGAGGGCGTATTCAACCGCCGCCTTACCCACGGCGTAGGCCTGATCGGCGTCGGTCTTCGAGGCCAGATGGCGGGCCGAACGCTGCAGGTAGTCGGCCACCGCCCAGTGATACTTGTAGCCGAGGCTGTCCTTGACCATCTGGGCGATGAACGGGCCGACGCCACCGAGCTGGGAATGGCCGAAGGCATCCTTCGTCCCGGCCTCGGCCAGGAACGAGCCGTCCGGATTGCGCGTGCCCTCGGAAACGACGATCACGCAGTAGTCGTATTTCTCGACCGTCTGTTTCACCTTCTTCAGAAACGCCTCGCTGGTCGAAGGTCACCTCCGGCAGCAGGATGATATGCGGCGGGTCCCCGGGTTTCTCGCCGGCCAGGCCGGCGGCGGCGGCGATCCAGCCGGCGTGGCGGCCCATGACCTCGAGGATGAACACCTTGGTCGAGGTCCGCGCCATCGACATGACATCCAGCGCCGCCTCGCGGGTGGACACGGCGACGTATTTCGCCACCGAACCGAAACCGGGGCAGGTGTCGGTCAGCGGCAGGTCGTTATCGACGGTCTTCGGCACGTGGATGGCCTGTACCGGGAAATCCATCTTTTTCGACAGCTGCGACACCTTGTGGCAGGTGTCGGCCGAGTCGCCGCCGCCGTTGTAGAAGAAGTAGCCGATATCATGGGCCCGGAACACCTCGATCAGGCGCTCGTACTGCTCGCGGTTCTCCTCCAGGCTCTTGAGCTTGTAGCGGCAGGAGCCGAAGGCGCCGCCCGGCGTGTGCCGCAGGGCGGCGATGGCGCGGGCCGGCTCGCGGCTGGTGTCGATGAGATCCTCGGTCAGCGCGCCGATGATACCGTTACGGCCGGCATAGACCCGGCCGATTCTGTCCTTGTGCTTCCTGGCGGTCTCGATGACCCCGCAGGCAGTGGCGTTGATCACGGCAGTGACGCCGCCGGACTGTGCATAAAAGGCGTTTTTGGGCTTGGGTTTGGACATAGTGCTGTAATGCTTCCTGATCGGGTGAATCCTATTATTCTTGTGCTACCGTGGAAAGACAAACCTCGGCGGGCTGTGAACTCGACCGGCTGTACGGGTCATAAGAATACACATCCCCGTGTTGCCCGATAAGCAGCCTGTTCGATAATCTGACTGAGCGATGAGAGTTTCCAGCTTTCTTACGGCCCTGGGTCTGTCCCTGCTGTTCAGCATGCAGAACGTGCATGCGGACGTCAGCGCCATGGACCTGCCGGACTTCGGCGATTCCGCCGGCAGCGTCATTTCGCCCGAGATGGAGCGCCGAATCGGCGAGGCCTTCATGCGCCATGTGCGCAAGAACGCCTCCGTTGTCTCTGATCCCGAAGTGCAGTCCTATATCCGCTCGCTGGGTTACCGGCTGGTGTCGAACAGCGAAGACGCCGGCAAGGACTACACCTTTTTCGTCGTCAACGACCCGATGATTAACGCCTTCGCCGCGCCCGGCGGCGTGATTGGCATCAACAGCGGCGTCTTCATCAACGCCCGCAGCGAGAGCGAACTTGCCGGCGTGGTCGCGCACGAAGTCGCTCACGTGACCCAGCGCCACATGGCGCGCATGTTCGAGATGCAGGAAAAGATGAGTATGCCCATGCTCGCCGCCCTCGTCGGTTCCATTCTGCTCGGCATCGCCAACCCGCAGGCCGGCCAGGCCGCCATCACCGCGATCGCCGGTGTTCAGGCCCAGTACGGCATCAACTTTACCCGTGCCAATGAAGAAGAGGCCGATCGCATCGGCATCCAGCTGCTGGCGCGGTCCGAGTTCGACCCGCGCGGCATGACAGGTTTCTTCGAGCGCCTGCAGCAAAACTCGCGCTTTTACCAGGGCAACGCTCCTGAATACCTGCGCACCCATCCGCTGACAACATCGCGTATCGCCGATGCCAAGTCGCGGGCAGAACAATATCCGGTCGTCGATGTACATGACAGCGAATCGTTCGAACTGGTGCGCATGAAGCTGATAGTGCGCACCGAAAAGAATACGCGCGACGCCGTCAGCAAACTCGGAGAGATGCTGAAGCAGGCACAGGCCGACAACAGGGGCGTGATCCCGGCACGTTATGGCTACGCCATCGCGCTGACCGACGCCAAACGGTTCCGCGAAGCGAAGGAGCAGCTTGGCTACCTGCTCGAGTACGAGAATGAAAAACCGGCATTCCTGCTGGCCGCTGCCAGGCTGGAGGCAGCACAGCAGAATTACCGGTCGGCGCTGGAGATCTACGAAAAGATGCAGGAGCTCTATCCCAACTACCGGCCATTAATCATGGCCTGGGCCAAGACACTGCTCGCTGCCGGCCAGCCGGCGAAGGCGCGTGACTTGCTGCGCAAATACGGCCGCTCCCATGAAACCGATCACCAGTATTACGAACTGCTGGCACAGGCCGAGGGCATGGCCGGCAATGAAGCCGAATCCGGCATTGCCAAGGCGCATCATTTTTATCTCATCGGCGATACCCAGCTCGCCATCGAGCGACTGAAACACACCCAGCGCCAGCAGGGGCTGGATTACTACCAGCAACAGCGCATCGAGTCGCGCCTGGATCATTACATGCACGAGCGGCAACTGGAACGCGAACTGCAGCTGTAATCATGATGAGCCAAGTCACATGAGAACGTCATACTGGCCCTGCGCAGTACCGACACGCCAGGGCAGTGCAATGCCACGTAGCGCATCGGATGTGCTAGAGCGGCCAGTCAGCGTGATGCACACCATACATGCGCTCTTACACGCCCGCCGCGATCCGTTACACTAGCCTGATGCCAAAACAACAAACCCGCCCGCCGCATGCGCGGTAACGCCTGTCAGTCCAGATACTGCTGTTTATCCTGCTGGTGCTGATCGCACTGGCCGGCGGTGCGCTGCTCGCTTACCCCGCCTCGTTTGTCCTGACCGGCGTGCCGTTCAGCAGCCTGCGCCGAACGCTGCAGCCTGCTCTGCGGCCTGATCGCCAGCCTGCTGTATGTTCGCTGGACGATGCCGTTCAGTGCTCGCCGCCATCGGTTACAGCCGCCCGGCACGCTGGCTGGTTAAACACGTTGCTACCGGCCTACATCGCCGGGCTGGTGATCATGGCGGTGCTGGCACTGGGTCTATGGGCACTGGATCTCAGCCAGGTCGATCAGCGCCAGGCATTCACCCCGGCCTTTTTCGGCACCGCCCTGCTGAAAGGCCTGATTGCCGGCATCGGCGCCGGCCTGGTCGAGGAAACGCTGTTCCGCGGGGCGCTTTACAGCGGCCTGCAGCAACGCATCAATGTCACCTGGGCGATCCTGCTGACCAGCCTGCTGTACTCGGCCGTGCACTTCATCGAATACCCGGAACCGGCGGGTGACGTTCACTGGCTCACCGGCCTGCAGCTGTTCCCGGCGGCCATGACAAAGCTCTCCGACCCGCTGGTGTTCGATCATTTCCTGACGTTATTTTTACTGGGCGTGCTGCTGTGCCTGCTGCGGCTTCGCGACGGCCACATCTGGCGTGCATTCGCCGTCCATGCCGGCATCATCATGGTGCTGAAGCTGGATGGTTACATCACCAATCCGGTCACGGGCGGCAGTCATGACTGGCTGGTCAACGCCGGCGACGCCCGCCTCGGCTGGCTGTCCACTTTCTGGCTGCTGGCGCTGGTCCTTGTTTACGGCATTGACTGTTACCGCCGACGTCCGGCCTGAGCAGTCACTCCGCTGCCGCGCGTTGAAAACAATGACCTGGATCAAGTCCGGAACCGGTCCTGACAGAATGTCCTACCGTATTGCGCCGGGCTGCTATGTTTAGGGAAAAGAATGCTTCACGGACGCCGGAAAACACATGCTCAGCATCAACCCCGACATCGTCTGCGCGATTATCGAGAAGTGCCAGGAATTCCATGCCAAGGAAGAAGTATCGATCCCGCATGAGAATGAATGGGACGGCGGCGATGACTGGGCCATGCAGATGCTGGCCGATCACTCCGACGACGAAACCCTGCAGGAACTACGCTACATCATCCAGGACCTCGACCCCGTCGACCAGATCGAGCTGGTGGCACTGGTCTGGCTCGGCCGTGGCGACTATTCGGTCGATGAATGGAAGGATGCGCTCAAGGAAGCCCATGCGGGCTACAACGGCCGCACCGCCGATTACGTCATCGCGACACCGCTGGTGTCGGATTACCTGCAGGAGGGGTTATGGAGTCTGGGGTATGGGTGTGGGGAGTAATGCACAATAAATCATTCCGCTATCGAACTTTTTCTTGTAAATTCGTATTTTCCTACTTCTGCGTCATCCTGCTTCGGAGTATAAAAAATTTCTGTCGTGTTGGTGGCGTCCTATCATTCGCGCTCAATGCAACATTAGCCCCATGCCATTTGGATTCTCATCTAAAGCCCAGGCCACGAAATCTCTGAATATTTCCCTAAACTCAGGTGGGACTCTGTCCGTAAGAACTAACAGTGATAGAAACATAGTCTTTTGTTTCATCTAAATAAACATTAATATCTCTGTTCTTATAACGATCTTTTATAAGCATTATTTATGGTGCAACAGGCCAGAAAGCAGCATTCAATTGGCAAACATGACCGTCGTCATCAATGGCGTCGCTATAATCTCTGCAGAGGTTGACTCTATTCTCGATGAAGCTGGGAGCCAAGTTTGGAACTTTCATTATAGTCGTAATAATAGCAGCTCTGCATAGTTCGGGCTTACATCAACAGGCTAAGTTTATGCGCACCTTCATGCGGCTCGCATTTTAAACGATCCACCCATATGAGCTACAAAGCATAATTAAATCATGATTTCTTGTGAGCCAGGTATTGTTAGCACGCATTATTTCCGGATTTGCTGGACTAATGACATACGAGCCAATCTAGCAAACATTTCATTAATATAATTTCGGTTTTGAATCAAAAATTTCGGTTTACTTCAATCCGCCCCGAGATTCATCACCCCATTCTTCTAATGAGCCGCCAGGTCATTGCTGTGGATCATGCTCTCCATCTCTTGGCACCAATCAGCGGGATGCCGACAGCTGGTATACCTCGAATATCATGATACAGATGTGCGAGGCAGGCACTTTGCTTGCACTCTCTATATGATTCTAGTCTCTTGACAATTATATTTGGTCTTCTAAACATAGTTACCAGAATTGCGTCAATATCTCGAGTGCGATCCAGACGCCACTCCTTCATCATATTGTCGTTCTGCGTTTTTTGAGATGGGCGATTATTTCTTGGCCCTGCATTAATTCTTTAAACCTCGTAAGTTTCGAGCCTGTCGAATGATGCTCATTTTTCGACTATATTTTGACCTCCAATCTTCATGCCGATTCAAGAATACCCTTGACTGCATTGGGCGATGCTATCGTTACCTGACAGGAAACCACCCCCGCTAGGTCGCATGCTGAGTTTTGCTAACATTGCTTGAACGATTGCTCACTTATTCCGATCGTACAATTACGCTCATGATAACGGCACAGGATATCATGGCAACGATAGAGTATTCATGTGTTCTTCAATTAATCATGCGTGGAGGATCTCAGCTTAAGCGTCCGTATAGTTAAGAGATTTACCCAGACGAGCGTAAGGATCGTGCATAATAGATGGAGATGGTTCCGAAACATTCGTCATAGAGCTAAGCAAATGCTTCAGTCGGAGTTGACATTACCATGTCGTTTACTAAGCTCTTCATTGCTATACCTTATTGTCATGCCTTAACCATCTTTAAGTCTGCAATCAGTTTCTAGAAACCGGACTTACAGCTCTTAAATGACTATGCAAAAGACTAACGGTTCCTTGCAGCCACAATAAAAGAATGGCTGGATATATCACCTTATTGATACGCGCAGAAACAAGCTTGGGTATCTTTTGCTTACGATCGAAAGTAGCGCACTGATGGTGTTCATCAATCGTCACGCTGATTAGCCATCTACTAAGAATACATTCGTTTTTTGACCCGGAAGCACGCTAAATATTCTGGCTCATAGCGGGATTATACCTTTGATCTGTTGAGGCGCGCCAAGGCTATTCATCTTGTGATAGCACAGAGTCATATTCAAGTGCAACCGGTGATATGTCTTAAACTGCTAATCAAACTCGCCTTTTGGTGCACTAGGATCACGTCTTGAGACCAATATGGAACGTCATGGCCTTTCTTACTCTGGCGCACTTCTATGGAACGCTTCTACGTGCAGTCATCTCAGTAACGAAGAAGCTTTCACATGTGCACCTCCCGCCCCAGATTATCATCGAAGTATGTGGAAGTTGCGGCTTTATGCTGGGCTGCAGATTTCGTAGCCGGAGAAATATAGCTGCACTACTTACTTGTACTAGTGAGCCGGACATTAAGGCTGCTATCGAAGCCGCGGTGCCTGCACCTCGAAGACATTGATGACATAGAAGTGTGATGAAGGACCAAACGGGCCGCGCAAACCACCTCAGACCGATGCTGAAGAACGGCTTGGGGCTCTTCGGTCTGATACGTGTTAGCAATACTTGACCTTAGCAACGAGCTATACCACACCTTTTAGAGTTTATATAAATATGCAAATAATGGTGGGCCGTGAAGGATTCGAACCTTCGACCAATGGATTAAAAGTCCACTGCTCTACCGACTGAGCTAACGGCCCGTCGTTCTGGCGGGTGTGGCTGCATCCCTGGGGTGGTCGTCCTGGCACCCGGCTCCCCATGGATGTCGGCGAGCGCAGCTTGCTGCGCGATAATTCGGCCGAACGGGTTCGGGCCTCCTACAGGCTCCGGCTCGACTGCACCAGTATCCGACGGGCGCTGCCGAACGAAGGCGGGGAAGTTTACCGGAGCCGGCCCCTGCCGAAAACCCGCAATTTCGCGCCTTCTTGTCCCTCAAAGGCTGCCGGGCCTTGAAATTCCACCGCCCGCGCCGCATATTCCCCGCATTCTTGAGATGTTATGGGGACATTACCGTGCCGATTTATGAATATCGCTGCCAGGACTGCGGCCATGAGCTGGAGGCGCTGCAGAAAATCAGCGATCCGAAACTGACCACCTGCCCGGAATGCGGCAAGGAAGCGCTGACCAAGCTGGTCTCGGCATCGGCGTTCGTGCTCAAGGGCTCGGGCTGGTATGCCACCGATTTCCGCGACAAGGACAAGCCCAAGGCCGCGTCCAAGGACGAGGGCAAGGGCGAAGGCGCCGCTGCCGACAGCGGGTCAGATAAATCCAGCGACAAAGCCGCGGACAAATCGGACACCAAGTCCGACTCGTCCGGCGACAAGCAAGACCAAAAGCGAAGACAAGAAGACCGACAGCAAACCGCAGAAAAAGGCGGCCGGCGAATAACCGGCGCGAACATGTTGTCACTGCGCAAATACCTGATCGCCGGACTGCTGGTCTGGCTGCCACTGGCGGCGACCATTTTCATCATCCAGCTGTTCCTGACCCTGCTCGACAAGCTGCTGTTCCTGCTGCCCTTCGACTGGCGCCCGGAAAACGTGATCGGCTTTGCCATCCCGGGTTTTGGCCTGATCCTGGCCATCGCGGTATTGCTGCTGACCGGCATGCTGGCCGCCAACCTGTTCGGCCGCAAGCTGGTCGATTTCTGGGAAGGGCTGGTCAACCGCATCCCGCTGGTGCGCAGCATCTACGTCAGCGTCAAGCAGGTTACCGAGACCCTGCTCAGTGACGGCAACCAGTCGTTCCGCAAGGCGGTGGCGGTGGAATACCCGCGCAAGGGCATCCTCAGTCTGGGCTTCATGACCGGCAAGGCGCTGCGCACGGTGGACCAGAAGACGAAGGAACCGCTGATGTCGGTATTCATCCCGACCACGCCGAACCCGACCTCGGGCTTCATCATCATGGTGCCGGAATCGGATATCCATGACCTCGATATCACCGTCGAGGAGGCGTTCAAGTACATCATCTCGCTGGGCGTGATCAGCGATAAAAAGGAAGTCGACGGCGTCCCGCCGCCGCCTGACGCGACATCCGCCGGGGCGGCGCGGCAGGCATCCGGCAAGCCTGTCTGAAAGCCACTCCGGGCAAAGCCGTCATTTCGAAGCCACGAAGTGGCTGAGAAATCCGCCCGGCGTCCCGAGCGTAGCGAAGGATCTTCAAATGCTTGCTGCTTTATGCAAGCTGCTGAAAGATCCCTCACATTCATTCGGGATGACAAATCGGCCTGAATCCACATAAGCCCGGGGCTGTCATTTCGAAACCACGAAGTGGTTGAGAAATCCCGCGTTCCGGGACCGGAAGATTCCTCACGTTCGTTCGGAATGACAGGCTTTATTCCCGGAAAAAGGTCAGGAAACTTGCCAGAAAACCGGCTGCCTCGTAAGATTCCGCGCTTCCTTATAGACTGCGCGGGCCGGATGCCGGCGCTTCACCCGAATCCTGGACAGACATTCTCATGCGGACACATTACTGCGGCGACCTGAACGCCGGATTCATCGACCACGAAGTCACGCTCTGCGGCTGGGTGCACCGCCGCCGCGACCATGGTGGTGTCATCTTCATCGACCTGCGCGACCACAGGGGCATCGCCCAGGTGGTGTTCGATCCGGATCGCGCCGAGTCATTCAATACCGCCGACCTGGTCCGCAACGAGTTCGTCCTGAAAATCACCGGCACGGTGCGCCACCGCCCGGAAGGCACCGTGAACCCGGACCTGCCGACCGGCGAGGTCGAGGTCCTCGGCCATGACATCGAGGTCCTGAACCGCGCGCACACGCCGCCGTTCCAGCTCGATGATGACAACGTGCAGGAAGACGTGCGCCTGCGTTATCGCTACGTCGATCTGCGCCGCCCGGAAATGCAGCGCACCCTGCGCCTGCGCGCCGCGGTTGCCCGGGCCCTGCGGGCCTATCTCGACGATCACGAGTTCACCGAGATCGAGACCCCGATCCTGACCCGCGCCACGCCGGAAGGGGCGCGCGACTATCTGGTGCCGAGCCGCGTGCACCAGGGCGAGTTCTTCGCCCTGCCGCAGTCGCCGCAACTGTTCAAACAGTTGCTGATGATGGGCGGCATGGATCGCTATTACCAGATCGCGCGCTGCTTCCGTGACGAGGATCTGCGCGCCGATCGCCAGCCCGAGTTCACCCAGCTCGACATCGAGATGTCGTTCGTCGACGAACACGACATCATCGCAGCTCATGGAAGGCATGATCCGCCATGTCTTCAAACAGGTGCTGGACGTCGATCTGCCGGACCCGTTCCCGCGCATGACCTACTGCGATGCCGTTTCGACCTACGGCAACGATCGCCCGGACCTGCGCAACCCGCTGGTACTGGTCGAGGTCGGCGATCTCATGGAGAACGTCGAGTTCAAGGTGTTCGCCGAACCGGCGAAGAACAGCGACAGCCGCGTCGCCGCGCTGCGCATGCCGGCCGGCGGCGACCTGACGCGCAAGGAAATCGACGACTACACCGCGTTCGTCGGCCGTTACGGCGCCAAGGGTCTGGCCTATATCAAGGTGAATGATAAGGCGAAGGGCCGCGATGGCCTGCAGTCGCCGATCCTCAAGTTCCTGCCGGATGATGTCATTGAAGCGATCATGGATCGCACCGGTGCGAAGGACGGCGACCTTGTGTTCTTCGGTGCCGACAAGACGAAGATCGTCAATCATGCGCTCGGCGCGTTGCGCCAGAAGCTGGCCATGGATCGCGGCCTGCTGCAAGGCGAATGGGCGCCGCTATGGATCGTCGACTTTCCGCTGTTCGAATACGATGACAAGGAAAAGCGCTGGTACGCGGTCAATCACCCGTTCACCGCACCGCAGACCGGTGATCCGAAGGCCATCCAGGACAACCCCGGCGAACATCTCGCCCGCGCCTATGACATGGTGCTGAACGGCAACGAGATCGGCGGCGGCTCGGTGCGTATTCACAATCCCGAGATGCAGTTCGCGGCACTGGCCGCGCTCGGCATCGACGAGGACGCCGCACGCGACAAGTTCGGCTTTCTGATCGAGGCGCTGGAGTATGGCGCGCCACCGCACGGCGGCATCGCCTTCGGCCTCGATCGATTAGTCACCATCATGGCGAACAAGGATTCCATCCGCGAGGTGATCGCCTTCCCCAAGACGCAGACGGCGAGCTGCCTGCTGACCCGGGCGCCGGGCGCGGCGGACCCGAAGCAGTTGCAGGAGCTGGGCATCGGCTGGCGAAGCCGGCTGCCAAGCCGGAATAAGTGCGAAAGCGTCGGTGAACCTGTCAATGCGGGCGTTGTAGCGGGTTTTTTATTGGGCTGGATGCCGTCCAGTCAAACAATCAATCTCCTTCGATATCCCAACCCCTGGCTCCATGTGATTAATCGTCTACTGGATACTGGCGCTCCAGGCTGTGTAGAAACCAAGTCACATTTCAAAATGTGGTGACAAGTTTGCATTTTTCAGTCAATGAATATGCTCACTTCCCTAAACAGGATCGATATGCCGATTAAAGTGGGTAATAATTTTGCTCAATTGCCGAATTTTAGAGTTTTACACAGCCTGGTTCGCCAGTATGACGGAAGCTACCAACCCAAGGGCGGAATGACGACTGTCGTACACTCGAGAGAACCCCACCGCCTATCGCAGCTGCAAGCAACCGTCAGTAAGCCCTCACATTCAAAGTCTCATCGGGAACCGTGTGAATCCGATATTGACTAAGTGTACTGGGAACACTAAGCTTTAGTGTACATGTAACACTTAGTATCGAGACGGTGACCTATACCTACGAACATCCGCACCCGGCCGTGACCACGGACGTGGTGCTGTTCACCATCCGTGACGAACGGTTGCAGGTGCTGCTGGTGAAGCGGCGCAATCCGCCGTTCCAGGACAGCTGGGCGCTGCCGGGCGGTTTCGTCGGTATCGACGAGGACATCGAGGCCTGCGCCCTGCGCGAGCTGAAGGAGGAAACCGGTGTCACCGGCGTGTTCCTGGAACAGCTGTACACCTTCGGCGCGCCCCGCCGCGACCCGCGCGAGCGCGTGATCACCGTGGCCTATTTCGCCCTGGCGCCGCACGACAGCCTGCGCATTCGCGCGGCCAGCGACGCCCGCGAGGCAGGGTGGTTTTCGTGTGACCGGCTGCCGGCACTGGCCTTCGATCACGACCAGATCATCGCCACGGCCCAGCAGCGCCTGCGCGCAAAACTCGAATACTCGACCATCGCGTTCCAGTTCCTGCCGGAAAAATTCACGCTGAGCGAGCTGCAGCAGGTATACGAAACCATACTCGGCGAACCGCTCGACAAGCGTAACTTCCGCCGCCGCATGACCGGCTACGGCCTGGTGGCGGAAACCGACGAAAAGGTGCGCAGCGGTAATCACCGCCCGGCGCGCCTGTACAGTGCCCGCAGGCGCGGTACGGTTGAATTCATCAAGTGAGGCGTGACAACAGTGAACAGAATGAATACCGCATTGAACGACATTCCTGCACGCGAGATCGGGCTGCGCGACTGGCGCCTCGAGCCGGACGACGTCCCGCCGACTGTCAGCGAGGAACTGCCGGATGACGAGCGCGAGGCACTGCGCGCGCGCATCAAAAAATTACTCAAGGAACAGAACGCCGTACTGGTCGCCCACTATTACACCGACGCGGATCTGCAGCAGCTCGCCGATGAAACCGGCGGCCATGTCTCCGATTCTCTGGACATGGCGCACTTCGGTCACGAGTCCGAGGCGCAGACGCTGGTGGTCTGCGGCGTGCGCTTCATGGGTGAGACCGCGAAGATCCTGAACCCGGAAAAGCGCGTGCTGATGCCGGACCTGGAAGCCAATTGTTCACTCGATATCGGCTGCCCGCCGGACGAGTTCACGAAATTCTGTGACGCCTATCCGGATCGCACGGTCGTGGTGTATGCCAACACCAGTGCCGCCGTGAAGGCGCGTGCCGACTGGATGGTGACCTCCGGCAGCGCCGTGGATGTGGTGAATCATCTGAAGGATCGCGGCGAGAAGATCATCTGGGCGCCGGACAAGTACCTGGGTGACTATGTCCAGGAACAGACCGGTGCCGACATGCTGATATGGCAGGGCTCGTGCGTGGTGCACGAGGAATTCAAGGGCCGCGAGCTCTACGAACTGAAGTCGCAGCATCCGCATGCGCTGGTACTCGTGCATCCCGAATCGCCGCCGAGCGTGATCGAGCTGGCCGACGTGGTCGGCTCGACCTCGAAGCTCATCCAGGCGGTGAAGGAAATGGACGCGCCGGAGTTTATCGTCGCCACCGATAAGGGCATCTTTCACAGGATGCAGCAGGCGGCGCCGGACAAGACGCTGCTCGAGGCGCCGACCGCCGGCCGCAGCGCCACCTGCAAAAGCTGTGCGCACTGCCCGTGGATGGCGACCTACCTCGCTGACGAAACTCGCCAACACCCTGGAAACCGGCCGCGGCGAGATTCATGTCGATCCGGCCACCATCAAGCGGGCCGTGGTGCCGATTCAGCGCCTGCTCGACTTCACCGCCGAGCGCAAGGAACGCGAGCAGCTTCTGCTGGCCGGCGACGCCTGACGGTCTGCTGCAGCTGTAAAACTCCTCCTGCAGCCGTGGCGTTTACTTGTCGAGCGTAAAGCCGACCTTCACCACGACCTGCCAGTGATCAACCTTGCCATCGGCGATATGGCCGCGGGTGTCGATCACCTGGAACCAGCGCATATTGCGCACGGTCTTTGCCGCGGTGGCAATAGCATTGTTCACGGCATCCTCGATACCCTTGGTGGATGAACCGGTCAGTTCAATACTCTGTAGACGTGATCAGTCATGGCGCCTCCTCGTCATCGTTGTCGATATGCGCGTTCACGGACTGAATGAATCAATGCAAACTTGCCTGCCGGAATTCTGTCTCAACCGTAACACAGATAGCGCACGGCTTTTCGTGTCAAAGTTCATGCCAGATTATCGACCTGGCGGCCGCCGATTCTTAATACAGATAGACGTAGTCCAGACATGCTGGAGGTGTACTGTGAGGAGAATGTATTTCCTGACCCGGTCCACCGACAGCGCCCGCCGGATTGCCGACGAGCTGCTGCTCGGCCGGATTGCTGAAACCAACATCCACATTCTGAGCCATACCGATCACCTGCCCGGTGACCTGCCTGAAGAGGCCACCGGCGACGAATCCGACTTCATGCCGGCCCTGTTCAAGGGACTGGGCCTGGGCGGCCTGACCGGGCTGGTAGTCGGTATCCTGGTAGCGATTACACCCTACTTCGGGATCGGCACCCAGGCCCTGACCGGCACCCCGTTCCTGGCCGTGATAGTGGTTTTCGGTGCCCTCATGGGGGCGTTCGCCGCCGCGATCATCGGTGTCTCGGTGGTCAATCCGTCACTGGAGCGTTTTGAACAGGCGCTCGATAACGGCCGGATCCTGGTAATGGCGGATGTCCCGCGCGACCGCGTCGAAGAGCTGGCGGCGCGGATTAAAAGCACCGAGCCTGATGCTGAATACTGTGGCATGGAGCCATTGAAGCCAGCCTTTCCGTAACAGGCGCGGCAACAGGATCGACGACACTCCCGTCAATGCCGGATGGCAATGCCATATCCGGCGCCGCCACGAACCGAATTCCCTCTACATCAAACGCCCGGAACAGCCATAATGGCGCCCTGAATTCTGCCCATAACACAAACAAGGGGACGGGTCTTGTCAGCGGAAGCGGTGGTGCTCGTGCACGGTATCTGGCTGCCGGGCTATGAAATGACGGTGCTGCAACGACGCCTGCGCAGGCGCGGCTATCTCTGTTATCTGTTCCGGTACCCCAGTCTGCGCCACCGGCCGCGCGAGAACGCTGCCCGCCTGGCGGAATTCATCGATCACATTGATGCACCGATACTGCATTTCGTCGGTCACAGTCTCGGCGGCCTGGTGATTCGCCATTTGTTCGATTACCAGCCACAGCAGCGACCCGGCCGGATAGTGACACTCGGCACACCTCACAAACCCAGCCATACCGCCCAGCTCCTGTACCGCGCCGCGCTGCTGCCGCTGTTGGGCATGAGCATTGACCAGGGTGTTGTCGGCGGTGCACCGCACTGGACCGGATCGCATCCACTCGGATCCATTGCCGGCAGCATGGGGATCGGCCTTGGCCGCCTGGTCCCCGGCCTGCCGAAACCCAACGACGGCACGGTGGCGGTTACTGAGACCGAATGCCCGGGCATGACCGATCACATTACTCTGCCGGTGACGCATACCAGCATGCTGTTTTCGGCTCCGGTGGCCGAGCAGACAGCCAACTTTCTCGCCGAGGGCCGTTTTCGGCATTAGGGCAGTCCGCAAATGAACGCGAATGGACGCAAATGACAAGAGGATATAATCGCTCCTGCGCAGTCGTTGACCCGGTAGTGACCGGCCCCATAGAGACCGGCTTCGGTTGCGTCCGGCACATCGATCAATCGCCACTATTGTCGAGATACGAGTCAGGCATGCACGTGATAAAATTCAGGCAATCGTTTTCAACCTCAACATACGACAGTCGATCTTTATGGCCGGACACAGTAAATGGGCGAACATCCAGCACCGCAAAAGCAGACAGGACGCCAGGCGTGGCAAGCTGTTCACCAAGCTGATTCGTGAGATCACTGTCGCCGCACGCATGGGCGGCGGTGATGCCGACGCCAACCCGCGCCTGCGCGCGGCGATCGATAATGCGCTCGGCAACAACATGCCCAAAGACACGGTCGAGCGCGCGATACGCCGCGGTACCGGCGAGGAGGGCGCCGATCAGGTCGAGGAAGTACGCTACGAGGGCTACGGCCCGAACGGTGTCGCGGTGATGGTCGACCTGCACTGACCGACAACCGCAACCGCACGGTGGCGGAAGTCCGCCATGCCTTCAGCAAATGCGACGGCAATCTTGGTACCGACGGGTCCGGTCGCCCATCCTCTTCAATCAGACCGGCGTGATTTCATTCGCCGTCGGTGCCGATGAAGACAGGCTCATGGAGGCGGCAATGGAGGCAGGCGCCGAGGATATCGTTTCCTATGAAGAACGGCATCTGACGGATGCGGTCGACCGCGTACCCGTACGAGCTTGTCGTCCAGGCTGGAAGAAACGCCTTATCAATGCCGGTCACGAGCCGGAATCCGCTGAAGTGACCATGCGTGCGGCGGTGGACGTCAAGGTCGATCGCGAGACTGCGGAAACGGTAATGAAACTGTTTGAGATGCTGGAAGACCTGGATGACGTGCAGAAGGTTTATTCCAATGCCGACATTCCCGATGAACTCCTGACGGAACTGGCCTGATACCTGACCATGACTGCTTGCACCGAAAATCCTGCAAGGACCGATTGTATCAACGAACCCTGTCAATCGCGGATGAAAATCCGCTCCCACAGTTCATGATCAGAATCCTCGGCATCGATCCCGGCTCGCGTATCACCTGGACTCTTATGGAATCATAGACAGTGAAGGCAATCACCTGCGCCATGTTGCCAGCGGCGCGATCAAACTCGGGGATGCCGATTACCCCAACCCGCCTCCGGCAGATATTCACGGAACTGAATGACATCATCGACGCACAATCACCGGCCGAGGCCGCCGTGGAGCAGGTATTCATGGACCGGAATGCCGATTCGGCACTCAAAGTCTGGCCAGCGCATGTGTGTCGCCGTTGTTGCCTGCAGCATGCAGAACCTGCCGCTGAATGAATACAGCGCCAACCAGATCAAACAGGCACGGGCCTCGGGGTGCGTAGGCCATGCCAGCAAGTCACAGGTCCAGCACATGGTGAAAGTGCTGCTCAATCTGCGCGAGGTGCTGCAGGCCGACGCCGCCGATGCACTGGCGGTGGCGATCTGTCATGCGCATACACGCTCCAGCCTGCAGCGCATACCCGGCAATTCGACGCGTGCGGGGAGGGCCGTATGATCGGGCGCATCCACGGGGTCATTCTCGAAAAACAGCCGCCCTGTCTGCTGATCGAAACCGGCGGTATCGGTTACGAGCTGGAAGCGCCGATGACCACCTTTTACAAGCTGCCGGAAACCGGCGAGAACGTGATGCTGTATACGCATCTTGTCGTGCGCGAGGACGCCCACCTGCTGTTCGGGTTCGCCACGGAACGCGAACGCCGGCTGTTCCGGACATTATTGAAAGTCAACGGCGTCGGTGCACGCCTGGCGCTGGCGATCCTGTCCGGCATGGACGCCGAGGACTTTGCCCGTATTGTTCACGATGGCGATGCCAATCAGCTCACTCACCTGCCCGGCGTCGGCCGCAAGACCGCCGAGAGGCTCATCATGGAAATGCGCGACCGGCTCAAGGACTGGCAGCCGTCGATGCCTACCGACACTGCTGGCACCACTGCCGAGGATGATGTCAGCAGTGAGGCCATCAGTGCGTTGATCGCGCTGGGTTACAAACCGCAGGAAGCCAGCAGGTTTGTCTTCGCCGTGGCCGTGCCCGGCATGAGCAGCGAGGAACTGATCCGGGCGGCGTTAAAGGCGTCTGTTAAATAATGATGTCCGCAAATGAACGCGCATACAAAAACAGCGCAAAGCGCACTTTGCCCCTTCTCCCTCTCTGGGAGAAGGAAGGATGAGGGTTTGGGACACGCGAATGATTTAAACGTCATTTCCGCGCAAGCGGAAGGAGCGGCCTGCAGACAACAACCTGCTTTGGCATGTCGTAAGCCAGGGGCTGTACCGTTTGCGAATCAATTGTACCTGCTGCGCAGTTTATTCGATAAACCGGATTCCGGAGATCGCCTGCGGCGATTCCGGAATGACGTTATTGGCTTCCCAGGCATGATGATATTCATGTCAGATTACGCTGACACGAATCCGACCTGCCGACCGCCATCCATTCGAACGAACGTGAGGAATCCCTGTCTGTTATTTGCGTCAATTCGCGTTCATTCGCGGACTGTCTCTAGTTCCCCGACATCGCCGCAATAAAGTTGCGGTTGAACTCCGGCAGGTCCTTCGGCACCCGGCTCGAGATCAAATTGCCGTCACGCACGCAGGGTTCATCGAACCACTCGGCACCGGCGTTGACCATGTCGTCCTTGATCGACCAGAACGAGGTGCAGCGCTTGCCCTTGACGATGTTCGCCGAGATTGCGACCCAGCCGGCATGGCAGATGAACCCGACCGGCCGTTTCTCCTCGAACAGGACGCGTACGAAATCCAGCAACGGCTGATGGCGGCGCATGTCGTCGGGTGCGTAACCGCCGGGGATGATGACGCCGTGAAATTCCTCGGTATTGGCGTCGTCGACTTTCATGTCCGGCTTTGCGGCTATCCCGCCCTTCGAGGCATAGGATTCCTTGCCGGTACCGAGTATGAGCACCTCGGCGCCTTCTTCCTGGAGCCGGTAATACGGCACCCAGAGTTCGCGCGGTTCGTAATTGTCTTCGACCAGGATAGCGACTTTCTTGCCGTTCAGGACCATGGTTTCCTCCTTGCGGGTATTCGATGACTGTTGTTTTCATATGACGCTAACCAGTTCGCGGCCGCTCGCGGCAACGGTCTTTTTATCCGCGGGCTGGCCGGCTATCGGCGGAAACAGGCGATTTCTGCAGCCGAAATGGCTGGATCCCCGGGAAATACGGCCCGCCGCGCAAATAGCCGGCCACATGACCGCATTGCCTGGCACTGTCACTGGTTTGCCCGCGGTTTGCCAGAATTCTGCACCGGAAAATCGATAAACTTGGCTTTATCGTGTCTGCATGATTGCGGCAACAGAAAGATACAAGGACAATATGTGCCCAACCAGTTATGGCAGAACCCAATCCCATTATCTCGGCTGACGGTACCGCCGAAGATGTCGCCGCCGACAAGGCGCTGCGGCCGAAGTGCCTTGCCGACTACGTCGGCCAGCAGGCGGTGCGCGAGCAGATGGAGATTTTCATCGGTGCGGCCCGGCAGCGCGGCGAGGCTCTGGACCACAGCCTGATTTTCGGCCCGCCGGGGCTGGGCAAGACCACCCTGGCCCACATCATCGCCAACGAGATGGGCGTCAACCTGCGCCAGACCTCCGGCCCGGTGCTGGAGAAGCCCGGCGACCTGGCGGCGCTGCTGACCAATCTGGAGCCCAACGATGTCCTGTTCATCGACGAGATCCACCGCCTCAGCCCGGTGGTGGAGGAAGTGCTGTACCCGGCGATGGAGGACTACCAGCTCGACATCATGATCGGCGAGGGCCCGGCGGCGCGCTCCATCAAGCTGGACCTGCCGCCGTTCACCCTGGTCGGCGCCACCACCCGCGCCGGCCTGCTGACCTCGCCGCTGCGCGACCGCTTCGGCATCGTCCAGCGGCTGGAGTTCTACGGCCGCGACGACCTGGCCAGCATCGTCAACCGCTCGGCATCACTGCTCCACGCCGAAATCGATGACGCCGGCGCCGGCGAGATCGCCAGCCGCTCGCGCGGCACGCCGCGCATCGCCAACCGGCTGCTGCGGCGGGTGCGCGACTACGCCCAGGTCAAGGCCGACGGCGCCATGACCGCGGAGTATCGGCCGACGGGCGCTGGATATGCTGAATGTCGATCTCCACGGCTTCGACATGATGGATCGCAAGCTGCTGCTGGCCATCATGCAGAAATTCGACGGCGGACCGGTCGGCGTCGACAGCCTGGCCGCGGCTATCGGCGAGGAGCGCGACACCATCGAAGATGTGCTGGAGCCGTTTCTCATCCAGCAGGGTTTCATGATGCGCACACCCCGCGGCCGCGTGGTCACGCGCAATGCCTGGCTGCACTTTGGCCTGCAGGCCCCGGATCAGCCGCCCGCCGAACCGGATCTGTTTGAGAACCCGGGACTATTCGAAGCTGACGTGACTGATTTTTCAAAGCGTTGAGCATTCCCCATGCAGAATGAATTTCATTGGGCAGTGCGGGTCTATTACGAAGATACCGACGCCGGCGGCGTGGTTTATCACGCCAACTACCTGCGCTTCATGGAGCGCGCACGCACCGAATGGCTGCGCGAACAGGGTTACGAACAGGATGTCCTGCGCGAGCAGGGACTGATCTTTACGGTCCGTAGCGCCGCCCTGGAATTCATAAGGCCGGCCCGGTTCAATGACTTGCTGGACGTCAGCGTATCGATCAGGAAAATTCGCGGCGCGAGCGTGGATATAAAACAAACAATAATCGACCAGTCCGGCGCAAGCATCTGTGAAGGCGACGTCCGTATTGCCTGTGTCGATTCCGTCACGCTCCGGCCGCGTCCCATTCCCAAAAACATGTTCCCGGAGCTGAGCCATGTCGGCTGATCTGTCATTTACACACCTGATACTCGAGGCGAGTCTTGTTGTTCAGTTCGTGATGCTGATCCTCGTGCTGGCATCGGTAGTCTCATGGTCGATGATATTCAACAAGCGCATCATGCTGAAGAATGCACGCCGCGATTCCGATAACTTCGAGGAGCGTTTCTGGACGGCCGAGGATCTGAGTCCGCTGTACAACCGCATCAGTAAAAGCCGCAACAAGGCGACCGGCATGGAAAAGATTTTTGAGGCCGGGTTCAGGGAATTCGCCCGTCTGCGCAAGCAACAGGGCATCAGTGCCGCCGCCGTGCTGGAAGGCGCCCAGCGCTCGATGCGCGTAACACTGAACCGTGAAATCGATTATCTCGAGACCAATCTTTCATTCCTGGCCACGGTCGGTTCGACCAGTCCCTACATCGGCCTGTTCGGCACCGTCTGGGGCATCATGAACAGCTTCCGTGCGCTCGGCAACGTGCAGCAGGCAACCATTTCCATGGTGGCGCCGGGCATTTCCGAGGCACTCATTGCTACTGCCATGGGCCTGTTCGCCGCCATTCCCGCGGTCATTGCCTACAACCGTTTTTCCAACGATGTCGAGCGGCTGATTAATCGCTATGACACATTCGCGGATGAGTTTTCCTCGATCCTGCATCGTTATTCGCATCACAAGTAAACAACCATGCTGACCCGCGACCGCAAACGCAAGAAACAAATGTCAGAGATCAACGTCGTGCCGTATATCGACGTGATGCTGGTACTGCTGGTTATCTTCATGATTACTGCCCCGCTGCTGACACAGGGCATTAACGTCAACCTGCCAAATGCCGATGCCAAGCCCGTCGATCAGTCTGACAATGAACCGGTTGTCGTCAGCATTGACAGGGAGGGCAACTATGATATTGATTCGGGCGAAAACCCGGATGAGCCGGTGTCAGCCGACGTACTGGTTAACAAGGTTGCTGCCTTTATGCGCAACAACCCGGAACAACCGGTCTACATCAAGGGTGACAGCGATGTGTCATACGGTCGCGTCGTTACCGCTATGGCACTGCTGCAGCGGGCGGGCGTGCCCAATATCGGTATGCTGACCGATCCGCCAGAAACGGAAAAACTGAACCGATGATGCGTGGCGGTTGGTTCGACACATTCCGTTCATATCGGCTCTGTCGCTGATACTGCATGCCATTGTGCTGTGGCATACTGCTTGATCAGCCTTGATTTCAACGTGACGCCGGCGCCGTCACCGCCGGGCAAGATCGAGGAGATTATCGATGCCGTAGCGGTGGATGAACAGGCGGTGCAGCAGGAACTCGAACGCATCAAGGAGCGGGAGCGGGCCAAGGAGCAGGCCGAAAAGGAACGTCTCGAGGCGATGAAGGAAGCCGAGCGCCAGGCTGAAGAGCTGCGCAAGCAGCGCGAGGCCGAAGAACAGCGACTCAGGGAGTTGCAGGAGCAAAAAGAGGCCGAGCGCGAACGCCGCGAGCTCGAGGAACAGCGCCTGTCCCAGCTTAAGGAACAGCAACAGAAACTGGAGCAGGAACGCAAGGAGGCCGAGCGGAAACTGCAGGAAGAAAAGGAAGCCGAACGCCGCCGGCAGGAAGAACTCGAGCGCCAGCGCAAGGCCGAAGAGGAGCGCCTGGCTGAAATAGAACGCCGGAAAGAGGAAGAGCTCAAACGCCTGGAGGAAATCGAACGTAAAAGGAAGAAGAGCGCAAGGCAAAGAGGAAGCGCGCAAGCAACGCGAGGCCGAGGAACGCGCCCGGGCCGAGGAACTGTTACAGGAACAGATGGCCGCGGAAGAGGCCGCACGCAGCGCGGAACAGCAAAAACAGGACCAGAGCACTCTGGCACGCTTTGTCGGCATGATTGAGCGCCAGGTTGAGTCCAACTTCAACAGGCAGGGACTGCCCGCGGGTCTCAAGGCGACGATCCGGGTACGCCTGGCGCCGAACGGTGATGTCCTGGACGCCGCTATTGCCAATTCCAGTGGCAATGGACTATTTGATCAGCGCGCACTGGTGGCGGTAGAGAAGTCATCACCGCTGCGCGTGCCGGAGGACGCCGAAACCTTCGAGCGTTTGGGCTTCCGGCAATTCAACTTTGTATTTGAACCACAGGATTAAGCTGTCATGAAACCACGCCAGATCATTTATACAACCGTCCTGATTCTGTTGAGTCTGGTATTGACCAGACCCGCCACTGCCTTCGAGATTGTCATAGACCAGGGTGTGGAAAACGCCCTGCCGATTGCCGTTGTACCGTTTGCCTGGAGCCAGTCGGCCAGCATGCCGCCTGAAGATGTCGCCCAGGTCATCCGTCAGGACCTGGCACGCAGCGGCCGCTTCAATACCCTTCCGCCGGAAGACATGCCATCGAAACCAACCGGTTTTGATCAGATCAATTTTTCCGACTGGCGCCGGGTCGGCATGGAAAACGTTGTCGTCGGTGGCGTCAAACAGCAGGACGACGGCAACTATGAAGTCACTTTCCGCCTGGTGGACATCTACCGTGGCACACAGATTGCCGGTTACAGTATCCGTACGCGTGCTGAACAGCTGCGCTATACCGCACACCAGATCGCCGACATTATTTATGAAAAACTGACCGGCACCCGCGGCGCCTTTGCCACGCGTATTGCCTACATTACGGTGGAAAAACAGGGCGACAAGAAAACCCACCGCCTGGAGATCGCCGATGCCGACGGCCATAGCCCGCAGGTACTGCTGAAATCCGGTGAACCGCTGATGTCACCGCGCTGGTCACCCGATGGTCGCCGCGTTGCCTATGTCTCTTTCGAAGGCAAGAACTCGGCGGTTTATGTACAAGACGTTTTCTCAGGCGAGCGCGAGGCTGTCGCATCACATGCCGGCATCAACAGCGCGCCAGACTGGTCACCGGATGGCAGCAAACTGGCACTGACACTGTCCAAGGACGGCAATCCCGAGGTCTACATACTGCATCTCGATAACAAACTGCTGCAGCGGGTAACCAATAACGGTGCCATCGATACCGAGCCTACCTGGTCACCGGATGGCAAGACCATCTATTTCACCTCGGATCGCGGCGGCGGCCCGCAGGTCTACAGCAGCGGCGTCGACGGCCCGGTGGAACGGGTCACTTTTGACGGCAGTTACAACGCCCGGCCGGCGCTGTCAGCGGATGGCAAATACCTGGCCATGGTCCGTGGCGGTAATGGCGCTTACCAGATTGCCATCCAGGACCTCGAGTCCGGCCGCTCGCGGGTGCTCACCGACGGCCGGCTGGATGAATCACCCAGCTTTGCGCCGAACGGCAGCATGATTATCTATGCCACTACCGTGGGTCAGAATGGCGTACTGGCCGCGGTTTCCGTCGACGGGCAGGTCACCCAGCGCCTCGACGCCACCCGCGGTGACGTGCGCGAACCGGACTGGGGTCCCTTCCAGGACTGAGGCCGGAGGCGGTGATTCTTGAAGGCATCAATACAGGATATTCAACCATACAGGTGCGGTGCTATGCTTATGTTGCAAAGCAACGATGATACATCGGGCGCCAGTCCATGGGACGGCAGAGAGGAAGCTGCCCTGCCTATTGCTGTCCCTGTCAGTCCAGGCATGACAACAATCGGGAATATCTCTACCGAAACCGAATCAAAGCCATCAGGATCGAGTACAACTTGAATGTCGCGCGAACAACGAATTTTTCCCAGGAGAGACACAAGATGAAATCTTTGCAAGTCAGACATCTGTTGCTGCTGTTTGTCATGGCGTTTGTGGTCGTTGCCTGTGGCACAACCGAAACCAAGGATGAAAAAGCCGCCGAGGTAATTGACGGCACCGAAACGGCTGAAGGCATGGAAGGTGATGAAGGGGCCTCGGCCACGGCTGCCGGTGAGGCCGGCAAATTTGAGGGTGATGCCACTGGATGACCCCGACAGCCCGTTGTCCCAGCGCAGTATCTATTTTGATTTTGACAGCGCAGAGATCCGCTCCGAGTACCGGCCGGTCATCGAGGCGCATGCCGAATATCTTGCCAGTAATTCGAATACCACTGTCACACTGGAAGGCAATACCGACGAACGTGGATCACGCGAATACAACCTCGCTCTTGGTGAACGCCGTGCAGAATCGGTAAAGCGGCAGATGGTCTTGCTCGGCGCATCGGCCAGTCAGATACGCGTTGTCAGTTACGGCGAGGAACGCCCGGTCGCCGACGGCCATGATGAAGAGGCCTGGAGGCTTAACCGCCGCGTCGATATCGTTTACTGATGAAGCTGTCAATCAGGATACTTCGCTACCTGCTGGTCGTATGCGCTGCCCTGCCGGGCATCGCTGCGGCCGGTAATGCCGCGCCCGTTGTTGATCCATCTTCGGAAAAGATTATACAGCGCCTGGAAAGCATAGAACGCAAGCTCGACAACCAGAGTCTTTTCGATCTTTACAATCAGGTGCAGTCGCTGGAGTCGGAAGTCCAGAAGTTGCGCGGCGAACTGGAGACCCAGCGCCACTTACTGAATGAAATGACACAGCGGCAGAAGGATCTGTATGCGGATATCGATGATCGGCTGCAGAAACTGGAGACGGCTAAGACGGATGATGCCCCGGACTATGCCATCGACGACAGGGTCGAAACGGACGCGGAAACCAATGTGGACAGCAGCAGTGTGAGCGGGGAAGTCCCTGTCGATGACAGTGACATCCGGGATCAGGACGCGGCGGCAGACAGCGTAACAGCGGACAGCACCGATGCCCGCAAGGCTTACGATAACGCCTTCAGCCTGCTCAAGAACGGCAAATATACAGAGGCCACGACGGCATTCGAGCAATACCTGGGTAATTATCCCGACAGCGACCTTGCCGACAATGCCAGTTACTGGCTGGGCGAGGCCTACTATGTTAACCGTGACTTTGAAAAGGCCATCGGCGCCTATCAGCAACTGCTGGAAGACTTTCCGGACAGTCAAAAGGCGCCGCATGCACTGCTCAAGATCGGTTACAGCCAGCAGGAACTGGGTAACAGGGAGCAGGCCATGGAAACCCTCCAGGATTTGCGCAGTCAGTATCCTGATACCACGGCCGCCAGCCTGGCCCGCGAACGGCTGCAGCAGATGCAGTCAGCAGGTACCTGACGGCCAGGTTGGACATGCATCATGACCACCACCATTACCACCACACCTGCCGGAGAAACCGCCGTCAGTAACGAGTTACTGCGGATCACCGAAGTATTTTTCTCTTTACAGGGTGAAAGCAGCAAGTCGGGATTGCCAACCGTTTTTATCCGCCTGACCGGGTGCCCGTTACGCTGCAGCTATTGCGATACGGAATATGCCTTTCACGGTGGCGAAAAGCTTTCCATCAGCGCCGTTCTCGAAAAAATCAGGCCCTGCAAAACACCGCATGTATGCGTAACCGGCGGTGAACCGCTTGCGCAGAAGTCCTGTCTGTCCCTGCTGAGACAACTGTGCAATCGGGGTTACCAGGTATCACTGGAGACCGGCGGCGCCATGGATGTGGCCGGTGTCGATACTCGCGTGATGAAGATTCTCGACCTGAAAACGCCGGGATCCGGCGAGGCCGATAAAAATCTCTATTCGAACCTGGACTACCTGAATGCTAACGATCAGATCAAGTTTGTTATCTGCGATCGCGCCGACTATGACTGGGTTCGCAACCTGATTCATGCGCATGCACTGGACTGAACACTGCGAGGTTCTGCTATCGCCAGTCATGAACAGCTGTCACCACGCGAGCTGGCTGACTGGATTCTTGCCGATCAGTTGACGGTGCGCCTGCAGGTACAGTTACACAAATATCTCTGGGGTGATGGTCCTGGGCGCTGAGGCCAAAAAAGCCATTGTTCTGCTGTCTGGCGGCCTGGATTCGGCCACCGTCCTGGCGATCGCCCGTGCAGAGGGTTTCGATTGCTATGCCCTCAGCTTTGACTACGGCCAGCGGCATGCGCCGGAACTGAATGCCGCAAGGCGCGTGGCGGCGCATGCTGGCGTTACGGAACACCGTTTCATTCACATCGATATGCGCCAGTTCGGCGGCTCGGCACTGACGGATGATGCCATCGCCGTGCCGGACAACAATACGGGAGACAGCGGCATTCCCGTGACCTATGTGCCGGCGCGTAATACCATATTCCTATCCTATGCGCTCGGCTGGGCCGAGGTCCTGGGTGCCAGTGACATTTATATCGGCGTCAATGCCATCGATTATTCCGGCTATCCCGACTGCCGCGCGGAATATATCGTGGCATTTGAAACCATGGCCAACCTGGCGACAAAGAGCGCTGTCGAAGGCAACAGGCTGACGATTCATACGCCACTGATTAACCTCAGCAAGGCCGACATTATCCGCCTTGGTATGGAACTCGGCGTTGATTATGCACTGACCGTATCCTGCTACCAGGCCGACAATAACGGCCGCGCCTGTGGCCGCTGCGACTCCTGCCGTTTTCGCATGGAGGGTTTCCGGGCCGCGGGGGTCGACGATCCGACGCAGTATATTGATCAGTCCGCGAATGAACGCAAATAAACGCGAATTGAAAATATTGATTGGCTAATCAAAAACAGCATATTGACAACGTACCTCAAAACCACTGCCGTCATTGTTATCGCCGCCTGGCTGGGCGGCTGCTGCGGCATGACCAATATCCAGGCGCATGGCGGCGGGGCGGGAGGCTTTGCTTCGCTGGGCGCGCTGATAGTGGGCAGCACTGCCATGCAGCGTCTCTGCGAACCCGATCGTGGCAGCGAAGAAGGTGACGATGGGGCCCTGCCGCCACCCGATACGACTCCCGAAGCCGATGAGGACACAGACAAGTCAGTACACAATGCAGCCACGTGGCTTGCGAGCTCAACTCCACATTCACAGGAACTTGTTGCCTCACGGCAGACGTCAGCTTGTCTGGACTAATCAGAGGGAGCTCTTTTCTGTTCCTTATATTACTCCTGCTACCCCTGTTTACTGTCGGCTTTATTGGCGTTTATTTGCGTTCACTCGCGGACTGATAGAAAAACTATCGGCTATCGACCGGACATCAATTCCACACCGTTTCCTCGGGCAGTGGTTTTTCACCGTTGGTGAGCTTATAGCGTTCCATTAAATAACACAGACAGTCCTGGCGGACGATGCGTTCATTCGTGGTCAGCATCGACGGCATCAACCGGGTAGCGCGTTAGCAGCCTGTTATCCACGACCTCGAAATACTGATCCGCTACCGGATTGCCGTCCTCGTCCATCACATCCAGCGGAATGTCACTGCCCTTTAATGCGGCCAGTGCCGTGCCGGCGGGGATTTCCTCGAAGTTGAGCTGCTCAATGCCACGGATGAAACGGATATCGGCCGGTTTGCTATCAAAACTGAAGGTGGTTTTCAGCGGCACCTTGGCCACGGCGACAGTGTGATACAGATCGATATCGCTGTCCTTGACCGGCGTCTCCGGAACGGCATCCATATTCATAACTTCATTGACGAAGTTTGTTGCCAATTGTATACCGATTTCATCGCCGGGCTGGCCGCACTCCAGTGTCACCGCCGGACAGAACCGGGCAAAGGCCAGGCTCTGCACTCCGCTTGGCCGCGTAAAATAGATCACCATCCGCGAGAACTTACGCGCCAGATTCAGATACGGCGGCAGCAGCCGGTTGATACAGGCGTAGTGCGGATTGATACCGGTATTGTTATGGATATCGATACTGGCAAAGACCCCTCGGCGCCGCATGGTGCGCAAGACCTCTTTCACTATGGAGTGCTCAGGCGTGTCATCGCCGGCCCAGATGCGGTTGAAATCGGGCTGTTTCTCCAACCGGCGCTTGCCATAACGCGCCGCCTTCACGTTACCGATGAATATTGACAGCGAACGCGGCAGTGTCTTGTCATGTTCATGCAGGACATTCTGCAATACCCGCCAGCCGGTATCCTCGTTACCATGCATCAGCACCGACAAAAACAGCGGCGGCTTTTTCCTGCCCTGCAAATGCACCAGCGTCGGGCCGTCCAGCACTTCATACAGGCGACTGGCCGGGCGCCCGAGAATGTCGGCGGGCAGATCATGTCTGATACTCAGCTCTGTCATAACGGCCATTCGTGTACCGGCATACCGCTCTCCTGCCTCTCCTGGTATGCCAGCGTCAACGCCTGCATGTCACGGCCATGACGCGAAACCCATGCATGCTGCCAGCCGGCACCGTTGCGTCCTGTTTCAATACGCTGCTCCATGATGCCGAGATAATGATCAATATCCCCTGGGCTGATGCCAAGTTGTTGCAGGCCGTCGCGCGACTGCGGCAATAACTCCCGCAACAGCAGATCGCGGATACTGCCATTGTCTCCATAGGACCACCGGATTTCTGCATCAAGGCCCTTGCGTGCACAGTGATAAAAATTGCTGCGTGCCGTACTGAAGCTTATCTGTCCGGTCATCGGCTGATCCGCCGCCACCCAGTACTGCATCAGACCATAGAACAGCGCCGCATTGGCAATACAGTCGGTAACAGTCGGCCCGGCGGGAACGACACGATGCTCAATACGCAGGTGCAATGGATCCTGCTCGACGCCGATCAGGGGACGGTTCCAGCGCCAGATAGTACCGTTGTGGAAACGCAGGTGGGCAAACGGTTCGGCTGAATCGGTGAGATTGACGGGAACGAGCACCGGATAGTTATCAAGGTTTTCCTGAAAACATTCAAACAGGGATTCGCTGATATAGCCCCTGCCGAACGTCACCCGGCGCTGTTTCGGTGATCCTACCTCGACGGCCTGCTCGAACAGGGGCACGCGTGTTTCATGCCACAGATCGTGGCCGAACAGGTACGGTGAGTTGGCGCTGGCCGCCACCATCGGCGCCGAGACAATCTTTGCGATATTCATGTAATGATGGGCCTGTGCCATCGGCACCTGCAAATGGATCTGTAACGAGGTTGTGCCTGCCTCGAGCATGACGTCGTGGTGCGTCAGGCTGAGCACCTCGTTACCCTCGATGTGCAGATGCAGCGGGTCGCCATGACGCAGCAGAAATACCTGTTCATTGAGCGCCCGGTACCGGACCATGCCCGACATGTGCCGGAGACTCAACTGGTGTTGCGTAACGCTGGGCAGTATGCCGATCATGACCAGTGAGGCGTTGAAATGCTGCGCGGCCTCCTGGCATGCGGACCACGTCGCAGCGAGATCCCGCTCCATGACCGTTAGCGCATCGGCGGTTAGCTGCCGGGGATCGGCATTCAGCTCGACATTGAAGGCCGCCAGTTCCGGCACAACCAGCGGATTATTCAGATAGGCAAGAAATTCCTTGTTGACCGGTGCGGGACTGGCCGTCGGCATCGGATCAACCAGGCCTCGAGCTCGAATCCACCGATATTGCCTGCAGAAGAAAACCGCTGCTGCCTGAAATAATCGGCCAGCTGGCCGGTTTCCTCACGCAGATTATGCAGGAACTGGCTGAAGTCCTGTGCCGTAAAACGGCTGGCGTTGATCTCCTGGCCCATACCTGCCTTCCGCAAATGACAGGGGCCAGCATACCAAATAGTCGGGTATAAGGGCGATCAGGTGTCGTGGCGTACGGAGTGATCGCCACGTGCTGCGTACTGAACGGCACGCATCAGACGTACGTAATTATGATAACGGGCACGGATTCGCGGACATAGGCAACCGGCTGGCCACAGCGGCAGGGCGTATTATCAGCCATGGTAAGCATCGCCTTTTCAACATTGTCGAACCAGCGATCCGGATCCAAGTCCATATCCACTGCACGTTGCCGCGCCTGTTCGACCCGGTGGAAGCCGGCATTATAGGCCGCCAGCGAGAACCAGACGCGATCCTCAAAAGCGAGCCTGTCTTCAAAGCGCTGATAGAGGTTGCTTAGATAGCGTACTCCGCCATGAATCGATGCATCCGGTTTATACAAATCCGTAATACCGACTTCGCTGGCCGTGGTCGGCAACAGCTGCATCAGACCGACTGCGCCGGCAGACGACAGGGCCTGCGGGTCGAAACGGCTTTCCTGATACATCTGTGCGACGATCAGGCGCCAGTCAAAACCGAATTGTTCGGCATAACGCCGCACCAGGTCATCATACGGCGACAGTTCACCACCCAATGCCAGCAATTCATTGCCTGACGACTTATGCCGCGACTTGACCGGGTGTTCGAAATAGCGCGCATGGAGAACATTATAATCACGCTTGCGATAGGTCTCACTGATAAAACCGTTGACCGCATCCAGTAACTGACTGTCGTCGGCACGCACAATCCAGCCATGCGGCAACGGTTCACTGACGGGAAAGTGAACCCTGGCACCGGATTCGGCCGCCAGTAAGGTCCGCGACTTGTGACTGTCGACCACGGTGAGATCATAAATACCGACTTTTACTTTATGGAGAATATCGGCACTCGACTGATCCGGATCCGCCTCAACGATATCCACGCCAATACCGCGCTGCTGATAGCGTTCGAGCAGGCGCTTGTGCGGACTGCCGGCGGGCAACACGAGGCGCCGGCCCTCGAGGTCACGGGCATCAATCAACCCTTTATCGCTGTCACGGCCAACGATCAGTGGTGTAGCGTAATTATAAGGGCGCGAAACCTCCAGGCGCGGGTCCTTGCGCACACCGGGCGCCGGCACCGAAGCGGCTATCAGGTCTCCCCGGCCTTCCAGCAGCCAGCGCACCATATCCGCCTGTGACGGCGCGACTACCATCTCGACACGCAGGCCGCGGCGCTTGGCAAATTTGCGCACCAGTTCATATTCAAAACCGCGCAGCTCACCTGAATCATCAAGATAATAGTTGGCGGGGCTTTGATAGGTTATCACCCGCAGGCTCCGGCGCTCGTCAATGCGCGGCATGTCCTCGAAACGGACCTCGGTAACACTGCGTGACAGGGCCTCGCGGCTCAGGAAACGATCCATGGATTCACGCAGATCATTGCTTCCAGGGTGCACGGCCCAGACCAGGTTTTCACCACCGGGGAGATCAAGCAGGATATTCAATTCCGGATGGTTCGGCATGTGTTCGCTCAACGACCCGCTGTCAACAACGGCAAGGTCGTGCACTGTCCCAGGCTGGACCTTGTGCAGTATGGCCGTAGTATCCCGGTTCTCCGGTACACTGATTACATTCATACCCGCATGGCCCCGGGCATGATCCACCAGCCTGCCGTAGGCGGGCGAATTCTGTTTCACCGCGACCTGACGGTCGCGCAGATCGTCCAGACCGGCGAGTGGCTGACTGCCGCGGCGGCCGACGATACGCTGCCGGCTCATGGTCCAGGGCAGGGTGAACTCGGCCTGGTTGGCCATGCCGGCGACAATGCTTTCATCCTGGCCGGCAATCAGATCGCCACGGCCGGCCTGCAGTGCCGGCAGCAGATCCCAGCGATTATCAACCACGACCCAGGCCAGTTCGCGATCGGCCTCGCGGGCATAGTCTTTCAACAGACGGGCTTCTGCCGGCAAACGGCCGGGACCTGCGGTTCACCCGGCCTCACGCTGCACCGAGTATGCGCAATGCGTCGGTGTCGTCGGCGACTTGCGGGCTGATAACGGCATGGCCGTGGAATTCCGGGACAGCAACCGGCCGCTGCTGGATATCCCGGGACAGCGGGACATCAACAGTGGTCATGGTTGCCGGCTCGGCCGCCCGCAGCATGGGCATATTGCCCACCACCGGCAGGATGGCGGCTACACTGAGCAGGCCTAAGGCAGCGCCACCGGCGAGCAGCCGGCGACGATAGCGCAGCATGTGCCGGGACAGCAAAGATTGTATTACATCGTTTAGCAACAAAACCGGATTCCCTCTGATTGCACCCGGCAGTCCCTGTCAGCGGCAGCCATAAGGCACCGAATCAGAACCGTCGAGCACAGCCCTACCCCATATATAGGGTATACGGGCATAAAGTATACAACATATTGAAGTTAATGCAGCCAGAAGGGCGTAATCTAGCACCCTGAATGCTGCAGTGCAACGTGAATATCCAGTCCCTTGGGACCGGCATGGCTGGGCGAGAGTTCAGTTGGCGGGGGAATCCTGGCCGAGCTGTCTGTCCAGGGCCTGCAGACGCTCGGGGGTGCCGACATCGACCCAGATGCCGGCATAGTACTGGCCGCTGACCTCACCCCGCGTGGCGGCAGATCGCAGCAGCGGTGCCAGCGGAAAGGCGCCGGGGGCGGTAGCGGCGAACAGCGCCGGCCGGTACAGGCCGATGCCGCTGTAGGTATAGCATGGCGCCGGTGCCAGCCCGACACGGCCGGCGTCCAGCGAAAAATCACCGCCAGGATTGTGGTCGGGATTGTCGACCAGCACCAGGTGAGCGAGGCTCTCCGCCGGCATGGCCAGCGGCGCGAATGGAAAATCGGAATAGACATCGGCGTTGACGACGAGAAACGGGTCGCTGTCGATCAGGGCCAGCGCGTGGCGGATACCGCCTCCCGTTTCCAGTGGATTATCACCTTCAGGAGAATAGTGAATACTTACTCCGAAGCAGCTGCCATCCCCCATTGCCGCCTCAATCTGGTCGCCGAAACGGGCATGATTAATCACCAGATCGGTAATACCGGCGGCGGCCAGATGTTCGACATGGTATTCGAGCAGCGACTTGCCGCCGGCCCTGAGCAGCGGCTTCGGGGTCGTGTCGGTAAGCGGCCGCATGCGCTCGCCGCGCCCGGCCGCCAGTATCAATGCCTGCATATTTTCACCCCGCGACCCCGCCGGCTGCCGTGGCCGGCAGAACGCGCTGTTCGAACAGGTGACGAAGCGGGGCCAGCTGCGGATAGTGCGGCAGCACCTCCATGATGTAGCCAATAAAACGCGGTGCGTCCTCGAGGTAATGCGGTTTGCCGTCGCGATAACAAATCCGCGCAAAAATACCCAGCACTTTCAGGTGCCGCTGCAGGCCCATCCAGTCGAGATCCACCTGAAAATCCTCCCACGCGGGAGGTACCGGCAGGCCCCTGTCGCGGGCCCGTAGCCAGTAATCCCGCAGCCACTCCGTCACCCGCGGCTGCGGCCAGCTGATGAAGGCGTCCCTGAACAAACAGACAGGGTCGTAACTGATCGGGCCGCTGACCGCGTCCTGGAAATCCAGCACACCGGGATTGGGACATGAAACCATGAGATTGCGCGGCATGTAATCACGATGCACGAACACGCGCGGCTGTTGCAGCGCCCGTTCGACCAACAGAGCAAACATCTCGTTCAGCAGCGCTGCTTCGTCGCTATCGGGTTCGATTTGCAGATGGCGGCGCAGATACCATTCCGGAAACAGGCGCAGCTCCTGCATCAGGCGCTCATGATCATATATCGGCAGGCCGCGATCATCGGCGGCTGTTCTGCATTGTGAGAAGCGTCTGAAATAGCGTCGTCGAACAGCTGGCGCCGCATTGCTTTCGTTGAGTGCCTGCAGATAAGCGCTGTCGCCCAGATCGCTCAACAACAGGAAGCCCTGATCGAAATCGGTCGCGAGAATATCGGGAACATGAACGCCGGCGGCGGCAAGCCGGCCGGCGATATCGACGAACGGCCGGCTGTCCTCCTGGCCGGGCGGGGCATCCATGACGATAAAGCTGTCACCGTCATGATGAAAGCGGAAATAGCGCCGAAAGCTGGCATCGGCAGAGGCCGGGAGCAGATCAACATCGCCGAAGCGCGGGCGCAGCCACTCGCGCAGGGCGGTCAGACGTCGATCGCCGGCGCTGTTACTGTGTTCGGAACTGTCGGTCATAGCGACACATTATAAATAGACCCGGTTCCCGATGCGCCTGCTGATTGTCCCGGGTACCGCAGCAGATTTTGCAAGCCCGCAGGCATCTGGCATGATTGCTGTTCTTTTGCGCGGCGATCCTGTCAGCGGATGCCGCGACCGATCCTCGCCAAGATTTCGAGAAGCTGGAGACCCGAACGCCGCTCGCCATCATGGCCGTCATTGTCGGTCTGTTGCTGCTGAGCTTACGGCGCCGATCGTTTCGTGCTGGGCGCGGCCGCGACGGCGCGCAACCTCGGCATCTCGCCGCTGGTCATCGGCCTGACCGTTGTCGGCATTGCCACCTCCCTGCCGGAAGTCCTGGTCGGATCCGTGGCCGCGCTTCAGGACCATATCGAGATCGCCATCGGCAATGCGATCGGTTCCAACATCGCCAATGTCGCCCTGGTGCTCGGCACCTGCGCGGCGCTGTTTCCCGTGGCCGTGGCCTCGACCTCGATTCGCCGCGAATACGGGCTGATGATGGCCGCGATCGTGCTCGCCGGCGTATTGCTGTATGACCTGGATCTGTCGCGCCTGGACGGTGGCATATTACTGCTCGGCCTGCTTGCCAGCATTGCCGTCATTGTGTTCATCGCCCGCCGCCTTGGAGACAGCACCGATCCGCTGATCGCCGAAAGCGACAAGGAATACAGGGTGGCCGTACCCCAGCTGCGTGCCACGCTGTATTTGTTGCTGGGGCTGGTCCTGCTGCTCGGCGGCGCCGAGTTGCTGGTGCGCGGCGCCGTCGCCATTGCCCTGGCCTTCGGTATCAGCGATCTGGTTATCGGCCTGACCATTATCGCCGTCGGCACCAGCCTGCCGGAACTGGCCGCTGCGGTAATGAGCATGATCAAGCGCGAGACCGACATTGCGATAGGCAATATTATCGGTTCAAATATGTTCAACATGCTGGCCGTGCTGGGCGTTCCCGCCATGCTGCAGCCAGGCAGCTTCAACGCCGATGTCATTGCCCGGGATTATCCGGTCATGATTGGCCTGAGTTTACTGATGGGCATAATGCTGTTTCTGGGCAAACGCGGCCATATCGGCCGCCCGGAAGGCCTGCTTTTACTGCTATGCTTCTGTAGCTATCAAGGCTGGCTGTTCCTGCAACCCGCCGCCGGCAGCTGAAAATCAATGGTCGCCAAACGCCGAACTGTCAAACATCTACAGGCATATGATGCCGGCAAGCTCATTGAGCTGGGCCGGGCCGTGATCGAAACGGAACGGGCGGCCGTGGCCAGCCTCAGTGAACGCATCAACGATGATTTCGCCCGCGCCTGCCGGTTTCTGCTCGAATGCCGGGGGCGCGCGGTGGTCCTCGGCATGGGCAAATCCGGCCACATCGGCGGCAAGATTGCCGCCACCCTGGCGAGTACCGGCACGCCGGCGTTCTTCGTCCATCCCGGCGAGGCCAGTCATGGCGATCTCGGCATGATCACGCCGGAGGACGTGGTCCTGGCACTGTCGAACTCCGGCGAGACCGATGAAATCATCGCGCTGCTGCCGGTCATCAAGCGGCTCGGGGTACCGCTGATCGCCATGACCGGCAAGCAGTCGGTCCACACTGGCACAGGCCGCCGATGTCAGCATCGATATCAGCGTCGACAAGGAGGCCTGCCCGCTCGGCCTGGCGCCCACGGCGAGCACGACGGCAACCCTGGCCATGGGTGATGCCATCGCCATCGCCCTGCTCGAGGCGCGCGAATTCAGCGCCGAGGATTTCGCCCTGTCGCATCCCGGCGGCACGCTCGGCCGGCGGCTGCTGCTGCATGTCAGCAATATCATGCACACCGGCGGGGAAATGCCGGTGGTGACCGAGGATACGCTACTGCGCGAGGCACTGATGGAGATGACACAGAAGGGGCTGGGGACAACCGCCGTTGTCGACACTGACGGCAAGGTCCTCGGCGTTTTCACCGACGGCGACCTGCGGCGAACGCTGGATGCGGGCGTGGACGTGCACCAGGCCCCGATCAGTGACGTCATGACCCGTAACTGCAAGACCGTACGCGCCGAACTCCTGGCCGTCGAGGCCCTGACGCTGATGGAGGATCACAAGATAAATGCCCTGCTGGTCGTCGACGACGACAACCGTCTCATCGGCGTGCTGAACATGCATGACCTGCTGCGTGCGGGCGTGGTATGAGCACGCTGCAGGACAAGGCGCGCAGGATAGAACTGGCCATATTCGATGTCGACGGCGTTCTCACCGATGGCCGGCTGATACTCGGCGATGACGGCACCGAACACAAATCCTTTCATGTCCGTGACGGCCTCGGCCTGGTGCTCGCTGCGCGAGGCCGGCATCCAGGTGGCGATCATCTCGCGCCCGGCAATCCCAGGTCACCGCCGAACGCATGGCGGCGCTGGGCATCGAGTACGTCTATCAGGGCAGCGAAGACAAGGCGCAAACTTTCACCGAGTTGCTGCGAGCGGCTGCAGCTCGATGCACAGCAGGCCGCCTATACCGGCGATGATGTCCTCGACCTGCCGGTGCTTGTCCCGCGCCGGCCTGGCCGCGGCGGTCGCCGACGCCCACGCCCTGGTCCGTGAACGGGTGGACTTCGCTTACCCGCGGCCGAGGGCGGCCGCGGCGCGGTACGTGAAGTCTGCGAACTGATCCTGGAAGCCCGCGGCATGCTGGGCGCCCTGCTGCGGCGCTACCTGGAAGCGCCCAACGAGACTGAATTGACGGCCGCGCCGGCCAACCTCCATGTATCCACGCTGGCGAATCATTCTCATCCTCCTGCCCCTGACGATCGTCAGTTTCTGGATTATTTACCAGCTGGCTGAGGACGGATAGGCCCGGAAACCTTGTCGCCCAGGGCAATACCCGAATACACCATGACCGATCTCCACAGCCTGAACATGACTGTCGCAGGTGAACCGAAAACCCGGCTGAAGGCCGACTTTATGGCCCGTTTCGAGTCAAAGGACGAGACGGAACTGACCGGGCCGGAACTGGAAATATTCCGTCCCGATCAGGAGCCCCTGTATGTCCGTGCCGACCAAGGCTGGGTGACCTCGGGCAATGAAGTTATCCTGTTACAGGGCAATGTTCGCTTCTGGGAACATGACAGCCGACGGCCAGCTGATCACTGGAGGTAACGACGAGCGAGGCGACGGTTTACCCGGAGCGCGATTATGCGGAAACCGACAAACCGGCAACTTTATCGACAGGCAAAACGACTACCGACAGCATCGGCATGAAGGCCTATATGGAAGAAGGCCGCATTGAAATGCTCAACCAGGTACATACAACCATTAAAGAAGGCTCACTGATTGCAACCGGACGCAGCGAACAACATGAAGACAACGACTCCTGACCGTCAAGCTGATACGCGTCGTTATCGCTGATTGCTGGCCATAGTGCCGGGCATGCCGACTGGCGCTGTCCTCTGACAGTGAGAAGCCGATGGAGATTGTTGCTGATGAAGCGGAACATGACAGCAAGAATCGCATCACGATATACCGCGGCGATGTCGAGGTCACACAGGGCACACTGTTTATTTCCGGTCACACGACTGACGGTGTTACTATTCCGACAACCAGGAACTCGATCACGCCATCATGGAAGGTGATCGCGCCTACTACAAACAATTGCCCGATAACAGCAAAGTGTATGACGAGGCATGGGCAAACCGCATGGAATACTATCCAAACGATGGCATGGTGATACTGATCGACGACGGCAAGGTTGTGCAGGAAGATGTGCGTTTCACCGGCGATCGCATTGAATACGACACGATTAACAGCCGCGTAATCGCCAAGACGGTCAAGCAAACCAGTAGCGACGAAGACGAGAAGAAACCCGCGAAAGACGGCGACCGTGTCAGGGTTATTATTTCCCCCAAAAAACAACCGGACAGCAGCGAATAACGATGTCGGCAACCGTTGGAAAGGCTGGATCACTGCAGAGACGGCCGACGTAATACGCGTGCACCATCAGCGAACTCAGCGTTCGCCACATATCCAAAACCTTCAAGTCGCGCCAGGTGGTGCGGGACGTCAGCCTGACCGTGCACAGTGGCGAGATTATCGGCCTGCTCGGACCCAACGGCGCCGGCAAGACCACCAGCTTTCACATGATTGTCGGACTGATCCCGGCCGACACCGGCAGGATTTATCTCGATGACCGCGACCTGAGCCGGCTGCCCATCGATCAGCGTGCCCGCCTGGGCGTCGGCTACCTGCCACAGGAGGCATCCATATTCCGCAAGCTGACGGTCGCCGAAAACATCATGGCGATTCTGCAGACGCGGCCCCGCAACCTGAGCCAGGCAGAGCGCGAACAGCGACTCGAAGACCTGCTGGAGCAGTTTCATGTCGGTCATCTGCGTGACAGCGTCGGCTCCAGCCTCTCCGGCGGTGAACGCCGGCGCGTGGAGATCGCCCGGGCGCTGGCGATGGACCCGCTGTTTCTGCTGCTCGACGAGCCGTTCGCCGGTATCGATCCGATATCGATCACCGACATACAGTCGATTATCCGCCGGCTGAGCGAGGCCGGTATCGGCATCCTGATCACCGATCATAACGTGCGCGAAACACTGGGCACCTGCCACCGGGCCTATATCGTCAGCGACGGCCAGATCATCGCGGCCGGTGAACCGCATGAAATTCTTTCGAATAATCAGGTGCGTAAAGTCTATCTGGGCGACGACTTCCGGCTCTAGACCCCGCCTACAACGGCCGATTTTCAGTTAGAATATTCAGTATATGAAACCCTCGCTGCAATTACGCATCGGCCAGAGCCTGACCATGACGCCGCAGCTGCAACAGGCCATTCGCCTGCTGCAGCTTGTCCAGCCTGGAACTGCGCACCGAAGTGCAGGAGGCGCTTGAATCGAACATGATGCTGGAACTGGATGAGGAAGAAGACGAAACCCAGATCCAGTCGGCGGAGACCGACAACGGTACCGGCAATGAAACGGATGACACTATGGATACCGAGTCCGGGCTGGAGCGCGACAGCATTCCCGACGACCTGCCGGTCGACAGCGTCTGGGACGACGTCTATGACTCGTACAGTTACCAGGGCAGCGGCAGTGCGCGCCGATCCCGGAACTGAACGGCTATGATAATCAGCGCGCCCCGAGCCAGACCCTGCATGACTACCTGCGCTGGCAGCTCAACCTGACACCCACCAGCGAAACCGACCGCGCCATCGCCATGGCCATTATCGATGCCCTGGATGATGACGGCTATCTCACGCTCAGCCTGGAGGAAATCCGCGAATCGCTGGGTTCGGACATCAAGGCCGAGGATGCGGACGATGAGCCCGATATCGACATCGAGGAAGTCCGTGCCGTACTGCATATTGTCCAGGCCATGGATCCGCCCGGCGTCGGCGCGGCCGATCTGCGTGAATGCCTGCTGATCCAGCTCAACCAGCTGCCGGCCGATGTACCCTGGAGGGATGAGGCCCGGGTTCTGGTCGACAAACATCTGCAGGCACTCGCTTCACATGATTACAATCAGCTGTTACGGCAAATGCGGCTCGGCCGCGATGATCTGCAACAGGCGCTCAACCTTATCCAGTCGCTGAACCCGCGCCCCGGCGGTCAGGTAGAGGATACACAGCCGGAATATATTGTCCCCGATGTCTATGTCAGAAAAGACAAGGGTGCCTGGAAGGTGGAACTGAATAGTGAGACCATCCCGCATCTGCGCGTCAACAACAGTTATGCACAGATGATCCGGCGCGCGGACAACAGCAGTGACAATAATTCACTCAAGACCCACCTGCAGGAAGCACGCTGGTTCATCAAAAGCCTGCAAAGCCGCAATGAAACATTGCTGCGTGTCGCGACCGCCATTGTCGAACGCCAGCAGGCATTCCTGGAACGCGGCGAGGAGGCTATGAAACCGCTGGTGCTGCACGATATCGCCGAGACGCTTGGCATGCATGAATCCACCATTTCGCGCGTAACCACCCGCAAATACATGCATACGCCGCGCGGCATTTTCGAGCTCAAGTATTTTTTTTCCAGCCACGTCAGCACCAGCATGGGCGGCACGCGCTCTTCAACCTCCATTCGTGCACAAATTAAGAAGCTCATCAATGAAGAGCCGCCGCAGAAACCTCTCAGCGACAGCAAAATCGCATCCATACTTTCTGACCGTGGCATCGAGGTCGCCCGCCGTACTATTGCCAAGTATCGCGAGGCCATGTCCATACCGCCGTCGAATGAACGTAAACACTTATAACAATCCCATCAAGGAGATGTCCATGCAAATCAACATCACCGGCCAGCAGATGGATGTCACTCCCGCGCTACGTGACTATATTGAAAGCAAACTACAGCGCCTGGAACGGCATTTTGATCAAATGACCAACATACATGTCATTCTGAGCGTGGAAAAAGAGCGACAAAAGGCCGAGGCCACTATCAGCGTCGCCCGTGGCGAATTGTTTGCGGATACCGAGCAGGAAAGCATGTATGCTGCCATTGACGAATTAATGGACAAGCTGGATCGGCAGCTCAAAAAGCACAAGGAGAAGTTGACCGATCACCATCGCAACGAAGGCGGGCTTAAATCGCATGCCAATGATGCGGGCTGAGCTCAGAACTGACAGCCACAGATAACCAAACATAGCTTTATGCAAATCGCTGAAATACTGACACCGGCCCGGGTAGCCGTAAATTCCGGGATTTCCAGCAAGAAGGGGGTGCTGGAAGAACTGGCCAGATTAATTGCGGATGACACGTCGGACCTGACCGCAGATCCGAGGTCTTCGACAGCCTGTTCGCCCGTGAACGACTGGGCAGTACCGGCCTTGGCCACGGCGTCGCCATCCCGCACGGCCGGCTGAAAGGCGGCAAGCAGACACTTGGCGCCTTTATCCAGCTGCAAGAGGGTGTTGATTATGATGCCGTCGATCAACAACCCGTTGATTTGCTGTTTGCGCTGTTGGTGCCGGAGGCAGTCCACTGACGAACACCTGCAGATACTGGCCGCGGCTGGCCGAGATGTTCAGTGACGCCGAACTGGTCGGCAGATTACGCCGGGCGAGTTCCAGTAAAAGACTTTATGAGTTATTGCAGGATTAAGGCGGACAGCCATGACTGATCAGATCACAGTCAGCGACCTTTTCAATAACCATGCCCAGAAACTCATGCTTGAGTGGGTGGCCGGCCAGGAGGGCGGCAAGCGCATTATTACGCCCGAGGAATCCAGTCTGCGGCCACATGATTATACCTCTGATGAAATGGAGAGCGAGGGCAAAAACAAACATGGCCACGTTGATTTGCCTACGAACAAATCACTGGTTGGATATCTGAATCTTATCCACCCACACCAGATTCAGGTTCTTGGCAAAATCGAACTTAGCTACATGGAGGGATTGCGCGATATATCGCGGCAGGATGCGATCCGCCAGTTATTCAATCATCAACCGGCCTGCCTTGTAATTGCCGAATCCCAGCAACCTCCTACGCTACTCAAACGGCGCTGTAATGAACAGAGCGTTCCGATGTTCACAACCCCGTTGTCCAGTACCAAGCTCACGGAATCCCTGCATTACTATCTCAGCAACCTGTTTGCCGATGTCGTTGTTCTGCACGGCGTGTTCATGGAGGTAATGGCTATTGGTGTGTTGATTACAGGCCCCAGCGGTATCGGCAAAAGCGAACTGGCGCTGGAGCTGATCACCCGCGGACATCGCCTGGTTGCCGACGATGCGCCACAGTTTTCACGCATAGCACCGGAAATCATCAATGGTTATTGCCCGGAACTGCTGACCGATTTTCTGGAGGTCAGCGGGCTCGGCATCATCAATGTCCGTGAACTGTTCGGCAACAATGCCATCAAGAGCAACAAATATCTGCGCCTTATTATCCGGCTTGAGCCCATGGACAAGGATCGCCTGCTGAAACTGGATCGGCTCGAGGGCAGCTACCGTACCCAGCGCGTGCTGGAGGTCGATATCCCCGAGATCACGGTGCCGGTCGCGCCTGGCCGTAATCTCGCCGTACTGGTCGAATGCGCTGCACACAGCCACCTGCTGCGCATGAGCGGTTACAACGCCTCACAGGATTTCGCCGATCGACAGCGTCAGTTGATACAACAAACAGCCACCAAGTGAGCCCGCAAAAGTGAGCGATGGCAAACAACGCCGGGTTATTATTGTCAGCGGCCTGTCAGGGGCGGGCAAAACGATCGCGCTGAACACGCTGGAAGACTCTCGATTATTATTGCATAGACAACCTTCCTGCCAGCCTGCTGGAATCCATTGTCAGCCGGATCGAACAGGGTTATCCACTGTTTGCCAACCGTGTCGCCCTCGGTATCGACGTCCGTAATCCTGAACGGGAACTGGACACATTGCCGGAAACGATTCGGATAATGCGCGGACACGGCGTTAACACCGAACTGGTATTTATCGAGGCAACAGACGATGTGCTGACACGCCGTTTCAGCGAGACCCGGCGCAAGCATCCGCTGTCATCGGCAACAATCAACCTCATCGAGGCCCTTCACAAGGAACGCGCGCTGCTGGAGCCCCTGTCCGAGTTTGCTGATTTACGTATCGACACGACGCATACCCAATTGCATGAGCTGCGCGATATCGTGCGCGAACGCATTGCCAGGAGGGAACCCAATTCCATGTCGATCCAGTTTATATCCTTTGGCTACAAACACGGACTGCCGCGTGATGCGGATTTTGTTTTCGACTCGCGCTGCCTGCCCAATCCGCACTGGAACCAGGAGCTGCGTCCTCATACCGGCCGTGACGAACCCGTGATAAGGTTTATGGAATCCCAGCCGCATACAAAGGCCCTGTTTGAGCAGATCCGGTCCTTTCTGGAAAACTGGATACCCCAGTTCGAGGCTGATAACCGCAGTTACCTGACTGTTGCTGTTGGATGTACCGGCGGCCAACACCGTTCCGTCTATCTGATCGAGTGTTTGTCCCGGTTCTTCGTGGAACAGGGCAAGCTGACACTGGTGCGGCACCGCGACATATAATAACCGGGCCGGCCAGATAAGCCTGGGCAGAATCCGTCGTGCCTGCTGTAACCGGAGAGAAGATATGAGTGTTGGTCTACTTATAATCAGCCACAGCGGTATTGGTCCTGCGCTGCTGGGCACGACATCCCATATGCTCAGCGGTTGTCCACTCAATGCCCGGCTGCTGACGGCCTCCCGCGAAAGCGAACCCGAGGAACTCATGGCAGAAGCGCTTGAACTCGTCGATCTGCTCGATGAAGGCAACGGCGTACTGGTGCTCACGGATCTGTATGGATCCACGCCCAGCAATATAGCCAATCGCCTCGGTGAATCACATCAGGTACGTGTTATCAGCGGCATGAACCTGCCCATGCTGGTCAGGGTCCTCAACTGATCCGCAACTGGGGCTGGAAGCGCTCGCCAACAAGGCTGTTAGCGGCGGCCGTGACGGTATTTTCATGGTTCCGGACGGGTCCGACACATGACAGTCAAGGCAGAGGCTGAAATTATCAACAAGCTTGGTTTGCATGCGCGCGCGGCCGCCCGTTTCGTGCAGGCGGCTTCGGAATACGACAGCGAAATCACCTTGACGCTGAATGGCAAATCCGTCAGCGGCAAAAGCATCATGGGGGTCATGATGCTGGCCGCGGGAAAGGGCGTCCGTATTGAAATGCAGGCTGAAGGCAGTGATGAAGCCGAGGCTATCGCAGAGCTGACCTCATTAATCAATAACCGCTTTGGTGAAGCGGAGTGACTATCGCACTTCATGGCATCGGTGTTTCACGCGGTATTGCCATCGGCAATGTCCACGTTATCGAGCATAACCAGCTTGAAATACCCGAATACAACATTCGCAAAAAGGACATTAACAGCGAAATAAAACGCTTCAAATCCGCCATATCCAGCGCCCGCCAGCAGCTTCGCGCCATTCGTGACCAGATACCGAAGGGTACGGATTCCGACATTGCTGCCTTTATTGACACCCACCTGTTAATGCTGGAAGACACGGCAATAACGGAGGAACCGGGCCGGCTGATTGCAGAAACACAATGCAACGCCGAGTGGGCACTCAAGCTGCAGCGAGATGCGTTGGTGAACGTCTTTGACGAAATGGACGATGCCTATCTGCGCACACGCAAGGATGACGTCATCCACGTCATCAACAGAATCCAGCGCATTCTGTTAAAACATACCCCTCTTCGGCACGAAGAGCCCGGCAGTCGGCTGAACGGCTATATCGTCCTGGCCGACGATCTGACGCCTGCTGATACCGTGCTCCTGCAATACCAGGGCATTGTGGCATTTGCCACGGAATACGGCGGCCCGACGTCTCATACCGCGATTCTTGCACGCAGCCTCGGTATCCCCGCGATTGTCGGTGTCCACCAGGCACGCCGCTATATTCGCGAGGATGATGAGCTGGTGATCGACGGTACTCACGGGGTGCTGCTGGCCAATCCCGACAAACGCACACTGAATCATTACAGGCGGCGCCAGCGCGAGGAGAAACGTTATCTCACCGGCCTGAAGAAAATAAGTCGTGCGCCTGCTGTTACGCTGGACGGAGTTGAAATCGACCTGCAGTCGAACATAGAACTGCCACGTGATTTCGAGACGGTACGCGAAGTCGGTGCCTCCGGTGTGGGCCTGTATCGGACCGAATTCCTGTACATGAACCGCGAGAGCCCGCCCGACGAGGAAGAACACTATGAGGCCTATTCCAAGGTCATTCAGATACTCGACGGACTGCCGCTGACTATCCGCACACTGGATCTCGGCGCCGACAAACAGGTTGACGGTGGCCGCCATAGCGGCCCCGTGCAGTCAAACCCGGCTCTGGGGCTGCGCGCGATTCGCCTGTGTCTGAAGGAACCCGGACTGTTTCGCCCTCAGCTTCGCGCCATATTGCGCGCCTCCGCGCTCGGGCCGGTGCGCCTCATGATCCCCATGCTTTCCAATATCAGCGAGATGCACCATGTTCTGCACATGATCAGCGCACTGAAAAAGGAACTCGACGAGCAGGGAATCACCTATGATCACGACATACAGGTCGGCGGGATGATCGAGGTGCCCGCCGCCGCCGTCTGCGCCGATATATTCGCCCAGCATATGGACTTCCTGTCGATCGGCACCAACGATCTGATCCAGTACACCATGGCCATAGACCGTGTTAACGAGGAGGTCAATTACCTGTATGACCCGTTGCACCCGGCTGTTTTGCGGCTGATCCTGCAGACGCTCCGGGCGGGCGAGCGTGCCGGCATTCCGGTCGCCATGTGTGGCGAGATGGCCGGCGAAACGCATTTATACACGTCTGCTGCTGGGCCTCGGCCTGCGTGAATTCAGCATCCATCCGACTGTCCTGCTGGAGGTCAAACAAATAATCATGAACAGTCGTGTTCGCGAGCTGTGGCGGCTGGCACGCAAGGCGATCAACTCCAGCAGCGGTGCCGAGGTTGCAAATTTAATCGAAAATTATGCAAACAAGCTGAACTGAGACCCTGCCCGGCGTTTTTTCACTTACCCGCCACTAGCGCCCTTGTTAAACTGCGTACGGCAACCTGCAGGATAAGGGTATGAACGAAACCGTTAACGAAGCAGAACAGCAGAGCACCGAACAGCCGATTCTGGATCAGTTGCATGAGGCGCTGGAAAACGAGCGGCTTTCGGCGGCCCGCGGGCTGCTGCGCGATTTACACCCCTCCGAAATAGCCGATCTGCTGGAAAGCCTGCCGAGCCAGGATCGCCAGCAGGTATGGTGGCTTATTGACCCCGATGTCGCCGGCGACGTGCTGTCGCATGCCCAGGAGTCTGTCCGCATCAGCCTGCTTGAACTGATGCATCCCCAGGATGTTGTCGATGCAACCAGCACCCTGGATACGGACGATGCCGCCGACATTATCCAGGACCTGCCAGAAACGCTGATCGAAAGCGTGCTGCTGGCCATGGACGAGCAGAACCGCCAGCGCCTGGCGTCGGTACTGTCTTATCCTGAAGATACGGCCGGCGGCCTGATGAACCTCGACGTCATTCCGGTGCGTGCCGATGTCACGCTCGATGTCATCAGCCGCTTTCTGCGCCGGCGCAATGAGATCCCGGATGGTACGGATGCGTTAATGGTGGTGGACCGTGAAAACAAGTACCTCGGCATACTGCCGTTGAGCGCATTATTCCTGAACGACGCCGAAAGCACCGTCGGCGAATGCATGAACTCCGAGATTGAACCGATACCTGCGACCCAGTCGGCAAGTGAAGTGGCCAGGCTGTTCGAGCAACGCGACTTTGTATCGGCGCCGGTGGTCGACGACGACAACCATCTGCTCGGCCGCATTACGGTTGACGATATCATCGACGTCATTCAGGAAGAAACTGAACAAACCTTCCGACGCATGGCCGGTATCGAGGAACATGATATTTTTGCGCCGATATTTCCCAGCAGCACGCCGCCGTGCCGTCTGGCTGGGCATCAATCTCGCCACCGCCTTCATCGCCGCCGCCGTGATCGGCCAGTTCGAGGCAACCATTCAGCAGCTGGTAGCACTGGCCGTACTCATGCCGATCGTAGCCAGCATGGGCGGGGTCGCCGGCACACAGACACTGACGATTACAGTCCGCGGACTCGCTCTTGGGCAGGTTGGCAAAAGCAATATACGGCCGTTGCTCAGAAAAGAACTCGCCATAAGTCTGCTGAACGGCATGCTTTGGGCAGTCGTTGTCGGGGTTGTGGCTTATCTGTGGTTCGATAATCATATAATCAGCATAATCATCGGCGCCGCCATGATCATCACGCTGGTATCCGGCGCTATCGCCGGAGCGGCGATTCCGCTGTTTTTGAAACAGATTGGTGTCGATCCGGCTATCGCCGGTGGCGTATTGCTGACGACAGTTACCGACGTGATCGGGTTCTTCAGTTTTCTGGGACTGGCGACCCTCGTGCTGCTTGGCTGAACAATCCTACAAGCGCCGCTGGCACCGGCGCCAGTAATCCAGGTCCCATTCCACGGGTTCGATCAGGTGGCGGCAACTATCCGGTATCACATAAACATGGGCCTGTCGCGTTTCATCCTTCACTTCAACCGTCAGTATCCGCCTTTCGTAACAGGACCCTTCATAGCGGTCCAGCGCCGCCAGTGCGACCGGCCCTGCCTCAAAGAGCATGCCGTGAACTTCGGCACCGGCCTCGGCAACCACCCCCGGATAACTGCGATTGCGCATACGGTAACGCCGGTAGCCACGAAGAACAGCGGCGACGCCGGCATACTGGCGGCCGGTGACCTCGCGCATGATGTCCGGGATCAAAAGCGTGCCGTAGACGAAAACTTGGTACCGCATCTCGTCTCTCGTCTCTCGTCTCTCGTCTCTCGTCTCTCGTCTCTCGTCTCTCGTCTCTCGTCTCTCGTCTCTCGTCTCTCGTCTCTCGTCTCTCGTCTCTCGTAAATCAACAAAGCTTTGCTGGGCAGCCAGCCCTGTCAAGCTTTTGCAGGAGCCCGTTAGTGGTGCAGCTTGTCATCCCGAACGCACGTGAGGGATCTTAGTGACAATGATAATTTGTGGTTTCGAAATGACAATGCTGAATTGAAAGGTCCCGATTCGCGTGTATTTGCGTTTATTTGCGGACTGCTCAAAAAACAATCCACTGATACGCGCAGCAGGCTGCGCTTCTACACGAGATACGCTTCACGAGCGACGATATACGCGCGCTTGCGCGCTAGGCTTCCGTCACCTGCTTCCACATGGCCCGCAACTCATCATCCTTTCCGATTCGCTTGATAAGAATGTCGCGGAATATATCCGGATCCTTGATGTGCGTGATTTCACCCGGACGCGGGAAATGCATATCGCGCAGGCGTGACAGCCAGAAACGCAGGGCGGCGGCGCGCAGCATCGCCGGCCAAACCTCTGATCTCGGCGGCCGTCACCCGGCGCTGCTGCTGATAGCCGCGCAGCAGTTCGGCAGCATTCAGGCTGTCACGCGCCTGATCGCCGCTGTTGCACCAGTCATTGATACTGACAGCCAGATCATAAATAAAGTAGAAACTGCAGGCATAATAGAAATCGATGATGCCAGTCAGCCGATCACCGACAAACAGTGCGTTATCACGAAACAGGTCGGCGTGAATAACGCCCTCTGGCAGATCCCTGTAATCGATACTGGCCTGAAACTCCAGCTCGGTCTGTAACAGCTGCTGATCTTCCACGCTTACCTTCGGCATGACCTCTGTAGCGGTACTCTCCACCATTCCGGCCCGCGATCCGGGTCGCGATGCAATCCAAAACCGTCACTGGCCAGATGCATACGCCCCATCTGTTCGCCGATTGCACGGCAATGCACGGGATCGGGCAAATCGACACTGGCACCAATAAGCCGCTGCACAAGTGCCGCCGGTTTGCCGTTCAGTTTCTGCAGATAACGGCCCTGACGATCGGCGACCGGGTGGGCGCTCGGGATATTGTGTTCCGCCAGATACGCCATCAGCTCGAGAAAATACGGCAGCTCCTCGGCCTGCAGAACCTCGAACAGGGTCAGGACAAATTCGCCCTCACTGGTCGTAACAAAGTAATTGGTATTTTCAATACCGTTACTGATACCGACGAACTGCTCGAGTTCACCCAGGGCATAACCGGAGAGAAACCGTTTTAACTGTTCTGGAGTTACGACCGTGTAGACGGACATTCTGCGATCGCTGTCAATGGGCCATTGAGCCTGTCGGCTGGCCGGTCTGGTTCAAAAACCGTCCCTCTGTTCACCCGCAGGGCATTACCAGCTGAACAGTATCCACTGCGGGACGACCGGATCTTCGTAGATACCGCTTTTGCGTGTTTCAAGCCTGCCATCACCGTCCTGGTCGATTAGATAATAAGGCGGCCCCTTGCTGGGCGTCACCTTGACCATGTACATACGGCCGTTAACACGGTATTCCTCGATCGTCGCGCCTTCCCTTTGAATAATCGTGACTTCGGGTTCAATGGGTTCGCCGCTTTCCATTGGTTCCGGCAGAACCGGCGGCCGCGGCAGATCACCTTCACCGGCCTCCTCGTCGGCATCCCGCTGCTGACGGGGCGGAGGCTGGGGTGGCGGCTCCCCGTTTACCCTGGGCGGGGGCTCGGCGGCAGTCGGATCCGACGGCATACCCGGGATCTCACTGGTCTGGGCGAACGACGCCAGTGGCCATGCCATCAGAAAAACAAACAGGGAATAGCGGGACATGCATCCTTCTCCTGGCTCATGAATCAATTGCTGCTACAGGTGCAGCTGCTTCTCCTTTTCTTCAGGCGTAGGCTCGAAGCCCCGGTGTTCATAGTAACGGAAAATCGCCTCGAGCACCTGCTGCGGCTCGCTGACCATCTGCAAAATATCCAGATCGTCGCGGTCGATCATACCCTGTTCGACCAGCGTGTCGCGAAACCAGTCCGTCAAGCCCTGCCAGAATTCCGGCGCCACCAGAATCACCGGAATACGGCGGCTGGTACCGGTCTGGATCAGTGTCAGTATTTCCGCCAGTTCGTCGAGCGTGCCGAAGCCTCCCGGCAATACCACATAGGCCGTGGCATACTTCACGAACATGACCTTGCGGGCAAAAAAATGCTTGAAGTAGAGCGAAATGTCCTGGAAGGCGTTGCCCTGCTGTTCGTGCGGCAGCTGGATATTCAGGCCGACGCTGGGGGAGCGGCCGGTTATCGCGCCCTTGTTGAAGGCCTCCATCAGACCGGGCCCGCCGCCGCTGACAACCGAAAACCCGGCATTGGAGAGCAGGGCGGCGATCTCCTCGCCCTTGTCATACCACGGATGATCGGGCTTGAGCCGCGCCGAACCGAACATACTCACTGACGGCCGGATGCCGGCGAGTTTCTGAAAGCCCTCGACGAACTCCGCCATGATCTGAAAAATTTTCCAGGATTCACGCGTCAGCTCGAGTTCGTCGGCTTCGGTAGGTTCATGATGTGAAGTTATGCGGCGATCATTCATAATATGCCCGTTCGCGGAGATGCTATTTTTACCCCGCGGCACACATTGTTACACAGTTACCCCCGCGTCCAACAGCACCACACAACAGGTAATAACCGCTCCATGAGCCAAACCGACAGCCAGCAGGACTCCTCCCGAACAACAGACAGTACACTGGTTCTGGTCGACGGTTCCTATTACCTGTTCCGGGCCTATCACGCCATGCCCGAGCACCTGAAGAGCCCGTCCGGAGAGCCGACAGGCGTTATCTATGGCGTCATCAACATGCTGCGTAAACTGCGCCGGGATTATGACAGCGCCTATTTCGCCGTAGTCTTTGACCCCAGGGGGCCCACCTTCCGCAATGATCTCTATGCCGAATACAAGGCCAACCGGCCGCCGATGCCCGACGATCTACGGGTCCAGATCGAGCCGCTGCACCGGCTGATAGAGGCGCTGGGGGTCCCGCTGCTGGTCATCGACAAGATCGAGGCCGACGACGTCATCGGCACGCTGGCCAGGCAAGCCACCGACAGCGGCATGCATACGATCATCTCGTCCGGCGACAAGGATCTGGCGCAGCTGGTGGACGACCACATCACCGTGGTCAATACCATGAACAACGCCACCTATGACGAGGCCGGGGTGATCGACAAGTTTGGTGTTAAGCCCGAGCAGATTGTCGATTACCTGACGCTGGTTGGCGACAGCGTCGACAATATCCCGGGCGTGCCCAAGGTCGGCCCCAAGACGGCGGCGAAGTGGCTGCAACCAGTACGGATCTCTGGACGCCATTATCGAACACGCCGACGAGATCGGCGGCAAGGTGGGTGAATACCTGCGCGATTCACTGGATCGGTTGCCATTGACGCGCGAACTGGTGACACTCAAATGCGATGTCGAGCTGCCCTTCAAGCCGCGCGACCTGATACCGGATGAGCCGCAGACACAAGTGTTGCGCCCCCTGTACGAACAGCACGGCTTTCGCAGCTGGCTGCAGGAACTGGACACCGGCAAGGCACCGGAGCAGCAGGTCGGCGGCGATCCCGGGACAGCCACCAAAGCGGAAAAGAAAGCATCACCCGACAAACAGGCCGGCCATGATTACCAGACGCTGCTTGAGCAGAAACGGCTGGATGAGTGGCTGCAGCGTATCTCCAAATCCGATGTGTTTGCCTTTGATACCGAAACCACGAGCCTGGATTACATGGCCGCACGGATTGTCGGCGTGTCGTTCGCGCTGGAGTCCGGCGCAGCGGCGTATGTACCGCTCGACCATGATTACCCGGGAGCCCCGCAGCAACTGGATCGCAACAAGGTTCTGGAACAACTGCGGCCGCTGCTGGAAAGCGAAACACCGGCAAAACTGGGTCATAACCTGAAATACGACATGAGTGTGCTCGCCAACCACGGCATTCACCTGCAGGGCGTGCGCTACGACACCATGCTCGAATCCTATGTGCTGAACAGTGTGGCCAGCCGACACGACATGGATACACTGGCCGATCAGTATCTGGGCAGGGCAACCATCAAATACGAGGATGTCGCCGGCAAGGGCGCGAAACAGATCGCCTTCAACCAGGTGGCTCTGGAAGAGGCAGCGCCTTATGCCGCTGAAGACGCGGACATAACCCTGCAGTTACATGAAACCCTGTGGCCGCGGCTCGAGGCCGACGAGAGCCTGAAAGAGCTGTTTAAAACCATCGAAATGCCGCTGGTACCGGTGCTGTCGCGCATGGAACGCAACGGCGTCGCCATTGACTCGGACCTGCTTAACACCCAGAGCAACGAGCTCGAAGACAAAATGCAGGCTATCGAACGCGAGGCGCATGACGAAGCCGGCCAGGCATTCAACATCGGTTCACCGAAACAGATCCAGACCATTCTTTACGACAAGATGCAGATACCGGTGACGGCCAAGACGCCAAAGGGGCAGCCGTCGACGGCCGAATCGGTGCTCGAGGAACTGGCAGCGGGTTACAAACTGCCGCGGTTGATCCTCGATTACCGCGCGCTGAGCAAACTGCGTTCGACCTACACCGACAAACTGCCGAAACTGGTCAACCCCGACACCGGCCGCGTGCACACCTCGTATCATCAGGCGGTCACCGCCACCGGCCGGCTGTCATCCACCGATCCCAATCTGCAGAACATCCCGGTGCGCACGCCGGAAGGCCGACGCATCCGCCAGGCCTTTATCGCCGCACCCGACTATCAACTGCTGGCCGCCGACTATTCCCAGATCGAGCTGCGCATCATGGCGCACCTGTCCGGCGACAAGGGCCTGCTCGCCGCCTTCGCCGCCGGCGAGGACATCCACCGCGCCACCGCGGCGGAGGTGTTCGATGTCCCGCTTGACCAGGTCGATGCCGAGCAACGCCGCGCCGCCAAGGCCATCAACTTCGGCCTGATCTACGGCATGTCGGCCTGGGGACTGGCGCGCCAGCTCGGCATCGAGCGCGGTGCCGCTCAGACATACGTCGACAAGTATTTTGCGCGCTATCCCGGTGTCAGGCAGTTCATGGATGACACCCGCGCCATCGCCCGCGAGCGCGGTTATGTCGAGACGGTTTTCAGGCGCCGGCTGTACCTGCCGGACATCAAGGCCCGCAACAGCGCCCGCCGCCAGTATGCCGAACGTACCGCCATCAACGCACCGATGCAGGGCACCGCGGCCGATATCATCAAACGCGCGATGATCGCGATCGACGACTGGATCCAGCGCTCAAACCCGGACCTTCGCATGATCATGCAGGTCCATGACGAACTGGTATTCGAAGTTGCCGAAAAGGATATCGACAGTACCCGCAAACAGATCCGCAAACTAATGACCGGCGCCGCCGAGCTGACCATCCCGCTGGAAGTGGAGGTCGGCGTCGGCGACAACTGGGACGAAGCGCACTAGCTCCTCCGCCACAGTGTCTGCCGGAGCATCACCTCGAGATCACGACGATCCATTCGCATTCATAGGCCGTGTCTCGAAGCGTGGGGCTCGCTTCGCTGCGCGAATACGTTGAAATCGTCATTACCGCGGACGCGGTAATGACGTGCGTACGCCACTACGGCCGGCACGAAACCCGGATCGCTTCCTGCTGTCCCCCGCGGGGACATGTGCTAACATTTCTCTAGCTTTGACAAGCACCAATAATGACTGCTGATCCGACAGTATCGTGACCGTCACACCACCCTGACTGAATCACATTGTGTTTTTGCGCCAACCTCCTGTCTGAAGGAATGTAATCATGCTGCTGATTCCCGCTATCGACCTCAAAGATGGCAAATGCGTGCGCCTGCGCCAGGGCCGCATGGACGAACAGACCATATATTCCAACGATCCTGTCGAGGTCGCCAAACGCTGGATCGACGCCGGCGCCCGGCGCCTGCACCTGGTCGACCTCGACGGTGCCGCGGCCGGCAAGCCGGAGAACGCCGATGTCATCCACGAGATCGCACACAGCTTTCCCGACACCCCGGTGCAGGTCGGCGGCGGCATCCGCAACGAGGACACCATCCAGACCTACCTGGATGCAGGCGTGAGCTACGTTATTATCGGCACCCGGGCGGTGACCACGCCGCATTTCGTCGCCGATGTCTGCCTTGAATTCCCGAGTCACATCATCGTCGGTCTCGACGCCAAGAACGGCAAGCTGGCTACCGACGGCTGGTCGAAACTGTCGCACCACGATGTCATCGATCTGGCGAAGCAGTTCGAGGACGAGGGCGTCAGCGCCATTATCTTTACCGACATCAGCCGCGACGGCATGATGAGCAGCGTCAATATCGAGGCCACGGCCGAACTCTGTCGCGATGTGGCGATTCCGGTGATCGCCTCGGGCGGCATCACCAGCCTTGATGATATCCGTGCCCTGTGTGGAATTGCCCATGAGGGCCTGGAAGGGGCCATCACCGGGCGTGCCATTTACGAGGGCTCGCTGGATTTTGCCGAAGGCCAGAAGCTCGCCGACGAGCTGTGCCCCAAATGATCGCCGGCCACTGACATGGGACTGGCCAAGCGCATCATCCCGTGCCTGGATGTCGATGCCGGCCGCGTCGTCAAGGGCGTGAAGTTCGTCGACATCCGCGATGCCGGCGACCCGGTCGAGGTAGCGAGGCGCTACGACGAACAGGGTGCCGACGAGCTGTGTTTCCTCGATATCACCGCCAGCAGCGACGAGCGCGACACGCTGGTGCCGGTGGTCGAGGCCGTGGCGGCCCATGTGTTCATCCCGTTGACCGTCGGCGGCGGTGTGCGCACGCTGGAGGACATACGGAAATTGCTGAATGCCGGTGCCGACAAGGTCAGCATCAATTCCGCCGCGGTCAGCAATCCTGAATTCATTCGCGCGGCCGCGGCCATGTTCGGCAACCAGTGTATTGTCGTTGCCATCGACGCCAAGGCCGACGGCAAGGACGGCTGGGAGGTTTACACCCACGGCGGGCGGCGCGCGACCGGGATCGACGCGATTGCCTGGGCAAAACAGATGGCCGACTGCGGTGCCGGCGAAATCCTGCTGACCAGCATGGATCGCGACGGCACCCGCAGCGGTTTCGATATCGCGCTGACCCGGGCGGTCAGCGATGCCGTGCCGATCCCGGTGATCGCTTCCGGCGGCGCGGGATCCCTGGAACACCTGGCCGCGGGTGTCAGCGAGGGCGGCGCTGACGCCGTGCTGGCAGCGAGCATTTTTCATTTCGGCGAACACACGGTTGACGAGGCCAAGCAAATCATGCGGCAACAGGCAATCGAGGTGCGGCTGTGAGCGACAACGACTGGCTGGATGCAGTATGCTGGAACGATGACGGTCTGGTGGCCGCCATCGCCCAGGATCGCGACAGCGGCCGGGTGCTGACACTGGCGTGGATGAACCGCGAGGCGCTGCGGCTTACCCGTGACGAGGCGCGCGCCGTATACTGGTCGCGTTCGCGTGGCAGCATCTGGCGCAAGGGCGAGGAATCCGGCCATGTCCAGCAGGTGCATGAAATCCGTATCGACTGCGATGCCGACACCGTGCTGCTGAGCGTCACCCAGGCCGGCGGCATAGCTTGTCACACCGGCCGGGCAAGCTGTTTCTACCGCCGGCTCGACAATGACGAATGGGAAAGCGTGGACCCGGTGATCGAGGATCCGGGACATATACCGGTAACACAACAGCCAGCGGACCACCCGACATGAGCGACCCGATCATCGAGCAGGCTGACAGCCGTGCTGGAAGCCCGCCGCCAGGCAGACCCGGATGATTCCTATGTCGCCAGCCTGTACCAGGGCGGACGCGATAAAATACTGCGCAAGGTCGGCGAGGAGGCGGTCGAGGTGCTGCTCGCAGGCCGCAACAACGATGACAGGGCGCTGGTTAATGAGGTCGCCGATCTGTGGTTTCATACCATGGTGCTGTTGATCGATGCCGGCCTGGAACCGGCGGCGGTGCTGACCGAACTGGAACGCCGCTTTGGCACATCCGGACACACGGAAAAAGCGGCGCGCAGCGACAGGACAGCGGACTAAGCTCCAGCGGAGGATCTGTTATGAATTTCGGCATCTGGGAACTCGTCATCATTCTGGTGATCGTCGCGCTGCTGTTCGGCACAGCCAAACTGCGCAACATCGGCGGTGATCTGGGCAGCGCCCTGCGCAGTTTCCGCAGCGCCCTCAAGGATGACAGCGAAGACGACAAGGAAGCCACCGGTGACAAGACCGGCTCCGATGACGACAAACCCCAGACATGACCGCCGGCAGACGGGCGGCAGGCCGGGAGTAGACGGGATTGTTCGACATCGGCTTCTGGGAGCTGGTGCTGATCGCCATTATTGGCCTGCTGGTGGTTGGCCCGGAGCGGCTGCCAGGCTTTGCCCGTGAAGCGGGCCGCTGGATCCGCGCAGGATCCGGCGGCTGACCGGCGATGCCCGCCGCGAACTGCGGCGCGAACTGCAGTGGGATGAGGATGATGCCGGGCATCGCGAGCTGGACGAGATGCAGCACAAGCTCAGCGACATGGACCGGCTCATGCAGAACGCGCCGGATCGCCAGCCCGGCTTCGAATCCGAATACACCGCAACCGGGTGCGCAAGAAGAACGCGATCGGCAATCGCACGCCGTGCGACACACAGCGACGACAGCGGCGGGGATCGGGCAATGAACTACGCCCGCAGGAGGCTGACGGTGACCAGAGCCTGTTCGACCATCTCATTGAACTGCGCGCGCGGCTGTTGCGTGCCGTATTGTGCCTGTTGCTGGTCGCAGCGGCGCTGCTGCCGTTTTCCGAACAGCTGTACACGATGATCGCCACCCCCATGATCGAGCGCCTGCCGATCGGCAGCCAGATGATCGCCACCGAAGTCGCCTCACCGTTCCTGGTGCCGTTCAAGCTGACCGTCATGCTGGCCCTGTTCATCAGCATGCCCTACGTGCTCTACCAGGCCTGGGCCTTTGTCGCCCCCGGGCTATATCAGCACGAGCAGCGCATCGCCATGCCGTTATTACTCGCCAGCGTCGTGCTGTTCTATGCCGGCGCGGTGTTCACCTACTTCGCCGTACTGCCGCTGCTGTTCAGTTTCTTCATCGGCATCGCGCCGGCGGGCGTGGCGGTCATGACCGACATCAGCCGTTATCTGGATTTCGTGCTGAAACTGTTCTTCGCCTTTGGCCTGGCGTTCGAAATACCCGTCGTCACCCTGGTGCTGATCTGGACGGGCATGACATCGGTTGCGACCTTGCGGCGCAAGCGGCCCTACGTAATCATTGGCGCCTTCGGCATCGGCGCCCTGCTGACACCGCCTGATATCATTTCACAGTGCCTGCTGGCAGTGCCGGTATGGTTGCTGTTCGAGGCGGGGCTGGCGCTGGCGCGCTTCCTGCCGGTGAAAATGCCGGAAGATGAAAGCGAAAAGTAGACAGCCCCTGCTTTTCACCTTTCGCGATTCACGATTCACTTTTCACGTTTGTTCCCAGGGCAGATTGTTAAACCGCCAGCCGTTGACGGTATTGCGATGGCCCTTTTCGTCCAGGTTGCCCTCGAAGCCCTCGCCGATATTGTAAACCTCGCGGAAACCCTGCCGCGCCAGCGCCTCGGCGGCGGCGAGTGAGCGCTTGCCGCTGCGGCAAATCGTCAGCACCGGCATCTCTTCCACCGGCTCGTCGCCGGCCCGCTCGGCAAGCGCGGCGCGGGCCCTGGAAACGAACTGCGGGTCGACTTCCCAGTCAGGCGGTTCTTTCCAGGGAACCAGCACGGCCCCGACGGGGTGGCCGACATACTGGTATTCCATGGTGGTGCGCACGTCCAGCAGCACGGCGCGCGACTGTTCCAGCATCTGCCAGGCTTCTGCCGGACTGATGTCCTTGATCTTGATCTCGCTCATGGTAACTGCCTCAGGGCTTGATTGCGGGCCCGCCGGCAGGGCGCTGGCAGCACTGTCCCTGCCCGGGGATTTGTGTTGGAATAACCGGCTTTCGACACAGACAACAACATAACATAACCCCCGCTTGTGTGTTTCTCGTTTGAGAATCTGAAGGAGATTGAAGGATGTCGATGGCTGATCGTGATGGTGTGATCTGGCTGGACGGGCAGATGGTGCCCTGGCGCGAGGCCAGGGTGCATGTGCTGACCCATACCCTGCACTACGGCATGGGCGTTTTTGAAGGCGTGCGCGCCTATCACACCGATAGCGGACCGGCCATTTTCCGGCTCACCGACCACACCCGACGTCTGTTTCGCTCGGCCCATATTCTGAACATGGCTATGCCGTTTGATCAGGACACGATCAACGAGGCCTGTCGGGCCGTGGTCAGGGACAACGGCCTCGATTCCGGCTACATGCGACCGATGTGTTTTTACGGTTCGGAAGGCATGGGCCTGCGCGCCGATAACCTGAAGGTGCATGTCATGATCGCCGCCTGGCCGTGGGGCACGTACCTCGGCGACGACAGCATGGAACGCGGCATCCGTGTGCGCACGTCGTCCTATACCCGCCATCACGTCAACATCACCATGTGCAAGGCCAAGGCCAACGGCAACTACATGAATTCCATGCTCGCCCTGCAGGAGGCCGTGGCCTCGGGCTGCGACGAGGCCCTGTTGCTCGACACCGAAGGTTATGTCGCCGAGGGCAGTGGCGAGAATATATTCATGGTCAGGGACGGCAGGCTTTATACGCCGGAGCTGACCTCGGCGCTCGAGGGCATTACCCGCGATACCATCATGCAGCTCGCCGCGGAACTGGAACTGCCGGTCATTGAAAAACGCATCACCCGTGACGAGGTCTATGTGGCCGACGAGGCCTTTTTCACCGGCACCGCCGCCGAGGTGACGCCCATCCGCGAGCTCGACGGCCGGGTCATCGGTTGCGGCGAGCGCGGGCCGCTGACCGAGCGCCTGCAGCGCCTGTATTTCGACCAGGTCCTCGGCCGCCGCGAGCAGTATCCCGGCTGGCTGGACTATATTGCAAAACAGGGGGCAAAGTGAGGGCGACAGACATGGCCACGACACCGGAACCACCCGGCGGCACGACACCCAATGATCGGAACCAGTACGTGGTGACGGCGGATGACCTGCCGCTGCACTGCCCGCTGCCCGAGATGAGCCTGTGGAACTCGCATCCCCGGGTATACCTGCCGATCGAAAAAACCGGCCAGGCCAAGTGTCCTTACTGCGGCGCCGAGTTTGCCCTGCAGAAATCCGCCGCGCGCGGCTGACGTCCGGCATCACCGGTGTCCACTATCGCCGCACCGGTTATCTGGCGTATCAGCGATGGCCGTGCCGGCCATGACACCCAGAGCACCGGCCTGGCCGAGGCCCTGCAGCGCCGCCTGGACTGTCAGGTATTGGCGATGAACGCCCGGCCCCGGCCGGCGGCACTCATAGACTTTGTCGGCCGACGTTACCGGCCCGGCACCGGACAGGCGCCGCCCGATCTCATTATCGGCGCCGGCCGCCGCAATCATACGGAGATGCTGGCCGCACGGCACAGTTATGGCGGCCGCTGCATCGTCATCATGCGCCCCGGCTTACCGACAAGCTGGTTCGACCTGTGTCTGATACCGGCACACGATCAGCCGCCACCGGCCCCCAACGTGGTCACGACCAAGGGTGCGCTCAACCGCATGCGTCCCGGCGCCAACCACCCGCGGCAGGGCCTGATATTGATCGGTGGGCCGTCGCGGCATCACGACTGGGACGAGGACCGCATCATCAGCCGCATCCGCGAGGTCGTTGCCGATGACCACGAAATTCACTGGACCATCACCGACTCGCCGCGCACGCCCACGACGACCGGCCGGCTGCTTGCGCGGGGGTTGGCGGCGCCGGCGGATTATCGGCCGTTCCATGAGTGCCCGCCCGGCTGGCTTGCCGCAATGCTGCCGGAAACCGGTGTTGCCTGGGTGAGCGAGGACAGCGTCAGCATGATCTACGAAGCGTTGTCGGCCGGTTGCCGGGTCGGGCTGCTGGATGTGCCGCGCCGGGCCGGCAGCAGTCGGGTGATCCGTGGCATCGACAGCCTGGTCCGCGAGGCCTTTGTCACTCCCTATGCGCACTGGCAGCAAACGCGCATATTGCCGCCGGCGCCGGCGCTGCTGCAGGAGGCCGACCGCTGTGCCGCGATTATTGTTGAACGCTTTCTTGGCGGGCGATCATGAAGCGACTGACGGTGGTACAAACACTGCCGGCCCTGAACATGGGTGGCGTCGAGCGCGGCACGCTGGAAGTCGCACAAGCATTAGTGAATGCTGGACACCGATCAATCGTTATTGCAGCCAAGGGTCATTTATCCGAACAACTCACCGCCGCAGGCAGTGAACACATCGACTGGCCGATCGGCCGCAAGTCGCCATTGACCCTGCGCTTTGTCCCGCGGCTGCGGCGTCTGCTGATCGATGAACAGGTCGACGTCTTGCACAGCCGCTCACGCCTGCCGGCCTGGATCAGTTACCTTGCCTGGCGCGGCCTGCCGGCCGCCAGCCCGACACACTTCATAACCACCATGCACGGCGCCCACAGCGTCAATCGTTACAGCCGCATCATGACCCGCGGCGAGAAAGTGATCGCGGTGTCGGAATTCATTCGCGATCATATTCTTGAGAATTATCCTGATACCGATCCACACCGCATTGCCGTTATCCCCCGCGGCGTCGAAGGGGCACAATTTCCATATGGCTATCTGCCTCCCGCCGACTGGCTGAGCCAGTGGTACGAGCAGCATCCGGCATTGAAAGACGGGCAATTGATCACGCTGCCGGCGCGGCTGACGCGGCGCAAGGGTCACGAAGACTTCATCGGGATCATCGCCGGGCTGCGCGAACAGGGCATGAATGTACATGGCCTGATCGTCGGCGGCCGCGATCCCCGGCGCCTGGCATATGCTGACGGCATTGAGGCACAGGTCAGGCGCATGGGGCTGGACAATGACATCAGTTTCCTCGGTCACCGCGATGACCTGCGTGAAATCATGGCGATTTCCAGTGTGGTGATGGCGCTGTCACGACTGCCCGAATCATTCGGCAGAACCGCACTGGAAGCGCTCGGCATGGGCATACCGGTGGTGGGCTATGCCCATGGCGGCACCGCCGAAATACTGCAAAACATTTTTCCGGATGGCGCGGTTGAGCCCGGCAATGTACGGCTGGCGATAGAGCGCGTCGGGGAAATCCTGCAAAAAAACAAAACTGTGCCCGTTACCGGCATGTATTCACTCGCGGACATGCTAACCAGTACGCTGGATCTTTATCAGGCCTGCTGCCGCGGCAGTGAATAACACCAGGGGATCATGAAAACCGATATGGCCTCGAAAGCCCTTGCGCGGCTGGCCGGCAACTGGCACTGGCTGCTGGTGCTGTCGGTGCTACCGCTGTTCGCCGACAACGCCTTGTATAACGCGCCCCTGGCGCTCATGGCACTATTGGCCATCGCCGGTCTCGGCCGGCGGCGGTTCGAAGCAATCAGTCACCATGGCGAACCGCTGTTGTTCTTCGGCCTGTTGTTCGCGCGCCGGTGGTTGCCGCAAATCCTGGCCCTGCCCGATGCAGTCGACCGGCCGGAAAGCCTACGGGTGGCGCTGACGCAGTTCGGCTACGGGCTTGCGGCCGTGTTCATCTTTACCCGGGGCGTGGCCACTGCCGCCGATCTGGGCCGTCTGTTGATCGGTATCACGATCGGCGGCGCTGGCCTGGTGCCTGGATGCCCTGCTGGCACTGGCCGGCGTATGGTCGGTATTCGATCACGACGCCAGGCCGAACATGGTCATGGGGCTGTTGTTCAACAAACAGTCCATCGGCCATATCCTCGCCGCACTGCTGCCGCTGCTGCTGGAATGCCTGCGCCGCCATGCCTGCGGCAGATTCTGGCCGTGGCTGCTGGTCATCCCGATAGTGGCGGTCATTCTGTTATCGGGCCGGCGCGTAGCCTGGCTGATGATGCTGCTGTCGGGTGGTGGTTACCTGCTGTATCTCGGGCTTATGGTCCACTCGCTACGCTGGCGCTCGCTGGCGACGCTAATGATACTGATCTGTACGGTGCCCGTTCTGCTGTATGTGAATTACAGCCCGTTCCAGACGCGGGTCGACAATTCCTTGGGTATGTTCTTCGGGTGATTACGAGCACATGGATACCGCGACCTCGCACCGTCTCGATATCTGGGTCGTGGCCACCGACGTGGCCCGCGACAACTGGATCAACGGTATCTGGCCCGCGCGGTTTCCGGCAGGTGTTTCATGATTATGCCGATCCGGAGGATAACTACTGGGTCAAAAGAACCGTGACCCAGCCGCACATGCACCTGCTGGAGATCATGGCCGAGACCGGGGCGTTGGGCGTGGCGGGCTATGTCCTGTTCTGGCTGTTGCTGATCCGGCGATTGCGAAACCATCCCCCCGGCAGCGCCTGGGTGCTGGCGCTGTGCCTATTCACGGCGGTGTTTCCCCTGAACGCACACCTGGCTTTTTACAGTTCCTACTGGGCGGCGTTTTACTGGTGGCTAATCGGCCTGTTGTTTGCGGCCCTGAAGCTGTCCACACCGACTGCGGCGACCGGCGGACGATCCTAATATCGATAGTCGGCGATCCACGGCGTTGGTCGCATCCATCGCAACGATCCCTTCCAGACACCGCGCTCGGCATCGGCCGGCTTGGGGTTGCCGTGAAAGGCGACAATGCGGGCGCCGCGGGGCAGCTTCGGTCTGACAAAAGGGGCCAGCAGACGCTGCGGCATGCAGTGACGCTTGAAGCTGATACACCACTCGGCCGGCCAGTAGGTCAAACGATCGGCGCCGAGCTGATAGGAGAGAAAGGCCTGTTCGTTACGATACTCGTTTCGGGCCGCCAGCGGGTCTTCATGGTAACGCTGCAGAATATCCGTGTGGGCACCGACCCGAAAACGATAGACCAGGAATTGCCGACAATACGATCGGGATGCGTCCAGTTATGAATGATGCAGAACTCACCCGGATGTTCAAAAAAACAGTCAATACTGTCGACAATAATAATATCAAGATCCAAAAACAGCGCCTCGCCCTCCAGGTCGGCCAGCGGGTAACTGAACGTGCCGAGTTTATACCATGCCTCGTGCTGCAAATGCTCGGGTACCCTGACCGCGGGCAGGGGGAAATGCTCTATACCGGTTTCCAGACCGGCGGGATCGTCGGTAAAACAGACAAAGCGGTGCGGCCGGGACAGATTGCGTCCCACCATGCGATAAAGCATGTTCACATCATCGGCGCTATAGGCCGTGCCCCACTTCATACAGATAACATTATGCATGGCAGAACTCTTGCGGATCGTGTTAGCGGGCTTGCTCGAACATCATAACAACTTTTGTCATCATCCCGGCAGTAAAGCGCTGTCAGCGGTCGAGCCGCTGATGGGTAAAAAGCCCCGGCGCCAGGCCAATGCGAAAATCCTGTTGTCGCCACCAGCGGCAGTTCAGTTCCTTTTCTATATCGGGGAAACCGTTTACGGTGCGGCTGCTGGGATGTGCCGCCACCCAGGGCAGTATTTCATCCAGCACCCAGCGGCGCCGGAACAGTACCGCCTGGTTGGTCCAGGTAAGATGGCGTGATGAAACGATCAGATTGTTATCCGCCGTCCGGGTAAACACATCGGGAAACAGCATCTCCGGTTGCAGCTCGACATAGGCGGCAATACCCGCCAGCCGCCGGGCCTTGGCCGGGCGCAACAGCCGGCGGACAAAAGACATGAACGGAGATCCCCGGTCCCGGTTTATCCAGCTCTGCGGGCCGGCCGGATAATAACGCAGGTATTTATCGACCGTGGCAAAATCCTCGCCGGGCCGGCGCAAATGGCGGAAACGGTAAACAGCCGCGCGTCCCGCATCGATGTCCCGCACCGCTGCGGCAAGCTGTTTCTCCGCGCTGTCCCTGTTCTCGATCAGCACGCAATCATTTTCGACAAACAGTACATAGTCATCGGACATGCTTTCCAGCAGGGCCTTGACGCCGCCATAGATGCCGCGGTTGCTGCTGTTGCCGGCCGTATCAAAGCCATATTTTTCCGCAACGGCGCGATCAGAGTCGGTGATCTCCTGGAAAAAAATCTGGCAATGATCGAACAATGAGGGAAAGCCCCGTTCGGCATAACTCGCGAGCGTATGATCGACGGTCTTCCGGCGCACGCCAGCTAAGCATGCCAAGCCCCAGAGTTACCTGCCCGTCTTTCAGATTAATCGGCATGTACGGAGATCCCCATGAGGCAACTCGTCACGGCCCATCTGCCATTAGTCGGTATATACTGTTCATCCGCAAGCTGTCGGTTTTTACATAGCCAAGCCTGTACATGGTCTGGACAAGCGCGGCCCGGCGTTCTTCGTTACTGTTCTCCATAATAATAACTTGTGGCAGCAATGCCCGTGGTGCGTCGGAGAAAAACGGGACAAGCGCCTGTTCTTCGGCGCCTTCTATATCTATCTTCAATATATCGACACGCCCGATCTTCTGTCCCCGCAGGGCGTTCAGCAAGGGTGTGCATTCTATCTTCATAGATTGATCATCGTCTCGCCGTTTCTGGAGGCTGTTGCCTCCCAGATTGGTCGAATCCAGAAACAGATCAAACTCGCCGCTCCTGTCGCTAACCCCCATGGGCAACAGAGCGATCCCTTCCCCTGCTTTCATGCTGTCGCGATTAATGTTGATATTGAACCGCAATCGCTCGTATGTCGCGGGGCAGGGTTCGAAGGCGATGATTCTGCCCACGGGCCCGAGCACACTCGCTGCGGTCAGGGTGTATATGCCGACATTGGCGCCGATATCGACAAACACGCCGTCCGGCGGCAGCTCGTCGACAATTAGCGCCCTTTCTGACGGATCAAAACTTCGGGGCATAAACACGTACTTGCGCTCGGACACATTGTCCCCGAGGCAGGAACGAAGCCTGAAATTATCAACCATGACATCCAGCGGTGAGCCGGCCAGGATCAACGCCAGTCTGCGTATTGCCAGCGCAAGACGCATCCCCAGCCAGTTCCCGGGGCAGCGTCGTGTTATGGCTATTAACAAGGCCGTCAGCGGACCGGGCCTATAACGACCAAAAGGGCTGTCTGTGTCCATAAAATGTTCTGGATCGGGCATTGCTTGCGCTGATCGTCTGGTAAGCCGGTTCTGCGCTTTCTGCGTGCCGGCCTATTTGCCAATACAGAAACGCGAAAAGATTTCACCCAATAGATCATCAGCGCTGAACTGGCCGGTCAATACCGCCAGTGACTGTTGTGCATGGCGCAGGTTTTCGGCGATCACTTCCAGCGGCTCGTCATTTTTGATCGCCTGCAATGCCCTGTCGGCATAACCCCGTGCATCCGCCAGGCCACGAACATGCCGTTCCCTGGCGGCGAACAGATCCTCGCCTGCGGGGTTGTAACCCACGCATTCCCTGATCGTCTCGCGCAGATAATCCAGGCCGTCGCCGATCAGAGCCGAGAGCCCGATCACCGTCGTACCCGTTTCATTGTTTTGCCGGTAGGGCGCCTGCGCCAATCTATCGATCTTGTTGTTGACTTCGATCAGCACCGCACCTGCCGCCATTTGCTGGCGCAGTTTCGCCGCCGAGTCGGTATCCGCGATCTGATCATCATGCACCCATAACACCACATCGGCCCGCACCAGGGCCAAACCGGCACGGCGTACGCCCTCCTGTTCGATCCGGTCTTCGCTTTCACGCAGACCGGCCGTGTCCGTGAGCGTAACTTGCAACCCGTCGATCATACAGATTTCACGAACAGGGTCGCGCGTGGTGCCTGGAATATCGGTGACAATGGCGGCTTCGCGTTCGACGAGTTTGTTGATCAGGCTTGACTTGCCGACATTGGGGCTGCCGACAATGACGACGTCGATACCGCTGCGTAACAGGCGCCCCTGATCTGCCTGTAACTGCAGTTCATCGATGATCTGCAGTTGTTCCTGCACGGAATATGTCAGGTCAACACCAATCACGGCATCGACATCTTCATCGGGAAAATCCAGTGCGCCTTCGACCCGCACCCTGAGATCGGTTAACGACTGCTGCAGGCTGTTCACGCGTTGCGAGAAAGCCCCTTCCAGCGAACGCATGGCACTGCGTGCCGCGGCCGCCGAGACACTCTCGATCAAATCGGCAGTTGCCTCTGCCTGTAAAAGATCGATCCGGTCGTTGAGAAAGGCGCGTTCCGTGAATTCACCGGGCCGCGCCTGCCTGGCGCCCAGATCCAGGGCGGCCTGTAGCAGCAGGCGCATGACCACGTCGCCGCCGTGTCCCTGCAATTCAAGAACGTCTTCGCCGGTATAGGAATGCGGCCCCGGAAAGAACAGGACGATACCGCGATCCAATATCCCGCCGCCGGCATCACGGAAACCGCGGAAACTCGCATGGCGGGGCGGGGGCAGTTCGCCGATCATTTGTCTGGCGATATGACGGCAGCCGGGCCCGGAAATACGCAGTACACCGATGCCGCTGCGGCCCGGCGGCGTGGCAACCGCCGCGATGGTATCGGACTGGGCGGCCCCGCTCATGGTTAATGCCGCGCCCCTAGTCGGCGCCTTCGCGTTCCAGGTTGCGGGTGATCAGCCACTGCTGGGCAATGGACAGGATGTTGTTGACGACCCAGTAAAGCACCAGCCCGGCGGGGAAAAAGGCAAAAAACACGGTAAACACCACCGGCAGCGACATCATGATCTTCTCCTGGACCGGGTCCACAGGCGCCGGGTTCAGCTTCTGCTGAATAAACATAGTGACACCCATTACCAATGGCAACACGAACCACGGATCGGGAATGGAGAGATCCTTTATCCAGAGAATAAACGGTGCCTGACGCAGCTCCACGCTTTCCAGCAGCACCCAGTACAAGGCGATAAATACCGGGATCTGTACCAGGATCGGCAGGCAGCCGCCGAGCGGATTGATCTTCTCGGTCTTGTACAAATCCATCATGGCCTGGTTCAGGCGCTGTTTGTCGTCGGCGTAACGTTCACGCAACGCCATCAGGCGTGGTTGAACCTTGCGCATCCTGGCCATGGAGCGGTAGCCGGCCGCGGACAATTTATAGAAGACGATCTTGATCAGCAGCGTCAGCAGGATAATTGCCCAGCCCCAGTTGCCGGTCAGGGCATGAAACTTTTCCAGTCCCCAGAACAGTGGTTTGGAAATAAACCACAATATGCCGTAATCAACGGTCAGTTCCAGGCTTGGTGCCAGCGTCTCCAGGCGGTGCTGTTCCTTGGGTCCGATATACAAACGGTGTGCCAGCGTGCCTGTCGCGCCCGGCTCAATATCGGCCGGCGGCGTTGTCGTGCCGATGACATAGCGCGTATCGTCGCTGTTGCGATTAATAACCGAGGTGTAATAGCGGTAGCTGGCTTCCGGATCCGACGGCAACAGGGCGGAGACGAAATAATGCTGCAGCATGGCCGCCCAACCATTGGTTATCTCGCGTTCGAGTTTCTGATCGCGTATATCGCCGAAATCGATCTTTTCATAACGGCTGTCAGGGCTCGACAGGGCCGCGCCGGTATAGGTATAGATCAGACGCGCGCCGCCGCCATCCGGATCGTTGCGCTGTAATTGTCCATAAGCCCAGCCGCGCCAGGGGGAGTCTGAACCATTGCGCACTTCATAACGGACATCGATCTCGTAGCTGCCGCGCTGAAAAATATAGACCTTGTCTATCCCGACGCCCGTTTCACCACGCCACTTAAGCCGGACCTCGAGCGTGTCCTCCCTTTCGGTGAGCCGGTAGCGGGTCTGCTCCGGCTCGTAAAGCGTTTTGTGGCTGGGCGCGTCCCTTTCACTCAGAATCCCGCCCTGGGCGACATAAAAAAGTGGTGCGGAATCGTCCGTCATCATGACAAACGGCTGATCCGGCTTGTTCACCGATACCGGGTAATTCAGTAAACGGACTTCGCCAAGATTGCCGCCGAGGGTGTTAATGGCGATATCGTAAACATCGGTGGTCACACGAACCACTTCCCCGCCGCCGGTTCTGGCGGCCGGGGCCTCCGGGCGACGGCTGGCGGACTCCTCCGGCATGGACGGGATGGCCTCGGCTCTGTCATCGCCTGTATCTACCGGGGCGGCCGCCGGCATGTCGGCAGGAGAGGTGTCGCGCGTCAGTTCGGTGGAATCCGGTGCCGGCGCGTAATCCTGCTGCCAGGTCTGCCAGATCATGGTTGAAACCAGGCCGAAGGCGATCAGTAAGATGAAGCGTTTAATATCCATAATTTCCCAAACTGTCGCGGAAAACCCGCCCCGGTTGTCCTCAGACCCCGGTTTTCAGCCGCTGCTGCCGGTCCCAGTGCGCCCTGAGTGACTGAAACAGCGCCTGGTTATCAGTCCTGGAGAGATTTGATCGGGCCAGCACTACCAGATCCAGGCCGCTCAGGCTTTGCTGATGCTGACGGAAGCTTTCCCGGATAATACGCTTGATGCGATTGCGGGCGGCAGCCCGGGGTATTTTGCTGCGCGCAATGGCCAGGCCGAGTCGTGCGTGCTCTAGATGATTGTCCCGGGCCAGTACCAGCAGGTGGTCGTCCGCGGAGCGACGCGCCTTGCTGAATACGCGCTGGTAGTCGCCGGGGCTGGTCAGCCGCCGGCTGCGGTCAAACTGTTCTGTCCCGGCGCCCACTCAGCAGACACGCCTGCCACACCGTTTCAGGCAGACAGCCGTTTACGGCCCTTGGCGCGCCGGGCATTGATAATGACGCGGCCCGCCCTGGTCTTCATGCGGGCGCGAAAACCGTGGGCTCGTGCGCGTTTGAGATTGCTTGGCTGATATGTTCTTTTCATGTTTGCCTGTCCGGCGCCGGACGGGAATTCCGCCTGCGGAAAAAGGCGAGATGATACTGTCAGGAAAAAACCGTTGTCAATCAATACTCAAACTTGGCGGGTCTGAAAACGTCTCGGCAGGGTGTAGATAAGCACCTCTGTCAGGTATACACTCATTCTCCCTTCTGCATTCACACACGAATAACTTTAAAGTCTTGGGGTCCATGCGCGGTGTCTAAGTCTATTTGGGAATACTGCCAGGAAAGACTGGAGGGCGAGCTTAATCCGCAGCAATTCAATACCTGGATCCGCCCCCTGCAAGGGGTGGAAGAAGGGCATTCCCTGAAATTGCTGGCGCCCAACCGTTTCGTGCTGGACTGGATCAGCGAACAGTATCTGAACAGGCTGCAGCAGATTGTCACGGACATCCGTGACGCGGATTTCCAGATCCGGCTCGAGGTTGGCAGTCAGGCCGCAAAACCCCTTGCCGGCGAGACCATTAACAACAGCAAAGGTCGGCAGGCCGAGCCTGCGGTGCATACAAACACCGTTAAACATACCAATAACCTGAATCCGGATTTCACCTTTGACTCTTTTGTCGAGGGCAAATCCAACCAGCTTGCGCGCGCCGCCTCCATGCAGGTAGCGGAAAACCCCGGCAGCGCCTACAACCCGCTGTTCATCTGCGGCGGCGTCGGCCTGGGCAAGACCCATCTGATGCACGCCATCGGCCATGCCATTCAGCAGCACAAGCCCGGCGCCAATGTTGCCTACCTGCACTCGGAGCGTTTCGTCGCCGATATGGTCAAGGCCCTGCAGCACAATTCCATCGCCGAATTCAAACGTTACTACCGCTCGGTAGACGCGCTGCTAATCGATGACATCCAGTTCTTTGCCGGCAAGGAGCGCTCACAGGAAGAGTTCTTTCATACCTTCAACGCCCTGCTTGAGGGCCAGCACCAGATCATCCTGACCTGCGATCGTTACCCGAAAGAGGTCAGTGGCCTGGAGGAACGCCTGAAATCACGATTCGGCTGGGGGCTTACTGTCGCCATTGAGCCGCCGGAACTGGAAACGCGGGTGGCGATACTCAATCAGAAGGCGATCCGTTCCCGCATCCACCTGCCGGATGAAGTCGCTTTTCTGATTGCCAAGCGATTCCGCTCCAATGTGCGTGAACTTGAGGGGGCACTAAACCGTGTTATCGCCAACTCCAATCTGACAGGTAACCCGATCACGCTGGAGTTTGCCCAGCACGCTCTTAAAGACTTGCTGCTCCTGCAGGATAAGCAGATTACAACGGAAAATATCCAGAAAACCGTCGCCGAATACTACAAAATACGGGTAGCGGACCTGCTGTCGAAACGCCGCAGCCGGTCGGTGGCACGCCCGCGGCAGATGGCAATGGCATTATGCAAGGAGCTGACCAATCATAGTCTGCCGGAAATCGGCGATGCCTACGGGGGGCGGGATCACACAACGGTACTGCATGCCTGCCGCAAGATCGCCGATCTGCGAACCAGTGATCACAAGGTCGAGGAAGACTATAACAACCTGGTAAGAATACTCACAACATGATGGCTATAAGCTGTGGATAACCTACCCTGTTTATGAAAAGCGCTTTTTATACAACATTGATAAACAGCCAAAACCCATGTGGGACGCAGCTTATCAACAGACAATTTTTTATTATAGCTTATTGATTTAGAAAAGAAAATAAAAATTATACACAGAGTAGAGCGGTATAATAATAACAGTAACAGGTATATATACATGAAGTTTTCTATAGAGCGTGAACAATTACTGCCGGCCTTGCAGGTTATCGGCGGCGTGGTTGAACGACGACAGACGCTTCCCATACTGGCGAATACTCTCCTCATGGTGGATGAGGGCCAGTTGTCGTTGACAGCGACGGATATGGAGGTGGAACTGGTGGTCAGGCTGGCGCTGGAAGGGGGCGCAGCCGGCGAGACCACGCTGCCCGCCCGGAAACTCCTGGATATCTGCCGGACGTTGCCGGACGCTGCGGAGCTGAATTTTGATATCGAAGGCGACCGGGCGAAACTGAAAAGCGGCCGCAGTCGCTTTACCCTGGCCAGTCTTCCGGCACAGGAATTCCCTGCCACGGAAGTTACCGAATTTTCAGCACAATTTTCCATCTCCCAGGGAGTGCTACGACAGCTGCTGGAGGATACCCAGTTCGCCATGGCGCAGCAGGACGTGCGCTATTATCTCAACGGCCTGTTACTGGAATTAAGTCCGGACAACCTGCGCACTGTGGCCACGGATGGTCACCGCCTGGCCATGAGTGAGGCGTCGGTTGGTACGGGGGTGGAAACACCGGTGCAGATCATTATTCCGCGCAAAGGGGTGCAGGAATTGCTGCGTCTGCTTGAATCCAGCGACGAGGAAATTACCCTGCAGGTCAGCAGCAACCATATTCGTATCGATACCGGCCGCATCCAGTTTACCAGCAAGCTGATCGATGGCCGTTTCCCGGATTATCAGCGGGTTATCCCCGCCCCGAGCAGCAATATTCTGGTTACGGATCGGGATATGCTGCGCCAGAGCCTGACCCGGGCTTCGATCCTGTCGAATGAGAAATACCGCGGCATCCGCCTGGTGTTACAGGAAGGTATGCTGAGGGCCCTCGCGCACAACCCGGAACAGGAAGAGGCCGAGGAAGAGATTGAGGTGGAATATAGCGGCGACGAAATCGAGATAGGCTTTAACGTTTCCTATCTACTCGATGCGTTGGGCGCAATCCGCACCAAGCGGGTCCAGGCCGTATTTGCGGATGCCAGCAGCAGTTGCCTGATCCTGCCGGACGGCGATAGCCAGAACAGTAAATACGTTGTTATGCCGATGCGGCTGTAGTGCCGGATGCAGTTGAGCAGCCTGCGGGTATATCAGCTCCGCAACCTGGAAGATATCACCCTGACCCCGGTCGCCGGTTTGAATGTTATTACCGGCCCCAATGCCAGCGGTAAAACCGCGCTTCTCGAAGCCATTTACCTGCTGGCGCGCGGCCGCTCCTTTCGTACTCATCGCATCCGCGAGCTGATACGCCACAATCAGGACCGGCTACAGGTAACCGCGCGGATCCGGGAGCCCTCGGGCCGCGAGGCCCCGGTCGGCCTGGAGCGGGATCGCCGGCAGACACGCCTGCGTTACGATGGCGCCAGTGTCCGCAACCTGTCCGAGCATGCCCGGCGCCTGCCGCTGGTACTGATAACACCCGACAGCCATATGCTGATAAATGGCAGTCCGGTGCAGCGCCGGCGCTGGCTGGACTGGGCAATGTTCCACGTGGAACCGGCTTATTTAGCCTGCTGGCAGGATTGCTTTCATGCCCTGCGCCAGCGCAATACCCTGCTCAGGCGGTCCGGTCCGGCGGACCAGCTGGCAAGCTGGGAACAGGCCCTGGCCGAATATAGCACCCGCCTGGACGCCTTACGCGAGGGGTTTGTTCAGAAGCTTTCTTTTATATTTGAAGGGCTTATAGGAGATTTACTGGCCAGCGAGGGGGGTGTGCGGTATCAGCCCGGGCATGATGCCGCGATGGATTACGGTAGTCAGTTGGCTGCCGCGCGCAACCGCGACCGGGAGCGGGGTTTTACCCAGGCCGGACCCCACCGCAGTGATTTGTTCTTCGAATACCGGGCAATGGAAGCCCGGGCGATATTATCCAGGGGCCAGGCCAAGCTTTATATTGCCGGCCTGATGCTGGCTTTTGCCCGAATGCTGGTTACAGACGGCCTAAGCCCCTTGATCCTGGTGGATGACTTGCCGGCGGAGCTGGATGAAAACGCCCGCCATCGATTTATGACGGCACTGGCCGCGGTTGGCGGCCAGGCCTTTGTTACCGCCATCGAGCCGGATATGCCGGCAGACGGCTGGTCCGCCGTCTGCCGGTTCCACGTGGAACAGGGCTGCCGGGCGGAGGTGATACAATAGGCGGCTGATATCCGCGCCTGGGCGCGGCCGACGTGCTAATGGAGTAAGAATTATGACGGAACCGGGTGATTACAGCTCTTCCAGCATCAAGGTCCTTAAGGGGCTGGACGCCGTGCGTCGGCGCCCGGGCATGTATATCGGTGATACCGAGGATGGCACCGGCCTGCACCATATGGTGTTCGAGGTGGTTGATAACAGTATCGATGAGGCGCTGGCCGGTTACTGTAGTGAGGTCCGCGTCACCATTCACAGCGATGAATCAGTAACCGTAACCGATAATGGTCGCGGTATTCCGGTGGATGCACACGAGGAAGGGCAGTCTGCGGCCGAAGTCATCATGACCACCCTGCATGCCGGCGGCAAGTTCGACGACAATTCCTATAAGGTCGCCGGCGGTCTGCACGGGGTTGGTGTCTCGGTGGTGAATGCATTATCCGATCGCCTGCAGCTGACCATTTACCGCGACGGTTACTACTATCGCCAGGAGTACAGTGAGGGCATACCGCTCACGCCGCTGCAGCAGGTGGCGCCGTCGGACCTCACCGGTACCGAGCTGCGCTTTCACCCGAGCCCGGCGACCTTCAAGAACATCGAATTCCACTATGACATTCTGTCCAAGCGTCTGCGCGAACTGTCGTTCCTAAACTCCGGCGTGCGCATCGAGCTCAACGACGAGCGCACGGGCAAGACCGACGTGTTTGAATACAAGGGCGGCATCAGCGCCTTTGTCAGCCACCTGAACCGGAACAAGACGCCACTGCATCCGAACGTCATCGAGATCAACGCCGAGCGCGACGGCGTCAATGTCGAGGTGGCCATGCAGTGGAATGATTCCTACCAGGAAAACATCTTCTGTTATACCAACAACATTCCGCAGCGCGACGGCGGCACGCATGCTGCCGGTTTTCGCGCGGCGATGACCCGGAGCTTTAATCATTACCTAGAATCTCAAGGGTTTGCGGCGCGCGCCAAGGTAACGGTGACCGGCGATGACGTGCGTGAAGGCCTGACCGCGGTGGTGTCGGTCAAGGTGCCGGATCCCAAGTTCTCATCGCAGACCAAGGACAAGCTCGTCTCCAGCGAGGTCAAGGCCGTAGTCGAATCCGTGGTCACGGAAAAACTGGCCGATTTTCTGCTGGAAAAGCCGCAGGAGGCGCGCGCCATTTGCGACAAGATCATCGACGCGGCGCGCGCGCGCGACGCGGCGCGCAAGGCGCGTGAACTCACGCGGCGCAAGACCGCGCTGGATGTGGCCGGACTGCCGGGCAAGCTGGCCGATTGTCAGGAAAAGGATCCGAGCAAGTCCGAGCTGTTCCTGGTCGAGGGCGACTCTGCCGGCGGCTCCGCCAAGCAGGGCCGGGATCGCCGCAATCAGGCCATTCTGCCGCTCAAGGGCAAGATCCTGAATGTGGAAAAGGCCCGCTTTGACAAAATGCTGTCATCGGTCGAGGTGGGAACGCTGATCACCGCCCTGGGCTGCGGCATCGGCAAGGATGAATTCGATATCAGCAAGCTGCGCTATCAGCGCATTATCATCATGACCGACGCCGACGTCGACGGCTCGCACATCCGTACCCTGTTGCTGACGTTTCTGTACCGGCAGATGCCGGAGTTGATCGAACGCGGTTATGTGTTTATCGCCCAGCCGCCGCTGTACAAGATCAAAAAGGGCAAGCAGGAGCGCTATATCAAGGACGAGTCGGAAAAGGACGCCTATTTGCTCGAGCAGGCACTGGATGATGCGGCCCTGCGGCCGGCCATCAGCATCGAACCCGTGACCGGTGAAGCCCTGAAGGATCTGGCCGGCGACTATATCCGTATGAACCGGGCAATCGAGCGGCTCAAGCGGCGCTATTACCCGCCGCTGCTGGATGCCATGCGCGCCCTGCCGCCACTGGAGGCCGAACACACCAGCGACCGGGCCGCAGTGGAGAACTGGTTCGGGCGATTTGAAGAACAGCTCAACAAGGATAATGCCGATGCCGCAGAGTACAGCACGGAAGTGTTCCTGACCGCAGATGCCCAGGAATACGGCGGCCGGGTGCGGGTGACGATACATGGCCTCGAATCCGACAATGTGTTCCCGCCCGACTTTTTCTCCGGCAAGGACTACCAGCAGCTCATCGCCCCGGGCCGCCGCGTCAGCCTCGGCGATGGCGCCAGCATCCGCCGCGGCGACCAGGTGCGCGCCATCCACAGCGCCAAGGAGGCCTTTGACTGGTTGCTGGAGGAATCGGCCAAGGGCATGCATATCCAGCGCTACAAGGGCCTGGGCGAGATGAACCCGGAACAGCTGTGGGAGACGACCATGAATGCGGAGACACGGTCGCTGAGCCAGGTGCGGATCGAGGACGCCGTTGCCGCCGACGACATCTTCACCACACTCATGGGCGACCAGGTCGAGCCGCGACGCGATTTTATCGAGTCGAATGCCCTGCTGGTGGCCAACCTGGATACCTGAAGCTAGTACTCACTTCGTTTTAATTCCCTGGATACCAGCGCGGGCGAATGCCCATAGTGTCACCGTGCGGACACCGGCCCGGCGCAGGCTCCGGGCCAGCGCAGCGGCCGTGTGACCGCTGGTCATGACGTCATCGACAACAATCACGTGCGCGGGTAGCCGGCATGTCGGGTAGACGCGGAAAGCGCCGCTGACGTTGCGGCGCCGCTGCCGGCCGTGCAGATCGGTCTGTGGCCGGGTTGCCCGTACGCGGCGGCAAACATCCACACGTAACGGAATATCCAGGTGCGCCGCCAGCGGCCGGGCGATCTCAAGTGCTTGATTGAATCCGCGGTACAGCTGCCGGCGCCAGTGCAGCGGCATCGGCAACAGACAGGTGTCGGACGGGTCGTGAGCGGGGATGCGCGCCAGCATCAGCCGGGCGAACTCGGCGCCCAGGCCGGGACGGCCATGGAATTTCAGCCGCTGGACAAGCAGCGGCACCGGGTACTCGTATCGGCATGCGGCCCGTACATGGCAGGGCAGCGGCCGGCGCAGACACCGGGGGCACGAGGCGTTATACGGCAACGGCAGGGCGCAGCGATCACAGCTGTTGGTTAACCACGGCAGATCACTGCAGCAGTCTTTGCAAAGCAGGCCCGTGGCCGCGGCGTCACATAACAGGCAGCTGCCGCCCAGGCGCCTGGTCTTCCGCCAGTTGTTAACCATAATAAACATCCCTGTTTGACAACCGGGCGCCGGATCCTATGATGGCGGGGCCCCGCCCGCCGGGTCCGCCACGATGAGGGAATCATGTCCGTATCCAGCGCCGAAACCGTAACCACGCCATCAACATCGACCGCTGTAACGGCCGGTCTGCGTCATGACTGGTGCCTCGAGGAAATCCAGGCACTGTTTGATCGGCCGCTGAACGACCTCCTGTTCGCCGCGCAGACCGCCATCCGCGAATATTTTAACCCCAACCACGTCCAGCTGAGCACGCTGGTCAATATCAAGAGCGGCGGCTGTCCCGAAGACTGCGCCTACTGTCCGCAAAGCATACGTTATCAGACCGGCCTGGAGGTTTCCGGGCTCATGGATCTGGATGCTGTCAGGAGTTCGGCGCAGGCGGCAAAAGACGCCGGTGCCAGCCGTTTCTGCATGGGCGCGGCCTGGCGCTCGCCCAGGGATCGTGACATCGATCAGTTGGCCGGCATGATCGAAGCGGTGAAATCGCTGGGACTGGAAACCTGCATGACGCTGGGCATGCTGACAGCGGAACAGGCCGGGCGCCTGAGCATTGCGGGACTCGATTACTACAACCACAACCTCGACAGTTCGGAAGGTTTTTACGGGCAGATCATTACCACGCGCACCTATCAGGATCGCATCGATACGTTGCAGCATGTACGTGATGCCGGCATCCATGTCTGCAGCGGCGGCATCATCGGCATGGGCGAAGATGTGCGCGATCGTGCCGGCATGTTGATGACGCTCGCCAACCTGCCGCAGCATCCCGAAAGCGTACCGATCAACCTGCTGGTCAAGGTGGAAGGCACGCCGTTGGAAAATGTTGACGATATTGATCCCCTCGAACTCGTGCGCACGATCGCTGTGGCACGGATCATGATGCCGGCCTCCTACGTGCGTCTGTCCGCCGGCCGCGATGACATGTCCGACGAACATCAGGCACTGTGTTTTGCCGCCGGCGCCAACTCGGTTTTTTACGGCGAGAAGCTGCTGACCACGGGCAACCCCGAAATCGAGCATGATCGCGATCTGTTTGCACGTCTCGGGCTGACCACCAGCCGCTGATCGCGATCACGGTTATGCCGACCGACTCCCCGGGGCGATCCGTCAGCGAACGATTTGCCAGTGAAATATTTGAGGCAGACACGGGGGATTATGCCGCCAGGGGGCTGCTGCGAACGCGCCGTGCGCTTGAACCGGCTACCGCGCCCTACGTTCAATATAAAGGCCGTTCATGCATCAACTTCTGCAGCAACGACTACCTCGGACTTGGCGGTGATAATCGTATAGCCGCCGCCTTCAAACAGGCCGTCGATCGTTATGGCGTGGGCGCCGGTGCCAGCCAACTGGTTTCGGGTTATAGCGAGGGGCAGGCGGAACTGGAAAACACCCTGGCTGAATACTGCGGTTACGAACGTGCGCTGGTGTTCAGTAATGGTTATATGGCCAATCTCGGCGCGATCACCGCGCTGTGTGATCGCTCCACCGTTATTCATATCGATCGCCTGGCCCATGCTTCGTTGATCGATGCCGCGATACTTGCACGTGCGCGCATGCGGCGCTTTGCTCATAATGATACGTCCGTGCTTGAAAACAATATTTCAAGAGACAACAGCAATAAAAAAATCGTGATCACCGAGGGCGTGTTCAGCATGGAAGGCGATTGCGCCGATATATCAAGTATCGCTGACATATCCCGATCCGGGCAGGCGCTGTTGTATCTGGATGACGCTCATGCCTTCGGCGTAGTGGGCGAACAGGGGCGCGGCAGCCGCAGTCAAAACAATCTTTCTGCAGACGACGTGCCGATCATGATGGCAACCTTCGGCAAGGCGCTGGGTGTCAGCGGTGCCTTTGTGGCCGGATGCATCCGGTCTCATGGAAACCATACTGCAACAGGCACGGACGCTGATTTATACCACCGCTCCGCCGCCGGCGCTTGCCGCGGCGATACTGAAGGCCTTGGCGATCATGCAACAGGAACAATGGCGGCGCGACAAGCTGCGGGAGCTGGTCGCTTACTGGCGCAGCCAGGCGCAAGAACGCGGCCTGCCCCTGTTTGATTCACGGACGGCCATTCAGCCATTAATGATCGGCGCCAACGACAAAACGGCAGCCGTCAGCAATGCATTGCTTGAACGGGGGCTGCTCGTCAGTGCCATCCGGCCGCCGACCGTGCGCGAAGGCAGCGCGCGACTGCGTATCACCCTGACCGCCGCACATGAAAAGGCGGATATCGATCGGTTGATTACCGTATTGACCGCTGTGCTGTGATGCCCGCCGACGCCGAGACTGCTGAATTATTATTGCTGCACGGCTGGTGTTTCGGTGCCGGTGTCTGGCAACCCGTCATCGATCATCTCGAAACCGGTGTGCGGGTCAACGCCGTCAGCCTGCCGGGGTATGCCGGCGCTGCGATGGATAACACAGCGACCATGGAGGAAATCGTCGAACAACTGGCCGCCGCCTTGAGCAGCCCGGCGGTGGTGATCGGCTGGTCGCTGGGCGGGCTGTTGGCGGTGGAACTGGCGTGGCGTTATCCGGGCCGCATCCGGGCACTGGGGCTGATTGCGGCGCTGCCCTGCTTCAGCCGCCAGCCCGGCTGGGCCGCCGGCTGGGAACGCCGCGCCATAGCCGCGGTACACGATCGCCTGCAGCGGGACGCCGCCGCGACAAGCCGTTACATGGCGGCGCTGGCGGCACGCGGTGATGCCGACAGCAATAGCGTCCGCGGCCAGTTGCAAACGTGCGCCCTGATACGGCGTGACACGCTGGAACGCGACCTGGATTATCTGATGGCGGCCGACCGGCGCCGCGAGTTTGCCGGCCTCGATGTGCCGGTCCATGCCTGGTTTGGCGAGCGTGATGCCTTGATCGGAAACGACTGTGCCGCCGCCGTTCGCGCCCTGCAGCCGGCGGCACGGATCCATGAACTGCCGTATGCCGGCCACGCCCCGCTGTTGAGCCGGCCAGGGGATATTGCCCGCGACCTGGAGCCGTTGCTGTGAACGCCGATCAGCCCGAAGTACTCGACCGCCGGATAGTGGCGCGCGATTTCGACACTGCCGCGGCGACGTATGAGCGGGTCGCGGTCCTGCAGCACACCGTGCTCGAGCGCCTGCTTGAGCGGCTGGATGTCATCCGCCTGCAGCCGCGGGTGATACTCGACCTGGGCTCCGGCAGCGGCAGCGCGGCGCGGCGACTGGCGCGGCGCTACCGGCACGCGCGGCTGCTGCAGCTGGATATCGCCTACGGCATGTTGCGACAGGCGCGGGCCCAATCCTGGCGCTGGTTTTCGCGGCAGCGTTTTATCCAGGCCGATGCCCTGGCGCTGCCGCTGGCAGCGGGCAGTACAGATTTTGTGTTTTCGAACCTGATGCTGCAGTGGGTCGATCGGCCCGAACAGGTGTTCACGGAACTGCACCGCTGTTTGCGGCCCGGCGGCCTGGTGCAGTTCGCCAGCTTCGGCCCGGATACTCTGCAGGAACTGCGCGCCAGCTGGGCGGCCGTTGACGAGGCGCCGCATGTCAGCCCGTTTGTCGATATGCACAATGTCGGCGATGCGCTGGTGCGGGCCGGCTTTGCCGACCCGGTCATGGAGGCAGAACACTTCTGCCTGACCTACCCGGACTGTTATGCATTGATGCGGGAACTGCAGCAACTCGGCGCCCGCAATGCGCTGGCCGCCCGCCGTCGTACCCTGACCGGGCACCGGCGTCTGCGGGGCATGGTCGCGGCCTACGAGCAGTTCCGGCAGCCGGACGGCCGCCTGCCGGCGACATTCGAGGTGGTCTACGGTCACGCCTGGGTGCCGGCGCAGCCGCAACAGACCGCCGATCCGGACAGCGGCGAGGTCCATGTTCCATTGACTGCGTTAAAGAGGCGCCGGGAATGACGGCCGGTGTTTTCATCACCGGCACCGACACCGGCAGCGGCAAGACCTTTGTCAGTGCCGGATTGTTACGCGGCTTGTCGCGGCGGGGGCTGCGCGCCGCCGGCATGAAGCCGGTGGCCAGCGGTTGTGAGCGCGGTCCGACAGGGGGCTGGATCAACGCCGACGCACAGGCCCTGCAGGCGGCTTCCGCGGGGGCGTGGGACTATGCCGTTATCAACCCGTATGCGTTACCGGAACCGATGGCGCCGCAGTTTGCCGCAGAGCGCCATGGCTGCGAGATCGAACTGGCGCCGATCGTCGCCGCCTACCGCCAGCTCTGCGCGGCCAGCGACCGGGTCGTGGTCGAGGGGATCGGCGGCTGGCGGGTACCGCTGTCGGCGTCGCTGGCCACACGCGATCTGGTGGCCAGGCTGGAGTTGCCGGTCATCCTGGTGGTTGGTCTGCGGCTTGGCTGTATCAATCACGCCCTGATGACGGCCGAAGCCCTGGCGGCGGATGGTGTGCGGTTTCTTGGCTGGGTGGCGAATCATTTCGATCCGGATTACACGACGGCAGCCGAAACCCTGGCCACGCTGAACGCGGGCCTTGCCGCGCCACTACTTGCACAGGTGCCGACCGGCGCAGGGTCGGACGATCCTTGCTGGGACAGGCTTGCGGCGTGCCTGGACCACGGTCGGTAATTGTGCTGATTCGAGGGAAATCATGAGCCTAGCGCGGAAATTGACTTGCATCAATAGAACCAAATCGGGCATATTGTTCATTCTGTATCGAATCTAACAACTATTTATACACAGGGAGCCTGTTTACTCGCGGAGTTGTCCAGAGGTGATTTCGGCTGTCAGCGGCTCTGATTCCAGCATCCAGTGCCTCGTTATCGAGCCGAACCGATCCATGTCCTGGCAAACACTGGTATCTTTGTACGTTCTGATGGTGTTTGTGTCCCTGGTCATCGGACTAGCTTACTTTCACATCGGCCTGACGCTGGTGTTGCCGTTCTGCGGGCTTGAAATGCTGGCGCTGGGGGCTGCCCTTTATGTAACATCTTGGCGCAGCAGCTTCAGGGAGGTGATTACTGTCGATGAAGAATCGGTAGCTATAGAGAGCGGCCGCGAGAAACCGACACACCGGCAAGAATTCCAGCGTCCCTGGACGCAGGTGATACTTGAACGCTCCGGGGGCTGGCACCCCAGCCGCTTGCTGATTCGCTCACATGGTCGCCAGGTCGAAATTGGCGGTTTTCTCAATGAAGAGGAACGCCGGGGGCTCGCAGAGGCGCTTAACAGAATTATTACGCCACTCGAAGCAGCGAAACCATAAACACAATAACTAATTAATACGAGTGCTGAGGATAGGCGCATGTCAATTAAATCACTGAGCGACAGACTGGCCCGGCTCATCCTGCTACCGCTGGTGCTGTTCAGCAGTACGGTCATGGCCGGTTTTGATGAGCTCAACATGACCCAGGGTGTCACACCGATAAGCCAGGACATCTATGGTCTCCACATGATCATTATGTGGATCTGCGTGGCAATCGGTGTGGTGGTTTTCGGTGTCATGTTCTGGTCCATCTTTCATCATCGTAAATCCCGCGGCGCCGTCGCCTCGCAGTTTCATCACAGCACCAAGGCCGAGATTCTCTGGACCATTGTCCCGGTCCTGATTCTGGTTGGTATGGCGATCCCGGCGACCAGGGTCTTGATCGCCATGGAAAATACCGGTGATTCCGACATGACCATCAAGGTCACCGGCTATCAGTGGAAATGGGAATACGAGTACATTGATGAAGGTGTCAGCTTCTTCAGCACGCTGGCTGCCAGCAGCAACGAGGCTCGGCAGCTGCGTTCCAACCGCGATCCGAACAAGGTTGAGCACTACCTGCTGGATGTCGACAAGCGCCTCGTCGTGCCGGTCGATACCAAGATCCGTTTCCTGACGACTTCCAATGACGTGATCCATGCTTGGTGGGTGCCGGCACTGGGCTGGAAGCGCGACGCCATTCCCGGGTTCATCAACGAATCCTGGGCGATCATTGAGGAGCCGGGCGTGTATCGCGGCCAGTGCGCCGAACTTTGCGGCCGCGATCACGCCTTCATGCCGATCGTGGTCGTGGCGAAGGAAAAGGGTGAATATGAACAATGGGTGGCCGAGCAAAAGGCGGCCCAGCAGGCCGCGGCCGAGAGCGGTGACCGTGACTGGAGCATGGACGAACTCATGGCCAGGGGCGAAGAGGTTTACGGCACCAACTGTGCCGCCTGCCACCAGGCCAATGGCGAAGGTGTGCCGGGGGCCTTCCCGTCACTGACCGAAAGCGAAATCGTTTTCGGGCCGAAAGCGGACCATATTAATGTCGTACTGCATGGTGTCGATGGTACGACCATGGCGGCATTCGGTGAACAGCTCAGCGATGCCGAACTTGCCGCAGTGATTACATATGAACGCAACGCCTGGGGCAATGAAATGGGCGACATGGTTCAACCCAGTGAGGTCAAGGCGTTGCGCTGAAGCGCACGGCGATTACGATTAGAAATTATTACAAGAGCCAAGATCAAGAATCCGAGGATAAAGCGATGAGCGAAGCAGTTGCACACCACGACGAGCATCACGACCACCACCCGTCGGGTATCACGCGGTGGCTGTTCACCACCAATCACAAGGACATCGGTACGATGTACCTGGTCTTTTCGTTGATCATGTTCTTTGTCGGCGGCGCCATGGCCATGGTGATTCGTGCCGAGCTGTTCGAGCCGGGACTGCAGTTCGTCGATCCGCAGTTCTTTAACTCCATGACCACAATGCATGCGCTGGTCATGATCTTCGGTGTGGCCATGCCGGCGGCGGTCGGGTTTGCCAACTGGATGGTCCCGATGATGATCGGCGCGCCGGATATGGCGCTGCCACGGCTGAATAACTGGAGTTTCTGGATTCTGCCGTTCGCCTTCGCGCTGCTGCTGCTGACCCTGTTCCTGCCGGGCGGAGGGCCGGCCGCCGGCTGGACCATGTATCCGCCGTTGATGCTGCAGACCGGAGACGCCTTTCCGTTCGTGATATTCGCCGTGCACTTCCTGGGCATCTCCTCGGTCATGGGCGCCATCAACATCATTGCAACGGTATTCAACATGCGGGCACCCGGCATGAGCTTCATGAAACTGCCGCTGTTCGTGTGGGCCTGGATCATTACCGCGTTTCTGCTCATCGCCGCGATCCCGGTGCTGGCCGGTGCAGTCACCATGCTGCTGACAGACAAGTTTTTCGGCACCAGCTTCTTCAATGCCGCCGGCGGCGGTGACCCGGTCATGTTCCAGCATATTTTCTGGTTCTTCGGCCATCCCGAGGTTTACATCCTGATTCTGCCGGCGTTCGGCATTGTCTCGCAGGTCATCCCGACCTTCGCGCGCAAGCCGCTGTTCGGTTATGACTCGATGGTCTACGCCACGGCCGCTATTGCCTTCATGTCGTTCTTCGTCTGGGCACATCACATGTTCACCGTCGGCATGCCGCTTACCGGCGAGCTATTCTTCATGTATGCGACCATGTCGATCGCCGTGCCCACCGGCGTGAAGATTTTCAACTGGACGGCCACCATGTGGCGCGGCTCGATGAGCTTCGAGACACCGATGCTGTTCGCAATCGCCTTCATCATCCTGTTTGCTATTGGCGGGTTTTCGGGGCTGATGCTGGCCATTGTTCCGGCCGACTTCCAGTATCACGACACCTATTTCGTGGTCGCGCACTTCCACTATGTGCTGGTGACCGGTACCATCTTTGCGCTGTTTGCCGGCGCCTATTACTGGCTACCGAAGTGGACCGGCCACATGTACAACGAGACACTGGGCCAGTGGCACTTCTGGCTATCGGTAATTTCGGTGAACATACTGTTCTTCCCGCAGCACTTCCTGGGCCTGGCCGGCATGCCGCGCCGTATCCCGGACTATGCCGTGCAGTTCACCGAGTGGAACATGGTGTCCAGTATTGGCGGCTTTGCCTTCGGGCTGAGTCAGCTGCTGTTCGTCTGGATGGTGATCCAGTGTGTACGTGGCGGCGCCAAGGCCACCGATCAGGTCTGGGAGGGCGCCCACGGCCTGGAATGGACGCTGCCATCACCACCGCCATACCACAGCTTTACCACGCCGCCGAAAGTCACCGATGCGGTGGCGCACAGCTGATCGGTCGAGAACCTGAGTGTCGGAAGGACGACAAAATGAAGCTGATCGCAAGACCCTGGCCCGCCGTAATATTCTTACGGCGGTTGCCCTCGGGATCGTGGCGGTTTGCCTGTACGTCAGCTACTTCCTGTTCCAATATCTGAACTGACATAAGTAACATGAAAGGATCCCCGGCCAAGCGTACGGCATTGAAACTGGCACTGATCCCGGTGGCCATGTTCGGCTTCGGCTATGCTCTGGTGCCGTTATATAATGTTTTCTGTGATCTGACCGGACTGGGAGGTCGCGGCGTCAAACAGGTCGATGCATCGTCGGTGGATGCCAGGGGAGTCGATCGCAGTCGCGATATCAGGGTCGAATTCGTGACCTCGGTCAACGGTAATCTGCCCTGGGAATTCAAGGCCCTGACCGGCACCACCCGGATCCATCCGGGCGCGCTCAATGAGGCCGAGTTCGTGGTCGAGAACACCTCGGATAAAACAATAGTGGGCCGGGCGATCTACAATGTTTCGCCGGCGGTAGCATCGGTATATTTCAGCAAGACGGAGTGTTTCTGTTATACCGAACAGACGCTGGCACCGGGCGAGGAAATGACCATGCCGGTCCGCTATATTATCGACACCGATCTGCCCGGCAATATCAAGGGCGTCACGTTGTCATACACGTTCTTCGAGCTGTCTGAATCCGGCGGCAAGACGGCGGCGGCAAAAACCGGCGTCGACGGCAAGCAGATTTGAACACATGCCAGTATACTGCGATAACAATAACCAGATCCTAAGCATGGGGGCTTTGTATGTCTGATTCTCACAGTGAATATTATTTGCCGGACCCGAGTCACTGGCCGATTGTCGCAACTATTGCCGTGTTCAGCCTGTTCTTCGGCTTTGCGATGTTGCTGAACGACTATTCGGCATCAGGTCTGGTGATTGCCTTTGGCTTTCTGGTGTTTCTGTATTTCATGTTCGGCTGGTTCGGGCAGGTCATACGTGAAAGTGAAAGCGGCAAGTACAATAGCCAGGTCGACATCAGCTTCCGCTGGAGCATGGGCTGGTTCATTTTTTCCGAGGTCATGTTTTTTGCTGCCTTTTTCGGCGCCCTGTTCTATGCCCGCATGTATGCCGGCCCCTGGCTCGGCGGCGAGGGCAAGGGCTTTGCAACCAATGAGTTTCTCTGGCCCGAGTTCACTTATACCTGGCCGCTGCTGAATTTTCCGGACGGTTCGTATTACTCCGAACCCAGCGCCATAATCGGTGCCTGGGGGTTGCCAGCCATTAATACCCTGATACTGCTGAGTTCTGGAGCGACCATCACGTTTGCGCACTGGGCGCTGAAGAAGAACAATCGCAAAGGGCTGGTCTGGTGGCTGGCGGCGACGGTGGCACTGGGCTCCCTGTTCGTGGCGCTGCAGGGTGTCGAATATGTGCACGCCTATCATGAGCTCGGCCTGACGCTGAACTCCGGCATCTATGGCACCACCTTTTTTATGCTGACCGGCTTTCACGGTTTTCACGTGACCATGGGCGCGCTGATGATCTTCATTGTTCTGCTGCGATCCATCAAGGGGCACTTCACGTCGGAACACCATTTCGCTTTCGAAGCGGTCGCCTGGTACTGGCACTTTGTTGATGTGGTCTGGCTGTTTCTGTTCGTGTTTGTTTACTGGCTGTAAAAGCGGCCGCAAAATTACTGCGCTTGTGACATTTTGAGACCGCTTTTCGCGCAGACGCTTTAACTTTAAGAAACAGGAAAGGCGCTGTTAATACGGCGCCTTTTCCGTTTATGCGCCGCCGCCCAGGCCATGCGGCTGCATCAGCCCGGTGGCAAAGCCGATCATCAGGAGTATGAAGAGGGTCAGGGACAGGCCGATACGCCAGCTGAGCGCCTTGACGGCGCGATTGGATTGGCCGCGGTCGCGAATGAGGTAGTAAAGTCCGCTGGTCAGCGATGCAAAAATCGCGATCAGAAACAGGATGATAATGGTTTTTGAGACGATAGCAGGCAGCATGGTTGGGAAACCCGGCGGTGTGTTTGATGACAGTATAACGTGGTTGGTTTTCGACCACACGCCCGGCCTTTGGGGCCGGGGACGGCCATGAAAATCACGCAGCGATATGACTTCAGGCCGCGCTTCTGGCCCAGCCTGGCGACACTGGTACTCTTGCCGTTACTGCTTTATCTGGGTTTCTGGCAGCTGGATCGCGCTGCGGAGAAGGCGGTGATGGAGGCGGACTTCACAGCCATGTACAACAGGCCGGCCGTGGCGCTGACCGAGCTGGATGATCGCCGTGACGCGGAAAAACTGTACTGGCGCGCGGTAACCATCAGCGGCAGGTATACGGACAACAGCTATTTGCTGGACAATCAGATTAACAGGGGCAAACCCGGCTATCGTCTTTATACGCCGCTGGAGCTTAATGGCAGCGGGGATGCTGTACTGGTTGAGCGCGACTGGCTGGCCATGGGAAGTAACAGGAACCGGGTGCCGGAAGCCAGCACACCGGCGGGCCGGGTTAATCTGCACGGGCGTATAGTGCCGGCGCCGACGACGGGGATCCTGCTGGCCGAACATCATATCGAGCGGCTGGATGACAACCGTTACCGGCTGCAGCGTATCAAGTACGAGGAACTGGCCGCCCATGGGGGACTGGAGCTGCTGCCCTATATCGTGCAACTGGATGAGGCGCGTGATGCCGGTGATGAGCAGACAGCCGTCCCGCGAGGATTCGGACCTGATCGACATCGGGGTTATGCCTTCCAGTGGTTTGCACTGGCAGCAACACTGCTGATCATTTATGTATGTGTGAATATCAAGAGACGTGAAGAGCGATGAATAATCCGCCCAGGCAGGAAGCAAAGGCTAATCCCCGCCTCGTTATTATTGTTTTGATACTGATCTTCAGCGCCCCGTTGCTGAGTTCGTGGTTTATCCTGAATTATACGGATCTGATAAATACCGGCGGCGCCAGTCACGGCGATCTTTATGATCCCCTGGTTGCCTTGCCGGATGTGTCGCTCCGTGACCCCTTTGCTGCCGGCGACAGGGATGCCGGCCTGCACGGCAAGTGGAGCCTGCTTTACATCAGCGCCGGCGGCTGTAATGAATCCTGTACAGAGAATTTATACCGCATGCGCCAGATTCGCCTGGCGCTCAGCCGTTATGCCCGCAATCTTCAACGTGTCTGGATGACGGACATTGAAGATCCGGAGGCCATAAGACAAATCCTCGGCGAGTATCAGGGCACATTGATATTGCCGATGGAAACCGACGATCCGCCGCTGCCACTGAGTGAGTTCGCCACGGCGCCGGTGTCCGAGCCCTTGCAGGCGGACTGCCTGTACGCGATCGACCCACACGGTAACCTGGTGCTGCGCTACCGTCCCGGCACCGACCCTGAAGGCATCATCAGTGATCTTAAACGCCTGCTGAAAAGCACGGAAATAAGCAGATGAACAGCAGCGCGCGCGGCCGTCATTTTTTGATCATCACGCGTCTTGCCGTGGTGCTATCGCTGACAGTCATCGTGCTGGGGGCTTACGTGCGGCTGTCTGACGCAGGTCTCGGCTGTCCCGACTGGCCTGGTTGTTATGGGCGTCTGTTCATATCCGACAGTGAAACCCACGCGCAGGCGGCGACAGTGTCCGGTTTTGAGCGGCCTTATGAACATGACAAGGCCTGGAAGGAAATGGCTCACCGCTACCTGGCCGGTTTCCTCGGCCTGCTGATCCTGGCCATGGCCGTGCTTGGCTGGATGAATCGCCGGTCATCCGGTCAGCCGTGGAAAATACCGTTGTTGCTGGTGGGGCTGGTTATCCTGCAGGCGGCGCTTGGCATGTGGACGGTAACACTGCTGCTGAAGCCGGCGGTGGTGCTGCTGCACTTGCTCGGCGGCATGACCATACTGGCGCTGCTGTTCTGGACGGCCCTGCGTACACCGGCAGTTACAGGCAGATTGCCGCTGACAACACTGGTGCCGTCGGATCGGCGCCTCATGCCCTGGGCGCTGCTGGCACTGGTGATCGTGTTCATCCAGATCAGTCTCGGCGGCTGGGTGAGCACCAATTATGCTGCCCTCATCTGTGCCGACTTTCCAGCCTGTCAGGGTCAATGGTGGCCGCCGATGGATTTTGGCGACGGCTTCACTTTCTGGCGCGGCCTGGGTGTCGATTACGAGTACGGTGTGCTGGGTCCCGAGGCCATGACCGCCGTTCACATGGCCCACCGGATCGGCGCCGTCATTTCCCTGCTGGTGGTCGGTGGCGCTGCCGGCCATGTTATGATAAACGGCTCAACGCGTCTGAAATGGACCGGTGCGATTGTTGCCATGCTATTGCTCATACAGCTTGGTATCGGGATTGCCAATATTGTCTGGCTCTTGCCGCTGTGGCTGGCGGTGGCACACAATGCAGGCGCCGCCCTGTTGTTATTAAGCACGATCGCCCTGTTGCATCAGACCACGACCAAGGCCTGAGATACCGGAACAAGATTTTGCCGTGACCACCAATCACCGCCATAGCCTGACCATACGGGCACTGGGGCACTGGGAAGACTACCTCGCCCTGTGCAAGCCCAAGATCATATCGCTGATTGTCTTCACCGCGGTTGTGGGCATGTTTCTGGCAACGCCGGGCATGGTGCCGCTATCGGCGCTGGTATTTGGAACACTGGGGATCGGGCTGGCCTCGGCCTCGGCCGCCGCGATCAATCATGTGGTTGATCACAAAATCGACTCGGTCATGGCACGGACCATGCGCCGGCCGCTGCCACGTGGCTATGTCAATACACAGTCCGCCATCACCTTTTCCTTTATTCTCGGCGCCCTGTCCATGTTTATACTGGCGCAGTTCGTCAACGTGCTTACAGCGGTCCTGACGCTGGTGTCGCTGATCGGCTATGGTTTTATCTATTCCCTGTATTTAAAGCGTGCAACACCATTGAATATTGTTATCGGCGGAGCCGCCGGTGCCGCACCGCCGGTGCTGGGCTGGACGGCGGTCACCGGCACGCTCGATGCGCCCGCGCTGTTACTGTTTCTGATTATCTTTGCCTGGACGCCGCCGCATTTCTGGGCGCTGGCCATTTATCGGCGCGAGGAATATGCCAGCGCCGATATCCCCATGCTGCCGGTTACGCACGGCGTGGAATTCACCCGCCTGCACATACTGCTTTATACCATTGTCCTGTTTATTGTCTGCCTGCTTCCTTATCTTATCTATATGAGCGGCCTGCTCTATCTGATCGGGGCCGTCGCGCTCAATGCCGGATTCCTTTACTACGCCGTGCGCATGCAGTTTGATCACAGCGACCGCCTGGCCATGAAGACATTCAAGTATTCGGTCTGGTATCTGATGGCCCTGTTCGCCGTGCTGTTAATTGACCATCATGTGCCTGCAGCGGTGTCGATGCTGGGGCTTGCGGGAATGTAGAATCCGGCTCAATGCGGAGAAAAGGACAGGGAATGGCGCATAACAATCAGAATGGCCGCCCACGCGCTGATCTGACGGAACTTCCAGCATTGTTGTGGCTGTGGCTGCCGCTCGTCATGGCCGTGGTTATCCTTGTTGCCTGGCTGTCACTGGATGCCGCAACATTCAGCCGCTGGTTTCTGGGCGAGCTGGCCATCATCGAAGTGTTAACGCCGCTGTTGCTGCTGCCCCCCATAGCCTGCGGCATCAAAGCCTGGTCGCTGCGAGCCTGGCTGCCGCAACGCTGGCTGTGCTGGTGGATACTTGCGGTCATACTCGGCTGTGCTATTTCGCCGGCGAGGAAGTCAGCTGGGGCCAGCATTTTTTCGACTGGCAGACGCCGGAGGAACTCGCGACGATCAACGATCAGCGGGAAACCAACCTGCATAACATCAGCAGCTGGTTCGATCAGAAGCCGAGGTTTCTGCTGGAGCTGTTTGTCCTGTTCGGCGGCGTGATATTGCCGGCATGGCGTCTGACGGCAGGCGAAGTCTTCAGTACCGAAAGTGGTTCCTTCTGGTTCTGGCCGGCCTGTGTCTGCCTGCCCTCGGCCCTGCTGGCGATCCTCGTGTATATGCCGGATCGCCTGATATCCGGTATTGATTACAGTGAATCCGGCATGCTGCGCCTGAGTGAGATACAGGAGCTGTTCTATGCCGTGTTTTTATTCATTTACCTGGCCTCGATAGCAGCACGCCTGAAGCGCCGCCGCAGTCATCAGGCCGTAGCGGCCCCGGCCGGGTCCTGATAGAGCCGGCCAGCCCCACCCGCCAACATTTCCCTCCCCCGGGCTGTCTCTGGTATCGCTCTGCTATGCTTATGTAAACATGTATACAGCTTCCGGCCCGTGCGGGCCTCAGGGATGGTGGCCTGGGTCGGGTCGGGGTTTCCCGGGCCGATTGATAATGTGTATAGGGGTACGCATACGCAAGGCCCGCCTGGCCGCCGGTATCTCCCAGGCGCGGCTGGCGGAACTGATGGGGGTTACCCGCGAGCGCCTGTAGTCAGTGGGAGCTCCCCGAGGGCGGGACTGCGCCACGCCAAAGGCGGCTGGCAGAAATCGCCAAGCTGCTGGGGGTCAATTATCTCTGGCTGGCAACCGGCCAGGTGGCGCAAACCGGCGATGGCGATGCTGATGCCATGGGCAGGGAAATAGTGGACCCGCCCCCTGCGCCGCAAGCCCGGCCGCTGAACAGGGAACAGAAGGAATTAATCAGTCTGTATAGCCGGCTGTCGCCGCAGGGGCGATCGGCATTGCTGCTGTTGCTGCGCTCCATGATAGCCCCACGGTGATCGCCGGAATCGTGAGCCGGTACAGGCAGCACTACAATTTTTAAGCGTTGCCATCTTCCTGTTTATCACCGGCACTTTCATCGAGGCTATCAAACTCCCGCCACAGATCGATGCCGGCCGGGTCCCAGCCCAGCTGCTGCAATTGTTGTTCGATTACCTCGCGTATGCGGGCAACTCTGAAGAGCGGGATATGCGTGTAACGCAGCGGGTCCAGCGCAGCCGTCACTTCGTTAACAGTGCATTCGCTCAGGCGGGCAATGTCCTCCAGCTGTAATGAATAAGACCGGAGGAGAGCATATATGCTGAAAGGCTCTGCCATTCTTGTTTATTAAGGAAGCTCTGAATAATTTGTCATTTCGAGCGCAGCGAGAAATCGCCGAAGGCGTCCCGAGTGCAACGAGGGACCTTTATGGAAAGATCTCTCCCTGCGGTCGAGACAGGGATTTCTCCCGTTGGTCGAAATGACATGCGGGGATTATTCAGAGCTTCCTTAAGTATTATGGAAATGGTCGGCTTTAGCCTGCTGACAGGTTAGTCAAACTACACATTAGTTGTAAAGCATTAATAACCGCTTGATGTCAGAGATACTAACATTACGGGGGTTATCAGCTACTTATACACTGTTAATTAATGGATATAGGAACGCGCATCAGGCAGGCACGGATCGCTGCCGGTCTCTCCCAGGCCCGACTGGCGGAATTGCTGGGCGTAACGCGCAGCGCCTGCAGTCAATGGGAGTCGCCCCAGGGTACCGTGCCGCGTGGCACCAGGCTGGCTGAACTGGCCGGGCTGTTGGGCGTTAGTTACGAATGGCTGGCAATGGGCAGTCATGGCGACAGCAGTTACACAGGCACGGATGGACCATCAGATCAGCGCGGCGGGCTGAATGCCAGGCAGAAGGAACTGCTCAGGCTGTACGATCAATTGCCCGCTTCGGGCCAGGCGGCGCTGATGAAATTCCTGCATGCATTCGAACACGGCGCAACCGCAGCGTCTGCCACGAAACCGGCCGCCAAATCCACCCGACGCGGTCACAATCAATCATAAAAAAGCCCCTGCATGCGGGCCTGTCATGATTCTGTTGTTTGATCCGTCAGGCCGCAGTAGCCAGGGACGCGTACAGTTTTATCATCACCGTCTGCTCGAGCTGGCGCAATAAACAGGGACGGATAATCCGTTATGCCGCGCCGTGCAGCGGCAAGCCGCATTCGATCAAAACTTCCCGCAGGTTGCGGATAATCGGAAAGACCTCCTGGTTCCAGTCAGCGCCCTGCTTATCAAACGCCTTCTGTTCCTCTTCGACTATCCAGCGGTCTTCGGCAAAAATTCCTTCCGTGAACCAGATAATGAACGGCCAGAGCAGGTGAATGAGCCCGGGGATGGGGGGCTTCTTGATCATCATCAGGCCGTAGGTGTGATTAGAGCGTTGCTCGCGATCCAGAGGTATATAGACATTCCATAGATCCAGTGCAGGCTCGGTGCTGCCGGCGGTCCAGAATCGCAGCGTCTGATACGGATAAGCGGTGCAAATAGTCATTATGTCATTGCCGCGCTTGTTGTCTTCCGCCTGATCGCCCCGATTGAGTATAAAGCGTTCACCGATATGCTGTTTGCCACTGGTGCGTTGAAACGTGTAATCCACCTCAATACTGTTTTCATGGCGGCGCATATCCAGCGGAATGGCGCGTATACTCCCCATTAACCTGCGATGCAGAAACTGGTGGTTCATGTCCATAAGGTTTTCATGCATGAACGAGTAATGGCATTCAACGCGTCGATCAAGATAGCGGGTTTTATAATCGTTGCGCGCATGGGTTGGAATATCGGGGAAATCACTAAAACCAGGCCGGCTCTTGTCGCCCGGATATATAAAGATCAGGCCATAGGCTTCACGGCAGGGATAGGCGCGTACACCATTCGGCAGCATCTTGGTCTTGTCCAGGTAGGGGACATTGACACAACGGCCACTGGCATCGTATGTCCAGCAGTGGTAACAACATTGTAAATGCTCGCCGTCGACCACACCGGCATGCAATGGTACCTGGCGGTGTGCGCAGCGATCCTCGAGCGCGAACAGACTGCCGCTGCCCGTTCGTACCAGTACGATGGGTTCGCCGGCAAATGAACGGCCAAGCGGCTTGTTGGTTCTAAGATCGCGCGAGCGGGCAACCGGATACCAATAGTCCGGACTGATGGCTGTTTTGCGCAGATCCCGTAACGGATTGGTATTATCGATGGCGGCTGTAGAATGCAGTGTCGAAGCCACGACCAGCCTCCTTTAGCTGATGACGGAACTCATCCTAGCGTATCCGGGTAACATCAACCAACAGAAAGGCTGAACTGTGAGCCGGTTGGACAATAAAAAACGGCCTCTCAGGCCGCTTTGTAAAATTACCGGCCGTTATCAGGCTGTTGCGGCTATGGCGCTACGCAGTTTTTTCATGGCGCCCTGTTCGAGTTGACGGATACGTTCGGCAGATACCCCGTATTCATCCGCCAGCACCTGCAGCGTTACCTTGTTATCTGCCAGCCAGCGGCGGCTGATGATGTCGCGCGAACGCGCATCCAGTTCCGCGAGCCCTGCGCTCAGGTGTTCAAGCTGCTGTGACTCGAACTGGCTGTTCTCCAGCTCGGTCTCCGGACCGTCACCCTGGAATTTCAGATATGCCACCGGCGCCGGCGCGGCATGATTATCATCGTCATCGTCGGTGCCGCCGTCGAATGGCGCATCGCCGGCGGCAAGGCGTGCCTCCATTTCCAGCACATCCTTCGAGGTCACGCCGAGATCACTGGCGACGGCATCGACCTCCTCGCGGTTCATCCAGCCGAGCCGTTTCTTGGCCGAGCGCAGATTAAAGAACAGCTTGCGCTGTGCCTTGGTGGTCGCGACCTTGACTATGCGCCAGTTGCGCAGAATGAATTCGTGGATCTCGGCGCGTATCCAGTGCACGGCAAACGACACCAGGCGCACGCCGATACTCGGATCGAAACGCTTGACGGCCTTCATCAGGCCGATGTTGCCTTCCTGGATCAGGTCGGCCTCCTGCAGCCCGTAACCGCGGTAACCGCGCGCAACGCGCACGACAAAACGCAGGTGTGACAGCACCAACTGGCGCGCGGCGTCCAGGTCATTATCACGCTGATACCGCTCGGCCAGTTCGCGTTCTCGCTCGGCACTGACCACCGGGATCTGGTTGACGGCCTGGACATAGGCCTCCAGCGAGCCGGTAGGCAGCGCCAGCTGCAGGTTGGCAAGCTGTGTCGTCATGTTCGTCTTGACTCCTTTCATCATCATATTCTAGCACTCAACTTATTAGAGTGCTAAGGCTGCCCCGGGTTCTCGGGCGATTCAAGGTTCCGGCAGCGCCGGCCCGGCCTGGCGACCAAGGGATCAGGCCGGCTCGATGGCACGGATGTGGCGCTGGACCGACAGCCAGGAACCGGCCAGACCGAGACCGACGCCGGCCCCGAACAGGGCCAGCAGCTGGGTGAAAGAGGCACCGCTCAGGCGGTAATTGCTGGCATACAGCGATGCCAGCTCGCGGACCGGCCCGCTCAGCAGGAGAATGGCCGCAGTGATCAGCAGCGCGGCGAAAGTGGCCCCGAGTACGCCGTACCAGAAGCCGGTATAGAGGAATGGCCGCTGGATAAAGGCATCGGTGGCGCCGAACAGTTTGGTGATCTCGATTTCCGCGCGGCGGTTGTAGATCCCGAGGCGGATGGTATTGCCGATGATCAGCAATACCGCCAGGCCGAGCACGAACGACAGCACCATGACCGCCCGCTGAACGGTTTCGATAATGGCCCGTAGCCGCTGCAGCCACTGGCGATCAAACTTGGCCTGATCGACATCCGGCAGTTTCTGCAGCCGTGCCAGCAATCGCTCGAAGGCCGCGGTATCGGTGGCGGCGCTGGCGGGCTGTACCAGCAGTACCGCGGGCAGCGGGTTATCGCGCAAGGCGTCGATGGCGTCGGCGAATCCGGACAGTTCACGGAATTCTGTCAGTGCCTGTTCGCGGCTGATGTAATCCACACTTTTGATTGCCTCATCGCCGCGCAATTCGTCTGCCAGTTGCCGGGCGCTGTCTGCGCCGACATCCTGGTTCAGATATACCGCAATTTGCAGTGTCATGTCCCAGCCGCTTGTGACACGTTTGGCGTTGTCCAGGATGAGATAAAATCCGGCCGGCAGCGCCAGTGCAATTCCGATCACGGCAATGGTCATGAAGCTGCCGATCGGATTACGTGCCAGCTGACCCAGACTGTAAACCGCAGCCTGCAGGTGCTGCAGCACCCAGGTCTTGACACCGTCGCTCATGCGTTCGGTGAAATAACGCTTGCGCGATGCGCCACGGCCCTTGCGTTTAGTGTTTGCCATCCGCGCGTCCCTGATCGAGGATACGGCCCATGCGCAGGGTGATAATGCGTTTGCGCATGCGCTTGATCATATCGAGATCATGACTGGCAATAAGGATCGTGACGCCGACCTGGTTGAACTGTTCAAACAGCTGCATGATCTCCCAGGACAGCGCCGGGTCGAGATTGCCGGTTGGCTCATCAGCCAGCAGCAGCGCCGGCCGGTGCACGACCGCACGGGCAATACCGACACGCTGCTGTTCACCACCGGAAAGTGTGACCGGATAGGACTTTTCCTTGTGCAGCAGGCCGACCTTGTCGAGCGCGGCCCGCGTTCGTTTCACGATTTCCTGGTGGCGGGCGCCGGCTATCACCAGTGGTAAAGCAACATTGTCGAAGACGGTGCGATCGTGCAGCAGGCGATGATCCTGGAACATGAAACCGATATTGCGTCGGAACAGCGGCACGCGACGGCCACGCACACGGTCCAGGTTCTGGTTATTAACAATGATCTGGCCGCGGGTATGGCGCTCGATCAGTGCGATCAGTCTTAATAATGAACTCTTGCCGGCACCGGAGCGGCCGGTGACAAATGCCAGCGCACCTTCTTCAATATGCAGATTGATCTGCTTCAGCGCCTCGATCCCGCCGGGATACTGTTTCGAGACATTACTGAACCGGATCATGCGTCGTCAGCCAGTAATGCATCAACAAAGGCACCGGCATCGAACGGCCTGAGATCCTCCAGCCGTTCGCCGACACCGATATAGCGAATGGGCAGCCCGAGGCTGCGCGCCAGCGCGAAGACAATACCCCCGCGCGCGGTACCGTCGAGTTTGGTCAGGGCGATCCCGGTGAGGCCGATGGCCTGATGGAATTCGCGCGCCTGCGCCAGGGCGTTCTGGCCGGTGCCGGCGTCGATAACGAGCATGATTTCGTACGGCGGCCGCGGTTCGAGTTTATCGATGACGCGCCTGATTTTCTGCAGCTCGCTCATCAGGTGGCCCTTGGTATGCAAGCGCCCGGCGGTATCCGCCAGAACAACGTTGCAGCCACGCGCCCGCGCCGCGGCTATCGCGTCATAAACCACCGACGCGGCGTCGCTGCCATGCGGCTGGGTGATGACGGGAAGGTTCGATCGTTCCCCCCACTCCTGTAGCTGTTCGATCGCCGCGGCCCGGTAGGTGTCGCCCGCCGCCAGCAGGACCCGGTAATCGGCGTCGCGCAGGTGGGCGGCCAGTTTGCCGATGGTCGTGGTCTTGCCGACACCGTTGACGCCCACCATCATGATAACGAAGGGATTGTCCGCCGCCGGCGTGATGGCCAGTGGCTGCGCGACGGGCCGCAGAATATCGAGCATGGCCTCGCGCAACAGCGGGACCAGCGCCGCTTCGCCCGCCCGGCCGGCGCGCTCACGCAGGTTGTTAATAATGTCGGTGGTTGCCTCGATACCGACATCGGCCTGCAGCAGGCGGTTTTCCAGCTCCTCGAGCGTGGCCTCGTCGATTTTCCCGCCGCGCGGCACCAGCTCGCCGACATCGGTCAGCAACACATCGCGGGTTTTGCTCAGGCCCCGGCGCAGGCTGTTCAACAGCCCGCCACCGGCTGACGGGCCGGATGCAGGGGGCTCGCTGGTTTGTCTGGATCGTTTGGTAAACACGGATAAGGCGGCGACTTGTATGTATTATGTAAGCTCTGAACAAGCCCATCCAGGACTTGCCAGAGCACGAAAAAACGAAAATGCGCCATTAAATATTCGATGGCGTTTTTCTTCACTTCCCAAGCACTTACGTGCTTGGCCATTATACATATGGAATGGGGCGGTACATCCGTGTACCGCACGGAGCCTCTGCTTATGCAGAGGCTCCTTATACGTTATCCTATCATTATTGAGTGGCGACCGGACGGCCCGCCTGAACGGCGAACTCGTCGCGGGCCGGCCGCTCTAATAACAGGTATTTATCCCATTGGCGCCGTGCCATGAAGGCCGCTTCGGGCTGCCATGAGCAGATTACGGTTATGACACGGCCACAATAATATTAAGGAGTCCCTTTTGCTACGCACATTATTTACGGGTGTGATGTTGCCCGCGCTCCTGCTTGCGTCGGTGCCGGTCAAGGCCGCCGAGGTTCAGGAAGCCGAGGTTCATGAATATGAATTCGACAACGGCCTGAAGCTGTTCGTGAAACCGGACCGGCGCGCACCGGTGGTGGTTTCGCAGGTCTGGTACGGCATCGGCGGGAGCTATGAAACCGATGGCAAGACCGGCCTGTCGCATGCGCTCGAACACATGATGTTCCAGGGTACCGAGAAATATCCGGATGGCGAGTTCTCGCGGATCATCGCCGCCAACGGCGGTCAGGAAAACGCCTTTACCGGCGCCGATTACACGGCCTATTACCAGAAGCTGGAGGCCTCGCGGCTGCCGATCAGCTTCGAGCTCGAGGCGGATCGTATGCGTAACCTGGTTCTGCAGGAGAAGGACTTCGAAAAAGAGATCGAGGTCATCAAGGAAGAGCGCCGCATGCGCACCGAGGATAGCCCGCAGAGTTTTACCCACGAGGTCGCCATGTCGGTAGCCTACCAGACCAGTCCCTACCAGCAGCCGATCATCGGCTGGATGCATGACCTGCATAATCTGACCATTGCGGATCTGCAGGATTGGTATGAGCGCTGGTACGCGCCGAACAATGCCCTGCTGGTGGTCGTCGGTGATGTGGATCCCGATGAAGTCCATGAACTGGCGAGGAAACACTTCGCTGACCTGCCGGCCGAGGATTTCACGCCGCCGCCACCACGGCCCGAAGTCAAACAGCATGGCGTCAAGCGTGTCACGGTCAAGCGCGCGGCCGAGCTGCCGTATCTGCTCATGGGTTACAAGGTGCCGGTACTGAAAACGGCCCAACTCGATGAAGACCTCGGCGTGCCCGAGTGGGAGCCGTATGCACTGGAAGTGCTCTCGGGCATTCTGGACGGCGGTGACAGCGCACGCTTGTCGCGTGAGCTGGTCAGAGAACAGCAGGTCGCCGCCAGCGCCAGCGCCGGTTACAACCTCAGTGCGCGATTACACACCAGTTTGCTGACTTTATCCGGCACACCGGCACAGGGTCATACCATCAACGAACTTGAGCAGGCGATCAGGGGTCAGATCGAAAAACTCAGGAGCGAACCCGTTACCCCGGCCGAGCTGGAACGCGTGAAAACCCAGGTTGTGGCCTCGGCCGTTTACGAACGCGATTCCATGTTTTACCAGGCTTATCTCATCGGCCTGCTGGAAACCGTGGGACTGGAATGGCAGATGATTGATGAGTATGTCGACAAGGTACAGGCCGTCACCGCCGAACAGGTGCAGGCGGTCGCGAAGAAATATCTTGTTGACGACGGCCTGACAGTGGCGGAGCTGGATCCGCAGCCGGGCGATGACACTAATCCACGGCAACCGGCCGGCGACCAGGGGGGGCAGCATGTTCACTAGGATCCTGCTTTTGTTGAGCCTGACCGTGCCGGCCGTACAGGCGTCACCCGATATCCAGCACTGGACCACCGGCAGCGGGACCGATGTTTATTTTGTCGCCGCCGATGAACTGCCGATGCTGGATGTGCGGGTGGTCTTCGATGCCGGCAGTGCCCGCGACGGCGACAAGCCCGGTGTGGCGGAAATGACCGTGGGCATGCTCGCCGATGGTGCCGGCGGCATGAGTTCGGATGAAATCAGCACCGCCTTCGAATCCATCGGCGCGAATTACGGCGTCAGCCTCGATCGCGATATGGCCAGCGTCAAGCTGCGCACGCTGGCGGACGAACAAACCCGCGCGGCGGCGCTCGACACGCTTGCGAAGGTGATCAGTCAGCCGGATTTTCCGCAGGATGATTTCGAACGCGAAAAGCAGCGTACGCTGATCGGCATACGCTCCAAGCTGCAATCACCCGGCGCGCTGGCGAGTGACGCCTTTTACAAGGCGCTTTACGGCAAGCATCCGTATGCGCATCCAACATCGGGCACAGAAGACAGCGTGGCGGATCTTGCGCGTGAAGATCTGGCCGCATTTCATGAGCGGCACTATACCGCCGCCAATGCCACGATAGCGATCGTGGGCGCAGTCACACGTACCGAAGCGGAAGCGATCGCCGACGAACTGCTGGCAGGTTTGCCGGCCGGCGAGCCGTTGCCCGAGGTGCCGGCCGTTGATGACAACGATACCAAACAGGTCACGATCAGTTTTCCTTCCAGCCAGACGCATGTACTGATCGGCATGCCGGTGGTCAAGCGCCATGACGATGATTATTTTTCGCTTTATGTCGGCAATCATGTGCTGGGCGGCAGCGGCATGGTATCGCAGCTGTTCGATTCCATTCGCGAAAAACAGGGGCTTTCCTATAGCGTTTACAGTTATTTTTATCCGCTGCAGCAGGCCGGGCCGTTCGTCCGGCTTGCAGACCAGTACCCGGCAGACCGATGCGGCACTGGAACTGCTACGCCGGGAAATCCGCGATTATATTGGTAACGGTCCGACAGATGACGAGCTGGAGGCCAGTAAGCAGAACATTACCGGTGGTTTCCCGCTGCGCATCGACAGTAACAGTAATATTGTCGAATATCTTGCCGTTATCGGTTTTTATGATCTGCCGCTGGATTACCTGGATACTTTTAACGACAAGGTACTGGCGGTCACACGCGAAGAGATCGTCGATGCGTTCCAGCGGCGCCTGAATGTCGACGACTTTGTCACCGTGCTGGTCGGCCGCCAGCAGGACCGGCAGGCCGGTAACGGAAACTAGCGTTACAGCATAACCAGCGGGAGCGTTATCCTGAAGCCATCACGACGACAGCCGGCGGGCCGTGTGCGCATCATTGCCGGCGACTGGCGCGGCCGCCGTTTGCCCGTGCCGGCGCGTGACGGACTGCGGCCAACGCCGGACCGGGTCCGCGAGACCCTGTTCAACTGGCTGCAGGCAGAGATCGCTGGCGCCGATTGCCTGGATCTGTTTGCCGGGACCGGTGCGCTCGGCTTCGAGGCGGCGTCGCGCGGCGCGCGATCGGTGACGCTGGTTGAAAGCGACCGTGACCAGGCCGATCAGCTGCGCGAACAGGTCGCGGTCTTTCAGGCTGACAACATCAACGTGGTGTGCGCAGACGGCATCGCCTGGCTGCAAAAGACCGCGGACGAGTTCGACATTGTCTTTCTGGATCCGCCGTTCCAGGGCGATCTGCTGCAATCCGGTTTAACAATTCTTGCCGACCGGGCTATTCTGCGTCCTTCCGGAATGGTTTATGCCGAACAGTCCAGGGGCGAGGCCATCCCGCCTGGCTGGCAGGCAGTCAAGGAATCGCGCGCCGGGCGGGTTCAAGCCCGCCTGCTGAAAAAAGGGCTATAACGGCAGAGGTTTTTTGCATGAGCATCACGGCATTGTATGCAGGTACTTTCGATCCGGTAACCAACGGTCATGTGGATATTGCCCAGCGTGCCGCGGTACTGTTCGACCGCGTGATCGTCGCCGTCGCCGCCGCCGGTAACAAGACGCCGGCCTTTGGACTGGAAGAGCGCATCGAAATGGCGCAGACGGCGCTGGCGGGGACGAAGAACATCGAGATCATGGGCTTTGACATGCTGGTTACCGATCTGGCAAAGCGCGAAGGCGCGCGGGTGCTGATCCGCGGCCTGCGCGCCATGTCGGACTTCGATTATGAATTCCAGATGGCCGGCATGAACCGCAAACTGTTCGCTGACACGGAGACCGTGTTCCTGACACCGGCGGAAACCTATAACTGTATCTCCTCCAGCCTGGTGCGCGAAATCGTGCGTCTCGGCGGCGATGTCTCCGAGTTCGTGCACCCGGCTGTGCAGCGTGCGCTGGCCGAGCGCATTGGGCGTAACAATAAATAAGAATCGTATCTCGTATCTCGTCGCCCGCTTTATTGATTGATGAGTCCGCAAATGCACGCGAATAGACGCAAATATAATTTCTCGTCATTACCGCGAAAGCGGTAATCCAGTTAAATTATTAATCTCCTTAATTACTCCAGGTTTCCGCCTAGCAGGGCGAAATTTGCTGTTAATCCAATCTAAGGAAGCTCTGAATATTTTGTCATTTCGACCAACGGGAGAAATCTTTCAGTGCGCTGCTCTATACAAGTCAATAGGTTAAATGATTTCTCCCGTTGGTCGAAATGACACCACGGATTAATCAGGGTTTCCCTAAGGTGATTGATTATCCACTGGATGCCATCCTTTGATTCGCGCGGTATATACATGTACCGCCCCCCTGCTTGCGCGGGAATGACGACTACTAAAATTTATGATCATTCGCAAACTGATATCACAATAAAAACCGGATTCCCTGAACAATGATTCGTTTAATCGTAAAACTTGTCCTGCTTGTTTCGCTGTTGCCGGCGGCCGCACAAGCGGCCGACCTCAAGCCCTCCGAAGCCGCGATAGCTTCCGCCCATCCGCTGGCGACGCAGGCGGGTCTCGATATCCTCGACCAGGGCGGCAATGCCTTTGATGCCGCCGTCGCCGTCAGCGCCGCGCTGGCTGTGGTCGAGCCCTACGGCTCGGGGCTGGGCGGCGGCGGTTTCTATCTGCTGCATGTGGCCGACAGCCAGCACGACGTCATGCTGGATGCGCGCGAGACCGCGCCGGCATCGGCCAGACAGTCACATTACCTGGATAATAACGGTGAGCTGGATCGCGATATCAGCATCAACAGTGCTTATGCCGCCGGCATACCCGGCATACCCGCAGCACTGGATAAACTGGCACGTGAATACGGCCGCCTGCCATTAAAGGAAACACTGGCGCCGGCGATCCGTTATGCGCAGGAAGGCTTTGCTGTCACCGAACGCTACCGCAAACTTGCCGGATTCCGGCTTGAAGTTATGCGGCGTAATGAGCAGACGGCGGCGATCTTTCTGCAGGATAACGATATCCCGGAAACCGGATACATGGTTCAACAGCCGCAACTGGCCGAAACGCTGGAAACAATTGCCGATAAGGGCAGTGATGTCTTTTATCGCGGCGGCCTGGCCGAACGCATGGTCGCCGGTGTTAATGAACAGGGCGGGCAGTGGACATTGCAGGATCTGGCCGATTACACGGTAAAGGAACGCCGACCGATCGTGTCGGTTTATGGGGGTATTAAAATAATTTCCGCGTCGCTGCCGTCATCCGGCGGCATCGTGCTCGGCCAGGCCCTGGGTATCCTCGAGCAGTTCGATCTCCGCTATATGGACGAAGCAACACGAATGCACCTGATCGTCGAGGCCATGCGCCGCGCCTATCGCGATCGCGCCGCCTATCTCGGTGACAGCGATTTCGTCGATGTGCCGGTCGAGCGTCTGCTGGACGCCGATTACATGGCCGGCCTGGCGGTCGAGATCGATCGGGAACGGGCCACGCCCAGTGACACCATGCCACCATTTGACAGTCAACACGGTGTTGGCGACAACACCACGCATTTTTCCATTATTGATACGGAAGGTAATCGTGTCAGTGCCACGCTCAGCGTCAACCTGCCGTTCGGCAATGCCATGATGGCCGGCGATACGGGAATACTGCTGAATAATGAGCTCGATGATTTCGCCCTGCAGCCGCTGGAACCGAATGCCTACGGTCTCGTCGGCACGCACGCCAACGCGATTGCGCCCGGCAAGCGGCCGCTGTCGAGCATGACGCCGACTTTCCTCGAAACCGATGACAAGGTGGCGATACTCGGTACACCGGGTGGCAGCCGCATCATCAGCATGGTGCTGCTGGGTACGCTGGCGTTCGCCGATGGCGGGTTACCGGAAAGCTGGGTATCGATGCCGCGCTACCATCATCAATATCTGCCTGACGTGATTCAGCATGAGCCGGGTGCGCTGGCGCCGGATCTGATGACGGCCCTGCAGTCCATGGGCCATGCGTTCGAGGATGTCGGCCGCCGGTACGGCAATATGCAGGCAGTGCTCTGGCACAAGCCGACCAATCTTGTTTTTGTCGCCAGCGATCCGCGTGGCGAGGGGCGTGCCGCGAAGCTGCCGCAGTAAACGCAGTCTCCTGCCAGGCCCTTTCAGTCAGCCGCCGTGATCGTGATCTCGCGTACCGCATAATCGCCGCCCTGGTTGATCATGGCGAAGCCGTCGAATGATTCCCGGAAACCGCGATCCCGGATCTGAATCACCTGTTCGCCGTCCAGGTGGACGCTCATCTGGCCGTTGGCATCACGCGTCCAGCGCAGGTTATGGGTCTGGCCGATCCTGGAGATCGATCGGCTGGTCGTGGTATTCGAGTGTCGAGGCCCCGCGCGGGGTATAGCGGCGCAGCGCCAGTGACGGCAAGCCGGCTTCGGGATTCGGCGTATAGACCAGCCGGTAGCCCGCCGAAACATCCTCGCCCTGATAGGGACCCCATTCGAAGGCGCCGCCCGGCCCTTCCCTGTCACGCGAACTCAGTTCGATGTCGATAGCGAATGCGTTACTGAAGGGTACCGGTGCGAGGATCGCCGCGTAATCCGGGTCCGTGACAGTGTCCTGATCCCGTTCGCCGTTACCGAGCGCGTGTTCCAGCAGCGCACCGAACAGCTGTTCCATTTCCTTGCCTTCGCGCCGGGTCTGCGCCTGCTGCCGGGACGGCTCCACCACCGAGCGCAGGCCGTAGCGCCAGTCGATCAGGAATTCGCCGGCCGTGGTTTTCCACGGCTCGGACGGTGTGTGCGCCTTGGTTGAAAAATCGTCGTGCAGGATCTCGCTGCGCCAGGGGTTCTCGTAATTGCTGACCAGATCGCGCAGATCACGCAACAGCCAGGGATCGGCCAGGCGCTGCTGTTCCGCACGCTCGATATGCGCTTTCAGCTCCTCCAGCAGGGCCTGCAGCCGATCATTCTCCGTTTCCGCGGCGGTCGTGGCCGCGGGCATGATGGCGGCGATACCAAGCATGGCGGCGCAAAACAGACGAAAATAGAACGTGTTCATAGTACTCATGCACCGTTTGTTCGGCACGATTGCAGCCTGTAGCCGCACGTCTGCCTTCATGATAGATGATAGAACAGTGGCAACACCCGGACAGGCCGGCATATTGCCCGTTTGCGATAGTATGTATACCAGCGAGAATGGATGGTAACAATAATAATGTCCAATCCCTGAACGTTTTGCGTGAGACGTGCGGACTCAGCCCGAACCGCGGCACGAGCCGCCGGCCCCATCCCCGCCGCAGTGAACCTTGCGGCGAGGGCAATACGGAATATCCGTTGCCGTATCCGGGCACAGGATCGCACGTCTTGACGCCCTGGCGGCGTGACTGTTGTAGACTGGCCCTGACTCAGTAATGCCATGGCCGGCGGTGGCCGGACGGATAACCACAGTCTCATGACGCGAATCGGGGAAAAATTCCGGCCTTATATAGAACAGCGGCGCCACTTTCTGGCGACGCGCCAGGCCGAGATCACCCTGGCCCTGCTCGGCGTTGTCGCCGGCCTGCTCTCGGGCGGCATCATCATCGCCTTCCGGCTCGGTATTGAAAACCTGCAGCAGGTTTTTCTATCGACGCACGACCCCGAGGGTTACGAGGCGCTGTCGACGGCCTGGCGTTTCGGGCTGCCGCTGGCCGGCGGTGTGCTGCTGGCGGTGGGCATGTGGCTGATCCATCCGTCATCGCGCAGGGTCGGCGTGATCCATGTGCTGGAGCGCCTGCAATATCACGAAGGTCACCTGCCGCTGCGCAACCTGCTGGTACAGTTTTTCGGCGGTATCATCGCCCTGGCGTCGGGCCAGTCCATCGGCCGCGAAGGCCCGAGTGTGCACCTGGGCGCGGGCATTTCCAGTCTCACCGGCCAGTATCTGTCATTACCCAATAACAGTATCCGCACACTGGTGGCGTGCGGCTGCGCCGCCGCCATTGCCGCCTCGTTCAATACCCCGTTGGCCGGTGTCGTCTTCGCCATGGAGGTGATCGTGATGGAGTACACCATTGCCGGCTTCACGCCGGTGATCCTGGCGGCAGTGATGGCAACCGTCATGAGCCGTGCGGTGTTCGGCGAGGAAACCGCGTTCATCGTGCCGGCCGTCGGATCGGCCACACTGCCGGATCTCGTTTACATCACCATCATGGGTATCGCCATCGGCGCGGCATCAGCCGGATTCGTGACAGTGATCCGGCGCCTGCGCCGGACGCTGTTCGACTGGTCGCCGCTGCTGGTGATGCCGATGGCTGCCGTTGTTGTCGGCGGCCTCGGTATTTTCGTTCCACAGGTGCTCGGTACCGGTTACGATACGGTCAACCTCGCCGTGGCCGGCCAGCTCGGCGTCATGCTGATGATCGCCATCCTGCTGGCCAAGTTTGCCGCGAGTGCGCTCTGTGTCTCCAGCCGCATGCCGGGCGGGCTCATCGGCCCGGCGATCGTCATGGGCAGCCTGGCCGGCGGCGTGTATTCCCAGTTGATTAATCAGGTACCGGGAGTAAGTTCCGATCCCAGCCTGTATGCCATGCTTGGCATGGGCGCGATGATGAGCGCGACATTACAGGCACCCATGGCCGCCCTGCTGGCGTTGCTGGAAATGACCGCCAGCCCCACGTTGATCATGCCGGCGATGCTGGCGGTGGTGAGCGCCAACCTGGCGGCCAAGACCCTGTTCGGCCAGCGTTCGATATACCTGCAGATGCTGCAGGATTCGGGGCTTGTCTATCGCAGTGACCCGCTGTCGCTCGGCCTGCGTCGCATCGGCGTCACCGCGGCCATGAACCGCAGGGTGGTCAGCTGCGAATCCGAGATCACGCTGCAGTATGCGCAGCAGCTGCTCAAGGAGGAACCGCAGTGGATCGTGATCCGGCAGAAGGAAGACAAGGCGCTGCTGATGCCCGGTTCCAATCTCGCCGCCTACCTGGAAAACGAGGACCTGCCGGAGAAGATCCAGCTGCTGGAAGTGCCGGGCCAGCGCCGGGAGATCGTGCCCGTTCATTCGCAGGCGACGTTATACGAAGCGCGCCGGGTGCTGGATGAACACAAGGTCGATGCCGTCTATATACGCCGTCCGGCCGGTGCCGGCAGCTATCGCATACTCGGTGTCCTGCAGTACCAGGACATCCAGGCCAGCTATTCGCTGCGCTGAACCGGGTTTTGGCTAGTGTTTTACAGCCTTCCGGCATCATTTGGCTGCGGATTCTGCGGCGCTACGGGCATGGGTGAACGAGACTTCATCCAGTACAGATGGCGCCGCGTCCATGCCGTTGTATGCGCGATGGATCATGCGCAACTTTCCGCGGGCTGTGCGTCTAATCAATGCAGGCTATACTTGAATCTTTCTCCGTGAAGAGTTTCCAGCAAAGGAGGCTGAATGCATCCAAAAGGACCCGCTCTTCTGTTAATACAACTCACTGGTTTGATTGCTGTTCTCGCTATCGGCGCTGTTAACGCCGAAGCGCGGACGGTGATATTCGGCGGCGCCTCGGAATACCGGCCGTTTCATTTCCTCGACCGCTCCGGCCAGCCCGATGGCTTCGATGTCGCCCTGTTTGAAGAAATTGCCCGCGAGGCGGGCTGGAATACGGAGTACCGGCTGGGAGACTGGTCCGCCACACAGCAACAGCTGCTGGAAGGCGAGATAGATGTCGTCCCCATGTTCATTTCTGACGAGCGCCAAGAAAAATATTTGTTTTCCACGCCGGTATTGAAAACAAGCCATTACCTGTTCGGTCGTGAAGGCGGCACACCGCACGATAGTCTTTATGAGCTGAGTAATGAAAAAGTCGCCGCCGAAGAAGGCGGTTATGGCTGGCGCCGGCTGCAACAACTGCAATCAAAAGTTCAGATCGTATCCACCCGCAGTGAAGCGGAAGCCATCCATCTGGTTGACCGGGGTACGGCGGATTATGCCCTGGTCAATGGCGATGTCGGTACTTACATCATTGACGCTGAAAACTTGAACAATGTTACGGCACTGAGCCCGCCGCTGTTGCCTGTCGTATATGCGTTTGCCGTGAATCCGGAACGGCCCGGGCTGGTCAGCGGGATCAACCGTGCATTACAGGACCTGAGACAGCAGGGCATAATTGACGAACTCAGCAGTGAATGGCTGGCGCCAGCGATTGACTGGCGGGAGGCGCTGCAAAAATCCCTCTGGATCGTCATCCCGCTGTTACTGGCCGTGCTCTATATCGGTTATCAGCTATGGCGTTACCGCTACCGGTTTCGTCATGTTGTACAGCTCGCAAACTCGGAGTCCGCGCGCCGGCAGGAAGCTGAACGGCAGGCGGAAAAGCTGGCCGTTTATGATGAGCTGACCGGCTTGCCGAACACGACCTTCTTCCTGCAATACCTGAATACCGCCCTGGAGCATGCCCGGGAACACCGGCAAACACTGGCCGCCGCGATTCTGACGTTACTGGACATGGAAATCATTCAGCAGGTTGCCGGATACCGTGTTACGGATGGCCTGATAAAACTCGAGGCCGAGGCACTGGCCCGCGAATATGATGGCTTTATCGCCTACCTGGGACAGGGCCGTTATGGTTTCATATTTGAAAACATCGGCGATGCCGAGCAAGCCCTCGGGAAAATACGATCCCTGCTGGACGTGGCAGGGCAGGAGTATGATCTCGGGGATACGCCCATCGAACCACATGTCGCCTGCGGCATGGCGGTGTTCCCCGAGCATGGCTATAACAGCCAGGATATCTACCGTGCCGCGGAGCTTGCCATGACGATGGCCCGGCAGCGGCGCCAACCGATATTAAGTTATGACCCGTCGATGGAGCCCGACCCGCGCAACCTGACATTGATGGCCGATCTGCGTAAGGCCATCGAGGCCAATGTACTGGACTGGGTATTCCAGCCCAAGTATTCGTTGTTCGAACGGCGGGTCATCGGGGCTGAGATGCTGATCCGCTGGCGGCATCCGCGCTATGGTCCGCTGTCGCCAGGCCTGTTTATTCCGCTGGCCGAAAAGACCGGCCTGATCCAGTCGGTAACGCGCTGCGCAATCGCTGAGGCCATCGGCATCGTCCGGGAATGGGGCGCCATCGGCAGCGACTGGAAGCTGTCGGTCAACGTTTCCGGTAATGACCTGGCTGATTCCGGTATGGTCAATGACATCATCAAGCACCTTGATGATCATGCATCATTGCTGGTTCTGGAAGTCACGGAAACGGCCATCATAAAAGACATTGAATCGATTAGCCGGAATATCGAGCGGTTACGGGTCGCCGGGATCGGCATCTCACTGGATGATTACGGCACCGGTTTTTCTTCTTTATCGTACCTGAAGCAGTTGAGTTTCGACGAGATCAAGATCGATATGTCGTTTATCAAAAACATGCTGCATTCAGACAGGGATCAGAAGATCACCCGCGCCAGCATCATCCTGGGACATGAGCTGGACGCCACGGTAACCGCCGAGGGCGTGGAAGATATGGCGACAGCGGAATTACTGGAGACACTCAAGTGCGATGCACTACAGGGTTATGGCATTGCAAAACCGGGCAGCCAGCAGGAATTCATCAGGTTTGCGGATAGTTATATCTATCCTGCCTGAAGCAGGGACGGTACCCCGGATTATCTGAATTCAATAGTTTCAAACAAGGGCTTCTGCCATCAATGCAGATGCCTGAACGGGCTGACAAATTGGCTAACGGCATGGGGATCGTCCCCCTGGCTGATATCGCAAGCTACTGATAACCGGTGATATACTGCAAGATCATGCCGGATCACACGGCCTGGCAGGGCTGGTATATATACTATCACCCCTGTCGTAGGCCGATGTATTATAGACATCTTTCAGAATTATATGCCTGGCCCGAGCATTGAGCCTTGCACGGAGAGAGTTAATGGCTGTTAACGAGCTCAAGGAGCTGTTTGCTCACCGGCATTTCTCCTGTTCCCGATGCAAACAGTCCGGCCACTGCCTTGTTGCCAGCCTGTCCCCGCCCGCGATCTCGAAACTCTCTGACGGCATCGGCCTGAGCCAGACCCTGCGCCGGGGAAATCATTTATATCATGCAGGAGATGACCTCAAGTCCATATATATCATCCAGTCGGGCATCATCAAAACCTATTCCTCCGATAATACCGGCAGCGAGACTGTACTGAGTGTTTACCTGCCTACTGAAGTGATGGGTTTCGAGGCCGTGGAAACCAGCACACATCCGCATTCCGCTGTAGCCATCGAGACAAGCAGTTATTGCATGATCTCCTATGACAGGCTTCTCAAGGCCTGCAGGGAGGATCGTGATTTTCAGCGTGATGTATGGCGCTTGTGTAGCCAGGAAATAAGGATACGAGGAGCATCTGCTGCTGTTACTGGCACACAAGAGCTCGAAGGAAAAAGCGGCCCTCAGCATCATTGATCTGGCGGCCCGCTTCCAGCGGATAGGATACAGCGCCCACGAGTTTCGCCTGCCTTTTACGCGCAGCGAATTCGGCAGCTATTTAGGCATAACCCTGGAAACGGCAAGCCGTATATTACAGAAACTGCAATCCGAGGGGTTTATCCAGATTAAGAGACATAATATTCGCATAATAGATTATCAGGCGCTCGCCGAGGCCGCCGGTATTGAAAGCTGCGGCTTGCTCGAGGCCGCCGCAAACTGATCTCCGAAAAAGGTGACAGGGGCTTCGGTCGAGAATGAGAGGGGGATTTTTCAGGGTTTCCTTAGGGAATGGTCGATAAAAAACTGGTGGCTATGGGTGGCCATGAGCCACCGACCTCGGCATTATGAGGAAGGCCCAGAAAAATCAATAAATCAAAATCAAACAGTCACTTACGGCGCTTGCCTATTATCAATACCGTAGTTCACTGGTATTTCAATATTTGTTCACAGAAGCCACACCTTGTCCTAGTCTTTTATTTTAAAGTCGTGAAATGTCTATAACTAGGCTACATCAAGACTCTAGAATTAATAAACTGATTCGCTTTGGCAGTTCGTGCACTACGTGTATGACCTACATAATAGCGTAGGAGTTTAACCTCATGACAGAACAATGGGATGATGATATCGCGGCACTGGATTTAACAGATATAGAGAAAAATGGCCTGCAGATGTTTAGAAATTATTCAGGGGCTTTCGATAAACATCAGCAGAAGCTATTGGTAGTAGAGCTTAATAGGACCAAGTGGGATATTTCGCCATTATCCGAAGTAATCACATTGCTAGTGAATGAAGAACCTAGAACACTACCTATTATTTCCTGTGCATTCGCCGATGACCAATTAAAGGCAATGTACCAACGTGAAATATCCGAAGGGGTTCCAGGTGGCCACTCATTCATTGTTTAGTGGATTCGGCTCACTATCTAGTTTGTCTCAAAGAATTCAGGTTGCATATGCATTCGGTTGGTTAAGTCAAGATATACTTATGGAATTAAACCAAATAAGAAATATTAGAAATGATATTGCTCATAAATGGGATATTACATACCTAAAGCAAAATCTCGATCTACTTATCCGGGATAAGCAATATCCTATAGAGAAGGATCTTGCTGATGGATATAACTTACCTGCTGATCTTGATGAGCAGCTTTCATATATGGAGAAATTTAGAACAAGGTTAATCTGGATTATTGGGAGAGTATTCTACGAATCAGCTTGCTGGGTACCAGTTTTAAAGCATAGGTTAGCACCTGCCGAGGTTTTATATGGAGACACGCCACCAGAGCTACTCAGACAAGTAGCACGAATATGTGTGCAATCTACACGCAAAGTAATTGAGTCAAAATAATATCTGGCACAGGGATAATGATTCAGACCTAGTAAAGTTGATAAATTAGAATAAACAGTCACTTACGATATTTGTCTATAATTGTTCTCTTAGTTTAATATCACCTTTCTGGTTGCTACGCTTAACTATGAATGCCATAGATCATTCATGCGCTACCAGGGGGCTTTAATAATGCAGATTGACTGGACTACGATTGAAAAAGGTGACAGATTTATTTTCTATATGGATAAAGTCATTACGCGCCATGTGACATATTTGAGAAGCCTAATTATTGCATAAGCGACATGATTACTTTACATGGGTTAAACAGACTATATAAACCTGGCATCTTATGCAGGTTTAGTGTCGTATCTTGTTGGTCTAATTGCTTTATTAAGCATTGTATACACGACAACTACGCCTGCATTTAGCGTGGATGGGTTCAGTACTGGCATGTCGCATGATGCTGCAATAAATCATGCGAAGAAACTTAATCTTAATATACAATCCAAGGCACAGAATTCGGGCTCATTTATGGCAACAGACCAAAATCGCTTGTATAACTTTAGTTTCTACGATGACGAATTAAGTTATGCTACAAAAAGACTTAGAATCTTCATTTGAAACATATATTGAAGTCATAAGCAAACTGATGGAACTTTATGGTAGCCCAGATAATATTGTTCCTAGCTTGCCCAATCCTCTGAGCAATATTCGTGAGCATAGCCTAAGGCTGATTTGGTTAAACCAAGGCGAGAGAATTGAGGCGGACCACAATTCTTTTCCTAGCAACACACAGACATCTATTACATTTGAAAGCCAGAACAAATGTTTTTGAGTATGGCATCATTCTGGCCCAGCTATTCTAAGAAATGGGCTATAAGCTTCCTATGGGCTAGCTCACCATGTATGTGCTTAAGTCTACGTCTATAATGTTTAGCAATGGCATTATATTGCGAAAGTTGAATTAAATTATGCAATATTGGCATACAATATTTATTGTTCCGATAGTGTTTGCACTTATTAATTTGATTCACCGGAACTTTTTTCGCCGTGTTATTTCTTGGCATGATAAATATATACAAGGCTTGTCTGAAAATGCTACGGATAATGAAAAACAATTATCGGAGAAAGCAGCAAATTGGATTACTAGTAACTTAACAGAAATTAAAAGGCGTATTAACAGGGCTGGTGTTCATATACCAGTCAAAAGCTATATGGAGCCTGCAGGATATGGATACTTGGGCAAGCAGAGCAGTGGATGTTATTGATATAATATCTTATACAGGAATGCAGACATATTGAGTCTAGCGCGACTGGTAAAGTCTAAAATATGTTAGGTATTGTTATGTGCAGAATAAAATTAGTTTTAATACTGAGCCTGACCCCATTTTGTGTCCAGGGGGAATACTTTGAATCTTGGCAAGACTCAGATGGTGTTACTCATTATTCGAACATTCCTAGGAAATGTATAACAGACAAGGGTACGGTTAAACTAGGCTGTAATACGGAGACGAGTTCCGAGTCTACAAAAGTCGCTGATAACCCCATTAATGATATTTCACGGTTATCTGACAATGAACGAAATTCTGTATTGTCTCGGATTGTTAGATTTGCTGGACATGAATGCCGTGTTGCTACTAGAAATTTCTATCAAGGCAAAGATCAGGATAAATGCGGTTTACTGGAATGTGGCTTGTGCGAATGGTGCCGAGTATAGTGTGCAGATTGCCGATGATGCTGGAGGATCAACGAGGTGCTGATGACTTGCTCAATGCTAAAAGCGTTGGGTATCGAGTGTTTCGAAAAGTTTGATTAACAAAAAAACCGGAGTCAGAGTAAGGTTTTGAACGGTAGAATAAATCTGGTGGCTATGGGTGGGCTCGAACCACCGACCTCGGCATTATGAGTGCCGAAGCCACAGGAATAAAAAAACCGGGGCAGTGCCCCGGTCTTTTGTTTGATGGTATTGCAGGCAAATTTACTGTATCGGCACAAAGTGCAGCTCGCCCGCCTTCATGTCCGGCACCAGCAGGTGCCGCCCGTCCGCCGCCAGCGCGATATCGGCCGCGGCCTTATAGTGGTCACCGATTAAATGCGGCGTGGCCTTCGGTTCCGCCAGCTGCCAGACCTTTCCGTTTTTCCAGTCGCTGACGAACAACGTGCCGGCACCGTTGCGGACCAGGCCGTCGGCACCGCCGAGGCCGTCATTCAGTAACGTCAGCTTGCCGCTGTTGATATCGAGCCGGAAAAGTCTGCCACTGCCGAAATCGGCGACCAGCATGTAACCGACACCGTCCATGAGCAGGCCGTTCGGCCGCAGCAGACCGTCATCGCGCCGGTTGCCAATCACCTCGCTGACTTCGCCTTCCTGCGTGACCCGGTAGATGCCGCTGTTGTCACCGTCATCATTGCCGCTGTCGGAAACATAGATGTTGCCCTTGCCGTCTATCTCGATGTCGTTGAGGAACTGTGGCGTACCCGGGAAATCCTCGGGCATGGCAAACACCATTACATCACCGTTCATATCGATCCTGAGGACACGGTCGTTATCGGCCACATAAAGGGCGTTATTCCACAGATCGATTCCCTTTGGATCGTCAAGAAAATCGGCCAGTATTGCCTGGCTGCCGTCGGGATTGATCACGCTGATCCTGCCGTCGCCGTCCTTGCCGAATTCACCGATCTCGGACACGAACACACGACCGTCGGGATGGGCCACGGCGGACTCCGGCATCTGCAGTCCCGTTATCCTGGTGAGATCGCCGGTCTTCTGCGGGGCCTGCGGTTTCTTCTGCGCAGCGGCATCAGCCGCGTAACTGACACGGTAAATCACGCCGTTATAGTCATCGGAGATCAGGATCGAACCATCGGGCAATTGCAGTATGTCGGTCGGGCGTCCCCAGGCCTCGCCGTCCTGCAGCCAGCCGTCGATGAACACTTCCTTTCCGGTTGCCCTGTTGTCCTTGAATGGAATGCGCATGACGCGGTAACCAACCGGCGAGCTGCGGTTCCAGGAACCATGCTGGGCAACCAGTGCATCACCCCGGTATTCAGACGGAAACATGTTGCCGGTATAGAACTTCATGCCCAGCGCTGCGACGTGTGCCTGGAATTCGACGACCGGGAACGTCACTTCCTGCGGCGGTTCCCTGTCCTTCCAGTCCTCGTGGCGATCATGGCCGCCGGCGTAATAGGGGTAACCGAAGTGCATGTCTTTTTCAGGTGCGTGATTGAATTCGCCCGGTGGCGTGTCGTCACCCATCATGTCGGTATTGTTGTCGGTGAAATACAGCTCGCCTGTTTCCGGATGGAAATCGAGGCCGACCGAGTTGCGTATGCCATGGGCGAAGATCTCGGCATCGCTGCCGTCGGGATTCATGCGGATGATGGTCGCCTCGGTATCGTTGACCTCGCAGATATTGCAGGGCGCACCGACGGTGATATAAAGCTTGTTATCCGGGCTGAAGCCGATATAGCGCCAGCCGTGATGCGCCTTGTCCGGCAGCCTGTCGTAGATGACCTCGCGCATCTCGGCGAACGGCAGGTTGAGATCGAATCCGGGCGCCGGGTAACGGGCGATGCGATGCTGCTCGGCGACGTACAGGTTGCCCTGGTACATGGCGACACCATTGCCGACCTTCAGATCATCGAGAATCGTCACGACCTGCTCGGCGCGGCGGTCCTTGTCCTTGTCGACCACGGCGTAGACCTTCTCGCCGCGCGTGCCGACGAAGACGGTACCGGTGGACTGCCCCAGTGTCATCGAACGGGCACCCTCCACCTCGGCGTAGATATCGATCTCGAAACCCGGCGGCAGGTTGAGCTTGTCCAGGTTCTTGCGAACATTGTCCGCATCGGCCAGCGCGGGACCTGACATCAGGCCCACTAACATGCCGATGGTTGGAATGAATGCATGGCTTGTTTTCATGGGTAACTCCGTGATTACTGAATGAATGACTGAATGTTCGACATAAGCGGATTGTGTCATGCGACCTCTACGATAATTTTGCCGAACTGCTGATTGGATTCCATGTAACGGTGTGCCTCGCCGATCTCGTCGAGCGTAAAGGTCCTGTCGATGACCGGCTTGAAGTCGCCGGCGGCAAGGCCCTTGTTGACGAATTCGACGCACCGGGCGAGCTGGCCCGGGTTGGTAATGAATTCGAATAATGTATACCCGCGGATGGTCAGGCCCTTGCCCAGGACCGGGAACAGCGGGAACGGCGTCGCTTCGCTGCTCAGCGCGCCGTACTGGAAAATAATACCGTGTTGGGCGGCGGCTTCCGCAAGCGTTGCCAGGGCCGGTCCGCCTACCGGATCGAAAATGATGCGTGCGCCTGCATTATCCGTGATCGCCATGACTTCCTTCACGATGTCCTGCTGCACACTGACGATCACGTGCGCGGCACCGGCCTCTTTCAGCGCCTCGGCCTTGGAAGCGCTGCGGGTGATCGCAACGGGTATCGCGCCGACACTGTTGGCCATCTGGATCGCGGTCAGGCCGACACTGCTCGAAGCCGCCGTGATCAGTACTGTGTCGCCATAGGTCATGCCGGCGATATCGAACAGTGCACCCCATGCTGTCGGGTATGACATCCACACGGCTGCCGCGGTTTTGGCATCTATGTTTTCCGGGCGCTTGACAAGGGAATGTACCGGCACCAGTGCCTTTTCGGCATACACGCCGTAGTCGTTCATGGAAAAGGCCGGGATCACGCACACGGGCTCGTTGACTTCAAAACCGCTGACGCCCGGGCCCAGCGCCTCGACAACGGCCGCTGCCTCGTAACCGATCGGCGCCGGGAAGCGCGGCTCTTCCAGGTACTGGCCGCTGCGAAACATCACCTCGGCCCGGTTCAGGCCGATCGCCTCGATGCGCACCCGCACCTCGTTGGGGCCGGGTTCACCAACCTCAACGTCTTCGATCTTCAGGACTTCGGGTCCGCCGGTTTCATGAAAACGTACTGCCTTGCTCATGTGTTGCTCCCGTTAAAATTCTTGTGTGACTTCGCCGATGGCGAATATCCGCATCTCGTCATTCCGGCCTTGAGCCGGAATCCAGTAGACGATTAATCATATTGGTAAGGATTCGTTCCACGAATCCGATCAAGTGCGCGTCTCAACGATTCAACTGCTGCAGCATGGCCTTCGCCGCGGCCTCGGACGATGCCGGGTTCTGGCCGGTAATGAGCGGCCATCGGTCACCACATACGACGCCCAGTCCTCACCCCTGGAATAGCGGCCGCCCAGTTCCTTCAATGTATCTTCAACCAGGAACGGCACGGCGCCGGTCAGGCCGACGGCCTCTTCCTCGGAATTGGAAAAACCGGTGACCTCTTTATTCTTGACCAGCGGAGCGCCGTTGATGGTGGTCTGTCTGAATACCGCCGGGGCGTGACAGACTGCTGCAACCGGCTTGCCGGCTGCATAGATCGCTTCAATGAGACCGATGGAATACTGGTTATTGGCGAGATCCCACAATGGCCCGTGGCCGCCGGGATAGAATACGCCATCGTAATCATCGGCAATCACTTCCCTGAGGCTTCTGGTGTTGGCCAGTTCGCTGCGCGCGCCGGCATCCTGTTTAAAGCGTATGGTTGCGTCAGTCTGATAATCCGGCGCGTCGCTTTTCGGGTCCAGCGGCGGCTGGCCGCCTTTGGGCGATGCCAGTGTGACCTCGGCGCCGGCATCCCTGAAGACGTAATAGGGCGCGGCAAATTCCTCCAGCCAGAAGCCGGTCTTGTGACCGGTGTCGCCCAGTTCGTCGTGTGATGTCAATACCATGAGTATTTTCATAACGATCTCACTTCCCTTGCTGCGGGGCTGTTTTTGTAACTGCCATTCCGGAAGGTGCAGCGGTTATCCGGAGAAGTGGTACATACTTGTATCGCTTCTCCCGCGTTCGCGGAAAAGACACTGAGTAACATTCGCGTATATTCGCGTTCATTCGCGGACTGACACGAACCAACTATCGCTCCTGCTTTGTCGGCCGCACGACGATTTCATTGACGTCGACATCCTCGGGCTGTTCGATGGCATAGACGATCGACTCGGCAATGGCATCGGCGCTGATGGCAATGTCGTACAGTTCCTGCATGTTCTTCGAGACATTGCTGTCGGTAATATGCTGCGGCAATTCGGTCGCCGTCAGGCCGGGCGAAATAATGGTCGAGCGGATCTCGCCGCGCGATTCCTGGCGCAGGCCCTCGGAGATGGCGCGCACCGCGAACTTGGTGGCGCTGTAGACTGAGAAACTCGGCAGCACCCGGTGGCCGGCGACCGAGGCGACATTAATAATGTGTCCGCTGTGCTGTTCGCGCATGTGCGGCAGCGCCGCGGCGATGCCGTAAAGCACGCCCTTGATGTTGACATCGATCATCTGGTCCCACTCATCCACCTTGCGTTCATCCAGATAGGACAGCGGCATCAGCCCGGCGTTGTTGATCAGTACGTCGATGCGGCCGTATTTCCTGACTGCCCGCATTCGATGAGCGCATTGACCTGGTCGCGCTGACTGACATCGGTGACCTCGTAGGCCGCCGCGGCGTCCTTGTGCTCGCTTTTCCAGCGCAATCACGCAGTTCGCGCAGGCGCGACTTGCGCCGGGCGCCGATCATCAGCTGGGCGCCCTCGCGGGCCAGGCGCCGCGCGGTGGCCTCGCCGATGCCGCTGCTGGCGCCGGTGATGACGACCACCTTGTGTTTGATCGACTGCTGTCATCAGGCCGCTCGCCGCCTCGTCGAGGAGTCGGATAATCGATATAACCGACCTCCGTGCCGCCATAGAACGTCTCGCGGTCCTGCTCATTCAGCGGTGCATTCAGGAACAGCCGCCGCGGCAGATCCGGGTTGGCAATGAACTTCTTGCCGAAGGCGATCAAATCCGCGTCGCCGTTCTGTATGGCAAGCCTGGCGGAAGGGCCGTCGTAGTCGCCGCAGGCCATCAGTCGGTTGTTGAACAGTGGCCGGAATTCCCGTGACGGCACCAGCACGCCGCCGGCTTCACGATCCGCAGCATCCGGTTCGACGATATGCAGATATGCGAGGTCATAGCGGTTCAGCTGTTCGACGAAGTAACCGAACGTCCGCCGCGGATCGGAATCGTGCATGTCGTTGAATGTGCCGCTCGGTGAAATGCGGATGCCGACGCGATCGGAAGACCATACACCCAGTATCGCTTCCAGTACCTCGAATGACAGGCGCGCACGGTTTTCCACCGAACCGCCGTATTGCATCGGCGCGCTTGTTGGTGCCGTCGCGCAGGAACTGATCTAGCAAGTAGCCGTTGGCGTTATGCAGTTCAACGCCGTCGAAACCGGCGCGTTTCGCGTTCTCGGCGCCCAGGCGGTACTGCTCGATAATGCCGGGAATCTCGTCGAGTTCCAGGGCGCGCGGGGTTTCGAACGGCTTCATGCCCTCGTAGGTCACAGCCTCGCCTTCTGGGCGTATTGCACTCGGTGCCACCGGCTGCTCGCCGTTCGGCTGCAGCGACGGATGCGAAATACGGCCGACATGCCAGAGCTGCAGAAACATGCGCCCGCCGGCGGCGTGGACACTGTCGACGATTTGCTTCCAGCCGGCGACCTGGGCATCACTGTGGATACCCGGCGTCAGCGGATAACCGACACCCTGCGGCGACACCTGCGTGGCCTCGCTGATGATAAGCCCCGCCGAGGCGCGCTGGGTGTAATAGCGCGCGTTCATTTCGTTCGGGACGTTGCCTTCGCTCGCGCGGTTGCGCGTCAGCGGCGCCATGATGACGCGGTTCGGCAGATACAATGCGCCGACCTGTAGGGGTGTAAACAGATCCGGCGCGGCCGCGCCGGTATCCGTGGATTTGTCCTTGCTCATGGGATCTCCCTGTGACAATCAGATGTGCTGGTCGATGAACGCATCGAGCTGCGCCTTCGACACCGCGCCGGTTTTCGAGGCAACGGCCTCGCCGCCCTTGAACAGCATCAGCGTCGGTATGCCGCGGATGCCGTAGGTGATCATGGTGTCGTTGTTCTCGTCGACGTTCAGCTTGCCGACCTTCATCTGGCCACTCGCGACTCGCTGGCGACCTCGTTCGACGATCGGCATCAGCGATCTTGCACGGGCCGCACCACGGTGCCCAGTAGTCCGACCAGCACCGGCGTCTCGGACTTCAGTACCTCGTCCTCGAATGTGCTGTCGGTCAAGTCGATTGGTTTGCTCATGACAATGCTCCTTCAAATGTAAATGAATGAATGCTGGAAATCGTTCAGGCACATAGCTGCAGGCAGCCACTCCTTAAAGTGCCTTCTGGAAGAGAATCAGAAGTCAGGAACTCGGATAAGCCTTCTCCCGCCGGGGAAAGCTCGGAATCGCGCAGCGCCGATAAGCCTTCTCCCGCCAGGAGATGACTGGAAGTCCGTAACCCAGTAAACCTTCTCCCTCTGGGAGAAGGTCTGGATGAGGGCCTTTATAAAACAGGCGACATACACCATCGTTATCCGTCTCCGCCGCACCTGATTCAGATTCGGATTCGGTTTCCGCATCGACCTCGGCGCCGAGCGCCTGCGCCGGATCGAGATCCAGAAAAAGCGCGGACTCATAAAGGAATCTGTGAATGTTGTTCGTATTCATATTCATAATGTCACTTCCCTGCCTGTAACCGGCCCACTGTGTAGACCAGTCTACTAGTCGTTGAGTCAAAAAAATTATGCCGCGGGTTTCAGCACCTGGCTGAAGACGATGTCCATGAAGGACTGCATTGGCGCCACGTCCTTGCACATCTTCGAGCGCAGGATGGCGCCCTGCCAGCCGGCCAGCAGGTACTCGGCCAGCTTATCGGTATCGGTATCGGCGGCGATCTCGCCGGCCGCCTTCGCTTCGTCCAGACATCGGGCGAACTGCTGCTGCCAGCCCAGGAACACGTCGTCCAGGCGGGCGCGGAAGGTCTCGTTCTGGCTCGACAGCTCCTGGCTCAGGTTGCCGATCAGACACCCGGTCCTGCACTCGCCGGCCTCGATATTCGCCATCACCGAGTTCATGTAGTTGCGGATCCGCTCCAGCGGGCTGTAGCGCGTGTCCGCCAGGAAGCCGTCAATGCGCTCGGCGTAGGCCCGGGCCGAGGCCTCGATGACCGCCAGGCCGAAATCCTCCTTGCTGGAGAAATAGTAATAAAAAGAACCCTTTGGAATCCCCGCCGTGCTCAGGACGGCGTTGATGCCGGTGGTGCTGAAGCCATGCTGGCCGATGATCTCGGTGCCAACGCGGATCAGCTCGTCGCGGGTCCCGGTACGTGTCATGACGCGTATATTAGACCAGTCGTCTAGTAAGATCAAGCCGGGTCCGGCCGGCCCGCGGGGGCACGCATCAAGACTGTGATCCCGGCGCCGCTTTTGACTACTATCAGGGTGTATAAACAAAACAGGACAAGCAGTGGATGCCGACACTCAAGCCTTTCCGATCGCATCATTTCCCAGCCACGGTCTTGTGAGTTGTTTACGATTCAATGAGGGAACGGGTGTACTCATCAGGCAGTACCCGGAGGGCCTGCCGGATTACATCTATCTCTCCACAACGACCTACACCACGCTGGGCTACGGCGATCTCGTCCCAACAGGCCCTGTACGGGCCATATATGGCACTGAATCACTGGTCGGGCTGGTGCTGATTACCTGGTCCGCCTCGCTGACGTTTCTGGAGATCAGAAACACTGGTCATCGGAAGTGAAGTGATTATGTCAAGCCCGGATGTCATTGAGTCTTGTCGCCATAGAGTGGCAGGATATCAGCAATGAGTAATCTGCAATCCTCTGCATTCCATAAACTGCAGGATTACAAGAAGTACAAACTGCTGTTTGAAGATGCCCCCTTGGCCATATTTATTCTGGATGGCTATAAATATCTGGAATGCAATAAAAAGGCTGAAGATATGCTGGGTTACCCAAGAGATGAACTGATGGGCAAAAGCCCTGCGGAGTACTCGACTGCATATCAGCCCAATGGAGAGGATACAAAGACTTGTGCACAAAAGCTTATCAATGCCGCATTGGCCGGGGAAGTGCAGTACTTTGAGTGGACAATCATCTGGCCGGATAACAGTGTACGTCTGCTGGAAGTTGCCTTAACACCAATCTATCTCGAAGGCGAAATCACCACGCTGACGCATGCAATCGCCAGGGATATAACGGAATTACGCGCCAGGGAGGAGGCAGAGGAACGGCAGAAGTCACTCCTGCAGCAGATTTCGGAATCAACCTCGGAGCACATATTCATCAAGGATTTGGCTGGCCGTTATCAGTATCTCAACAAGGCCGTGGCCGAAGTGCTCGACAGGGAAATCCACGAAGGCCTGGGCAAGAACGATCTGGAGCTGTTCGGCCCGGACACGGCAGCCATTCTTGTTGCCAATGACGATAAGGCCATAAAAGAAAAAGCGGTCATTGTTTATGAAGAACGCGTTAAATTGCATGGGCGTGAGCGAATACTTGAAACCACAAAAGGCCCCTTTTATGACAGTGACGGCAGTATAGCGGGTGTCTTCGGCATTTCGCGTGACATCACGGAGATCAGGGAGGCGGAAAAGCGAACCGAAAAACTGGCCAGGGATCTGGCGGAAAGAGTCAAGGAACTGACCTGTATCAACAGTATTACCGATATACTGGCAAAAAGAGGCGGTCCGATGGATGGGCTGTTACAGGAGATCGCCAGTCAGATCCCGCCTGCCATGCAATATCCTGATGTAGCAGCGGCGAGGATCGATATCGGGACAAGGCAGTTTGCGTCGGAAGGCTTCGTGGAACAGCCGGATTCCATATCCGAGGAAATCAGGTCGAAAGGCGAGATCGTTGGCCATGTAGAAGTACATTATTCCGAGGTCCGATCGCAGCCGGCATTTCTGGAGGAAGAATGCGATCTGCTGAAGCTGATCGCCAACAAGATCGGCGGTGTGCTAGAACGTGAACAGGATGACGAGAACATACACCGGCTGGCGTTCTATGACTCCCTGACCAGCCTGCCGAACCGCCAGTTGTTGATCGACCGCATACATCAGGCGACTCATGCCTGTCAGCGAAACCACACGAACAGCGCCCTGCTGTACCTGGACCTCGATAACTTCAAGAACCTGAATGACTCGCATGGCCATGATGCGGGTGATATCTTCCTGCGCCAGGTTGCCGACAGGCTGTCACATGCCGTACGCGAGACCGATACCGTCGCCCGCTTTGCGGCGATGAGTTCGTCATCGTTCTCGAAGAACTGAGCCCGGATAATACTCACGCGGTCAGCGAGGCCAGCAAGGTGGCCGAGAAAATACTCCAGTGCTTCAGCCAGCCGTTCAAGCTGGATGGATATCTGCACTACGCCACGGCCAGCATGGGCGTAACAATATTCGGCTCGAAAAACATCGAGCCGGATGAATTGCTGAAACAGGGCGATATCTCCATGTATCAGGCCAAGTCCTCGGGCCGCAATACCTATCGATTTTTCGATCCCAACATGCAGGCCCTGCTGAACGTGCGCGTGCAGATGGATAACGACATGCGCTATGGCCTGCAAAACGATGAATTCGAACTCTATTACCAGCCCCAGGTGGCCAGTAACAACCAGATGGTCGGCTGCGAGGCCCTGCTGCGCTGGCACCACCCCGAGCAGGGCATGGTCATGCCTGCTATCTTTATCCCCATCGCCGAGGATACGGGTCTCATCATTCAGCTTCGGCCGCTGGGTGCTGGAATCGGCCTGCAAACAACTGGTCAAATGGGCAGATGACCCGCTTGCTGGGCAATATGCTGATAGCAGTGAACATCAGCGCCAATCAGTTCCGGCACCCGGATTTCGTCAGTGATGTACTCGAAGTCCTGCAACAGACCGGGGCGAGGCCGGACAGGCTCAAGCTGGAGCTGACCGAGAGCTTCATTATTGCCGACATAGAGGATGCCATCGAGAAAATGGCCGCCCTGAAAAAGCAGGGCATCGCCCTGTCGCTGGATGACTTCGGTACCGGCTATTCATCCCTGTCCTATCTTAAGCGGCTGCCAATTGATGAACTCAAGATCGACAAATCATTCGTTAACAACATCCTGATTGACGACAACGATGCCGCCATAGCCAGGACCATCATTGCATTGGGCAAAACGCTCGGATTGTCAGTCGTCGCCGAGGGCGTAGAGACCGAAGAACAGCTCCAGTTTCTGTTTGCCGAGGGCTGTGATTTGTATCAGGGTTCTGTTTTCATAAAGCGGTTGATATAGACAAATTACTAGTCTGATAGATATAGCCTAGTTTGATATAGCAGTTAATAATTGATGATAGAAAATCACTAAAATTTATAGAATATACGTTGCAATTTAATTCAAGTATGAACTCATAGCGTTATCTAATATGAATATTCAAGGCAATGTAAAACCATAGGGTGCTATGCCTCGATGGAGGAGGAATGCGGGGTATATATCAAGCAAATTATCTGAAAACCTTTTCAGATAGGGTTAAAACGAAATAGAGATAGAAAGAAAAAGAGATTGATATAGGAAAAGCATTTGATTTGCTTGTAGGTACAAGCACAGGCGGAATAGTAGCATGCGCACTATTTACAGGATTAAGTTTGAATACTATTCACAGCCTGTATATAAATAATGGTAAGAGAAATATTTCCTTATCAAACGCTTAGAGCTATTAAATATATAGGCAAACTAGTACGCGGGCTAGGTTTTGGTCTTGAGAGTGGAGACAAGAAATTACGAAAAATCTTGGAAATGCATTTTGGTGATAAAAAATAGCTGATGTTTATAATTCCCGTCAAATAGGTTTGGCCGTTCCGCAGTAGATCTGAATCGAAACAGTGGGGTTGTTTTTAAAACCAAACATATTTAGTCGATTAAATGGTAAAGATGACAACAGGTCAATCGTAGATGTATGTATGGCAACTAGTGCAGCTAAACTTGACTATGGCCGAACTAAAGGAGCCATTGAGTCAAGACACCAGAGTTATCGTTGATGGTGGTCTTCAGGCAAATAACCCGAGCCTAATCGGTATGATAGAAGCAACAGAAATATTAGAGGATCGGACAAGGTAGATAGACCAATAAAGCTGTCATGTTAGGAACGTTACCGTCACAAGGTGGCGAGGAAATCAATGAAAAATCCTTGCATAGAGGTTCTTGGGGATGGGGCTTAGGTGTCGAAATTATGGAGTCAAGCATTGATGCACAAGCAACAGGCTATGATTATGTGGCTAGTAAAATAGCTGAGCTACGTAAGGACGGTAGTTTTGCATATAGATTGCCTGCCCAGTGCCCTTCGAAAAAATTACAAGAGTATTTAGTCAATATGGATGATGCGCGTTTGAGAGTGTTAATGCCGTTGGGCAAGACAGGCAATTTCGGATGTTGATTACGCATGGTCAGCTTGCTCAAGCGGTAATAATTATCTAGGAGCATTTAGAAATGCAATTGAAGCAGCACCGGATTTGTGCGATAGGTAAAATGGGAGGATTATCATGGCAGATATCAACTGTAATTTAGAAATTATGGGTTTTCATAAAGATGAAGCCTATGACTTCGGAAAAGCCGGACCGGTGAGATATGAGAGCACGCAGGGATGCTGGTAGAAAAAGATTAAGAAATGGCTTAGAGCATAACAATTACGCTCAGCACAAGGAAATGGCGTCCCAAGGGTCATATCAGATGCGTACTATGGTTCAAGATAATGAGCAGGATTATGATATTGACGATGGCGTGTACTTTAATATCAGTGACCTATCTGATGAGAATGGTAATAGGCTTGATGCAATTTCTGCGAGAGAACGAGTATGTAATTCATTAACATATGATGGACGTCTTAAAATTGTGGCGGTAGTTAAAGACAATTGTGTGCGCCAGAAATACCCAGAGGGTTATCATATTGATGTGCCTGTTTATAGAATAATTATCGATTCTGATGCACAAGGTAATAACAACGAGCGTTATGAGCTTGCGTCTAAAGATAAATGGGATGAATCAGACGCAAGAGCAGTTACACGTTGGTTTAATAACATTGTGGGCCGGCGTTTGAACTCGAAGATCTGATGGAAGTCAGATGCGCCCGATTACAAAACTCACTAAAAAATTCGCTCGAAGCCGAAGTGAATGGAAAGCGGAAACTACAAGCGGTATATGCATTACTAAATTAGTAGTTGATAATTTTAAACAAAGCAAGGATCGGGAGGACCTGTCCCTTAGGGAAACATGGGTTTCAATAAAATCTTCATTAGATAAATCGACGATCATCAATCATCCTGTGTTGAATTCTAGTTTAGCTGATGAAGGCGATATTAAAGTCAATTTCTTTAATGATTGTTTAACCGAAGCCTTAAATAAGCTTAATCCATTAGATGGAGACGATTGTTCAAAAGAAGAAGCTTTGCGTATATGGAATGATGTATTTAGCACTAACTATTTTACAGATAATGATGGCAATGGAGGAGGTAAGGATGGCAGCCAGTAGTTATCACATCCGAAGATACGCCGAGGCGTAATGATGCAAAAAGCACTTGGTTAAGATATTATGTTTAATTTTGAAGAAATATATACAGATAATAGAAACAGCACTTAGTCAATTAGATAAAGACTTATGGAGAAGAGATTAGATGAAAAGGACATAATTAGTATACCAAAATATATACCTGTCAGTGCTGGATGGTATATAGATATTAAGGATTTTAACATAAATCACAATAGCGTCAATAAGTACTACTTATACTAATCGACGAGCATTCCCCCGAATCACAGCCACGTATAGTTGCACCTCAAGTAAATATAATGGCCTCTTGGCCTCATATTGAATCAGGTGGGGTTTTATGTCTGAACAAAACAAATATATATACAAACCCAGCCAGAGAATACTACAGCACGTAAATTGGGCTTTGGAAGTATTGAATTTAACAAAGAAGATGCGAAAGAAGAATTTAGACGCGAGTTTGTATCCTATTGGAATCATTGCCTTACATCGAATAGAACTACTCCAGTAGTATGTAGTTTGTTAAATAATTAGAGGCTACTCTAAAGAAGATATGTGTATATAAACACTACGAATACAATCGAGTTTATGTCGCTGAAAATAGCGAAACATTAAGTAGGTGGCTTGCTAATAATGGCATACAGGCTTATAAAAAGTCATTCTGTTTATCTTGGTTAGATTGGATCGAGAACCCATGGTTGCCTAACGAATATCCTGAGTCTGGCGAAGATGTTATAGAACGATACCACCGAGGTTTGTGGACGAATTATTAAGCCAGGCTTTAAGATGTCCAATCATGCATGGCGCCAGAACCGAAAACGGAATTGTTTTTGTATCAACAATTATACGAGGTGCAGGCAAAAAAGAATTAGTTCATGGTTTCAGGAATATTCATAATGTGCCTAGAGGCCTTATATTAAACTCGTTTCGTGCATTAGTTAATAGATGCAAAGTACTTAGAATTAATAGTGAATGGGTATATGGCAAGAATCGAATAAAACGTTAGATTATCTGAGCGAAAAACAAATAGCAATAATAGGATGTGGATCAATTGGTTCATCGTTAGCACGATTACTTGTGCAATCTGGCTTAACCTATTTGGTTCTAGTAAATCCTGATACCCTATCTCCAGCTAACCTATCTAGGCATGCATTAGGAAGCAAATATATTAATTTTAATAAAGCAAATGCGCTTTGCTATCTGCTACGTGAAGACTTTCCAGTTTTATATCGTGTGATTGCTTATAATAGGCGTTTTGATGCTCTAGGACAACAAGAATTAGATGAAATTGCACAATGTGACATTGTGCTAACTGCTGGCCTTGATATTGAAGGTGATATGCAGGTTGATAATTGGCGTCGCATGTTAAAAGCACCTCCAGTACATATATGCGTATGGGTAGAGGCTTTTGCTCTCTATGGTCACACTTAGCATTGTATGGAAATGATAGTTTGATAGACGCCTTTAATACAAACGAACGGTCGTCTTTAAAATGACGGATTGGCCTGATCATACTCGTCAGTTATACAAGTAGAAGCTGGTTGCGGAAATATCTTTCAACCGCATGGTGTAATAGAGTTACAACCAACAGTTAGCATGGCAGCTAATTTGGTTATTGACGTACTACTGATAAAGTGCCGGTTTCAATTAAACATATCTGGCAGGGGGAAATCTAATTTGGTTGAAAAACGAAGGGAATGATCCTAAAGGCAATATTAAAGATAATTGCGTTGAGGAACATAAATGGAATTAAAACTGTGTGGTATTGGGCGCAATACTTCGTATCATACCCAATTATTGGAGCTAGCCAGGCTCAAATCAATCCATAATTATTACAGATGTTGTTGTAGATTACCTACCGCAAGTATAGACAAGTCAAAATCAATTCTAAGGAGGCGGGCGGTCAATTAGCTTTTGGTTTGGTAGATCGATATAGCGTGCAGGTTCTGTCCGCCACAGGGCCGTATTGCTGTAATAGAAGAGGACGATTTTACTATCGAATCTAATCCTAGAGCTGCCCGAAGAGCAATAAATCGAAAGTCAAAGCTTAATTTGTTGTATATAGGTGAATGGCATACGCATGCAGAAGATTATCCATCTGCATCTAGTATGGATAATGAGGCAATGAAACATCTTTGATGATTTAGAGCTTAATATCAGTGCTCTACTACTATTAATAGTTGGGCGTGATATGGGTC
>JAXHLY010000002.1:0-458666 GCA_034521715.1 Gammaproteobacteria bacterium
CGTTTTTGCAGTGCTGGACCAGTTACGTATTGCTGTGTTGAACCGGGCCAGGTCATCGGCATCGTCGGCCGCTCCGGCTCCGGCAAGAGCGCGATCGCCAAGCTGGTGCAGCGGCTGTATGTCCCGGAACGCGGCCGCGTGCTGGTGGATGGTGTCGATCTGACCATGGTCGATACGGTCTGGCTGACGGCGGAATATCGGCGTCGTCCTGCAGGACAATATCCTCTTCAACCGCGGCGTCCGCGAGAACATCGCCTCCGGCGACCCGGCGATGCCGATGGAACGTGTCGTTCATGCGTGCCCGGCCTGGCCGGCGCGCACGAATTCATCCTCGAACTGCAGGAAGGCTACGACACCATCGTGGGCGAACACGGCAGTCAGCTGTCCGGCGGCCAGCGCCAGCGCATTGCCATTGCCCGCGCCCTGATCGGCGATCCCGAAGAATCCTGATCTTCGACGAGGGTACGAGCTCGCTGGATTACCGAGTCCCGAGGCCATCGTGCTGAATAACATGCGCTATATCTGCAAGGACCGGACGGTGTTTATCATCGCCCACCGGCTCAGCGCGCTGAAAACACGCTGACATGCATACATGGTCGTCGGAGAAGGGTCGGGATCATCGAGCGTGGCAGCCACCGCGAGCTGATGGAGCAACAGGGCCAGTGCTGCGCAGCTGCATGCCCGCCAGGTGAGCATGGCGGGATTCAACGAGAGTGGGGCATGAGCGCCGAAAATATAAAAAACCAGGCACTTGAATTCCTGCCGGCAGTACTGGAAGTGCCGGAAACGCCGCCGTTGCCCATTGCCCGCACTATCGGCTGGGCGATTGTGGCGTTTTTCATTATGGCCGTGGATATGGGCCTGTATCGGCCACGTCAACGTCGTCGCCGTTGCGCATGGCAAGCTCGTCCCGGCGGTCAGGTCAAGACCATCCAGCCGCTGGAAAGCGGCGTGGTGCAGGCCATCCACGTCGAGGAAGGCGACCATGTCACCGTAGGTGAGTTGCTGATCGAACTGGACAGCACAACCACCGGTGCCGGATAGGTCGGCATTGCGGGAGGATCGGGTCCTTTGCCCTCGAAGTCGACCGTAGTCGTTTGAAAACATTGCTCGCGAATCTGACCGAAGGTAGCGCAGAGCCGGCGACGGCATCGAGGCCGCCACGGGCATGCCGTGGATCGACTGGCCGGAGCATGCATCCCCTGAGCAGTCCAGCCTGCAGCGGCAGCGGCTGCGAACGCAGCTCAACCGATGCCCCATTCACAGCTCGCCGCCCTGGCCAAGGACGAGGAGCAAACAGGCCGAACTCGCCTCGATCGACGGAAGCGGTCGCGAAACTGGACGCCGCGATCCCACTGATCAGTGAACGTGCGTCTTCACTGCAGAATCTGGTGGCGGAGAAGCATGGCGCCGCGCATGCAATGGCTGGAGGCCGAGGAGGATGGGGTCGAGCAGGTCCGGGAACGCGATATCCAGATCATGACCGCCGGAATGCGATCGCCGCGATTGCCGCCATACGCGAACGCCAGCAGGCATTCCAGCCAGTTCGAACAACAGCGCCTGAGCGAGCTCAATGAAATCGAAAACCGGATTCAGTCCCTGCGCCAGGAGCTCATCAAGGCCGAGCAACGCTTCACCCTGCAGCAACTCAGGGCGCCAGTCTCCGGCACCGTCAATCAACTGATCGTTACCACTATTGGCGGCGTTGTCGAGCCGGCCCAGAAACTGATGACTATTGTGCCGGACAAGGATCCGGCTGGAAGTCGAGGCCTGGATTGAAAACAAGGACATTGGCTTCGTCGAAGTCACAGCCGGCGGAAATCAAGGTCAACACCTTCCAGTTCACCAAGTACGGCACGATTCAGGGTGAAGTTATAAACATTTCACACGATGCGGTCGAGGATGAAAAACGCGGCCTGATTTATGAAACCAGAATCGAACCGGAAAAAACATCCGTGATCATTAACGGCAAGGAAGTACGGCTGACATCAGGCATGGCCATCTCTGCCGAAGTCAATCTCGGCGAACGCCGATTGATTGAATATATATTGACCCCGTTGCTTAGATATAAGGAAGAAAGTCTTAATGAAAGATAATGCATACACCAAGTTTGTTAAAAGGGGACAGAACTATTTTTAAGATAGCGGCTTGAAGGGGGACAATAAATGCCAAGGCAGGCAAGGATAGTATTAGAGAACACGCCACATCACATTGTGCAGCGCGGCCATAACCGCTCAGCCGTATTTGTCGAAGAAGCGGACTATCGGTATTACGTGGATACCTTGAGAGCTTGGAAGGCAAAGCTTTCGACATCAAAATATATAGCTATTGTCTGATGACCAATCATATCCATTTGATCGTCGATCCAGGCGATGATACTGCCAACATAGGCCAACTGATGAAACGGCTGGCTGGCAGGCAAACCCGGTATGTGAATACCCTGGAACGACGCAGCGGCAGTCTGTGGGAAGGACGCTTCAAGTCGAGTCCTGTCGAGAGGGACACTTATTGCTAGCCTGCTGCCGCTATGTCGAGCTGAATCCGGTCCGGGCCGGCATGGTAAAGCGAGCGGGAAGACTTGTAGATGGTCCAGTTACCGGCAAAAGCTCGGACTGGCAGAGACGAGCTGGATTGACCCCGACCCGGCCTATCTGGGTCTGCAGACAAATCAGGAATAGCCAGATCCACAATATAGTGATTATGTGAATCAAGGTGTCTCCGACGAGCAACGGCAACGTATTGTAAATGCCCTGCAACGCGGTCAATTAACAGGGACAAGACGTTTTATGGAGGAAGTGGAGGCCAGACTGGGCTTGAGAATTGAACATCGCGGGCCAGGTCGGCCCCGGAAAGTTAGAGAGGCACCGCTGCGTTATGGCTGAAAATAAATCTGTCGCCTTTTTGGTGAGAACTCCACTGCAGGGAGGCGGCATGAATCACATTACTAAATCTGCCGGCGTGGACTGGGTTTGATTGGTTGTGGATTATTGCTTTGCTGCGCAGATATTGAATAGATTTAATTTTCACATTGAGATGAAATCATGGTTGGATTGATATCACTTCTGATAGTAGCTTTATATGTTAGCGCCGTATGGTTTTTGGTGTCTAAAGTCAAGAGCAGGAAGGTAAAAACGATTGTTCTGCTTATAGCTATATTAGTTCCCACAGCTGATGTAATAGCAGGCAGAATTTATTTTGGCTATCTCTGCAATACAAAATCAGGCCAATATATTTATAATCCTATCGAGCTTGATAGCAAATATTTTTTAGAGTTAGGTGATATTGACAAATCTAAATTTGGAGAACATCCAACTGGATATGCGATTGCAAAAGGCGGGGAGTTCAACAAAATAAAATTGCAAGCCCTGTATGATTTAGAAAATGATAGCTATTTTTTGTATTCTAAATTGTTTCACATATATAAGCGTGTAAGAATAATAAAAGATAAAAAGACAAAAGGGATATTAAGCAAATCTGTGTCTTTTAGATATAAAGGTGGCTGGGCAGAAAATATATATAACATGTCACCCGGAACGACCTGCCCAGACAGCACGCCTAGTATCCATGCACAACTACCACAAAATACCTTCGTGAAAAAGGATTAATTTATTTAAACATTTATTTAGGGAGTAAAGATAATGTCCATGGATGTTCACGAGTATGCTATTAATGCCCAATTATCATTGGCGGCTTATGCTAACTTAGATGAAGTGAATGATATAGATGATGTTATTAATGCTCTAGAAGTAGCAGGTATGAGCGAAGCTGGGTCAAAGACTCGTGACTTCCTCGGGCTCAATGAGAATAATAAACTGATTACTGGCAAAGGCTTTGAGATCATTCATCATGAGCCAGATAGAACTTCTGGATTTTCATCTACTGTCTTTAAGGATCGTGACACTGGAAGATATCATCTGGCCATCAGGGGGAACAATTCTAAGCAGGATGTTGCCGATTTGATTGCTGACGCCAATGTATCTGTTCTATCTGGAGGCGCCATTCAATGCATCAAATCGTTTCCCTGTTAAATTATTATCTACGCCTAATTTACTCCCAAGGAAGAGTCTGTCGTCCAGATCATCGCCAGTGCCGGCGGGGGCGTATTCACGACCACTGACGTCTCGGGTACTCTAGGCCTGCTTGATGCGGATTCGCCCGTCACGGTCGCGGGCCATTCTCTAGGCGGCCATCTTGCGGCCGCTTTTGTCAAGGCCTTTCCGGTGATCGGCAATACCAACACAGAGGGCTTTACCTATAACGGGTTGGGCACTGGCTCGGGTCTGGATAGACTGCTCGACCGGTTAGCAGGCCTCTATGGGATTACACCAGACACCACGTCGCCTGCCTCTGCCTTTCCTGTCACTAACCTGATTGCGGAACCCGGCATTGACCTGGTCCCCAATGCGCTTGCCGCAAGCGCCATCAGCTGGGCAACAGCGAGTTGCTGTTTATTGAAGAAGGCGTCGGTGCGCAAAACCACAACATTAGCCGGTTGGCCGAATGCCCTGGCTGTCTATGAATCTGTTGGGCAGCATTGATCCGGCCAAGTCAACAGAACGAAATTCTCACCCTCGGCCGGGATATCTCTGGAGGCCGCCTCGGGACCAGGCGGGGGCCAGCCTGGAGGCGGCGGGCGGATGGTCTCCGGCAAGATCTTCGGCACCGGCGTGGACGTCGCCGTCGGCGATCGGGATCAGCTCTACACCGGCCTCCACGCCCTGCGCGAGGCCATTCCCGACACCGCCTCGTATCAGCTGGTCGAATCTGGTCCGGATGGGCCCCGACGACCTGCGGGCCCGCGCCGCGGCCGATGCGCCGGAGGGGCTAGACCTACCGTTACGCCCTACAGAACCTGCTGCCCTTCGCCGTGCTCGGCGATCCCGGTCTGTATGACCAGGAAGCCCCTGGCGGCCGGGCGCTTCAGATGAGAGCTACCTCGCCGACCGGGGCCGGGGCGCTGGACGTTAGTTCTGGAAGGCAATCTTCGCGACCGGGCCGCGGTGCGCTCGCCGGGGCGGTCGGCATGTACGAATCGCTACCGAGTTCATTGACGACCACGAGGCGGACGGTGACGGTGCCGGAAACCCTTGCCCGGATTGCCGGCCGCAGCCAGGGCGGCGCCCGCGGCCCGGCTGGTCCGCTTCGGCAGCAGCGAGACCGACACCCTGTATGGTGGCGGCGAGGCCGACCGGCTCTACGGCGGCGCGGGTGACGATACGTTGTACGGATCGGCGACCAGGGGTCGACGACGGGCCAGAAGTTCCCGACCGCCTGGAAGGCGGCGCTGGCGATGACACCTACCATGCCGGGCGCGGCGACGTCGTTTTCGATGCAGCGACCGCCGGGGCGCGATCTATCTGTCGACGGCGTCAGCCTTCGCCGGGGAATACCGGCTGGAGGGCGAGGACGAGAGCGGGCGCGCGCCCTGTACCGGCCGCAGCACCCGCGCCATCAGCCTGTCGGTCACGGACGCCCGGGCCGTGTTCAGCCGCCGGGACGGCGCGGTGACGGTCGAGGCCTTCGACACCGCAACGCAACCGTTCGCCGACGGCGACTTCGGCATCACCCTGATGGATTCCGAGGCGCCTGACTCCGATGATCTCAACATCGTCGACGGCACGGACGGCGACGAAAGCCTGGTCGCGGGCACGGAGCTGAACGGCGATGAAGGCGACGATCTGATCCGCGGCTACGCGGGTGACGACGATCTCTACCTATGGCCGGCTGGGGGCGGACATCCTTGAAGGCGGTCCCGGCCAATGATTACCTCAACAGCAGTACTTTCCTGGACGGCCCACTCACGTTGTTCCCCGACGACCCCGGCGATTGGCTGTTCGGCGGTGACGGCGATGACATTGTAATCGGCGGATGGCGGCAGGTGACCGGCTGTTCGGCGGTGACGATGCCGGTTCAGACTTATCTGTCCGGACGCGGCGGCGACGACTTTCTCGATGGCGGACCAGGGCGACGATGTGCTGTCCGGCGGGATCCGGAAGTTGACCGGCTCATGGGTGGTGACGGCGACGATATTTTGTCTTGGCGGCGCTGATGTTCAGGCGACAATCAGATCGCGATTGGACAGCTGAACCAATAACGGATGCGTGTCCGGCCACATTGCTGATTACTTTCATGAGGCGCATTTATTCAGATAACCATCTAGAAGATCAGTGGGGATATTATTTTGGGTGGTCCGGGAAATGATTTTATCAATGGCGGTGCTGGTGATGATCTGCTTTATGGACAAGCGGATAACGATAGTATTCTCTACTTGGTCTGGGTGGCAACGACTTAATAGCGGGTGGCAGCGGAGACGACGTGCTTTAGGGTGATAGCGCCTTCCAGTTAGAGCGGTGTTACGGGTAATGACGCGATCCACGGTGGCGACGGCGACGACGAGATATGTCGGCGAAGGCGGTGATGACCGGCTTTACGGCGACGCGGGCAATGACTTTCTATGGGGCGGCGACGGGAACGACACACTGTATGGCGGAACTGGACAGGACGAATTGACGGGCGGCGCCGGTGGTGACCGGCTTTTTGGCGGTGACGATAACGACAGGTTGTTCGGCGACGCGGGCGATGACTATCTGGATGGCTGGAAAGGGGATGACATGCTGTCCGGCGGTGAAGGCGATGACAGCTTGACTGATAGCGTCGCCAAAGACCTGCTGGACGGCGGTCGCAACGATAATTATTACTATGGTCGCGGCAACGGACACGACCTAATCCGGGACAGCGGCGGTCATGACCGGCTGCATTACCGACGGCATCCGTCTGGACGAGATCGCCGTTTCGGTCTCGGGCGACGACATCATTCTGACACTGGATGCCGATAACAGCGTGACGATAGAGATGGCGCAGTCGATTGAGAAACCATCGACGTGATTACCTTTGCCGATGATCGCGTCTGACGCCCGCCACTCTCCGAACCGGAGCTGGCCGGTTTCCTGTCGATAGCCGACGAATCAGTCCGCAAGCATTACCGGTTCTGACGGTGACGATTATCTGATTGCGGAGGCCGCCAACAGCGTAATCGACGGCGGTACGGGCAATGACCTGTATGTGGTCACCGAGAAAGTGGAAACGATCACAATCACGGACAGGGCCGGGACCGACACGCTGTTTCTTGACCGGGACCTGATGCAGTATTCAGCGGTTCCGTGGAAAATGGCGTATTGGAAGCCGATTTCGACGGCGTGACCGTGCGTGTCAACAGTTGGCTGGAGAACCCGCTGGAGCAGTTCGTGTTTGCCGACGGTTCTGAGCTGGATAGAAACGCTTTCGATGCATTCCTGGATTATGCGCCGGTGCAGAATCAGCCGGTTGAAATGACTGCACCTGCCATCGATCAACTTTTCGGGTATCAGATACCCGCCGATCTGTTCGTCGATCCGATTACCGGCGAGGACCTGACCTATAGGGTCAGTATCAACGGCTCCTCCGGTTGGCTGAGTTATGATTCCTCGACCCGGACCCTGTCCGGCACACCGGCCTATTCCGACATTGGTTCAGTGCCGATCGAAATCACTGCGCGGGATTCTTCTTTCCAGGAGGCCAGCACGTTACACACGCTGGACGTGTTGCCGCCGGTCGACGGCTATGCCGTTCTTCATCCCGACACGATTGACGGTCGTAACGGCACCCATCTGACTCTTTTCGGCTATTCCGACGACCCGCAGGGCGCAACTGAATCCCCGGTTCCATGCAATTGGCGATATTTCCGGGGATGGCATTGACGATCTCTTGGTTGAGACGAACGACGGCCGTTCCCGTGTCGTCTTTGGCGATCCACAGGGGTTGGGGGAGACGATCAATTTTCTGGATCTTGACGGTACGAACGGTTTCGTCATCGAGCACAAAGATCCCGGTCGCAATGTCCGTGCCGGGTTGGGCGGTCCTACGGAGCTCGGCTTTCGTCGTGGCGATTTCAACGGCGATGGCGTGGCCGACCTCCTGTTGGAGGTGACCGGTATGCCGGCCGATACCGGCTACGATCGCGAAGGCTACATTGTCTTCGGTGGCGGTGATACGACTGCGGCCTCGTTGACATTGAATGGAGAATCAACGGCCAACGTGGTGCGTATCACGGCCACGGAAGAGGATTCTTTGCAACCCACTTTCAGTGCCATATCCGATTACAACGGCGACGGAATAGACGATATCCGCTTTCTGGACAAGGTCATCTACGGCGGCGCCGATCTGCCCGCCCAGCTCGATGCGGACAGCCTGGATCCAGAAGCAGGACGGGAACTTGCATATGCAGCTACCGACATCGGTGACATGAACGGCGACGGGATGCCGGACTACTATTTGCCCGGACATTCCGCGGTGCTGTTCGATACGGCGTCCGGGCTGCCGGAGACGATCGATGCGCAAACACTGGATGGCAGCAACGGCTTTCGCCTGTCGTCGAGCAGCGGGCCAATCACCTCGGTGGCGGGGATCGGCGACTTCAACGGCGACGGGCTGGCGGATCTGGCTACTGGCGTGCCCGAAGACGATCGGGTCTCTATCCTGTATGGCCGTGACGATGGATTTGCCGCCGAGATCGATCCCGCTGATCTGGCCGCTGCAGATGGAGTGGTCCTGACCGGCGGCCTGCAGGGATCACTGGGGGATAAGATCGCGCCGGCTGGTGACGTCAATGGCGACGGGTTGAATGACGTACTGATCAGTCAGTCCGGATTTGTTTCCGGACATATCGATGCACTGGTTTTGTATGGCACGGAAGAGGCACTGGCTTCTCCGTTGGCTGCCAGAAATCGACCCGGATAGAGGTTTCTTTGTACGCAGCGACGGATACTCCTATACGGACGGCAGCGTACACGGTCTGGGAATGGGCGACATCAACGGCGACGGATATGGCGATGTTCAGGGTGATCGGCAGTAACGGCGAGCGCTACATCGGCTACGGCCAGGCGGTTCAACCGGCCACCGTGCTGTTCGGCCGCGGCCGGCGACGACACGCTCTCGCTCGAAGGCAAGCCGCTCGCCGTGTATGCAGGCGACGGCGACGACACCATTACGATTATCGATCTGGGATCGACCGGCCAATGCCCCCGAAATTGAAATATACGGCGGCAACGGCGCCGATAGTCATGATTGTCGGCAGTCCCGGCAAGCCGCTTAATTCTGTTGAGCCGGACGCCATCACTTCTATCGATATTCACGGCGGTTCCGGTGACGATGAATATGTCATCAACGGAGATAACGTATTTGTCACAATCCATGACGATGGCCGAACGGCGGGAGGTAACGTGCTGCGCTTCGGGAGAATTATCGCCTGGAAGAGATGCTGCTGACCCAGAACGAGGCCAGGGAGTTCGTTGATCCGCTTTGCCAACAGCCGGTCTGAAGTAAGACTCGATCCTGATAATTTTATTCCATGGCTGGTCGACACCGGGCCGAGGGCAATCCAGGAAGTGAGCTTCGCCGATGGGGCAGCCCTGACCTACGATCAACTCATCGCCCGTGGCTTCGATCACATCGGCACGGCCGATGACGATTTCTTGCAACGGCACCAACATGACGGACCGCATGTACGGCGGTGCGGGTAATGACGGATGTCGAGTGGCGGCGGGGATGATTTTCTCTATGGAGATGACGGTGATGACTGGCTATTTGCTGACGCAGGTAACGATTATCTCTATGGCGGCGTCGGCGATGACTATCTGGACGGGTATTGGGGTGATGATTATCTGGAGGAGGTCCCGGTGACGATTATCTGAAAGGAGGAATCGGTAACGACATTTATCGCATGAATCGGGGCGGCGATAATGACGTGATCCAGGAGGAAGGCGGGATCGACGTGCTTGAGTTCGGCCCCAACATCGGCCCCGGGTCACTGTTTCTGGACACGGATGGCAATGACTTGGTTATTCAGCTTTCCGATAGTGATTTCGTCACAATCAGCGGCTTCTTCCGGAGTACCGGCAGTGGACTCGTCGAGTTTTTCCGATTTACCGACGGCACACTGCTTACTGCGGACGAACTGTTGAAGCGCAATTCGAAAGCACCACCATCCTCGGCACTGAGGGCGATGATGCTGTAACTGTACCTGGCGGCGTGAATCATGTGTATACCGGCCTTGGCAACGACTCTGTCGTAATCAACGGGGAAAGTATGTTGGGACAGAAACGGCTGCAGGCAAGCACGGGAGAAGGAAACGATATCATTGAATACCGGGGGGTGATTGCCAGCGGTTCCAGCGCCAGAACGCCGAGAGTCACGCTTGAAGGAGGTCCTGGCGATGATCGCTACGTGATCAGCGGGAACCGGGGAAGCGTCTCCATCAGAGGATACCGCAAGGCCGGGCGAGGGCGATTCCGTAGCCTTCGGGGAAGGATCCCGCGCCAATAATCTCAGGCTGGGTCTCGGCTCGCTCTTGCTCAATTTCGGCGATGATCGGGTCGAGGTACATCTTGAATCCTTTGATCCGGATTGACGTTCTGGGTGGTCCACGTACTGCTGAAACCTTCGAGTTTGCCGATGGTACCGTATTATCCTATGAGGAACTGGTTGCACGGGGATTCGATATCTGAGGGAACGCACACGGGCGACGAGTTCGACAGGTACCACGATCTCGATGAATCGCATCCGTGGCCTTGAGGGTGATGATGTCCTGGTGGGCGGCGCCGGTGACGATCTGCTCGAAGGCGGCAGAGGGTTCGATACCTATATCTTACAATATCGGTGATGGCCGGGATGATGATATTCGATACCGGTGGTTTTGATACCGGTACGTTTGCGGGGAAGGGATGATGTCGGATTCATTCGAGTATTTCGGCCGCAATGGCGATGATCTGGTGGTTGATATCGATGAGGCAACAGACGGAGGGCTCGTTGTTAAGCGCTGGTTCGATAACTCCGCCGATTTTCGCATTGAGCGGTTCCTGTTCGCCGACGGCACAGTCGCCGGCCCGGACGACCTCGTAAGTGTAAATCGGTCGCCGGTGCTGGCTACTACCTCTTTCCGATATCCAGACCGAACGGGACGCCGGATTCGTCGTGCACGATCTGCCGGTGGACAGCTTCAGCGAATCCGGATAAGGGATCCGCTTATCTGTGCAGAGCTGCGCTTGCTGATGGAGGAGACCTCCCTGACTGGCTGAGCTTCGACCCGGACAGCCGAGTTCTGAGCGGTGTGCCCGGCAATGCCGATGTCGGTGTGCACGATCTTCGGATAACAGTCACCGATCCCGAGGGCGAATCGGTCAGCGAGCTGTTTACCCTGACCGTGGAGAATGTCAACGACACCCCCGTGGTAGTTGCACCGCTGGCCGACGAAGAAATCGACGAAGATGTGCCCTGCAGCCTGGCCATACCGGAAGGCACCTTCACTGATCCGGATTTGATCCATGGTGATAAGTTGACACTAGGCGCTATGTTGGTCGGCGGTGATCCGCTGCCCGCGTGGCTTGTGTTCGATCCGGCCACGCGAACACTGTCCGGCACAGCGGAGAATGCCGATGTCGGCGAGTATGCCATCGAGATCAAGGCCACAGATCTTGTGGGAGCCTCGGCCACGACTTCCTTTCAGCTCACGATCAACAATGTCAATGATACGCCGATCGTGGCGCATCAGATCGAGGATGCAACTGCCTATATCAAGGAGTCATTTGAATACAGACTGCCGAAAGATAGGTTTACAGACCCGGATCTTATCCACGGTGATACATTGGCTTTGGAACGTTACTCAAGCGAATGGCGGCCCGTTGCCTGAATGGCTGGCCTTCGATGCCGAGACCGGGACTTTCAGTGGTACACCGCGGGTTGCCGATTACGGCAGTCTGGAACTGCAGGTAACTGCGACCGATCGGGAAGGAGCGAGTGCCACGGACACATTCACTTTGAACATTGACAGCCAGGCGCGGCGCATTGAAGGGGATCATCGCCGCAATGTACTGATTGGCCGTTTCGGTGATGACCTCTTGCTGGGTAAAGGCGGCAACGATCTGCTGATTGGGCTCGGCGGTGACGATATCCTGCTGGGCGGCTCGGGTGATGATCGACTGCTCGCCATTGCCGGGGAAAACCTGCTCGACGGCGGGAACGGAAACGATACACTCCAGGGCGGACTGGGTAGGGATACGCTGGTAGGTGGCAAGGGGGATGACAAGCTCGTAGGCGGCCTTGGCGATGACAGTTATATTTTCCGTCAGGGTGATGGTAATGATGTGATTACTCGGTTGTGGGTGGTAATGATAGATTGATATTCGAGGGCATTTCTGAAGACCAACTATCTTTCAGTCGTTCGAGATTCGATCTGAAGATTAATATTCAAGATACAGATAGTAGTGTCACTGTAAAAAGATGGTATCTGGGCACTCATAACAGAATTGAATCGATTGAGACATCCTCGGGGCGGTCAAGATTGATATCGAGCGGCAGACTCGGTCCTCACGCAGGTCCATCGGCAGGATTTTCCATTATTCGCGGTATTGGCAACCTTAATTTTCAGTGCGTTGGATGATAATGATATTGTCGGGATGCTGGCGGCCATCTATTAATATTGGTTGAGCGTGGATGTAGGTGTTTTGCTCTATCTACTTAATATGAAATAGGCTTTTTACATCCATGTCCGCTTTTTTGGAGATCACCGTAATTGTAGTTTCTTCTAGGCCCGCCAGCAGCGCAATAATCGCGCTGATCTGAAACGGCCAGGCCGGTCCTTCCAGTAGCAGGATAATCACGCTCGGCGCCATGCAGACCACGGCGAATTTGGTCAGCCAGGTGTGGTAGCTGGTGGGCTGCCGGAATCTGATGAATCCCACGACGGTCGGCACGATGACGCTGGCGACCGCCAGTCCCACGTAAATCTTTTCGCGCAGGATGATTTCCGGCCACAGCCACCAGGCGCCGATGGGCAGGGTCATGTAGACGACGAAGTCGGCCCATGAATCGAGTTTCGGGCCGAGTTCGGTGACCTGGTTGGTGTAGCGGGCAATCGGGCCGTCGATCAGATCCAGCAGGAAGGCGATGATCAGGACGATGACAAAGGGTTCGTGGTGGCCCTGCCAGGCGATGTGCAGCAACAGCGGGCCGAGGCCCATCCGCAGGCAGCTGAGGATGTTGGGGATATTGAACAGTTCTGATGTACGACTCGTTTTCATTTCTTAATCTAGATTGTATTCACTACTAATAATGCCCTCATCCTAACCTTCTCCCAGAGGGAGAAGGAACGATGCGCCCTGGTGCGGGCCTTCTGCCCAGCAAGGGAGAAGGGGCGATGTACCCTCATCCTGGCCTTCTGCCAGAGGGAGAAGGGGCGATGCACCCTCCCCTAACCTTCTCCCAGAGGGAGAAGGGATAATTACTGATAAGCGAATTCGGCATACAGCGGTGCATGGTCTGACAGCCCCCGCCACGGGTGTTCGGTGTAGGATCTGCAGTTGACCAGTTTCAGTCCGCGGTAATCAGATCCGGTCCATGCTGAGTACCGGCCACCTTGCAGGGTATGTCTTGGCATACTTGCCATACTGCTGCTTGAAGACTTCTCTCAGGTTCAGGTCGGACTCAATGCCGGTGTGCAGCCTGCCGTTCCAGTCGTTGAAATCGCCGGCGAAGATCAGCGGGTCACCGGCGGGGACGTAGTCGTGAATATAGCGTTTGACTTTCGCCAGCTGGCGGCGGCGCTCGAAGCCGATCAGATCCAGGTGCACGCACAGCAGGTGCAGGCAGGTCTGGTAGGCCGGGTGGCGGATCACGCCGTGCATGAGACTGCGACTGGCGCGCTTGATCTGCGAGAGGTTGATGTTTTCCCAGCTCTCGAACGGATACTTGCTGAGGATGGCGTTACCGTGATGGCCCGCCGAGTAGATGGCGTTCTTGCCGTAGGCGAAATGCGGCCACAGCTGGTCGGCGAGAAACTCGTATTGCGTGGTTGCCGGCCAGTTCTCGACTTTAGATTCGTGCTTCTGCTGCTCGCCGATGATTTCCTGCAGAAAGACGATATCGGCATCGTCGGCGTGCAGTTCGTCCTTGATATCATGCAGGATGAACTGGCGGTTTCGGACATCAAAACCCTTGTGGATGTTGTACGTCAGTACCCTGAAATGACCGTTTTCCATGTCAGTGCTGGCAGCTGGTGCAGTAATAGGTCGAGCGCTGGCTCTGACGTCTGCTTCGGAGCGGTTCGCCGCAGCCGTGACAGGGCTCGCCGTCGCGATCGTAGACCTTCAGTTCCTGGCGGAAATAGCCCGGCCGGCCCTCGTAACTGGTGAAGTCGCGCAGGGTCGTGCCGCCCCTGGCGATGGCCCTGTCGAGGACGGATTTGATCGCGGCGGCGAGTCGATCGTAACGCTCGCGCGATACCCGGCCCGCCTGGCGCGCTGGCAGGATACCCGCCTCGAATAATGCTTCATTTGCGTAGATATTGCCGACACCGACAACAATGCGGCTGTCCATGATGAAGGTCTTGATCGCCTGTCGGCGGCCGCGTGATTTCTGGTACAGGTATTCGCCGGTGAAGGCCTCGCTGAGCGGTTCCGGGCCGAGGCTCGGCCGAGCAGCGGGTGCTGCGCGATGTCGCCGGTGGTCAGTAAATGCACCGAGCCGAAGCGGCGCGGATCGCGCAGGCGCAGGCACTGGCCGTTGCTGAACTGCAGCTCGAAATGATCGTAGGGGCCGATGGCGGTAGCGATCGGGTTGATGCGCAGACTGCCGGACATGCCGAGGTGCAGCATCAGTGATGCCGCAGTCGAACTCGAACAGCAGGTACTTGGCGCGGCGCTTCAGCGAACCGCACCGTCTGGCCGCAGGTTTCCGAGCAGCCGCGGCGGAACCGGCCAGCGCAGGTTGCGGTTACGGACGATGACGTTGGTAATGCGCTGGCCTTCGATATGCGGTGCGACGCCGGCGCGCGTGGTTTCGACTTCGGGCAGTTCGGGCATGGTGATTTATAAAATGTCCGCGAATGAACGCGAATGGACGCAAATCATATGATAACGCTTTGCGTGCAGTGTCGTAACGAAATGCCTGCCGGCGGGTTGCTTCAGTAAAAGTTTGTCTCGCAAGGGAAAGGCGACCTCGCCGGGGCTCGGCATTATGGCTGCTGATCTTGCGGCGGTTTGATCAGCAGCAGTTTCTCGACCATGTCGCTGCGCAGGTGATACTGCATGCCGATGATCGGGCCGGGCGAGGATGATCGCCGACGAGGTATCCACAATGCGGTAGGTAACATCATCGTGATCGGCGAACTCCAGTGTAACCTCCGGCTTGAACTCCGATTCCGCCGGGTCATGTGATTTCAGGTAGGTCGCACGTGCCGACTGCCATTCCCCGGCGATTTCATCCGGACTGTCGCTGAGGCGTTCGGGAATCATGCGCCAGCCGTCGTCGCGTTTGCTGATGACACCGTGCGGCAGGCGGATGCGCGTCAGCTGACTGTCCGGTGGTGTCAGTGCCGGATTGATGTAGTAGGTCAGCGGCGCATCAAGGCGCTGGTACAGGCGGCCGTCGATGAGGTGAATTTCGTCGTTGTACAGCACATAGCGCTGCTCTTCATTGAGCGGATTGGTGATCGCCGACAACGAATGTCTCGTCGTCATAATGTCAGTGTCAGCGGCGCCGGTGACAGGCCGAACCTGTCCAGCTTCTGATCGGTGGCGGGAAAGCGGCTTTCACTGCCGCTCTGCGGCAGCAGCAGGATGCTGGCGATGCGGTCATCTTCGGCATCGGCCTGCATTGGCTGGGTCAGCCGCCAGTCGCCGCTCGCGTCTTTTCGCAGTTCGATGGTGGCCGCATCCGGGCGTTCGATACGCAGACTCGTGGTGATATCATCGACATTAATATCGCTGATGGGCTCCGGCGCATCCGCGGTTTCCTCGGGCTGCATGGATAGCGCACTGAAGCCAGCGCCACCAGCAGCAACAGGAAGCTGATGATCAGCCAGCAACGCTATCAGCAGTACCTCTCGACGCAGCGGGACGCTGCGCCGACGATAAATCATCACTGGTTCTGTGCTTCCTAGCGTTTGCGCCGCCGCCACCAGATAATCAGTCCGGTTGCGAACAGGCCGATCGGCAACACGACCAGGAAACCGAAACCGATGATGATTGCCTGGATGTTGCCGAGCTGCAGCATGGTATCGGGCCGGGTCTGGACCGGGATGGTGATCATCTCGTCGTCGGCGCTCAGCCAGTTGATGATGCGGTTGCCGAGTTCCATGTTGCCGCCGTTGCCGATATAGGTATTGGCGAGGAAATCCCCGTCACCTGTGACCACGGCAACGCGCTGCTGGCCGTTGTCATGATCGCGTGCTCAGAGCCAGACCGACATTGATCGGTCCCTGGATCTCGCTGTCCTCGTCAAACCCGACCTCGCCTTCCAGCGATCCGGTTTCCAGCCAGGTGTGATCGCCGCTGGTAATGATGGCGCTGGCCTCCCATTCGCTGTTTTCATCGGCGGTCACGCCGCGGGCCAGCGGATAGATGGTCGCATGTATCGAAATCTTGCGGTGATGGCGTGATCGCCGTAGAGAGCCGGGCGTCGACAGCATGATGGTCGGGATCGTCGATACCGAGCATCTGCCCGGCAAAATCGATAATCGCGCCGTCCTGCAAAGCTCGATGCCCGACATCGCCGGTCGAGCTTTTCCAGGCCGTGCTGCGATGCCGGGATCGCTCGAGCCACGAGCAGCATTGCCGCCGTTGTCGATGTACTGCGCGGATGATGTCGATCTCGCCCGGAAACACATCGACCTGCGGGCCGGCCAGCACCAGTACCTTGGTGCTGGCGGGCAGTGGCGGCTGTTGGTTCAGGTTCACGGTTTCAATGGTGTAGCCGCTGCTGTCCAGTTCCCGGGCCCAGCGTCCCGAGGTCGTGATTGGCCTCGCCCCGGGGGTTGCGTTCGCCGTGGCCCTGCAGGAACGCCAGCACCCGTTCCTCGCCGCGGGCGAGCCGGCGCATGGCATTGGTCAGCGACTGTTCGGTGATGTTCTTGACATGCTCGGTGCGTTCACCGACGCGCAGCACCAGTTCGCCGTTTACGCTGATGCCGAGTTCGCGCACCTTGTCCGGTACCCGCTCCGGATTGATGAACTCCAGCGTAATGTCCGGTTTGACGCGCTGGTAGCGCTCGACGAAATCCCTGATGGCATCGCGCAGCGGTTTTTGCTCGCGCGTGTAGGCGGTGATGTGGATCGGGCTGTCCAGCTGTTCGAGTACCTGCCGGCTGGCCTCCGACAATGTATGCCGGCCGGTGCGCGTCCAGTCCTGCTCGAACGTGTACTGCGTGCTGGCCCAGGCAACCAGTCCGAACACCGCCACTAGCAGCACCAGTGACAGCAGGCTGTTGAGCCGGGATTGCAGACGGGTACGGTTCGATTGCTTCATGGGTCAGTCAGCACTCAGCACAGCGGGTTTATCCATACAGCCGTTCGGCGTCGAGACGCCAGATGGTGAGGATCAGAAACAGCACTGTCAGCAGCAGGTAGAACACCACGTCGACACTGTTGAACATGCCCTGCAGCAGCGCGTTGTAGTGCTGCCAGCAGCGACATGTACGACAGTACCTCGGCGACACGCTCGGTGGCGCTGCCCGCGGCCAGGTTCAGTATCCAGAGGATGAACAGCGCCGCGAACGTGCTGATGGCGGCGACCGCCGGCTGTGATGTGAGTGATGAAATGAACAGGCCGATGGCGGCGAACGCGGCCATCAATAATGCCAGGCCGAGCAGGCCGGCGGCGAGCTGGCCGTAGTCCGGCGTCGTGCCGAGCGCCAGCGACAGCGGCATGAGCGCGATCATCGCGAGCATGATCAGCAGAAAAATGAATATGCCGATGAACTTGCCGAGCACGATCTCGGTCAGCGACACCGGTGATGACAGTAGCAGTTTCAGGCTGCCGCTGCGGTATTCATCGCTCAGCAGCCGCATGGTCAGAAACGGCGCGATCAGCAGCAACACGATGCCCGGTGACCTGCAGCACGCCGGCACCGACGAAGTTGGTGGCACCGGTCTGCGCGGTGCCCGGCATGTTCTGGAACTGGTACAGCATGACGAAAAAGAAGATCGCCAGTACCAGCTGCACGGCGGCCAGCGCCATCCAGGCCAGCGGTGATACGAACAGCCGCCGCAGTTCGTTGCCGGCGATGGCCGTTACCGTGCTCATGCCGCTGCCTCGCTGCTTGCCTGTGTGACGCTCGGCTGCGTCGCTGCCGGTCAGACGGATGAAGATGGCCTCGAGCGAATCGTGTTCGGGCAGCAGTTCAAACAGCCCCCAGCGGCGGTCGACGGCGAACTGCGCAAATTCCTCGGCGAACTGATCGCTAGTGCCGTCGTGTTCGATACGGAAACGGTTGTCGGCCAGCGGCGTGATGCTCTTGATCTGGTTCAGCTGCTGCAGCACGCCGATGTCCGGCGGCATTGCTGCAGCCCGACCTGTATCGTGCTGCCGGGCGTATCAGTGGACAGTTCGCTGAGCTGGCGGTCCAGTACCAGTTCGCCCTGGTTGATAATGAGTACCCGGTCGCAGACGCTCTGCACTTCCGGCAGGATGTGCGTCGACAGGATCACGCTGTGATCCCGGCCGAGTTCGCGGATCAGCGCGCGGATTTCGCGGATCTGGATCGGATCCAGGCCGATCGTCGGTTCATCGAGAATGACGACCGATGGCGAATGAATGATCGCCTGGGCAATGCCGACGCGCTGTTGGTAACCCTTCGACAGATTGTGGATCAGCCGGCGGCCGGTTTCCTTCAGACCGCAACGCTCCCTGCTGCGCAATACCGCATCTCTGAGTACTGGCCGCGCAGTCCCGCGCAGGCGGCCGGCATAGGTCAGGTATTCGTCCACACTGAGATCGGTATACAGCGGCGGCTGTTCCGGCAGGTACCCGATATGACTGCGCGCCCGGCGCGGCTGGTCGAGAATGTCGTGACCACAGATACTGACGCTGCCGGCATTTGCGGCCAGCGCGCCGGTGATGATCTGCATGGTGGTGGTCTTGCCGGCGCCGTTCGGGCCGAGGAAACCGAGCACTTCACCGCGGTGAACCTCGAAACTGACATCGCTGACGGCACAGTCGTCGCCGTAATAGCGCTGCACGCCGTCGACGTTGATCAGGGCTTCCCTGTCCATACTCTTCGGCTTGCCACTCCGTCAGGCTTTAGTGCGTAAAAAAACACGGGAACAGCGCGACATGATAATGGCCGCTCCGGTTCTTGTCTTGTTGCGATTGAACGGACGCGGACAACAGGCTGGTATTATTCTTATCATGCTGAATGATGCAAGCATCCACACTATAGCGTTTGTCCGCCATGTTATTGGGTATTGATACCGGCGGCACCTTTACCGATTTCGTCCTGCTGGATGATGCCGGGCGGCTGCGCATCCACAAGGTGCTGTCGACCCCCGCCGCGCCCGAGCGCTCCATACTCCAGGGAATCCGCGACATGGGCCTGGATCCGGCGACACGTTGCAGGTGGTGCATGGTTCGACGGTGGCGACCAATGCCGTGCTCGAGGGCAAGGGCGCGCGTACCGCCTACATCACCAACCGCGGTCTGGGTGATGTGCTGACCATCGGCCGCCAGGCGCGGCGCGAACTCTATAACCTGCAGCCGCCGCGGCCCGAGCCGCCGGTGCCGCGCGACCTGTGCCTGGAAACCGGCGGCCGGCTGGCGGCCGACGGCAGCGAGCTCGAACCGCTGACCGAATCCGACCTGGCGGAACTGGTCGCGGCTGTGCGCGACCGCGGTCCCGAGGCGGCGGCCATCAACCTGTTGTTCGCGTTCGTCGACGATCGCGGTGAACGCCGGATCGAAGCGGCCCTGCAGCGAGGCGTTCGGCGACACCTTGTTTATAAGCCGTTCCTCGACCGGTGCTGCCCGAGTACCGCGAGTACGAGCGCGGCATCAGCACCTGGCTGAACAGCTATGTCGGGCCGCGCGTGCAGGGTTACATGCAGCGGCTCGGCAGTGAACTGGGCGGTGGTTCGCTGGCGGTGATGCGCAGTTCGGGCGAGACCTGCGAGGCCGCCCAGGCCGGACGCGAGGCCGTGCACCTGCTGCTGTCCGGCCCCGCCGGTGGCCTGGCCGGGGCCCGCCACCTGGCCCGGCTGACCGGAAATGAGCGAGTACTCACATTCGATATGGGCGGTACCTCGACCGACGTCGCCATGATCGACGGCGAGATTCGGCTGACCAGTGAGGGTCGCATTGGGCCATATCCCGTCGGTGTGCCGATGGTTGATCTGCATACCATCGGTGCCGGCGGCGGATCGATCGCGCGGATCGATGCGGGCGGTCTGCTCGCCGTCGGTCCGGCCTCGGCCGGCGCCGACCCGGGACCGGCCTGTTACGGCCGCGGCGGTGATCAGCCGACGGTGACCGACGCCAATGTCGTGCTCGGTCGGTTGCCGGCCGGCCAGCGGCTCGGTGGCAGCATGGCCCTGGACCGGGACGCCGCGGTCACGGCATTGCAGCGACTGGCCGGCGAACTGGGTTTGGATTCGCCGGAGGCCGCCGCCGAGGGCGTTATCCGCGTTGCCAACGAACACATGGCCGCGGCGCTGCGGGTGATCTCCGTGCAGCGCGGCCTCGACCCGCGCGAATTCGCGCTGGTGTCGTTCGGCGGTGCCGGCGGCCTGCATGTCTGCGCGCTGGCGGAAATGCTCGGCATGCGCCGGGCGCTGGCGCCGATCCACGGTGGCGTGCTGTCGGCGCTGGGCATGCTGGCCGCGCCGCGCGGCCGCCAGCTGTCGCGCACGCTGGGCGTGGACCTGGCGGCCACGGCGGTGGAGACGATCGAGACCGCGCTTGAGGAACTGGCCGGTCACGGCCGCGAGGCCCTGGCCGCCGAGGGTATCGCCGCCGATGCCCTGGAGTACGAGCCGAGCCTGGACCTGTGCTACCGCGGCCAGTCCTATACCCTGAACCTGCCCTGGACCACCCCGGCCGAATGTGAACAGGCCTTTCACGCCGCCCATGAGCAGCGCTTCGGCCATCGCCTGCAAGCGCCGGTGCAACTGGTGAATGTGCGCATGGCGGTGCGGGCGCCGGTACAGGCGCTGATACTGCCGGACTGGCAGGCCGGCGAGACGGCGGAACCGGCGATGACACGGCTGCATGGCATTGATGAACCGGTGCCGGTATGGCCGCGTACGGCGCTCGCGGCCGGCCAGGCATTACAAGGCCCGGCGATCATTGCCGAGGCGGTTTCGACCCTGTACCTGGCGCCCGGCTGGCGGGCGCTAATCGACACCGTCGGCAATGTTGATCTGGATCATATCGGGGCCGCGGGAAAGCCGGAAAATGCCTGAAATCCTCTCATTTGATCATGGTTTAAGCAGGGGATATGGACTACCATAGAGGCTCAACAAACGCTTTAAGCAAGCTTATCGCCACATCCGGAGTTACCCTTTTATGCTGAACGGCCTGATGCCGTTGCCCGTCTGGGGCTACATCATCCTGACCCTCGTGCTGACCCACATCACGATCGTCTCGGTTACACTTTATCTACACAGACATCAGGCGCACCGTGCGCTGGATCTGCATCCGATCGTCAGTCATTTCTTCCGTTTCTGGCTGTGGCTGACCACCGGCATGGTGACGAAGGAGTGGGTCGCCATTCACCGCAAGCACCACGCCAAGGTGGAAACCGAGGACGATCCGCACAGCCCGGTGATTTACGGCATCAGCAAGGTGCTGTGGGAAGGCGTTGAACTGTATCGCGCCGAGGCGCTAAACCAGGAAACCCTGCGCATCTACGGGCATAACACGCCGGATGACTGGATCGAGCGCAATGTGTATTCGCGCAGCAGCATATTCGGCCCGTCCACCATGCTGGTTATCAATTTCCTGCTGTTCGGTTTCGCCGGGCTTGCCATATGGGGCGTGCAGATGGCCTGGATCCCGTTCTTTGCCGCCGGTATTATCAACGGCGTAGGCCACTACTGGGGCTATCGCAATTACGAGACCGAGGATACCTCGTCAAATATCGTGCCGCTTGGCATCCTGATTGGTGGCGAGGAAATGCACAACAATCATCACTCCTTCGCCAGTTCGGCGAAGTTTTCCAACAAGTGGTGGGAATTCGATATCGGCTGGATGTATATCCAGTTGATGCAGTCGATCGGTCTGGCCAGAGTCAAGAAGGTCGCCAGCCGGCCGGCGATTGTACCGGACAAGGCGGCGATCGACATGGATACGGTCAGGGCCGTTATCAATCACCGCCTGTATGTGCTGTCGCACTATGCCCGTGATGTCGTCGGCCAGGTCTACCGTGACGAACTGAAAAAGGCCGACAGTTATAGCCGTGATCTGCTCAAGCGTACGAAACGCCTGCTGATCCGCGACGAGGCGCAGCTGGATACACAGTCCCGCGACAAACTGCAGGCTGTACTGGAACGCAACGATACGCTGGAAGTGGTGTATCGCTACAAGCAGAAACTGCGCGCGTTGTGGCAGGAGCAGTCGGCCAGCCACGAGGCCCTGATGCAGTCGCTGCAGGAATGGTGTCAGCAGGCCGAGGCCACCGGCATCAAGGCCCTGGAAGACTTCGCCCGCACTCTGCGTGCCTACAGTCAGCAGCCGACAGCGGCATAATAAAGCTTATGGCTGATAGTGAATAACCAATAGCTTATTAGTCGAGAAGAACCCGCCGCCAGGCGGGTTTTTTTATTAGAAAATTCAGTACGCCAATGAACGCAAATTAAGGAAGCTCTGGATAAGTGTCTAGTGTCATTTCTCCCTTCAGCCGAAACGTAGTGAGGCTGAAGGGAGATCTCTTTGCCTTCTGATAAAAGATCCCTCATTGCTTACAGGGCGCTTGCGAAAGTCCCTCGTTACACTCGGGACCCCCGCGGTGATTCTCGCTGCGCTCGAAAAGACAAGTTCCTGACTTTACATTTGCGCGTGGATTTGCGTTCATTCGCAGGACCGTAATCCATCAGCAAAAACCCGCCGGGCGGCGGGTTTTTTGTCTGATGATTACGTCCGCGAATGAACGCAAATCCACGCGAATGAAGTCAGACAGTAATCACGTCATCCGGGACGCGACAGCGCTGCCGCGATTCGGGTTACAAGACGCAAGAATTATTGGACTACCTATTCACCGGCGCCCCTGACGGCATCGATGCCGCGAATCAGGTACCACTGTCGAGTCCCTCGAACGAACGATCAATGCCGAAGCCGGCCTCATCGTCGGCTTCCCGGGCACCGCGGTGCAGGCCTTCACGCCCCGACTCGCGGCCGTCATCAATGGCCTTCAGGAATAGCTTTTTGCCGAATTCGCGGTCATAACTGCTGCCGGGGGTATCGAGACCGGAAGGTGGCCCGCCGACATCGGTCGGCGGTCCGCCAACGCCGCCGGATGGGCCGCCGCCGGCCCCCGCGGGCCGGCCCTGTGCTAGGGCAGTGGATTGGGCCAGCACGAAGATGGCCGCAAGCGTGAAACCGAATAATCTGTTCGACATGGCAGTTGTACCCTCTGAATTGGTTCGCTCCTGTATCAGTAGACGTACAGCGGGCCTGTTTCGGGTTCAGGTCTGTAAAAAACCAACAAAAAAAACCCGCCTGGCAGCGGGTTTTTGTTATCGGAATAGCGGGGAAGCCGTTACTTGATCTTGGCTTCCTTGTACATGACATGCTTGCGGATGGTCGGATCGAATTTCTTGATCTCCATCTTCTCCGGCATGTTTTTCTTGTTCTTGGTAGTCGTGTAGAAATGGCCGGTGTCGGCGCTGGAAACGAGACGGATCTTTTCACGCATGGCGGATTTCCTCAGACGTGCTGGCCGCGGGAACGCAGATCGGCGAGGATCTGGTCGATGCCGAGTTTATCGATCATGCGCAGGCCCTGGCGGGAGACGCGCAGCTTCACCCAGCGCTTCTCGCTCTCGACCCAGAACCGGCGATTGTGCAGGTTGGGCAGGAAGCGGCGCTTGGTCTTGTTGTTGGCATGGGAAACATTGTTCCCGGCCTGGGGATTCTTGCCGGTAATCTGGCAGACGCGCGACATGGCTGTAATCCTGAAAATTTCTGGTTAATCCGAAGAGGACCGCGGATCATACCCGGAAAGCCGCCACCCGCCAAGCCCCGGGCTGGACCGCCTCGGACGGCGGTAGGCCGGCTGCGGATCCGGTCCCGGGCCCTGCCGCGGGCGCTGTTCTGCGGTCTGAGAGGCCCGGGATGCACGGAGTTCGCGGCCCGGGCCACAGCGAGCGGGTCGGCGAGGCGGCTATTCTCCACCGACGTCGTGGATGCCCATATTCACGTGGATCCGGCCCGGTTTGCAGCGGGTTTGATCTCGCGCCTGATACGCGCAGCGTTTTCAATCTCTGCTATTCGCAGTTCATAGGCGGTTTGCAGATTCAGCCAGGAACGGGCATCGCCGCCGAAATAGCGGGCCAGGCGCAAAGCGGTATCGGCACTGACCCCGCGCCGTTCACGCACGATGTCATTGATGCGCGGTGCAGGGACATTCAGCGCTTTCGCAAGGGCGTTGACGCTTATGCCGAGCGGGCCGAGGAACTCCTCGCGCAAAATCTCGCCGGGATGCACCGGCCGCATGCGGTTTTTAGTCATGAGTCCTCTCCATCTGCCTTGTCGTCAGCCTGCTTCACCATCAGTGATAATCAACGATTGCAACGTTCTCGGCATTGCCGTCCTGCCACGTAAAACACAATCGGTACTGGTCATTAATACGGATGCTGTATTGTCCTGCACGGTCGCCGTGTAACGGCTGCAAACGATTGCCGGGTGGTGCACGCAGGAATTCCAGGCTTTCCGCCGCGTGGAGCAGTGCCAGTTTGCGTTCCGCAACGCGCTTGATCCCGGCAAAGCGCTTGCTCTTGCCGGTCTCGAACAAAGCCCGCGTATCCCTGCAGGCGAAGCCTTTAATCATGGCATGGTATAACGTTTAACGTTAAACATCAAACAGGGGGGGGCGGTCACAACAGCCCCCGCTCCGCGAACGACACCGCCTCGCTGTCGCCGATCACCAGGTGATCCAGCACCCGCACGTCGACAAGCGCCAGGGCCTCGGTCAGGCGCCGGGTGATGGCCTCGTCGGAGCGCGACGGCTCGGCCACGCCGGAGGGGTGGTTGTGGGCCAGGATGACGGCGGCGGCATTGTGCTTGAGCGCCCGGCGCACCACCTCGCGCGGGTGCACCGAGGCCGAGTCGATGGTGCCGGTGAACAGTTCGTCGAAGCTGATGACGCGGTGGCGGTTGTCGAGGAACAGGCAGGCGAACACCTCGTGCGGGTAGCCGCGCAGGCGGGCGCGCAGGAAATCGCGGGTATCGGCCGGGCTGGACAGGACATCGGCACGCTCCAGCGTGGTGGCGAGATAGCGGCGGCCGAGTTCGAGCCCGGCCTGCAGCATGGACGTATTTGCTCGGTGCCGAGCCCGGGCTTGTGCACTGCAGAGGCTGTGCTGGTCGGCATCGAGCAGGTCGCGCAGGCCGCCATAGTCGCCGAGCAGGTCGCGGGCCAGGCCCACGGCACTTTTGCCGGTCACGCCGGTGCGCAGGAAAATGGCCAGGAGTTCGGCGTCCGACAGTGCCGCGGCGCCGCGCTGCAGGAGTTTCTCGCGTGGCCGCTCGGCCTCCGGCCAGGTATTGATCGACATCGGCAACCTCCATGTTGCTGTTTGGTGATTGGTTGACTGGTTAATTGGTTAATTGGTCAGAAGGCAGCCATACTCCATAAACCAGTTAACAAATCAACCAATTAACTAGTTAACCAGCCTTCGGGTGCGGTAAACTTTACCGCTTATGCATCCCCTTGCCAAAAAACGCATTCTGCTGGGTGTGACCGGCGGCGTCGCCGCCTACAAGGCCGCCGACCTGACGCGCCGGCTGCGCGAGGCCGGGGCCGAGGTGCAGGTGGTCATGACCCGCGGCGCGGCCGAGTTCATCACGCCGCTGACGCTGCAGGCGGTGTCCGGCCGGCCGCGTGCGTACCGAGCTTTTTGACGCCGAGGCCGAGGCCGGCATGGGCCATATCGAGCTGGCGCGCTGGGCCGATGTGCTGCTTATTGCCCCGGCCAGTGCCAGTTTCATCGGCCGTTACAGTCACGGCCTGGCCGACGATCTGCTGGCGACGGTGTGCCTGGCGACCGGTGCGCCGGTGCTGCTGGCGCCGGCCATGAACCGTCTCATGTGGCAGCATCCCGCCACCCGCGACAACATCACGCTACTGGCCGAGCGCGGCGTCACCATTCTCGGTCCGGGGGCCGGCAGCCAGGCCTGCGGCGAGGAAGGCGCCGGGCGCATGCTCGAGCCGGCTGAACTCATTGATCAGCTCGTGCGGGTGTTCCGCAGCAGCCGCCTGCTCGGGCTGCACGTGGTCGTGACGGCCGGTCCCACCCGCGAGGCGCTCGACCCGGTACGTTTCCTGAGCAACCGCAGTTCCGGGCGCATGGGATTCGCCGTGGCCCGCGCCGCGGCCGAGGCCGGTGCCCGGGTGACCCTGATCGCCGGGCCGGTGAGCCTGGCCGACACCGGCCGATGTCGAGCGTATCGACGTGACCACGGCCGCCGAGATGGAGGCCGCGGTGCCCGGGCTGTCGTGGAAGAAGCCGACATCTTCATCGGCGCGGCTGCCGTGGCCGACTATCGCAGCAGCCAGCCGTCGGCGACAGAAGATGAAAAAGACCACCGACGGTTTGATCCTGTCACTGGAAAAAACGCCGGACATATCTGGCCACGGTCGCCGCGCAGATACCCGGGTTGTTCACTGTCGGTTTCGCCGCGGAGACGGAAAATCTTGAAGTTCATGCCCGCGGCAAACTGGAACAAAAGGGGCTCGACATGGTGGCCGGCCAACCAGGTCGGCAGTGACCTGGGTTTCGACAGTGAAGACAATGCGCTGAGCATTTACTGGGCTGACGGCGCCGCCGAGCTGGCGCGCGCCCCAAGGAACAGCTCGCGCGCGAACTGATTTCACTCATTGCTGACCGTTATCATGCGCAACATTCAAATAAAAATAGTCAATCCGCGTCTGGGGAATGATATCGCCCTGCCACGGTATGCCACCGATGGCTCGGCCGGTCTCGATCGCGTGCCTGCCTCGATCAGGAGCTCGCGCTGGAGCCGGGCGCCAGCGAACTCATACCGACCGGCATTGCCCTGAACATCGAGGATCCCGAGCTGGCCGCGGTCATCCTGCCACGCTCCGGTCTCGGTCATAAGCATGGTATTGTGCTCGGCAACCTGGTGGGGCTTATCGATTCGGATTATCAGGGCGAGGTATTCATCTCCTGCTGGAACCGCGGCCGTGACGCTTTTACCATCCAGCCGGGCGATCGTGTTGCCCAGCTGGTATTCGTGCCGGTGGTCAGGGCGGCTTTTGATATCGTCGATGACTTTACGGCCAGCAGGCGCGGGGCAGGTGGCTTCGGCCACACCGGTATCTAGAATAATGACCATGAACTGAGCCGGAACAATGGAAGGACCGATCAAACGCCGGCGTATCAGGCGCCGTACCCTGCGTAACAGCCTTGCTGCTGTCGTCGTTCTGGTTGTAGTACTGGGGAGTTTTTACAGCATACAGAGTTATCTGGCCGGTCATGCCAGGGCCAAGCACGAAGCGCTTGTGACTGTCACGGAGAAAACAGCCGGCCAGATCGGTAATACCATTGAACAGGCCGTGCAGAAACCGGCCGCCGCGCTGGAAGCACTTGCCGATGACCCTGCCATTCAGGACCTGTTTACTGATGGCGACAGGGCGGCGCTGCAACAGGCAGCAGCTAATCATGGCGAGGATATCAGCCAGCTATTGAAGCTACGTTTTCTGTTACCCGGCAGCATTGAAGCCGAACCGGGAGCCACACCGCCGCTCAGCTTTGCGTCGCTGGATCTGCTGAACCGGGCGCGCAACAGCGGTAGCCGCGTCGATACCGAGCTGCACATGCCGGGCACTGATAATGCACATATCGTTATCGTCCGGCGTGTCATTAGCGATAATGGTGATCTCATCGGCCTGCTTCATGCCAGCCTGTCCACGAAGCTGCTCGAGCAGGCCTTTAAAAATCTCGATGCCGACGGCTATCTGGAAATGAAACAGTTTGTCGGCGGCGGCGCCCCGGTCACCCTGATCATGCGCGGTGACAAGGCTTACAAGTCAGGGCAGGTGTTCAAGACAATACCGATCGGCCGGACCAGCTGGACGCTGAGCTACTGGCCGCCCACGCAAACGGCCGCGGCGACGGATAGCGGCGGATTGATCAGGCCGGTCGTGTACGCCATGGTCATCCTGGTGCTGGTGATAGCCGGCTGGCTTGCCTGGCGGCGCCGGCGGCGGGCAGGGGCACGGATGGGTGACGAGGTTTACGGTGGTGCCGTGAAGGCGTTCATGGAAGGCGCCCATCCCGAGCTCGGCAAACTGGTGCCGAATATGCCTGCCGGGAAAAAAACCGGCGCCAAACCCGACGCCGGGCCGGCTGCCGGACCACCGCGCGAGGATATTACCCGTGTCGTTAACCCGGCTACTGCGGCCGCCGACGCCCCGGCCGCCGCGACGCAGGCCCGGGATGAAGCCCCCGCCCCGCAGGCGGAGGCGCAAGCGACCGCCGAGGTCCCGGCGGGCATTTTCCGCGCCTACGATATCCGTGGGCTGGTCGAGTCCGAATTGACACCGGCGGTGGTCGAGCAGATCGGCCGGTCCATTGGCAGCGAAGCCCGCGATCAAAAACAGCAGGGTATTATCGTCGGACGTGACGGCCGTCTGTCGAGCCAGACGCTGAGTGAAGCACTGATCAAGGGATTGCGCGGCGCCGGTATGGACGTCATCGATATCGGCCTGGTGGCGACACCGGTGCTTTATTTCGCTACTCATTACCTGGAAGCCAACAGCGGTGTCATGATCACCGGCAGTCATAACGGACCGGAATACAACGGCCTCAAGATTGTTCTCGGTGGTGACACGCTGTCAGGTGAAACGGTCAGGGCACTGTATCAGCGTATTCAGGATAATAATTTCAGCAGCGGCAGCGGCAATCTGCAGACGGCCGATATTACGGCCGACTACATACGCCGTGCGACCGAGGATATCCCGGTCGCGCTCGGCAAAGCCTTCAAGGTGGTGATCGACTGCGGCAATGGCGCGGCGTCAAAGATCGCACCACAGGTTTACAAGGCCATCGGCCATGACGTGATTGAACTGTTCTGCGAAATCGACGGTAATTTCCCCAATCATCACCCCGACCCCAGTCAGCCGGAAAACCTGGCTGCACTGATCGCGAAAGTGAAAGAGGCCGGGGCGGATATCGGTTTTGCCTTTGACGGCGATGGTGACAGGCTCGGTGTCATCGATGCCGATGGCAACATCATCTGGCCGGATCGCCAGCTGATGCTGCTGGCCAGGGATGTGCTGTCGCGCAACGCCGGGGCGCCGATCATTTTTGATGTGAAATGCAGCCGTTATCTCAAGGCCATCATCCAGTCGGCCGGCGGCAAGCCGCTGATGTGGAAGACCGGCCATTCGCTGATCAAGGGCAAGATGAAGGAAACCGGCGCGCCGCTGGCCGGCGAGATGAGCGGTCATATCTTCTTCAAGGAACGCTGGTACGGTTTTGACGACGCCATTTATACCGGCGCCCGGCTGCTGGAAGTACTGGCCGGGCAGGAAGACCGGCCCACGGCGGTGTTCGCCGATCTGCCGAGCGGCATCACCACGCCGGAGTTGCGTATTCCGCTGCCGGAAGGCCGGCATGCGGAAGTTATGCAGTCCCTGCGGGAGAACATCAGCACCGAAGGCGGCGAAGTCCACGATGTCGATGGACTGCGCATCGATTATGCCGACGGCTGGGGGCTGATCCGGCCTTCCAATACCTCACCTTACCTGGTGGCCCGTTTCGAGGCCGAGGACGAGGCAGCGCTGGAGCGCATTAAGGCCGGTTTCCGGTCGGCGCTGCAGGCAGTCGATCCGGCATTGAAAACACCTTTCTGATAAGCTGTCGCCAATTACGGAGTGAGCGGCTACTTGCTTCGCCTGCCAGCGGGCGGGCGGAGCGGACTTACTGAATGCCCAAGGCACGATCCTGACACGAGCCATGACCGAGACTGCATTTGATGCCCTGAATATCGCCCGGGTGCTGGTCGAGGCGCTGCCGTACATCAAGCGCTTCAGTGGCAAGACCATGGTGATCAAATATGGCGGCAACGCCATGTCGGACGAAACCCTGAAACGGGGTTTCGCGCGCGATGTCGTGCTCATGAAACTGGTCGGCATGAATCCGGTGATCGTGCACGGCGGCGGTCCCCAGATCGGCGACCTGCTGGGGCGGATCGGCAAGCAGAGCGAGTTTGTCGATGGCATGCGGGTGACCGACAGCGAGACCATGGATGTTGTCGAGATGGTGCTGGGCGGCCTGGTCAACAAGCAGATCGTCAACATGATCAACCAGCATGGCGGCAGTGCCGTCGGCCTGTCCGGCAAGGACGGCGACCTGATCCGGGCGAAAAAGTGGCAATACACCCGCAAGAGCCCCGAACTGGATGCGCCGGAAATCATTGATGTCGGCCATGTCGGCGAGGTGACCAGTATTGATACCGGTGTCGTTGACATGCTCATCCGCGGCAATTTCATCCCGGTCATAGCGCCAATCGGTGTCGGCGAGGACGGCCAGTCCTATAACATCAATGCCGATCTGGTTGCCGGCAAGCTGGCCGAGGTCATGCAGGCGGAAAAACTTGATCATGCTGACCAATACGGCCGGGCTGATGGATGCCGGGGGCCAGGTCATGACCGGGCTGACGGCGGCGGAGGTCGACGGGCTGATCGCCGACGGCACGATTGCCGGCGGTATGCTGCCGAAGATCCGCGCCGTGATGAACGCCGTGCAGGCAGGCGTGAAAAGTGGACATATAATTGACGGCAGGGTCGAACATGCCGTACTGCTGGAGGTGTTCACCGACCATGGTGTCGGTACACTGATCCGCGCAGGCGCCAGGCCCGCCGGCTGAGGACAGGCTGCCCGGGAGGAGCACGTGTCGGAAACCATAACCAAACCCAACCGCCGTCAGCAGATTCTGGAAACGCTGGCGCAGGAGCTGGAATCACATCCCGGTTCGCGCATCACGACCGCCGGTCTGGCAAAGGCGGTGGGTGTCTCCGAGGCTGCGCTGTACCGTCACTTCGCCAGCAAGGCGAAGATGTTCGAGGCGCTGATCGATTTTGCCGAGGACACGGTATTCGGACTGATCAACAAGGTGCTGGTGCAGGAAACCAGCGCCAGTGGCCGCTGCGAGAAGATCCTGCAGATCCTGCTGGGTTTTGCCGAACGCAATCCCGGGATTACCCGGGTACTGCTGGGCGATGCCCTGGTGGGGGAGAATGAACGCCTGCGCGCCCGCGTGACGCAGTTTTTCGAGCGCATCCGCACCCAGTTACGGCAGATACTGCGCGAGGCCAATCTGGAAGGTGGTCAGCGGGCGGCACTGACTATCGACGCCGCGGCTGACACGATGATGGCAGTGATCGAAGGGAAAATGAGCCAGTTTGCCCGCAGCGGTTTCAGTGAGTCACCGAGCCGTTACTGGGACGAGCAGTGGCCGGTATTGGCGCAGGGCCTGTTCCGTGACAACTAGTTAAGGAAGCTCTGAATAATTTGTCATTTCGAGCGCAGCGCGAAATCGCCGAAGGCGTCCCGAGTATAACGAGGGACCTTCGCAGGCGTCTTTCCCTACGGTCGAGACAGGGATTTCTCCCGTTGGTCGAAATGACATGCGGGGATTATTCAGAGCTTCCTTAATCGGTCAACTGGGTCAACTGGCTGATTGGTTAATCAGCCGCCCTGTTTCAGCTCACGGAAGCGTTTGAGATCGGCGTCGGCATTCTTCCTGATGCGCTCCTGATCGGCCCGGATCTCGGTAATAAATTCTTCGTTGGACTGGATCTGCCGGCGCAGGGACTCGATATCCTCCAGCAGTTCCGCGGGCAGTTCATCGCCGGCACGTTCCTTGGCGGCCGCCTGTTCCTTGAGTTTGTCCAGATCAGCGCGCAGCTTGTCTATACGGCTTTCCGTAAGCTTGATCTGTGCATCCATGGCAGAGACCTTGTCATCACGCGCCGTGATGATGTCGTCTTCACTGCTGAAGGTCTGAAGCAGAATCTTGTCCTGACGCCGCTGTTCCTCCAGTGCACGCTGCCTTTCGGCTTCCACTGCGGCCTGGCGCTCGCGCTCGGCGATTTCCTCATCGGTCAGGGCGCGCTCCTTTTCATCGATGACTATGCCCTGTTCGCTGATTTCCTTGTGCCCCTGTTGAGCATATTCGGGCGGCACCTTGTTGCCGCACTCCCGCACTCCTTCGCTGTTGGTCCAGCATTTGATTTCGGCGCCGGCACTGGTACTGATGCCGAGCCCGATGAGACCCGCTACGAGAGCGGCACTGTATTTGTAACCTGTAAAATGCATATCTCTTGCCCCTGTTGCCGGTATTGACCGGTCACCCCAAATCAGCACTGTGTAGAATCCGTCATGCCGATATCTAACACATTCATAATTATAGACATTGCGAACTACATCACGAATTCAGTTTATGCCATATTCGTTCCGGTAGGCTGCGATCATCGCCAGGTGATCGGCGTAATCCGGCAGTGTACCCAGATAGTTCACCAGATCCGTCAGGGTCGCAATACTTATGACCCGCAGACCGTGGCGTTGTTCAACCTCCTGCACGGCGGAAAGGCCGCCGCTGCCACGCTCCTGCCGGTCCAGGGAGATGGCGACCGCCGCCGGTATCGCGCCGGCGGTGCGGATCAGCTCTACCGACAGGTTGACCGAAGTGCCGGCGGAGATGACATCGTCGATGATGAGCACGCGTCCCGCCAGCGGTGCCCCGAAAGTGATGCCGCCTTCGCCGTGGTCCTTGGCTTCCTTGCGGTTGAAGCAGTACGGCACATCACGATTATGCCGTTCGGCCAGCGCGATCGCGACCGCCGAGGCCAGCGGAATGCCCTTGTAGGCCGGCCCGAACAGCATATCGAACTCGATACCGGCTGCATGGATGGCGCGGGCATAAAACTTGCCCAGCCTGGCCAGGGCAGCGCCGCTGTCGAACAGCCCGCTGTTGAAGAAATACGGACTGCGGCGGCCGGACTTCAGCGTGAAGTCGCCGAAGCACAGGGCCTCATGGGCCAGGGCAAAATCGAGAAAGGCGTGCCGGTAATTGCGGATGTCGTCCTGCATGATATCTGTCATCGGATTACGGGATGAATGTCTGGCCTGATTCGTTATCATAACCGGCTGTTATGCAAGGGGACAGTCCATGCGCGTGATGACGCTCAATCTCAACGGTATTCGTGCCGCGCACCGCAAGGGGTTTTTCGACTGGCTGGCGCGGCAGAAGGCGGATGTCGTGTGTCTGCAGGAGACCAAGGCCCAGATCCATCAGCTGGTAGACGAGATACGTCGCCCGTGCGGCTACTACAGCTATTTCAGGGATGCACAGAAGCCGGGTTACAGCGGTGTCGCTATCTACAGCCGGCGTGAACCGGACAGGGTTTACGACAGCGTCGGCTGGTCGCGGGCGGATGATGAAGGCCGCTATATTCGTGCCGATTTCGGCAAGGTCAGCGTGATTTCGCTGTACCTGCCGTCCGGTACCACCGGCGATGTGCGCCAGGACATCAAGTACGAATTCATGGATTTCTTCATGGAACAGCTGCGCCGGATGCGCCGGCACAAGCGCGAATACATTATCTGCGGCGACTGGAATATCGCCCATACCAAAAACGATATCCGGAACTGGCGCAGCAACCAGAAGAATTCGGGTTTTCTGCCGGAAGAGCGTGCCTGGCTGGACCAGCTGTTTGACCGGGTCGGCTACGTTGATGCGTTCAGGGTGGTGAATCAGGCGGCCGATGAATATACCTGGTGGTCGAACCGCGGCCGGGCCTGGGACAAGAATGTCGGCTGGCGGATTGACTATCAGATCGTCACGCCCGGTCTCAGGGAGGCAATCAAATCGGCATCAATCTATCGTGATGAACGTTTCTCGGATCACGCGCCGCTGACGATTGATTATGAGGTTTGATGTTTGATGGTTGATTAGTTAATTAGTTAATTGGTTGATTGGTTGATTGGTGACAAGGGTAAATATCCTTGACAGGCTTCGGCGTTGAGACTAATTTTAACCAGTTAACCAGTTAACCAGTTAACCAGTTAACCAGTTAACCAGTTAACCAGTTAACCAGTTAACCAGTTAACCAGTCAACCAGTCAACCAATCACCTGACCGAGTTCCCTTCTGAACCTATATATCGCGATTTCTCCCAGCAGGTTCGGGAACAGGCGCATGCCGAGGCTGGTGCGATGGGCATGATCGACGGTTGTGTACTCAAGGATCTCGATGCCTTCCTGCTCGCATAATTCCTCGAAGTCGCGTACCGAGCACAGGTGGATGTTGGGCGAGTCGTACCATTCATAGGGAAGTGCCGGTGTCATCGGCATGCGGCCGTTGAACGCGACCTGCATGCGTGAGCGCCAGTGCCCCATGTTCGGGAAGGTGACAATGCCCTCGCGGCCGACGCGCAACATTTCATTGATGACCTTGTGCGGATAATGCACCGCCTGAAGTGTCTGCGTCATAATGACGTAGTCGAATGATTCTTCATCAAAGTCGGACAGGCCGGCATCAATATCCGACTGGATGACAGGGACGCCGCGGGCGACGCACTCGGTGACATTGTCGGGATCGATCTCGAGCCCATAGCCGCTGGCCTGCAGATGGTTATGCAGGTAGGTCAGCAGGGTGCCGTCGCCACAACCCAGATCGAGCACCCGCGAGCCGGGCTGTATCCACTCGGCAATCAGTGACTGATCAATGCGTAACTTCAATTCATTCATAGCTTGCGGCTTATACGGTTCAGTGCCGTGCTCAGGACTTCGTGATAGCGCGGAATCGGCATCAGGAACGAATCATGCCCCTGTTTTGATTCAATCTCGACATAAGTGACATCCCGATCCGCATCCAGTAACGCACGCACGATTTCACGCGAGCGGGCGGGTGAAAAGCGCCAGTCGCTGCTGAACGAGATCACATAAAATTTTGACGTGGCCTTTTCAAAGGCGGCAGAGAGCTTGCCGAAACGGCTGGTTGGGTCGAAATAGTCCAGCACCTTGGTCAGCAACAGGTAACTGTTGGCGTCGAAACGGTCCACGAACGATCGGCCCTGGTAGCGCAGGTAGCTTTCTACCTGGAACTCGACATCGTAGCCGAACTTGATGCGCCCGTCGCGCAATTCGCGGCCGAATTTCTCATCCAGGACGTCGTCCGACAGGTAGGTGATGTGACCGAGCATGCGTGCCAGCATCAGGCCGCGATTCGGGACCACTCCGTGATCCTCGTAATGGCCGCCGTGGAAATCCTGATCATTCATGATCGCCTGGCGTGCAACCTCGTTGAAGGCAATGTTCTGGGTCGACAGCTTGGGCGCGGCGGCAATGACGAATGCGTTGCCTATGCGATCGGGATAATCAAATGACCACTGCATAACCTGCATGCCGCCGAGACTGCCGCCGATAACGGCCGCCCAGCGTTCTATTCCGAGAACATCCGCCAGCATGGACTGGCTTTTGACCCAGTCGCCGACAGTGACAATAGGGAACTCCGGCCCATACGGCTTGCCGGTGGCCGGGTTGATGGTCTGGGGGCCGGTGGAGCCGCTGCAACCGCCGAGATTATTGGGCGCGACCACGAAAAATTTGCTGGTGTCGATCGGCTTGCCCGGGCCTATACAGTTATCCCACCAGCCCGGCTTCTTGTCTTTTTCGCTGTGATAGCCGGCAACATGATGATCGCCGCTCAGGGCATGACAGATCAGAATGGCATTGCTTCTGGTGGCATTCAGTTCGCCATAGGTCTCGTAAACCAGATCAAAGCCGTTCAGTGTCGATCCGGACTCGAGCGTCAGCGCTTCATTGAAATGCTGCGTTCGGGGCGTAACAAGACCGACGGAATCCGGCGGGAATGGTGATTCGGCTGACAAGGCTTCCTTCATCTTAGCGGCCAAAGTGAACGGGCATTATAACGTTATTTGCCGGTGAATTATTGCCGGCCGGGATCGGCAAACCAGTCCGGCTCGCGCGCCGGTTGTGCTATGGCAACGGTTTTCAGGCGGTGACCGGCACCGCTGCGCAGCGTGACCCGGTTTTTCGGTGTGCCGAATGCGGCCGCCATCAAATGACACAGGGCCGTGTTGGCCTTGCCGTCGACCGGGGGTGCCTTGACCTGTACGTGTAGCCTGCCGTTATGCAGGCCGAGCACGCCTTGCTCGCGTGCCCGTGGTTTCAGACAACAATCGATCAGAAGGACATCATCTGACTGCCAGCGGTACCAACTGCTCATAACCCGCGGCCGGCAATCAGGCCATGGGCGCTGTCAAGAACGGGCGCGACCAGCAGGATCAGCAGCAGGTTGAGGACGATGAGTACCACCAGGGGCGACAGGTCGATCCCGCCCATGGGCGGAATGAGCCGCCTGGCCGGGCGCATGATCGGTGTACTGAGACTGTAGATCAGTACGGTGGCGGCATTGTAGGCATGCGGGTTCACCCAGCTGAGTATCACCTCGATGAGCACAACGACGATGTAGATATAGATGACCAGCTGCAACAGCCGGCCGATTGCCATCACCGCCAGGCCCGGCAGGCCCGGGATCGCGCCGTTGAGGATCAGGCTGGTCACGATGAGTTCGACGATCTGTACCGCAAGGGTCAGTACAACAAGCGCCCAGTCGATACCGGCAAAGCCGGGGATGAAGCGGCGCAGGGGCCTGAGCAGCGGGTTGGTGACCAGGGTAATCACCCGGGCGATGGGGTTATGGAAATCGGCGCGGCTCAGCTGCATGAGCAGTCGCAGCAACAGCGCGATCAGGTACAGGCCGAAGATGGTCTGAACCAGGAAGACCAGCGCCTGCAGCAGGTAAGCCATTAACCGTTCCCCAGGGTTTCGGACAGCTCCCGCGATCGATCACGGGCGGCGGTCGCCGCCCGCCTGAGCAGGTTCTCCAGGCCACCATCGCGCAGGCATTTGATGGCCTGTTCCGTGGTGCCACCCTTCGAGGTGACGCGCTCGCGCAATGCCGCGGCATCGACATCGGATTCGCGTGCCATGGAGGCGGCGCCGTAGGCGGTCTGCAGGGCCAGCAGCCGTGACTGCTCGCGCGACAGGCCGAGCTCCTGGCCGGTTTGCTCGAGGGCCTCGATGAACAGGAAAAAATAGGCCGGACCGCTGCCGGAAATCGCCGTGACGGCATCCATGAGATCCTCGTCGTCGAGCCACAGCGTCAGACCCACGGGCTGGAGAATGGAATCGGCCAGCTGGCGCTGTTGGGTGTTGACCTGGTTATTGGCAAACAGGCCGGTGGCGCCGGCGCGTATCAGCGCCGGCGTGTTCGGCATGGCGCGGACCACGGCCGCCTGGCCGCCGAGCCAGCCGGCGATGGCATCGCTGCGGATGCCGGCGGCCACGGAAATGATGACACTGCCGCTGGTTCGCAGTGCCGGCGCCAGCGGCTGCAGCGTATCCTTCAGCACCTGCGGTTTGACGGCCAGGACGACAGCGCTGGCACCGCGGATGGCGGTGAGGTTGTCGTCGTAGGCGGCAATACCGTGGCGGTTGACCATGATGGTGCGCTTTTCCGCATCCGGGTCGGCGGCGGTGATCAGGCTGGCGGGATAGCCGCTGGCTATCAGTCCGCCAATCAGGCTGGCACCCATGTTGCCGCAGCCGATAAATGCGATTTTTGGCTGCTTTGTCTGTTGACTCAATGTCTTAGATTCTCCAAGTATGGCGCCCGAGTGTATCAACAGCGGCGCCTGCGTGCATGATCCGGCAAGATAACGGAATGGCCGCTCAGCCCGGCCGTGGCCCGAACAGCGTGGTACCGATGCGCACCATGGTGGCGCCCTCGGCGATGGCGGCTTCCAGGTCGGCCGAGGTGCCCATTGATAAAGTATCCAGTCGATGGCCTTCGGCCTGTAGCGCTTCGAACGCGCCACGCAGTTCGGCAAACGGGCGGCGTTGCTCCGCCAGACTGGCCGCCGGTGCCGGCAGCGCCATCAGGCCGCGCAGCTGCAGCTGTGGCAGGCCGGCAACGGTGGCCGCCAGGGCCGACAGCCCCGCCGGGCTCACGCCGGATTTACTGGCTTCGCCGCTGATATTGACCTGGATACAGACCGCCAGCGGCGGCAAATCCGCGGGTCTGTGCTCGTTCAGGCGCCGGGCAATCCTGTCGCGGTCGACCGTATGGACCCAGTTGAAATGCCCGGCAATGGATCGGGTCTTGTTCGTTTGCAGGGGGCCGATGAAATGCCAGTGTAGTGCCTCCCTGCCGAAGACCTCCATTTTGGCCAGTGCTTCCTGCAGGTAATTTTCACCAAAATCGGACTGGCCGGCGTCGCGGACCGCCCGCATGGCGTCGAGGGGCTGGTGTTTGCTGACCGCCAGAATCCGCACGCTGTCCGGATCGCGCTGATATTTATGCGCATAGTCAGCGATTTGGCGACGCAGCGATGTCAGGTTCTGTGCGATATTTTTCACGTAATTACAGTAGTCTATACTTCAAAAAGTTAGTAGCATGGAATCCGTGTGTGCTGCCTGTATGGTTGTTTCCGGCGGCCATGCTGTATGGCATACCCAGGGTTCAAGTTGAGCTGCCAGTGTTCAGACCCGCTGACAGGATAACAATGACGCCGGGTCTGATCGCTCAAGCACAAAACAACAATAATCCGCAGGGGATCGATTGGGGAGAATGAATGGATATCGGTGAATTACTTGCTTTCAGTGTAAAAAACGACGCTTCGGATTTGCACCTTTCAGCCGGCCTGCCGCCGATGATCCGCGTTGACGGTGATATCCGCCGCATCAACGTGCCGGCCATGGATCATAAAGAAGTTCATGACATGGTCTACGACATCATGAACGACAAGCAGCGCAAGGATTTCGAGGAATTCTACGAGTGCGACTTTTCCTTTGAGATCCCGGGACTGGCCCGTTTCCGTGTTAATGCCGCCAACCAGAATCGCGGCGCATTCTCGGTCTTTCGTACCATTCCCTCCAAGATCCTGTCACTTGAGGACCTGAACGCACCGAAGACATTCGAGAACATTGCCGATTATCCGCGCGGGATCGTACTGGTGACGGGACCCACCGGTTCCGGTAAATCGACGACCCTGGCGGCGATGGTTAATCACAAGAACGAAAGCGAGCATGGCCATATCCTGACAGTCGAGGATCCGATCGAATTCGTTCACGAATCGAAGAAATGCCTGATTAATCAGCGCGAAGTTCATCGCGATACACTCGGCTTCAATGAAGCGCTGCGTTCGGCACTGCGCGAAGACCCGGATGTCATCCTGGTCGGCGAAATGCGCGACCTGGAGACCATCCGCCTGGCGTTGACCGCTGCCGAGACCGGTCACCTGGTGTTCGGCACCCTGCACACGAGTTCCGCCGCCAAGACTATCGACCGTATCGTTGACGTTTTCCCGGCCTCGGAAAAGGACATGATTCGTGCGATGCTGTCGGAATCACTGCGCGCGGTGATCTCGCAGAGCCTGTTACGGAAGATCGGCGGCGGTCGCGTGGCAGCGCATGAGATCATGATTGGTACGCCCGCCATTCGCAATCTGATTCGTGAAAACAAGATTGCCCAGATGTATTCGGCAATCCAGACCGGCCAGCAGGCCGGCATGCAGACCCTGGACCAGAATCTGCAGCAATTGGTACAGAAGGGTCTGGTAACGCGGGACGAGGCGCGCCTGAAAGCGGCCAACAAGGACAACTTCTAGAGAGCGGATTTTTAATTCATGTGTTGTTGCCGTTACAGTTTCTGGTACGGCCAGAGGATATAAGGCATGGAACGAGAACAGGCTATCAAATTCATGCGGGACCTGCTCACGCTGATGGTTGAGAAGGGCGGTTCCGATCTTTTCGTGACAGTAGGTTTCCCGCCTGCCATCAAGGTCGACGGCAAGGTCTCTCCGGTGTCAAAAACCAAGCTATCTAATGAAAACACCAAGGCGATGACCTATGCCATTATGAATGACAAGCAGCTCAAGGAATTCGAGGCAACAAAGGAATGTAATTTTGCCATCGCGCCGGTGGGCATCGGCCGTTTCCGTGTCAACGCCTATATACAGCAGAGCTACTGCGGCATGGTGCTGCGTACTATTAACACTGATGTGCCCACTCTTGACGGCCTGAAATTGCCTGAAGTCATGAAGGAAGTCTGCATGACCAAACGCGGTCTGGTAATCATGGTCGGTGGCACCGGTTCCGGTAAATCCACCTCCCTGGCGGCGATGATAGATTACCGTAATGAACAAAGTTATGGTCACATCATTACCATTGAAGACCCTATCGAATATGTCCATCAGCACAAGAACAGTATCGTTATGCAACGTGAAGTCGGTGTGGATACGGATGATTGGGGGATCGCGCTGAAAAACACCTTACGCCAGGCACCGGACGTTATTCTGCTGGGTGAAATCCGTGACCGCGAAACCATGGAATTCGGCATTACTTTTGCCGAGACCGGTCACCTGGCAATGGCGACGTTGCACGCCAACAGTGCCAACCAGGCGCTCGATCGTATTATCAACTTCTTCCCCGAAGAGCGTCGCCAGCAGTTGCTGATGGATCTGTCACTGAATCTCAAGGCAGTTGTCTCACAGCGCCTGATGCGCACCAAGGACGGCGTGGGCCGCGTGGCAGCCATCGAAATCATGCTGAATACGCCGTTGATCGCGGATCTCATTCTCAAGGGGGAGGTGCACGAGATCAAGGCGCTTATGCATAAGTCCCGTGAACTTGGTATGCAGACCTTTGACCAGGCGCTTTTTGACCTGTACGAGGAAGGCAAGATTACCTACGAGGATGCACTGCGCAATGCTGACTCGATGAATGAGCTGCGTCTCCGGATCAAGCTTGAGAGCAAGGAAAATGCCGGTAAAGACAAGCTTGCGGAGGCTGATAACCTGAGCCTGGATGAATCCGATGATAAATCCAAGGGCGGTATGTTGCGCTGAAGTTTTCATATGCGTGCCGGTTGGGGAGCCGGCATGTCCCGATAATTTGACAGGCCAACGACAACAATGGATATCACGCCTTATCTCAAGTTGATGGTAGACAAGAACGCATCCGACGTATTCTTCACCGTCGGCTCGCCGGTCAAGATCAAGATTGAGGGCAGGATCACTTCCGTAGGCAAGACCGTGCTTACCAGCGATTTGTGCAAGGCGGCTGCGTACGGAGTGATGAGTGAGCAGCAGATCAAATATTTTGAAGAGAATCTGGAGTGCGATTTTGCCATAACGCTGGGCGATAATGAGGCACGCTACCGCGTCAATGTATTCAGACAGCGTGGCGATGTCGGCATGGTGCTGCGCCTGATTCCGAGCGAAATACCACAGCTGGACCAGTTTGGTCTGCCGGAAGTACTCAAGGACCTGGTCCTGCATAAACGCGGTCTGATTCTCATGGTCGGGGCAACCGGGTCCGGTAAATCGACCACGTTGGCAGCGATGCTTAATCACCGCAATGAAAACATGTCCGGCCATATCCTTACTATCGAAGACCCGGTTGAATTCAGTCATCCAAACAAGAAATCCATTTTTAACCAGCGCGAAGTCGGGGTCGATACCTATTCCTACCGTGCTGCGTTGCGGGCGTCGCTACGCGAAGCACCCGATGTGATTCTGATCGGGGAGATCCGTGATCGCGAGACGATGGAGGCGGCCCTGGAATTATGCAATACCGGCCATCTCGCCGTTTCGACCATGCATGCCAATAACTGCTCCCAGGCCATGGAACGCGTGATTAACCTGTTCCCGCAGGAGTTGCATAAACAGCTGTTCATGGACCTGGCGATGAATCTGCGTGCGGTCATCTCCCAGCGCCTGGTAACCGGCGTAGACAGCATGCGCGTGGCCGCCGTGGAAATACTGATCAATACACCACATATGTCGGAACTCATTCTGAAAGGTGCGGTGGATGAGCTGCGCGTTGCCATGGAATCCAGCGGTGCCCAGGGCGTTCAGACTTTTGACATGGCCCTGTTCAATCTTTACAAGGAAGGGAGAATTGAACTCGAGGAGGCACTAAATAACGCTGATTCCCGTACCAATCTTGAGGCCAAGATCAACTTTGGCTGATTTATTGCTACCTTTATGACTGATCGTGAACTCAGACTGGCGCAATTTATCAGGGATGCCTGCCTAGAATCTGCCGCAGTGGCTTATAACGATGCGAAAATGAGCGGCCTGTGTGAGGAAGGTGGTATTGAAGCGGCACTGGACTCTATTCGTTCGATTGATATTGAAGCCCTGATATCAATGAGTGAAGGTAAACTTCCGGACAATGAGTGATGCGGCTGCAGTCATTCAGGCCTACCATGTACTGATCATTGCTGAAGAATACAGGTGAGCCCGATACATATTGCCGGGACATGCTTATCTTCTTGTATACCGGGGACCGGCAGGAGCATCCGGCCGTTGAATTATCCGGTATGTCACATACCCACCTCGCCCGTACAATCCGCCGCTGACACGGTGGCCTGTTACTTCCGAGCACATCTTGAGAATTCGTGATTATGGAGGAAGTGGAGATAACCTGGCTGCGCGTCACCAAGATTTGGTGGAGTCTGATCTGGCGCGGAGTGATCTATGGCCTTATATTCGGCATTGTCATAAGTATACCGCTCAGTATGGGCGCAGCGGCTCTGGGCCTGAATCAGGCGCAGGCTGAACGCGTGATTCAGAATATTACTGGTATCTGTGGACTCCTGCTGGGAATCTGGGTGTTAAAAATCGTGCTTGGCAAAAATTATTCTGATTTCCGTATTGCTTTACTGCCTTCTGATGAAGCATTGCTGGATCATGTCAAGGAAGCAGACAACGGCAGCATTAAATAAAAAAAGCCCCGCAGGGGTGGCGGGGCAGAGGGGGCTGTGCAGGACATGAGAGGGTAACATGCCCTGCGGAGAAAAAGGTCTGTCAGATTCAGCTAAACGCCGTACCCGGTCGGTTATCCAACGGTCCGGGTTTAAGTCATATTCTCGATTTCCCTGCGTAGCTCGGAGTCACTGCTAATGATGCTGACAATCTGGTTGTATTCGTGCACTGTCATGTCATTGCTTTCTACCACTTCACTCATCTTGACCTGGGCCTGTTTCTGCAGTTCCCGGGCTTTCTTTTCATCACTAACAGTTTCCAGCTTTCCGGTGTAATCGCCCAGAATTTTCTTGATCTCGATATAGGCAGCAACAAATTTCTGCTTGGTGGCGTTATCCAGCCCGGTTTGCCCGCCGATCTGTTCCATGCTTCCCTTATATTCGTCACCGTACTGGTATTTGTCTTTGCTCAAAGTTGCATTGTTATCCCCTGCCTGTGAAGCCAATGGCATGCCGAAAACCAGGGCCAGGCAGGCCGGCAGTGCGATATGTTTGTAATAGTTAAGCATGATGTCTTTCACAATTATTATCCTCGCGGACCGAATTCTTTTTAATGTATGGAAGCAAGCTGCATGCCATGGTGGCGACGGACCGGCTATTGTTGCCCTTGCTTCGTGCTTTATGGGACGCAGCAGATATGCAGGAGTTCCTGCGCCGTTTAATGCGGGGCTGTTATCAGCAGAAAGCCGTTAAGCAAGCTCTGAAATAATCAGCTGTTCCTTAAGCATAAAAAGCCCCGCCTGGGCGGCGGGGCGAAGAGGAGGATGCAAAGCTTGTGAAAATGCTTGTAGAAATATTACGTCATTACTGCGCCCGGGCCTTCTGTTCGATCTCCTTGCGCAGCTCGGGGTCGTTGCTGATGGCGCCGACAAGCTGGTTATATTCCTCGACGCTCATGCCGTTATCTTCAACAATCTCGACCATTTCGGCCTGGGCCTGCTGCTGGAGCTCGCGGGCCTTGCCTTCATCATCGACGTTCTGCAGTTTCTCCGTGTATTCCTGCTGGACATCACGGATCTCCACATAGGCGGCAACAAACTTCTCCTTGGTCTGGCCGTCAATGTTGGCGCCACCCGCACCTTCAGCGGCGGGCGGCTGGCCGCCGCCTTCAGTGGGCGGTTGTTCGCCCGCACCCTGTGCCTGCACGGACAGCGGCATGGCGAATACCAGGGCCAGAGAGGCTGGTACGACTATCTGTTTGGAATAGTTGTATATGATGTCTTTCACTGATCTAGTCCTTGCTTGATTGAACATTCCCCCGGAAAGATGCAAACGTTATGCCAGCTGAAGAGCTGAACTTAATTGAAAAACTAACTTGCTGACATGCAGGAAAATATGCAGGAAAAAAATCCCGGCACCCAGGTGCCGTGGCTGGATGCGATTGTGTCAGGAAGACACATGGACGGGTAAATTACACGTTAGTCATGTTCCGGCACAATGTCACCATCGAGACGCCGGTACAACGTGCGCCGCCCGATGCCCAGCAGACCCGCGGCACGCCGCTTGTTGCCGTCAAGGCGTTGCAGCACATACCGGATATAGCGCCGCTCCAGCTCATCCAGTGTCGGCAGTTCGTCGGCGGCAAGGAGGGTGTCCGGGAGGGGCGCCCCTGCGACTGACCGCCGCGGCACGGATCCACTACGCAACCGATCCGGCAGATCCTCGATATCCAGTGTCTCGTTCTGACAGAACGTCACGGCGCGCTCGATGGCATTCGAGAGCTCGCGCACGTTGCCGGGGAAGGAATAGTTCTTGATACATTCGAGTGCCGCCAAGGAAATACCATTCAGGTTTTTCTGCAGGCGCGCGCTGTAGCGGTTAATGAAGTGTGCGGTGAGTAATTCGATGTCATCTCCGCGTTCGCGCAGTGGCGGCACCCGGATCAGGAAGGTCTCGAGCCGGTAATAGAGATCCTCGCGGAAACGCTGCGCCTGGATATCATCCTCTAGCGGACGATTGGTTGCCGTGATAATGCGTACATCAAGTGCGAGCTCACGGTCGGCGCCAACCGGTCTGATGCGCCCATCCTGCAGTATTCGCAGCAGTTTGGCCTGCATTTCAACCGGCATTTCCCCGATCTCATCCAGCAATAAAGTGCCGCCCTCGGCCTCTGTAAACAGGCCCTTGCGCGCTTTCTGGGCGCCGGTAAACGCCCCGGCAACGTGGCCGAAGAGTTCACTTTCCAGCAGATCGGGAGGGATACCGGCACAGTTGACTGCAACGAACGGCGCGTCGGCGCGATCACTTTCGTTGTGAACGGCCCGGGCTACCAGCTCCTTGCCGGTTCCGCTTTCCCCCATGATCAGAACGGGTCCAGCGGCGTGTGCGATCTGGCGTATATTGTCGGCAAGCCTGTGTATCGGTTCGCTGCGGCCGACTATGCCGTGAAAATTTTCTTCAGCGAGCAGTTGACGATAGTGCCGTACCTCGTCCTGCAGCCGCCTGGTTTCGATCACGCGTTCGATACTCAGGCGCAGATGATCCAGTTTGAGGGGCTTGGTCAGGAAGTCGTCGGCTCCCTGCTTGAGTGCATCTACTGCCTGCTCGACGGTACCGAAAGCGGTAATGATGATGAAACCCGGCTGTGTCGACATCTGCCGGGTCTGCAGCAGCAGATCAATACCACCGGCCTGCGGCAGACGCAGGTCGCTCAGTACAACGGTAACCGTATGCTGTTGCAGATGGGCCCATGCCGACTCTGCATCCCTGACCGTGGTTACCTGATAGCCGGCATCACCAAGTTCCTCTTCAAGCAGCGAACGTAACGCCTGGTCATCCTCGACGATAAGAATACTGGATACCTGTTGAGTGTTGGCTGCAGACATTATTCAGTTCTCCCGGAGCGGATCCGTGTCGCTGTTTTCAGTAACACCCTGGTCCCCGAAATCAAGTCGCAGGTAGATTCTGAAGCGGGCACCGGACAGCACCGGACTGCGGTCTATCTCGATATAACCGTTGTGATCGCTGACCGCGGCGTGGACGACGGCAAGGCCGAGACCGGTGCCCTCGCCCACGGGCTTCGTGGTATAAAAAGGTTCAAACAGGTTGTTCATATTGTTTTCATCGATGCCCGGGCCGTCGTCTTCGATACTGAATACCAGCCATTCGGATTCGATATACCAGTCTACTGATACCGTGCTACGGGCTGCCTGTACCGCGTTACGCAACAGATTGCCGAGTGCCTGTTCAATACGCATGATGTCGACAGCTATAGCCGGGCCAGGGTGCGGGCCTTTCAATTCAATGCGGATGTCCGCCCCGGTCCTGTCGGCGTGGAGCTGCTGGCAAACCGAATGGGCGATGATGCCACTGTCCGCCGTCCGGAGCTGCAACGGATTGCGCCGGCCGAAGTCCATCATTTGATGAATAATCTGTTCCATGTGCCTGACCTCGGTACGCATCTGGTTGACGGATTCACGAACGGGTGTTTCCAGTTCATCATTACGCAGCAGGCGCTGTGCCTTGCCGTCAATGGTGCTGAGTGGCGTTCCGAGTTCGTGAGCGACGCCGGAAGCAAGACGGCCGATGGCAGCCAGTTTCTCTGATCGCTCCAGTCGCAGCCGCAATTGCATTTCACGTTCTCGCTGCTGCTCGATTTCCCGCTGTGAACGGGTGATGCGGTCAAGCATGTTGTTGATACCCTGGCTGAGCTTGTGCAATTCCGCCGGACCTTTTTCCGCTATACGATGTCCGCTTTCACCGGCCCCGATCCTGGCCATGCTTTGCTCCATGGACCGCAGATAGCGCCCGATGGCGTGGTAGTGGCCGAAAATGACCACAAGGATCAGTATCAGGCTGGTAACACCCAGCGCGCTCAGGGCCATGATCCGCACCTGGGTTATGTAATGCTGAAAATCGGTACCCCGCCGCGTCACCTGCAGCAGGCCGTTGATACGCCCGCCCCTGTCCGTCAGCGGCAGAAAATAGGAAAAGATCTCCTCGCCGCCCGCCTCGTCATATTCTCCCTGGCGGCCGCCACTGGACGCCAGTTCGGCAGCCTTGTCACTTGCCACGCGCGCCTTGCGGGTACCGCTGCTGGCAATTTGTTCACCGTGTTCGTCATAGACATAAACGCCGTAAACACGATCGATGCGAAACGCGGATGCCAGTGCCTGTTCAATGCTGCCGATACGCCCGCGGTCCAGGGCATGGCTCAATGGCAGGCGAATCGCCCGGGCGATCAGTTCGATATCCTCCTGCATGCGCGACTCGACCTGCTTTTCGAGCTGACCGAGGCTGTACAGACCGCCGGCGCCCATCAGCAATACGAAGGGGATGAGGACGAACAGCAGCAGGGCGGTGCGTAAGGTGTAATGCTGCAGCAATGGGCGACCTGGCCTGGGTTATTGACGGAGAATATGACACATGTGTCTTATATGCACATATGACGGACTCCCCGCCCGTGAGTTCCGGGCGTAAAACGCCCCCTGGCCTTGCCTGTACGGGGTATAGTGCCTGGCATAAAACTTGATTACAGAAATGGGTGCAATCTCCAGGCCGCTGTAACCGGCTGTCGCCCGGCCGGCAGATGCGCCATTCATATCCACGAGGTCAACATGCGCTGGTTAATGATTCTGGCAGGCAGCTTCTGGGCAGTGAGTGCCCCGGCGGCTGACTGTCTCACTGTCAGTGAGAACAGCCTGGAAGAGGTTAGAAAATGAATACGGCATGGCCACGGTCGAGTGGTCGGCAGAGGTCAGTAACAGCTGCGATGCTTCCTACGACGGTACGCTGACCGTGCAATTGCTGGGCAGTGACGGTGAAACGCTGCACGAGGCGCTGGAGATTATTATTCTGCAGAATAACGCCAGCGAACGGACCAGGAAACGGATTACCCTGCCCGCCGAGAGTTATAAGAAGGTGGATGACATCAGTGTCGATATACGCGAACGCGAACGACCGAACTGATCAACATCCGATATAGAAGTATACCTGCCGGCCCGGTGCCCGTAACAGTTCAGCCTGCCGGTTTGCCGGCAGTCCGCATTTCCTGAGTGTATCCTTGTAATCCTCGTTATTGTCCTTGCCGAGAGCAACGGCACGTTCGGCCGCATCAATGGCATCATGCTTGTGACCAAGACGTGATAGTGCATAGGCAAGGTTATTCCAGGCAGGGGCATACTCCGGATCAATCTCTATCGCCGTCCGGTAATGTTTGCTTGCGGCACTGAACTTGTCCTGTGCGTACATGACATTGCCCAGCCCGATTCTCGCCGCCAGGGTATTCGGCCAGCGCCTGATGATGGTCTCATAAGCCGTGGCCGCCGCCGTGAGTTGCCCGGCTCTTTCCAGTCCGGCGGCTGCGCTGATGACGGCATTCACGTTGGCCATGGCCGGCAGATGATCAGGTTTCGTGATGGTTACGGCCCAGTAATCGGCACGGGCCCAGGTACGCTCAAAGGCATTCAGATTGGCAACATGATCCGGATTCTCGCCGGAGTGCAGTACAAGGGTTTCAGTGGCGAGATCGTATTCATGTGCTACGGCGAAATGCCACTGGGGCCATGGCCCGAGTCCGAGGTTCTGGAAAACGAGTACCGGGTGGCCGGCGGCTATCTCCCCCAGCAAGTCCCGCAATGAGGCGACCTCAACCGCCAGTACGCCGTTACGCCTGGCGCCGGATAACAGGTCGACCGGGAGCGTGCCCTGACGTCCCGGTGTATAGACCTGTCGGGCGATCTCTTCCTGCGTAACAGGGATATCCGCCCAGTTGAGCATCATGGCAAGTGAAGCAGGGCCGCAGTAGTAATCTTCCTGTGGATAAAAAGGTACGTTATCTACTGCGGCCCGTTCAGGCAGGTTCCCCGGTTGATCCTGGATGGCCTTGTATCCCGGCGCGGCACAGCCGCCGAGCAAGGTCAGCAGGATAGCAAATGTATAACCGGAAACAGCCTTTTGCTGCATCATGATGGACTAGCGTGCACACTTGGCGAAGTCAAAGACGTGAGTCAGGCAGAGAATGTCGGTCAACAGCAATACCAGGAAAACCAGGACAATTGCACCGACAATGGGTCCAACCACGCCTTCACCGGCAGGCATTTCATCAAGATGGCCAGCCATGCGCTGTACTTCCTCGTCTGAGAGTGTATGCACACGGCTGACGGCTTCCTTCGGATCAACACCGAGAGTTTCCATTTCCGCGCGGACATCATCGCGCTGCATGAACTCAATCACCTTGTTGCGATCCGCACTGGTGGCTTCCTGACTGATTACTTCATCAGTGCCGATCATTTTTGCCTGTACCACTGTTGCTGAAAAGGTACTGAATATCAGCATCATGATTAATGGCAAAGCCATCATTTTTCGTAAACTTTTGAATGAATCCATGTTTGCCCCTCTTTTCGGTTGAACGAAATTAGAATTACTGGTGCCTGTAACAGGCTCGGATAACCCCTTATACTACTATCAACAAATAAGTATTAAACCAAAGACATACGATGGTTTGCAACATTGCTTTATCTCCGGTTGCTGTCCGACCACGATCCATCTTGAAGCAGGTTAGGCGTGACGTCCGATCGGGTCTGTTCGCCAGGACACACAGGATTATTTATCCCGGCTTTACATTGAAATGATGCCACATATAGCAACCGCGCAAATGATATGCATTTCTGTGGCTCTATTTTTTGAGCTGTTTCACAGTTTGTGATCTTAAAATGTGCATCGGTAGCAATTTTGAAGCCCGGTCAATGGCCATATCAGCCGGATACCGGACTTTACGGGAACCGCCTGCGGTGCCGGGTGACCGGCTATGAACCTGCAGGCAAGGCATCGATCCATTAAGGAAGCTCTGAATAACCCCCACATGTCATTTCGACCAACGGAGAATCCTGTCTGGACCGTAGGGAAGACACTCGAAGGTCCCTCGCTGTGCTCGGGACACCTTGGTGATTTCTCGCTGCGCTCGAAATGACGGATCTCAGAGCTCCCTTAAGATACCGGCCAATGTTTCCCCTGCGCGATGAAAACCCCGTTGTCCGGCCGCCGGTGGTCACGGTGGCGATTATCGTTCTGAACACGCTTGCCTGGATTCTGCTGCAGGGCTGGGGGCACGAAACGTTCATGCTGCGCTCGCTCTGCAATTACGGCCTGATCCCGGCCGAGCTGCTGGGCAAGCTCCCCCCTGGTTCAGTCGTGCCGCTGGGACCGCAGTGCCGGTTGCGTGCTCGAGTGATTCCGCCTGGTACACCCCGCTGTCATCCATGTTCATGCACGGCGGCTGGTTTCACATAATCGCCAACATGTGGTTTCTGTGGGTGTTCGGCGATAACGTCGAGGATGCCATGGGTCCGTTCCGGTTCATGGTTTTTTACCTGCTTTGCGGCCTGGCCGCGGCCACGGCCCAGATAGCGGCCAACCCGGCGAGCGAGATTCCGATGGTCGGCGCCTCCGGGGCGATCGGCGGGGTCATGGGTGCCTATGCCCGGCTCTATCCCATGGTTCATGTGCATACCCTGATCTTCCTGGGATTTTATATCACTACCATCGCCATACCCGCCTGGGTCATGCTGGGCTATTGGTTTCTGCTGCAGCTGCTCGGCGGGCTGCCGGCACTGGGCGCCACCGGTGGCGGCGTGGCGTTCTGGGCCCATATCGGTGGTTTCGTGGCCGGATTGATACTGATCGGCCCCATGCACCGGCCGGATTATCTGGCCGAACACCGGCGCCGGGCCCCGCGACGCGTTTCCCGCCATCGTTTCTGAAAGAAAACTGTTTATTATCAGCCACACGCTTGTAACTTATTAGCCACTCAGGGCAGGGGCGGGTGAGGAAGAAGGCTCCGGTAATTGCCGAATAATCGAAGCATTTCATTGACTTGCGTCAAGGAACCCCGAACGGGCACATAATATGCTTGGATAAGTTTTTGATTGATATCAATAATAAGCCGTTGCCGGGGCGGTAACGGAGAATCCGTAATCAAGCTGGAGGGGGATCATGAAGAGTCGACCTGTAAGGAGTTTCATGGGGGCATTGCCGGCAGCGGTGCTGCTTTTGCTTTCCAATCCGATACTGGCCCAGGATGCCGATCAGGCCGCCGAGGATCTGGGCGCCATTACCGTCACCTCGCCGCGTGTTGAAAAATCCTTGAATGAAGTGCCAGGTGCCATCAGCAAGGTGGGCAAGGATGATATACAGCTGGGTCAGCAACAGTTGACTATCGATGAGGCACTGAAAGAGGTGCCCGGTGTATTTGTCCTGAACAGCTATAACTATGCCCAGGACTCACGGATCATGATTCGCGGTTTTGGGGCACGTGCCGATTTCGGTATTCGCAGTATCAAGCTCTATGTCGACGGTATTCCGTCTACAACTCCCGACGGTCAGGGCGGGGTTGATGGTATCGACTTTGGTTCTGCCGCGAGTATAGAGGTAATCCGTGGACCGGCTTCAAGTCTTTATGGGGCTGCCGCCGGCGGCGTTATCAGTATTACCACCGAGGATGGACCACCTGTGCCTTATGCAGAAGCACGTTATACGGTGGGTGAATACGACTTCGACAAGACGCAGCTCAAATTCGGCGGTGATAATGGCCCACTCAACTATACGTTCAGTGCATCCAGACTGCATTTTGAGGGTTACAGGGATCACAGCAAGGCAGAGAATGTCAAGTTCAACAGTAAGGTCAGGTATGACTTCGATTCAACATCAAGCCTGACCGCTGTAATGAATATCATTGATATGCCCATCCAGGATGATCCGGGTGCTCTGCTTTTATCTGAAGTTGCGGCAGATCGGCGTCAGGCACGTGCCCGCAATCTGCAGTTTGATGGTGGCGAGAGTGTTGAACAACAAAAACTCGGTTTTGTATATCGAAATGAGATAGCGCCCGGGCACGAGATTCAGCTACGTAATTATTATGTAATGAGAAACCTGGATAACAAACTGCCTTTTGGTTCACCGGTATTTCCGTTTGAGCCCGGTGGCCAGATCGATCTTGATCGGTTCTTCTTCGGTGGCGGCGCCCAGTACACCTTTACCGGCGATATTAATCAGTTCACGCTTGGGTTTGATGTCGATCAGCAAACTGATGATCGCAAGGAATTTGATAATCTAAACGGTGCCAAAGGCCCGTTGTCGCTCAACCAGGAAGAAGACGTCAACAGCATTGGCATATTTGCCTTCAATGAACAGTATCTGACGGATACGTTAACGCTAAGCGGCGGTATTCGTTATGACAGAGTGCGATTCAAGGTCACCGATAAATTCTTTAATGACTCAGCAATAGGATTTCCGCCTCAACCCGACACCGTGCTGGATGACTCTGGCGTGATCGAGTTCGAGGAACTTAGCCCTATGGTTGGACTGCTCTGGTCACCACACCGCAGTATTAATCTTTATAGTAATGTGTCCACTTCTTTTGAAACGCCGACTACTACCGAGTTTGCTAATCCGGCGGGCGGGGGCGCAGCAGGCGGCTTTAACCAGAACCTGGAGTCGCAGACAGCCACTAATTATGAAGTCGGCATGAAGGGCATTGTGCCGGAATGGTGGAGCCTGACTTACAATGCCGCAGTATTTCATATAGATGTCAAAAACGAATTGGTTGGAATTGAGCTGGCGAACAATCGTGAAGTTTTCAGAATGCTGCATCATCAGATCGCGATGGATTCGAACTTGGCTTGAGTTTCAAGCCCCTGCCCGGGCTTACCGCTTCTCTTGCCTATACTTATTCAAGGTTCAAGTTTGACAGATTTATAGATGGTAATGGCAATGTCTTCAGCGATAATGACATACCGGGTATACCCAGGCATCTTGGTAATTTTGAACTGGAATATTTTCACCCGTCCGGTTTTTATACGACATGGAATACCCAGCTGGTGGGTTCGTTCTATGCGGATGATGCCAATATCGACTGAAGTGGGAGGCTATGGTGTATCGGATTTGCGCGTCGGCATGGAGCGGAAATATGGCAACTGGACCGTGTCGCCATTCATGGGAGTCAATAATGTTTTCGACAAGATGTATAACTCTAACATACGCCTGAACGGATTCGGTGGCCGCTTTTATGAGCCGGCACCAGATCGCAATATTTATGGCGGTATGTCTGTCAGCTACAGCTTCTTCTGAGTTTCGAACGGTTGTAATTATAAAAGCCCGCCTGGCTATATGCCGGGCAGGCTTTTTTTACAGGCAAAAATAAACCCCGCCGGAGCGGGGTTTATTCATTCAACAAGTAATGTGATTACTTGTTGTTGATATACATCGTCACTTCGAAGCCGAAGCGGATGTCATTGTAGCTCGGAGTATTCCATTTCATGATGCTCACCTCCTGGTTCAAGAATTTCGTCTTGCGACGATGGTGTTCGTTACTCTCAACAAGAATCGAACGGTCGATTACTTGTTGTTGATGTACATCGTCACTTCGAAGCCGAAGCGGATGTCGTTATATGCCGGGGTATCCCATTTCATGACTCATCTCCTGTGATAATTCTGTTCAAACGTCATTTCAACGCTTGTCTTGAATGATGCAGTTGCCGTGCCAACTCCGGGGCCTGGAAAATAGTCATTTATAAACAGTGGGTTATGTACATATTCCGGGATCGGTGAGGCCCTCGCGGGCCGGATGGTTGCAACCAGTTGGTTGTATTTAGCCGTCGGGGTGGTTGTCAGGGACCAGCATTAGCCACGTTTCGGCCGGGTGTCCGTGGCCCGGCAGGGGAGCAGGAGGTCCCGATGCGCGGCGGTTTATCCCGGGACGGGCGGAAAGACGCTATTGGCCTCGAATACGGGGCCGTCAACGCACACCCGCTTCATCGCCGGGCCATCCCCGGTTTGCACCTCGACATTGCAGCCGGCACAGCCGCCGACGGCGCAGGCCATGTACTCTTCCAGCGAGACCTGGCAGGGCAGATCGTAAGTCTGTGCCAGCGCGGCCACAGCCTGCAGCATTGGCGTTGGGCCACAGGCGAAGACCTCGACCTCGCCATGCTGGCGTTCGGTCATGCTGCCCAGCCAGGCATGTGCCAGATCCGTGACGAAGCCCTGGTGACAACCTGGAAAATCCTGCAGGCTGCACAGCCGGCTGGGTATACCCCAGTCTTCCATCAGCGGCATGCCGGCGATGACTCCGGCCGGCAGGCCGGGCACCAGGATCTGCGAAGGCCGCGGCCTGAACGGGAACGGCACTTCAGAGCCGAGGATCACAAGCGGTTGCAGGTCCCTGTCGAACTTCCGGATATGCCCGGCCAAAAATATCATCGGCGGCATGCCGACGCCGCCGCCGATCAGCAACGGCCGACGGCGGTAACCCTCGAGCTTGAACGGCACACCGATCGGGCCGATGAGTTCGATCAGTTCATCAACCTTGCGCTGCGCCAGCAGCCGGGTGCCCTGGCCATGGGACTTGTAAAGTATTTCGATCCAGCCGGCCATAGGATCCGCACGCATGATCGACATCGGCCGGCGCATGGGTACGGTCGGGTGCACTTGCATATGCACGAAACTGCCGGGCCTGGCGTGCGCAGCGATCTCAGGTGCCTGCAGGCGGATAATGTGCTGCTCGCCCGGATAGGATTCATGCATCAGGACCGGCGCCTGTTCGGGGAAAATGGTATCGCGGCTGGCGGGATGCGCGGTCATGAAGAGGCTTCGCTGTCGTGGCTGAAATGTCCGCGGCGCAGTGTATACCGCACCCGGCCCTTGAGGGTGTGACCGTTGAACGGTGAATTACGTCCGGCGCTGACACGCTGCTCGGGCGAGACCGTCCAGGCCGCTTCCGGGTCGACGACACAGACATCGGCGGCACGCCCCGGCTGCAGGGTCCCCGCCGACAGGCCGAGTATACCGGCGGGCCGGCTGGTTACCGCGGCGATTAGTCCGGCAAGGTCGTGGTGTGCGTCGCTGGCGAGTTGCAGCGTTAAGGCGAGAAACTGTTCCAGGGTCGCCGCACCTGGCTGGGTGGCGACAAACGGCCCGGCCTTGGCGTCTTTGTCATGCGGCTGATGATCCGAACAGACGGCATCGATGGTGCCGTTCGCCAGTGCCTGGCGCAGGGTCTCACGGTTGCCGGCGTCACGCAGCGGCGGCAGCAGGTGGTAATTGGGGTCCTGCGACAGCAGCGCGTTGTCGGTGAGATGCAGGTAGGCGATACCCACATCAGCGGTAACGGGCTGGCCCCGCTCGCGCGCCGCAGCCAGCAGCTCCAGGCCACGCGCGGTCGTCACCCGGCAGAAGTGCACGCCGACGCCGGCCTGTTCCGCCAGTAGCAGGGCGCGGCTGAGGGCGACGGTTTCGGCGGTTTCCGGTATGCCGGGCAGACCCAGGCGGGTACTGATCGGGCCTTCACTGGCGACGCCGCGGCCACGCAGGGCGCTGTCCTCGGCATATAGAGAACACCCGCAGGTCACAGCTGGCGGCGTATTCGAATGCGCGCCGCAGTACCTCGGTGCTGGTGATCGGTGCCAGGGCGTTACTGACCGCCACGCAGCCGGCCGCCTTGAGCGCGTCCATCTCCGCCAGCATTTCGCCCTGCAGGCCCTGGGTCATGGCACCGAGCGTATGCACGGTCGCCAGGCCCAGCTGGCGGCTGCGGCGCTGGATCATGTCGACCACCGCCGGCGTGTCGATCACCGGCTCGGTGTCCGGCGGCACGCACAGTGTGGTCACACCGCCCGCGGCCGCGGCCCTGAGCTCGCTGGCGATGGTGGCCTTGTGTTCGGCGCCCGGTTCGCGCAGCCGGGCGCAGAGATCGACCAGCCCCGGTATCACCAGGCAGCCGCTGGCATCGAGGATGCGCTCCGGCTGGAAACCTTCGAGGGCATCGAGTGCGGCAATACGACCCTCATGGATATAAACATCGGTGACGCGATCGACACCGGCGGCAGGATCGATGACGCGGCCGTTGCGGATCAGGATGCGCATTATGCTTCGGCCTCCGCATCCTGCGGCTGGCGACCCATGGTCAGGGCCATGACCGCCATGCGGATGGCGATACCGTGGCTGACCTGTTGCAGGATGACCGAGTGTGGGCCGTCGGCGACCCGGGAATCGATTTCGACACCGCGGTTGATCGGGCCGGGGTGCATGACAATGACATCCGGTTTTGCCTGCGCCAGCCGTGCCTCGGTAAGACCGTAGCGGCGGAAGTATTCATGCTCGCTGGGGATGAAGGCACCGCGCATGCGTTCGCGCTGCAGGCGCAGCATCATGACGACGTCGGCATCCTTCAGGCCGCTGCCGAGATCGTGGAACACCCTGACGCCGAGTTGCTCGATGCCCGCCGGGATCAGCGTGCGGGGCCCGACCACGCGCAGTTCTTTCACGCCCAGGGCCTTGAGGGCATGGATTTCCGAACGCGCGACCCTTGAGTGGGCGATGTCGCCGACAATGGCGACGGTCAGTTGCTCCAGCTCCGGCTTGTGCCGGCGAATGGTATAAACATCCAGCATGGCCTGGGTGGGATGGGCATGACTGCCGTCGCCGGCGTTGATGACACTGATGTGTGGCGCGACCTGGGAGGCGATATAGTGCGCGGCACCGCTCTGCGCGTGGCGCACGACGAACATGTCGCAGTGCATGGCCTCGAGCGTGTGCAGGGTATCCGCCAGGGTCTCGCCCTTTTTGGTGGCAGAGGCATCGACGTTGATATTCAGGACATCGGCGGACAGGCGCTTGGCGGCAAGTTCGAACGTCGTGCGCGTGCGCGTGCTGGGTTCGAAGAACAGGTTGACGATGGTCTTGCCGCGCAGCAACGGGACTTTTTTCACCGGCCGGTCGCCGACGCCGGCGAAGGTTTCCGCATAATCCAGGATCTGGATGAGCTGGTCGCGGCTCAATCCTTCGGTGGTGAGGAAATGCTTCAGACGACCCTGATTGTCGAGTTGTATGTGCTGGGGGGTCGTCATTCTGTTTTCTTGATCACCAGTGCCAGGGGCTCTGGACCAAGAAGTTTAACATGTTCGCCGGTATTCGGCGTGATCTGTTGGCCCACCACATCGGCCTGGATGGGCAGTTCACGTTCGCCGCGGTCGACCAGTACCGCCAGAGTGACGCTGGCCGGGCGGCCGTAGTCGAAGATCTCGTTCAGTGCTGCGCGGATGGTGCGGCCGGTATACAGCACATCATCCACCAGGATGATATGCCGGTCCTCGACCTCGAACGGCAGGTTCGAGGGCTTGACGCGCGGGTGCATGCCGATACGGCTGAAGTCATCGCGATAGAAAGTAATATTGATCTCGCCCAGCGGCGGTTCGATGCCCAGTGCCTTGTGCAAGGCCCTGGCGATCCCAGACACCGCCGGTATGGATGCCTATCAGCGCGGCATCGGTACGGTCTCTGTGCTCGAGCAGCCGGCGCAGTCCGGCAGCCGATGGTCGCCAGTGCTTCATCGACCGGCAGTGTTTTATCGCTCATAAGCGGGTATCCACAATGGGTTCAGCGCTGATGCGGCAGATTGCTGTCAGGCGCGGTATTCCGATCATGCTCACTCAGCCAGGTTTCCAGAATAATCCGCGCCGCTTCACTGTCGACTTCATGGGTGCTGCGCAGATTATTGCGCGCGGCATGTGACGACAGGCGTTCGTCCACCCCGTAAACCGGCAGATGATACCGGCCTTCGAGCCGTCGCGCGAAGGCTTTGGCGCGATCGGTCAGCGGCTGGTCGTCACCGGTCATGGTCAGGGGTATGCCGACGACCAGCGCATCAGGTTGCCATTCGTTGACAAGCCGCGTGATTGCCGGCCAATCCGGTTTCTGCTGGTGCATGGCCACGGTGGTCAGTGCGGTCGCGGTGCCGGTCAGGGTCTGGCCGACGGCGACACCGATACGCTTGTCGCCGAAATCAAAGCCGAGCAGGGTGGTGTGCCGTGACACCGTGATGTCAGGCGTGACCGATATCCGATGACAGTATCTGGATATCGACGCCGAGCAAGTGCGCCGCCGACTGCCAGCGCTGTTCGCATGGCGTATTGAAAATAATGTCCGTGTCGGCGGGGCCGCTCAGCCAGGCATTATCGACGATTTCACGCTCCAGCTGACCGGCGCCCCAGCCGGCATAGCCGAGCGCCACCAGCGATGACTGCGGGCCCTCGCCGCTGGCGATGGCCTCGAGGATGTCACGCGAGGTTGTCACGCAGATACCGTCGCTGATCTGAATCGATGATTCCCAGGTCTTTTCCGGTGTATGCAGGATGAAGCCGCGATCGGTCTGTACCGGGCCGCCCTGGTAAACATGCGTGTTGCCGATGGTGTCATTGAGGGGTTGAAGCTCCATCTGCGACAGCACTTCATCGAGTATGAAATCCAGCTGCCGGTTGATCACGATACCCATGGCACCCTCTTCGTTATGCGCGCAGATAAACGTCACCGTATGCTGGAAATTCGGATCCGCCAGGGCCGGCATGGCAATCAGGAAATGGCTGGTCAGATTCGTGGTCTGCATAGCGTCCAGTATCCGTGCTGAATGATCAGACTACAAGGCATCGCGGCATTTCGAACAGTATCGGAATCAGTAGACCGCCTGTCATCGGAAACGCTCCCCGTGCAGGAACTGCCAGGTGCGTGTGATGTGCAGAATATCGGTTTCGGCGCGTATGTTGTCCGGGAACGGTGCAAAGGGGGCGGCCAGGTTGACGATGCGAATCGCCGCGTCATCGAGGATCTTGTTGCCCGATGATTTGCGAACCGTGATCTCGTCGACCGAGCCGTTGGGTTTCAGCGCAACATCCAGGATCAGGCTGCCGGTGAGTCCGCGCCTGCGGGCCTCCTCCGGATAATTCAGGTTGCCGACCCGCTCGACCTTGGCGCGCCAGGCCTCCATGTAACTGGCATATTTATACTCCCGGGTACTGGCGGAGATGAACTTGCGCCGCGGCCGTTCCGCCTTGGCCTTGAGCTTGCGCCGGATCTCGGCACTGAGCGCCGCCATCTCCATGCTGGTGCTCATCAGTTCGGCGGCACTGGGCGTGGGCCGCTGTTTCGTTGCTTTTTCCTTGACCGGCTGCTCGGTTTTTACTTCGGGTTCCGGTTTCGCCGGGGCCTCGGGCTCCGGTTCGGGCTGTTCCGGTTTCGCCGGCTGCTCCGGTTTTTCCGGTCGGGTTTCGGTCGGCTCCATCGGTGCCGGATCCGGCGTCTTCACGGCGACCTGCTCTATCTCCTGCGGCGGTTTCGGCACTGGTTCGGGCTGCTCGACCTCGGCTGTTGGTTTTTCCGGGGGCGGTGGCATCTGCTCCACCGGCGGCGGCGCCGTGACCCTGGCCTCATTCTTCGGGAATGTGGCGGGTACCGGTGTCGACGGGCGTTCCGTTTCCTCGCTGTCGCCGCCACCTTTCAGATCGGCCTGGGCCAGGTAGTCCGCCTCGTCCGGTGCCTCACTCTGTTTCTGCACCAGCGTGATATCCAGCGGTTCGTAACGCGGCGGTTGTTCTTCTTCAGGGCTGAACGTCACGCCGAGAACAACGACGGCATGCACAATCACGGCCAGGCACAGGGTCAGGCCCAGCCGATCAGCCGGCGTGATCGGCGGCGGAGTCGGCGGCGGATTGGTGGTGGGCGGACTCAATGTAGTGGCAGGCACAACAGCATTGTGTGAGCGATTATATCGCCGGAATTGTCGGAGATCAGTGCAGCGATCAGCATGGCGTAATCATGCATGATGAAAGCTGGTGCTATGGGAGGCAAACGTTATCAAGAACAGGCGCCCGTTTTCGGGCTGCGGCGTAGTCGCCTGTGCCACAATGCTTCGCCGATCAGGTGATACAGATTGCTGCAGGTCCAGTACAGGACCATGCCCGCCGGGAATGTGTAAAACAGCAGGAAGAACAGCATAGCCATACCGTATAGCCAGAAACGCCGCTGGCGGTGTCCGGCGGTATCGAGGCCGGCGGCATCGCTCTGCCGGGCCGCGGTCACGTTGATGGCGGTCATCAGAAACGGCAGCAGATTCAGATGGCCGCCGAAGAAGGGTAACGCGAACGGCAGTGCCCACAGGCGATCCGGACGGGCCAGATCCTCGATCCAGAGAAACCCGGCATCGGCGAGGCCGGGATGGTGCAGCAGCATGTCGAACGCGCCGATGAAGACGGGCAGCTGGATCAAGACGCCAAACAGGCTCTTGATCGGGTAAAACGGCGTGACGCCGTATTCGCGATGCAGCGCCAGAACCTGTCTGGCCTGACTCCTCGCCGCGGTATTCGCGGCGTATGCGCTGCAGTTCCGGTTGCAGACGTGCCTGGATTACGTTGACCTGGCGCTGCCAGCGGTTGGCGACCGCCATCAGGGGCAGCATCAGCAGCTTGACTGCCAGCGCCAGAAGGACGATGGCTGTACCGTAATGACCGATTAACTTGTGCAGGACTTCGAGCAGGTAATACAGGCCGATCGCGATGATGCGCAGCCAGTCCCAGAGACCGGCGATCCACAGGCCGGACAGCGATCCCGCCAGTGCGGCCGGTTCCAGCGGCCCGGCGTAGAGTTCGAATGATTGTTTGGGCTTGCCGGCCAGATTCAGCCTGTAGCCGCCGGGCAGGCTTTCGCCGCGGACCGTGATTCGGGCATCCGGGTGCCGGACCAGCAGGCCCCAGAAGCGGTTGCGCAGCCCGGCCCAGTCGCCGTCCGATTCCCAGCCGCCCACGGCAGGGGCGCTGCGGACCGCGCCGCCATCGATGACTGTCCAGCGTGCCGTTTCCACCCAGCCGGTGAATCCGGCGCTGCTGCGCTCGCCGAAGCCGGTACCGGTCTGCAGCTGCAGGCCGAACGCACGCCATCGGTTCGTATCGGCTGCGGACGGCGACTCGAAGCCGGTTTCCAGCAACAGGTGGCGGCCCCCGGCGGCAAGTTCGTAGGACAGGCGCAACCGGCTGCCGTCCTCGCAGCCGGCGCCGTCCAGCGCAGGGTTCCAGTCGCTGCGGCTGACGGGACACAACCCGGTATTGCAGCGACTGGCAGTTGCCGGTCCTGATTCGCCGCCGGGCTGGCTGGACAGTAGCACGGGTGCGCGATCCGCCCAGGACATGACGGCTGCCGTTCCCGGCGCTGCAGGCATTGCGGCACATCAGCCAGGATTGCACGCTGCCGCCGGTCGTCCGTATTTCCAGGCGGGCATGGCTATCGCTTAACAGCAAGGCCTCGGCGAAGAATTCGTGCCGTACAGTGCGAGCAGCACCGCCAGCCCGAAACAGCTGCCCGGGGCCGGATCGACTCACTCGTAATAGCGGCTCATGGCCGCCAGTGCCTCGTTGATCACGTCACGCCGTATGCGGGCTTCCTTGATCAGGCGATAGTTGCTGTCGCGGATCTCGAAGTAGCCGCCGGGATGAATCACGGTAACGCGCATCCGGTTCGATGACGGCGTGGTCGTGATAGCTGCCGGAGACCAGCCATTGCCAGGGCTGACCGGTGAACAGATCGGCGCCGGTACTGTAGTCGCCCGGGGGGTTGCTGCAGCCAAACAGCCGCGTCAGCAGTGTGACCGGTATATCGCGGTGCGCGGTACGTTTCGTTACACGTTCCGGCTCGCGGCCGGGCCAGTGGACGATAAGCGGTACATGCAGCTGATGGCGGCTGTAATTGGAGCCGTAACCGACGTAGCCCAGGCCGCTGTCATCGAATTCCTGGCCGTGATCGGAGCTGATGACGACCACCGTTTCATCCAGCAGCCCGCGCTGGCGCAGGTCGGCAAGGACCTCGCCGACCAGGCTGTCGATGAAATGAACGGAAGTGGCGTAATCGGCGCGTTTCCGCGCCAGTTCGCTGCCGTTGTCCGGCTCGGCGATACGCGGATAATCCGGCGGGAAGTCCTGATGATTCAGCGAATCGTAAAACAGGAACCCGAAAAACGGCTGCGCCGTATCCTGCCGGTCCAGCCAATCCAGCCAGCGATCAGTAATGTTGCGATCGAGTTCATAGTCCTTGCCGCCGTCCGGCACCCCGGGCATTTTTTCCAGACTGGCGAACACCGTGCGATCCAGATTCGTGGGCCGGTACATCGGTTTGCTGGTGAACATTCCGAAGCGGTAATCACTGGTCTGGAATTGATCGACCAGAACAGGGGGAAGCTGCAGATTATCGAAGTCCGACCAGTACGTCGCCGGCAGGCCATAGAACAGGGAAAAAACGCCGATGCGGGAGGAATTGCCGCCGCTGTAATGGCGCTCGAAATTGCTTGCCTTGCCGGCAAAGGTGCTCATGTTAGGCGTCCACTCGGGGCGCAGGCTGTCGCCGCGCATGGCGTCGACGAGAATCAGCAGCGTGTTGTAATGCGGAGCCGGTTGATTGCAGGCGAGCGGTTTCAGCGGGTAGTCCAGTCTGTCGCCGGATTGGCCGATCATGCTGTTGACCGCACCGCGGTCGCGGTTGGCCGTAACGTCCATGATGTTGTGACGGGTCAAAAACCGCTTGGCTGTCTGCGGATAAAACAGCGGTAGATACGGCGTCATGCTGGTAATGGGCACGTAATAACGGGCATCAGCCCAGATATGCATGACATGTGTCGTCAGTATGCAGACCACGAGAACCATGGCCAGCCATGGCCCGCGCCGCAGCCGGCGTGCGCGCAGCCACTTGCCGATCTGTACGGCGAGCAGACTGAGCAACACAATGAAGATGATCAGGTAGATGCCGGCGAACAGCCAGCTTCGCCAGCCGAGAATGGCGACAGTAAGGGCGTTCAGGTGAAAGCGGTTCTCCGCGAAGACCAGCGTGTCCAGCAACAGCAGTGCACTGCTCGCGGCGGCGATGAAGATCGCCAGGGGCCTGATCAGGTGTGGTTTTGGCAGGAGCAGGATTAGCGGAGCCAGCAGCAGCATGGGCAGGAAGCCGAGCTGGGCAAAATGGCCGGGGTAGGCGATCAGGATATAGATCAGCGCCAGCGCGCTGTCGGGTGCGGGCAGATAGAAAAGATAGCGCAGTCCGATCAGCGCCATGACGAGCGCATTGCAGATGAAAAGCCAACCGCAGAAGCGCAGCAGTTCCGCCCTGGGACGTGAAGGAGCGCTCACGAGACGCTGCGCTCCCGGCGCAGCGCTGCCCGGCGATCGGCCTGCTCGATGATTGCCGCGGCACCGATCTCCGCGCAGTTGTCGTGTTCGAACAGATATCGGCGTCGCAACTTTTCAATGTGTTCCCTGTGCGCGCCAGGCCGGTCAAGCATCGCACGTATGCGCTCGGGCGCTTCGTGGATGTGTTCCGGCGCCAGCACGTCGCCGAACCGGCCGCGCAGCTGCCATTCTATCGGCTCGAGGCCGAGCGCGGCGTAGTCGGGATTGTGGATGCGCGGCGGCACGTCGATGAGCAGCACCGGACGGCCGACGCCGAGACCGTATTCCAGAATGATGCCCGACCAGTCGCTGATCATCAGATCGGCATCGAAAAGGGAATCGCTATCGCCCATGCGATCGATATGATGCAGTCGCGGATGATCACCGAAATGCCGCAACAATCCTTCTATCAGTTCCGGGTGACGTTTTGCCGTTTCATGATGCGGTCGTAATATCACGTTGAAGCCGGCCTCGAGCAATACTTCCAGCAGGGCATGGCCGCAAACATGCAGGATGGACTCGTCGCCCCAGGTGGGTGCCAGCAACAGCGTCGGCGGATCGCGCCGCGGTCCGCCCTCTCTCCGGCGGCTCTCCTCGATCAGGGCGTTGATGCGCGGATAGCCCTGTTTCACGAGATTGCGCGCCGGCAGGCCTGCTAGCCGTTCGCGCGCCCGCAACTCCTCATACTGATGGGGCATGGCGCAGAGGATCGTATCGTACTGATCGTAGGCATTGGCCGCATCGACCATGTGTATGCTGCCCGGATTGTGGAACAGGTGAATGTAATGAACCGGATGAATCGAACGTTTCAGTTCGTGATTTCCCAGGTCAATCATGGTCAGGACCAGCACGTCGGCGCGCAGGAACTGGAACAGCACGATGCGCATGAGCCCGGGACCGATGCAGAATGTTGTGAAGCCCGGATGCTCCAGCGTCAGGCCGGGATCGCCGGCATCCGAGCTGATATAGCAGATCGTCCGCCCGTGATGGTTGAGCAGCCTTTCGATGACCGGTTCGAAGTGATGCCAGTCCTGCCCCGATTCGGAATAAAATATGATATTGCGCTCGTCATCGGGCAGGTTCTGAATGGCGCGCCAGGCCCGCCAGTCATCCAGAAGTCCCATATGCCGGGTCAGCGATCCGCCGGCCCTGAGCCGTTTTGCCCATCCCTGTCGCCGGGGTTTGCTCCGGCATTGCCACGGCCGAACAGCCGGCGCATGAAGCCGAGGAACTGGTACCAGTAGGTCTTGATTGCCAGCGCCAGCGAGGCAATCAACCCGACGATGGCGGAGATCAGCATGCTGCCGGTGCCCGGATCCAGGTACGCGTAAACGGGGCCGGAATACATGGCCACGACCATGATCAGTGGCCAGATAGCTCGATGTAACCGCATGTAGGCTCCTGTGAATGAATCGTATCAAAGATGGGTAAGGCGCCAATTCATCGATCATAATAGAAATGGCCCTGCCTGGTCACGGGCTATCGGCAGGCGCGATATGCCGCCAGCCATTCGGCAATCAATTGACTGTTGTTGAGGAACTGATGTATCCGGAACTGTATTCAAAACGATCAAGTAACCATATGCTTAATCAAGCAGGGGAATTGTCTCGCTGCGCTCATAGCGGCGCGCTGTCAGGCGAATCAATGACTGCTGCTTGCAGTTTGCATCCGTTGCTTTACTTTTCGGCTCCATGAATGGTTTTCTTCGGCGCCAGCGGGCGCGCTCCCGGCGACGGGCCAGGGCATGGCGGCAGGATCATCCACGCTTGCACTGGCTGCTGACCGCCGGCGGCTGTCTGCGCTGGGAACGTGAAAGCGTTGCCCGCGGTGTCGCGGCTGGGCCTTTTTATCGGATTTACGCCCACCGTGGGATACAGACGCTGCTCGACGTCGATCGCCTGCCTGACGCCGCGGAAGCTATTTTCCCGGAGTGTTTGGCCCTGTCCTGGGTTAGCAATCCGTTTACCATGTTGCCACTGTATTGGCTGTTCAACTGGATCGGCGAATTCATTTTCGGTTTTCTGCTGAAACCCGACCTGTTTTTTGCCCCCATACTGAATAATGCCATGCGCGAGATGCTGCTCGGTCTGCTGGGCAGCCTGCTCATCGCCACACCCGTTGCCGCGCTGGGCTATACATTAACTTTGCAAATCTGGACACGCATGGAGCGAAAATTGCAGGCCAGGCGCGTGCAGCGGCAACGTCCCGTAGCTGAAGATGCCCGGACCTCTGATTAAGCGTTACTTAACACTTGCAACCGGTCGAGCAGGTCGCCGGCGATATCGAGACCGTAAATACGGTCGAGCTCGCGGATGCAGGTCGGGCTGGTGACATTGATCTCGGTGAGGTACTCGCCGATGACATCCAGGCCGGCGAAATGGATACCGTGTTCCTTTAATAGCGGTTCTCACTTGTTCACATATCCAGCGATCCCGATCGTTCAGATCGACCCCCGCGCTGCCGCCTGCCGGCCAGGTTGGCGCGGGCCTCGGTGCCGGAGGGCATGCGTGCCAGAGCCTGCGGCACCGGTTCGCCGTCGATTACGAGAATACGCTTGTCACCCTCGCTGATCGCCGGCAGGTAAATCTGGGCAACGGCATAACGCGTGTTACGTGCGGTCACGGTTTCCAGGATCACGCCGGTATTGGGATCGCCGTCGCGCAGCCGGAAGACCGTGTATCCGCCCATACCATCCGGTGGTTTGACGATAATGTCTTCATGCTCGGCAAGAAAATCGCGGATACGGTTTTGTTGTTGCGTCACCAGCGTCGGCGGAATGCATTGTGGCACATGCAGCGTGAACAGTTTTTCATTGGCGCTGCGCAGGCCCGCGGGACGGTTCGCCACCAGTACGCCCTCGCGCTCGGCCTGTTCCAGGATGTAAGTGGCGATGAGGTACTGCGAATCAAACGGCGGGTCCTTGCGCATGAGAACGATATCCAGCGTCTGCAGCGCCGTATCGGCGTGATCGCCGAAGCGGTACCAGTCCGCGGGATCGTCATCAAGCTTCCAGCCGCCGCATACGGCCCCGTGCCTCATTGTTCTGCAGGTACAGGTCCGCCATTTCCATGTAATACAGTTCCCAGCCGCGTGCCTGTGCCGCCAGCAGCATGGCGAAACTGCTGTCCTTGCTGATTTTGATCCCCTCGATGGGATCCATGACGATGCCAAGTTTCATGACGCTGTGTCGGGCCGGCGGCACCGCGGACAGTTCGCCATGCATTCTATCAGTTTGTTGCGCAATACCCCTGTCCTGCGTGACAGGCATTCAATAGTGGACGCGTGTATCATGCGCCAAGGAGTGACAGGCATATCCAGTATCCGTTTCATGACCACCCAGACCCTGCGTATTGTTACCCGTAAAAGCCCGCTTGCCCTGTGGCAGGCGGAACATGTTGCCGCGCGCCTGCGCAGTCTGCATGACGGGCTTGAAATCAGCCTGGTGAAAATGACCACCGCCGGCGATCGGTTCCTGGATGCGCCGCTGTCGGCCGCCGGCGGCAAGGGGCTTTTCATCAAGGAACTCGAACAGGCACTGCTCGACGGCAGTGCCGATATGGCGGTGCATTCGATGAAGGATGTCACCATCGATCTGCCCGCGGGCTTGGGCATCAGCGTACTGCTGGCGCGCGAGGATCCACGCGATGCCCTGATCGCCGCAGCCGGCATGACACTGGACGAGCTGCCCCGGGGCGCCCGCGTCGGCACCTCGAGCCTGCGCCGCCGGAGTCAGCTGCTCGCGCGCCGGCATATCGAGGTCAGCCGATCTGCGCGGCAATGTCGGCACGCGGCTGGACAAGCTCGAGCGCGGCGACTTCGATGCCATTATCCTGGCCGCCGCCGGTGTCAGGCGTCTCGGTGTTGCCGACCGGGTCAGCAGTTATATCCCCGTTGATGTCCTCATTCCCGCCGCCGGCCAGGGTGTCATCGGTATCGAGACGCGACGGAATGATCCGGCGGTGACGGCATTGATCGAGCCTTTGAATGATACCGCCGCCGAGATTTGCCTGGGCGCGGAACGCGCCGTCAGCCGGCGGCTGTACGGCGGCTGCATGCTGCCGATCGCCGCGCATGCCGTCGTCGATGCCGACAGGCTCAGCGTGCACGCCATGGTCGGGCGTACCGACGGCAGTGAAATACTGCTGGCCGAGCGCCACGGTTCGCCGGCCGAGGCCGAGTCACTGGGACTGGCCGTGGCCGATGCCCTGCTGGCGCAGGGTGCCGAGCGGATTCTGTCCGAACTCGTCCATGACTGAAGCACGCCGGCCCCGTGTCTGGGTTACGCGGCCGGAGCCGGGGTTGCAGGGCTTGTGCGACGCCGTCGAGACCGCCGGCTTTGAAGCGGTGGCCGTGCCGACACTGGAAATCGTGCCGCCGGCCGATGCGGGAACGGTCGCGGAACAGGCCTCGGCCGATTCGGCACGGGCGCGACTGGCCGTGTTCGTCAGCCGAAATGCGGTAGACTGGCTATGGCGGTTATTCGGTGGCGACGCTGTCGATTATCTGGCCCGGCTTGATGTCGTTGCAGTGGGTCCGGGCACTGCGGCAGCATTACAGGAGCGACGGATCGAGACTGTCATCAGGCCCGACGCCGACGCCGACAGCGAGGCACTGCTGGCATTGCCACAGTTGCGTGAACAGGCTGTCGCCGACAGTGATGTGGTAATTATCCGCGGCCAGGGCGGCCGTGAATTGCTGGCGGATACACTGCGCAGCCGCGGCGCACGCGTAACATATATAGAAGTCTACGGCAGGCAGCAGTGTACCGCGACCACAGTCCGGCTGCCGGGGTTGTGGCGGGAACGGAAACCCGCGGCGATCGTGGTGTCGAGCCCGCCGGTCTCGAGGCGCTGGTGGCGATGACGGCCACCGCTGACAGGCCGGCGCTGCTGGCGACCCGGCTGCTGTGTCTGGGCCGGCGGCTGCCGGCGCTGGCCCGGGCGCTGGGTTTCAGCCAGTATATTCCGGTCCCGGCCGCGGGAGGTGATGAGGCCATTGTGCAAACACTGCAGGCGCAGTTCATCTGCGAGAGAGATCAATGACGGATAACAACGAACCGACCCCGGACAGCGGAGCAGAAGAGACATCAGCCGGCGGTGACCGGCAGAATTCGCGGGATCGAGGCTGGCGCGGTCTGGATGCTGTCATCATCGCCTTGCTTCTTGTTGCGCTCGGTCTGGGCGGTACCAGCCTGTACCTCGCCCGTCAGTTACTGGAGCAGCAGCAGGACGCCATGGAACGCCATGACGAGCATGCCGGGACACTGACCGAACTCGTTGCCAATCAGGAAGAACTGCAGGCCGTGGTGCGCCGCGTTGACGAGGCCCAGCAGGCCACCAGTGCCGCGCTGGAACGGTTCGCCGAACGCGAGCGCATGGACAATCTCGACTGGGCCATGGCCGAGGTCGAATATCTCACCATTATCGCCATGCAGCGCCTGAATCTCGGCAGCGATGCGGATACGGCGCAGGCGGCGCTGGAGGCGGCCGCGCGGCGGTTGAAGGATATCGACAATCCCTCGCCTGATCCCGGTGCGCGAGCAGCTGACGAAGTGACATCAATGCCCTGCGCGCGGTACCGGAAACGGACGTGCGCGGGCCTGGCGCTGTACCTCGGCGATCTGATCACCCGCGCCGAACAGCTGCCGCTGGCCTCGGACTCGGCCACGCGATCCCGTGCCGGTCGGCGAGCCAGGCATGCCGAGCGAGGAACCCGTCGAGGGCTGGCGCGGCATGTTGCAGGCCATGTGGGATGAACTCCGCGAGCTGGTCGTGATCCAGCGCGAGGACAGCCCACCGACCGAACTGCTGGCGCCGGATCGAGCGTTATTTCCTCTACCAGAATCTGCGCACCGAGCTGGCGCAGTGCGCGGGCGGCGGCGCTGCAGCCGGGACAGCGCGCAACCTGCGGCACCTCGATCGAACTGATCCAGGACTGGCTCGATCGGTACTTCAACAACTGACGCCGAGGCGGTGGCCAATATCCAGGACAGCCTGGCGCAGATGGCGACGGTGCGAGCTGGCGCCGGAGCTGCCCGACGTCAGTGGCTCGCTGGAATCCGTACGCGCCTGGCAGCGGCGGCGGGCTGAAAGCTCAACGGTTCGGGACGAACGGCTGAACATGCGGATTCCCGGCATCAAGATCCTGTTGCTGATCCTGCTGGCGCTGGCGGCCGCGATCGGTATCGGCCTGTTCGCGCATGATTATCCCGGCCACATGGTGCTGCGGCTGCCGGGCTGGCGTATCGAAACCTCGCTGAGTTTCTTTCTGGTGGCCCTGCTGGTCACCATTATCGCGCTGGTGTTGCTGCTGCGGCTGGTCACGGGCCTGTGGCGGCCTGCCCGGGTCGTGCTGTGCGCTGGCGCGCCGATCGCGAGCGCCTGCGCGGTGAGGGTTATATGCGCCGCGGCCTGCTGGCACTGATCGAGGGCGACTGGAAGCGTGCCGAGAAACTGTTGCAGAAGGGCGCCGGCAACAGCCGTGCACCGCTGATCAATTATCTCGCCGCCGCGCGCGCCGCCCAGGAGCAGGGCGAACTGGAACGCCGCGATAACTACCTGCGCCTGGCCCACCAGCAGAGCCCCAATGCCGACATTATTATAGGTATCGCTCAGGCCGAGCTGCAGATGAACCAGCAACAGACCGAGCAGGCACTGGCAACGCTGAAGCATCTGTACGATCGCAAACCCGATCAGGGCCATATCCAGCAGATGCTGGTACAGACCTACAGCCAGGTCGGCGACTGGGAATCGGTATTGCAGCTGTTGCCGCAACTGGCAAGAGCGAAACTGATGCCGGAAAGTGAACGCCGTGAGCTGGAAGTCCGTGCCTATATCGGTTTGCTTGCAGCGCGCCGGCAGCGCGCCGCCACCGGGAATCGACTCGATGCCGTCTGGCGTGATACGCCGCGCAAGCTGCGTAATGAACCGCGGCTGCTTGTGGCCTACGTCACAGAATGTCTGCGCGTCGGCGTCACCGACGGCTGTGAGCCTTTACTCAAGCATGTGTTAAAGAAAACCTGGTCACCGGAATTGATGGATCTGTATGGCCAGGTCGAGGGCGCCGATCCGATCAAGCAGCTCGACTTCGCCGAAAAGTTTCTTGATGAGCATCCACGGGACGCCGCCCTGTTGCTGACCGCTGGCCGGCTGAGCCTGCGTTGTGGTCTGTGGGGCAAGGCCAAGGCCTATCTGAAACAAAGCATCGACGCCAGACCGGCGGCGGAAACCTACCGTGAACTGGCCGATCTGCTCAGACAGCAGGGCGAACACAGCGAGGCCTCGCGTTATTACCAGCAGGGTCTGATCCTGGCCACCGGCGGCAGCCGGCCGGGCGAACCGCTGCAGCTGGAGGACCGGCGCGTCGAGGAGAACACCAATGCCGCGCGCTGGGTGTACTGAATGGTGGCCGGTTAATCAATTGAACAGCAGGCGAATGTGAATTGGTGATTGATGCCAACGCCTAGTATAGGTTTTACGGAATTATGATATTGAGTGAGATTAGGTGTACGAAGATTTGATAGATAAACATTATCTGTTTTCGGAACTGGACGCCCGCCAGCGACAATTGATTGAGCAGACAATGCGCCGTATTGAACTTAAGGACGGCGAGGTATTGTTCGAAATGGGACAACCGGCAAACCGGTTTTATCTGGTGGCGGCAGGCATTATCCGGCTACAGCGCATATCGGACAAGGGCGATGAAAAAGTTATCAATGTCATGCGCGCCGGCCAGAGTTTTGCAGAAGCGCTGATGTTTCACAAGCGCCCGGCCTATCCGGTGACCTCGGTCGCGATCGGTGACACGGTATTATTCTCATTCGAGAACGAGAGATTCCTGGGTATACTCAGGGAATCCGTAGATACGTGTTTCCAGCTTATGGGGCACATGAGCATCCGTTTGCACCAGTTCGTCAACGAGCTGGATAATCTGGCATTGCAGAATGCATCATTCCGCCTGATCAGTTTTCTACTACGCAATCTGCCCGAGGATGCATCGCAGGGAGCGGAACTGAAGCTGGATATGCCCAAACATGTTATCGCATCCCATTTGTCCATCAAGCCGGAAACCCTGTCGCGCATGTTGCATGACATGACGCAGCACGGTCTTATCTCGGTAAGCGGACAGGTTATAAGTATTCCCGATGTCGCTGCCCTGCGTTCAAGCCTTGAGCACGGTATTTAAGGCCCCGTGTTTTTTTAATAATCGGATTTAGCTTCTGTTACTGTTTTCCGGTTGCAGGGTTTCATACCAGATTTGTTCCCATAGACTGTCAACGCGCCCGATGACTTCGTCGTCCATCTTGATCGGGCGACCCCACTCGCGCTGGGTTTCCCCGGCCAGTTTGTTGGTTGCGTCAATACCAAGCTTGCCGCCGAGCCCGGCAACGGGACTGGCGAAATCCAGATAATGCGATCGGTGTGTTTTCGATGATCAAGGTATCGCGACCCGGATCGGTCCGTGTGCTGACCGCCCACATCACTGCCTGCCAATCGCGTACGTCGATATCATCATCGGTAACAATGACCAGCTTCGTATAAGTGAACTGCCGCAGGAATGACCAGACACTGAACATGATGCGTCGCGCATGACCCGGATAGTGTTTGCGTATGCTGATGACGGCGATTCGGTATGAACAGGCGGCAGGCGGGAGATAGAAATCCACAATCTCGGGAAACGTCTTCTGGAGTATGGGGATGTAAATCTCGTTCAGTGCCATGGCCAGGACCGACGGTTCGTCATGTGGCGAACGGCCCATGTACGTGCTGTGGTAAACAGGATTGGCGCGGTGTGAGATTCGCTCGATCGTGAATACCGGGAAGTGGCCGGTGCTATTGTAATAACCGGTGTGATCGCCGAATGGCCCCTCCAGTGCGGTTTCTCCGGGCTGGATGTGTCCTTCCAGCAGATATTCCGCCGTTGCCGGTGCGGGCAGTCCGGTCACGCGGGAATGGACCAGCTCGGTACGGCTGCCGCGCAGCAGGCCGGCAAACTGGAACTCGGACAATGTGTCCGGTATGGGCGTTGCCGCCGCGATCAACATCGCCGGGTCGGCGCCGATGACGACGTTAACGGGAAAGCGCTGACCGGGATAAACCTGTTGCCATTCCTGGAAGTCAATGGCACCGCCACGATGCGGCAGCCAGCGCATGATGACCTTGTTGCGGTCGATCACCTGCTGGCGATAGACGCCGATATTGCATCGCTCCTGATGCGGGCCCCTGGTGATCACCAGCCCCCAGCTGATCAGCGGGCCTGCATCACCCGGCCAGCAGGTTTGTATCGGCAGCCTTGAAAGATCGAGGTCGTCACCCTCGATCCTTTCTTCCTGACAGGGGCCATGCATCAGCAGGCGCGGGTTAACGTGCCGCAAACGGCTGAAGATCGGCAGACGCCTGACGGCCTCGCCGACACCGGCGGGCCACTGCGGCTCCCGCAGAAAGCCGAGAAGCCGGCCGACATCGCGCAGTCCCTCGGTGTCGGCAACACCCATGGCGGTCATCACCCGCTGCAGTTTGCCGAACAGGTTGCCGAGAACCGGCGTTGTATAGCCGCGGGACTGTTCGAACAACAGGGCCGGGCCGCCGGCGCGCAAGGTTCGCTGGCAGACTTCGGTTATCTCCAACACCGGTGACACCGGCACCTGGACACGCTTGAGTTCGCCGTGCTGTTCAAGATCCGTGAGGAAAGCCCTGAGGTCGTGATAAGGCATGGTTAATGGGTTCCGGTGTACTTGAGGTAAGTCAATGCAATGCATTCCGTAATCGGAAATTATCCTCACTTCGTTCTTGTCTGGATAAACATCTCATGCTTTGCGTTTTTCTTGCTCCCATGCGCCTGTTGCCGGACACGCTACATACCATGGTGCTGTCACACTTGACCAATCACCTGTTGCGTGGCCAGGCGTTAAGGAAACGTTTGCTCGAACTCGAGGGCAAGGTGATATCACTCGGCGTGATCGATATGGCAATCGAGTTACGCTTTCGTATCCATGACGGCCAGCTGCTGGCGGCGCGGTGGGAGTCGCCGGACGTGGTGATTCGCGGCACCTGCGATGCCTTTTTGTCCCTGGCGCTGCGGCGCGTGGATCCGGATACGCTGTTTTTCCAGCGCCGCCTGAGTGTCGAGGGGGAAACCGAGACCGGCGTGCACATCAAGAACCTGATTGATGGTTTCGATTACGATCTGCGGGGCCATTTCAATGCCGTGCTGCCGCCTGCGCTTGCCGGGCTGCTGGGACGCCTGTCGATGCTTGCCCGCTACCGCGGTCATGTGCCGCCGATACCCGGACGCCCGCGCCAGTAGCCGTCGTTGACCGGCAGCGTCAGGTGTTCCTGAATGGCCGCGGCCGTTTTTTCGGCCTTGGCAGTATCCATTACCGCCGCATGCAGGAGCTCAATGATTTCCGCCATCTGCCCTGGAAAGGGTGACACCCGGACGACATCCACTTCCAGTTGCTCGAGTTCCTCCAGGTGCTCGACGAGGCTGTACAGCGAAGCGGACTGGGTCTGAATGCCGTTCAGTATCAGAAAAGGCTCTTTCTCCTGGGTATACAGCGGCAGACCCTCCGGGTACTGCGCGCAGACAAAGCCGCAGTCATCCTTGCCGTGGCCGTGAGCGCGGGCGGTAAAGCAGCGGGCGGAAAATGCCAACGGCAGCCGGCCCAGCGCGAATACCTCCGTTTCAATCTGAGCCGGCCGCTGGGCCTGAATGGCCGCCAGTGTACTGGCGGACATTTCGACCGGTATTGTCCAGCGCCGGGCGCCCGAGCAGGCCAGCATGGCTAGGGCCTCGGGATTATAGATATTCAGATGCGGACCGCCGATGAATGGCTGCTTCAGCTTGGCCAGGGCGTACACCGCCGCCATGTCGTTGGCCTCCACGGGGAAACGCCCGTTGGCGCATATCTTTCTCAGCGTGGCGAGTTCGGATTCCGCCTCTATCAATGCCAGGGTCGAGAGAACGACTTCCTTGCCGGCGGCCGCAAGTTCTTCGCCTATTTGCAGCCAGTCCGGCAGCCGCATGGTGCGGCGCTTGCCGCATACGACCTCGCCCAGATAGACGATATCCACCGCCGTGTCCTGGATCGATTTATAAAAATCGAATATCGATTCCCGATCCCAGTAGTACAGTAACGGGCCGAGGGCGAGTCTCATTGCCACGGCCTGCTGTAGGCGCCGAGGGTCTGGGTATGGCCTTCGGCAAGCTGTTGCAGGCATTCCTGCCATTCCTCCCGAACGCGGAATCGTTGCGGATCCGCAAGACAGGTATCCAGCGCCTGGCGCAGGGTGCGGGTAACCTGGGCGACATAGGCGGGGCTGCGCTGGCGGCCCTCGACCTTGATCGCGGCAACGCCCGCGTTGACGAGTTCGGGCAGGATTTCCAGTACGTTAAGACCGGTGGGCTCTTCGATGGCATGAAATACCCGGTCACCCACCAGGAATCGGCCCTTGCAGAGTGTCGGGTAGCCCGCGGCCTCACCGGTGCTGAAATGGTCGATGAGCACGTTGTTGAGACGCGACTGGCGGCCTGTCGGTGTTTCCTCCCAGCGCACGGCCCTGGCGGGTGAGCAGATGCCATGCTGGTTCGGCGACTCGCCGGTGACAAAGGAAGACAGGGCGCAGCGCCCCTCGACCATCACGCACAGGCTGCCAAAGCCGAATACCTCGATCTCCACGGCTGACTGCTCGGCCAGGTGGCTGACCTGGGCAAGGGACAGCACGCGTGGCAGCACCACCCGGCGGATACCGAACAATTCGTGATAATAATCGATGGCATGGCGGTTGGTCGCCGAGCCCTGCACGGATAGGTGCAGGCGCAGGCCGGGAAGCTGCTGGGTCGCATAATGCAGCAGACCCGGGTCCGCCAGAATGACCGCATCCACGGCAAGCTCCGCCGCCCGTTCCAGTGCGGAGACGGCGGCGGGCCAGCGCTCCGGCGTCGGGTAGATATTGAGTGCCAGCAATACCTTCGTGTTGCGCGCATGGGCATAGTCCACTGCCTGCGCAAGTTCGTCGGTATCGAAGTTCAGCCCCGGAAAATTGCGCGCATTGGTGCCGTCACGAAATCCCGTGTAGACGGCATCGGCACCATGGTCGACGGCCGCCCGCAGGGCCGCCGGGCCGCCGGCGGGACAGACCAGCTCGACGCGCCGGTTCATGACCGGGCCCCCGAACGGGGGCGCACGCCAGCCCTGATGGGTCCCGCGCTGCAAGAGTTCGCATTGAATGGCATTAATGACCTGCCATTTGTGCGCACACCAGTCAGGCGCCAGCAACAGGTCAGCCGGCGCGGTGCCGGTAAGGCGGTGGAAAACCACCTGAGGCGGTGTCAGCTCGATCAGGTCGCACACCGTTTCCGCGTAGTACTGCATTGTCAGCGGCCGGTATTCACCCTGACGCCACTGTTTGGCAAGCAGCGTGTTCTTGACTACATGCAACGGATGCAGCTTGAGGCCTTCGACGCCCAGCTCCAGGACATGCTGCAGGCTCATGCGCGCATGCGCTCCGGTTTCGCCGGGCAGGCCGATGATAAGGTGCGTACAGATGGGCAGACCGCGGGCCCGCGCCCGGTAGACGGCGTCACGGTATTCCGCGAAGCCATGGCCGCGGTTAACCCGGGCCAGGGTGTGATCAAAAGCCGACTGCAGACCCAACTCCAGCCATACCTCGAAGCCGCGATACCGGTACTCGGCCAGCAGATCCAGGACCTCGGTTGGTACACAGTCGGGGCGGGTGCCGATTGCAATCCCGATCACGTCCGGCTGCGCCAGGGCTTCATCATAAAGCGCACGCAGGCGCTCGATATCCGCATAGGTGTTCGTGTAGGCCTGGAAATAGGCGATCAGGCGCCGGGCACCGGTGCGGCGGCGAACGACGGCACGGCCGCTGTTCACCTGTTCAACGATCGCATGCATCGACCTGTGCTCGTTTGGCGAGAACGAGCGGTTGTTGCAGAACGTGCAACCGCCCCAGCCCTTGCTGCCGTCACGGTTGGGGCAGGTAAAGCCGGCATTGATGGCTATCTTGTGTACCCGCTCGCCGTAGAGGCCCTGAGCATAACGACCGAACGTGTTGACGCGTATCGGCAGGGCGCGTTCGGGTCGGGAAGCTATGCTTATACCGGGCTCCATGACTCCGGCAGTGTAGCGGCCGGCCCCGGCTTGTCATTGACCAAGGTCAACGCCGTTGTGCCGGCGCCGGGACGGGTATTGAATCAGGCTGTACAGACCGTGGCCGCTGCGGATCGCGCGATGCACGCCCACCAGCGCCGCGCCGGCGGCAAGGTATGTATCGATATCGGTGGCATGCCGGATGCCGCCCACGGCGATGACCGGCAGTACCGGGCGCCGGCCACGCAGCCAGCCGGCGGCGGCCGTGACCGATGGCCAGTCTTCGAAAGCGACGACGATGCCGTCACAGTGATTTTCGAACAGCTGCATGACGCCGGGCGGATAAGCGTCCCTGCAGCCCGGGGTGATGGCGATCTTCACCAGCAGCGGCGGGGCGGTACCGGGGTTGTTTGCCGTACACCCGGCGCGCACCCGCTGCAGCACGGCTTGCAGGTGCTGCGGTTCAAAGTGGCCCGTACGCACCGGGCTGCGCGGCCGGCTGAGATTGAGCACGATGTAATCGGCCAGCGGCGCAAACATTTGCGCGAGCATGACACATTCATTGATCGCCATGGCATCAAGATACGACCGCAGGCTGCCGATGCTGATGCCGATGCGCATCGGTGGTTTGCCATGGCGTTTTCGCAGCCAGCGGCTCAGCCGCCGGGCCGTGACCGGCGCGTCGCTGTGGTTGTTGATGGTGCCGACCTCGACGAAGCCGAATCCCAGTTTATCGAAACTGGCGAGCAGGCGGCCGTGGCGGTCGAGACCCGCCGCCGCGCCTAGCGGAGAGCGAAATTCGAGGCCGCCGAGCCGCACACAGCTGTTATCAGCCTGTTGTCGCGGCCACAGGCGGGCAGCCGCGGCATGAAGCCGGAGTCGCTGGCGCTGCAGGTAGTTCATGTGCCGGCAGGAATCACTGCTGCCGGTCAGCGAATCCGTTCATGAACGCTGCCAGCGTCTGCACGCCGGCTTCCGGCATGGCATTGTAGAGACTGGCGCGAAGGCCGCCGGTATCGCTGTGACCGGCCAGGAAGTGCAGCCCGCAATCTTCCGCCCGGGCCAGGAATTCGCCCTGCAAAGCGGGATCGGTGAGGTGGAAACAGACGTTCACCCGCGACCGGGCCGCAGGTACCACCGGACAGTCGTACAGAGGCCGGGCGTCGATGACGCTGTAAAGTAATGAGCTCTTGTATTCGCCCGCCCGTGCCGCCGCGGTCACGCCGCCGCGATCGCGCAGCCAGCGACACATCAGACCGGTAAAATAAATCGCGAAAACGGGCGGTGTGTTGACCCTGCCGGCGGCAGCGGCCTGGCGGCGGTAATCGAATACCGCCGGTATTTCACCGGCGGATTCGCGCAACAGGCGGTGGTGGATGATGACGATGGTCAGTCCGGCGATGCCGGCATTTTTCTGGGTACTGGCGTAGATCAGGCCGTATTTCGTCACGGTACCGGCCGCGATAGAAAGTCGGAGGTCATGTCGGCAACCAGCGGTACATCGCCGGTGTCCGGCGTGTCGTGGAACTGGACGCCGTCGGCGGTCTCGTTGGTGGTGATATGACAGTAGGCGGCGGCGGGGTCGAGCCGCCAGGTGGCCGGCGGCGGGATGTCGCGGCAACCGTCCTCGAGGTTGCTGGCGGCCACCCGTACCCGGCCGAAGCGACGCGCCTCGGCCGCCGCCCGCTGCGACCAGTGACCGGTTATCACGTAATCGGCACTTTGCCCGGCATCCAGCAGGTTCATGGCCAGCAGGCCCATGTGGGCATAGGCGCCGCCGTGCAGAAACAGCACCCGGTAATCCGCCGGGATGTCCAGCAGGGCGCGCAGGTCGGCCTCGGTCCGTGCGGCCAGGGCGCGGTATTCGTCCGAGGTGAATGGCAGCTCGAGAACGGACAGCCCCGTGCCTTCCCAGTTGACCATATCGGCGGCGGCCTGGGTGAGTAGCTTCCGGCGGCAGCTGGCCGGGGCCGGCGGCGAAATTGAAGATCTGCCCCATTAACTATCCCGATTCAGGTAAACAGAAGACTGCCGTGAGCGCCCGCGAGCATGAAAAACAGGGTGGGGAACGACAGGATGGTATTGGTGCGCGAGGACAGGAAGGTGATACGCGAACAGCGCAGCCGTTCCGCGGTGGTGGCGGGTACGAAACCCAGCACCTTTTTCTGGTGCGGCCACAGCACCAGCCACAGATTGAGCACCATGATAATACCGAGCCAGACGCCGATGCCGATCACCGCCTGCGCGCCCGACAGCGCCAGGGCATCGGCGAGCATGTCGCGATACCAGAGCATGTACAGGCCGCTGACCAGTACCACCACCGAGGCCCAGCGGAAGGTGGCGTGTTCACGCTTCATCGCCGCCTCGAACATACCCTGGACGGCTTCGCTGTCGACCAGTTCGGTTGCCGGAACCGTGGCCGCTGGATGACATTGGCGTAGTTGTGCCCCATCCATACCAGCAAGCCGAGGATATGCAGGAAACGCGCGGCAATATCGATGGCGGTCAACGTCATGACGGCCGGACCCGCTTCAGTTGCCGGCCAGCACGACAGCGACAACAGACAACACGGCGGTCAGTACCAGACCGGCGATGACGGTACCGGCGAGGCTGTCGTGCGGCAGTTTCATGCTTTGCCGCCCATGAAGCCGGTGGCTGACGGCACCGCGCCGGCGCATGATCAGCGGCCGCGGGATGGCCGGACCGGTGCCGGCCTCAAGGACACTGCTGATGCGATCATGGTGCGGCGACTTGGCGCATACCGGGTCGGCGTTGGTGGCATCGCCGGTCAGCAGGTAGGCTTGGCAGCGGCAGCCGCCGAAATCCTGCTCGCGTTCGGGACAGCTGCGGCAGGGATCCCGCATCCAGCCGTCACCGCGGAATTCGTTGAACGCTGGCGAGTCGTGCCGGATCTCGGCCAGCGGCGTGTTGCGCACGCTGGGAAATTCCAGCGATTCGATGACCCGGGCCTCCTGGCACGGCAGGGCGGTGCCGTCGGGGGCAATGGTCAGGTGGATCGCGCCCCAGCCGTTCATGCAGGCCTTGGGCCGGTCATCGAAATAATCAGGAATGACAAAGTAGATCGTCATGCGCTTGCCGAGCCGCTGGCGGGCCTCGGCGACCATGGCCTCGGCCGCCTCGACCTGTTCGCGGCTGGGCAATAACTCGGAGCGGTTCAGTAGCGCCCAGTTGTAATACTGGATGTTGGCGAATTCGAGGTAATCGACGCCGATGTCCTCGGCCAGCGCCAGGATGTTGGCCGTATCATCGATGTTCTGGCGGCAGATCGGCACGTTCAGCACCATCGGAAAGCCCTGGCGCTTGATCTCGCGGGCCGCGGCCAGTTTTTGATCGAAGGCTTTGGCGCTGACCAGGGTGTCGGTCAGTTCGCGCTCGCTGGCCTGCAGGCTGAGCTGGATCTGCTTCAGGCCGGCGGCCTTCAGCTTTTCCAGGCGTTCGGACGTCAGCCCCATGCCGCTGGTAATGAGATTGGTGTAGAAGCCCAGGCGTTCGGCCTCGGCGACCAGTTCCTCGAGGTCGTCGCGCAGCATGGGTTCACCGCCGGAGAAGCCGAGCTGCAGCGAACCCATGGCGCGGGCCTCGCGCAGCACCCGGATCCATTCGTCCGTATCGAGTTCGTTGCGATAGCTGTCGAAGTCCAGCGGGTTGTTGCACCAGGCGCAGTGCAGCGGGCAGCGATACGTCAGCTCGCACACCAGCCACATGGGTATGCCGGCACCGTCAAGACTTGGTGCGGATCCATCCTTTGGCATAAGCGACCTCCAGGAAGTTGAGTACCCGCTCGCGCACGTCATCGCCGTAGCCGGCATCGATCGCCGCGGCGATCTCCGCCACGGAACGCTCGCCGGTGCAGTATGTGAGAATCTCGCCGGCGGTCTCGTTGAGCTTGACGACGCCTTCGGGATACAGCAGCACATGGGCATCCTGGCTGGGCTCCCAGCGCAGCAGGTACATGGGATTCATCTCCACCAGTGCCTCTGCACTGAGGGTATCGGTGTCGGTTTCGGTCATGGTGTGATACAGCGGCTTTTTATGGGTCCGGAAAAAGCGGACCGGCCCGTCAGGGCCGGCCGCTGTCTTGTCGCCTCAACGCACGTAGACGTACGCGGTGACCTCGAAGCCGAGGCGCAGGTCACAGTAGGCAGGGTCTTGCCATTGTTTCATGATGATTCTCCTTGCTTTTCTCTCTTCAGTTACATGACGACCCGCTTGACGGGTACTGGGGAAACAACCGCGTTTTGACGACAATCGCGGCCCTGATTAAATAAGCAAAACAGATGCCAATTATTGGCGCGACAACATGATCATGATTTTCAATAGATTATTGTAACCACTTGATTAAACTGGAATAAGTCTCAAGTCTAAAGTGATAGTTTTCAGCCAGGCAGGTGGTTGCAGAGAGCCATTGTGGGGCTATTGCACGTACTTTCGGCATCCATCCGCCGGCATGCTGCGGACGGATCTTTGAAGACCTAGTGGCTGGTGCCGGTGGAACCGCTGATTCTGTTATAGACGTTGTATTTGCCGGACGGCCTGCGCATCGGCAGGCGTTTGATCTCTTCCAGAGTATGGGCGTCGTAGATCACCACTGCCCCCTCGTTTTCCCACACACTGACGAGGGCATAGCGGCCGTGGCGGTCAAATTCGACATGCGCCGAGGTCGCACCCGGTGTAGGCACCAGTGTACGGACGATTTCCAGGCTGTTCTTGTCGATAATGTGCATGCGATCGTTGTCCGGGCCGAAAAATACGTCGACCCAGGCATACGGCGTGGCTTCATGGCTGCGCATAAAAAAGCCGGGTCCCGCGGTCTCGATACGGCGGATGACCTGCCAGGTTTCGACATCGATGACACTGACCATGCCCGCCTTGAAATCGGGCGTGGCCATGACCGTGCGATCCTTGTATTGCCAGGTAATACAGGAGGCCAGGTGCGGCAGCCCGGGCAGATCGATCCCGGCAATGCGGCGGCCGACGTCCAGATTGATAACCTGCGCCCCTTCCGTGTCACGCGCGGTGCCGATGACGTGCCGATAATCGGGGCTGAAACAGAGATCATCCAGATAGTGATCCAGGCGGATGCGCCGGACGGGGAACCGGGTATCGTCGGCGATGCCCTCGGCATAGCGGTAGTCATGCACCAGGCCCGGATACACGGGTTCGCGATCATCGCCGTACGGGATCTCCCAGATTTCGGCCATGTCCTTGAGCGCCACCACAAAGCTGGAGCGGGCCGGGGCGTCATAGACGGCGCTGACCCGCGAGCTGCGATCGCCCTTGCCGGTCACGGGTATCACCGCCAGCGGCGCGAGGTCGCCGGCGTCCAGCATGACCAGTTGATGGGGCAGGTAGTTGCCGACCAGTACATAGCGGCCGTCGCCGGAAACCGCCAGATTGCGGGTGTTGATGCCGGCGCGGATTTCGGCCACCACTTCCAGCCCGTATAAATCATATTTGCTGATCCAGCCGTCGCGTGAGGCCAGGTAGGTAAAGCGGCCGTCGGGCGAGAACTTGGGGCCACCGTGCAAAGCGCGGTGAGTTGCAAATCGATGAATGGGTTCGAGACGATCACCATCGAGAATAGTGATGTGGTGATCACCTTTTTCCACAATCAGGAACAGGTTCAGGGGATCGGCCGCGTAAACCGGTGCGTCCGCCAGCGTCTGCGTTGGCACACTGTGGCTGTGCTGCATGTCCGCGAGTGTCCACTCAGGCGGTGCCGGCGGCGGTTCGAAAATGTAATCGGCCAGGCTCTCGACCTCGGCGGCCGACAGTTTCCCGCCAAAGGCGGGCATTTGCGTGGCCGGACGGCCATCACGGATAACGTCCATGGCCGCCTCGCGATCAAGGCGTTCGAAATTTCCGGGCACCAGGGCCGGTCCGCTGCCGCCCAGCCGATCGGTGCCGTGGCAGGCGGCGCAATGCTGTTCGTACAGGCGCTCCGCGGCGTCGATATTGCTGGTCGCGGAAATGGCGGCCAGCAGCAGTGCCAGTCCGCTGGCGTGACGGCTAACCGGCCGCATCCGCAGGGACCACGTCCGGTGCGGCGATGCCGATTTCGTCATCCGTGAGATAACAGCCGGGATCCTCGGCCCAGGCGTCACCGCTGGATTGCCAGGCGCGCACGCGGGTATTACCACCGCAGATCGCCAGGTACCGGCAGCGACCGCAGCGGCCCGTCACCGGCCGCGGCCGCCGGCGCAGACCGGCCATGAGCGGATCCGAGGTGTCACGCCAGATGGCGGAAAATGGCTGTTTGCGGACATTGCCGAGGATGTGGTGCCACCAGAAGGTATCGGGGTGGACATTGCCGAGGTTGTCGATGTTGGCGATATTCACGCCGGAGGCGTTGCCGCCCCACTGCTCCAGGCGCGTGCGAATGTGTTCAAGCCGGTGCGGGAAATGGCGTGCCACCCAGTGCAGCAGATAGACGCCGTCGGCATCGTTGTTACCGGTGACGTATTCGCGCCGTCCACCGGCCTGCGCGTCCTGCCAGGCACGCTCGAACAGCAGGTCCATGCAGTCACGGGTCATGGCGTGCATCGCGTCGTCGCCGCGGTTGCGGCCACCGCGGCCGGCGTAATTCAGGTGTGAAAGGTAGAACTTGTCGACACACTTGGCTTCCATCAGGTCCAGCAGCTGCGGCAGTTCGGCGGCATTATTGCGCGTCAGGGTGAAGCGCAGGCCGACCTTGATGCCGTGGTCCCGGCACAGGCGTACCGCATGCAGGGAATCATCGAAGGCGCCGTCGCGGCGCCGGAAGCGGTCGTGGGTCGCGCGCAGACCGTCGAGGCTGATGCCGACGTAGTCGTAACCGGCGGCGGCGATGGCGCCGATATTGGATCCGTCGATGAGGGTACCGTTGCTGGACAGGCCGACATAGAAGCCCAGTTCCCTGGCGTGACGGGTGATCGTGAAAATGTCCGGGTGCAGCAGCGGTTCGCCGCCGGAAAGTATCAGCACCGGCACACCGAAGGCCCTGAGATCGGCCATGGTTTCCAGGATTTCGTCGGTGCGCAGTTCGCCGGCGAAGTCGATATCGGCGGAGGTTGAGTAGCAGTGCCGGCAGGTGAGGTTGCAGCGCCGGATCAGGTTCCAGATCACCACCGGCCCTGATGGCGTCCGCGGTACCGCGGCGGTCGGCTGGCAAATTTCGCGCATGAACTGGCTGAGTCGGAACATGGTTTTACTCCAGGCTGAGCGCGGCCGGCGCCGGTAGCCGCAGACCGGTCTTCTTGAGTATGCGGCTGCTGTAGAGCACCGCGCGCCCGCGCACCGCTTCACCCAGCAGGTCGGCGATGGCATCGACCATGGCCTCGGTCTCGTCGCGGTTATGGCCGTGGACCATGGCGAACAGGTTATAGGGCCAGATCGGCGGTTGCCGGCGGCGATGGTAACAATGGCTGACAAACGGTAGGGCGGCGACCCGCTGTCCCAGATCGTGAATGCGGGTATCCGGCAGGTCCCACACGCTCATGGCATTGGCGCGATAGCCGAGCCGGTAGTGATTCGGTACCAGGGCTATGCGGCGGATCACGCCGCAGGCCATCATGTATCGCAGGCGCCGGCGGACTTCCGCCGCCGGCAGACCGAGGCGCTCGGCAACGGCGTCATAGGGCCGGGCCGTGAGCGGCAGGCCGGCCTGGGTAGCAGCAATAATCCGGCGGTCAACGGCATCGGGCCGGCAGCCGCGGTCGCCTACCACGGTCGCTGGATGCCGGCTCATGGCTTCAGCCTCAGGTGCACGCAGAACTCCTCCTCCTTCGGAAAGCTGTAGACTTGGCAGCCGCTGGCGGTTTCGATCTCCCGCGTGACCTCGTCGATGCGCTGTGGTGTCTCCGCGGCCAGCACGAACCACATGTTGAGCCCGTGTTCGCGGGCGTAGTTATGGGCGACCTCCGGAAAGCTGTTGACCACTGCGGCAATCTGATCGAATTCCGCTTCCGGCGCGCTCAGGGCACACAGCATGAAGGCGCCGCCCATGCGCTCGACGTTGTAAAGCGGGCCGAAGCGGCTGGCTGTATCTGCGGACAGCAGGCCGTCAATGCGATCGATGAGCTCGTCCTCGGTCAGGCCCAGTTCCGCCGCGACGTCGGCGAAGGGCTGTTGCGTGATCGGAAAATCCGACTGCAATCGATCCACGATCAGGCGGTCTATGGCATCCATGTACCGGCCTCCCTGGCTGGCTGGGCGTATTTCGCGCCGCACTGCTGAATCGGCGCAGGCTGAAGAGGATCTCGTGCGGGCAGCCGGCCAGCGGCGGCTGCGACGCAAGCCCTTCTATCAGGTTGCCGACATCGCCGCGGTCGCGGCCGTGGACCATGCAGAACAGATTGTAGGGCCAGTCCGGCGGCCGCCGCGGCCGCCGGTAGCACAGGGTGATGCCGGGCTGGCCCGCCAGCCAGCGGCCGGCCGTGTCCACCCGCCGCTCGTCGATATCCCAGACCACCATGGCGTTGGCGCGATAGCCGAGTTCCCGGTGCCGGACCACGACACCGAAACGCTTGATGAGTCCGGCATCGTCCATGCGGCGGATGCGCCGGCATACTTCGGCCTCCGTCAGTCCGAGTCCGGCGGCGATGGCGACGTATGGCCGCGGCACCAGCGGCAGGCCGTCCTGGATAGCGGCGATGAGCCGCCAGTCGGTGGTGTCCGGTGTCTGGCTCATCGCAGTGAAAATCCGAGATCGATGTGATAACTGGCAAGCATGGGCAGGGCCATGACTTTATATCCGGTAGCTGTCTCGATGCGGCCGATAACGGCTTCAATACCGGCCTGGTCGCGGCCGGTGGCCACGAACCACAGATTGAAGCGGTGTTCGCGCTGGTAATTGTGATTGACTTCGGGCTGGGCATTGACGTACCCGGCCACCCGATCCAGGCAGTCCGCCGGTACGGCCATGGCCGCGAGGCAGCTGCTGCCGATACTGTGCGGCCGGAATACCGGGCCGATGCGGCTGATACAGCCACGCAACTGCAGCCTGGAGAGCCGCCCAAGGACTTCCGTCTCGGTGATGTCCAACCGCCGTGCGAGTTCTGCATAGGGCTGCGGGATGATCGGGAAGCCATGCTGGAATTCATCCAGCAGCCGCCAGTCGAGCGCATCCAGATCCGCTTCGCGTGCGGCTGTCGAACCGGAGGCAAGCTCGTGAACCGCGGTCATAATCCGATCCGGTGCGCCCGCGCGGCGAAAAAGATCCCGCTTGGCGTCGCGGCCTCTATCCTGGCGATACGTTTGAGGCGTTCGGTGTTATAGACATCGACACGATCCTCGTCGCGTACCGAGACCCAGACCGCCTCGCCGTTGGGTGAAAATTCCATGTGCAGCACACCCTTGCCCGGCCGCAGCTCTTTCACGACTTTCATGCCGGCGACATCGATTACCTGTATGCGATCGTTGTGCGGTGGCGCGAAGTTGACCCAGACCTGGCGGCCGTCAGGCCGGGCGACTGCGAAGACCGGTTGACCGGCCAGCGGGATCCGGCGGGTTTCCTCCCAGTCGCGGGTATCCACCACCAGCAGCTCATGGCGGCCGACTGCCGGCAGGAAGGCGTGGTCGCCGGCCACCGCCCAGCCTTCCAGGTGCGGCATCTTGTAGACCGGCAGCGGTTTCTCGCTACGGCCGTAGTGATCGAGAATGCGGCGCGGGCCTGACTCCGGGTTTTCCAGATCGAGCAGCACCAGGCCGTCCTCGCCGAACAGGCCGGCGATGTAAAAGCGGCCATCCGGGGTTATGAGGGCGTCATAGGGCTGGCGGCCGATGTCGCGGAAGCGGGTGATTTGCGGATCGTCACCGCTACTGAAATCCGCCACCCAGATCTCGCCGGCATCGTAGAGGCTGAACACGAAACGTTGCCCCGGCGCGTCGACCAGGCCCACGACCTTCGAGCGTTCGCCGCTCTCGCCGACGGCCGGGATTTCTGTTACCGGTTCGAGGCCGTCGGCGGTGAACACGTTGACGCCGCCGGGTTCGTAATTGGCCACCGCGACCAGCCGGCCGTCACGGGAGATCGCGCCGCCGATGCTGTTCCCCGCCTGCATGCGCCGGTTAATGATACGCCCGGCCGTCAGGTCGACCTGGGTGAGGCCGCCGTCGCGGCCGAAGACATAGGCACGCTGTTCATTGCGGGAAAACTTGATGGATGCGTGGGATAAATCGCCGAGGCCGGTAATCCGTTGCAGCGATTTGCGTGCGTCGACATTTACCAGTTGCAGCGAACCGCTGGCGCGCTCCACAATCAGCCCGAGATCGCCGGCAGCGTCAGTGCCGACAGTCATGACACCGGCGCCCAGCAGTACAGCGGCCACGTACGCTTTGCGTATCTTATTCATCTTCATCGGCATCCGGTGCGCGTTTCAGGACAGTGACAATCCAGCGCGCCTCTTCTGCATTGAGCAGGCCGCGCCAGCCCGGCATTGGCGTGCCCGGCCGGCCATCCAGGATCGTGTCGACAAGCAGTGACGCTGGCTTACCGTCCAGCGCCGCCGCCGTCAGCGGCGGCCCGAGGCCGCCCTGCAGTGTCAGGCCGTGACAGGCACCGCAGTCATGGCGCAAGAGTGATCGCAGTCGCACCGTATCGAGATCCGCGGCCGCGGCATTGGCTGTCGCCGGCAACAGTGCCAGTGCCAACGGCCAACGCACGCGGATCCCGGTCGGCCACATCCGGCACCCCGCTCAGTACACGTCGTGCTGGGTGTTGTAGATGTTGAACTTGCCGGTCGGAGTGACGAGCCGTTCATCCTTGATGACATGCTTGAGCTCGCGGGTCTTGTCATCAAGGATCACGATCGCCGACTCCTGTTCCTTGCCGTTCCAGACCGAGAACCAGACTTCGTCGCCGGCCTTGTTGTATTCCGGCTGCACTACCCGCTTCGGGCCTTCACCGACATCCGCCCATTCGGCGATCGGCAGCACCTCGTGGCCGGCCTCCAGATCGTCGAGATCGAACACCGCGATGGACTGGCTGATTTCATTTTGCGGGTTCAGCGGGGTGTCCACCCACAAGTTGCGTGACTCCGGATGGGTCTTGATGAACAGCGAGCCGCCGCCCTGGCCTTGCAGCTCGCGGACCACCTTCCAGGCATGCTCGGGGTGATTCTCCGGATCGGCGCCGATGAGCGCGATGCTGGCGTCACCGAGGTGGCTGGTGGCCCAGACCGGTCCATACTCCGGATCGATGAAATTGGCGCCGCGGCCCGGGTGCGGGGTGTTGCCGACATCGATCATCGAGGCAAGCTTGCGTTCGCGTGCGTCGACCACGGCGATCTTGTGCGACTGATTGGCGGCGGTGAGGAAGTAGCGCTTGGTGGAGTCCCAGCCGCCGTCATGAAGGAAGCGGGCCGTGTCGATCATGGTCACGGCCAGATTATCCAGGTCGGTGTAATCAACAAGCCAGACCTTGCCGGTTTCCTTGACGTTGACGATGAATTCCGGATGGGCATGCGAGGCGACGATGGCGGCCACACGCGGCTCGGGATGGTATTCCTGCGTATCCATGGTCATGCCGCGGGTCGATACGACCTTGAGCGGTTCGAGTGTGTCCCCTTCCATGATCGTGAACTGGGGCGGCCAGTAGGTGCCGCCGATGGCGAAGTCGTCTTCATAGCCCTCGTATTTCGAGGTCTCGACCGAGCGGGCCTCGAGGCCGAGCTTGATCTCGGCAACCGTATCGGGCTTCTCCATCCACAGATCGATCAGGTCAACCTTGGCGTCGCGGCCGATGACGTAGATATAGCGCCCCGACGCCGACAGACGCGAGATGTGGACGGCGTAGCCGGTCTCGACAATGCTGATGATGTCCTTGCTGTCGCCGTCGATAAGCGCCACCTGGCCGGCATCACGCAGGGTAACCGAGAAGATGTTATCGAGGTTGTAGTCGTTCATGGGCTCGGTCGGGCGCTGGTCGGGCGGCACCTTGACGTTCCAGCTATCGCGCATCTCGGCCAGGCCCCATTCCGGCGGCTCGGGCGGCTCGTGCTGGACGAAGCGGGCCATCATGTCCACTTCCTCCTCGGTCAGCTCGCCGGACTGACCCCAGTCGGGCATGCCTGCAGGCGAGCCGTAAGTGATGAAGGCCTTGAGGACCTCGGTACCGCGCTCCTGGGTGATGTCGGGAGTCAGCGGCTTGCCGGTGGCGCCCTTGCGCAGGACGCCGGTGACAGCCGGCACAGCGCTCGAAGAAAATGCGTTGGGAATGGCGGAATTCGGATTCCGACATCTTCGGCGCACCGGGCGTGATGACGACCTTGCCTTCCTTGATTTCCTGGGGCGCGCTTTCGTAGATTTTCGCCGGGCTTGTCAATCGGCATGCCCCCCGGCCGGCGCTTCCTCGGCGGCTGTGGCGAAGGGCACGAGACATAAGGCAAGCACGGCAATAGCGATTCTGGTGGTGCTGGTATGGTCGGAATGCATGATCTTCCCCTGTTCTGCTGGCGGTAATAGCGATATCGCAGTGATCCGCTGGAACATCCACAGGCGGGGTGATGCCTTGATGTACATCAAGGCATATCAGGGGGCTGAAGCGCTATATCACAACAGGATGGCGGCCGGGCAGCGGTGATCCTGTGTCAGGGGATATATTGCGGAATTGCTCCCCCGTCAATTCGTATCCAATGATGGCAACCGGCCAGTACTGCAGGAATCGGATGATGAAACGGTGGTTGCCGAATATGTTGCGGACTTCGCTGAATAAATGTCCCTGAAATCTGAATTCACAGAAAATCTGTTCAGTGAAGCGATCCTGGGGCACATCTGTTGTTATCCGGATCAGCGGCAGGGGTTGATCGATTTTGCATTGATATCGATATTTTCAGAAACAAAATCGGGTGGTTGTGAATGCGCTCAGCCAATCATCCGGTGCAGGCGGGCATCCTCGGTGCGGAAGTGTTTCGCGAACCAGTCACTGAGACGGTCCGCGAGATACTCTTCATCAAATTCACCATGATCGGCGTGGTAATCCATGATGTCACGTATGTCGTCCAGCAGTTTTTCGTGCTCGGCCTTGTGTTGCTGGTAGCGATCATATTTCCGCTTGCGCATGATCCTTTCTTCCAGCGCAAAGTGTGACGAGATATGTACATAGATCTCGCTCAGGGATGCCTGTATGTTGTCGGCAGAGTCATGCGCCCGGATACTCTCAAGGGTATCGTTGATCAGGCCGATGAGTTCCTGATGTTCATGGTCCACCGACTTGATGCCGGTGCTGAACTCCGGCCGCCATTCGAGCAGGTTCATGGGACACTGTCTCCCCGGATCATAACCCGGTTGTTTGATACTGGGCACAACGCATTTTCGACATGACATGATGATATACCCCGCATGCCAGATAGAAAAACTGTTCCAATGTATCGTTTCCGCCTGAAAGAGCTCGCCGCCTGCTTCCGTTTGCCATGGTCGGGACACTTTCGGCGCGCCGCTGCCGGTATCACCCTGATGGCGATTATGCTGGGCGGTTGCGATAACGGCACGGACGAAGCGGCCGGGCTGGTATTCGATTTCGAACGCTTGGCGCATGATGCCGATGGCGGCCAGTGTGTCCATGACCGCCGAACCGGCCTGACCTGGGAAGTGAAAACCGCCGCGCCCGGCCTGCGCGCCGCGGAAAATACCTACACCTGGTATAGCGAACAGCCGAGTCTCAAGCCGGAGCAGCGCGGTACGCGCAACGGCGGTGACTGCCAGGGCAGCGACTGCGATACCGACGCCTATGTCGCGGCGGTGAATGAATCAGCGCTGTGCGGCTATCGTGACTGGCGCCTGCCGGAGCGCTACGACCTTGCATCATTGAATGATCCGCGGATCCGTTTCCCGGGACCGACGCTGACCAGCCGAGTATTTTTCCGGATACCCGTTCCGGCGGTTACTGGAGCGGCGCTCTACCGCTTCCAGCGTGATGCGGCCTGGCTGTGGGGTTTCGATCACGGGCTCGACCGGGTCGACTGGAAGTCCAGTCCCTATCATGTCCGCGTCGTCCGCGGCGAGCCCCTGCTGACGGAGCCCGACTGATGAGACAGCCGCTGTATGTGCGCGCGGCCGCCGTGGCGGTGTTGCTGTTGATCGTGATCCTGGTGCCGATCAGCGCGTGGCTGCGCCATGCCGAGATACCGCCGCCGGCTGAGCTGCTGGCGGCGGCGCCGGACAGCCTCGGCGTTCTCATGCGCGATGCGCACCGGCTTATCGCCAGCACGCTACTGGCCCTGGTGCTGGTCATCACTTTGATAGCCTGGACGGGCAGCGGCACGTACCGCTGCCTGCGCCGACCCGTGACAGTGCTGCTGGCGATCACGCTGGCGCTTGCCCTTTTGGGCATCACCGCCGGCAGCAGCCGCCATGCCGCGGTGGTACTGGGCCATTTATTCGGCGGACTGCTCGCCGCCGCCACAGCAGCATGGCTGGTACTGGTTACAATTGCGCCAAACAGCGGGGTAAAGCCATCGTTGCCGGCATTAGTGGCCATTGCCTGGATAGCCGTCATCACGGTGGTGCTTGGTGGCTTCGCCGGTGCGGCCGGCTGGCCGCCGGCCATGATCCTGCATATCGCCGGTGCGATCGTGCTCGCGGGCCTGGTCGGTTATGGTCTGGTGAGGACCGGTGGCCGGGGCTGGCCGGCGTTGCTGCTGGTGGCCGCCGCCCTTGCCAGCGGCTGGTGGGCGGGACAGGCCCGGGTGGATACCGTTGCCGCCACCACCCATACGGAGTTACCATGCTGCTGTTACTGGAACTGACCCGTTTGCTGTTTCGGTCCCGGGCGGGAAGGATCACGTAGCTGTTTTGCCGGCACCGGGCCCGGCTGCGGAGCCCGGCAAGATTACCGTGGTGAAATGTCGGTAGCGTCCGCTCCTGTCGGATGACTGCGCCAGCCGGCCATGCAGTGGATCATAATGATCAGAAACAGTACGCCGCCGATGATGGAAATGATCCCGCCCGCTCCCATCAGTCCCATGGCCACCACCCGCTCCAGGTTGTCGAGCCCCTGGCCGGCCCCGGCCGTTTTGCGCTGAATGCCCGCCGCGCCTGCCCAGGCGAGGCCGCTGGAGCCATGCAGAAGTTGACCAAAGCCGTCAGAGGTGAACCTGCCACAGGGTCGATCGACGGCCGGGACTGGCAAAGCCCAGCCGCGGCAGCAGATAGTAGCACATGGCCATGAATGCCAGGGTGACACCGACGATGGCGCCATGGTAATGGGCCGGGATGGTGACATCGCTGCGGTCGATCAGGAAACCCAGGATACCGCCGATGCCGAACAACACAATGGACCAGAGCAGGCCGTGAAGCAGGGCCGGTGGTGAGCTGCCGCGGGCTGCGGCTGGCGAGCAGGCCGGCAAATATCGCCAGGGCGATGGGCAATGCGGCGAGGCTGCCGCCGAACGACATCTGCCAGGTGAACAGTCGGTGATGCAGTACCGATCCGACCGCAGTGCTCAGGTAAATGATCGGGGTGGCCAGCAGGCCGAGCATGCCCCAGGCAAACAGCAGCAGTACCATGCGCGGCCCGATCCAGGGGCGTATGCCGGCGGCCTGGGCGAGCCATAGCCAGACCACCAGCATCAGTTGGGTATAGACGAACTGCAGGACATGGCCGCTGCCCCAGAACAGGGCTTCATACATAGCCGTGCCGCCGACTCGCCGGCCGGCATCCGCAGCAGCGTGGTAATGAGTGCAAGCATCGCCATGGCGCCGGCCACCACCGAGGTGTTAATGCCGAAGCGCAACGCGGCCTCACCGCTGGCCCAGGGGCCCACCGGTCGCGAGAAAAACAGACTGCGTAATACCTGGATACCGGCGCCGGTACCGGCTAGCGCTAGCCCGGCGAGAAACAGCGGCTGGCGCAGCACCGGCACGTAGTTGCTCAGCAGCGGCCGGGCATCGCCGGTAAACGGCGCCAGGAACATGATCGTGGCACCGGCCGACATCATGGCAATGGCCAGCCGGCCCCAGAATGCGCCCCGCTCCAGGCCGTTGAGGCTCCAGATGGCGCCGCAAAAGGCCAGAAACCACACCAGTACGGACAGGTCGACGTGTACGACCAGGGCGGTCTTGAAGAAATCGACGAAAGGAAAGATTGCCTCGATGAACGGGGTCCGGGACAGGACGATGAAGACGACATACAAACCGGAGCCGAGTAGCGCCAGCACGCCCAGCCACAGCCAGGCCCGGGCCTGGCGTAGGGCTATTCCATCCGGAATGGACAGGCTGTAGGCATCAGATACCATCGGTCGTCTCACCGGGATGGGTCAGACTGAAATCCCCGCCGACGTATTCCATGACCAGCACCTGGCCGGGCGTTAGCTCAAGCGTTTCGGTCCGGCGATCGGGCTCGGCGCCGGGCGCCTGCGAGTCCAGCACGGACAACGTCAAGGTGTGTTCACCTGCGGGAATCGGCAGGCGCCGATAGGCGTAGGCGGTACCGTCCTTCGCCAGGCCGGTCGGCGATATCCCGGCATCGAACAGTGTCAGGTCGTCCATGTGCAACGTGACGTGCAGTGGCCAGCGTTCGCGCGGGCAGTCCAGTGGCCGGCGCATGTTCGGCGGCAGGTCTTCGATCTCCTCGGCACTGCGCTCGCGGCATTCGTAACGCAGCTCGCCCTGGTGGCTGATGCTCAGTTTCAGCAGGGCCTGTTCAGGCTCGCGCAGCCTGAAGTCGGGCGATTCCGAGAAATAACCGACGGCGGCCGCAAAGACTGCGAAGGTGGCGATAATCCCAGGCCAGCTGCGAATCTTATTCGTTTTCATCGTTCCCGTCCTGCGACTGCCGGGCCGGCTGTGCCTGCTCGTCCAGTGCCTGCCGGAATCGCGTAACTTCCTGTTCCAGATCGGTTTGCTCGTTGGCACGGGCCCAATAAATGTGCACGCGCTGCGGGTCGATACTGCTGCGCAGTTGCGGGTCGCGCTGACGGGCGAAGCGCTGCCCGGTCCAGTGGCTGCCGAGGCGGTGATAACACTCCGCCGGTGGACAGCCGGTGACGAGCACGCCGTCCAGTCCCAGTCTTTTCAGGGCATAGTCGACGAAAGTGGGCGGCAGGTTGCCGATGCAGGGAAATTCATGGGTGACGGTGTTCACCCCGGCGAGCGCACCCACGCTGGCGGCGTGGGTGCAGCCGAACACCGCCAGCCGTGGCCCCGTCGTCAACGACTCGGCCTGAGCCTTCAGTGACCGCCGCAATGCGTCGATGCTGCCCTGGGGCAGGTCGATGCCGGTCTGCAGTTCGGTCACGCTGCGAAAGGGTATGGCGTAGGGCAGGCACCGGCGCAGATACCGCAGGACACACAGTGCGACGGATCGACCACCGCGATCTCGTCATAGGGGCTGTCATCGGTACGCGGTTCCATGCTGATGGCCGTATACGGGCAGTCATTGAAACAGCGGCCGCAGCCGTTGCAGTGATCCGGGTCTACCTGCGCCACCGGCGCTTGACGCAGCGGTGGCAGCCAGGGCAGCAGGATCAGCAACAGGCTGCCGCCGAACAGCAGCGACCAGACCACGGTTGCCGAGCTCGATTCATGGAGCGCGTACATGAACAGATAGAACCAGTCGTAATCGGTGGTCTGCGGCACGAACCCCAGATTGGCCGGCGCCTGGCTCAGGGCCGGATTGATCAGTGACAGCACGACCAGCATAGCGAGGCTGGCGACGACCAGCCGTCGGCTCGGGTTGACCCGTGGCTGGGTGATGCGCAGCACATGGAACCAGATGCCGAAAATCAGGAACAACGGCAGGCCGAGCAGATGAATGAAACCCAGCAGCGTGAAAAACCGGTCACTGACGTTTTCCACGGTGAGGAAGTTGCGGGCCATGGGATCGGTGAATATGGGCAGCCAGTCCAGCAGTTCGGCGCTGATGATAGCGACATGCACGGCGAGTTGATCCCATACCAGCCAGTAGCCGGTAATGCCGAGCGGGAACACGATCCACAGCTGCGGTACGCCGGTGAACCAGGAAAACCAGCGCGGCCCGCGGTAACGGTCCTTGACGAATTCCCGCAGTATATGAACAGCAATGGTGATGATGGCCGCGTCCGAGGCATAACGGTGCAGACTGCGCATGATGCCACCGAGGTACCATTGATCGCGGGTCAGGTAATCGACCGATTCATAGGCGCCCGTTACGCTGGTTTCAAAAAAGATGAAGACGTAGATGCCGCTGACCAGCACGACCCAGAAAAAAAAGATCGTCAGTGCGCCAAGCTGGTAAAAAGGGTTGTCCTCATAGCCGAATACGGCGTCAAAAACCCCTTCGGTGCGGGTCAGTATCTGTCTGCCCGCCTGCTTGACGTAATTCAGCACAGCGGATTACCTGTCGGGTTTGAATTGCACTGCCCTTCCGGCGTTGCGTCGGCGGTGGGCCGTCACATTGACGACCAGAAAGCCTATCACAGAGGCTATGATGACTGCGCCGATAATCATACCCAAAAACGGCGAGTAGTCGAACTTGTAGGCACCGGTAACCGGATCGTAATCCGTACAGAAATAGCTGACCCGCTTGATGATGGAATCCACCATGCTGTCCTGTTTATTGTCGATGTCAAAGACCAGCCGCTTTAGCGGTTCGACCAGTTGTGGCAGGTCAACCAGTTCCCCATATACCTGGGCATAGATTACGCCGTCGCTATCGATGATGGTGGTCTGGGTCAGGTGATCGTAGCCTTTCGGGGCCCGCCAGTAGCTGAAGCCGATATCCGTCATCAGATTTCGCACTGTATCCCGAGAGCCGCTTAAAAATGCCCAGCCCGGATCGCTGACGCCTTGCTGCCGTGCATGGGCGGCCATTGTTTCCGGGTTATCCTGCGGCGGATCAAAGCCGATGGTGACGACGTTGAAACTCTCTTCGCCGAGAGCGGCACGGGCCTTGCGGACCGACTGTGCGAGATTTCTGGTTGTTACCGGGACGGGTGATCGGCGCAGCTGGGATCGATCAGGCTGACCGCACCAGCGGTTTCCCCGCGGTCGTCCGCAGATCGACGGCACTTCCTGCTGTCGCGAAACTCGTAATGGCCAAGCTGTTCGCCGATCGCCATGGCTGAGCTGAATCGCTTCAGCTGAATATCGGTCACCAATCGGCAAGTGACTCCCGCAGGCGGCCGGCCAGACCGGGGAACGGGCAGCCGATGTCGCAGGAGTTGGGCCGGAGTCTGTGTCGATGCATGGCTTGGTGGGCGTTTATCTGTCGATAGCGTCCCTGTAAACCTGATTCGCACGTACGCTGATGGCCGGGCAAGCTGTCCATAGAAAAAATCATGGCTGTACGGAGGGGGCGCCGTACAGCCATGTATCAGGGGAAGTGGACTTCTGCATTAACTCATCGGCCAGACCGACATCAGGTATTTCCAGTTCAGGAAGTAATAGACGACGAAGGTCAGTAGGAACAGTGCAGCGAGCGCCAGCGTGCCGGGAGCGGCAAAGCCCCCGATACCGATGCCGCTACTATGGCCAGTCTCGCCGGTGACTGCCGCCGGGGTCAGGGTTTCCGGCCGGCTTGCCGTATGGTCGGCACCCTCGACGCGCTTGCCGAACAGTATTGAACCCACGGTTATCAGAATATAGGCGCCACCACCGATGATGGCGATAACGGCGCTGATACCGACCGCGCCCATCATCAGATAGGCCGAGGCCGGATACTCGAAGCCCATCCCCGCCGCGGCATCGGTAAACGCCATGTCCCAGTGACGGCGGGCCACGCCCAGGGTGCCGGCCCCCATCATCGTCAGGCAGAACACCGCCATGCCGATACCGAATATGTACGGCTGCCATTTGGCTAATCCCGGCAGGATGATCTCACGCCTGAAGAGCGTCGGGATCAGGTAATAGGTCAGCGCCATCATTGCCAGCGTGGTACCGATGACCACGGTCGCGTGGAAATGCCCCGGCACGTAAATGGTGTTATGGATGATGATATTGATCTGCTCGGTGCCCATGACCACGCCGGAAATGCCGCCCAGGAAACCGAAGCCGATCAGTGACATGAACATGCCTGAGAATACCGGGTTGCCCCACGGCGCCTTGCGAATCCACTCGAACAGTCCCTTGTTGTAGCCTTTTTCACGCTGGGCCACTTCGATCGAACCGGGCACGGTCAGGCCATGAATCATGCTGGCGAGAACGGCTAGGTACATGGCATAGCTGGTATTGAAAATCTTCCATTCGGAACTGACGCCCGGATCCACCAGCAAATGGTGGGCCGAGGCCAGCTGCAGGAAGAAAATGTACAGCAGGAATGCGCCGCGGCTGACCTTTTCCGACATCGGCTTGGCGCCGAAGACTACTGCCGCGATCAGGTACCAGATTGCCACGTGCGCGGAGACATTGATCTGTTGTGACGAATGCCCGAGACCCCACCAGACCAAACGATACATCAGCGGATCAATGTTACCGATATAACCGATGGACCAGAGCATAGGTCGGTATCAGGATAATGGCGCCGGAAGCGATGGTGAAGACTGCTATGATAGCGGCGGTTAAGCCACCGAATGTCACCAGCGGGATCGAACCTTCATAGGTGCGTTCCGCTCTGGCAACCACCAGCGTGCCGAAGAAAACGAAACAGGCGATCAGGCACCGACGGCAAAGAGGATCGACCCAGATAAAAATTCGGGTTTGCCGGCATCGGACCGTACGAAGTCATCATGACGCTGGCATCGCCATTCAGCACCGCCAGGTTGTTGGTGACCGCACCGATAACCATGAGCGCGAAGGCAAACCAGGCCCAGCGCGGTGTAGCCAACCGGCAGCGCAGCAGTGTCGACGAACAGAAATACAGTACGGCGACCTCGAAGAAAATGATCCAGACAATCAGCATATCGATACCATGCGCCGTCAACGCCTGGTAGAACTTGTCAGCGGGCAGCAAATGCACCGCCGGCCAGCGGGTGAGTGCCACCAGCAACGCCAGAACACCGCCCACCAGCAGCGCGACCACGGCGGCCACGGCGTTGGCCTTGATCAATGTTTCCGCAGGTTTATGGAAGACAAGACCACTGCGCGGGCAGGTGCGGAATAATTCGGTATTATTTGACATGGATTCTCCCCTTATTCCACGACATAGATCTTGCCGACCATCTGGTGATGGCCGATGCCACAGTATTCATTACACACGATCGTAAATTCACCGCTTGTGTCTGGTGTGATCGTGACCACCATCTCGTAACCCGGCATGATCTGCAGATTGATATTGAGAGGTTGCAGGGAGAAGCCGTGCTGCCAGTCTACTGACGACAGATGCACGCGATAGGTTTCGCCTTTCTTGAGTTCATAATTCGGCCACCACTGCCACAGACGGCCGAGTATATAAATGTCGGAGCCGGCCGGGGGCTTCACGACAGGTATCTCGAGCTCGGACTCCGTGCGTATGGTGTGTTGATCCACCATCGCCTGGGTTTTCTTCATGTAAGCCTCCGGCGTGGTCCGGTAGGCCTCGTTGGAGAGGTTCTGTTTGCCGTAGATATGCCAGAGCGGCATCATCGCGAACATGATGAGGCACCAGATCAATGCAACGGCAATCCATGCCCCTTCTGTACGATCCAGCGGCTGGTTCCACCAGATCTTTTGGGCGGGCGGGTGAAGTGTGCTCATGGCTGCAACCCTCGATTGTTGTCGTTTTGCAGGGTCAGGGCGCTACCGGGATTGTCACGATTTCCATGATTCCCCAGATGATGTAAAACACGGTTGGCATCGTGACGCCTATGAATAGCAGCAGGAACGGGTTGTCCAGCAGTTGCTGCATGACGGGTATGCGCTCTGCCGGATAATTGTCCCTGTCTCCGGACTCCGCAGTCTGGTCGTGATTCTCGCTGTCTGTCGGCATTGTCTTGGTCCTCCCGCAGTGATGGTCATCACGCTAATCGTTGCCAGATTATCGGGCGCTGCACCGACACATGGCGAGGCGCCCCATTTAGTCGTGAGTTTTAAATTATCCGGAGGAGAAAGGCCTTGACTTAAGTCAAGGCGCTACTGCGGCTATTCAGGTCACGAAATTGCGAATGAGCGCTGTTGCCACCAGCAACAGGGAAAGCAGGACCAGGGAAAAAAATGATTTCACGGTGAGGCAGGAGATGGCCGCGGGATTTCTCGATTGAGCGCAATCCCCGGTCGGTCACGAAATAGCAAACGACCAGGGTTAGCAGTAGATATAGGAATTCCATATCGGCAGTGCGGTGGTTGGTGAGACAGGGGAACCGCCAGCGTTGCCCGGAGGTTCCCCGAGTATGTTCAAATACCCCGACAGGTCGGTGACGCCGGAAAAAGCCGCTGTGCCCGCCGGGCTGTCCGGAGGACTGTCAGACTTATATCTCAAGGCTCAAGGCTTGAATAATAAGCGGCCAGATTTTCGATGTCCTCGTCACTCAGGGGCTTCGCCATCGGTGACATCATGGGGATCGCTGCGCTTGCCGTCGCGGAAATCCTTGAGCTGCTTGACCAGATAGCCCTTCTTCTGGCCGGCGAGATTCGGCCACATGTCGTTGGTGCTGATACCGTTGGCACCGTGACAGGCGGCACAGGAAGAGGCCTTTTTCTTGCCGGCCTCGATATCAGCCGCCATCGTGCCTGTTGCCGTCAATATCATTACTGCAGCCGATATTACATAAATGTACATTTTCATGAATGCTCTCCTGGTGTCGACAGGGATGTCCTGTTCAAGTCTCTATTGCGTGAGAACAGGCGAATAATATATAGAGTGCATCAGGTGAATTACTTGACCTGCATCAATTCCGGATACAGGGAATGGTGCCCACGATTGAGAAAAAATACTGGGCTAGGCGGAAGAGTAACGCCGGAACAGCAGGGAGGCATTGGTGCCGCCGAAACCGAAGCTGTTCGACAGGACGGTATTCAGTTGCTGCTCGTCCATGCGCGTAGTCACAATTGGATAGTCGGCAACACCGGGATCGAGTTCCTCGATATTGGCCGAGGCGCAGATAAAATCGTTGTGCATCATCAACAGGCAGTAAATGGCCTCGTGCACCCCGGCCGCGCCCAGTGAATGCCCGCTCAGGGACTTGGTGGAGGAAAGGGGCGGCAGCTGATCGCCGAAGACTTCCCGGATTGCATTCAGCTCGGTGATATCGCCCGCCGGTGTGCTGGTGCCGTGGGCATTGATGTAATCCACCGGAGCAGCACTGTCCTGCAGTGCCTGTTGCATGCAACGGGCCGCGCCTTCGCCGCTGGGTGCGACCATGTCATGGCCGTCCGAGGTGGCGCCGTAGCCGATCAGCTCGGCCACGATCGGGGCACCGCGGGCACGGGCATGTTCGAGCTCCTCGACTACCAGAATCCCGGCGCCGCCGGCGATCACGAAACCATCGCGGCCGGCGTCGTAGGGCCGCGAGGCGCGCTCCGGCGTGTCATTATATTTGGACGACAACGCTCCCATGCCATCGAACAGCATGCTCATCGACCAGTGCTCATCCTCGGCGCCACCGGCAAAGACGATGTCCTGTTTACCGAGCTGGATTTGCTCCATGGCGCTGCCGATACAATGAGCGCTGGTGGCGCAGGCGGAGGCGATGGAATAGTTCACGCCGCGGATGCCGAAGGCCACCGACAGGCAGGCCGAGGTGGTGCTGCTCATGACCTTGGGCACGCCGAAGCCGCCGACCTTGCGTATGCCGCGACTGCGCAGGGTGTCGGCCGCCTCGACGAGGTGTGCCACCGAGCCGCCGCCGGAGCCGACGATAAGCCCGGTACGCGGATCGTCCAGCGCCGCCGGGTCGAGTCCGGCATCGCGGGCTGCGTCCTCCATGGCGACGTGGGCATAGGCGGCGGCATCGCCCATGAAGCGGCGCATTTTACGGGGGATGCGATCCTCCAGATCGATCTCGGGGCGTGCCGACACCCGGCTGCGCAGACCCATCTCGGCATAGGTATCGTTGTAGCGGATACCGGAACGGCCTTCGCGCAGTGATCGGTTGACACTGGCGCGATCATTGCCGAGGCAGGAAACGATACCGAGTCCGCTGATGACGACCCGGCGCTGGCCGGAACCTTGATTGGAACTCATAGGGCGCTGGATGGATCGAGGAACAGGCCGACCTTGAGATCGCTTGCCCGGTAGATCTCCTTGCCGTCGACGGTAACGGTACCGTCGGCAACGCCCATGGTCAGGCTGCGCCGGATGACCCGTTTGATCTCCAGGTGATAAAGCACCTCTTTGTTGGAGGGCAGTATCTGGCCACTGAATTTGACCGTACCGCAGCCCAGCGCGCGCCCGCGTCCCTCCCCGCCTATCCAGGCCAGGTAGAAGCCGAGCAGCTGCCACAGGGCATCCAGGCCCAGACAGCCCGGCATCACCGGGTCAGAGGGAAAATGGCAGGCGAAAAACCACAGATCGGGATGGATCGCGAGACTGGCATCCACCGAACCAAGCCCGTGTTCGCCGCCTTCGTCGGTAATATGATCCAGTTTATCGAACATGAGCATGTTGCCGACCGGCAGCTGGGCGTTGCCCGGCCCGAACAGACGGCCGTAGCCACAGTCGACAAGCTCCTCGCAGGAGTAGCTGTGCTTCCCCATGCTGGACTGGCTGGCGAGTTTATGCGCGATCGTCATGAGCGGTTTGCCGGTTAATCAAGGATGAATGACTCGTGGGGTGGGTGTATGTGAACGGGTCGGCAATATTATGCCCATGATATTCTTGGAGCGCGAGTCTAGGAATGCTGTTTTATACCTGCATTGACCTATGTTAAGGCCCTGAGAGTACGAACTCTGATATTTCAATAATAAATCCATACCGGCCGGGATCAAAGCGGGACCCGTTGCGAAATTCCGGGTTATGCACCGGCCTGCAACATGGTGCGGCCAGCTAGCCGAGTTTTCTGATGGCGAGACTGGTGCGCCTGTTTTCCAGGAGGCCGGCCAGCGTGAATTCATTCAGACGATCGACAAAGGCATATTTGGCACTGTCGAATGCCTCCTTCAAGGAACAAGCACCGCATAGCGGGCAGGGTTGCCGCTGACAATCGACAATATCCATGGATTCCTCCATCACCGTCACCACCTCGCCGATTCGTATGCGCTCCGGAGAGCGGCCCAGCGTAAGGCCGCCGCCACGGCCCTTGGTGGTAACCAGGTAACCGTTCTGGGCCAGGCGATGCACGACCTTGCGGAGATGGTCGAGCGAAATACTGTAGGCATTGGCGATTTCCCGCATCGTGACTTTACGGTCGGGGTGGCTGGCCGCGTACATTAATGTGCGCAGGCCGTAGTCGGTATGGAATGTCAGTTCCATGGCAGAGTGACCTCATCAATTAAAAGCGGAATTGGCAGCGGGTGTCAGACTCGGAAATATTTTTAACATGTATTAATTATACATTATAATAACTTATTATGATTCCCGGCATGATGGCCGGATTCCGGATAACATCGTCTGCATTGACTGATTTGTTTAAGGAGAAGTGGCATGAGCCGTATTTATGGCGATCAGCACCGCAGTTTTCAGGATCGGTTCGATACCCGGCCGATGGCCGATCGGATCGAGGAACTGGCGGTGGTGACCGAGATCAGTGATGAAACCCGTGTCTATATCGAGGCGCGGGACATGTTCTTCCTGGCCACGGTCGATCAGAGCGGCCGCCCGACCGTTTCCTACAAGGGCGGCGCGCCCGGTTTCGTCAAGGTGCTTGACGACAGGACGCTGGGGTTTCCCAACTATGACGGCAATGGCATGTATTACTCGGTCGGTAATATCGCCGCCAACAGCCAGGTCGGAATGCTGTTCATCGATTTCGAAAAGCCGCACCGGATCCGTGTCCAGGGTACGGCCGAGGTCAGTACCGACGAAGCGCTGCTGGCCGCATGGCCGGAAGCCGATGTCGTGATCATGGTTCATGTCTCCGAACTCTGGCAGAACTGCCCGCGTTACATTCATCGCTACCAGAAGGTTCAGGAATCGCGTTATGTACCGAAGGAAGGCTGCGAGACACCGATCGCCGAGTGGAAGCGTACCGACGCCGTCCAGGACGTGCTGCGCCCTGAGGAAGCCGAGAAAGTCGAGCGCAGCGGTGGGCAGATCAGCATCGAGGAGTGGATGGAACGGGTAAAGACCGGCGATGAGAATGCTTGACGAAAGCCATTATGCGGTGGTGTGCTGACATGCTGGCACGGCCACTCTGGTTTACCTTTGGCTGTGCCGCCACCGGTTGCGGTATCGCCGGTGCCGTGCTGCCGTTGCTGCCGACTACACCGTTTCTGCTGGTGGCCGCCTGGGCCTTCGCTCGCAGTTCGCCGCGACTGCATGGCTGGCTGCTGGCACATCCCACTCTCGGCCGTCTGATCAACAACTGGCAGCACGACGGCAGTCTCGGCAGAAACACCAAGCTCGTGGCGATGCTGGTGATGCTGTCCTCTCTCGGCCTTACCTTGCTGCTGGGTTTTCCGATGCTTGTGGCGATGGTACAGCTCATGGTGTTCGTACCGGCGGGCTGGTTCCTGTTGAGCCGGCCGGAACCGCTCGGGGACACGGTAGGCGAGGGGTCGCCGCCGGTTATCCAGCGTGACTGACATAGCCCTGGCCCGAGCCCTGCACGTGCTGGCTGTCGTCCACTGGATCGGCGGCGTGGCCATGGTGACGCTGGTGATCCTGCCCGCGATCGCCCGCTTCGCCGAGCCGGCCCGGCGTTATGCCCTGTTCGAGGCCGTGGAAGGCCGGTTTTCCGGCCAGGCCAGGATCTCGGTAACCGTTGCCGGCCTGAGCGGCTTTTACATGACCCATCGGCTGGGAGTCTGGGATCGGTTCGTGGATCCCGGCTACTGGTGGATGCACGCCATGGTGCTGGTCTGGGCCCTGTTTACCTTCATATTATTCGTCGCCGAGCCGCTGTTCGTACATGAACGTCTGCGCCGGCGCGCGACGGTGGATACGCTGGCGGTGTTCGTGTTCATGCGACGCTCCCACTGGCTGTTGCTGGCGCTCGGCGTGATCTACGGCCGCCGCGGTCCTGGGCGCACACGGACTGTTGAATTAAACGATTCGGGCGAGGTGGTGGCATGAGTGGTGCAAGCGCGCGGACACCTGCAAATACTCGCCGGCCTGGCGCTGGGCATCCTGCTGGCCGTCATGTTTCTGGCGAACCGCCAGGCGCCGACGCACGGCGAGGCCTATACCGGTGTCCCGGCCGTATCAGTGATCGAGGCCCAGCCGCTGGCGTTCCGCATCGAGGCGCGCGGTCATGGTGTGGCACGCCCCGCGGAAAGCTGGCAGGCCATTGCCAATGTCCCCGGCCGGGTCGTCGAGCGCCACCCGCAGCTGGAAAGCGGCGCACTATTGCAGAAGGGTACCCGGCTGCTGGCGCTGGACCCCGACCGCCACGACAACTCGCCATCGCCAAGGCCGAGGCGGAGCTGGCCTCACTGGCCGCGGAAAAGGCCCAGCTTGCCGCCGAGGAAGACAACACACGGCGTTTGCTGGAACTGGAACGGGAGCGGCTCGAGCTGGCCGAGCAGGAACTGGAACGCATCGAGCATCTGGCTGACCGCGGTACGGTGTCGCGCTCGCAGCGCGACGAGCAGCGCCGCACCACCCTGTCCCAGCGCCGGGCGGTAGCCTCCCTCAGTAATGAGCTGACATTGATCCCGTCCCGGCAAAAACGGCTGCAGGCCCAGGCGAGCGGGCCACCACGCAGCTCGAGCAGGCCCGCCGGGACCTGGAGGACACCCGCTTCGTGGCGCCCTATGACCTGCGCCTCAGCGAGGTGGAGGTAGAGCTGCACCAGCATGCCGCCGCCGGCCAGCGGCTGTTCCGGGCCGACAGTATCGAGGCCGCCGAGGTCGAAACCCATGTGCCGCTGACCATGCTGCGCCGGCTGCTGGGCAGCGTGGTGCGCGTGCAGTCACCGGCGGAGTCCCTGGATATCGACAAGCGCCTGGACTTCGGCGCCATTGATGCAGTCGTGATGCTGGCGGGCGCGCGCCGATATTCGCTGGCCGGCACGAGTGACGCGGCTGGCCAGCGGCCTGGACCGCAGCACCCGTACCGCGCGGGTGGTGGTCACGGTGGACAAACCCTATCGCCATGCCCGCCGCCGGATCGCCACGCGCTCAGCAGGCGCATGTACGTGCGGCGTGCGGCCGTCGCGCGCCGAGCCGCAAACCGCTGCATCGGCGGTACCTGCCGCGGCGGTGCACGAGGGCGAGGTCTACGGTGTCGACGATCAGGATCGTCTGCAGCGCCGGCCGGTGACAGTGGCGTTCGAGCAGCAGGATCTGGCGGTGATCCGCGAGGGGCTTGCGCCCGGTGACCGGGTCAATCTCGATGACCTGGTGCCGGCACTGCAGGGCATGGCGGTGAAGCCGCGCCGGGATGCGGCGCGGGAGCGGCGGCTGCAGGCAATGGCGCGGGGAGAGGCGCCGTGATCCGCTGGTTTGCCGGTCATCCCACCGCCGCCAACCTGCTGTTGATCCTGCTACTGGCCGCCGGCCTGTTTGCCGCCCTCACTGAAGCGTGAGACCTTTCCCGACTACCGGCCGGTTGAGGTGAGCGTCGAGGTCGAGTACCGCGGCGCCAGCGCCGCTGATGTCGAGGATGACGTCTGCCGGCGTCTGCATGATGCGGTCAAGGGCGTGGATTATCTCGACGAGATGATCTGCGTGGCCCAGGACAACCTGGCAAGCGCCACTGTCGGCATGAAGGCCGGCGGCGATCCGGTGCGCTTTCTCAGCGATATCGATACCGAGGTCAACGCCCTCACCGATTTGCCCGCCCGCGCCGAGCCGCCGATAGTGCGCGAACTGCACCGCAGTGACCTGGTGGCCGCGGTAGCCGTTGCCGGCGAGCTGCCGCTGCCACAACTTGAGGATTACGCCCTCGGGCTCGAACAGCGGATCATGCGCCTGCCCGGTGTCGCCGACGTGGTAATCCATGGGTTGTCGCAGCGCCAGTGGCAGGTCGAGGTGTCGCGCGAGGTACTGGCTCAGTACGGGCTGTCGGCCCGCGATCTGGCCGCCCGGGTAGCGCGCCAGAGTGTCGACATGCCGCTCGGCACGCTGGAAACCCCTGACCGGGACATCCTGCTGCGCTTCACCGACCAGCGCCGGTCACTGCGCGAGCTGGAAAGCCTGGTGGTGGTCTCGGATGCCGCCGGCGGCGAACTGACTCTGGGCCAGATCGCCACCCTGAAACAGGCCGGCGAGCATGAAGCGGAGCAGATCCGCTTTAACGGTGAACGCGCCCTGGTGCTGGAAGTCAGCAAGACCCTGCGTGACGATTCGCTCAATGTCATGGACGCGCTGACCACCCTGATCGAGGCCGAACGCCGGCGCCTGGGCGACGGTATGCGTCTCACCCTGACCCAGGACATGACCAGCATCGTCCGTGACCGCCTGCAGATGCTGGTCGGCAACGGTCTGGCAGGACTGGCCCTGGTGATATTGGTGATGAGCCTGTTTTTCCGTCCGCGGCTGGCGCTGTGGGCGGTGCTGGGGTTGCCGGTCGCCTTCCTGGGCGCCTTCTTCGTCATGGGCCTGACCGGACTGTCACTGAATATGATGACCCTGGTGGGGTTGCTGATGACCATCGGCATTGTCATGGACGATGCAGTCGTCATCGCCGACAACATTGCCGTTCACGCCGGTAAACATGCCAGCTCACTCGATGCGGTCGTGGCGGGGACCCGTGAGGTGCTGCCGGGCGTGATGTCATCGTTCCTTACCACCGTGGCGGTGTTTGCGCCATTGTCGTTTCTGGCAGGCGAGCTCGGCGCCGTGCTCGAAGTGTTGCCGGTAGTGTTGATCGCTGCCCTGGTCGCCAGCCTGATCGAGGCTTTCTGGATCCTGCCGCACCACCTCAAGGGCAGTGTGCCGCTGTTGCGCGAGGGACACGATCATGACTCGCGTTGGCGTGCCGCTTTCGATCGTGGTTTTGCAGTGTTTCGCGAGCGGGTCGGGCGCGGCGCCGACGCGGCAGTCCGCTGGCGCCATGCGGTGCTGAGCCTGGTACTGGCGATACTGATCGGTTCGGTCGGCTTCATGGCCGGCGGTCATATCGGCAGCGAGGCCATGCCCGAGATCGACGGCGATGTCATTGAGGCCCGTATTCTCATGCCCCAGGGTACGCCGCTGGCGCGTACCGAGGAGGTGGCTGGACAGGTCGAGCAGGCCATGCAGCGACTTAATGAGCGCCTGTCGCCACAACAACCCGGCGGCAGTTCCCTGGTCAGGTCGATCCAGGTGCGTTTCAATCACAACCCCAGCGCCCGCGAGACCGGCCCCCATGCGGCCACCGTCATAGTGGATCTGCTTACCGCTGAACGGCGCAGTGTCGATCTCGACACCCTCACCGAGGCGTGGCGCGAGGAGATTGGCGCGATCAGCGGCATTCACAGCCTGATGATCCAGGAGCCGGGATTCGGTCCCGCCGGGGTGCCGGTGGAGATTCGGCTGCAGGGCGGGGACCTAGACGCCCTCAAGGCCGCCGCCCTGGATCTCTCGGGACATCTGGCGGGCTATGCCGCAGCTTCAACGTCCTCGACAACCTGCGTCCGGGCAAGCCACAGCGCAGCTTCGCCCTGACCGAGGGCGCCCATGGTCTCGGGCTGACGGCCGAGGACGTGGCCGCCCAGCTGCGGGCGGCGCTGCTTGGCGAGATCGCCGATACCCAGCGTATCGGAGACTGGGACGTAGAGATTTTGATCCGCCAGGCCGAAACGGATCGTGCCAGCCTCGACGATCTCACCGACCAGACGATACGCCTGGGCAATGGCGAGCGTGTGCCCCTGGAGGTCGTCACGACCATGAACGAGCGTCGTGACTGGGCACGCATCACTCATATAGACGGCCGCCGCACCGCGATCGTCGAGGCCAACGTGGACGCCCGCCTGTCCAGCGGTCAGGCGATTGTCGACGACCTGCGCAGCGGCTGGCTAACGGATTTCCGTGACCGCCACCCCGCGGTGGACGTGGTTTTGGCAGGTGGCGTCCGCGAACCGGCGTCATTGGCCGTGGTCTGTTGATCGGTCTGGTTGCTATTTTCGTGATTCGTTCAGTTCGAGCTACGGAACCGCTGATGTATGCTCGATTCCGCTGGCTTTGGCGCATTGGGGATGGATGGGCTTATTCATGCCTCGTATGGCGCGGCCGCTCCGGATCGTGGTCAAAGCCATTTTGCTGATCCCTTATCAAGGGCACGCGAGCGGGCGTGCGTGCGCCGCGGCGGCCAGCCGGACGCTGCGGCATCTACCCTCTCCACCACCATCGCCGGTGTGCCGCTGCTGGCGAAGGCACCAGGCGGCCATCAAGCCGCTGGTATTCGTGGTTTGGCTGCTACCACCGTGCTGTACTGTCTATCCGGCGGTAGTCGTTTGAGACGGGCTGGTCCGCCAACCCGTTTTAGCCCGCACAAAACAAGGAGAACCACAGATGATAAAAAGCATGACCTGCACCGTGGCCCTGCTGGCGCTGGCCACCGCCGTTTCGGCGGCCACCTCCGGCTTCACGATGCCGGGCCACTGACCACGGCCAGCGTACGGCAACGAGCGGCGATCTGCGCGCTGCAGCGGAAGCGACGGCGGTGAGCGGTGGGCCACCGACGAGTCATTGCGCACGGGCATGGCCGGTATCCGCATCCGCCTTCGAAGGTGCGTCATGCACGAGTACGAGAACGGGCGCCTTCGGCCCAGAAGAGGCCGCTGCGCTTGGCCGACGACTGATGGAGGAGCGGGTGCGATTTCATGATCGCCAACTGCGAACTGCCGCCGGCATGCGGACGCCGGAGCTGCACAAGCTGCTGGCCGCTGCCCTCGGCCGCCGCCGACACCCTGCGCACCGGTGGCGATCCGCACGCCGGGCTGCATCGGACTGCACCGGGTACTGGATGCCTATGCCGCGCATTTCGATCATCCCGGCTGGGATGACTGACAGCGAGTATCAACAGGGCCGGTTACAGCAAGCTGCGTGTCTGTCACTAGTTCATGGCAACGGGCGACGATAGCGTCGATAGGGGATTTCGCTCAGTGATACTCCACGACCGGTCCCATCAGACTCACCAATGCATCAATCAACCAGCTAACCCTTACGGCACACTGTGGGCGCTGGCCAGCCACCTGAGCAGCGGCTCCCACTGCTCGCGGTCATAATAGGTGCGCGACGGCGGCAGTTCGAAGATTGTCAGGCCCTGCTCGGCGGCGTGCACGTAGTTCTGGCTGGCACGCAGGATAGTCAGATACTTGAGCTTTGTGCCGTTCGGCAGTTTGAGGTGATCGAGATAATCTTCCAGCTTGGCGGCCGCCAATGTATCCTCGCGCACGCGGTTGGCTACGGTCGCCAGTTTCACTTTTTTTCGCGCCACCTTGCGCAGGTCGATGAGTTCGGCCAGAAAGCGTTCCGCCGCACGCATGTCGATCGCCGACGGCATGATCGGGATAACCACTGTCTGGGCATGCTTCATCAGACCGGCCAGTCGCGCACCATGACTGGCCGCCGGCGAGTCGATAACCAGTACCTCGGTACCGCGCGGGGCCTCGGTACGGTTGGCGGTGACCGTGGCCGAATGGATAGGTGCCCGGTCAGGCGGCCGGATGGCCAGCCAGTCACGGGTTGAACCCTGCGGGTCGCAGTCGGCAAGTGCCACGTTTTTGCCGCGCTCGTCGGCAAACCAGCCGGCGATATTCATTGCCAGCGTGCTTTTGCCGCAGCCCCCTTTGGGATTAAGCACCAGAATCGACCGCATGAAGCCCCCTCGCAATGCGCCGGAGGAAAACATTTCCCCTGCATTGCTAACGTGTTGAATCCGTGGTTGTTATCAGTTGTCGGTGCCGTGCGTGGCGCACACAACAGCTAAAAAGTATAACGTTTTTTGGCGAAATTTCCGGCATCACGCCCGTCCCCCGTCACGTCCGGCCATCATTTCATGCATGACCGGATAGATAATCAGCTGCATGGCGAAGGCCTTTTTGCCGGCCGGGACGACGATGGTATCCGGTGCCGACATGAACGAGCCTTCCAGCATCTCCAGCAGGTAGCGGAAATCCACCGGCAGTTTCTGCTGGTTGCGGATGTGGATCACGCAGTAGCTTTCGTCGTCGGTCGGGATCTCCGCGGTGGCAAAGGGATTGGCGGTATCGACCGTCGGAATACGCTGGAAATTGATATCGGTGCGCGAGAACTGCGGCATGATGTAATGAACATAGTCGTGCATGCGGCTGAGGATCATGGCAGTGGCGTCCTGGGCACTGTAGCCGCGTACTGCCTTGTCGCGGTGGATTTTCTGGATCCATTCGAGGTTGATGATCGGCGCGACACCGATAAGCAGATCGACATGCTGATAAACATTGACCTCATCAGTGACGATGCCGCCGTGCAGACCCTCGTAAAACAGCAGATCGGTATTTTCCGGCAGGGGTTCCCAGGGTGTCAGCGAACCGGGCGGATGATTGTGCCGGGCCGCTTCCTCATCATTATGAACATAATAGCGACGCTTGCCGGTACCATGCTCGCCATATTCCCTGAATACGGCCTCGAGCTCGGCGAACAGATTGCCCTCGGGGCCGAAGTGGGTCAGTCGCCGGCCCTCGGCCTCGGCCTTTTCCGTCTCGGCATCCATGGTCGCCCGGTCATAGCGGTGGAAGCAGTCGCCCTCGATGATCGCCGGACGGATGCCCTGGGTGCGGAAGATATGTTCGAAGGCACGCTTGATGTTCGATGTCCCCGCACCGGATGAGCCGGTCACCGAGACTATCGGGTGTTTTTTCGACATGAATGTACTCGTTTCCTGCCGGGACGGATCACAAGCCTAGCCGGTTTTGTCATTCACTGACAGTCGGATCGGCGTCGGACCGCCGCAGGCGTTATAATCCCGCCCCACTTATGTCTGCAAAATCCCAATCCCAAGTATCGGACCTGCGCCTGTACCGTCGGCTGCTGGGCTATGTCGCCCCCTACCGGATCATATTCCTGCTGTCGGTACTGGCCATGATCATCGTTGCCGTGACCAATCCGGCGGTCGCCGCGCTGATGGAGCCGATGTTCGACGGCGCCTTTATCAACAAGGACCCGGATACCATGGTGCGGATCCCGCTGCTGCTGGTGGCTGTCTTTTTCATCCGCGCCGCCGGCAGTTTCGTCAGCAGTGCCGCGCTGCAGGTGGTCTCCAACAAGGTGGTACTGGACCTGCGCCGGGCCATGTTCCGGCGCCTGATGCGGCTGCCGCTGCGTTATTTCGATCAGCATACCGCCGGCAGCCTGATGTCGCGCTTTACCTACGATGTCACCCAGCTCAAGGATGCCAGTGTCTATGTACTCAATGTCCTGCTGCGCGATGCCCTGGCGGTCGTCGGCCTGGTGGCGTGGATGTTTTATCTCAACTGGCAACTGTCGCTGGCGGTACTGGTGGCGGCGCCGCTGATCATCGGTGTCATGTCGGTCATCCGCAAGCGGCTGCGGCGCATGAGCCGTATCGTGCAGGATACGATGGGTGATATCCATCATTCACTGGATGAATCCATTCAGGCGGTGCGCGAGATGCGGCTTTACGGCGCCCATGATCAGGCCGGCGAGGCCTTCGTCGGTGCCGCCGATCGCCACCGGCGGTTCAGTATCAAGTTTGCCATGGCCGCGGCGGCCAGCAGTCCGGCTGTTCAGCTCATCGCCGCAATCGCCCTGTCCGCCATCGTCTACCTGGGTGCCCAGCAGGCGCTGGCCGATCGCATTACCGTCGGTGAGTTCATTTCCTTCTTTACTGCCATGGCACTGCTGCTGACGCCGCTCAGACATCTGGCGACAATCAACGAGTTTCTGCAGCGGGGACTTGCGGCGGCGGAGACCGTATTCGGTCTGCTGGATGAAGCGGCCGAGCCTGACAGCGGTACCCGCGAACTCAAGGATGTGCATGGTGCCATCGAATTCCGCAATGTCAGTTTCAGCTACGACAGCGAGCGCGGCTATGCCCTGCGCGATATCAATCTGGATATACGCCCGGGTGAATCGGTGGCACTGGTTGGCGCCTCCGGTAGCGGCAAAAGCACGCTGGTGAGCCTGTTGCCGCGTTTCTACGATCTACAGGAGGCAGCATATTGATCGATGGTCAGGATATCCGTGAGGTAACACTGGCCTCGCTGCGTGCCAATATTGCCATGGTGCGCCAGGACGTCGTGCTGCTGAACGATACGGTGCGTAACAACATCGCCTATGGTGCGCTCAGGGAAAGCGCCGATGATGAAGCGGTCAGGGCCGCCGCCGAGGCCGCGCAGGCGATGGAATTCATTAACAAGTTGCCGCAAGGTATGGATACCGTTATCGGTGGCCGCGGCACGAGCCTGTCGGGCGGTCAGCGCCAGCGCCTGGCGATCGCGCGCGCGCTGCTGAAGGATGCACCCATCCTGGTTCTGGACGAGGCGACCTCGGCGCTGGATTCCGAATCCGAACAGCAGTTCCGGCTGGCCATGCAGGCGGTGATGAAGGGCCGTACCTGCATTATCATCGCGCACCGTTTGTCGACCGTGCAGCAGGTGGACCGGCTGGTCGTCCTGGATCATGGCCGCATTGTCGAGACCGGCACGCATGACGAACTGGTACAGCGGGATAGTGTCTATGCACGTCTCTACAGGCTGCAGTTTGCCAATGACGGGATTGCGGAATCCTCCAACTGACGACACGACAGTTCTCCGGTGACGTCATTACCTGTCATACTGGCGAACGCCAGTATCTCCAGAAAGTGCTCTGCCAGTAGATAAAGTGCTCTGCCAGTAGATAATTACTCTCCTTTCGCCAAAATGCGCTGTCACTTCCTTGATTGTCCTCGACAAAATGACTATAAATTCTGGGAATAACGCCATTAACTGCTATTGGCGACATCAATGGCAACAGGCTCCGGGCCGTTGAGCCGCCAGTAAAAATGGACGCATACGGTGCAGTTATCGATGAATCCGGACATCACTGCCCATATGCTGAAAGCAGCAAAGGGAACATGCCGGCTATTCGTCACCTCCAAAACCCATCTACATAGCTCGTTGATTTCAGGGAAATATACTGACAATGTCCGTGAATCAGCTATCTAACATTATCGGACAAACTGTCTCCCTAGCATCTTGTTATGCATAGAATAGAAGTCAAGGATTTCAAATGGACCATTCACCACAAGAAATATATGAGTTGTGGAAGATTCCCAGTGAAGAATGGCAAAAGGCAATGGCTCGGTACCGATCAGCGTCGAAGGAGTGGCAGCTGATTCCCTCGTATGTGTGGATAATTGTGTTACTTATTTCTGTGGCGGGATCTATTACTTGCCAGCATGGTGGAATAGTGTGGCGATAATTCTTAGTCTCTATTGCGCCGCTCAAATTGGTAGTCGAAGCGGAAACATAGATGGATTTCAAATCGGCTATGAGTGGGGAAAAGAAGAGGCAATTTCGAAAGCATTCAAGTTGAAGCCGGGTGAAATTGATGAAATCGTGCGAACGGGAAGCGAAATCGAGAGTGAATCGAATCGAATACATAACCAGCAGCTCCACCCGACGCTTGACCGCTTTTCCTTTCGCTTCCGCTCCAGTCGGTCGCCCTCAAGCGCGGCTGAGCTTTGTCGTTGGGCGTTACCATGAACATGCTGCCACCATCACATGTGGGAAGAACGCCGGACGAAATCATCTCTAAGGACACCTACTTTGATTCCATAGGCTACATGTATCGCGCGATGTCATGGCTTAATCAGTGCGAAGCGAACCGCCCAGTATCCCATCTTGTTCTACGCCGCGATTGAAGCCCGACTCGGGATCGAATATCTCCTCTTTGAGGAACTCATCATTTCCACAGGCGCTAATCTCGGTGAGCCGAATACGCACGGTGTGTGAAGGAAGGAAATCTGAAGAAAGCTATTGAACGTGTTAGTCCTGATTACAACAAACTGCAGGAATTTACTCAGTCCGTGGTTTCAGTGGAGCCGCGAGCACCAAGATTGGTTGCTTGGAATCCGGCGGAACTTATGAAGGCTTGGGGGAGAGTTTCTGAGCATCTCCATTGGGTTGGAGTGAGAACAGAAACAACGGAGGATTCAACGTGGGCGAAGAATACCCTCGACGAAATGGATACGTTGTTGTCCTCTATCTGGGAAAGGATGACGTCCGGACAAAGCGGTATTCTTCACCCGTCACAGATGCACCCGGAAGTTCGGGATTTGTGGGAAGAATACAAACATGGAAAAATTAATAATAAGACAGTCAGGTTTCGTCTTGAATATCTACGGCCGCAACTCCGTGCGAAATACGCCCAACAAGGCGCTGCAGCCGACACTTGACAGCTTCCTACCGTCGCTTCCGCTTTGGTCGGTCGCTGTCAAGTGCGGCTGAGCTTTATCGTTAGGTGCAACAGGAAACGTCGAGGAGCAATGCAATGTCAAATATTGAACTATATCAACCACTGCTAGAGCTCTCGGCTGCTATAAAACAGTGCAATCAGGAATTACAGGGAAAGCCTGGCTGGAAGAGGAAATCTGAACTAAAGAAAGCAATTCAGAATATGGAGCAGAAATTAACAGAACAAAGTACGGACTTGATAAATAACACCGTTGATTCATGGATTCCCAGCCAACCTTTAAGTTCGTTTCTTGCTGAAGAATTGGATGAAGTCAAAGAGGCTGCGGACGAAAGCTGGCACGTTGCTATAGAAGACGTAAAGAAGCGTTTAAGTAAATTAGCCGATAAAGAGAGCAAAAAAAGTCCGACTCGCCGGAAAATCGAAAAACATGGGTGGTGGATAGCAATCCTTGTAATTGGAATTACGATGGTGTCATTGAAGTGGTATTGGCTCATTGATGTTAATGAGCCAATAGAATCAACTGCCGGTGTCGTACAGCGAGCAAAAACCTTGGAAAAACTTCTTGACTATGATGATTCAATGGGGTCCCGGAGTTAGGCGCGGCGGTTGGTTGAAAGGCATATTATTTTGGCCGGCCGAGCCAACCGAAGAGGAAATTGAATATGCATCGGAGTTCTTATGGACTGCTGTAGATGTATATGATTACTTGAGTGAAGAAGGTGCTCTATGTAATGCGAACCTCGCTCACAATGCAAATGATGAAAACTACGAAGATGAAATTGCAATTGCTCAGATAGCAATCGACTATATAAATAGATCGCAAAATGTCAGTAGTGCAGAGAGCGGCCCGCTTTTGATCGCTGGGGCATATGCCAATAAATTCCCTTGTCAATAGCAGCAGCTAACACACGCATGCACTCGGACCGCAAAAAGTGCTGCTCGTTCCTCGCTCTACTTTTTGCTGCCGATAATACGAAGCGTTATCTGCGCTAACCATCCAAAGGGAACATGCCCGGGGTGTTTCTGCCTTGCAGGTAGACAGTCTCACACTCGTCTGGAGGGTCACCGAGAGCCTTTCTCTTGGCCAATTTATTTGGCACCCAGGATCAAGTCATCCTGCCCGGCAGGGCGCTGAGAGCTGTTTGAAATATTTCAGGGAGATTCATTATCTACTGGATTCCGCTCTTCGGCCGGAATGACGCCTGATTTGTACAGGTGGTCTTCGTAGACCTGCAGGTGGCCATAGGCAATGCCTAGCCGATCGGCGGGGATGCCATGTTGTTCCGCTCGTGCAAGTATGTCACCGAGAATATGTTCGGCCTCGGTGCGTTGCCCGGCCTGCAGATCACGCAGCATGGATGCGGTATAGGCCGCCAGGAACGATCCGTTAACAGCTGACGATAGTCAGCGAGCACCATCGTCGTCAGGCGGGAAGCCGCTCGCCGTGGCAACTGCAATGCATTCTTCCAGCAAATCCAGAATGAATTGTTCACCCCTGTCGGTGTGTAGAATTTCACCGATGCTGCCACGAAACAGGCAGGTTGCACCCGCAGAGCGTTGTCAGGAATATGAATTTGTTCCATAGCGCCTGCTCGATATCGGCCGCGCGTTCACAATCCAGGGCGGTGTCATTCAATATTGCTGTCAGCTGCGCGGCATAACCGTCCTGGCTTGCATGCCGGCTACCGTAAACCAGGCGGTGAAAATCATTGAGATGATGAATATGGCCGTTGTCCCGGCGCTCCCACTGCCAGATGCGCGAAAGCCGGCCATGAATCCTTTCGCGGCCGAAGCGCTCGTCCAGGACGGGCAGATGGGCCAGCCCGTTCAGTAACGGCAGAACACGCGTGGCTTTGCCGACGGCAGGCGCGATGGTTTCGATGGCGCTGGCCAAATCATAGGCCTTGCAGGTCAGCAGGATGATATCGTAATCATCAGTCAGTTCGGCGCGTGTCACAAGCCGTGGTTGCAGTTCAACATCACCCCAGCGAGCTGTGAACTTGCAAACCGTCGTTGCGTAATTCATCCAGCCGATGTTCACGCACCAGAAATGTTATATCGGCATTCGCTGAGCCAGCCGCGCTCCCATGTAGCCGCCGATGGCGCCGGCGCCCAGGATGAGCAGCCGCAACGGTTGCGTTTGATTCAGCGTGTAATCCGTCTCTTCCGCATAGCAGACGGGTGAGCTGGGTTCATTGTTCATCATGCCGTGCGCGGTTTGAATTGCCTGATCAGCTGCCGGAGGTACTTCAGCGTGGTGTTGTTGGTACGCTCGCTGGTATAGCGAATACTGATGTAGTAATCCGTGATTTCGTGGATCGTGTCGGACTGCCTGTTAAATAATCGGCCGGCACGGTTGGCGAAATCGCGCGGTCCCTCGTAGCTGCGGCGCTTGATCCCGGCCCGGCCCAGCTTGTTACAGAACCGGTCATAAAGCCGGCGGGCGCTGTCAGCCGTGTTGCGCCTGCGGCTCAGGATCCACAGGCCTGCGGCCAGCAGGAATGCCCCGATTGCCCCGGCCAGCCAGAACGCGAGCTGTTCCCAGTTCTGGTACTGAATGCCCATACGATTCAGCAGGTCGCGCTGGCGTGTCGGTGTGTAACCCAGTACCCACTGGTTCCACTGGTTGTTGACCGCATCCCAATTGAAGTGCAGCAGTGCCAGTGCCCGGCCTGCCCATGAATCACGATTGACACCCAGGGGGTCATCAATGGTTTCCGGCAGCGCCATGTTAATACCGTCGCGGATACGGGCCGGTGATACGGCCTCGGTCGGATCGACACGCTGCCAACTGCCATTGGCCCAGACCTCGGTCCAGGCATGAGCGTCATGCTGGCGGACGATGTAATAATCGCCGACCGGGTTAAGCGTGCCACCCTGGTAGCCGGTGACGATCCGCGCCGGTATCCCGGCGGCACGCATCAGTACCGTGAACGCGGCGGCATAGTGTTCGCAGAAGCCTTCCCTGGTTTCAAACAGAAACTGGTCAACCGTATCACCGGTTAGCAGCGGCGGGTTCAGTGAATAGTAAAAGGTCTGGTTATGAAACATGGCCAGTGCCTTGTCGATGATCTCGCGGGTCTCAAGGCCCTCGGCGCGCCATTCCTTGGCCAGCGCTACCGCTTTCGGATGCTGGTTGGGCGGCAGTGCCAGGGCGCGTTCAAAATCGACATTATCGGCACCGATCAGCCGGTAGTCGGTGTGGCTGCTCAGATCGTAGCGCGCGGCGTTTGTCGATGCGTTTGTCAGCCAGCAATTGATAGTCCCGGCTGAGACTGGCATCGTCCGGGAATACCCACCGGCATTTCGAGTGCAAAGACCCATTTGCGATTATGCGGCTCGATGGTGATCCGGTACTCAATGCCTTCGCCGTACGGCGTGACATCGACATCGCCGCGATCACGGCTCTGGCCGAGTGTCCACTTGCGGCCATCGGTATCCCATAGTATCGGTCCACGCCAGTAACGCTGTGCCGGCGGTGGCGCCTCACCCTCGAATTCGACCCGGAATGCCACGGCATCGGAATCGCTCAGCAGACTGATACTGCCCGGTGTCATGAAGTCGTCGAGGCCGGTGGTGCCGGCGTGGGCATCTTCGGGAATGCCCCACAGCGGCCCGGGCAGGCGCGGGAACAGCACAAAGACAATCAGCATCAGCGGCAGCGCCTGTGCCAGCATGACACTGGCATGGCGCAGTTTGTACAGTGACGGCAGGGAACGCCACGGATCGTTGAGGTCTATGAGCCCCGCCAGCAGGCACAGCACGACCACCAGCATGTACCCGGCAGTACCAATGGTTTGCGAGAAAAAGAAATTGGTAACGATTAGAAAGAATACCAGCGCGGTCATGATGTAATAATCACGATTGCGCCGGCTTTCCAGGAACTTGAACCCGGCCAGTACGATCAACAGGGCGACACCGGCATCGCGGCCTAGCAGGCTGCCGTAGTGCAGGTAGACGCCGAGCACCAGGACCAGTGCCAGCAGGTTGCGGCCAACGGTCAGCAGCCATCCGCCGGCCCCGGGGATCTGCCGGCGTATATAAACCCGTATGAGTTTCCAGCCCACCAGCGCAATACAGGCCACCGGTATCCAGGCCGGTGTATGGCGGCTGTGTGGGAGTACCGCGAGCACGATGGCGGCGGCCAGCCACAGCCAGTATTGCGGGCCGTCGCGGTAAAAACGCTTCATGACCGGAAACGCGCCAGCACCAGCAGGCACCGGTGCTGGTGCTGCGGGCCGCTGTCCAGCGGGGTTTCGGTACCGGGGATCGTCAGCCGGTAGCGCATGCCGAGACGCTCGGCATCGACTACCCAGCGGCTTAGCTGACTGAGCCGGCGCTCGGTATCGCCCAGCGCCCGGGTATGGTCCCAGTTCAGGTCGAGCTGGCGCGAGCCGCTGCCGCTGAACCGTTTGATCAGCAACTCCTGGCCGCGGGCCACCGCCTTCCAGTCGATGCTGCGTATGGGGTCGCCCGGGTGGTAGTTGCGGAAACCGACGAAATCCTCCGTGCCGCTCATCTGGCCGATGGTATCTTCACCCTGGTAGTCGGTCGGCTGCGGTAGTGGCAGGGGACCGGCCGGCCGCGGATAAACAATGCCGGTCTGGTTAGCGGGGAAGTGGGTCCAGGCGCGGAACAGGCCGAGTGGGAAGCTGGTGGCAATGCGCACGCGGCCGAGCACCAGTTCGCCGCGGCTGTTCGGTGGCAATCGGCAGTTCGACGGTGTGCAGGCTGTCGGCCGGCACATCGGTGCTGACGGTCTCATCGGATTCCGGCCGGCGCAGGTCGATCGCATATTTAGCCTCGCGGTCACGGTTGTCGAAGGTGATCGGAAAATGCAGTTCGTCACCGGCAAACACCGGTTGTGGCCAGCGCCGTGTCGAGTTCCAGGCCGGCGAGATTATGATAGGTATGCAAAATGACGATCGGCATCAGGCTGCCGATCAGGAATGTCAGGGCATAGGCCAGGCTGTTGTCGTAGTTGATGGCGCCGAGCAGCATGACCACCAGGGTCACGGCATACAGCAAACCGGCGGCGGTGGGCAGTATGTAAATGCGCCGCCGGGGCAGGCCGACTTTCTGGCGTAGTGCGGCGTAACCGGTGGAGAGGCTGGATTCCTCCATGCGTGTAAATAGCTTGTCGGCGGCTTTCATGGCATTGCGGCGAAAGTCATCGTGCTGTACCCAGGGCTGGCCTGATCATAAATAGAACATCGACAGGAGCGCAGCTTGCTGCGCGAGTCCAGCCCAAACCATTCGCCCGGTAAACCGGACTCCTGCAGGATGATGCACGGTTTCGGGAATCATGGGACCCATCGATTGGTCATTCCGAACGAATGTGAGGAACCCTTGTCTTCGTGTTATTTGCGTACATTTGCGGACCCATCATTTAATAACACGAGATACGAGTTGGGTGTGCTGCGCACCGCAGTCCGACATGCCCTCACCTGCCATCCCCAGAGGGCAGAAGCGGTGTGCTACGCCTGGTCAGTTTACATGCCCTCATCCTTCCTTCTCCCAGAGGGAGAAGGGACAAGGTGTGCTGCGCACTGTCAGGGTATGGGTACCTGCTCAATGAAATGCCGGGCCACGGCACCGGCTGCAGTATCGCTGTGTTCCTGGTTGGGTTGCAGCCGATGGCCAACTACGCTCGGCAGCACGGCCTGGATATCTTCCGGCAGCACCTCGGTATGACCGTGCACCAGGGCCCAGGCCTGGGCGCAGCGCAGCACGGCCAGCCCGGCCCGCGGAGACAGGCCGTTGACGTAACGCCGGGACTGGCGGCTGAATTCAAGCAGGTCCTGCAGATAGTCCAGCAGGGCATCGGCGACATATATTTTTACCGCCTCCTGCTGCATGTGCAAAAGCCGTTCAGGCTTTAGCGTCGGTACCAGATCGTGTAGCAGTTCGCGCCGGCTGCGGCCCTGCAGCAGTTCGCGTTCGGCGGCGGCGTCCGGGTAGCCGAGTTCGATGCGCATCATGAAGCGGTCCAGCTGCGACTCGGGCAGCGGGAAGGTGCCGATCTGGTTGGCCGGGTTCTGCGTCGCGATAACGAAGAACGGCCGTGGCAGTCCGCGTGTCTGGCCCTCGATCGTGACCTGGTATTCCTCCATGGCTTCCAGCAGCGCACTCTGCGTACGCGGCGTGGCGCGATTGACCTCGTCGGCGAGGATCAGCTGCGAAAAGATCGGGCCGGGATGAAAATCGAATCCTCCCGATTCGCGGTTATACACCGAGACACCGAGGATATCGGCAGGCAGCAGATCGCTGGTGAACTGGATGCGCTGGAAGGACAGGCCAAGCGTCCGCGCCAGCATGTGTGCCATGGTCGTCTTGCCGACTCCCGGCTGATCCTCGATCAGCAGGTGGCCGCGGGCGATCAGGCAGGTCAATGCCAGCCGGATGACGTTTTCCTTGCCGAGGATAATGCCGTTGGCTTCGGTGATAACCGTTTGCAGTTCGTCCCGGATGGAACGAACGAAGGCCTGCTGCGGTACGCTCATTGTCGGGCTTTCTCTTAGGGGCTTGATTATATGACCGCGCCGGTTTCAATCCTACTCCGGCAGGTGGACGTTCGCCAAGTGCCGGCCGGCATCCTGGCCGTCGCCATTATTCCCCGGCGATGGTCATGTGTTCGATCAGCACCGAACCGGTGCGGACATTGCGGCGGGTGTCGACATCGCAGCCGATTTCGGCGATATGCTGGAACATGTCGGCCAGATTGCCGGCGATGGTGATTTCCTCCACCGGATAGGCGATTGCGCCGCCTTCGACCCAGAAACCGGAGACGCCGCGGGAGTAGTCGCCGGTGATCAGGTTAACGCCGAAGCCCATGATATCGGTGACCAGCAGGCCGGTATCCAGCGCCTGCAGCAGGCCGGCAAAGTCGAGCCGGCCGGGCTCGACGGTCAGGTTGTGCACGCCGCCGGCATTGCCGGTGGTTTCCATGCCCAGCTTGCGTGCCGAATAACTGCCAAGGATATAACCCTGCAGTATACCGCCCGTGATCAGGTCGCGGGCCCGGGTAGCCACGCCCTCGTCATCAAACGGCGCGCTGCCCATGGCCTTCGGCAGGTGCGGCTGCTCGTGGATGCGCAGGAATCCCGGAAAGATCCTTTCGCCGAGCTTGTCGAGCAGGAACGACGACCGGCGGTACAGATTGCCGCCGGAAATGGCGGAGACGAAATGACTGAACAGGCTGCGGGCGGCGTCGGCCTCGAACAGCACCGGCGCCGTGCGCGTTGTCAGTCGTTTTGAACCCAGCCGCCGGACCGTGCGCTCGCCGGCCATGCGGCCGATGTCCTCGGCGGCTTCCAGATCGGCGGCATCGCGGGCCTGGGTGTACCAGCCGTCGCGCTGCATGCCGTGTTCGTCTTTTGCAATCACGGCACAGTCCAGGGTATGGCGCGAGAACTGCCAGCCGCCGCGGAAACCGTGGCTGTTGCCGTAATAGTTCGCGCCGGAGACGGTATTGACACTGGCGCCGTCGGAGTTGCTGATACGGATATCAACATCGCGTGCAGCCTGTTCGCAGGCCAGGGCGCGTTCGATCGCCGTCTGTGGGTCGATATCCCATGGATGATAGAGATCCAGGTCCGGCATGTCGGCCGCCATGCGATCGGCGTCTGCCAGGCCGGCACAGCTGTCCGCCGTCGTGTGGCGGGCAATGCTGAGCGCCGCGCGCACCGTTTCCATCAGTGCCGGCCGGTTCAGATCGCTGGTACTCGCCGTGCCCTTGCGCTGATTGCCGGGTTCACCCACATAGACAGTAATGCCCATGCCCTTGTCGCGCTGGTGCTCCAGGGTCTCGACCTCGCCCATGCGTACGGTGGCGGTCAGCCCGTCGCCGACACTGACGTCGGCCTCGGCGGCGTCGGCGCCCTGACGGCGGGCCTCTGTGATAACGAAATCGATCAGATCCAGCAGGGCATCGGGTTGATCCCTGAGCGGTACAATGTTGGCAGCGGTTTCGGACATTGGATTAGCTGATAGTGGATAGAGAATAGTTTATAGCGGGTAGTTTATAGATCATGGCGAGTGGAGGTAAGTTCAGTCTGCGGCTCATGCATTGACTGGTCCGCCAATGATGATCGTATCTCGTCGCTTGACTCTCGTGTCTCGTATTGCAGGAGCGCAGCTTTGCTGCGCGAATCATGCCAGGTTCGCCCGCTGAAGCGGGCTCCTACTCATCCGCTGGGAGCCGATTCCATCGGCGGCATGCTCCTGACAAGGATCGCGGATGGAATCTGCTCCCACAATGCCAACCCAACATACGCTATCAGCCAGCCACTGCCGGCTAGCAGCTTTGATACAATACCATCCATGGATGTCTCCGATATTCTCGATCCTCTGAATCCTGCCCAGCGTGAAGCCGTCGCCGCACCGACCGGCAATATCCTGGTACTCGCCGGCGCCGGCAGCGGCAAGACACGCGTGCTCGTGCACCGCATTGCCTGGTATGTCCGCAGCGGCGAGGCAACACCGCACGGCATTCTCGCGGTGACATTTACCAACAAGGCCGCCGGCGAGATGCGGGCGCGTACGGAACAACTGCTTGGTATCCCGGCATCCGGCATGTGGGTTGGTACCTTCCACGGCATTGCCCATCGCCTGCTGCGTGCGCATTACCAGGATGCGAATCTGCCGCAGGATTTCCAGATCCTCGACAGCGATGATCAGTTCCGCACTATTAAAAGAGTATTGCGCGGCCTGAACCTGGACGAGTCGCAATGGCAGCCGCGTGAGGCACAGTGGTTCATCAACGCGCGCAAGGAAGAGGGGCTGCGCCCGGCGCATATCAATGATCATGGTGATCCGGTGCAGACGCAGATGATCCGTATTTACCAGGCCTATCAGGAAACCTGCGATCGCAGCGGGCTGGTGGATTTCGCCGAGCTGCTGCTGCGCGCTCACGAGTTGTTCCGTGACAGCCGGGAATTGCTGCAATCATTACCGCCAGCGTTTCCGCCATATCCTTGTTGACGAGTTCCAGGACACCAATGCATTGCAATACGCCTGGCTGCGACAGCTGGCCGGCGACACCGGATCGGTGTTTGCTGTCGGTGATGACGACCAGTCCGTCTACTCATGGCGCGGAGCTCGTGTCGAAAACATGCAGCACTTCTCCCGCGACTTTGCCGATACGCAGATGCTGCGCCTGGAACAGAACTATCGATCCACGGCGACGATCCTCAATGCCGCGAACCAGCTCATTGGCAACAACACCGGCCGGCTCGGCAAGCAGCTCTGGACCGACGGCGACGACGGCGATCTTATCAAGGTCTACACTGCCTACAACGAACAGGACGAGGCGCGCTATCTCGTCGATCAGATAGAGAACGCGCGTTCGCACAGCCGCGATTATAAAGAGCTTGCGGTGCTGTATCGTGTCAGCGCCCAGTCGCGCGTTATTGAAGAAGCGCTTGTACAGTCATCCATTCCCTACCGTATCTACGGCGGCATGAAATTCTACGAGCGCGCCGAGATCAAGGATGCGCTTGCCTATATAAGACTGGCGGCCAATCGTGACGACGATGCCTCGTTCGAACGCATCGTCAACGTGCCGACGCGCGGCATCGGCCAGCGCACCATCCAGGAACTGCGCGACCTGGCCCGCCGCGAACAGATCAGTTTATGGAAGGCGGCGCTGCACATGCGCGAACATAAGCTGCTCGCCGCCCGTGCGCTGTCGGCACTGGAAGGTTTCCTGCGGCTCATCCATGACCTCGGCGAGGAGATTGAAAACCTGGAACTGCACGAGGCGGTCGAGGCGGCGATCAACCGCAGCAGCCTCATCTCCCACTTCAAGAAGGAAAAGGGCGAGCGCGGCATTGCCCGCATCGAGAACCTGGAGGAACTGGTGAGCGCGGCGCGCGGGTTCCGCATGCCCGAGGACAGTGAAGATGAGATGACACCGCTGCAGCAGTTCCTGGCCAATGCCGCGCTGGAGGCCGGCGAGGCCCAGGGCGATGCCAGCAGCGACTGTGTCCAGCTCATGACCCTGCATGCCGCCAAGGGCCTGGAGTTTCCGGTGGTGTTCATGGTCGGCCTGGAGGAAGGACTGTTCCCGCACCAGCGGTCCAGCGGCGATGCCAGCCAGCTGGAGGAAGAACGCCGGCTGTGCTACGTCGGCGTCACCCGTGCACAGGAACAGCTGACCCTGAGCCATGCCGAACACCGGCGCCTGCACGGCTCCGATTTCTACGCGCCACCGTCGCGGTTTCTGCGTGAACTGCCGGAGGAATTAATCGAGCCGGTGCGGCTGGGCGGCTATTCCACGCCCGCGCCGGCGGCAGTTAAAGGCGCCGGCGCCCAAGGCCGGGCAACGGCGAAGATCCGCGAGGAAAGCGGCTATGTGCTCGGTCAGCGGGTCCGCCATGCGAAGTTCGGCGAGGGCACGATACTGAATCTGGAGGGCAGCGGGCCGCAGACCCGGCTGCAGGTCAATTTCGAAACGGTGGGCTCGAAGTGGCTGGTCGCGGCCTACGCCTCGCTGCAGAGCCTGTAGACCGGACATAAAAAAACGGCCTGCCGGCCGCCTTCTCAACTCTCTGCAAAAGCCCGTGTTACTGGCTGTTCTCGACCATGTAATCGACGGCGGCCTTGACCTCGTCATCGCTGAGGTTCGAATTGCCGCCCCGGGCCGGCATCATGCCGCCCTCGCCCTGAAAGCCTTCGATGGCATGCTTGTACACGGTTTCCATGCCCCGGTCGATACGCGGCGCCCACGCCTCGGCATCGCCCAGGGCAGGGGCGCCGGGCAGGGCGCCGCCATGACAGGCGGCGCAGGTGTTCTCGTAAACCGCCTGGCCGGATTTGGGTTCGTCTGCCGCGGCGACCTGTTCGCCGGCTTCTGCGGCTGTCGCTTCTTCTGGGACGGCCTCGCCCTCCATGCGGACGTCGCCGACCGGCGCGGTGCGCTCGGCGACTTTTGCCACCCGGGTTTCGCTGTCACCATAGTTAATGGCGCCGCCCACGATGATGGCAGCAATGAGGAATACGACCATCATCGCAGCCAGAATGACGACGACGACGCTGAAATTTCTGAAAAACGCCCGATCTTTTTCTAAGCTCATATCCTCTCCCGACGGGCCTGCACATACCGGCGGCCATGTTGTTGTTTTGGTCGCAAAAGTATACCTGCTGATTCAGTCCGGGCAAACTGCCGGCCCGTAGCGGGGATCTGTGCGTTATCTGTTTAATATGGGAAAATAACGCAATATGCGCCCGTAGCTCAGTTGGATAGAGTGTCGGTTTCCGAAGCCGAAGGTCGCTGGTTCGAATCCAGCCGGGCGCGCCAAATTAAGGAAGCTCTGAATAATTTGTCATTTCGAGCGCAGCGAGAAATCCGCCGCAGGCGTCCCGAGCGTAGCGAGGGACCTTCTGAAAGATCTCTCCCTTCGGTCGAGACAAGGATTTCTCCCGTTGGTCGAAATGACATGCGGGGATTATTCAGAGCTTCCTTGAATTATAAAGGGGAGTCGAAAGGCTCCCCTTATATAATTTGTGGTACTGGATCCGGATTCGAACCAGCGACCGTATCAGTAATCCGGTCCGACATGCCGCGCCAAGTGCTGTCCATGTTGTAATGAACCGGAAAGATCCATGCAAGTCTATGAGGTACTGTTATCAATTCTGTTTTGTCCCGGGTGAACTGTCAGGAGACTGTTGCCATGGCTATACGAAGTATTCTTCTTGTTATGATCATGCTGTTAACGGCCTGCACCACTTCACCAACCGGCCGCCAGCAGTTGCTGCTGGTCACCGATCGGCAGATGCAGCAAATGGGCATCACCGCCTTCCAGCAGATGAAACAGGAACTGCCGGCGACCAGGGACAACCAGACCCGTGATTACGTGAACTGTGTGGCCAACGCCATCATCCGCCAGCTGCCGGATGGCGAGCGCCAGCAGTGGGAAGTGGTCGTGTTCGAGGACGAGAACGCCAATGCCTTTGCCCTGCCGGGCGGCAAGATCGGCGTACACACCGGTTTGCTGAAAGTCGCGGAGAACCAGGATCAGTTGGCAACAGTGATTGCGCACGAGGTCGCGCACGTGCTGGCCCAGCACGGCGGTGAGCGGGTTTCGCAACAGCTCGCCACGCAGATCGGCATGGACCTCGCCGGTGCGATGGCCGGCGGCGATCCCGCCACCCGCCGGCAACTGCTGGGCGTACTCGGGCTTGGTGCACAGTACGGCATTCTGTTGCCGTATTCCCGGGCCCACGAAAGCGAAGCCGATCGTTTTGGCCTGGAGCTCATGGCAAGGGCGGGCTTCGATCCGCGCGCCAGCGTGGAATTATGGCAGAACATGAAGGCCGCAGGCGGCGCGGCGCCCCCTGAACTGCTGTCCACGCACCCGGCACCCGATACCCGCATTCGTGATCTCGACAATCAAATCCCGCGAATCATGCCCCTGTACAATGATGCTGTGAAAAAACGCGGCGCGCCCGCCTGTAGCCGGTAACTTTCACGGCAGCCTATATTCGGGACCGGGCTGGTTTCCGATCAGATATCGGCATTTGACCCCTCTTGTGGCATTTGGCACGGTGCAGTCAACAAGCTGGGGAGCCATCAATGGGTATTGCGCGACACGTGGCGGGGTATGCCGGTTTGTTATCCATCACCTGCGGGCTGGCCTGGCCGTTGCCGGTGATGGCAACAGGTCTTCAGCTGGGGCCGGTGGAGATCGGCGGGGCGGTCCGCATAAACGTCCTCGACAAGAGCTGGGAGACCCGCGAACAACGTTTCCCGCGGGCCGACTATGAATTCGATACCCTGCGCGGAGAACTCGGGTTCGACCAGGGCCGCTGGAGCGGATCGGCCCAGTACCGGCTTTATTATTACGACGAGACCGATCGTACTACGCATTTCCTGCACCATGCCTGGCTGGGTTATCAGCTCGACGAGGAGAGCCGCATCAGGGCCGGCGTACACAAGGTGCCGTTCGGCATCCTGCCATTCAATTCCCACAATTACTTCTTCTCGCTCGCCTACTACATCGGGCTCGAGGATGATTACGATCTCGGCTTTAAGTACACGCACGAATCCGGTCCCTGGCGCTGGGATGCCGCCTATTACGTGGCAGATGAGGGGAGTTATCACGGCCAGAGCCGCGGCAGCGCCCGTTATTCATACGATGTTGTCAAAAGCCCGGTTTCCGCCAACCAGGAGGAACACCAGATCAACGTCCGTCTGGGTTATACCCTGGACCACGACGAGCACGCTCACTCCGAGCTGGGGCTGTCGCTGCAGGCCGGCCAGATCCCGAACGACATTAGCGGCAAGCGGGGCACGCACGTGGCGGCGGCAGTGCACTGGGACGGCAGTTACGGTCCCTGGAGCGTCAAGCTGCAGAGCCTGTGGTATCGTTACAATTTGGCCAATCCGCCGGGAACCGATGACAGAATCGTGGTCATGGGCGCCTATGACTTTCCCTACAATGTCGCGGCCGAAGGCAATCTGCACACCATTGGCGTGAGCTATCACTGGGATGTGAACTACGGCTGGCTGCAGGGCATCACGGTTTATAACGATTCCAGCTATCTCGTAAAGGCGGAACAGTCCTTTGATAACAGCCTGCATAACATCGCCGGCATGTCTCTGGATCTCTCGCCGTTTTTCATTTATGCCGATATCGCGGTGGGTAAAAACAACGCCTGGATCGGTCCCGACTTCAACGACGCCCTGGGCAACGGCGGCACCGATAACGAGCTCAATACCCGCCTGAATCTCAATGTCGGTCTGTATTTCTGAGTGAGCTGACAACTCAGCAACCGAGCGGAGACAGTGTGAACAGCGACGACAACGAAGGTAGCGAAGACACGGAAGAACAACGCAACGCATTGACGATCAATCCGCCGGTTTTCCTGATTTCAGCAGGGCTGATCATCGCTTTTTCACTCTACGGTTCACTGTTTTCCGCGCATGCCGAAACGCTTTTCGCCACGTTGCAGCTGTTTCTTACCGACACCTTCGGCTGGCTGTACATGGCATCAGTGGCGGTCTTTCTCGTGTTCGTGATCACGTTGGCGATCAGCAGCTACGGTGAGATCCGTCTCGGCCCGGACGATTCCGAGCCCGATTACAGTTACCTGTCGTGGTTCGCCATGCTGTTTTCCGCCGGCATGGGTATCGGACTGATGTTCTTCAGCGTAGCCGAGCCGGTCATGCATTTTCTGTCGCCGCCTGTCGGCCAGGGCGGTACAGTTGATGCGGCCCGGGACTCGATGAAGATCACTTTCTTTCACTGGGGCATTCACGCCTGGGCTATTTATATCGTGACCGGTCTGGCACTGGCGTATTTTTCCTTCCGCCACGGATTACCCCTGACCATCCGATCCGCCCTTTATCCGATAATCGGCGAGCGCATTCATGGGCCGATCGGACATGCCGTGGATATATTCGCCGTGATCGGGACCATGTTCGGCGTCGCCACATCGCTGGGGCTGGGTGTCATGCAGGTGAATGCCGGCATCGATTATCTGTTCGACACCGGCATATCTACCACGATACAGATTATCCTCATAGCCGTGATCACGCTGATGGCAACAGGTTCGGTCGTAGCTGGCCTGGATAATGGCATCCGCCGCATCAGTGAAATCAATCTTGTCCTGGCACTGATACTGCTGCTGTTCGTGCTGTTCGCCGGTCCGACAGTGTTCCTGATGAATGCGCTGTTCCAGAACCTCGGCGCGTACCTGTCGGATCTTGTCGATATGACGTTCAAGCTTTATGCCTACGAACCGAACAACTGGATATCAAGCTGGACACTGTTTTACTGGGGCTGGTGGATATCGTGCGTCGCCGTTTGTGGGCATGTTCATCGCCCGTGTCTCACGCGGGCGAACCATCCGTGAATTCGTGACAGGCGTGTTACTGGTACCGGCGGGTTTTACGTTTCTGTGGCTGACAGTGTTCGGGGACACGGCACTGCATTACGCGTTGCTGGACGGTACCGACACGATAGTCACCATGGTGCAGGACAATATGCCGGTCGCCCTGTTTGTCCTGCTCAACAAGCTGCCCTGGTCTGCAGTGATGTCGTTACTGGCCACGATCCTGGTGATCACATTCTTCGTGACCTCTTCCGATTCCGGCTCGCTGGTCATCGATATGCTGACCTCGGGCGGCCGTGACGACACGTCTGTCTGGCAGCGCATCTTCTGGGCAGTATCGGAAGGCATTGTCGCCGCTGTATTACTGCTCGCCGGCGGCCTGGCGGCATTACAGACGGCGGCGATCGCCAGCGCGCTGCCGTTTGCGATCATCATGCTGTTCATCTGCTATGGCCTGCTGCGCGGCCTGCAGATCAGCCATCGCGGCATGTATGCCCCGAGCCACCTGCCGGCCCTGGCCGGACTCGGGGCGGTCGGCCAGGGCAGCTGGCAGCACCGGCTGTTGAACCTGTTTACCTATCACGGCCGTGAAGAAGTGATCGATTTCCTCCAGCAGAAGGTCAAGCCGGCTCTCGAGCGTGTAGCGGCGGAATTCATTGGCCAGCAGCTCAAGGCCGAGGTCAACGAGATGGAAGACAGAATAACCTTCATCGTTTATCACGATGGCCACAAGGATTTTGTCTACACAGTCAGACTACGCCAGTATCGCATGCCGAATTTCGTCTTTCCTGAATTCAGCTTTAGACGCGCTCAGGAGCGTTTATTACCAGGCGGAGGTCGATATTGACGGCCGGTTGCAGGAGGATGATCTGACAGGCTGCAGTGAAGATGAAATCATTCACAATATGCTCGGTCACTATGAAACGCACATGAACCTGTTGCAGCCGCATACCAACCGGCCCTATCGCTAGCCTTGTTATTAGCCCCGATGCACCAGATACATGCCTGCTGCCAGCAGGCCGATACCTGCGATACGTGTCAGGCTGACCGGATGCGCAGACACGTTGAGCAGGCCGTAATGGTCCATGATGACTGCGCCGACCATCTGGCCGGTAAACATGGCGGCCAGGAATGTGGTGCCGCCTATACGGGGCACGGCTATGAGTGCGGCGGTGACAAAAAATGCGCCGAGAATACCACCACAAAACAGATACCAGGGTATTTTGCGCACATTATCCATCGCCGGCAGGGCCGGTTGCAGGTAAAGCAGTAGCAGCGCGACAAACACTGCACCGCCGATAAAATTCACGGCGGATGCCTGCAGGGGATGATGAAGATACTTGCTTAGCAGGCCGTTGATGGCAGCCTGGTAGGGGATGGCAAGGCCGCCGGCAAAAGAGATAAGCAGAAAAAACTGGGCTGATCCGGTACTCATGTTTATTCCTTAATTATCATCTTTGCGGATTGTACCGTGCCCGCAAAAAAGAAACCCGGCCGAAGCCGGGTTTTTGGCGCTTGGCTATGGTTTTTTTCAGCGGGGTTCCGCACCACCTGATTCGCCGCGCTGCTTCTGCATCTCTTCCATTCGCCTGCGCATCTGCTCCTGGCGCTGCTGCTGAATTTCCTCCAGCTTGGCACGCTGATCATCCGTCAGCACCTCATCGATCTGCTCCTGGGTTTCCTGGCGCAGGGCCATCTGTTTCTGCTGCTGTTCTTCGATGATTGCCTCGATTTCACTCTGCTGCTGTTCCGTCAGACCGAGCTGTTCGGCCATACGATCCATCGGGCTCTGTTGGGCATCGCCACCTGCCGCGCCTGCTAATGCGGCTGCCGGCGCGAGCATTGCGGTGAATGCAAGGATGCTGAAAAGTTTTCGCATAGGACTATCCTTGAGTGTGAATGAATTAAGGCACAGATTGGTTCGGCAAATAAAATCGCCGTGTGTTCCTGTCGCGAACGAACGGGGTGAGCACTGGTGACAGCCAGACCAGGCGGCTATTGCAGCAGGCGGGTCGCCAGCCGGCGCGAATCCCCGTCTTCAAGGTGCTGCATGATACGCTTATAGCTGTCATTGTCGACCGGTCGCCGGATATGCGGCCGGCCGTCTTCGAGGATCTCAATGATATGACGGCTGTCCATGCCGGCCACCAGCTCGGCAAGCTCCGGGCCTTCCACCCCGCCGGGAATGGTCGGGATTACCGTGAGCAGGATGGCCTTCCTGTCAGCGGAACTGGCGTTTTGCATTGCCGCCTGCAGTGACTGGATACGCGCCTGCCGGAAACCTGTATCGGCTTCCGGGTCGGATTCCTGGCCACCGGCCGCTGCGGTGACTGCGCGCGGCGGGGCCTGGGTGGTCAGCTCCCGTACCGGAGGGCTCACCTGCTCACGTTCACTCGCAGCCTGCAGTTTGGCGCTGAGTTTCTGGCTGCGGTCCTTGAGTGCCTGGATTCGCTGTTCACTTTCTGTCACTGCAGCCTGTAGCGCCTGTCGCTGGTGTTCCAGTTCCGCAACACGGCTCTCGAGCCGGCTGTCGCCGATTTCACGGTCGATCAAGTCCCGCTCCAGGGCATGCTGCAGACGTGCCTGTTGCTCTGTCTCGACAAGCTCACGCCTGAGCTCGGCCAGTTCCTCGCCGGTGGAGTCGCGTGCCTGCCTGTATTGCTGATCCAGTGACGCGTGTTCGCGTTCGAGATCGAGGAACTCATGCTGCAGATCGTTGTACCTTTCCTGCAGTTGTTCATATTCGGCGATGTATCTATCGCGTTCCATATCGCTGCGCAACTCGAGTTCCTCGATGCGCTCGGACAGGTTGTAGTTTTCTTTCTCGAGTGCCGCATAACGCGCTGGCCAGTTTTCCGATTCCAGGCCGGCAAGCTGTTGCCGCCTCGTTTCAAGTTCCTTCTCCAGTGACAGTAATGTCGAGTTCGCTTTCGCGGCGTGCCTGTTCGGCGGCAGTATAGCGATCGAGCAGCCGCGAGTTGTCGGCCTCGGCCTGCTCCAGATGCTCTGTCATTTGCGAGACACGCCCGGACTGTTCGGTATCGTGTCGTTGCCAGAAAATCGACCACACGGCCGAGGTCAGACCGCAGACGGCAATCACCGTTACCAGCAGGGGTGCGACAGGGACGAGGTCACGTGACTGGCTCATGCGACTGATTCTGGGCCAGACACATGGAACGGGTCAACGCAGGACGGGAAAATCCGGGGGTTCAGGGCTCAGTCGGTGGATGTCTGCTGCATCGCGTCACGTTCTTTGTCGATCAATTCATTGATCGTCTGAATCATGCCCTCGTAACTGCGGGCAAGCGGGCCGCTGGTGACATACTTGCCGTTGACAACCACCGCAGGCACACCGGTGACTTCATAGCGACGCAGCATGCTGAGGGCCTGCTTGATGCGTGATTCCACGGCGTGGGAATTATAGGTCTTGGTGAATGTATCGCCGTCGACGCCCCGCTGCATGAAGAATTTCCTCAGGGACTCTTCATCATTGACGCGTCTTTGCCTGCTGTGGATTTCATGAAACAGATCGCTGTGAATCTTGTCGACGACACCCAGCTCGAGTGCGGTGTAGTAGGCCCTGGCATGTGCCAGCCAGTCCTGGCGGAATACCGCCGGCATGCGCCTGAAGTTGACATCATCGGGCTTGTTTTCAATCCAGTCGTTCAGATACGGCTCGAAGTCATTGCAATGCGGGCAGCCGTACCAGAAGATTTCCAGGACTTCGATCCTGTCCGGGTCTTCCGTTGGCTGCGGCTTGGATAAACGCTTGTAGGTATCGGCGGCGCCCGCGGTTGCGCAGGCGGCGGACAGCACCAGCAACAGCAGTCCGCGACGGAGTGTATGAGTAAACATGAAATTGCTGAATTTTTGCATGATCAGTCCTTGGTAACACACAACCCGGTTAATGAATTTCTACAGAGTGAGACTACAGTTCGCCGTAAGAGTGCAGCCCCGACAGGAACATGTTCACGCCGAGAAAGGCGAACAGGGTCACGAACAGGCCGATGATGGCCCACCAGGCCATGGCCGGGCCGCGCCAGCCCCTGGTCATGCGCATGTGCAGCCAGGCCGCATAGTTCAGCCAGACAATCAGGGCCCAGGTTTCCTTCGGGTCCCAGGACCAGTAGCCACCCCAGGCCTCTGCCGCCCACAGTGAACCGAGGATCGTCGCCAGCGTGAAAAAGGCGAAGCCGAGGCTGATCACCCGGTACATGAATTCTTCCAGCAGCGCGGTATCCGGCAACAGCCTGGCCATGGTACCGCCCGGCACGGCGCGATAGCGCAGCAATGCGGCGATGGCGATCATGGCGGCGAGGCTGAAACAGCCGTAGCCGATGAAGTTGGCGGGCACATGGATCTTCATCCAATAGCTCTGCAGCGCCGGTACCAGCGGCTGGATCTCATGGGCACCACGCGCGGCACTGTACCAGAGCAGGAAACCGACCGCGGCACTGATCACCAGCATGACGAAGCCGCCCAGCGCCCGGGTATTGAATCGGCGCTCATAGAACAGGTATATGAGCGCAGTAACCAGGCAGAACAGGATAAAGACTTCATACAGATTGCTGATAGGTATGTAGCCAATATCAGGGCTCAGCAGATAAGTCTCGCGCCAGCGCACCAGCAGGCCGGCCAGGCCCATGGCGACGGCCGACCAGGTCAGCGCCGAGGCCACACGGCCGGTAAACGCCGAGCGCGTGAACAGCGCCGCGAAATAGGTCGGTGTCGCCAGGATGAACAGGGCACTCATCCACATGACGGCCGACTGGCTGGAGAGGATATAAACCAGCAGGAACCGCTCATCGGCATTGGCCAGCGACTCGCCATAAAGCGCCAGGCCGGTCAGGGCCAAGGCGGCAACGGCCGCGGTCAGCCAGCGGAAGCCCGGCCAGTAACGGCCCAGCCACAGGGTCGCGCCGCCGGCGATAATGAGAATCGCGATTTCATAGCCATTCATCAGCGGCTGCAGGCTGAACAGGGTGTATGCCACCGCCGCCAGCACGACGGCGGCCCAGATCCAGAAGCCGGTATCGTGCCGTAATGCCGGCGCGGACAGGCCGGGAGGTGTAAGGATGTCAGGCAGACTCGACATGGCTCAGCGATTCCGGTGGTCGGTTTGGATTACGTCGTATTCCACGTTGTTGTTGGACGGCGGGCAGGCACCGGATATTGATCGGCTGCGAAGACAGCCGCGGCGCGCTACCGGCATGCAGCAGAGTGCATAACATAGCAGCAAGCGGCGCGCCGGCAAACCTTTGCCGGCGATCGCGTCCTGTGCATGTGCGGATCAGGGCCGGGCCTCGGGCAGTTGCCGGGCGCGGGCCGCAAGCTGTTCGAACTCGGCACTGAACTCCTGCTGCTGGCGGCCGGTTTCGCCCGCCATCAGGACCTGCAAACGGCCGTCACCGGTTGTGGTCAGCTCGAACCAGATGCGCCGTTCGGCGATGTAAAACAGCATGAAGATGCCGGCCAGGAGCAGCAGGAAACCGGGATAGACCAGCAGCTTGCCGGGACTGCGGGCGATCATCAGCCCCGAGGCCTCGCGGTGCTCGAAATCCGTCAACGCGACATAGAACGGCGCACCGTAATTGGGGACTGCCGCCAGTGCTTCGACGGCATCTTCGAGAAACCGTGACTGGGCCTCGCCCAAGCCATCCGTTACCGTTACTCCGGCATCGTCGAGTACCTGCAGGTAAAGTGACTGTACGCCGTTATGCAGCAGCCTGACATAGGCTTGTCCCGCCAGCTCGTGTTGATCCGCCGGCACGGTCTGCTCGATGTGGTCGATGATTGCACCGTAGCCGCCGTCACGGAACAGTCTCAGTATTTGCAGCATGGCGGCAGTGATCCGCTCACCGATATCCGCCGTTATATCTTCCAGCTGCGCCAGTGTTGCCGCGGCGCGGCCATTGATGACTTCACGCAGGCGCTGATCGTTATGCAGCAGTTGCAACAGCGCCAGAAAGCGTGCCGGGGTGCCGGATTCGTCGGCCGGTATGTAAAGGTAACGAAATTCGTCCGCGGTCTGCGCGCGCGTGCCGCTCAGCAGGTATTGGCGGTCGTCAATTGTGACCGGATACATGTAATTCAGGTATTCGCGGGCGGTACCGTCCGGGCGTCGCAGCTTGAAGCTGAAACTGGGGCCGTTGTCGCGAAAGTCATTGCCCCGCCTGACGGCGGCGGTTTCGCGGACAATGTTGTGCAGGCGAAAATCATCCAGTTCCAGCCGCAGGGTCTGTTCCGGCGTGGTGACATTCACAGTTTCATTGATCCGTGCCGAAACAGTGAGGTCGTCCGGGCCTTCGCCGGTCAGCGGATGCAATTCAGATCCAGCTTTGAGCCGCCATCCTCGAAACTTGCCTGATAAATATTGAAACCGCGATAGCGCAACGGATGATTCACGGCAATGGTTTCCTCGATGGTGACATCGGCATCCGGATCGCGCAGCACGATATCGCTTTCGAACGATTTCGGTTGACCGCTGCTGTAATGCTCGACGCGGAACTCCTTGAGCCGGATCTGGAACGGCAGCTGCTGCATTACATAGCCGGGGCCGAGGCCGATAAAGGCGAAATCCGCACTAGATCCTTCCGGGATCGTGATGCTGGCGCGAAACGAGGTGTTGTCGGGGCCGATACGACTGGCGGCCGGGACCTGCGAGGCCGGCAGGTCACGGGTTTCTATCTCCAGGCTGCCGGTCAGGGTGCGTAGTTTCATCGGGATGTTGCCGTCGAGCAGACCGCCGACGCATATAACCACCACTGCAAGGTGTGTACAGATGTAACCCAGCCGGTTGATGGAGCCTTTCTTGGCCGCGATCAACGTGCGCTGTGCCGTCACCTGTGTACGCTGGCGGTAGCCGTGTGCCGCCAGCAGTTCCTGCAGCTGGGCCATGCACGTTTCCGTCGGGCCGTACCGGTACCACTGCCAGGTGTGCGGCATGCCGGCCAGTACCTTGCCGTGCAGTTGCTCGCGGAAATCGCGTGCGCCCCGGAGGATGCCCGGACCATTCTGGATCAGGCACAGGCTGGTCGATGCCACCAGGAAGGCAAGCAGGATCAGAAACCACAGTGAGCTGTAAACATCGTACAGGCCCAGGCTCAGATAAACCTGGTGCCAGAACGGCCCGAACTTGATGATGTAGTCCTGATACGGCTGGTTCTGCTGCAAAAGCGTGCCGATCACCGAGGCGATCGCCACGGCTGCGAGCAATGTTACCGCCAGCGGCATGGAGCCGAGGAAGCGCAGTGCTCGCGAAGAAATCAGGTCTGTCATCGGCGGGCCGGGGACAAAACTAGGCACGCAAGCTGGCGACGGCTGGCGCAATGCATGCCGCAGCTTTTAGACAACGATACACTGATCAATGCAGACCGCTGATGTAATTCGCCAGGGCCTCGATCTCCGCAGCCGTCAGTTTTTCAGCAATATCTTGCATGATCCGGGCCTGACTGCCCTGGCGGTCGCCGCTGCGATAGGCTTTCAGGGTCGCGGCTGTATATTCAGTATGCTGGCCGCTGATTTTCGGATAGCCGATATAGGGTATGCCGTTGCCGCGCGGACCGTGGCAGGCGATGCAGGCGGGCATACCGTCATCCTGCTTGCCGGCACGATACAGTGTCTCTGCGGTTTGCAGGTCGGCACTTTCCTTTGCACCGCCCGGGCTCATTGATTGCGAAGCGTACCAGGCCGCCAGATCCTGCATGTCCTGCTCACTGAGGCCCTGCACCATCGGCGCCATCTGTTCGTTCTTGCGGTCACCGGATTTGAATGCCTGTAGCTGCGAAACAATGTAATCCGGGTGCTGCCCGGCGAGTTTCGGCCAGACGGGATTATTGCTGTTGCCGTCGGCACCGTGACAGGCGGCGCAGGCCTGCGCTTTCTCCTCGCCCCGTTCCGGATCACCTGTGATCCCGGCGGACTGGGCCTGCACGGCGACAAGCGGGCAGATGATCATCAGCGGCACGGCAATGAATCTCAGCATCTTCGGTTTCCTGTCATTGTTGGAATAACGGCAGTTGTGGCGGCGGCTGCAACCGGGCGGGTATTGTAAGCGGCAAGCGGCACGGATGCGAGTTGTCGCCGTGCAACTTGATGATTATGCCGCTAGACTCGACGGATTTGATCACGGCCATTCAGAACCAGTTCGAAAAACATGTCCAGTCAGCTCTATCAGCAAAGCCGCTTCATGCTCGCCGCCACCCGGCTCGACCAGTGCCCGGAGGATATCGGTATCGAGGTCGCCATCGGTGGCCGCTCGAATGCCGGCAAGTCCAGTGTCGTCAATGCCATCTGTGGCCGCCGGGCGCTGGCGCGGGTATCGCGCACGCCCGGGCGCACGCGGGAATTGCTGTTTTTTGAACTTCTGCCCGGTCGCCGGCTGGTGGATCTGCCAGGCTACGGCTATGCCAAGGCGCCGGCGGCACAGGCACGCCAGTGGCCGGCCATGATCGAAAATTATTTCGCCGGCCGCGATTCACTCCGCGGCGTGCTGGTCGTTATGGATTGCCGGCATCCGCTGCAGCCGCTTGACGGCCAGATGCTGGAATTCTGCCTGGCACATGACCTGCCGGTACATGTGCTGCTCAACAAGGCCGACAAGCTGTCGCGCGGCAAGGCCCGCCAGACGCTTGATGATGTTCACCAACAGTTACCGGCCGGCGTGACGGTCGAGTTGCTGTCGTGTCTCGATACCACCGGTCATGAGTCGCTGCGCCGGCACCTGGATACATGGCTGACAGAGGACACGGCCGTAGGGATACAGTGACTGCCGGGAATTTTAAAAAAAAGGCCCCGGTACGTTCGTTGGGGAGGGAGGGCACACCGGGGCCAGAAGGTTACCCGGCTGGGGAGACCGGGTTGGGTTCCCACCCTGGGGGCAGGGCGGAAATTTCTTGCTAGGGACTACATTGGATATGGGCGGTAGGCAAAAGTTTCAAGGTCTGGGCCAGGACTTTACCCCGAATTTTTTATGCACAATGGCCGTAATGACCGTATATGTGCAATGCAACATTAACGAATTCTTGACAACACCGTGTCAAATGCGCCCGGGATTGAAGTAAACTGTTGATATTTATGGCTAAAAACGGACTGGTTAAAATTTAATACATCTGTCATAAAGCCAGTGATTCCGGTGCCTGAAGCGCGATGCCCGCAGAAGATCCACAGAGTTATCCACAGAATCTGTGAATAAAAAACGCTTCCCCTATGGTGGCAATATGTTAATCCGCCTTGGTTAGAAATGACCTTAACTATGTCGGCTAACTTGATAGGCGCCGCCGTGGCTATTGCACGATTTTCAGCAGCCGCCCCGGCGCAATCTCGCCGTCCGGATAGTCGCCGTTCAGCAGCCGCAGCCGCTGCTCGGCAAAGTGTTCCAGGGGCGATTGGCGCGCCATTGCCGCATAGGTAGCGTCGGCCCCGCCTTCGATCAGCGCCAGACGCAGCGGCTGCGCCAACAGGCGCTCGTTCGATGTCAGCGCATGAAAACTGCGAGCGCTCTGCAAGAAGGCGCGATCATGCTCGGCCGCCAGCTGCGATCCCTTGCTGGCGCCGATGAGGGTGTAGGCCTTGTCGCGAAACAGCACGGCCGTGATGCGGGCGGGCCGGCGTCCCGACTGGGTATTCACGACTGTGCGCAGGGTGTAGGCCGGCAGGCCGTTGATGCGGAATTCGTTTTCTTCGGCGATGCTGCCCGGCCGCAGGCGATCCAGCAGGTACTCGCGCGGCGACATGCGCTTGCCCAGATCCTCCGCCAGGAGGATCAGTTGCGCATCACCCCCCGGCGCCGTGGCGACGACCTGCGCCGGGCGGTTGTCGATGCGCCAGCCGTGTGGGAATTTCAGGGCGAAATCCAGCTCGGCGTGATACAGCGTACTGCCGCGAACGATGCCCTCGCGGGCACCATCGCCGTAGACCAGGCCGTCGATCAGGTTCAGGAATGCCTCGCGTCCGACGACTGGCTCGCCCAGCGTCCGCAGGGAGCGGGCGGTACCCACGATCTCCTGCAGGCGCGTGTCATTATCCGGATGTGTGGCGAACAGGCCGTGGTAGCTGCTCGGTTCGCGGCCCTCCCGGCGCGCGATCTCATTGGCGAATTGTTGCTGGTTCTTGAGTACAGCGAGTACGTCAAGGATGCGCTGCGGGTCATAGCTGCTGCGGGCCATGTAAACGGCACCGAGTCGATCGGCCTCGAGTTCGTGTTCACGGCCATAGCCGCGGAGGATGGCCGTGCCGGCGATATTCACCAGTTGGCCGGCAGCGGGCGTGTTCATGCCGGGGATAAAAATGGCGCCCAGCGTGGCACCGATGTTGGCCAGCTGTGCGGCACTGTACTGTTGTACCGCATGGCGTGCCGTGACGTGGCCGATCTCGTGACCGAGCACGGCGGCGAGGCTGGCTTCGTCGTTCAGGTAGGCGAGCAGGCCGCGGGTGATGTAGATGTAGCCGCCGGGCAGCGCAAAGGCGTTGATGTCCTTGCTGTCGAGCACCGTGAAGCGGTAGATGAGTTCGGGCCGGTGGCTGTTGGCGGCCAGCCGGCGGCCGATTTCCTGTACGTAGCGCTGCAGCTCGGGGTCGTCGTATTCACCAAAGGCCTTGATAACCTCGGCATGGGTCTGCCGGCCGATGGCGATCTCCTGCTGCTCCGACATGAACACGATGTCCTGGCCACCGGTCACCGGGTTGGTGGCGCAGCCGCCCAGCAGGGGCAGCAGCAGGATCAGGGTGTGCAGGAATCTCACGGGTTCGACGCCTCGCCGAAATCAGGGGTGTAACATATAGACCGCCAGGATAGGGAAACAGTGCCCCCTGTATTGAATCCGCGAATTCTAATTATTGGCCCGCAAATGACAATTCCGGGTAGTGGCCCAGTTTGAATTTCCCCGCTTCTTGTAAGAGCCCCGATTCTTGGGTGGTTCGTCCTTGAACGGAAAGGGGCCGCAAATTTTTCAGTGTTTACGTTGTGGCGGCACTCCTGGCGGGCAGCTTTAACGCATAATTCTCCAGCGAGAAGGCTTCCGCCCAGCGGCGCAGTTGCTCCGCTTCAACCGGCCGGGAGAAATAGTAGCCCTGGATTTCCGTGCAACCCATCTCATGCAGCGCTTCGACCTGTTCACCGGCGTCGACGCCTTCGGCCACGGTTCTGATGCCGAGGGAGTGCGCCAGGAAGATGGTCGCCGCCACCACGCTGCGCGTGCGCGGGGATTCCAGCATCCGGATGACGAAGGAACGGTCGATCTTCAGCGTATGGATGGGCAGGCTCGCCACGTAACTCAGGGACGAATAGCCGGTGCCGAAGTCATCGATGGCGACCACGATGCCCCGTTCCTTGAGCCGGTTGATCAGATCCTGGACCATGGCAGGCTCATTCATCAGCGTGGATTCGGTGATCTCCAGCTGCAATAACTCCGGGTTGAGCTTCCAGGTATCCAGTAGCGTGTCGATCCGGTCCAGGAAATCGGGATCGCGGAAACTGTTCACGGAAATATTGACCGCCACCGGCATTTCGAAGCCCTGATCGCTCCACGAGCGGCACTGCTGCACAGCGTCCTCCAGAACCAGGTAGGTCAGCGGGTCGATGAGCCCGGTTTGTTCCGCGATGGCGATGAATTCGGCCGGGGGCATCAAGCCCTGTTCGGGATGCCGCCAGCGGACCAGGGCTTCGACACCGGAGATCCTGCCCGTACCGATATCCACCCGGGGCTGGTAATGCAGCACGAACTGGTTCTCCTCGATGGCCGTGCGCAGTTCCGTGATCAGGGCAAGATGGCGCGGGGTTTCCGATTCCGTCGGCCCGCTGTACAGTTCAAATGCTGTTCCGTTCCGTTTTGCGTGCCGCATCGCCATAGCGCTGCGCAGCATCAGGGCCTCGGGGTCCAGTCCGTGATCGGGCGCCAGCGCCGCGCCGGCGCGCATCTGGATGCTGATGGGAATACCCGCCTGCCGGAAGGGTTCGCCCAATAACCGCTCGATACGCCGTACACAATCCCGCGCATTATCGAGGCCACCTTCGCTCAGTAAAACCGCGAATTCGTCGCCGCCGATCCGCACCGGCATCTCGCCTTCACGCAGGGCGTCACGGAGGCGACTCGCGATCTGCTGCAGCAGTTCGTTCGCCTGCCGCACCCCGATGCCGGCCTGGATTTCGCCGAAGCGGGTTACGTTCAGGGTCAGGAGGGCGCACTGTTGCCCGGCAGGCAATGCGTCGACGGTTCGCTTCAGTGTTTCCATCAGCCGGTTACTGTTGGGCAGATCGGTCAGTTCATCGAAATAGGCGAGATACTCGATGCGTTCCTCGGCGAGTCTGTGTTGTGCCTGTGCGCGCAGGGTGACAATGCCGAAGGCAAGATCGCCGGCCAGTTCCGTCAATAAACGAAGTTCTTCGTCATCGAAGGCTTCCGGTTCGTTGGCATAAATCATCAGCGCCCCGAATGTAATACCTGCCGAATCCTTGAGCGGCAGCGCGATTGAAGACTGGTAGTCGCGCCGGCACGCCTCGTCGCGCCACGGTGCCATGCTCGGATCAGTGGAAATGTTCTGGCTGATCTGAGGCTCACCGGTACGGATCGCCCGCCCGGTGGGTCCGAGGCCGCGCCCTTCTTCTTCCGACCAGCTGATGCGGACACTTTCCAGATAGCCGGCTTCAAACCCGGCCTGCGCCACCGGCTGCACGCTCTTTGCCTCGTCTTCCTGTTTGAACCCGACCCAGGCCAGGCTGTAGCCGCCCAGGCCCACGCATAACCGGCAGATGGCATCGAGCAGGGCGGATTCCTCTTTTGCATGGATGAGCTCCGAATTCCCGGCGCTTTGCAACCGCAGCGCACGGTTGAACCTGAGCAATGCCTCTTTTGCCCGTTTCCGTTCAATGGCCTCGCCGACCTTAAGGGCGACCTGCTTCAGGAGCTCCCGTTCTTCCTTGAGAAACGGGCCTTCATCCTCTTCGGGACGTTCATCGAGATAGAAGATTTCGACCGTGCCCGCGTTACGGTCACTGACGATGATATCTTCCCGCTGTTGCCAGGCGGATTGGCGAAAGCCCTTGCTGGTATACGCGCGGCCATCAAGGGTGATTCTTGCCGCCGCGATTTCCGGATACTGCCAGCCGGGAGGAAGAACATCGGCCACGGTCTGCAGCATTTCCTCCAGCGGATCTTCGGCATTAAGCAGTATTTCGGCAACATTACGGACGCAGGCCTGTTCCTTGATCCGTTCTCGCAATTTTTGCGACGTTTCCAGCAGAGCCAGTTCATTAAGCTTGCGCTCGGTGACGTCGCGCAGATAGATGACATCGTAGGATTGCTTCCGACAAAGTGGTTCGGGAACTGCGGACATCGGCGGTGACCGTGCCCCGCCGCGGATGGGTGATCTGGATCTCGGTGGGACTGTCGGCCGTGATGACGTGTCCAAAGGACTGTCCCAGCAATTCGGCCGCCGGCCGGCCGAACAGCGCTTCGCCCGCCGGGTTGGTATAGACGATGATGCCGTCGGCGTCGAGCACGAGCACGGTATCGCTGGCCTCTTCCACCAGATGCCGGAAGGTTGCGGCGCCCGGTTTCATCTGGAAGCTTCCCGGGGCCCGGGTTTCTGGGCCATTTCAGAGCGGTTGCGGGTTTCCTTGGCCTTGTAGAGGGCCTGGTCCAGGCGTATGAGCGTATCCTGCCGGCTTTCGCCAGCACGGTACTTCGGCGATACCCAGGCTGATGGTGATGTATCCCGCCTCCGGAAACGCGGTACGAGCTATTCGCTTTCGAATACGTTCGGCCAGGACCTGCGCCTGGTCACCGTCCGTCGCCGGCAGCAGGATCATGAACTCCTCGCCGCCCCAGCGCGCCGTGATGTCGATGTCGCGCACCTCGTCCAGGGTCAGTTCGGCCACCTGCTGCAGAACCCGGTCCCCCGTGTCATGTCCGTGGCGGTCGTTGACCGCCTTGAAGTGATCGAGATCGAACATGATGAGGGAAAACACGTCGCCGTAGCGCGCTGTGCGGCGCATTTCCTCATCCAGATGCTGTTGCAGGGCGGCACGATTGAAGAGACCGGTGAGATAGTCGTGATGAGCAAGCTGCCGCAACTGGTTGATGGCGGTCATGTCCGAGAAGATAGCGACGTAATACATCAAATCGCCGTTATCGCGGTGGACGGGGCTGATGCTCAGCCACTCCTGGTATATCTCGCCGTTCTTGCGGCGTCGCCACAGCGCGCCCGTCCAGTGCCCCTCGCGCTCCAGGATGCGCCTCATTTCCGTAAAGCTCTCTTCATCTTCCTGCCGTCCCGTCCGCTGCAGTTCCGGGGTATGCCCCAGGGCCTCCTCCTCCGTGTAGCCGGTAATCGTGGTGAAGGCCGGGTTGACGGCGACGATGGTGGTATCCGGCCGGGTGATCATCAGGCCCTGATCGATGGCGTCCAGGGCGACGGAAGATTGCCGCAGCCGTTCTTCAGCCTGGACGCGCTCGCTGATATCGCGCAGATAGACGGCGGTATAGGGAATATCATCCAGCCGTATGGTCGTGCTGCGGGCATTGGTCGCCACGTTTCCACGCTGGGGATGGGGGATATAGATATCGGATTGTTCCTCGGCCGTGGAGATACCGCCGAATTCCTCTCCAATCAGATTGGCCAGGGGACGGCCGAAAAGTTGCTCGGCGGCGGGGTTGGCGTAGGCAACAGTACCGGCGGGATCGAGCAGCAGAATCGTGTCGCTGGACTGTTCGACCAGAGACCGGAATGCCGCCTCGTCCGGAAACATCAGTGCTCCTTGAGATCGAGGCCGATGAGCACCTTGTCCAGTTCCGAGAGGTCGCCGACAATGCGTCGTAACGGCTCCGGCAGCTTCTTGATGACCACGGGCGTGGCCAGGATGCGCTCGTCTTCGGCCAGTTGCGGCCGTTCCAGGATGTCGATTACCTCGACATCAACGCGACGGCCGTCTTCCTCCAGCTCGGCGACAAGCCTGCGCAAATTGTCGATGGCGCGTTCGGCCGTGGCGGTCGAGCCCGGCGATGTAGAGACGCAGAACAATGGTGGTCATGATGGTTCCGCTCCCTGCGTGCCGGGCCGGCCACGGGTGACCACTCCCTGGTCGCTCAGGGTGTATTCGTTGACGTAATCCGCGGTGGGCATGCCACGGGATTTGACGACTGTCAGCAGCCGGTGCAGCGTATAGTCGCGTTCCTCGCGGCGCAGTTTGATCCACATGTCGATGGCCGACGAGATGCCGAGCGTGCTCTCACCACCGCTGCTGTCCGTAAGCAGTTCCGTGGCCACCGTCGTCACGCCCTCGACCCTCGAGCAGCGACAGCAGGCGCAGCACCATGGCCGTGCTGTTGGCGCCGACCAGCTTGTGGCTCAGGGCGCTGAGCGGGTCCAGAATCACGACGGCGGGCTGGTGCTGATGTACCGCTCGCAGTATCCGCAACAAATGCTCCTCCCAGCCCGTCTCCGCCGCCAGCATGGGTTCCAGCACCAGCCGCCCTCTGCCCCGGGGTGTGTCGAGATGGGGCCTCAGGTCGATGCCGACGCTGCGCTGGTTGCGCATGAGTTCATCGTCCCCTTCCTCGAAGCTCAGGTAGAGTACATCCTCGCCGCGCTCGCAGGCGGCGCGGGCGAAGGAAGCGGCGAATGTGGTCTTGCCGGTGCCGGACTGGCCGGAATACATGGCCGTCACGCCCCGGTAAATGCCTTCCCCGCCGAGCATGCCGTCAAGGCCGGGGATGCCGGTGGATAACCGCTCGCTGGTGGAACTGGCGTGCATGCGCGTGGCGGTCAGCGGCATTACGAAGATGCCTTCCTGGTCGATGAGATAGGGGAACTCATTGGTGCCGTGGCCGCCGCCGCGGCGCTTGACCACCCGCAGCAGGCGGATCATGACGCGTTCGGTGATCTCCTGCTTGAGGGCGATGACGCAGTCGGCGATGTAGTCCTCGATGCCGTAGCGCCGGTTGAAGTCACCGTGTTCACCTATGTTGATCACCGTGGTGGTTTGCCGCTCGCGGATCCAGTCGAAGACGCGGCGCAATTCGAACTGCAGGCTTTTCTCGGCGCCGATGAAGGCGCCTTCCAGGCCGTCGATGGCGTCGATCACCAGTCTTCGGGCGCCGGTCTGTTCAATGGCATGATCGATGCGGGCCAGGATGGCGCTTAATTCCAGTGTTTCCCCGCTCGTCATTTCCTCGCGATCGGGGCGCATGTCCAGAATGCGTGCCCGGCCGGCCTCGATATGCGCGCTCAGGTTCAGGCCCAAAGCATCGGCGTGCCGGATCAGGGCCTGCGGCGATTCATCGAAGGTGACCATCACGCCGGGTTCGCCGGTGTCCAGGCCATGACAGAGAAAACTCAGGCTGATGACCGTCTTGCCGGTGCCGGGTCCGCCGCGCAGCAGGGTGGGCTGGGCGGCGGGCAGGCCGCCGCGCATGATGAAATCGAAACCTTCAATGCCGGTCGCGGAGACCGGCGAGTCGATGCGGGGAGTCGCAGTGTGGTCACGGATATCCGGCAGGCCGGTCTTGCCCGACTCAGTGTCTTGCCTTGTCGTCATAGCCCCCTCCGCGGGGCCGGAATAATAAGTGCAGCGTACTGAATTTACAGCAGATATTCTAGATCAATTCCGTCAATTCCGGGGTCAATTCCGGGGACAGTACTCCATCTCGCGTTCGTATCTTTCCAGGGCTCGGCGTAAATGGAGTTCGGTATACTGTCCCCGAATTCCAATCATTTACTGGATTACGTTCGCGGTGATGACGACAAGAGATATTCGCGTGTCCGAACCCTCATCCTTCCTTCTCCCAGAGGGAGAAGGGACAAAGTGCGCTTCGCGCTGTTTTTGTATGCGCGTTTATTTGCGGACCAATCAGGAACACGAGATACGAGGAACGAGAGACGAACCACGATCCTCAATCACCAATCACCAGATCCGCCGGATGCCGTATCTGCATCCGCAACTGATCGTTGCGAAGATAGAGATAGCCCCGCGCCTCCAGCGGGGTACCCTCGAGTCGATCGAAATCGATGTCTTCGAACAGCGGCAGGCTTTCGCGCTCGATGCGCAAGGCGAAATCATCGTCCAGATTCAGCCAGACACAGCAACGGCTGCGACCGATGCGCTGCACTTCGCCGGTGACGATGTAATAGCCGCGCTCATGACTGCTGAGGGTATCGGCCGGCCGCGGCTGGTAGCGGTCCAGCGCCCACAGGCCGTGCCGGGCCGCGCGGGCTTCCGCTGTGGCCTTGCGGTAGCAGTCGAGATGGGTCAGGTTGGGCGGGATGGTCAGCGGTACGGCAAGTCCTTCGGCGAGCAGCTGCGCCTGCAGGTTGCGGCCCTCGGCGTAGACATGCGCGAGCAGCCGCCCATACTTGTCGCGGTCGTCGATGCCGCGGCGAAGCGTGATTTCATCGCTTACCGCAACCAGTTCCCGCAGACGGTTGCGTGCCTCGACGGCACCGGGGTCCGGCGGCCGGTCATCGCGGCCGAGCTCGGGCGTATCGATGCCGATCAGGCGGACTTTTTCGTCATTGTCGAGAAAGACGGTATCGCCGTCGTGGACGTAGCGGATGGCGACCGGTTCGCTGTCCTCTGGCAGGCACCCGGCGACAGCTGGCGCCGTGCCGGCGAACAGCAATAAAACCGATAAAAAGAAGGAACAGTACCGGGATCCGCCGGCCCGGGCGCACCGCGCGGCGGGTGCTACGCGGTCTAGCGGCCGTACTTGCGACGGAATTTGTCGACACGACCGGCGGTGTCGAGGATCTTCTGCTTGCCGGTATAAAACGGATGGCATTTCGAGCAGACATCCACGTGCAGGTCTTCCGTATGCGTCGAGCGCGTCTTGAAGGTCTCGCCGCAGCTGCAGGTCACGGTGATTTCTATGTACTCGGGATGGATGTCCGTCTTCATCATGCTCACGCCCCTTGGCGCCGGTCGGGGAAATTCAGTTCGTCCACGGCACTTGTCCGTGAAGGCGGCGAAGTTTAGTCGAAAGCCGCGTTTGAAGCAACGTCTGGCCTAGGAGAAAAGGAGGGTTCAGATGGCAGGACAACAATCCTGTGGGAGCGGACTGTGTCCGCGATAGTCCAATCGCCGATTCAAACCGGTTCCCACTGTGCTTTATGGCCGTCATAGCCTAGAGAAGCTCTGAATAATCCCCGCATGTCATTTCGACCAACGGGAGAAATCTTTTAACTTATTGATTTACAAAAAGCTATTTGCACAAGGATTTCTCGCTGCGCTCGAAATGACAAATTATTCAGAGCTTCCCTAGATATTGAATTCGGCGACTACTGGGGTGTGGTCCGAGGGCCGTTCGCTGGCCCGCGGGGCCTTGTCGATATGGCAGCTGCGGCAGCGTTCGGCCAGCGGCCGGCTGGCGAGGATATGGTCGATGCGCAGGCCGCGGTTGCGACGGAAGCCGGCGGCGCGGTAATCCCACCAGGTGTATTCGCCATCCGGCTGATCGAACAGCCGGTAACAGTCCACCAGGCCGTGATCAATCAGTTTGCGGAATTCGGCCTTTTCAGGCTCGCTGAACAGCACCTTGTCACGCCAGGCCTCGGGATCATGGACATCGCGGTCCTCGGGGGCGATGTTGAAGTCGCCGGTGACGATGACATTCGCATAATCGGCGAGCAGGCTGGTGACGTATCCCTGCAGGTGTGCCAGCCATTTGAGCTTGTAGTCGTATTTATCGGAGCCGACCTCGGCGCCGTTGGGTATATAGAGATTGAGAAAACACAGTTCCTTATCAGCGGCGCAGAGGACGCGGCGCTGCGGATCCTCGAGCCCCGGCAGTGAGGTCGCCAGCGTTGTCATGGCGCGATTGCGAAAGACAACAGCGACGCCATTGTAGGTACGCTGGCCGGAAAACAGCACCTGATAGCCGGCCGCCTCCAGTTCGGCCTGCGGAAAATCGGCATCCTGCAGCTTGGTTTCCTGCAGGCCGAGGATATCCACGGGGCTGGTTTCCAGCCACGCCAGCACCTGCGGCAGGCGTACGCGCAGCGAGTTTATGTTCCAGGTTGCGACTTGCAGCATGGAAAGGCCTCAGTGAAAGAAAGCGTTTTCGTGCCGAAGGCCGGGAAGTATCAGACGCGAAAGCCGCCGTGGCGGCGGCGATTCAGGTAGTCCATCAGCCAGGCACCGAGCAGCACCGCCAGCACCAGCAACAGCGCGATAGCGGCGGCCAGGTAGCGCGGGCGTTCCAGTACCGATGCCAGCCGGCGCGCAGCAGCCGGTGCTGCTGTTTTATCGCCGGTGTCCTCGAGTTCGCTGATGCGGGAACGCAGTTTTGCCGCCTGCTCCCGTTCAGCCGCGAGTTCGGCCTGCAGCCGCTGCAGTTCCGCCGGCGCGGCCTGGCCGTTTTCGTCGGCCTGCTGATCACGCAGCCGGCGTAGCTCCGCACGGGTGCGTTTCAGTTCCGCCTCGGCCTCGTTCAGCAATTGCCGCGTCGGCTTGCTCGGCATCAGGAAACGCTGGTCGATCCAGCCGACGGTACCGGCGTCGTCACGCACCTGTACCCGCGCACCTTCCCTTGCCATGACCTCGAGCCTACTGCCGGTGGGCAGGAGCTTCAGGATCGGGCTGGATACCTCCGGCGTTTCATGCAACCCGGCCTCGACCTGATCGATGATAAACACGCTCTCGGCATGTACCGCCAGCGGTACCGACAGCAGGCAGCACAGTACGAGCCGGCGGATGAATGCAATTCTCGTTCGCACAGGCATGGTTTCAGGCGGTGATTCCGGAATGCCGCAGCAGGGGTTCGATGCTCGGTTCCCGCCCGCGGAACTCGGCAAACAGATCCAGCGGATCGCGCGAGCCGCCCTGCTCGAGGATCGTCTGCAGGAAGGCATTACCGGTGGCGGCATCGAACAGTCCGCCTTCCTCGAACAGCGAGAAGGCATCAGCCGACAGGACCTCGGCCCACTTGTAACTGTAGTAACCGGCGGCGTAACCGCCGGCGAAGATATGGGCAAATCCGTGCTGGAAGCGGTTGAACGACGGCGGTGCCGTGACGGCCACTTGTTCGCGGACCTCGTTCAACAGCTGCTGAATCGCCCGGCTGTCATGGCCGGCGTATTCGAGATGCAGGCGGAAATCGAACAGCGCGAATTCCAGCTGGCGCACCATGTGCATGCCGGCCTGGTAATTGCGCGTCGCCTGCATTTTCGCAAACAGATCCGCGGGTATCGGTTCGCCGGTCTGGTAATGGCGCGCGAACAGGTCCAGTGCCTCGCGCTCCCAGCACCAGTTTTCCATGAACTGGCTCGGCAGCTCGACGGCGTCCCAGGGGACGCCGTTGATGCCGGCAACACCGGGATAATCGATGCGGGTCAGCATGTGATGCAGGCCGTGACCGAATTCATGAAACAGGGTCAGGACTTCCTGATGGGTCAGCAGTGACGGCTGATCGCCCACCGGCGGGGTGAAATTGCAGATCAGGTAGGCAACCGGCAGCTGAATACCCGATGCGGTTTTCCGGCGTGCGAGGCATTCATCCATCCACGCACCACCGCGTTTCTGTGGCCGCGCGAACAGATCCATGTAAAAACCGGCACGCTGGTTGCCGTCGGCGTCGAAGATTTCATAATAGCGGACGTCACTGTGCCAGATCGGTACGCCGCTGCGTTGCTGGATACGAATGCCATAAAGCTTATTCACCACCGTAAACAGGCCCTGCACCACTGCATCGACGGGGAAATAGGGCCGCAGATCTTCCTGTGACAGATCGAATTTCGCCTGCCGCATTTTTTCGGTGTAGTACGCAACGTCCCAGGCCTCGAGTTGCTCAAGACCGTCTGTTTCAGCAGCGAATTCAGACAGAGCCCGGTATTCTTCCTCCGCTACCTTGTGTGTACGCCGGGTCAGGTCATGCAGAAAATCCATCACCTCCGAGGGGGACTTGGCCATCTTGCGGGCCAGCGAATAATGCGCATAGGTTTCAAAACCCAGCAACCGGGCGAGTTCATGGCGCATCGCCAGGATCTTTTCCATGGCCTCGCTGTTATCCCAGCGGCCGGCATACGGTCCCTGGTCCGAGGCGCGGGTAACAAAGGCCTCATAGACTTCGCGCCGCAAGTCGCGATCGTCGGCATAACTGATGACCGGCATATACGAGGGAAAATCGAGACCCAGCAGCCAGCCTTCCCCTTCCTCGCGTCTCGCATTCTGTTCCAGCAGTGACAGTGCCGAATCCGGCAGGCCGCGCAAGGCTGTCTTGTCGGTAATATGCTTGTGCCAGGCATTGGTGGCATCAAGCAGGTTTTCCTCGAATTTCGTCTGCAGCTGCGGCAGTTCCTGCTGGATGTCGCGGTAACGTGCCCTGGCTTCGCCTTCGAGGTTGATACCGGACAGCCGGAAATCGCGCAGCGCATTGTCGATGATCTTTTTCCGGGCGGCATCCAGACCGGCGTATCCGTTACTATCGGCAACGCTCTTGTATGCCTGGTACAGACCGTGGTGTTGGCCGAGTTCGGTGGCGTAGTCGGACAGTTTCGGCAGGCAGGCATTATAGGCCTGGCGCAGCATTTCGTTATCGGCGACGGCATGCAGATGGCTGACTGGCGACCATACCCGGTTCAGGCGATCGTCCAGTTCTTCCAGCGGCTGCAGGATGTTGTCCCAGTTGTAGTCGCCGGTTTCATTCAACAGCGCCTCGATCCGGGTCCGGTTGTAGGCCAGCTGGCTGTCCACGGCCGTTTCCACATGTTCCGGACGGATACGATCGAAATCGGGAAGGCCATCCGTCTTCAACAGGGGATTATCCGTAATGGTTATTGATTCATTCATGATGATTCCCGCGTGACATCGCTCCCTCACCGTGCGGTTGCCACTTTAACCGATTCTCAGGCCGGTCAACACACCCCGGGGATTCATGCAGGCGCGGCAAGACGGGTGGTAATAAGCCAGCTGCAGGCGGCGCCGGTGAATAGTGCCAAAGTAAACAGGCAAATCATGAACGCCTGATAACGACTCACCAGATCGAACTGCGGCACAGCCGAGAGCAGAAACGGTCGGCGGGCATCGTGGGTGGTCGATAGTATATGTACTGGCTCGGCCTGTTGCAGTTCGCCGTGGTGTTTCAGTACTTCCTGCCAGGCGGCGGCGCGCACCTGTTCCCATTCTTCCAGCCCGATCTCGCCGTCGCTGTTTTCATCGAAGCGCCGCAAAAGCATTTCGGTATCCGTCTTCCATTCGCGCAGGATCTCGCGCAGTAATGTCTGGTGATTGGCACCGCTGCCGGGGCCACCGATGGTCTCGAACAGGCCGATGGCATACAGCGAATCACCGGCGTGCAAACGTGACTCGCGGAATTTGTAACGGCCGCCGAAGCTGAACCAGCGTCTGCCGGTGGCAAGCGGCCGGCTGTCACGAGTTGCGCCATACCAGGTCTGATTGGCACTGGCGGTCACACGGGCGCCATCGGGATCGATAACGCACTGGCCGGTATCCTCGACCAGCAGGAACAGTTCACTGCTGCGGCCCGATTCGACCGTGACCCAGCGGCGGTTCTTGCCGCTGCCGCGGCGTTCCTGAACGGCATACTGGTACCAGGCACAGTGACTGCCGGTCAGGGGAGCCAGGATCGGCGGCCCGTCCATCAGTTCGCAACGGCCCTCGAGTTCAACGTAACCCTGGGCCGCCGAACGCACTCTGGAAGTCGGTATATCTTCAATGATGCGTTTACGGATCAGGAACATGAATCCCTGGAACAGGCTGACCGCGCAGATGACGGCGAGTACTCCGGCCAGCAGCCAGAAATCATCGGCATCGGCGCTATATACCCATGTGGTGATTTCCATGGGTGGAGGAGCAGCCAGGCGTTAACTGAACAAGGCCGTCATGTCCACATCACGCACCTGTTCCTCACTGAAGACCAGCAGGTCTTTGGGCGTGAAATTGAACATGCGCGCGATGATCACGTCGGGGAATTGCTCGATCCGGATGTTGTTCTGATTCACTGATTCATTGTAGAACTCGCGGCGATCGGCAATCGCGTTCTCCAGACCGGTGATGCGTCCCTGAAGATGCTTGAAGGTGTCGTTGGCCTTGAGGTCGGGATAATCTTCGGCCACGGCGAACAGGTTGCCGAGACCCAGTCGCAGCTCGGTCTCGGCCGGTCCCAGGGCGGGCACATCGCCGCGCTCGCGTGCCGCTGATACCTGGGCGCGGGCCTGCATGACCCGCTCCAGGGTTTTCTGTTCGTATTTCATGTACTGCTTGCAGGTCTCGACCAGCTTCGGCAGTTCGTCGTGTCGCTGCTTTAACAACACATCGATGTTTGCCCAGGCCTTGTCGACGTTGTGTTTCAGTGCGACCAGGTGGTTGTAAAGAATGATGCTGTAAAGCACCAGCGCGACCAGAATCCCCAGGACAACGAAATTACCCCATTCCATGATGTTTCTCCCGACATCATCTGATTATCCAAGACGGCCTCGTGGCTGATGTCCAGCCAGTATAGCAAGCCGTTAATCGGCGCAGATCGAAACAATAATGCTTATCACGATAAATCAAAAGCTTATGGCTTGCGAATGAGGTGGCGGCCGCCTAGAATCCTGACACCCTTAATTACGGAGCGCTGCCATGCAGGGCGACAAAAAAGTCATCGATTACCTGAACCGCGTACTGACCAACGAGCTTACTGCCATCAACCAGTATTTTCTGCATGCGCGCATGTACAAGAACTGGGGGCTGAGCGAACTCAATGAGCACGAATATAATGAATCCGTTGACGAAATGAAGCATGCCGACAAGCTCATCGAGCGCATCCTGTTTCTGGAAGGCCTGCCCAATCTGCAGGATATTGGCAAACTGCTCCTCGGCGAAAACCCGAAGGAGATGCTGGAGCTGGACCTGAAGCTGGAGCACCAGGCCGTACCGCTGCTGCGCGAGGCGGCGGCTTACTGCGAGTCGATCAAGGACTATGTCAGTCGCGATCTGTTTACCGAGATCCTCGATGGCGAGGAAGAGCACATCGACTGGCTGGAAACCCAGCTGGACTTGATCGGCCGCGTCGGCCTGGAGAATTACCTGCAGTCGAAGATGTAAGCGCAACACGCCATCCTGCCTGGCACGAGGCTTGGCCACCGCCCCGCGGCAGGGGCGGACGGCAGGGCAGAAATTAGAAGAAGTCTAAACAGGGCCCGGATATACCGGGCTTTTTGTTGAATTCTTGTTGCAAACGTTTCTCATTAGTACTAATATTCTGAATACCAATTGAGAATCAAGATCCGGGAAATCCCTGGTGGGCGATGAATCATGATTGTCTGTATCTGTAATGCCGTTAGCGAGCGTGATATCGACGACGCTGTCGCCGAAGGGGTGCACAACCTGGAAACCCTGCAGCGGGTTCTGCCTGTCGCCAATCAATGCGGATCCTGCCGCTGCTGCGCCGAAGCCTGTGTCGAGACTTCACTGGATCGCCGGAACCGCATGGCCGTACCGGGGATGACCGGGGCCGTACCGCTGCCCGCCTGATCAAGCTTTTCTTATCCCCCGTTTAATTATGGCTTAAAACCGTAATGAGGGAGATAATGATTATTATTCAATATAAATCAAATCTGCATATGGGGATATGCAGCCTGAACTGAGGGAGATAATAATTATGTATACAAGCCGTTTCTGGCATGCGTGCCTTTTCGCCGGTCTGTTTGCCGGACTTTCTCTGCCGGTAGCAGCCCAAGATGAGGCGCAGTCTACACCGGCCGTGCTCGGCCAGGTCAACGTCATCGGCGACCCGGCCGCCATCTACGATATACCCGGCTCGGCGCATTACATCGGTGGCGAGGAAATCCGCGAGCTCAGCTATGATGATATCAACCGCGTGCTGCGCAAGGTGCCGGGTGTGTATCTGCGTGAAGAAGAGGGCTACGGCCTGTTCCCGAACATCAGCCTCCGTGGTGTCGATACCAGCCGCAGCGCCAAGGTGACTTTAATGGAAGACGGGGTGTTGATGGCCCCCGCGCCATATGCCTCGCCTTCGGCTTACTTCTCCACCCACGACTGGCCGGATGCACGGGATTGAAGTGGTAAAGGGAACCAGCCAGATCAAATATGGCCCGCATACCACCGGCGGCGCCATCAATTATCAATCGACGCCGGTTCCGGGCAGCGAACGTACCTTTCTGCGCGGCCAGTTTGGCGATGACAACGAATACCGGACCCATGCCTATCATGGCAACACGGTAGATACTGACATCGGCCGCGTCGGTTATCTCGCCGAGTTCTATCTGCGCGATACCGAGGGCTTCAAGAGCATTGATTCGGCACCGGATTTTACCGACACTGACAATACCGGTTTTCACAACATTGAGCCGATGCTCAAGTTGATCTGGGAACCCAATACAGCTACCTATAATCGTTTCGAAATCAAGTACGGCTTCACGGACCGGGAACTTGATGAAGGTTATCTGGGTTTGAACACGGCTGACTTCCGCCGCGATCCCAATCGCCGCTATTCCTCGACCCGGTTCGATAATATCGATGCCGAACAGCATCGGACTCATTTGCGTCACTTCTTCTCGCCCAATGAGAACTTCGATCTGGTAACGACTGCCTATTACAACAAGTTCCAACGCAATTGGTTCAAACTGCATGATATTCGTGATGTTGCTGGCGTCGGAGGCAATGATTTCAATCTGTCCCGGGCCCTGGCCGGTGGCGGTGATGCACTTGCGTGTCTGAAAGGTAATATCAATTGTACACTGAATGTTCGTAACAACCGCCGCGAATACGCTTCCTATGGGGTCGAGACGCAAGGCACGGTGCGGTTTGATACCGGCGAACTTGCCCATGAGTTGCAGGTTGGTGTTCGCTATCATCGCGATGAAGAAGACCGCTTCCAGAACGAGCAGCGCTTCCAGCAGACCGCCAATGGCGCTGTAACCGGTTCTTCCCTGACTGGCCCCGGCGCTGCCGGTAATCGCGTCGATGAGGCCGAGGCTATTGCCCTGTTTGTACGTGACCGGATAGAGTATGGCGATTGGTGGTTTACGCCGGGCTTTCGTTACGAAAATGTAGAGTTGCAACGAACCAGTTTTGATAAAGCCAATGATCCCAATCGTCTGAACCCCGAGGTCAAGGAGGCCACGGTTGACATGCTGGGCGGCGGTATCGGAATAGGCTACAACTGGACTCCTGAGTGGCAGACCTTCGGCGGCGTCCATTTCGGCTTCTCGCCGCCGAGTCCGGGCGGTGCTACCGGCGATGCAGGACAGACCGAGGAAACCAGCATCGGCTACGAGTTGGGTACTCGTTATTCAAGCCGTGACGGTGTCATGCAGGCCGAGCTGATCGGCTTCCTGACCCGGTTTGACGATTTGATCGTGACGGACAATATCGGTGGTACGGGGTCGGGAGATACGCAGAATCTCGGTGAGGCCCAGACTCTGGGCGTCGAGGTCTCGGGTCAGTATGATCTGGGCCTGGCGCAGGGCTGGTCGTTCAGCAATCCGTATTTCCTGGCTTACACCTATACGGATGCTGAACTTCGCAGCAACACCGGCTCCACCGACGCTGAATCCATATTCAGTTTCGGTCGCAAGGGCAACGAGATCCCCTACATTACGGATAATCAGTTGACCGTGGGTTCGTCGCTGGACTTTGCCCGCTGGGGGGCATCGGTGACAATGATTTACGTTGACGAGGTCTTTGCCAGCGCCAATAACGTCAGTAGGCAGGTGGATGGCAACGGCAACCCGGACGCACGGTTCGGCAAGATCGACAGCTATAAGATTGTCGATTTCTCGGCTCATTATAATCTGCGCCCGAAAACCAAGCTGTTCGCTGGCATGCACAATGCCTTCGACGAAGAGTACATCGCGACCCGCCTGCCGCATGGTCCACGGCCCGGCAGAGACCGGACCTGGTTTGTCGGGTTTGAAGTGGAACTATAATACCGTCACAGTACATTCATGGTACCGCAGCCCGGATGGCATGCGCCGTCCGGGCTGTGTCGTCTTAAAAGGATATGATTTGTTTAATGTATGAGGTAGTAGCGATGAAAAAACGGATCGGTATCGGCCTGTTGCTGGCATTCCTGGTTGTACCTGCGTTGCAGGCGGCCGAGGTGAATGTTTATTCAGCGCGCATTGAGTCGCTGATCAAGCCCTTACTGGATCGTTTTACCGAGGAAACCGGCATCAAGGTCAACCTGGTGACCGGCAAGGCCGATGCGCTGCTGCAACGGCTCGAGGCCGAAGGCCGTAATACGCCGGCGGACGTGCTCATCACCACTGACGTCGGGCGCCTGCATCTCGCCAAGGAACGCGGATTGTTACGGGGAGTGGAGTCCGGGGTGCTTGATACCCATATCCCGGTGCAGTACCGCGATCCCGATAATACCTGGTACGGATTATCGTTGCGTTCGCGGGTCATCGTCTATTCCCATGACCGGGTCGACCCCGCCAATCTCAGCACCTATGAGGCATTGGCCGATCCGGAATGGAAGGGACGCCTGTGTATACGATCGTCGTCGAATGTCTACAATCAGTCGCTGGTCGCGAGCCTGATCGCCCATAGCGGCATGGAAGCGACGCAGCAGTGGGCAAAAGGTGTTGTCCAAAACTTCGCCCGCGATCCACAGGGCGGCGATCGCGATCAGATCAAGGCGGTGGCGGCCGGTCAGTGCGATATCGCCGTGGTGAATACCTATTATCTTGCCGGTATGCTTGCCTCCAGCCAGGAATCCGAAGTCAATGCCGCCATGGCGGTGGAGGTGTTCTGGCCGAACCAGCCGGGCCACGGTGATGGCCGCGGTACCCATGTCAATATCAGCGGCGCCGGCGTGACAAAACCGGCACGGAACAGGGAAGAGGCAGTCAGGCTGCTGGAATTCATGCTCTCGGACGAGGCCCAGTCGTGGTATGCCGACAAAAATTTTGAATATCCGGTCAAGGCAGGCATCAAGGCCAATGCCATTCTGCGTCAGTGGGGCGACTTCAAGGCCGATGATCTGAACCTCAGTAAGCTGGGCGAATTCAATCCCGAGGCCGTACGCATCATGGACCGGGCGGGGTGGAAGTAGTGGACGTGAATCGTGAAAGGTGAAACGTGAATCGTAGGTAGCGGAAGCTGTCGTTCCGAACCGCGTTTCACGTTTCACGTATTACGTTTCACCGGATGCGCGCGCGAGGCGCGCCATCCGTTATACTGGCCACTTTGCGACTGATTCTTTTTTTGATTATCACTGTCACGTGGCTATTCCCGCACCCGTCATAGAGGAAGACCTCTCCGGTTTGCGTCGCCGTGCGGCCATTAACGGCTGGATCACCGGCCAGGTCGCGCTGGCACTGCTGCTGGCGCTGCCGCTCGTCGCGGTGGTCGCCAGTCTGTTCTGGCCACGGCCGGAAACCTGGCGGCATCTGGCCGACACGGTACTGGCGGATTACATCCTCAATTCACTGCTGCTGGCCGGCGGTGTTGGCGTCGGCGTCCTGCTGCTGGCGCTGGTGCCGGCCTGGCTTGTCACCATGTGCCGGTTTCCGGGTTCGCGCATACTGGAATGGGCACTGCTGCTGCCGCTGGCCATGCCCGCCTATATTATTGCCTATACCTATACCGGCCTGCTCGATGTCGCCGGGCCGGTGCAGTCGCTGCTGCGTGACTGGACGGGGCTGGCCTACGGTGAATACTGGTTCCCGGAAGTGCGCTCCCTGGGCGGTGCCGTCGTCATGTTGTCGCTGGTGCTGTATCCCTATGTCTACCTGCTGGCGCGGGCGGCGTTCATCGAATCAATCGATATGCGTATTGGATGTCGCCCGCACTCTGGGCTTCGGGCAGGTACGGCGGTTCCTGCAGGTGGCACTGCCGCTGGCGCGGCCGGCCATCGCCGCCGGCCTGTCGCTGGCACTGATGGAGACCCTGGCCGATTACGGCACCGTGCAGTATTTCGGTGTGCCGGTCTTCACGACCGGTATTTTCCGTACCTGGTTCGGTCTCGCCGACGGCATCGCCGCGGCCCAGCTGTCGGTGCTGCTGCTGGTGTTCGTGATCTGTCTGCTGTGGCTGGAACGCCGCTCGCGGCGCGCGGCGCGCTATCATCATACCAGCGGTCGCTACAGTGCGATTGTCGGCGAACCCCTGCGCGGCGGTCGCGCCGTCGCGGCCCTCGGCGTCTGCCTGCTGCCGGTCGTCTGCGGTTTCCTGCTGCCGGCCGGGGTATTGTTGTCCTGGGCGCTGGACAGCTGGGCGGGTACGGATCAAACCGGGTTCCTGCGACTAATGCTGCACAGCCTCGGCCTGGCCGGGTTCACTGCCGTGCTGGCCGTGGTACTGGCGCTGTATTTCGCCTACGGCCGCCGGCTCTATGACAATATGCTGACGCGCCTGAGCGTGCGTTTTGTCAGCCTGGGTTACGCCATACCGGGTACGGTGATCGCCGTGGGTGCGCTGTTGCCGTTTGCCTGGTTCGATAATGCCGTCGATGCCTGGCTGCGTGAACAATTCGGGATTTCCAGCGGCCTGCTGTTGTCGGGCACTCTGTTCATACTCGTGTTTGCCTATCTGGTACGCTTTCTTGCCGTGTCCGTGAATTCGATCGAGGCCGGTCTCGCGCGGGTGCGCCCGTCCATGGATGAGGCCGCGCGCAGCATGGGTCTGTCACGGCTGGCGGTGCTACGGCGTGTGCATATGCCGATGCTGCGCGGCACGCTGTTGAGTGCCGGCCTGCTGGTGTTCGTGGATATACTCAAGGAACTGCCGGCCACGCTGTTGCTCAGACCGTTCAACTTCAACACGCTGGCCGTGCGTACTTTTGAGCTGGCCAACGATGAACGCCTGGCGGAGGCGGCCTGCCCGGCACTGGCGATCGTCATCGCCGGTATTGTGCCGGTTATTCTGTTGAGTCGGATCATTTCGCGTTCGCGCCCGGGGCATGCATGACGGCAAGACTTGAACTCAATAATCTCAGCGCCGGCTATGACGGCCAGGCCGTTATCAGCGATATATCGCTGGTGCTGGGGGAGGGCGAGATCGGTTGTCTCACCGGCCCCAGTGGCTGTGGCAAGACCACGCTGCTGCGAGCCGTTGCCGGTTTTATCAGGCCCCAGGCCGGCGAAGTGCGGATGGGCGGTATGGCCGTGAGCCGCTGCAATCACCTGGTGCCGGTCGAGGCACGCCGGGTCGGCATGGTGTTCCAGGATTTTGCCCTGTTTCCGCATCTGGATGTGGCCGCCAATATCGGTTTTGGCTTGAAAGGCCGGCCGCGCAGCGAACAGCACCAGCGCGTGAGTGAACTCGCCGAGATGCTCGATATCGTTACTCTGCTGCAGCAATATCCGCACCAGTTATCTGGTGGCCAGCAGCAGCGTGTCGCGCTGGCCCGGGCATTGGCGCCGCGGCCGCAGTTGATGCTGCTGGATGAACCGTTTTCGAGCATGGACGTGGAGCTGCGCGAGGATCTGGCCCGCGAAGTCGGGCGTATCCTGCGGCGCGATCGCGTCACCACGGTAATGGTGACGCATAACCAGTTCGAGGCATTCGCCATGGCCGATCGCGTTGGTGTCATGCAGGCCGGTCGGCTCGTGCAGTGGGATACCCCGTTTGAACTGTATCACCGGCCGGCCAGCCGTTTTGTCGCCGATTTTATCGGCGAGGGTGTGTTGCTGCCGGGCCGGGTGCTGGACGAGCACCATGTCGAAACCGAACTCGGGGTGCTCGAGGCGCGGGAACCGCTGGGCATCAGTGCCGGCATGCCGGTCGAGGTGCTGGTACGCCCGGATGACATTATTCATGATGATGACAGCCCCAGTGCCGCGGTCGTTGTCGAGAAGGCATTCCGCGGCGCCGAGTTCCTGTATACGCTGGCGCTGGAAAGCGGTGCCCGGCTGCTGAGCCTGGTGCCCAGTCACCACAACCACCCGGTCAACCAGGCCATTGGTATCCGCGCCGATATCGAGCACCTGGTAGTCTTTCCGCGTGCCATCGATGATGCAGGCGGGGGATATTCATGTCGAAGCGGACCACTATCCTCGCGATTGATTGATCGCCGATGAAATCGGCCCACAGGGGATTGATATACTTCACGGCAGGAACCACAATTCATTAAACAATCAGGAAAACAAGTGTCATGGCGCAGCAGTTGCCCGAGGAACTGAAATACACCAGCACGCATACCTGGAGCGAGCTTCAGGATGACGGCACTGTCAAGGTGGGGATTACCGATTACGCCCAGCAGGAGCTGGGTGATATCGTTTTCGTCGAACTGCCGGAGATGGAGCGCAGCTATGCCAGCGGCGAGGAATGCGCGGTGGTGGAATCGGTCAAGTCGGCTTCCGATATCTACTGCCCGGTCAGCGGTGAAATAACTGCTGTGAACGAGAATCTGCAGGACAATCCGGAATACATCAACGGGAATCCCTATGGCACTGGCTGGATTTTTATTCTGCAGCCGGATGACGAGGCCGAGCTGGGCGAGCTGATGGATGCCACCGCCTATGAGGAATATCATCAATTCAGATAGAGCCGGTGAATGCATTAAAAAATCTACCGACGGGAGAACCATGACCATGGCGACAGTCACTTTGCAGGGCGATACGATTCATACCAACGGTGAACTGCCCGATGTTGGCAGCGAGGCGCCGGAGTTCGTGCTGGTGGACAGCGAACTCAATAATGTCACGCTTGATGACTTCAAGGGCAGGCGCAAACTGCTGAATATATTTCCAGTATGGATACGCCGACCTGCGCCGCCTCGACGCGCAAGTTCAATGAAGCGGCAGCGGATCAGGGCAATGCCGCGTTACTGATGGTCTCGGCGGACCTGCCGTTTGCCATGTCGCGTTTCTGTGAGCGCCGAGGGTATAGATAATGTCACGCCGCTGTCGATGATGCGCTCACGCAATTTCGCCAAGGACTATGGCGTACTGATAACCGATGGGCCGCTGGAAGGAATCGCCGCCCGTGCCGTGGTAGTCATCGATGAAAACAACAAGGTGGTCTACACCCAACTGGTCGGCGAAATAGCCGATGAGCCGGATTATGACAATGCGCTGGCGGCACTCGGGGCCTGAATCCGGGCTCACTTGGGTTTGAGGGCAAGCCGTTTCTTTGGCGATAAATCCGGTCTGGCAAGGCTTTTCGCCGCCTGCGTCACTCGCTGCCGGGTCTGAAGGCCACCTTTTGCAATGAACCGGCATTCCGCCAGAGTATTATCTCGCCGTTGTCCTGATCCCGCTGGCGCTTTACCTGGGCGCTAACGGCATGGAGCGGGCCATGCTGATCGGCCGCCTGGCTGCTGGTCATGATTGTCGAGTTGCTGAACTCGGGTCTGGAAGCAGCGGTGGACCGTGTCGGTGACGAGTATCACACCCTTTCCGGTATCGCCAAGGATGCCGGCTCCGCGGCGGTGCTCCTGTCCCTGCTGGCTGCGGTATTGATCTGGGTGTTGGTGCTGTTCGGCTGAGGTTGAATGAAGAACAGTCCGCGAATGAACGCAAATATACGCAAAATAGATTCCTCACGTTCGTTCGGAATGACAGTGAGCCATTATTTCCGCGGAAGCTCGTGTTTCGAAGAGCAGCAGGAGCGCAGCTTGCTGCGCGAAACAGTTACGTCATGCCGGCCAAAGAGCCGGTATCCAGTTGATAATTGATCACCCTGGACCATATCTTACATCAGGTTTCGCCCTGCCGGTCGAAACCTGATGTAAAGCGTAATTAATGATTTGACTGGATTCCCGAGTTCGCGGGAATGACGATGTCGGACTCTTCGGTCGAATCAACGCTTCAACTATTCGTGTGTATTTACGTTCATTCGCGGACTGATTCAATACCGGCCAGGCTGGATCGCGTCGGTGTACGCCAGTGTGAATTGCCGTCTTACCGGTATCGGCTCCGGGCTTCAGATAAACAATAACAGGCCGCTGCCGATTATCATCACAAGACAGGCCAGCAGCAGACTGGCGGATTGTCTGAACCGGTCATCCACTGGATAACCCTCAGTGCACGACCGGCGGCGGACCCTGGTCGACACAACGCACCGCCGCCGGCCCGTGTGCAAGCTGGTTCCAGGTATCGAGCATTTGCAGGTAGATTTCCTGCTGTGGCGGCCAGCCTCTCAGGTCCGGATGCTGGATCAGCGCGGACAGCATGCGCACGATCGTGCGGGCCTTGCCCGTGCAGGGCATGACGCTGTACAGGGTCATCAGCCGGAACAGCGATGCCTGCAGGGCGCCCAGTGGGACACCGGCGGGATCCGGATCGGCTAGCGGCAGGTCGGCGGGTTTCACGGGTCTCTCCTGGTGAATTTTAGTAAATGATAATCATTATCATTTAAAGGGTCAAGGGAGGGGGGTGAAATTTTCTCTTAACCGCTATCGATACCCACCCGCGTAAAACCCCTGCCGTCGTAATACCAGGCCTGCAGATCGACGGCAGGGCCCGTGAGCGAGGCGATGAGGTAATACACATCCGGGTAGGCCGCCTGTGCCTTATCGGTTTCAGAGGGCTCGGCGGCCGTGGCCGGATGAGAATGAAAAATGCCGCGCAGCGATTCGCCGGCCTCGCGTATCAGTTTCATCGCCGCGATCTGGCCTTTGGCATCCAGCAGAAACGCGGCTGCCGGATCGGCGGCAACATTGTGAACCGGGTAGATGCTGGTGATGACATTGTCCCTGCCGCCGAGCAGCGCACAGGTTTCAATAGCCGGGCTTGCCTGCGCCATGATCACGAGTGAATGCCGCAGGGGCTCGGATATGACCACTGCCGGTGCCGCGAATGCCATTGTCGTAATTACCGTTGTCCGCAGACGGGGCAGTCCGGGTCTTTCGGCAGCTTCGCGGTGTGCCATTCCATGCGCATGGCATCGAACAGCAGCAGGCGGCCCTGCAGGGACTGGCCGATATGCATAATCAGCTTCATGGCCTCCAGCGCCTGCATGCTGCCGATTACGCCGAGCAGGGGCGCGATGACGCCGTTGGCAGTACAGGTTTCCGGAACCGCCGATTCATCGGTATACAGGCAGCGGTAACAGGGGCTGTCCGCATCGCCCGGAATGAAAACGCTGATCTGGGCCTCGAAACGTATCGCCGCCGCCGAGACCAGTGGTTTGCCCGTCTGCCGGCAGGCGGCATTGATGGCGAAACGGGTCTGGAAATTGTCGCAACAGTCGACAACGATTGTTGCCTGTTCGACCTGTTTCTGCAGCGCGGCCGGTTCAAGCCGGGTGTCGATGGCCTCGATGGTGACATCGGGGTTCATGGCCGCCAGATGCTCCCGCGCCGCCGTGACCTTGGACCTGCCGATATCGGCGGTGACATAAAGTATCTGGCGCTGCAGGTTGGAAAGATCGACCTGATCGAAATCGACGATGGTCAGGTGACCGACACCGGCGGCGGCCAGGTAGATGCTGGCCGCCGATCCCAGGCCACCCATGCCGATAACGAGTACGTGTGCCTGCGCCAGGCGTTGCTGGCCGGTGGCGTCGATCTCCGGCAACATCATCTGCCGGCTGTAACGCAGTAACTGATCGTTGGTCATGTCAGCGGTCATGGCAATGGGGGGTGCCCCGGCTTCCGGTTCATGTAGTGTGTCGGTGTTCGCCGGTAGTGAAAACGATCCGTCATCCCGGCCATTGCGCCATTGTAATACGCGCCAGACCGGCCATGTCGGTGTGCGTTTCGATTGCCCGGTAACCGCCACGGCCCAGTAGTGTGCGCAGTGCTCGGTCTTGTCCGGCGCCATGTTCCAGCAGCAGCCTGCCGCGGGGGTTGAGGCAATGACGGGCACCGTCGATGAGGACGCGCAGGTGATCCAGCCCGTCCGGCCCGGCCGCCAGTGCGTTGCGGGGCTCATGCTGCAGTTCCGTTGTCCGCAGTACCGGGTCGTCGGCTGTGACATAGGGCGGGTTGCTGACGATCATGTCGAAGTGTTCTCCCGCGAGTGGCCGAAACCAGTCGCCGAGACGGAAATCGATGCGTCCGGGACACAGCCTGCCGGCGTTCTCCCTGGCCACCTGCAAAGCCGCATCACTGTTATCGGTGGCGGCGATCCGCGTTGCCTTGAGTTCACAGGCAAGCGCAATGGCGATCGCGCCGCTGCCGGTGCCGAGATCCGCCAGGCTGAACGCCGCGTCATCCCGTGAATGTTCCAGTGCCAGTTCGACCAGCAATTCGGTTTCCGGCCGCGGCACCAGGGTGGCAGCGGTAACGCCCAGCGGCAGTGACCGGAACTCCCTGATACCCGGTCAGGTAGGCCACCGGTTCCAGTTTCGCCCGCCGCCGCAGTAATTGATCGTATGCCGCCAGTTGTTGTGCCGTCAGTATCCGGCCGGGATGCGCATATAAATGTGTGCGCGGGGTCTGCAGGACATGCGCCAGCAGCAGTTCACTGTCCAGGCGCGGTGTCTCCGTTGCCGCCAGCCTCTGGCGCGCGCGTGCCAGCAGCGCGGCAACGGAGATACCGTGCTCGGCATGCAGCGGCTGTGAAAGTATTGCCATATTCAGTGCTGCTGGCCCAGTGCCGCCAGCAGGTCGGCCCGGTATTCGCTGATCAAGGGATCGATTACCACATCCAGGTTCCCTTCCATGAATTCCTCCAGTTTATAGACTGTAAGGTTGATGCGGTGATCGCTGACCCGGCCCTGTGGAAAATTGTAGGTGCGGATGCGTTCCGAGCGGTCGCCGCTGCCGACCAGCCGCCGCCGGGCCTCGGATTGTTCGCTGATCTGTTTGTCGCGCTCGGCGTTGAACAATTTGGCATGCAGGTAGCTCATCGCCTGGGCACGATTCTTGTGCTGCGAACGTTCGCTCTGGCATTCAACCACGATGCCGGTCGGAATGTGCGTGATGCGGATGGCCGAGTCGGTCTTGTTGACATGCTGGCCGCCGGCGCCGGAGGCGCGGAATGTATCGACGCGCAGATCGCCGGGGTTGATCTGGATGTCGTCCTCGTCGATCGATTCCACTTCGGGCAATACCGCCACGGTACAGGCGGAAGTATGTATGCGCCCCTGGGATTCGGTTTCCGGCACCCGCTGAACCCGGTGCACGCCGGATTCGAATTTCAGCCGTGAATAGGCGCCGTCGCCGATAATGCGGATGATCACTTCGCGGTAACCGCCGAGTTCATTTTCCGCGGCGCTGATCGATCTCGGTCTGCCAGCCGCGCTTTTCCGCATAATGCGGGATACATGCGCATGAATCGGCGGCAAACAGCGCCGCCTCGTCACCGCCGGTACCGGCGCGTATTTCCAGGAACACGTTGCCGCTGTCGGCGGGGTACGCGGGGCAGCAGCAGGATCTGCAATTCCTGTTCGAGTTCCGCCGCCCGCTCCCGGGTCTGTGTCAACTCCTCCTCGGCCATCTCGCGGATGCCGCGATCGCTGTCCGCCGCCATTTCACGCGCCGATTCGATGCTGGCAAGTGTGTCGTGATACTGGATATAGTTCTCGACGATCGGCTTGATCTCGGCGTATTCGCGCGATAGCTCACGAAACCGGTTCTGGTTGCCGATGACCGACGGATCGGCGAGCAGGCCCTCGATCTCCTGCAGGCGATCGCTTAAGTGTTCGAGCTTGTTGCGAAGGCTGTCGTTGAGCATACTTTGCGTGAATCGTGAAATGTGAATGGTGAATCGTAAAAAAACGATTGCGAGATTCGCCGGTGCGGCAGGGGGCGGCGTCGCTAACGCCGCTTGTGGTTCTTGAGATCGTACAGTTCCTGTACGGCGGCGAGCAGATCATCGCGGCCGCGGGCACTGGCATCACGCAACTGGGTGGTCGGCATGTGCAACAGCTTGTTGGTCAGCGTACGGGTGACTTCATGGAGCAGCAGCTCCGGGTCACCCCCCTGCTGCAGCCTGCGGCGAGCATTGTCGATGACTTCCTGCTGGATACTGTGTGCCTGGCCGCGCAGCGCGCGAATGGTACTGACGGCGTCACGCGACAGCATCCAGTCCATGAAGCTGATAACGCGCTCGTTGATGATCTCCTCGGCCTCCAGTGCTGCCTCCTGACGGTTGCGCAGGTTCTCCTCGATGACTTCGCGCAGGTCATCAACGCTGTACAGATAAACGTCCGGCAGTGTGCCGACGGCCGGATCGATGTCGCGTGGAACAGCCATATCGACAATAAATACCGGCCGGTGTTTCCGCAACTGTATAACCGCCTGCATCTGTTGCCGATCGATGATCGGTACAGGGCTGGAGGTCGAGCTGATAATGATATCGGCCTCGGCGAGATGCTGGTGCAGATCCGTGAGGCTGATGGCGTAGGCACTGAATTCGGCAGCCAGATCCTGGGCCCGCCCGAGATTGCGGTTGGCGATGATCATGCGACCGAGGTCATTGTTGTGCAGGTGGCGCGCGGTCAGTTCGATGGTTTCACCGGCACCGAGCAACAGGGCAGTATAGTCACGCAGGTCGCCGAAGATATGCTGTGCCAGGCGTACTGCGGCGAATGCCACTGACACCGGATGATTGCCGACAGCGGTGCGCGACCGTACCTCCTTGGCGACCGAGAAGCTGTGCTGGAACAGGCGGTTCGGCGATCCGATACTGCCTGCCTTCAGCGCGGTATCATACGCCGTCTTCATCTGACCCAGCACCTGGGGTTCGCCAATGACCATGGAATCCAGGCCACTGGCGACACGCATGACATGCTGTACCGCCTTGGCGTTCGGATGGGTATAGAGATGCCGCCGGATCTGTCTGTCGGGCAGATCGTGGTAGGCCTGCAGCCAGTCGACGACACTGCCCGGTTCGCCGTCGCCCAGCGTGCAATAGACCTCGGTGCGGTTGCAGGTCGACAGAATGGCCGCCTCCTCGACGCCACAGGCGGCACGCAGCCCGGCCAGCGCATCAGGCACTGCCTCGGCGCCGATACTGACGCGCTCGCGCAGCGCCACCGGGGCGGTCGTGTAATTCAGGCCAACTGCAAGGAGAGACATTGCTCAGGATCCTGTTCAGACAGGTAAAATTTTCCGCGATGGCACCACGGAATACAAGCTGCCACCCGGAACACAGCCCATCGCGGGCGGTCATTTATTAATGAATATGGTGATTATTGCACCAATCACAACAGTGACTTACCGTTAAGCCCCTGAATTACATCCCCGGCCGCAGGATGTCCCTGCTAATGTATTGTTTTATGAATGGAATACAGTATTTTCACCCCGGCCGCAGTCTGTCCTGGCTGCTGCTGGTTACGCCAATGATGCTTGCCGGCTGTGCCACCCACACCCAGCCCACCAGCGAGGACACACCGGGCTATCTTGACGGCATGCGGATCGCCGAGCCCGGCAGCAGCAGTGCCGTCGCCAAGGGTATCGATCAGGAAACGCTGTACAGCCTGCTGGTGGCCGAGATTGCCGGGCAGCGCGACAAGCTCGATGTCGCCGTCGAGCATTATCGCACTGTTGCCCGCAAGACGCGTGATCCACAGATCATCGAGCGGGCTATCCGTATCGCTGTCTACGCCCGTGATGACGCGGCGGCCGCCGATATCGCCAGGCTGTGGCTGGAAGTGGACCCCGGCAATACCGACGCCCGCCAGGTGCTGGCGGCAGTCGCCGTTCGTGCCGGTGATGTAGATACCGCCGTCGGTCATCTGGAGCGCATACTCAACAGCGGTGAGGGCGTGCTGGGCCAGAAGCTCTGGCTGATTGCCAACATGCTCAGCCGTGAAAAGGACAAGGACACCATTTTGACCGTGATGGAGCGACTGGTTGCCAGTTACCGTGACAATCCCGACGCCCTGTTCGCCTATGCCCATGTTGCGGTACGCATGGATGACCTGGACCTGGCGCAACGGTTGCTCAAGCAGGTGCTGGATCAACAGCCTGACAATCTCAACGCAGTCATGAATTACGTCTCGGTGCTGCAGAAAAACGGTGAGCAGCAGGTCGCACTGGACTGGCTGGCCCGGAACCTCGATGAATACAGCAACAATTTCAACCTGCGCCTGATTTATGCGCGGCTGTTGACCGATGCGCGGCGGTTCGATGAGGCGCGGGCGCAGTTCGAGCAGTTGTCCGCGGAAGCCCCCGATAATCCGGATGTGCTCTACGCCCTGGGCCTGCTGTCACTGCAGGCCAATCAGCTGGAAGAGGCTGATGGCTATTTCCAGCGGCTGATTGAGCTCGGCGAGCGCGTACACGAATCCCGTTATTACCTCGGCCGGATCGCCGAGGAACAGGGCCGTGTCGATGACGCTGCCGCTTATTACATGGCCGTCGAGCAGAGTCAGAATTTCATCGATGCACAGATCCGCATGAGTGTGATCCTGACCCGGCAGGACAAGATCGAGCAGGCACTGGAGCATCTCGACGGTATTCAGCCGGCCAGTGACGGCGACCGGAAACAGCTGGCCCAGGCCGAGGCGGAAATCCTGATACACGAGAAACGCTATCAGGAAGCCATGGAGATCTACGATGCGGCGCTGGAGCAGAGTGAGGATGATACGGATCTGCTCTACAGTCGGGCCATGCTGGCCGAAAAAATGGATCGGCTGGGACTGATGGAACGGGATCTGCGCGCCATCCTGCGCCAGGATCCGGAGCATGCCCAGGCACTCAATGCCCTCGGATATACACTCGCCGATCGTACCGACCGGCTGCAGGAAGCCTATGAGTTGATCGAGCGCGCGCTGGAGGTCAGCCCCGATGATTTCTACATTCTCGACAGCATGGGCTGGGTGCTGTATCGCATGGGCCGGCTCGACGAAGCCGTTACCTACCTGCGACGGGCGCTGAAACAGCGTAAAGATCCGGAAGTGGCGGCCCACCTCGGTGAAGTCCTGTGGGTCAAGGGCAAGCGCGAGGAGGCCCGTGAAGTCTGGGAAACGGCGCTGCAGGCGACGCCGGACGACGAACGCCTGCTGGATGTCATCCAGCGTTTCAATCCGTGATTCGTTTCTCGAAGCCCGGTTTTGCGCTGCTGGCCGCACTGTGGCTGGGTGCCTGTGCCGGCCTGCGGCCGGCGCCGGAGGATCAGGCGGCGCCGACCGGCGCCGACTGGCGCCGCCATGCCAGCAGCGTGGCCACGCTTGATGACTGGTTTCTCAAGGGCCGGATCGCGCTCAGTACCCAACAGGACAGCTGGAGTGCGACACTGCACTGGCGCCAGCGGGCCGGACAATACAGTCTGCGGGTCATGGCGCCGCTGGGCCAGGGGTCGGTCGAACTGCAGGGGACCGAAGGCGGTGAGGTGACGCTGACCACCAGCGACAATCAGCGCTATACGGCCGCCGATGCCGAGAGCCTGATGCAGCAGCAGCTCGGCTGGTCGGTACCGGTCAGGGGAATGAAATTCTGGGTCCGCGCGCCTACCGTCGCCGGACGGTGCCATCAGTGCGGCCACGCCTGATGACCCGGGGACGGATACGGACACTGGAGCAGATGGGCTGGCAGATTGAAATCACGGACTATGTCGATGCCCTGGGCCGGGAGCTGCCGCGAAGGATGGAAATGGTGAACGAGCATCTTGAACTGAAGCTGGTGGTGCAGGCCTGGGAGCCGGCCAGTGCCTGAGCGGCCGTGGCCCGCCCCGGCGAAGCTGAACCGTTTTCTGCATATTACCGGCCGTCGCGCCGATGGCATGCATGAATTGCAGACGGTGTTCCAGTTTATCGACCTCTGCGACGAGCTGTCGTTTACGGTCCGCACTGATGCCGGCATCAGGCATCTCAACCCGCTGGCCGGTGTCGATCCCGAAACGGATCTGACGGTGCGCGCTGCCCGCCTGCTGCAGTCCGAAACCGGCTGCCGCCTGGGGGCGGAGATCCATATCAATAAGCGTTTGCCGCTGGGTGGCGGCCTGGGTGGCGGCAGCTCCGACTGTGCGACCACCCTGGTGGCACTGAACCGGCTCTGGGGCCTGGAATTACCGGTGGAGCGGCTGGCCGATCTGGGGCTGGGTCTAGGTGCCGATGTACCGGTGTTCGTACACGGCCGGGCGGCCTGGGCCGAGGGGGTGGGTGAGCGACTGACGCCCGTGGAACTGGACGAGCCCTGGTTCGTGGTCATACGCCCCGACTGTGAAGTGTCCACGGCCGCGGTTTTCGCCGCCCCCGGTTTGACACGTTCAACCCCGCCAATGACAATACGCGGCTTTCTTGACGGGGGCGGCGGCAATGATTGTGAAGCCGTCGTCAGAGAACTGTTTCCTGCGGTTGCCGAGGCACAGGACTGGCTCGGCCGGCATGCGCCGGCCAGGCTGACCGGCACCGGTGCCTGTATTTTTGCGCCGTTTGCCGACCGGGAAACCGCGGCAACGATTGCCGCGCGTATCCCTGCCCGCTGGCAGGGTTTCATCGCCCGCGGGCTGAATGAATCGCCATTACTCGGGCGCCTGCAACAGGAAATGCAGTAAAATCCGGTCCACTGATAAACAAAAATGACAGCGCGGCTTCCGCCAGATTCGCCCGGCCCGGTTTATCTGCCATGTGGGCAGTCGCGAAGCGGGAATGAGCCGGGCTTGGCCGCGGCGAATAGGCCGGGCAGCGGCCAGGGATGGCCTGGCTTGCCCGGCCATCAGATAGATGGGGTGTAGCCAAGTGGTTAAGGCACTGGGTTTTGATCCCAGCATTCCCAGGTTCGAATCCTGGCACCCCAGCCATTTCAAGATGCGGTAGCACATTTAAAGCAGGGCTGTGCGTGACAGGATGAGAACCTGGAAGGTTCGACAAAATCGCAGGACGCGATTTTGAACGGCCGCAGGCCGGCCCGAAGGGCGGAGCACAGGGATGTGCGGAGTTATCCTGGCACCCCAGCCATTATTTGTATTAGCGCTGGCACCTTCAGCAAGCGGCGGACCAAAACGGGAGGATATCAATGTCTGCGTCCAACATGATGGTCTTTACCGGCAACGCCAATCCGCGTCTGGCGATGGATATTGCCGGCTACCTGAGTCTGCCGCTGGGCAAGATTACTGTCGGCCGCTTCAGTGACGGCGAGATCTTGGTTGATATCGGTGAAAACGTGCGTTCGCGCGATATCTTTATCATCCAGTCAACCTGTGCGCCGACCAACGACAATCTGATGGAACTGCTGGTCATGGCAGATGCCCTGCGCCGGGCATCGGCGTCCAGTATCACCGCGGTGATACCCTACATGGGCTATGCCCGCCAGGACCGACGGCCGCGCTCGGCGCGGGTGCCGATTACCGCCAAGATGGTGGCCAACATGATCTCGGCGGTCGGTATCGATCGCGCCGTGACGGTCGATCTCCACGCCGACCAGATCCAGGGTTTTTTCGATATTCCGCTGGATAACGTCTATGCCTCGCCGGTGCTGCTGGGCGATATCTGGAAACGGAAGTACCCGAACCTGATGGTGGTATCGCCGGACGTCGGCGGCGTGGTCCGTGCCCGGGCGCTGGCCAAGCGGCTGGATGACACAACCCTGGCGATTATCGACAAGCGCGGCCGAACCCGAACGAGTCCGAGATCATGCATATTATCGGTGACGTTCGCGGCAAGAATTGCGTTATCATAGATGATTTGGTGGATACCGCCGGCACCCTGTGCCATGCGGCCGATGCCCTGAAAGAGCATGGTGCCGAAAAGGTATATGCCTATTGCACCCATCCGGTGTTGTCGGGCAACGCAGTCAAGAACATCGAGGGTTCTTCCCTGGATGAGTTGGTGACGACGGATACTATACCGCTGAAATCCAATGCCGCCGCCTGCAAGAAAATCCGGCAGCTTAGTGTTGCCGCGATGATGGCCGAAAGCATGCGCCGCATTTGCGAGGGTGAATCACTGAGCTCGATGTTTGTTGAATGATGATGTGAATCGTGAAAAGTGAATTGTGAATGGATGTATAGAGGGAATTGAAAAAGATATCAGTGGGAGCGGATTTCAATCCGCGAGTTGTTATAGAGATTGAATCGCCGATGTAATCGGCTCCCACAGGATAAAAACTAAATCAGTTTTTTATCATATACACCGTCCCTGGTCGCGGGGCCGGTTTCGTTAATTTTTAACTGGAGCAATGAACAATGTCATCTTCTGAAGTATTTGAACTGCTGGCCGAGAGCCGCACGGACGTGGGGAAAGGTGCGAGCCGCCGCCTGCGTCGCGCCGGTCGTCTGCCGGGCATCGTCTATGGCCATCACAGCGAGGCCACGCCCATCACGCTGGATGCCGATACAGTCAAGCACCAGCTGGATAATGAGGCGTTTTATTCGCACATCCTGACGCTGAAGCTGAACGGCAAGTCCGAACGCGTGGTGCTCAAGGATCTGCAGCGTCATCCCTACAAGCCGCTGGCGCTGCATATCGATCTACAGCGTGTTTCCGAAGACGAAGCCCTGCATATGCATGTGCCGCTGCATTTCCTGAACGAGGAACAATGCAAGGGTGTACGCCAGAGCGGTGGTGTGATCAGCCGTATCTACAATGAAATTGAAATCCTCTGCCTGCCCAAGGATTTACCGGAGTACATCGAGGTCGATATTCTCGATCTGGACATGGGTGATACCATCCTGCTGAGCGAAATCAGACTGCCGGAAGGTGTTGAGCTTTACGCCGCCCAGCATGGTGGTGATATCGAGCAGCCGGTGGTCACTGTCCAGGCGCCGCGTGTCGTCGAGGAAGAAGAGACCGAGGGCGAAGCCGAGGAAGAACCTGTCGAGCCTGTCGCCACTGCTCAGAAGGGCGAGGTGGAAGCCGGCGACGAAGACGAAGACTAAGTCGACGGCACAGTGCCCGCGGGTCCCTCATTAATCGCGGGTCTGGGCAATCCCGGATCGGAGATACGCTGAAACCCGGCATAATGCCGGGTTTTGGTTTATAGACGCGCTTGCCCGCGAACTGCATGTAGACCTGCGCAGCGATAAGCGCTGCGCCGGCGAGGTCGGCCAGATCGGCAGCGGCGATGAGCGTTGCTGGCTGCTGAAGCCGAACACCTTCATGAACCACAGCGGCCGTTCGCTGGCCGCGCTCGCCGGTTACTACGACATCCCGGCCGAGAGGATCATCGTTGTCTATGATGAGATTGATCTGCCGCCGGGCATCGTGCGTTTCAAATACAGGGGCGGTCATGGCGGTCATAACGGCATGCGTGACATCATTCAGGCGCTTGGCACCCCGGCCTTTTACCGTATCCGCATCGGTGTCGGCCATCCGGGTCATCGTGATCAGGTGGTGCCCTATGTGCTGAGCCGGCCCTCCAGGGCAGACCGCGAACTGATTGACACCGCGATCGGCAAAGTCCTGGACGAGATCTCGGCCATCATGCGTGGTGACTACGAACAGGTCATGCACCGCCTGCATTCCAGCAGTTGAACTCCGGGAATTAAGTCATTATGGGTTTTCGTTGCGGTATCGTCGGCCTGCCGAATGTCGGCAAATCAACACTCTTCAATGCACTGACCAGTGCCGGCATCGACGCGGCCAATTATCCGTTTTGCACGATTGACCCCAACGTCGGCGTGGTGCCGGTACCGGACTCGCGTCTTTACAAAATCGCGGAAATGGTGAAACCGCAGAAGAGTGACACCGGCGACGATGGAATTCGTTGATATCGCCGGGCTGGTAGAGGGTGCCTCGAAGGGCGAAGGGCTGGGCAACCAGTTTCTGTCGCACATTCGCGAGACCCAGGCCATTGCCCAGGTCGTGCGCTGCTTCGACGACGATCAAATCGTGCATGTCTCCGGCCGTGTCGATCCGTTGGCCGATATCGAGACCATAAATACCGAACTGTGTCTGGCCGACCTGGATACAGTGACACGTGCACACGACAAGGCAGGGCGTACCGCCAAAAGCGGTGACAAGGATGCGAAGGTCCGCGTGACATTGCTGGACAAGCTCAGGGCACAGCTTGATGATGCGCAGCCGGTACGCGAACTGGGTCTGTCGGATGACGAGCAGCATCTGCTGCGCGATTATCAGCTGCTAACCGCCAAGCCCATGCTATATATTGCCAATGTCGAGGAGGGCAGCCGCGATGACAATCCCTGGCTGCAGAAACTGAGACAACAGGCCGAGGCCGACGGCGCGCTGGTGGTGCCGGTCTGTGCCGCGATTGAGGCCGAGATAGCCGAGCTGGCGGACGCCGAGCGCGACGAGTTTCTGCAGGACATGGGCCTGGAAGAACCGGGCCTGAACCGCATCATCCGCGCCGGTTATGACCTGCTCGGCCTGCAGACCTTTTTCACCTCCGGACCCAAGGAAGTCCGCGCCTGGACCGTGCGCCGCAGTGCCAATGCCGCCCAGGCCGCCGGTGTTATCCATACCGATTTCGAACGCGGCTTTATCCGCGCCGAGGTAGTCTCCTTCGATGACTTCGTTAAATACAATGGCGAACAGGGGGCCAAGGATGCCGGGCGCTGGCGGCTGGAGGGCAAGGATTACAAAGTTGCCGATGGTGACGTGATGTTGTTCAGGTTTAATGTGTAGTTTTTCGCGGGAAACTCGGGGACAGTTTACCGATTTCATGACGCCAGACTTTGACAAAGGGATAGATGGGAAATCGGTAAACTGTCCCCGAATTTTCGTCCCCGAATTTTCAAAATGAACTGAATCATGCGCTGGGTATTACGATCAAAAATTCACAAGGCCCGGGTGACCGACGGCAATGTCGATTATATCGGCAGTATTACCGTCGATAGTGACCTGCTGGACAGGGCCGGCCTGTGGCCAAACGAGCAGGTACAGGTGGTCAGTAATACCTCCGGCGCCAATTTCATTACCTATGTCATACCGGCGCCGGCCGGTTCCGGCGAGATTTGCATGAATGGCGCTGCCGCGCTCTACTGTCAGCGCGAGGAGGAGATCATCATTATGGGCTATGAACTGACGGACAGGCCGCTGGCCGCCCGTGTCATTCTCGTGGATCAACGCAATCGTTTCGTACGCTACCTGGAAGGTGGTGATGATGACAATGGCAACGACCTCTGATGACAATGCGCTGCGCGCCGAATTGGTGCAAACAGCGCGGAATCTGCATGCCATAGGCCTGACTGCCGCGGCAACCGGCAATGCCAGTGTGCGCTGCGGCGACAAAGGTCTGCTGATTACACCAAGCGGCATCGACTATGCTGATATGCAGGCCGAAGACGCCGTGCTCCTGGATTTGCAGGGCAGGACCGTCGCCGGCGACCGACGGCCATCCAGTGAATGGCGCATGCATTGCGATATCTACCGGCAACGTCCCGAATTCGGTGCCATCGTCCACACCCATTCCGCCCATGCTACGGCTGTTGCCTGCCAGCGCAGTGCCATCCCGCCGTTTCATTACATGGTGACGCGTGCCGGCGGTCATGACATACGCTGTGCCGACTACGCGACCTTTGGTACCCAGGCGTTGTCGGATAATGTATTGGCCGCGCTGGCGGATCGCAGTGCCTGTCTGCTGGCCAATCACGGCCAGATCGCCGCAGCCGCCGATCTGGCCGGTGCCCTGCGACTGGCCTGGGAAGTGGAGGAACTTGCCCGGCAATACTGTCTGATCCTGCAAATGGGGGAACCGGTCCTGCTGGACGCCGCCGAGCTGGACAGGGTCGCAGCACAATTTCGCAATTACGGTCAGCAGGACCCTGAATAGTAGGCCAGTTTTGTGTTGTCATCGCGATTCTTCAATGGCCGCCGTTTATAAAGATAGGGAGTTGTTCGCATGAGTGAGACAGTCCAGAACAATCCGGGCAGTATGATTGAGGCCGATGTTGTCATCGTTGGAGCGGGGCCGTCTGGCCTGTTCCAGGTTTTCGAACTGGGCCTGCTGGGTGCTCAAGGCCCATGTCGTGGATTCATTGGATCGCGTCGGCGGCCAGTGTGCGGAGCTGTATCCGGACAAACCGATTTACGATATTCCGGCAATCCCGGTCTGCAGCGCCCAGGAATTGGTCGACCGGTTACTGGAGCAGATCAAGCCATTTGAGGCCCAGTTTCATCTCGGCCAGGAAGTCTCCGGCCTGAAGAGTGAGGACGATGGCCGTTTCCGGATGACGACCAGCAAGGACCAGGAATTCCTGACGCGTACAGTCACGGTTGCATACGCTGGTGGTCATGGGCGCACGGTGCCAGGCCGCCGGCCGACTGCAGGGTAAAGGGTGCGGATCGGTTTAACGGCAAGGAGATTCAGTTCAAGGCGTTCCCGGATCCAGTAGGCTACCGCGACAAAACCGTTGCCATACTCGGTGGCGGCGACTCGGCCCTGGACTGGACCCTGGAACTGCACAAGGTTGTCAAACGTATTAAGCTTATCCATCGTCGCAAGGAATTCCGCGCCGCTCCGGCATCGGTCGAGAAAATGCAGGCGCTGTGTGACAAGGATGAAATGGATTTTATTCCCGCGCAGATCAAACAGGTGAATGAAAAGGATGGTCAGTTTGCCGGGCTGACAGTCAAGCCCCTGGACAGCGAGGAACTGGAAAACGATCGATTGTGACGAGGTGCTGGTGTTTTACGGGCTGTCACCGAATCTGGGACCGATTGCCGAGTGGGGACTGAATCAGGATCGCAATCAGATCCAGGTTGACACCGAAACGTTCCAGACAAGCATAAGGGCATTTTTGCCGTTGGTGATATCAATACCTATCCCGGCAAAAGAAGCTTATTCTCAGCGGTTTCCATGAAGGTGCGCTGGCGGCTTTCGCAGTGGATAAATACCTGAATCCGGACAAACGCCAGTTTCTGCAATACACTACCACCAGTCCCGTTATGCATGAGCGTCTGGGTGTCAAGGATAATGCCGACACGTCCGCCCAGTAATAGTCAGATCAGAGGTTTTGGATCATGAAATCAGTGTATCAAACAGTATTTTTCGGATTATTGTTACTGCTGGGCGGCTGTGCGCTGAGTCCGCAGACAGTCAGTATCGCCCCAGTATTGATACGGCCAAACTCGATAAAAGCGGCAATGGCAAAAGGATCGCGCTACGATGTAGCCGACAATCGCGGCACTGCTGTTGTCGGGACGCGCGGTGGCGTTTATGCCGATACGTCTGAAATCACTACCGATGCCGATGTTAAAACTCCTATGCGCGAGGAGCTCGTTAGTGCGTTACAGGCAATGGGCTACCGAGTAGTTCAGGCTGGGGAGCCCGCCGATGCCGCGCTATCAGTCATTATAGATACAATAAAATATTCAGCGATTGATAAAACGGTGGGCAAGTCCATTGAAATTGCTGCGACAGTGCGTGTTATAAGCAAGGTCGGCAACCGAGAATACACTGGACGCTATCGGAGCAAACGTACCACTGATGTATTAAAAGCACCCGATGCCACCGAAAATGAAAAAATGATCGATGCCGCAGTGTCGCATGTGCTGGAGCGGGTACTTACTGATTCCGAACTGCATACTTTCATGCACAGTTAGCATTTTCCGTAATGTGGGCTTGCGTTTCCGCGTCAAATCTTTACATTAATGTGTGTCGCTTGGTATATTATAATTATAATAAACACACATGCGCTAGATGGATAATACAAAAATAACGACATCGAGCCGGAATAATGAAACCGTTAACAGGGAATGTTCGGATAATCTGAGTGCTTTCCATCAGACTGATGAGCAGTTGCATCTTATTGTAGATGCACTGCCGGTTCTGATTTCCTATCTTGATACCAGCCTTTGCTATCGTTACGTCAATAAGGCTTATAGTGACTGGTTTGGATACCAGCTTGACAGGCTCCCCGGCAAGCCCCTCAGCTCATTGCTGAGCGAAAGCCAGTACAAATACCGCAAACCCTATCTGGATCGTGCCCTCAAGGGGGAAAAGGTCAGCTTCGAGGGTGAAATTCGCACTCTTAACGGACATCGACAGGTTCAGATAACCTATGTCCCGGATATCGACAGGCAGGGCAGGGTCCGCGGCATTAATTCGCTGGTCTGGGATATTACATCCAGCAAGCAGGCAGGAGAAACTCTGCGTAAACTGCAGCATGATTATGCGGCACTGATCAATTCCATAGAAGGCATCGTCTGGGAGGCGGACGCCTCGACCTTCCAGTTCACTTTTGTCAGTGCCCAGGTCGAACATATCCTCGGTTATTCGGTCTCCACCTGGCTCTCGGAACACAACTTCTGGGAAAACCATATACATCCAGATGACCGTGAGTGGGTGGTCCGCAGCTGTCTCGAGGCCACGTCCAGCCTGCAAAATAATGATTTCGAATATCGCATGATTTCAGCGAGCGGCCAAACAGTCTGGTTGCGGGATATTGTCACCGTGCTTATCGAAGATGGTGTACCCAAGCTGCGCGGAGTGATGATTGATATTACCAGTCAGAAAGAGAATGAAGAGCAGCTGGAATATCTGTCAAATTACGATACCTTAACCGGTCTTCCAAACCGGAACCTGTTCCTGGACCGTCTGGAACAGGCACTTGCGTATATTGGCTGGCAAAAACGGCCGCTGGCCGTCGTCTCAATAGGGATAAACCGTTTCAAGCGGATTAACGAGAGCCTCGGTCATGAAGCCGGCAACGAGGCATTGCGTCAGATGGCGGTATTTCTGCGGGATACCCTGCGCGAACGCGATACGGTCGCCCGCATAGCCGGCAATGAATTCGCGTTGATCCTGACGGAGATGTCACGCGAAGCCGATGTTGCACGGATCATGGAAAAACTTTTCAATGGGCTGTCGGCACCATTTCATGCTGCCAATCATGATATTGCAATGAATGTCAGTGTCGGTATCAGCATGCCACCCGATGATGGCCATCAGGCGGATATATTGCTCAAGCATGCCGAATTTGCCATGCATTCCGCCAAGCGACGTAACCTGACTGACAACAACTATCAGCACTATTCGGAAAATCTGGGCAACCAGATTTCCGATACGCTGGCGCTGGAAAACGCCATCCGACGGGCCATAGAGAAAGATGAGTTTGAGCTGTATTACCAGCCCCAATATGATATGGGGGATAACGCCATTGTTGCGGTTGAGGCACTGTTACGCTGGCCACGCCCGGATACCGGTGAACTGGTTCTGCCCGACAGAATCATCCCGCTGGCAGAAGAAAGCGGCTTGATTATACCGCTGGGCGTATGGGTGTTGCGTCGGGCCTGCCGTGATTACCGGAACTGGCTGTGCAAGGGTATGGCGCCATCATGGATAGCGGTGAATATATCGGCGCGTCAGTTTCAGTCGGCCGTGCTGGTGGATACGATACGTAATATGCTTGATGAGCATAATATGCGTGCTTCGCATCTGGAACTTGAATTGACAGAGAGTGTATTACAGACGGAAAGTGCAATGGAATATATGCACGCGCTGGCCGGACTTGGTATGCGGATTGCGATTGACGATTTTGGTATAGGTTATTCTTCGCTGAACTACCTTTAAGCATTTGCCGGTCGACAAACTGAAGATGGATCGATCGTTTCTGCGTGGAATACCCGAAGACGATGATAACAAGGCAATTATCGAAGCCGTCATTGGCATGGCAAAAAGTCTCAAGTTGCAGGTGCTGGCAGAGGGTGTTGAGAATGCGACCCAGCGACGGTACTTGCGCACCCGCGGCTGTAACCAGGCCCAGGGTTTTCTGTATTCACGAGCGATGCCGCTGCCGGATATCGAAGCACTTCTACAGGAATCGTGTGGCTCAGTCCGAGAATGAACACCAATCAATACAAATAATAAAATACCGCTGCTGCAAAGACTTTAGTTTCGATTAGATCCATTGCCAACCTTCTCTGTTTTTGTTTGCAGTATCCTGGATTGCGCCAGGATTACAGCCTGAATCGGCACTGATCCGAAAAATCTGTCCGGGATAGACTGAATGAACCCATATGTCTGTTAACATACCAACTTCATTCATCTTCAGAGGCATGTGCCCTGTAGGCCAGCAGCGTGTTGTCGTTCATCATGGGGATCAGAATCAGATCCATTTCCTGGATATATTCGAGATCGGCACTGCCCTGGTTCAAACTCAGGAGTTCATCTACTGACCCGTCGGGCGCAATGTGCAGCAGCTTGCCGGCCATCCAGTCGGTGACGTAGAAATCGCCGTCCAGGTCCGCCTCGACACCATCCAGGTTCCCCACGGGTTCTCCCGGGCCGATAGAACTGACGGATTTGTCGGCAAGTGACACCGCCTTGAGATGCCCCGGTGTCTCGGTCTCGAAGCCATCGGTCATGACACCCCATGCGCCGACAACCAGGCGCTCACCCTGAACCAGCAGGCCATTCGGGTTTTCCAGTTCCTTGCTTTCCAGCCAGACTTCGAAAAGGCCGTGCCTGAGCCGGTGTATCCGGTTCAGCACCATGTCGGAAACGTAAACGGTGCCGTCCCCCGCCGCCGCGACATCATTCAGGAATTCCGCATCGTCGACCGTATACCGATCCATGATGGTACGCCTGGGAATATCTATAACAACCAGGGTGTCGATATCTGCGACGTATAAATTGTCACCGACTATGGCGAGCCCCTTGGGTGCATTGAGACCGGTCACCCAGTCGAGTATATGAATCTCGCCTTCCAGAGAGACGACGGAAATGGAGCCGCTGCCGTTCTTCTCATCGGGACCGCCGTTGACATTGGATACATAAAGTACTTCGCGCTTGCTGTCATACACGACGGATTCGGGGTTCTTGAAGCCGGAGGTTTCCCATATAAGCTGCAGATTTTCACCGTGCGCCAGCGCCGGTAGCGGCATCACCAGCATCAGGCCGGCAATCGCCATACAGGCAATCGGTTTACGCATTGAATATCTCCTTATTTAACTGCAGAAAATCTTGTCCAACCGGGCCTTATACTGGCTAGAGACCTGTATTCAGCCGAATAATTCCGCCAGCCTGGCACCGGGGTCGTCAGCACTCATGAAGGCCTCGCCCACCAGATACACGTTCACACCGTGTCTGCGCAGCAGCGCGACGTCTTCCCGGGTATGAATACCGCTTTCGGCAATCACGGTGCGGTCATGAAATACATCAGGTAGCAGGCCAATGGTGGTCTGAATATCCGTGTGAAAGGTATGCAGGTCGCGGTTGTTGATACCGATAAGCGGTGTACGCAGCATCAGGCCGCGTTCGAGTTCCTCGCGATCGTGAACCTCGACCAGCACATCCAGGCCCAATTCAATCGCCGACCAGGCGAGTTCCTGCATCTGCATGTCACTGAGGGTCGCCACAATCAGTAACAGACAGTCGGCACCGAGTACGCGTGTTTCATGGACCTGATAGGGATCGATAATGAAATCCTTGCGCAGCACGGGTAATGAACAGGCATTCCGGGCCGCCTGCAGATCGGAGTCACTGCCCTGAAAAAAATCGCTGTCGGTCAGCACGGACAGACAGGCAGCGCCACCTGCGGCGTAGGACTGAGCAATGCCGGGCGGGTCGAAGGGATCACGCAGTATGCCCTTGCTGGGCGAGGCCTTTTTGATCTCCGCAATGACGGCGGGTCTGCCATCATCAATACATGCCCGGATGGCATTATAAAAGCCGCGGGTTGCCGGTTGTTCGGCCGCCCGCGTGCGCATATCCGTTTCGGGGGTTTTCGCCTTGCGTTCGAGAACTTCTTCCCGCTTGCGGGTCAGTATGCGCTTGAGGATGTCAGGCGTATCCATATGACTGCTAGAAGCTGTTGGTCAGATCGATGAATTGCTGCAACCTGTCGCTCGCGGCACCGCTTGTTATCATGTCACCGGCCCGGCTGACGCCGGCCGCCAGGTCGGGTGCAATGCCGGCGACATAAATGGCCGCGCCGGCATTCAGCTGCACGATACCGCTGGCAGCCGCATTGCTGCCGTCCAGTGCCGACTTCAGCATGGCCAGACTGGCATCGCGATCGCCGGCAACCAGTGCTTCGGGCCGGCAGCGTTCAAGGCCGAAATCCTCCGGTGCGATCCGGTACTGGCGAATGATGCTGTTATTCAGTTCGGCAACCTCGGTAGCGGCACACAGGCTGATTTCATCCAGGCCGTCTTCGGCATGCACTACCATGACATGACGGCTGCCGAGCTTGTCGAGTACTTCTGCCAGGTGTTGCAGCCAGTCGCGGCTGAACACGCCCAACACCTGGTTGGGCGCCGCTGCCGGATTGCTGAGCGGGCCGAGCAGGTTGAACAGTGTGCGCATGCCGAGCTCCCTGCGCGGCGCGACGGCATGTTTCATGGCGCCGTGATGGCGCGGCGCAAACAGGAAGCCGACTCCCAGCCTGTCGATACACACGGCAACCTGTTCCGGTGACAGATCCAGGTTGACTCCCGCCGCCTCGAGGACATCGGCGCTGCCGGAGGTGCTGGAAACGGCGCGGTTACCGTGCTTAGCGACTTTCGCACCGGCGGCCGCGGTAACAAATGCCGAGGCCGTGGAAATGTTGAAGGTATTCATGCCGTCGCCGCCGGTCCCGCAGGTATCGACCAGGTGTTCGCGGTCACGGACCTCGACGCGAGTCGCAAGGGAGCGCATGACCTCGACGGCGGCGGCGATCTCGTCGACCGTCTCGCCTTTCATGCGCAGTCCCACCAGGAAGGCGCCGATCTGTGCCGGTGTTGCCTCACCCTGCATGATGGTCTGCATCACCGAGCGCATGGATTCGCGATCCAGATCGATGCGGTTGACCAGGCGGTCGAGTGCTGTCCTGATGTCCATGCTGATTACCGGTCAGGCGTGCAGCTCGAGGAAATTCTGCAATATGTCATGGCCGTAGGTTGTCAGTATGGACTCCGGATGAAACTGCACCCCGTAGATCGGCAGTTCCTTGTGGCACACGCCCATGATTTCCTCGATCCCGCCTGCCTCGTTTTGCGTCCATGCGGTAACCTCCAGGCAGTCCGGCAGTGAGTCCTTGTCAATGACCAGGGAGTGATAACGCGTGGCGGTGAAGGGGTTGGTCAGGCCGGCAAAGACATCGGTGTTGTTGTGATAAATCTCCGAAGTCTTGCCGTGCATGATCGAACCCGCATGGACAACCTTGCCGCCGAATGCCTGGCCGATACTCTGGTGGCCGAGGCAGACGCCCAGGATAAGGCAGCTTGCCCTGATACTTCTGGATGGAAGCAACGGATATACCGGCCTCGTTGGGTGTGCAGGGGCCGGGTGAAATCACCAGCTGCTCGGGTTTGAGCCTGCCGATGTCGTCCACCGTGATCTGGTCATTACGTACGACCTGCACGTCCGTGCCCAGCTCGCCCAGGTATTGCACCAGGTTGTAGGTGAACGAGTCGTAATTGTCGATCATTAGCAGCATTTATTATTTATCCATCTGATAATAATGAGTTTTTATTATCTAGTATTTAGCGTGTACCCGCATATATACCCGCTTTATTACGCGCTGCTAGGGGGGAGCGGGCATCAATTGCGTCCATGATAAAGGGATGATCGCGTACAAAATAACTAGATTATAAAGAAGTGATTGGAGCCGGAACATAGGTAGCTGACATTAAGTGACTGGGCAGGCCGCACATATAAACAGTCTACTGCCTGCAGTTTTGTCAGGAAAGACCGTGCATGTCTCCTGGCGCCAGGGTTCAATCGTAGCTACTCGGGGAGGGCGGTATGAAAATATGGATGATTATCCTAGCAACAGCAATATCGGCAAACAGCCACGCCATGTCAGTAATAGCAAAATGTGGAGGTTCAACTGGCAATGCTTATTTTGTGGCGGGGTGGTGTTGTGCCGGATAAGGATTCAGGCTGGCAAAAGGCTAGCATATCCGAAGGTGAGGTATTATTTGTGCGCAAGGATCAAGGCGGTGTAGGTATCCTCTTTAAAGACGCTACTGGAGAAATGACCTCTCCTGGCAATAGTAATGCAAGAACTATTGTGCTGCGAGAAAGCGAGACTAAATTGGTGATTTTGGTTCTGTATCCGAGAGGCGTGGCAGAGACTTATTATCTAAATAGACCCAACAAGAGTTGGTATGGACTCAAGTTAAATATGCCGGGTTGGTGGATCAAGGGGCAGTGTATCAATCTGAATGCAAATAAACTCTCTATGTTCTCTGTCAGATGTAAGTGTTTCTTTCCATAAATAGATAAAGCCTGCAAGCATAATCCGTCGTTAGGAGGACACTAATAATGGAATCTGACTTAGATATGGTGCGTAAGTAAAAATAGAGACCGCCAATTTAATATCGGAAATATGTGTGATACGACTAATAACGTTCGTGATTATCTTGATGAGCATGTGGCATATACAAAAATTAACGCCGCTTCATATTTGCAGTCGCAAAACACCGCCAATACCTTGACTAAGGAGCCAATCATGGAACCCTTCACATTAAAAGCCATCGGTATTTGCATTATAGCCGCCTATTTTATCGCCAAGCTATGCGACATAGATTGGGTAAGCGCCAAAGGCGCAAGCGGTCAGAGGCGCTAAAACGGTCAGAGGCGCTAAAACTCATCTCGGCATCCTCAATAATTCAGGCACAGGGTTTTCCCTGCTGCGCCTGCTGCAGCTCCCGCTTGGATAGCGCCCTGACGTGCCGCATATGGAATCGTGGCGTTATTAACAAATTAGAGAATCTATTATTAATATCTGGTCAGATAATGATTCTGTCTGCGATAGCAGTTTGGTTGTTTGTCAATGCGCATATCCCTATAGATGATTATGACATTGTGCTGCATATTGTTTGTGGTAGTTGGGCTTTATATGGTGGCTTATTATCTATGCGCGCATTAATTGGAATTTACGAAAAGTGGTTAGCTTAATCTGGTTCGCCAAAACGTATAATCTGAACTGTGATTTGGTTATCATCAGGATCGGTCATAACTTCGTGAGGTACGCACCTTGCATAAAGACGATAAAACTCTGTTTGGTGATCTTGCGCCCATTCGGCCATGGCCTCGACGCCACCGAGCTTGTCGAACACTTCAATAACATTTTGCTTAACGGTAGAGCTAACCCGTTGGGTGTGCCTTTCCGACGCCCGCCTGTCTTATGCCCTTTTGCCATATCTAACTACTCTAGTTTAGACGTTAATGGATTATATTTATGCTGCCATTCCTCAGCAGTTGCGCAGGTCTCTGGCGCACGTATAACGTAACTCTCAAGGTTTCCATTGATATTCATCTCGGCCGGGATGAGGCGCGCACAGATTTTGTAAAAGTCGGTGGGATCGTTCCTGGGCCAATCAGTGAGGCGTCGACACCGCCAATATTATCATACGCTGCTAACAGGGCTTCCCTAAATGCTTTGGTGGTTTTGTTCTGGGCTCCCTTGTGTCCCTTGCCGGCGTTCGGTGGCTTTTTAGTGTTCATATGCCCTCTATCTATCAGTATTTTACTGGTGTTGGTAAGCTGCGAGATGGCGACGCGATCCTTATATATTGTGTTGCAGCTAGTCGCTCAGCTTCGTGTCTCTCAAGTCCGCCATCATGTTCCATAATCGCGGCCCTTTCTCTGTAACCCTCGAGTGCGTCTCAAGAGGAATAGAGGATAAGGGGACAGGTACTCGGCACTGCATTCTTACGTGATTGGGTTTTCGGGTGTTTCAGTGTCAGGCACTTCAATCGTGCTGTATTCCAATGGTGGCGTGGGTTCTGGCGATTTCGCTGTGCGGTTTTGTGCATTATTCGTGCAGTCCCTGTGCAGTGTTCGTGCACAATCCGTGCAGTTGTCGTGCACTGACTCGATGATTAGATTCCGGTAAACATCGCCCTCTGCGGTCTGCCTGAACTCGGTTCGGCCAACGAACTTACGCTTGCTTAATTCTTTGGCTAGCCGATGGTGTACCCGTGACCATCGACCAGGTTCACGGCCGTAACCACCCTGACGCCACCACTCGCGGAACTTGGATTCGTGGGCGCGAATCGAACTGGCCACCTTCGCCTGTTCGATACTGTTTGCCTTTACCTTGCAGCAATGACGTTAAACCACAGCAGCGATTCCTCGCCGCACTCATCCACGAAATGACAGGACGAGGCGACTGCTTTTGGTAGTCCTATGGTGGGAATAAACGAAAGCACGCGGCGTTTCGCGCACTGGCAGCGACGGTGGCGGTTCGCCACCGTTGTAGGCAGTCAGCCACGCGCATCAGCCGATCGGTCTTGCGTGAGGGTCATCAGCCTAGACGGCGTCCTGATTCCAGCTTGGAACCCGACCGCGCAGACCGTTGAAGTGTGCGGGCTATGTCAGCGTGCCGATGTTCTATCTCTGGCAGCCTCTCCTCTATTACCTCGGCGAGTTTCGGCAGGCACGACTCCCCCGCACACGCTTAATACCGCCCACTTTTACCGCTTCGCGCAGCCATAGACAAACGGATTCGCCTTTGAGATGCCTGGTGTCAGCACCATACACTGGGGCAAACAGGAGCCCCGAGCAACTATCCGAGCGGGGGCATTCCATCATGCCGCACATGAGCCACCTCCGCCTTTCTTCGGGCTGGCGGTCGGCAATCCACTGGTTGATGTCGTTCTCGTACCAGCCAACAGCACGAGGGCCGAGAACTTACAGGGGCTGGAAAGTGACCCCTGCTGATATATAGGTATAAGGTTGCAGCCTGAGAGAGGCCGGTACGAAGCTCCGACCTCCTTACGACGCAGGATGCGGTGGGAAAAGCACTGTTGAAATGCAGCCATTTGGTGTTCCGCATATAGTCCTGCATAAGCAGTATGGGAACACCTTAGAAGGCTGGATTCGCTATAACCGGTTAGCGCGAATCCGCTTTTTTGCTCTACTGAGTCGATCTTTGATACCCGAGAGGGGCGTGTTTCCAGCAAGGGTATTATCATCAGACCACTCAATGACCCCGTCCATTATGGATTCGACAATTTCGTCATCTCTTTTTAGCTTTTCCAAAAAAGCTGTTGCTCTGTAATATCGGGGATGATGTTCCACATAATGCAGAATACGTTTTTGGAGCCCATCTGCACGAGGTTGTTTACCGGCCTCCTCTCCGTTCTCGGTAAAGCACGCTACCGCGTACTAATTTTTGCTCCGCCTTCACCCAGATAAGCCTTGAGCCCTTCTTCTCCTCCAAGCTCAACCAGCCCTTGTATATAAATAAGGGAATCAATCTTATCCTCTATCAGTGGAGGCAAGGGCTTAATCCATTGAAAACCGGTAGTGCTAAACATGGTGTTTTTCTGGATTCCATGAACTCCAGAATTTCTGCATGAGCGTAATTATCTAAGAGAAACCCTCTGGACAGAAGAGAACTCATACTGCAGAGGCTCGGGCACCCATTCCGGGCAGTAGGCCACATGACCCCATCATAGGAAGCAGATTCTCTCTGTTGTAGTAGGTGAAGTGCGCGATCAACTGGCGTCGCTCACTGACTTCGCTATATCATCTTCTTCGTCAGACACCGTCACCCCTTTGTCACCTATGACGGTAAGTCGGACAATGTTGCAAGATGCTTATTCATGGGTTTATGCGCTCTGCTTCTCACCGAGGGGTACTACCTTGTCTCCAGCAGCCTTGAGCGAGTCAATGGAATCCCGCCCATTGCTGCATCATTTGCCGGCGTTCCTTCAAGTATTGGGCCTGGTTGTATAGCTGGCCCGGCTGGAATTGCGTTCTTTATGAGCAAGCTGGCGCTCAATGATGTCTTCGCGATAGCCCATCTCGTTCCAGAAAGAGGGTTGAAGCAGTGGCCCGGAAGCCGTGCGAGGAGAATTGACCGCTATACCGCATGCGCTCCAGCGAGCGATTCATGGTCGTATTCGTCATACAGGTCTTGGGACGGCGATAGTTGGGGAATAGGTACTTCTCTCCCACCCGTTAAAGTAAGCGTGCAGTTCCTTGAGTAGCGTTACGGCCTGATCAGAAAGGGGCACGACGTGCTCTTCCCGCATCTTCATCCGTTCGGCAGGTATCCGCCATTCGGCTTTCTCAGTATCGAGCTCCTGACCATTTAGCCTGACGTGGAAGCTCACAGCAGGTCTCACAAAGGTCAGTAGCAAGATCTCCAGTGCAATGGCAGTTGTGGCGAAAGCCGGCCACGGGCCTCCAGCTTCTCCAGAAACTTGGGTATCTCCTTTTGCGAGAGTGGCTGGTGATGCTGAGTCTTGGGTTTCTCGATGGCACCCTTGAGGGCGCCAGCCGGATCGCTCTCAGCCCTGAGCGTCGCTACGGCATAGCGGAAAATTCCTGAGAACCACTGGCCGCGCATTGACGGCCACCGTGGGAGCGCCACGCTTTTTTATCCGCTGAAGGATGTCGAGCAGGTGGGCTGGTGTCACTTGGCGGATGGGGAGTGCACCGTATATGCGGGTATGCATCGTCTCTCAGTACCCTCTCCACCTGTTTGGCGTAGTAGTCGGACCATGTTGACGCTCGTGCTGTTCGACCGACTCCTTGGCTACCGCCTCAAAACGCGTGTTCGCATTCTCCTTGGAGCGTCTGGAGTCTGTTCGGTTTTCCCGGCCGGATGAGAGGGGTGCGCGCCTTCCTTAACCAGTGCCCGAGCCCTCCCCACGCTCCTGACGGGCATTGTGCCAGGGACAACCGGGGGCAGGTGCCCAATGCGAAGACATTTTCCTTGCCGTCTATACGATACCGATAGCGCCAGAGCTTGGAGCCGGTAGGTCTGACCTCCAGATATAGGCCGCCACCGTCTGTCAGCTTGTAGGGCTTCTCGGTGGGCTTTGCGGTCCGGATTTTGGTGTCTGTCAGCGCCAAGTGTGGGTACCGATCTGTAGTGCTTATGGGCTATCCGATGCCCGCAATGATACCCGCTTTTGGCTTGGCTTGCCATGGATGCTAATGGATTAGATGGGAGCAAGAATCAGCTCTGAGAAGAGGCTTTCAGGCTGGTAGTTTGGAAAACCGTAACGCGATATCCGCCGTGGAAGCCGATGCTAATTTTCGATCATCAGCAACATGAGTTTGTATCTATATGATTTTTATGAAAATCTTTCAGGCTGAAGGGCTTGTTTCGTATCCGTACGCGGTTGCCGGCGACCGCGTCTGCAGCCGGTGTGTCAAAGCTGCATAGGATAACTGATTTCTATAGGCTGTGGTGTGGCAGTGCCGGGGCATGGCTTTCCGGCAGGGAATACTCTGCCGTGTCATACTACCGCTGCCTCCCGAAGACGAACGCTGCGGGCAGGGTAAAGAGATGCCTTCAATAAAGGAAGTTCACGATAATCAGCTATTCTCCGCGGGGCGATCGTCCGGGGAGGTCGGCGGAGGTTTATTGATTCAGCTTCGCCGCGGCACCTCCGCACTGCACCGGCAACTCGAGTCCCTGCCCGGGTTGCAGCGAGTGTTCGCGCAGGATTACAGGATGCCCGAATACATCGCCCTGCTGCGGGCATTGTACTCGGTGTTCCGGCCGCTGGAAGCCGACCTGCTGGATTCCGCGCCTATGGTAGCGGGCGATCTCGGTTATCGTCCACGGTGCACCGATCTGGAATCCGATCTGGTGGCCCTGGCTGCCGATCTCCCCGTTGTCGATAGGGGCGTCCCCCGTGCCTCGACCCGTTCGGCAGCCGCGCAGGTCGGTTGTCTGTATGTACTGGAGGGCTCGCGTCTCGGCGGCAAAGTCATTGCTCGCCAACTGGCCAGCACCCTGAGCCTGTCTCCTGACAGGGGCATGCGGTTTTTTGCCGGTTCTCCCGGTGCGAATGGCCCGGACTGGCTGCAGTTCTGCCGCCGGGCGGAATCGCTCTGCGGTTCGCCTCCGGCAAGAAAGGCGGCGGTGGTCGCTGCGGCCGCCACTTTCACCCTGTTTTACGAACAACTGAGTTATGAGTGCCCTGTTACCTGAAAACCACGACCCCCGTGTTGCCGTATATGAAGGTTGTGAAAAGGAGCCGATCCATATACCGGGCAGCATACAGCCGCATGGAGCGCTGCTCGCCGTGGATCCCGAAAGCGGTGAGGTGCTTCAGGCCAGCCTGAACACGACACAATATCTGGGATATGAAGCGGATGCCCTGTCCGGCAAGTCTGTCTCGTCCCTTATCGGCGAAACGGCCAGCCGGCAACTCCAGGCCGCGAATCTGAAGCCGGCCTATCCGAATCTGCATGAACCCGTACTTGTTACCGTTCAGGGCGAGGACAACCGGTCTCGTGAATCGATCATGCTGGCACACCGGCACGACGATGTCCTGGTGCTGGAATTCGAACCCTATGAAGAGGGTATGGTCGCGACCATCGCCGCTTATCATCGTCTGCTCGCGGCGCTCAGTCGCATCAGTCAATCCGGATCCGAGACCGAACTGTTACAGCAGGCGGTCAGGGAGATACAGTCACTGACCGGATACGATCGTGTGATGTATTATCGATTCGAGGAAGATGGCACTGGTATTGTGACCCATGAGAGCCGCGCGATGGCGGCGATATGCGATCCTATCTCGATCATCATTTCCCGGCCGCCGATATCCCCGTGCAGGCGCGCGAGCTGTATCGTAAAAACTCGTTGCGGTTCATTTTCGATACCGAGGCGGAGCCGGTTCCCATCCGGCCCGAGATCAACCCGCGTACCGGCAGGCCGCTGGATCTTTCCTGTGCCGTGTTCCGCAGCATCTCGCCGGTGCACATAGAATACCTGCGCAACATGGGGGTGCGCGCCAGTCTGTCCATCTCCATCGTGGTTGATGATCATCTTGACGGCCTGATCGCTTGTCACCATGGTTCGCCGAAACCGGTCCGGGAGGAATTTCGCGCTACATGCCAGAGCCTTGCCGTTACCATCATCTCGCATTTGTCGAGACTGCGGGCGGCAAGCGCGAGCAACTGGAACCTTGAAGTCAGGAACTCGCTGGGGCCATTCGTCAATGAAGTCATCAAGGGTCAGAGGCTGGTGACGGCCTTTCGGCACCATGCAGACACGTTTCTGTCGTTGATGGATGCAGACAGTGCTTTTTTGCAACTTGGTAACGTGCAGGTTGCCGCGCCGAAATCGGCGGAGAAACTGCCTTTTCCCGTCCAGTTGCGGGGTGTCTGTACCGGAACGCCGGTCTATGTCTCGGATCGCCTGGGAGAGTTGAGAAATCTCCCTGATGAACTGAGGAAATATATGACCGGGGGCATGGTGGTCGGATTTGGGCAGCGGCGACTTCCTGTGTCTGGGCCGGCGCGGATATCGGGAAACCATTGTCTGGGGCGGCGATCCGACCAAACCGGTGGTGAACGGTGGTACCGGAAGGGAACGGCTCAGCCCGCGGGCCTCGTTCGAATCATGGCGGGAAACAGCACGCGGCAGAAGCAGGGCCTTTGGCGCCAGGGAGAGAAGCATGGCCACGGCGCTGCGCAATCTCATGGTGGAAGCAAAGGCACTGGAGTTCAGACGCCTGGCCGAAGAGAAATTGCAGCAAGAGGCCAGCACCGATTCCTTGACCGGCCTGATTAATCGAAAGGAATTCTCGCGGCGCGGCAAGGAAGAAGTGGAGCGCGCACGGCGCTACGGCCGGGAATTATCGGTAGTCTATTTCGATCTCGACCATTTCAAGGCCGTCAATGACAACCATGGCCATGACGCCGGAGACAGGGTGCTGGAGCGAGTGGCCGAAATATGCCGGGAACGGTTGCGTGCCAGCGATATCTGTTCGAGGTTCGGTGGTGAGGAGTTCGTGATTCTGCTTCCGGAGACAAGTTTGCATGATGCTGCCTGCATGGCCGAGTCCCTTCGCCAGCAGTTCGAAAACTGCCGGTATTGACTACCAGGGTGTGGAAATCCGTTTTACCAGCAGTTTCGGGGTTGCTGTCCTTGACAGGGGATTCTGATGAAACACTGGAAAGTGTACTCAAGCGCGCTGACGGAGCGCTGTATCGGGCCAAGGAAACCGGGCGCAACCGGGTTGTGAGCGATTAAACGGAAAAGATCCCGTCCTTTTTCCCGATCGTTACGGGCCTAGTTTGACAATCGCTGCAGGCCCTGCGAGGCCATGGTCACCGCCCGGAACATGGCGCGGCGCTTGTTCAGGGTTTCTTCCCACTCGGTCTCGGGTACCGAGTCGGCGACGATACCGCCGCCGGCCTGGATATGCAGCGTGTTGTCCTCGATGACGGCGGTACGGATGGCTATCGCCGTATCCATGTTGCCGTTCCAGGACAGATAGCCGACTGCGCCGCCGTAGATACCGCGCTTGACCGGCTCCAGCTCGTCGATGATCTCCATGGCCCGGATCTTCGGCGCCCCCGACAGGGTGCCGGCCGGAAAGGTGGCTCGCAGCACGTCGATGGCGGTCATGCCCTGGCGGAGGCGACCGGTGACATTGGAGACTATGTGCATGACGTGCGAGTAGCGTTCGATCACCATCTGTTCGGTCACCCTCACCGAGCCGATCTCGGCCACCCGGCCGACATCGTTGCGGCCGAGATCGATCAGCATCAGGTGTTCGGCCCGCTCCTTCGGGTCCGCCAGCAGCTCCTGTTCCAGTGCCTTGTCGGCGCGTTCGTCGGCACCGCGCGGTCGGGTGCCGGCGATCGGCCGCACCGTGACCTCGCCGTCTTCCAGACGGGCCAGGATTTCAGGTGACGAGCCGACGATGTGGAAATCCTCCAGATCGAAATAGAACATGTACGGCGACGGATTGAGGCTGCGCAGGGCGCGGTAGATATCCAGCGGCGCTGATTCATAATGGATCGACATGCGCTGCGAGGGCACGACCTGCATGACATCACCCTCGACGATGTATTCCTTGATACGCTCGACTGCGTTCATGTAGCCCTCACGCGAGAAGGTCGAGCTGAAATCGTTCTCGTCCACCGCCAGCGGCGGGTGATCGCCGGGCGAGACGGGACCGCTGTCCCGCAGGCGCCCGGCGATCTCGTCCAGACGTCGTTCGCCCCCCTGCAATGCGCCCTCCTGGTCGGGGTCGACATGCACGATAATGTGCAGACGGCCGCTGAGGTTGTCGAATACTCAGAACTTCTTCGGAAACCATGAGCAGGATATCGGGAAGTGCCCAGCGGATCGGGATTAGGGCAATGGGCAAGCCGCGGTTCGATATAGCGTACGGTGTCGTAACCGAAGTAACCGACCAGGCCGCCGGAAAACCGCGGCAGGTGATCGACCTCGGGAATACGGTAGCGGGCCTGGAATTGCTCGATCCATTCCAGCGGATCGTCCGTACGCGTCTCTTCGATGACCTCGCCGTCACGCGTGACGGTAATGTCATGATCGTAAACACGCAGCAGCGTCCGCGCCGGAAGGCCGATCATGGAGTAGCGTCCCCATTTCTCGCCGCCCTGCACGGACTCGAACAGATAGGAATAGGGGCCCGCTGCTAGTTTCATGATAGGCGGATAACGGCGTATCCAGATCCGCCAGTACCTCACGCTGTAACGGTATGCGGTTGTAACCCTGCCCGGCCAGTGCATTAAAACGTTCAACATTCATGATTATCTTGAATGTCAGGCGGCAACGGCGGGGGGCAATGCGCCGATCAGTTCGGTGAGGGAATCCACTATCCGATCCGGTACGGCATCGCGGATGTCGCTGCCCTGGTTATAGCCGTAGCTGACACAGACGACGTCCACACCGGCGGCACGGGCAGCGCGTACGTCCGTCAGTGAATCGCCGACCATCAGCATCCGTTCCGGTGAGACACCCAGTTTTTCGCCGGCATGCAGCAGGGGAAGGGGATCGGGCTTGCGCCTGGCCAGCGTGTCGCCGCTCAGCACGATGGCAAAGTCATCATGAATACCCAGAATTCTGAGCAGTGTTTCGGTAAAGCGGCTGTTCTTGTTGGTAATGCAGCCGAGTTTGTAACCCGAGGCCTTCAGGTGATCAAGTATCGCCTCCACTCCCGGGTAGAAACGGCTTTTTTCACAGGGACGTTCGGCATAGGCCTCCATGAATAATGCCCGGCCGCGCGCATAAAGCGCCGCGTCCGGCTCGCCGTCGGGGTCATTCGTCAGTGCGCGCCTGACCAGCCGGTCCATGCCGTTGCCCACCCACAGCCTCACCTTGTCCTCGCCGTGCGGCGGCAGGCCGAGTGCTGCCTGCATGGTATCGATGGCCGTAGTCAGATCCGGCACGGTATCTACCAGCGTGCCATCGAGATCAAAGAGCACAAGTTCTTTTTGATTAAACATGACGGTGTTGCGATTATAGGTGTATTGAATTCACACGGCAGCGAGCCGGTCACGCATGGCGCCGATGGTCGCGGCGTAATCCTTGCTGCCAAAGATGGCCGAGCCGGCGACGAAGGTGTCGGCCCCCGCCGCGGCTACCTCGGCGATATTCTCGACCTTGATGCCACCGTCGATCTCCAGCCGCACATTGCAGCCACTGGCATCGATCGAATGCCCGCGCGCCTCGCGCAGTTTGCCGATCGCCGAAGGGATGAACGACTGGCCGCCAAAGCCCGGATTGACCGACATCAGCAGCACCATGTCGATCTTTTCGATGACATGCTTGAGGTAATCGAGCGGCGTTGCGGGGTTGAATACCAGCCCGGCCTTGCAGCCATTGTCCTTGATCAGCTGCAGACTGCGGTCAATGTGCTCGCTGGCCTCCGGGTGGAAAGTAATATAGGTCGCCCCGGCTTTCGCAAACTCCGGTATCAGCGCATCCACCGGCTTGATCATCAGGTGGACGTCAATCGTCGCCCTGATGCCATGCTCGCGCAGTGCCTTGACGATCACCGGGCCAAACGTCAGGTTCGGCACGTAATGGTTATCCATGACATCGACATGGATAAAATCGGCGCCGGCCGTCAGCACGGCCTCGGCTTCCTGGCCGAGACGCGCAAGGTCCGCGGACAGGATCGACGGAGCAATCACGTAGTCGTTCATGGGTACCGGGTCAGCGTCTGATGAATCGAGCCGGAGCAGTCATGCCGCCGTGGCGGCGCCCGCTCCGGGAAGTCAGCAAAGACGGCAACTTTACCCGATCCCGCCCATACTCGCCAACGCCGCAGTTCTGCCTGCTGGTAGTGTTACAGGCCGATCTCTATACTGAATTCGGTGATTTGTCTCCGGAAAACCACATGATGCCGGTGCCAGGCGGCGGCCGGCTGTGGCGAAGCCTGTTGCTCGCCGGTTTGGCAGTCCTTTGTACTACCGCTACCAGCAGCGCTAATGAACGTGAACAGCAGCTGGCAGAGCGGCTGGTGGCAACGGTGGAAGCGGGTGAGCCTGTGTGGCTGGAAAGCGATGGCCGGGAGTTCCTGGCCCTGCACCATGCGGTACTCGGCGCCCTGCCGCGGCATGCGGTACTGCTGGTACACGGGATGGGCGGCCACCCGGACTGGCCCGAGGTTGTCGCGCCATTGCGCACGGGTCTGCAAGGCCGGGGCTGGAGCACGCTGTCGCTGCAGATGCCGTTGCTGGCACCGAGCGCCCTGGCCGACGATTACGGCCGTACTGTGCGCGAGGCCGTGCGTCGTATTGGAAAAGGGGTCGAGTTCCTGCGCGGCCAGGGTTATGCCTGTGTCGTGCTGGGGGGCTACAGCTTCGGCGCCAGCCAGGCCCTGGCCTATCTGGCCGGGCAGGGTGATGCCGACGGCCTGATCATAATCAGTATTCTGGCACGGGAATTCCTGCAGCCACCGGTGGACCTGCCATCATTGCTGGGGCAGATTAAAATACCGGTACTGGATATCTACGGCCGCAGGGATTTCCCGGAAGTCGTTACCAGGGCGCACGACAGAAGAATTGCGGCCAGAGGGAAAGAGGCGGTTATTTATGAGCAGCGCGTTATTGACGATGCTGATCACTATTTTACCGATCGTGAACAGCAACTGGTCGATGTAACGGTGGAGTGGCTGGATGCAGCTTTCGGCGATCGGCACTGTGGGGCGGGAGACATGGCTGTCAATGGTGATCAGGTCACGGATCAAGATGATGAGCCACGGCAGGGAGCGAATAAAGATTGAACAGGTTTTTTGAGGCGAAGACAGGTTCCGGGTAGTTGTTAATGCTGTCCAGACGATAAATCATAACCATTCATGTTCGACGGGAGAGTGAAATGCAAGATACCGTATCCACACAGCCAACACCGGAGAAGGATGAGCGCACATGGGGGATGCTGTGTCATATAAGTGCGTTCGCCGGATTTCTCATTCCTTTTGGCGGCATTATTGCGCCACTTATAATCTGGCTTATCAAGAAAGACGAAATGGCATTTGTCAATGATCAGGGCAAGGAGGCGATCAACTTCCAGATCACTGTATTTATTGCCGCCATTGTCTGTTTCATTCTGATGTTTATCGGTATCGGCTTTATTCTGATTTTCGCGCTGGCTATCTATGCGATTATCATGATCATTATTGCCGCCATGAAGGCCAATGACGGTGTTTACTACCGTTATCCCTATGCATTACGTCTGATTAAGTAACTGCACCAGGATAACCGCGGCAACAGAAGTTGCCGTGGTTATTCCACGATTGCTGCCGTTGTTGCGGTATGCCGGCGCAGTGCCCACTCAACGTGTTCGCGCACCATCAGGGAAGGATGGTCAGCACGGCCCTGCAAGGCAGCAATCACATCATTGCCGGTCCGCGCATTCCCTAGCGCGACGGCGATATTGCGCAGCCAGCAGTCATGGCCGATACGGCGGATGGCCGTGCCTTCGGTCTTTTTCAGAAACTCGTCTTCATCCCAGGCGAACAGTTCAATCAGTGACGCCCGGTCCAGACCGAAACGCGCCTCAAAATCAGGTTTGTCGCTCGGACGGGAGAATTTATTCCAGGGACAGATGAGCTGGCAATCATCACAGCCATAGATGCGGTTGCCTATCAGCGGCCGCAGGTCTTCCGGGATGCTGCCGCGAAGCTCAATGGTCAGATAGGAAATACAGCGGCGGGCATCAAGCCGGTAGGGTGCGACAATGGCGCGGGTCGGGCAGATATCCATGCAGGCCGTGCAGCTGCCGCAGTGGTCGGTAGAGAATTTGTCGTCTACAGGCAGCGGCAGATCGGTATACAGCTCGCCCAGGAAAAACCAGGAACCCGATTCCGGGTGGATGAGATTGGTATGTTTGCCGATCCAGCCGAGGCCGGCATTCCGTGCCAGGGCCTTTTCGAGTACCGGCGCACTATCCGTAAAGGCCCGGTAGCCGAATTCGCCGGCCGCGTCCGCAATGCGTTGAGCCAGTTTCTGCAGCCGGTTGCGCATGATCTTGTGGTAGTCGCGGCCCAGGGCGTAGCGGGAGACATACGCCTTGCTGCTGTCGGTGAGCACATTCTGCGGCGGTTCCGCGTTCGGGGGCAGGTAGTCCATGCGTACCGAAATAACGCGGATAGTGCCGGGAACCAGTTCGCCGGGGCGGGAACGGCGGTTGCCATGGCGCTGCATGTAATCCATTTCGCCGTGGAAGCCCGCCGCCAGCCACTTTTCCAGGTAGGCCTCGTCCTCGGCCAGGTCGACACCACAGATACCGGTTGCCTGAAAACCGAGTTCTTCCGCCCACAGGCGTATTTGTCGGGCCAGTTCTGTGTAGCTGGCGGTATGATTGTCGGCGCTGACTGCCATGATCACAAGTGTAATGCCTTATAAAGCTATTGTCGGTTGCCGCCTGCAGGCCGGTGTTTGGTATCATGTTGCCAAATCCCTGTTATGACGCCAATGTTCGATTATCTGACTTCCTGGTACCGGCGCTATTTTTCCGACCCACAGGCGGCGCTGATGGCCATCCTGCTGCTGGTAGCGCTGATTGTGCTGCTGACCATGGGCAAGATGCTGGCACCCCTGCTGGCCGCCATTATACTCGCCTACCTGCTGGAAGGGCCGATCACGCGCCTGGAACGCTTTGGTATCCCGCGCCTGGTCGGCATGAATATCGCCTTTTTTGCCTTTCTGGCATTCCTGATGTTTATCGTGTTGGGCCTGATGCCGATACTGTGGCGCCAGCTCGCGCAGTTTCTCCAGGAGCTGCCACGCATGATCAATAACGGTCAGGATCTGTTATTGCGTCTGCCGGAACTCTATCCGCAGATTATCAGTGAGGAACAGGTGTGGAATATTATCAATGCCGTGCGCAGTGGCATTACCCGATCTCGGCTCGAATTTCCTGTCGCTGTCACTGGCGACCATACCGGCAGCTATCACGATACTGGTCTATCTGTTTCTGGTTCCTATCATGGTGTTCTTTTTTCTCAAGGACAAGGATCAGATCCTGACATGGCTAAGCCGTTTCCTGCCGCGCGATCGCAGAATGGTGACCGATGTCTGGCAGGAGATGGACGCGCAGATGGGCAATTATATTCGCGGCAAGGTCTACGAGATCATTATCGTCGGCGCTGTGGCGTACATTCTTTTCAAATTTCTGGGGCTGGCCTATGCGCCGCTACTGGCTGTCCTGGTCGGTGTATCCGTCCTGATACCCTATATTGGTGCCGCCACCGTGACAGTACCGGTGGCGCTGGTAGGTTATTTCCAGTGGGGTATGGGCCATGAATTTACCACTCTGATCGTGGCCTATTTCATTCTGCAGTTTCTCGACGGCAATGTGCTGGTGCCAATCCTGTTCTCGGAGGCGAATAACCTGCATCCCAATGCGATTATCGTCGCAATTCTTGTTTTCGGGGGACTGTGGGGGTTCTGGGGGATATTTTTCGCTATTCCGCTGGCGACACTCGTCAAGGCATTGATCAATGCCTGGCCCACCGGCCAGGAACTGCAAACGGGCACGGAGACAGCAGACGACCCCGAGCAGGCAGCCTGATCCGCTGTTACCGGCTGCTGCGGCTATTACTGCTTGGTTCGGACGATGACCGCCGAGATATCATCCATGTCTATGGCCGCATCGAAATATTCCCGTCCCGCGAGTTCGCCCAGGTGTACCACTTCATCGTTTACCGTTATTACATTGCCGGTGAGTTCATTGCCGGATTCCATCATAAGGCTGACCCTCTGACCCGTATGATCAGCCAGGATGGATTCGATGCTGGCATCCTGTCCCAGGACGATCGAATCGGCATGAGCCGGAAATGAAACCGTAAGCAGGCTGGCAATCAGAACGTACACAGGGAAAAAATGGTTCATGGTCAGGCGCCCGAGTATCAGGTCTATAAACAGACTATAGACGCTAATTTATAATCGGCAATCTGACAAAAGGGTATGCCGAAACCCGGACTGGCTGCTGGCTATATTCTCAGGTGGCTTGCTGGAACTCCTGTCGGATGGCGGGCGAAGCCAGGCGCCAGGCAATCCAGCCGAACAGGGCACAAACAATAACCGCCAGCGCGATGGAGAAGATATTCATGATATTCATCATGCCCTGCGAATGCTGCACAAAATCCGCCGGGGCATCTTCCGGTACTGGCATGGTACGGAAAAACACCTGTTGTACTGCAAGCGAACCCAGGTTCCATATTATGCCGGCAATCATCAGGATGATAAAAGTAAGCCGGGCCCAGTTTTTTCTCAATAACAGGCCGATCGATGCCACGAGTGTTAGTACAGCCAGCAGAAACATCAAACCAAAGAAGACTTCAAAGTGACCGGCCATGAACTGCGCCATGGGCGGTAATTGCCCGGTTTCCTGTTGCTGCAGCATGATCTTGCGCATTTCTCCATCGGAAACAGGAAATGCAGCATGATGTTCTGCAGCAGCGTAATAAATGTCGCAAAGCCGCTGCATGATAATGAACAGCCAGGCGACAACGGAAACAAAACTCGACTGTTGGTGGCTTTGGGTGTTCATTGGTTGATTGGTTGATTGGTTGATTGGTTGATTAGTGATTAGTGAGATTAGTGATTGGTACCTTGACAGGCTCCAGGCTCCGGTTCCGGGGCACACTTAGTCAGTCACCAGTCACCAGTCACCAGTTAACCATCGCTAAAGCATTTCGCTGGCATAATCAGCCAGGCGTGAACGTTCACCACGTGCAAGAGTGACATGGCCGCTGTGCTGCCAGTCCCGGAAACGTTCAACCGTGAATGTCATGCCGGAAGTGGTTTCCGACAGATAGGGTGTGTCAATCTGGCTGATATTGCCGAGACAGATGATCTTGCTGCCGGGACCGGCGCGTGTGATCAGTGTCTTCATCTGTTTGGATGTGAGGTTCTGTGCCTCGTCGAGAATAATGTATCGATTCAGGAAAGTACGGCCACGCATATAATTCATGGAGCGGAGTTTAATGCGTTTCTGCAGAAGATCCCCGGTGGCGGCACGACCCCATTCACCACCGATCTCGGACTGGGTCAGTACTTCCAGATTGTCCATTAGCGCGCCCATCCATGGCGCCATTTTTTCTTCCTCGGTACCCGGGAGAAAACCGATATCCTCACCGACAGGTACAGTTACGCGGGTGATAATGATCTCCCGGTAACGGCGGGTCTCCAGCGTCTGGTGCAGTCCGGCAGCCAGGGCGAGCAGTGTCTTGCCGGTGCCTGCAGCACCCAGCAATGTCACAATATCAATGTCCGGGTCCATTAACAGGTTAAGTGCAAAATTCTGCTCGGTATTGCGGGCGTTAATCCCCCAGATGGAATTGTGACCTTTACGATAGTCCGTGGCTATCTGGACAGTAGTGCTGTTATTGCCTTGAGATTTGACCACAGCCTCGAAATTCTCCTCCCCCTCCGTATATATACACATTTGCGGGTGTGGATCCTCAACAAGGGGTGTGTAGAAACGATAATAAGTACGTTCCCCTTCCTGCCAGGATTCCAGATCACGGGCATTTTCCTCCCAGAAATCACCGTCGATACGGTGCAGGCCGGTATACATCAGGTCGGGATCATCGAGAACCTTATCGTTGTAATAATCCTCGGCCTGTATTCCCAGCACCCGGGCCTTGATACGCAGATTGATGTCTTTCGATACCAGCGTCACCAGACGATCCTGTCGGGTTTCCTGCAACGAGAGGGCTGTGGAAAGGATGGAATTATCGATGTTCTTGCCGGGCAGATACGAGGGCAATTTGTTGTCCAAATGCCTGGTTTGCAGATACAGCCTGCCGGCGGGTGCCGGCTGATCATGATGATGACCGTTGTCATTGCCATTGAGCATGGGTACCAGTGGCAGGCCGTTATCGATCGACTCCTTGTCGGCATTACCGATCAAATCATCAAGAAACTGGCTTACCTGGCGTACATTGCGGGCAACCTCCGAAACGCCTTTTTTGCCGGCATCCAGTTCTTCCAGCACAACCATCGGCAAAAACAGGTCATGTTCCTGGAAGCGGAAGAGGGCGGCCGGATCGTGCATCAGGACATTGGTATCCAGCACGAATAAATGCAGGGTATCAGCTTGCAGTCATTTTAATGCCTTCCTCGTCAAAGTGATTTGACTGCCGCAAGGACCTCCTCGACATGACCGTCAACTTTGACTTTGCGCCATTCCTGGCGCAATACACCTTGTCTCATCGATCAGGAATGTACTGCGCTCAATCCCCATGACCTTTTTGCCGTACATGTTTTCTCTTTGATGACCTCAAACATTTTGCAAAGCTTTTCATCGGCTATCGGATAGCAGGTCGAACGGGAAGCGCTGCTTTTCCTTGAATTTCTCATGAGAGCTTGATGCTGTCCCGCGAAACACCGAGCACAATCGGTATTCTGGCTCGCTGAATTTTCGCATATTGTCACGAAAGTCCTGCCCCTCGGTTGTGCAACCGGGTGTGTTGTCTTTCGGATAGAAATACAAAACGACCTTTTTACCCTTGAGGCCGGAAAGGCGGATTTCCTGATCGCCTGTCGCGGGAAGTGTGAAATCGGGAACTTTTTTGCCGATCTTGACTTTGCTCATGGCGTTATCATCGTGTGCGGTTGTGGGTGAATGTCGTTATTGTAGTAGTTCATTTAACCGGTTCCATGATGGCATCCAGGTTCAGTTGGTCGCAGAAATCCATAAAATCACCACGCAGAGCCGCGATAGAGACGTCGGTCGGAATATTGATTGTCATATGCAGAGACATCATGGGGGTGCCGGTATGCAGGGCATTATAACTGTTCGTATAGAGTGCCTGTATATTTATGTTGTTATTGGCAATAAATTTGGTGATGTCATGGACCACACTGATCTGGTCGAATGATACAACATCAATGGCATATGGCATGAGCGCCTGCCTGGCCCGTACGGGCGTGGTGCGTGATGATGTGATGGAAAGATGTAACCGCTCCTCCAGGCGCGGTAATAAATCTTCCATCTTGGCAATGGCATCCCAGGTGCCACTGAGCATCATGATTATGGCCAGCCGGTCGCCAAGCGCTGACATGCGTGATTCATTGATACTGCAGCCGCAGTCCTTGACTGGAGCGGGTGAAATGCTCGATGAGCCTGGGGTCGTGATCTCCAAGGGCGGTAATGACCAGATTATTCTGCATTTAGTCGATTAGTATTTCAGGCGGGGCCATGCGGACTGTGTATAAATTATTGTCTTGATTTGGGGTGGTGGCCGCAAGTGGAATTTTCCGCGACGGGGATAACCGGGCTTTCACCTTGTCTAACCGGCATACGCTCAGTACCATAGACCGTTGTTTCAGTCACCCGCACCCAAAGGTCATATTTCCGCATGTTCAAAGGCAGTATGGTTGCTATTGTCACGCCCATGGCCGGCGGCGTGGCGCCCGACAGCCCGCTGGACCCCGAGGCCCTGGCGCAGCTTATTGAATTTCATATTGAAAACGGGACCGACGCGATTGTCGCCGTGGGCACCACCGGCGAATCAGCCACCCTCGACGAGGATGAACACTGCGCCGTCATACGCCAGACCGTCGAGCAGGTCGGCCGGCCGGCTGCCCGTGATCGCCGGCACCGGCGCCAATTCCACTACCGAGGCCATTCGCCTGACACGGCATGCCCGGGATCTGGGCGCGGACGCCTGTCTGCTGGTGACGCCGTATTACAACAAGCCGACCCAGGAAGGTCTTTACCTGCATTACCGCGCGGTGGCCGAGGCTGTGGATATACCGCAGATTCTTTACAACGTGCCGGGCGCACCGCCTGCGACATGCAGCCGGAGACGGTCGGCCGGTTGGCCACTATCGAGAATATTGTCGGCCTGAAAGAGGCGAATACCGATCCCGACCGGGTCGGCAAGCTGCGCGAACTCTGCGGCGACGATTTCATGCTGGTCAGTGGCGAGGATGCCGCTGCCACGGATTTCATGCTCGGCGGCGGTGACGGCGTGATCTCGGTGACCGCCAACATCGTGCCAAAGGCCATGCATGATCTGTGTGTGGCGGCAACAGCCGGCGACAGTGTCGCCGCCAACGACATTAACAAGCCAATCGAGAAGCTGCACAGGGATTTGTTTGTCGAATCCAATCCGATTCCCGTGAAATGGGCCCTGCACCGCATGGGCCTGATACAGGCAGGTATCCGGTCTGCCCCTGACCTGGTTATCGGCGGCACACGAGCCTGCTGTAACCGCGGCGATGCGCGAGGCCGGTCTGATTGATCAATAGAAGAATCATGATGCACATAATGAAAATACTGATTGTACTTTCGCTTCTGGCGGCTTTTATTAGCGGCTGCGGCAAGCTGCCCAAGCTTGACGAGGTGCTGCCGGACAAGCGGACCGAGTACCGCAGTGCGCGGGGTTTGCCGCCGCTGGAGGTGCCGCCGGATTTGACCACGGATACCATCAACAACAGCATGGCTATACCCGGTGAGGAGACACCAAACACCCTGTCTGCCTATGAACGGCAACAGCGCAGGTCGGCCGAGAGTTCGGCACTGGGGGGTCCGCTCGAAAATGAAGACAGTCTGACGCTGCGCGGCGATCGCTTCACGGTTTGGCCTGATCTGAAACGCTTCTGGCAGGATCAGGGTTATCGTGCTGGAGCTCGATGACGCCGAGCTGGGCGTCCTGGAGACCGGCTGGTCGGAGCCGCGGGACACGATGCCGGCCGAGGGCCAGAGAGCGAACGCTTCAAGGTCTTTGCCGAGTCCGGGCAATCAGGCAAAGACACCACCCTGCTGTTCATTTCGCATGACCTGCAGCGCCGCAGCAGTGCCGGTGGTGATTGGCAGGATGCCGGCAGTGATGCAGAAACCCGCCAGGCCGTAACCGCTGCGATGTATGAGTTTTTCGGTGGCCAACCGGCCGGCGGCGGCACGCAGGTGGCGGACAGCGGGGATAGCGGAAGCAGCGGGAATGATGCCGGCGCTTCACAGCGCCGCTCCAATGTGCCGCGGGCCGAGATCATCAATAATGATGAGGGCCAGGTCTATATGCTGCTGCCTGACGAGTACGAGGACGCCTGGGCGGCCGCCGAAAATGCCATGGTGAATATCGGCATGGAAATACGTTCCACTGACAACGACAAAGGCGAATTTGTTGTCGCCTACAAGCCGCCACAGAATGAAGAAGACAAGGGCTGGTTTGATGCGCTCAAGTTCTGGAAAAATGATGACCCGGCTGTTTACCGTATCAGCCTGACCAGCGTGGATGATCGCACCGAGCTCGTGGTGCATGATGAAGACGGAGACTGGCTGTCGGGGGATGAAGCGCGTGACCTGCTGAACCGTATCCAGCTGCAGTACAATCGATAGACGCGTATCTCGTCGCGCGTCGTTCGTATCTCGTTGTGCAAGCGCAGCCTCTGCGCAAATTGCTCTGTTTTTTCATTCGCCCGGTAAACCGGGCTCCTACAGGGAACTGTTCTGTTCTCTCTATCCAATCACGAGATACGAGATACGAGATACAGCTATGAAAACCGGGCTGCCACGCTAGCCCCGAGGTTTCTTTCGCCGCTGTGGTGGGTTCCTCTTGCCTGCATACGGATTGTCCCCCTGCCTGAATTCCAGCAGCAGCGGCATGCCTTCCAGCTGTAACTGTTCGCGCAGCGCCCGGGCCAGGTAGCGCTTGTAATGATGCGGCAGGCGTTCCACCTGGTTGCCATGCACGATCACCCGCAGCGGCCGGCGCCCGCCCAGGTGGGCATAGCGCAGCTTGATGCGGCGGCCGCGCACCAGAGGCGGCTGATGGGCCTCGATGGCGCGTTCCATGCAGCTGGTCAGCAGGGCCGTATTGAGTTCTTTTTCGAACAGGTCGGCAAGGTGCTCGACCGTGGCGAATAACTCGCCGACACCGCTGCCATGCAGGGCGGATATGAAATGCACCCGGGCATAATCGGCGAAAGCCAGGCGCAGGTCGATCTGGGCCTGGACCTGCTGGCGCTGGTCGGAGCTCAGGCCATCCCATTTATTAATGGCGATGATAATCGCTTTGCCGCGATCCACTGCCATGCCGAGTAAATGGGCATCCTGTTCGGTAACACCGACACGCGCATCGACCACCAGTATGACCAGGTCGGAAACATCGATGGCCTTCAGCGTGCGGATGATGCTGATCTTTCTCGAGTGCTTCACTGACTTGCGAACGCCGCCGTACGCCGGCGGTATCGATAAGCTTGTACCGGCGTCCGTCGCGTTCCAGCAGCGTGGCGACACTGTCGCGCGTGGTGCCAGGCCGGTCGTAGGTCAGCATGCGTTCCTCGCCGAGCAGGCGGTTGACGAGAGTTGATTTGCCGGCATTCGGCCGGCCAAGCACGGCAATGGCAAGATCCGCCTCCTCCGCTGCCGGTACCTGCAGGGATTCGGGCGGCAGTGCCGCCACGATTTCGGCGAGTAACTGCGGGATGCCACTGCCGCGCTGGGCCGAGATGCCGATGGGCTCGCCGAGGCCGAGGGCATGAGAATTCGGCGGCGGCGAATCGCCGCCGTCTCGCCCTCGGTCTTGTTCACGACCACCCTCAGCCTGTTGCCCAGTGACCGCAGCTTTTCGGCCAGCGTCTGCTCCCCGATGGTGAGACCGGTACGGTAGTCGACCAGCCACAGAACCAGGTCGGCTTCCTCGATGGCTTGCAGGCTGTGTGCGGTTACATGCCCGGCAAGTACTTCATCCTCGGCGGCTTCGGCACCCAGGCCGCCGGTATCGACGAGCAGAAAACGCTGGTCGCCGTGACGGACTTCCCCGGCTATGCGATCCCGCGTCACCCCGGGCTGGTCATCGACCAGCGCGCAGGTCGCTGCGGGTGAGGCGGTTGAACAGTGTCGATTTGCCGACGTTGGGTCGGCCGACGATGACGACGACGGCAGTCATTGTATGCGTATCGTTATTCGTATCTCGTGAATCGTGAGTCGAATTATCGGGTTTGGGGATAGTTCAATTCTGGAAAGGCGTTGCAAGCTACACGTAAATTCGCCTTATCGTCATGCCGGCCTAAGAGCCGGCATCCAGTCAATATACTCGCCTGCGTAGCAGGCGACATATTACGAGATACGAACGACGAGCGAGGAGATACGTTCATTTATAGGTGTACGCCGTCAGGGTCCCGGCCATACTGTAGAAATAGACGGTTTCGCCGATGGTGACCGGTACGGCAATGATCGGGCTTTCGTCGATCCGCGTGCGGGCGACGAATTCGCCGGTGTCGCGATCCATCCAGTGCACGTAGCCCTCGATACCACCGACGGCGATATACGGACCGACAATGGCCGGCGCAGATGTGGCGCGCGCCTGCAGGGCTTCCTGCTTCCAGACCGAGCTGCCGGAAATCTGTTCCAGGGCCCAGACATGACCGCGGTCATCGGTAATATAGATGTTCTCCTGATCGACGGCCAGGCCGGCATGTGACGGTATATCGCGTGTCCACAGAATCCGTCCGCCTTCGGCACTGACCGCGGCGAGTCGGCCCTGGATATGTGGCGTACATAAATAATGTCATTCTGAATGACCGGATCGGAGTCGATATCCACCATGCGCTCGAGCTCCGAACGTCCGGAACCGATGGCAATGCGGGTTTCCCAGATCGCTTTGCCACTCGCAAGATCGATTGCCAGCAGACGGCCCGCATCAAAGCCGGCAATGATGTAATTTCCATGGATGACCGGGGTACTGGTCCCGCGCAGGGACAAGGCCGGCACCGTACGATCATTGATCCACTGCCGATCACCGGTTTCGGCATTCAGGCCGATCAGCTTGCCGTCCACCGTGCGCACCACGACGGTATTGTCGATCTGCCTGCGGTGCAGCCAGGACTTCACTGGGGACCCGCTGTTTTCCAGCGTTGTTCACCGGTTGCCTGGTCCAGCGCAATCACATAACCATTGCTGGCTGCCAACCAGCACCAGGCCGGCACCGATACCGGCAGCGCTCGACAGCGGTTCATCCGGTATCGTGGCTCCAGACGCGACGGCCGTTTTCCCGCGACAGGGCCTCAACATCACTGTTACGCGCCACTGCGTATATGTGTTCCTCGGTGACTGCGGGTGTCAGTTTCAGATATTGTTCATCGGTACCACCGACATTCTGTTTCCACTGGGTAACGATATTGGCGGTTTGTTCAAATTCCACCAGCGGTGCCGGTGGCTCGGAGTTGTCCTCGCCGCCGAAGTAATTGGTAATGAATTTGCCGGTACCGCAACCCTGCAGCAACAACAGTGAGTAACCGGCAATCCAGTAATACGTACCGTCATTCAGTGGTCCCGCGGCAGCCGAGTTTTCCAGCTTCATTTCCAGCAGATCGCGATTCGGTGCCTGTGGCCGGCTGTTGGCCATGGCCAACTGGTAGGCCTGACGGGCGGCATCCGGCTTGTCCTGTGCCACCAGGATATCGCCGCGCAGTTCCTCGTATTGCGCGGTGAACTTGCCGAAATCGCTGGACCCGATGATCCGCAGCGCCTCATCGTGTTTATCACGGGCAATAAGTACCTGCAGCAGGCGCAGCCGCGCTATATGTTCGAGGGCTGGCGCGGGGGCCTTGTCCAGTGCCTGACTCAGCAATTGTTCGGCACTTTCGCAATCATCGTCCTCAATCGCCAGACGTGCCAGTTGCATGGCTGAGAAGGAGGCATAAGGGGTAGAGCCGTAGTCATCTATAATGCGTTGCCCGGTTTCACGGATTGTGTCGCTGTCGGCATTTTGCTGTGCCGTCAGCAACTGTTGGTAAAGCGTGGACGCGGCCCGGGACTGGTTGTCCTGGTAATTGGTCCAGCCGCGCCAGCCGACCAGTGCGCCGACACCAATGACCACACCCAGAATGACGGCGGTGCCGTTTTCCTTCCACCATTGCTTGATGGCTTCTATCTGTTCTTCTTCTGTCCTGTCTACCACTGTATTCTCCAGTCCGGCTCTGTCGCCCGCGCACCCGGCGGCCGCTCAAAAAACGGGCATTATAACCGTCCCCGGCAATTACGCCGAACTCCGCCGCTGCAGGCGCCGTAATTCTCCGGCAGGGTGTTCGGTTATCGGGACGGGCCGGACGACAGTCCGGGCTATGTTTCAGGGAGTGCCGCCGCGGCCAGGAGTTCCTCGACCACGGCCGAGATGCCCTCGCGGCCAACGTTCTGTTGCTCCCCCTGGCCGCGCAGGGGTTTGACGCCCACCGCATGATTCGCGATTTCATCGTCGGCCAGGATCAGCGCCAGCAGCGCGCCGTGACGATCGGCGCGCTTGAACTGGCTTTTCAGACTGCCGCCGCCGCAGTGGGTCATTACCTGCAGGCCCGGCAGCTCGCGACGGAGTTCTTCCGCCAGTTGCAGGGCGCCGCCGGCAGCGGCGTTACTGGTGACGATATAGATATGCGGGTGTGTCGGCGCCGCTTCGGCGCCCGTCAGTTCCAGCAGCCGCTCCAGGCCAATGGCGAAGCCGATGGCCGGTGTCGGCTGGCCGCCGACCTGCTCGATAAGCCGGTCATAGCGCCCGCCGGCACAGACGGTGGCCTGGGCACCAAGCCTGTCGGTGGTCCATTCGAAAACGGTGCCGTTGTAGTAATCGAGACCCCGGACCAGCCGCGGGTTGATCGTGTAGCTAATCCCGGCGCTGTCCAGCATTTCACACAGGCCGTCGAAATGTTCGCGTGATTCCGCGTCCAGGTGATCGGCCAGTGCCGGCGCACCGGCGATCAATGCCTGAATGGCCGGGTTCTTGCTGTCGAGAATACGCAGCGGATTGTGTTCCAGGCGCCACTGACTGTCTTCGTCAAGCTGGTCGCGGTGCGCGCCGAAGTATTCCACCAGCACCCGGCGGTAATCGGCGCGTGATTCGCTGCTGCCGAGTGAATTGAGTTCCAGTGCCAGGCCATCAAGACCGAGCATTTCCCAGAATCGCTGGCAGATCAGGATCTGTTCGGCATCGATGTCCGGGCCGGCCATGCCATAGGCCTCGACGCCGACCTGATGGAACTGGCGATAGCGGCCCTTCTGCGGGCGTTCATGACGGAACATCGGCCCCAGGTACCAAAGCCGCCGGGTCTGGTTATGGAACAGGCCGTGCTGTAGCCCGGCACGCACGCAGCCCGCAGTGCCTTCCGGACGCAGCGTCAGGCTGTCGCCGTTGCGATCCTCGAAGCTGTACATTTCCTTGCTGACGATGTCGGTGTGCTCACCGATGGCACGGGCAAAAACCTCGGTTTTCTCGACAATCGGCAAACGGATTTCCTGGTAGCCATAACTGTCGAGCACGCTGATCAGGACCTGTTCGAGTTCACGCCAGCGCGGCGTCAGATCGGGCAGGATATCGCTCATGCCTCGAATGGCTTGTATCCGCTTCGACAAAGGACTGCTTCTCCCAGTGTTTGGTTGCGGTGTCGGCTGTCGGTGTCAGACCGGCATCCCGGGGGAGTCCTGATGAAGTCAGGACCTGTCTGAATCAATGCTCCCGATAAAGGCGCCCGTAGAAATCCTGCAAGACGGCTTCACTCATGCGTAATAGCGAAAACAGCAAGTCATTGCGAGGATCACGCCTTCGGTACCCGGCAACAACATGCCGGGACGGGCAATCTCGCATTGGCCATCAATCTGGAACGCGTATCAGTCGCCGACGGTAAACTGGGCCACACCGGCCTGTGAATGCTCGATGGTATCGACGGTTTCGCCGTTGAAACTGACCTCGACCCCCGGTGCATAGCCCAGCACCACGCGCAAGGGTGCGGGACCGTCGACCTGTATGACATCGCCGGGCTTGCCCAGGCCGAGGTGCAGTCTCTGGCCGGCGGCATCATACACTTCAATCCAGGACTCTTCGGTTAATTCAAGCCGCAGACCCTCGCTGCTGTCGGCCGATGCAGTGCCTTGCGGTTCGCCGGCAGCGGTCTCGGTAGCCGCGGCCGTATCCGTCGGTTCCCCGGCCTGGCCATCATTCATATCGGGCAGGGTTTCCAGCAACTCGGCGGGTGTGGTTGCTGTGTCGGCCGGTGTAGTCCGGGTACTGGCTGCGGCATCGCTGTCGGGGCCAGGCTGTTCAGACGGTCGCGGATAAAATGCCGTGTCGGGATGGCGGATGATTCTGACGGGATAACCCAGGCTGTCTGACTGCACCTGTTCCTTGCTGCCTTCCCGGGCCGAGGGCGTATCATCCGCATTGCCGCTGTCGCTGATCTGTATATTCTCAAAATCCATGAACCCGTCATCACTGATATTCCGGCTTTGCCACCATGCCAGCAGTAACAGCACCAGCGCCAGCGTCAGCAGATAGGTCACCGCCTTGACCGGTCTGTCGGAACTGGTTACCTGGCTCGGTGCCTTGAGCGGCGGTTTCAGTTCGGGATGTTCGTCCTCGCTGCCGTCATAGGCGGCGACAAAGTGTTCCGGGTCAAGATTCAGCAGGCGGGCGTAGTTGCGCAGGTAGCCGCGCACGTATATCGGTGACGGCAGCTGGTCGTAATCATCAGCCTCCAGTGCCCTGAGCATGCGCTGATGCAAATGCAGCTTGATCGCGGTTTCCGGCAGCGTCAGCCCGCGCGCCTCGCGGGCCTCCCGCAACTGCTTGCCGGGCAGGGTTACGGCAGGTCCTTCCGCCTCGGCTGTGTTGTTGTCCGGCTCGGTCATATTGTAATTAATTGCCGTTATTTCAGGCCCGATTCACGCAGGAGACGGGCTTCCTCCGAATCCGGGAAATTGGAATTCAGCAGCAGCGCATAACTGGACAGCGTATCATTGTCGCCCAGTTCACGCTCAATACGGATGCCGAGCCAGAGGCTGCGCGGTGTATGCCGGGCCACCTCCAGGTAGCGCTGCAGGTAGCCGCGCGCCGACAGGTATTCACCCTTCCCGTACTGGATCTCGGCCATTCGAATCAGGGCCAGTGACTGCTGGGGATTCAGCTGCAGGGCGTCGCGATAGTAGGTTTCGGCCTTGTCGGTATTGTTGTTTATAAAGGCGCAGGTGCCGGCATTGGTCAATGCCCGCGCCGGATTATCGTTCAGCGGGTTGTCGCGCGCCTTGAGGAAGGCCTGCTCGGCCTCGTCGGGACGGTTCTGGCCGCACAGGAACTGGCCATAATTATTCAGCAGGTTGGAGTTATTCGGGGCCTCTCTCAGGCCGCGTTTGAAGCTCTCTTCGGCTTTGCCGCTTTCGCCCATGCGCTGATAAAGCAGCCCGAGCATATTATGCGCCATCGGGTAGCCCGGATCGGCCTTGCGCGCGCGCTCCAGTTTCTCCAGAGCCTTTTCGTAATTGCCGTCTTCCATATAGGCGACGCCCAGACGCATATTGGCCTGGGCGATTTCGTTGGCGTCGTAATCCGTCTGCAGCTCACCGCCCCTGCTGCTGACTGGCGCACAGGCCGCCAGTCCGAACAGGGACAGAATCAGTACAATAACGCGATAGTTCATGGGCGTTGTCCCATCCTGAATACGGGTGACTGGTGTGCCGATGTTATTTGATGACGCCGTGCCTTGGGCAGCACCTTGCCGACAAGCTGACCGCAGGCCGCGTCGATATCATCTCCCCGCGTTTTGCGGGTCACAGTGACCAGTCCAGACTCTATCAGAATCTCTCTGAATTGATTGATTTTTTCAAGGGGGGTACAGCGATAGTCGGTGCCCGGGAAGTGATTGAACGGAATCAGGTTGATCTTGGCCGGTACGCCGTTCAGCAGCTTGACCAGCTGCCGGGCATGTTCGGGTCGGTCATTGACGCCGTCGAGCATGACATATTCGAAGGTGATGTATTCATCTTCACGCACCATGGCAAAGCGCTTGCAGGCGGCGATGAGCTCCCTGAGCGGATAGCTGCGGTTAATGGGCACCAATTCATCGCGCAGTTTATCGTTGGGTGCGTGGAGGGAGACTGCCAGGGCCGCGCGGCTGTCGATCGCCAGGGCGTCCATTTGCGGTACCAGCCCGGAGGTACTGACGGTAACGCGGCGGCGCGCCAGGTTATAGGCGTTGTTATCCAGCATCAGGTTAATGGCGCTGATGACATTGTCATAGTTGAGCAGTGGCTCGCCCATGCCCATGAAAACGACATTGCTGACCGCATAGCGGTCCTGGCCGGTACGCGGCAGACGCTGGTTGGCCAGCCACAGTTGGCCGATGATTTCGGCAACGCCAAGGTTGCGGCTAAAGCCCTGTCTGCCGGTCGAGCAGAAACTGCAGTCCAGCGCGCAGCCGACCTGGGAGGAAACGCACAGCGTGCCGCGATCCTTCTCGGGGATGAATACGGTCTCGACCGAGTTGCGTTCATCGACGCGCAGCAGCCACTTGTGGGTGCCGTCGCCGGAAACCTGCTCGCTCAGAACCTCGGGAGCAGTAATGCGGGCGCCGGTCTTGAGCGACTCACGCATCACTTTGCTAAGGTTGGTCATGGCGTCGAAATCGGTTACGCCTTCCCGGTGCAGCCAGCGGATGATCTGCGACGCACGGAACGGTTTCTCGCCCTGTGTGACCAGATATGACTCGAGTGACGGACGGTCATAATCCAGCAGGTTGATCATCCCATCGCTCATAGCGCTTCTGCCATCAATAGGTGCGCGGATATATCTCCGCGGGGGTAAAAAACCGGGCGATCTCTGCCCGGGCGGTTTCCGGGCTGTCGGAACCATGGACGGCATTGTTCGGCGAATGGGGGTTGGCCGGGTCGTAGGCCAGATCGCGGCGGATAGTCCCCGGCTTGGCGTCTTTCGGCATGGTTGCCCCCATCAGTTCACGGTTCCTGGCAATGGCGTTCTCGCCCTCCAGGATCTGTACCATTACCGGCCCTGAGGCCATGAATTCAATCAGATCCACAAAAAACCCGCGTTCCCGGTGCACGGCGTAGAATTCTTCCGCCTGTTCCCGGCTCATGTGCAACATTTTGGCGGCCACGATACGCAAGCCATTGTTCTCAAACCGCGAGTAGATCTCGCCAATCAGATTACGGCCAACAGCATCTGGTTTGATAATGGAAAGCGTCTGTTCAATTGCCATGCATGTACTCCAGTCAGGTTAAAACGACAAAATCAGGTAAACAGACAATTATACGTGCTATGCATGACGTATGAAATATATGCTGCTATATCCTGCGGTGGCGGGCGAAACAGCGGCTATGTGCGGGGCTCAATCCCAGCGGTCGTCGCGGACCTGGACCCGGTCGGACTCGATGCGGACCGGGAAAGTGGCCACCGGCTCGTAGGCGGGCGGCGTGAGGGCCTCGCCCGTCTTCACGCAGAAGCGGGCGCCATGGCGCGGGCAGATGACCTGATCGCCGTCAAGGATTTCCTCGGGACCCAGTCCGCAGCCGAGCATCGGTGATTCATCGTGAGTGCAGGTATCCTCTATGGCGTAGAGCTCGCCATCGATATTGAATACCGCTATCGCAACGTCATCGGCCTCGACCAGTTTGCCCTGGCCGGGCGTGAGATCATCGATGCCGGCAACATCGACCCAGTCGCTCATCACATCATGCCCGTTTCGAGCTTGGCGGCGTCGGACATCATCTCGAAGCTCCACGGCGGGTCAAAGGTCAGCTCGACATCGACCTCGGTGACGTTATCAACGGCCGCAACCTTGTTATGGACATCGTCAGCGATGAACTGGCCCATGCCGCAGCCCGGAGCAGTCAGGGTCATCAGGATATGTATCTTGTTGCCGGTATGATTGCCGTCCTCGTCCTCGAGCGGAATGATGGCACAGTCATATATCAGGCCGAGATCAACCATGTTGATCGGTATTTCCGGGTCATAGCAATTACGCAGCGCTTCCCAGACCTCGTCCTCATTGACCTTGCCGTCGCCACTCAGTGCCTTCTCTCTTTTTTCCTGCGAGACTTCGAAACCGAGTGCATCGGCATCCTTACCATCAATACGGGCCAGGTTGCCGTTGATATTGACCGTGTAACTGCCGCCGAGTGACTGGGTGACGAATACAACACTGCCTTCGCGCAGCGTAATCGGTGTGCCATCGGGGATCAGTGCCGCGGGGCAGTCGCGTTCCAGCGTAATCGGTTCCTGTGGATTGATTCCGGACATTTGAATATCTTTGATCGTTACTCGGTTGTCACGGGTTCACTCTTGCCTTCAAGTGCAGAATGTAACGTATGCCAGCATAAAGTGGCGCACTTGATGCGCGTCGGGTAATCGCGAACGCCGGCTAATGCCGCCAGTTTATCCAGTTTGTCGATATCCTCGGGCAATTCTTTCGCGGTCAGCAGTTCGTGAAATTCATTAAAAATGCTCTCCGCCTCTTCGCGGGTTTTGCCTTTCAGGGCCTCGGTCATGAGTGAAGCCGAGGCAACGGAAATTGCGCAGCCGCTGCCGTCGAATTTCAGATCGCTTATTCGTTCACCGCTGCCGTCATATTTGACATACAGATTCAGCTTGTCACCGCATAACGGGTTATAGCCCTCGATCATCCTGTCGGCATCGGCGATCTCGCCGAAATTCCGCGGGCTGCGGTTGTGGTCGACGATGACTTCCTGGTACAGATCCTTGAGATCGAACATCAGGTCAGCACCTCGCGGGCGTGTTTCAGCGCCTTGATCAGTCTGTCGACTTCCTCGTGCGTGTTGTAAAGAACAAACGAGGCCCGCGCCGTCGCCGGTACACCGAAATGATCCATGACCGGCATCGCGCAGTGATGACCGGTGCGTATGGCAATGCCCTCACTGTCAACAATAGTGCCGATATCATGAGGGTGTATACCATCCATGACGAATGACAGAATGCTGGCCTTGTCTTTCGCTGTGCCGATCAGTCGCAGGCCGTCAACGGTCTGTGCCTGTTGTGTCGCATAATCCAGTAAATCGTGTTCATGGGCGACGATCGCATCAAGACCGATTTCGTTCACGTATTCAACCGCCGCACCCAGGCCGATTCCGCCGGCGATATGTGGTGTACCGGCCTCGAATTTATAGGGCAGGTCGTTGAACAGGGTATGGTCCAGCTTGACCATCTTGATCATGTCACCGCCGCCCTGGTAAGGCGGCATGGCCTCGAGCAGTTCCTCGCGGCCGTACAGTATGCCGATGCCGGTCGGACCGAACAGTTTATGGCCGGAATAGGCATAGAAATCGCAGCCCAGCGCCTGAACGTCGACCGCCGTGTGGGGCACGGCCTGGGCGCCGTCGACGAGGACAAGGGCGCCAGCGGCGTGGGCCTTGTCGATAATGGTCTTCACCGGATTAATTGTACCGAGCGCGTTCGACAGGTGATTGATGGCAACCAGTTTGGTGCGCTCGTTCAGTAGTTCTTCATAAACGTCCAGTTTCAGTTCACCGGCGTCATTGATGGGAATAATCTTCAGCTCAATACCGATCTGGTCGCGTAGCAGCTGCCACGGCACGATATTGGAGTGATGTTCCATCTCCGAGATGATGATTTCGTCACCTGCCTGCAACCGGCTGCGGCCGTAGGACTGCGCCACCAGGTTAATGGCCTCGGTCGTGCCGCGCACGAAAATGATCTCCTTCGTCGAGGCGGCATTAATGAAACGGCGCTGTGTCTCGCGCGATCCCTCGTAGGCCTCGGTCGCCTTCTCGCTGAGATAATGGACACCGCGATGAATATTCGAATTCAGTTCACGGTAATAATGATCGATCGTTCTAATAACGCTTTCGGGCTTTTGCGCGGTTGCGGCATTGTCGAGATAGGCGAGCGGCTTGCCGCGGACTTCCTGATGCAGGATCGGGAAATCCCTGCGCACGCGTTCGACATCTAACGCTGACCGCCTCCGGGCCATGAGTTCTTCAGCACTGCTGTCGACGGTCTTGTTCATACAAACTCACCAATCTGTTTGGTCTGCGGCAGTTTACCGAGCACGATATGCTCAAGGCGCTCACGGATCGGTTTGAGCCGGATACGGCCAATTACTTCACTGGCGAAGGCAAAGGTCAGCAGGCTGCGCGCCGTTGCTTCATCAATCGCACGGCTGCGCAGATAAAACAGCGCGGTTTCATCAAGTTGGCCGACCGTGGCGCCGTGACTGCACTTGACGTCGTCGGCATAGATCTCCAGTTCCGGCTTGGTGTCGACTTCGGCCGTTTTCGACAACAGAAGGTTGGCATTCGACTGCTGGGCATCGGTTTTCTGTGCATCACGGTGCACGTACACCTTGCCGTTAAACACGGCACGGGCGTTGTCATCGAGTACGCCGCGGTAGTTTTCCTCACTGTTGGTATGTGGCACGAGGTGATCGATCCGAGTGTGGTGGTCGACATGCTGCCGGCCACCGATCATGTACAGGCCGTTAAGAATCGCAGTCGCGCCCTCGGCCTCCAGGCGCGTGTTGATATCGGTGCGTGTCAGGTTGCCGCTCAGGGCCAGAGAGTGGGATTCATAATGTGAATCACGTCCCTGACGGACATTGATGCTGCCGACATGAAAGCCCTTGAGACCGCCCTGGACGATCTTGTAATGATCCAGCCGTGAGTTATCGGCAAGCTCTATCTCGGTGACATTATTGGTCAGGTTTTCCGAGGTGTCGTCGAGGCCGATAAAGCTTTCAACCAGCGTTGCCCCGGCACCCTGGCCCAGCGTCACCAGAGTCCGCGGATGACTGGCAGTCGGCACCTCGGTGGCGCTGTCGAGATACAGCAGAACGATGGGCTTATCGGTGTTTACACCATGATCGATCTCGATCACCGCGCCGTCCTGCATGAACGCGGTATTCAGATCAGTAAAGGCATGCAGGTTTTCTTTCAGGCACCGGCCGAGGCGGTCTTCAATGCCACTGCTCTGTTCGGCCAGTGCCGCGGCCATGCTGCGAACGCGGATACCGGATGCCAGCTCGTCAAGTCTCGACAACTCCGCATTGAAGCGGCCATTGATGAATATCAATTCATGGCAGTCCAGGTTACCGAAACGGAGTTCCTTTATCTGTTCGTCATCGACTGCTGGCGCCGGCTGCAGGTTATCGAAGCTGCGTTTGGCGATCGGCCTGACATCGGTGTACTTCCAGGCCTCGACTTTCCTGGTCGGCAGGCCCGTCGCGGCAAAACGCTCCAGCGCCGCCTTGCGCTCGTCACGCAAGGGATCGTGGGACAGCTCGCCGATCAGGCGCGCGTATTCCGACTGATAATGTTCGATCACGCCGGGTTCTGTCGGGTTGTCGACGGCTGCATTCATGCGGCGGCGGCCTCCTTCTTGACCCAGTCATAACCACGCTCTTCAAGTTCGCGGGCCAGATTTTCATCACCCGACTTGATGATCTTGCCGTCGGCCAGCACGTGGACGTGGTCCGGCTTGATATAGTCGAGCAGTCGCTGATAGTGCGTGACCAGGATGAACGAACGCTCGCTGCTGCGCATGGAATTGACGCCCTCGGCGACGATCTTCAGCGCGTCGATATCCAGTCCGGAGTCGGTTTCGTCGAGAATGGCGAGCTTCGGTTCCAGCACGGCCATCTGGAAAATCTCGTTGCGCTTTTTCTCACCGCCGGAAAAACCCTCGTTTACTGCACGGTTCATGAGGTCTTCATTCATCTTGACCAGTTTCATGCGCTCCCTGACCAGTTTCATGAATTCAACGGCGTCCAGGGGGTCTTCACCGCGGCTTTTACGGATGGCATTCAGTGCCGCCTTTAGCAGATAGATATTATTGACACCCGGGATCTCGACCGGGTACTGAAATGCCAGGAACAGGCCGGCACAGGCACGTTCCTCCGGTGCCATGTCGATCGAGGTTCTGACCTTCAAACTCTATTTCACCCTCCGTGACAGTATAGTCGCCCTGCGCCCGGCTAGTACGTGCGCCAGCGTGCTCTTGCCGGAACCGTTCGGGCCCATGATGGCGTGTACCTCGCCCGGTTTCACTTCCAGGTCGACGCCCTTGAGGATATCGGTCTCGTCGACACGGGCATGCAGGTTTTTGATATTCAGCATTTGATAACTCTTTACAGTTTATTAATCCAGTGTTCGTGAAGAGTGAATAGTGATGGGTGAAAAGCAGAAAATCGATACTCGCCTATTCACATTTCACCATTCACGATTCACCTAAAATCAGCCGACGGCGCCTTCCAGAGTCACGCCCAGCAGTTTCTGGGCCTCGACGGCGAATTCCATCGGCAATTCCTTGAAGACTTCTTTGCAGAAGCCGTTGACGATCATGTTCACGGCGTCTTCCTCGGAAATGCCGCGGCTGCGGCAATAAAACAGCTGGTCCTCGCCGATCTTCGAGGTGGTCGCCTCGTGCTCGACCTTGGCGCTGTTGTTACGTACTTCCATATACGGGAAGGTATGGGCGCCGCACTCATCACCCATTAGCAATGAGTCGCACTGGGTGTAGTTGCGGGCGTTGTCGGCGGTCGGCGCGATACGCACCAGTCCGCGATAGGCCTGATCGCCGTGCATGGCCGAGATGCCCTTGGAGACGATCGTGCTGCGGGTGTTCTTGCCGAGATGGATCATCTTCGTGCCGGTATCGGCCTGCTGCCAGTTACTGGTAACGGCGACGGAATAGAATTCACCTACGGAGTTTTCACCGCGCAGGATGCAGCTCGGGTATTTCCAGGTGATAGCCGAGCCGGTCTCTACCTGGGTCCAGGAAATCTTGGAGTTTTTGCCGCGCGCATCGCCGCGCTTGGTGACGAAGTTGTAAATACCGCCGACACCGTTTTCGTCGCCCGGATACCAGTTCTGCACGGTCGAGTACTTGATGTTGGCATCATCCAGCGCGATCAGCTCGACCACGGCGGCGTGCAGCTGATTCTCGTCGCGCTGCGGCGCGGTGCAGCCTTCCAGGTAGCTGACCTGGCTGCCCTCCTCGGCGACGATCAGCGTGCGCTCGAACTGGCCGGTGTTCATGGCGTTGATGCGGAAGTAGGTCGACAGCTCCATCGGGCACTTCACGCCCTTGGGGATGTAGACGAACGAACCGTCCGTGAACACGGCCGAGTTCAGCGCCGCGAAGAAGTTGTCGCCCTGGGGCACGACCGAACCGAGATACTGTTTCACCAGTTCCGGATGGTTCTGCACGGCCTCGGAGAACGAGCAGAAAATCACGCCGGCCTCATTGAGTTTTTCCTTGAACGTGGTGGCAACTGACACACTGTCGAACACGGCGTCTACGGCAACACCGGCGAGCATCTTCTGTTCATGCAGCGGGATGCCAAGCTTTTCGTAGGTTTCCAGCAGTTTCGGATCGACCTCGTCCAGGCTCTTGGGCCCGTCGTCTTTCGACTTCGGTGCCGAGTAATAGGAGATCGCCTGGTAGTCGATCGGCGCATGCTTGATATGCTGCCAGGTTGGCGTTTTCATTTCCTTCCACATGCGGAAGGCCTCCAGGCGCCACTGCAGCAGCCAGTCCGGTTCACCCTTCTTGTTCGAGATCAGGCAAATCACGTCCTCGTCGAGGCCGGGCGGTACCGTGTCGGTCTCGATATCGGTATGGAAACCGTGCTCGTAACGCTTCTTGATGAGGGCTTCGACGTCGTGTGATTGCGTAGCCATTAATACTCTCCGCTTTGACTATTGAGACCGGGTCAGCCGGCCTGGGCCGGCTTGTCCACGCTGAAGCTCTCGCCACAGCCGCAGGTCTCGCTGACGTTCGGATTATTGAAACGAAAACCTTCGTTGAGCCCTTCGCGGCGATAATCCAGCTCAGTACCGGCGAGGTAATTGAGGCTCAGGTTGTCGACCACAATCTTGACGCCGCGGCAGTCGAAGACCCGGTCGGTGTCAGCGACGTTTTCGGCCGGTTCGATGACATACTGGTAGCCCGAACAGCCGGTTGTCTTGACGCCGACACGCAGGCCGATGCCATTGCCGCGCTTGTTCAGGTAGTTGCGCACGTGCTCGGCGGCGCGCTCGGTCAGTGAAATCTGTTGCCTGTCACTCATTGAACTCCAGCCTCTTTACACAGCATATATAAGTATGCACTTACTGTTGCTGCATTTGCATTGTAATCACGTCCTGTCTCTCCGAAACTTGCCTGACGGCCTGCTTCTGCACCAGATCCTCGAGGCTGATGCCGTCGAGGTAGGTCGAGATCTGCTCGCTCAGGTCCTCCCACAGATCGTGGGTCAGACAGCGCAGCTCGTCCTGGCAGTTTTTCTGGCCGCCGCACTTGGTGGCGTCGACCGACTCGTCCACGGCGCGGATGACATCGGCGATCGAAATATCGGCACTGTCGTGGCCCAGGGTATAACCGCCGCCCGGGCCGCGGGCGCTTTCGACCAGACCGCTTTTCCGCAGGCGGGAAAACAGCTGTTCCAGATAGGCCAGTGAAATCCCCTGGCGCCGGGAAATGTCCGCCAGCGTATTGGGTCCCCGGTCCTTATGCAGGGCCAGGTCCAGCATGGCAGTGACCGCGTATCGGCCTTTCGTTGTTAAGCGCATGATTTCACTCCAGATACGGTATCCCGACAGGGTCGGTCAGAGTCCCATATCTGAGTATTTTAGTCAAGTATTTTGCTGACTGTTTAGGTAAGCAATCAGGCCGGGAGTTCCGGATCCTGCCCCGTTTCAGCAGCATACCTGGAGACGAAGACGGCAAATAACGATTGATACGCAGAGGGTATCTCCTGTGGCAACTGCAACCGTGATTACGGCTGTCCTGTCAGTTCGGATCCCTGCCACGCACGGTCACTGCCGGGGATTCGAGATGGTGCAGATCGAACGTGGGCATGTCGGTAACATCGATCTCGGCGGGCTTTGCGACGTGGTCCTCTATGCCTGGCCGGGGCCGATCTTCGTGGGCGGGGGATGCAGGTGCTCGTTGACGAACGCGCCGGATGCGGGTTGTCATCCCCCGGCGGCTTCGAGTTCGATAGCGCCGAGATCGGCAGTGCCATACTCGCAATCACGGCGCCGCCACCATTCGCCTGGAGCTGGAAAAAGCTACGGCCAGTACAATCGGCTGCGCCATTCCGGCGCCGGTGTCGTCCGCGGCTGAGCAAGTTGATCCGGGACATTACAGCATTTGGGAATACGACCAAAAAACCGGGTATCGCTGCGCCCTCCGGGCTTTTTGACGACTACCTGATCAGGTGCGCCACGGGTGCTCGGGCAGATCGCAGACGCCGATGGTTTCAGCACCGGCACGTGCAACGGTGTCATCATTATCAACAGTACTGCCGCTGACACCGATGGCACCGGACATTACGCCATCGTCATCGACTATGGGCACACCACCCGGAAAGGTAATCAGGCCATCGTTGGAATGCTCGATACCGTACAGCGGTTTACCGGGTTGCGACAGTTCGCCGATTTCGCCGCTGGGCATGCCGAAGTAAACTGCGGTACGCGCTTTTTTGATAGCGATATCGATACTGCCTACCCAGGCGTCATCCATGCGATAAAAAGATTTCAGGGTGCCGCCGGAGTCAACCACGGCGATACACATGCGGGTTTTCGTTTGTCCGGCTTTTTTCAGTGCGCCTTCAATTGCCTTTTGTGCCTGTTCTGATGTGACATGCATGCTGACTTCTCCATTGAAATAATGTGTCGGGTCATGCCGAAATCGTTTCCGGCAAGACATTCAGGGAAGGTCTGATTAAAAATGATGATCGCGAGCGAATGCGAAGCGGGCGATGACGATTAATCAGGGCTTTCCCAATAATAGACCTGCTTGATAATTGCCGCCATTGGCAGGTCCGGCATTCCGGCGATCTCTGTGTTCGTCGAGAAACTGCTGCGGGTCGGCGCGTGAGCGGCTATGTGCGCGGCGCCATACCGGCTACCTGCGGCCTGTCAGTTCTGTTCTGAGGATGTTGTGTCGGTGTTGTCGGTACCGTCCTGTTTTTTTCCCTCTAGCTCATTCAGCCGTTGTTCCACCTTGTGCATATGATCGAGTAGACGGTCGAGTGCGTTGGCGACCGGGTCGGGCATATCCTGGCTGGCGCCATAGGCGTCGAAACCGATCTTCTTGGCCATTTCCGCACGGTGTGCCTGGACTTCCTTCTTGGTGACGACGCGGCCGGGTATGCCGACCACGGTGGCACCCGGCGGCACGTCCTTGACCACTACCGCATTGGAACCGACGCGTGTACCTTCACCAAGCGTGATCGGCCCGAGGATCTTGGCGCCGGCGCCGATGACGACATTGTTCTGCAGCGTCGGGTGGCGCTTGCCTTTCTGCCAGGTGGTGCCGCCCAGGGTAACGCCGTGGTAGATGGAGCAGTCATCACCGATTTCCGAGGTTTCGCCGATGACGATGCCCATGCCGTGATCAATGAAAAAGCGTTTGCCGATGACCGCTGCCGGGTGAATTTCGACACCGGTGAGAAAGCGAGCCAGGTGCGCAAACATACGCGCCAGCAGATGCAGTTTCTTGTTCCACAGCCAGTGGTTGAAGCGATGCATGACGATCGCCTGGAAACCGGGGCAGGTAAAAATGGTTTCCAGCGTCGATCGCGCCGCGGGATCGCGTTCGAAAACGACCTGAATTTCTTCTCTAAACCAATTGAACATGATGTCTTACCTTGAATTAATCCGCGAATTAACGCGAATGTACGCAAATAATATTGATACTGGTTAAATAAGTGGTGTAAAAATTCCAGGTATCAATGCCAACATCGAAATATTGGTCTATCAGATTCGCGTCTATTTGCGTTCATTGGCGGACCGTTCAATTTAAACCTTCTATCCGTTCGTATTGCTGTTCCAGTTTCGTAATCGCGGCATCGAGTTCGGCACAGCGCTGGCGCTCCTTGTCAACGACCTCGGCCGGTGCCTTTTTTACAAAGTTCCCGTTCTCCAGTTTAGCGCTGATGCGCTGGCGATCGTTACGGAATTTATCCAGTTCCTTCTGCAGGCGTGCCAGCTCGGCGCCGGGATCGATAAGTCCCGCCAGCGGTATGGCAAGGGTCATGTCGCCGGCGAGTGCCGTTGCGGCTTCCGTGCCTTTCTCCCACTTACCGGGAGATTCGATGCGTGCCAGGCTGGTCAGATAGGGTTTGTACTCTTCTAGCCAGCCATGTTCCCGGCTGTTACCGCCGCTGACCAGCACCGGCAATGATTTGCCAGGCGCGATGTTGAACTCGGCGCGGATACGGCGCACGCCGAGAATAAATGCCTTGATCCATTCGACCGCAGCCAGTGTCGATTCGTCGATACGGCTTTCGTCCGGCTGCGGGTAGGGCTGCTGCATGATGGTTTCGCCCCCATGATCGACAGATTTTCCGGCATGCGGCGCGACCCGTTGCCACAGTTCCTCGGTGATGAACGGAATGATGGGATGTGCGAGTCGCAACAGCGCCTCCAGCACCCGCACCAGCGTACGCCGGGTGCCACGCTGCGCGGCCTCGCTGCTGTCGCCGGTCAGGGTGACTTTCGATAGTTCCAGATACCAGTCGCAGTATTCATCCCAGGTGAATTCGTAAATGGCCTGTGCGGCGAGATCAAAGCGGTAATTCTCGATCTGCTCGATCACCTCGCGCTCGGTCTGCTGCAGCCTGGCAATGATCCACTGCTCGGCAAGACCGAGTTCCAGCGGCTTTGATTCATCTAGGCCGGAGTCCTGACCCTCGATACTCATCATGACGTAACGCGTGGCGTTCCAGAGCTTGTTGCAATAATTGCGGTAGCCCTCGATACGGCCGATGTCGAACTTGATGTCGCGGCCGGGCCCGGCCAGCGAGGCGAAGGTAAATCGCAGCGAGTCGGTACCATAGCTGGCAATGCCGTCCGGATAATGTTTGCGCGTCTGTTTCTCGATCTTCTCGGCGAGTTGCGGCTGCATCAGTCCGCTGGTGCGTTTTTTGACCAAAGACTCCAGATCGATGCCGTCGATCAGATCAATGGGGTCGAGAATATTGCCCTTGGACTTCGACATCTTCTGGCCTTCGGAATCGCGCACCAGGCCGTGGATATAAACCTCGCGGAACGGCACGTCGCCTGTGAACTTGATACCCATCATGATCATGCGCGCGACCCAGAAGAAGATAATGTCGAAACCGGTGACCAGCACGCTGGTCGGGTAGAAGGTCCTGAACTCGGGGGTGTCCTGCGGCCAGCCAAGGGTTGAGAACGGCCACAGCGCCGAGGAGAACCAGGTGTCGAGTACGTCTTCATCGCGCCGGAGCGTTACGTCGTTGCCGAGATTGTGCTGGCGACGAACCTCATCTTCAGAGTTGCCGACATAAATGTTTTCATCGCTGTCATACCAGGCCGGGATGCGATGGCCCCACCAGAGCTGGCGGCTGATGCACCAGTCCTGGATGTTGCGCATCCATTCGAAGTAGGTCCTGGACCAGTTCTCCGGCACGAAGCGGATGCGGCCGTCCTCGACGGCTTTGATTGCAGGCTCGGCCAGCGGCTGGATTTTCACGTACCACTGGTTGGTCAGGTATGGCTCGACCACGGCACCGGATCGATCGCCCCTGGGTACCATGAGCCTGTGCGGCTCGGTCTTTTCCAGCAGACCGTCGGCCTCCAGATCGGCGACGATACGTTTACGTGCCTCGAAACGATCCAGACCCCGGTATTTTTCCGGCACGTTCCCGTTCATGGCGGCGTCGATGGTGAAGATATTCAACAGGCCGCCTTCCGGCAGTGACTGGATGGCAGCTTCATTCTTGTGTCGCTGCCAGACCTCGTAGTCATTGAAGTCGTGGGCCGGCGTGATCTTGAGGCAGCCGGTGCCGAACTCCGGATCGACATATTCATCGGCGATCACCGGGATGGTTCGGTCAGTGAGTGGCAGTCTGACCGCCTGGCCGATAATTGACTGGTAACGTTCGTCGTCCGGATGTACCGCGACCGCGGCATCGCCGAGCATGGTTTCCGGACGCGTGGTGGCGACAATGACATGGCCGCTGTCGTCGTGCCAGCAGGATATTTCATGTGCCACAGATGGCCCTGTTCCTCTTCACTGAGGACTTCCAGATCGGAAATGGCGGTATGCAGCACCGGGTCCCAGTTCACCAGCCGTTTGCCACGGTAGATCAGGCCTTCGTTGTACAGATCGATGAAGACCTTCTGTACTGCTGCCGACAGTATCGTCATTGAGAGTGAAGCGTTCGCGCGACCAGTCCAGGGACGAACCCAGCCGCCGAAGCTGCGTGGTAATGGCATTGCCGGACTGTTCCTTCCATTCCCAGACACGTTTGATGAACTGTTCGCGGCCGAGGTCGTGTCGCGATTTGCCTTCCGCCTGTAACTGCCTTTCCACCACCATCTGTGTGGCAATGCCGGCGTGGTCGGTGCCCGGCTGCCACAGCGTGTTGTGACCACGCATGCGGTGATAGCGGGTCAGCGTGTCCATGATGGTATTGTTGAAGGCATGGCCCATGTGCAGGGTGCCGGTGACATTCGGCGGCGGCAGCATGATGCAGAACGGCTCAGCCTCAGTGTCCATATGCCGGGGCTGGAAATAGTCTGAGGCCTCCCAGTGATCGTACCAGCGCACTTCTATCGCCTTGGGATCGTAAGTCTTGTCCATTCTGTCTGTTTAGGAAATGTATTCAGTGGGCTACCTGTGCGGCAGGGACTGCTACCGTTCGGCGCATCCTGCCAGACGGGCATTGTTTGGTTATCGACAGGAAGTGGTCAACGCCGGCCTGAATCCTGGCCGCAACATGAATTCAGCCCCGGCTGTCATGGTTTTTGATCATTGCGACTGCTGGTATGCGTGTCCAGCTGTTGCGGGTCAGCTGTTGCGGGTCCATATTCAATACCGCGGCAATCTCGTTTCTGAATTCCTCGAGCATATTCTGTTTCAGCATGCCGATCACGCTTTCCAGTTCGATTTCCATCTGCCCGGCGATACGATCCAGTACTGCGCGGATCTGTTCCGGGTCGGGTTTTGTCGTGCCGCTGAATGGCGTCCCGGACGCTGTCAATTCAAATTCAAAGGTTCCATCAGAACTCTCTGCATCCGTATCGACGATCTCATCCAGCACCGGCAGTTTCTCGCCGCCGGGTTCCTCCTCACCCGTCTGGCTGTCGAGCAGTGCCTCCAGTTGCTTGATGGCACGGCCCAGATCGGCGTCTTTGTCTGGGACTGGCTCATGTGCTTGCTATGTCGTGATTGTAAAGTTCGTGCCCTGACTGCGGTATTCCCGGTAGAGATCGCGGGCCGACTGCCGCTCGCCGGCGCTGCCGCCCACGATTTCAGCGATTCTATCAAACTTGCTGGTCGCCGATGGTATCCGTCCGGCGAGATTGATCAACACTTCGGCAGAAGCCGTGCTATCGCGGTTATCACCGCTATCCTCCCAGCCAATTATTACCGGTACGGTAGCGGCCTCCTGACTGTCGGCCAGTGCGTGTGGCACGAAGCTGATGTCGCGGAAGGTCCACAGCAGGTTATCCAGTTCGCCGGCCTGTTCGCGGTCACCGACCAGCAGACAGACCCGGTTGCCGGCCTTCCAGGCTTTTTGGGTGAGGGCGCAGGCGAACCGGCGGCGATCCTGATCGCCCTGCTCGGGAAGAATGTAGAAATCGACTCTGGCCATTCTGGAATATCAGTCCGCAAATGAACGCAAATGACGCGTCCCTCGTCGTTCGTTCCTCGTTCCTCGCAAGATTAGAGTGGCGCTTTGCTGCACGAATCAATCATCCGTCATTCCGGCCTTGAGCCGAAATGATGAAGTGATTTCATTCGCATTTCTTGAGCCCTCATCCTTCCTTCTCCCAAAGGGAGAAGGGACAAAGTGCGCCTGGCGCTATTTCGGTATGCGCGTGCATTCGCGGATTATTTACCATCCAGCCGGTTCAGCAGGTACTGCACCAGCAGCGGTACTGGCCGGCCGGTGGCACCCTTTTCCTTGCCGGTCAGCCAGGCGGTACCGGCAATATCCAGGTGCGCCCAGTGGTATTTCTTGGTGAACCGCGACAGGAAACAGGCCGCGGTGATGGTACCGCCCTCGCGGCCACCGCCGACATTGGCCATGTCGGCAAACGGGCTGTCCAGTGCCTGCTGGTACTCATCCCACAGCGGCAGTTGCCAGGCCTGGTCGCCAACAGTGCGACCGGCGGCAAGCAGATCGTTGGCCAGTGCCTGATGGTTGCCGAGCAGGCCGCTGGCATGCTTGCCAAGGGCGACAACGCAGGCACCGGTCAGCGTGGCGATATCGACGACGGCTTCAGGCTCGTATTTCTCGCAGTAGGTCAGGGCATCGCAGAGAATCAGGCGGCCCTCGGCGTCGGTATTCAGAATCTCGATGGTCTGTCCGGACATGCTTGTATAAATGTCGCCGGGGCGGGTCGCCTTGTCGCCAAGCATGTTCTCGGTTGCCGGGATGATGCCGATAAGATTGATCGCCAGGTTGAGCTCGGCAACCGCTGTCATGGCACCAAAAACACTGGCGGCGCCGCACATGTCGTATTTCATTTCATCCATGGCCGGCGGCCGGCTTGATGGAAATGCCGCCGGTGTCAAAGGTGACGCCCTTGCCCACCAGGGCAACGGGCTTGTCATCCTTTTTGCCCTGCCGATACTCCATCACGATCAGTTTGGCCGGCTGGGCGCTGCCCTGGGCCACTGACAGCAGTGACCCCATGCCCAGCTTTTCCATGTCGGCTTCCTCAAGGACCTCGATATTGATGGTTTTGTATTTACTGCCCATCTCCACGGCCTGTTCGGCCAGGTAGGCAGGATTGCAGATATTCGGCCGGCAGGTTGGCCAGTTCCTTGGCAGTCTGAACGCCGTCGGCGATGGCCTGGCCGATCTCGACCGCTTCCTCGCCGGCCGTGAGATCGCGCCGCGTCGGTACCCCGAGAACAACCTTGCGTAGCGGCCGGCGCGCGCTTTCCTTCTTGCTCTTTAGTTGTTCGAAACGGTACAGGGCATCGCGGACCGTCATGACCGCCTGCTGGACCTTCCAGCGCACATCGCGGCCCTTGACGTTCAGTTCCGGCAGGTAGCAGACCGCCTCCATGGAACCGGTGTCATTGAGACTGTGGGCCATGGTGGTGATGATTTTGCGGTATTGGGTGTCTCCTAGTTCGCGTTCTTTGCCACAGCCGATCAGCAATACACGGTCTGCCAGGGTACCGGGTACGTTGTGCAGTAACAGGGTCTGGCCGAGTTTGCCTTCAATATCGCCGCGGCGGACGAGATTGGAAATGAATTTTCCGCTGGCCTGATCGATGGTGCGGGCCGCCGAGGACAGGCGCCGCGGCTCGAATACGCCGACTACAATACAGGCACTGCGCTGCTTCTCGGGATTACCGCTCTTGATTGTAAATTCCATATTATTTCTCAGTTGGCACGGGCCCGTGACAGCCGGTGAAAATTGCCATTTCCGGCCACTTCACCCAGAAACGTCCGGTAATCGTTGGTTTTTGCAAGTTTATTCCTTTACTCTAGCCGACGCAAAAAACCCCTGCCGATTCGGGCAATAACAACAGGCGCGCCGGTGCCGTGATTATCCAACGTTACATACAACAGGAAATACTGCGCTATCTGTTGTGGCTGGCGGGGCTGTTGTTCCTGATCCTGGCCAGCCATCGTTTCGTTGACTACCTGGCCGATGCCGCCGCCGGCAAACTGGCCGGCGGTCTGATTTTCCAGATGCTCGGCCTGAAGCTGCTGGCGACCCTGCCGACGTTGCTGCCGGTGTCGCTGTATCTGGCGGTCCTGCTGGCGTATTCGCGCCTGCTGCGGGATTCCGAACTGACTATTATTTCCGCCGCCGGCATGGGGCTGCATTTCCAGCTACAGGTGGCGGTCCGCTTTACGCTGCTGTTTGCCATACCCCTGGCGATTATCGTGTTTTATCTGGCGCCATGGGCGGAGGCCGGCATTCAGTCGTTGCAGGCGCGTGCCCAGCAGGAGGCAGACATCAGCGGCATTACCGCCGGCCAGTTCCGGGAATTCGGCGAAGGGGAGCGCATTGTCTATGTCGAGGGGCTGACGGCTGACGGCCGGGCCATGACTGATGTCTTTCTGCAAGTGCGGCAGAAGCAGCAGGTTGGTGTGCTGAGTTCGGAACGGGCACGCTTCGATTTCGATTCCGGGCGGGGTACGCGGTATATCGTATTCGAAGACGGGCACCGTTATGTCGGCACACCCGGGCAGCTGGATTACGAGATCACGAATTACGCAACCTATTCCGTTTTGCTGTCCCGTTCCGAGCCGGTAACGACGTCGCTGAAGCTGGAATCCATGGGCAGTGCCAGCCTGTTACGCAACATGAACCCCGGCAAGCATGCCGAACTGCAATGGCGGATCTCGATCGTCATTGGCGCTTTTCTGCTGGCCGCCATGGCAGTGCTGCTTAACCAGGTGTTTGTGAAACAGAAGCAGTATCTCAGTGTGTTTATTGCCATGCTGGTGTATTTCCTCTATAGCAATCTGCTGAGCATCTCCAAGACGATGCTCAAGCGTGATGTCCTCTCACCGTGGCTGGGCCTGTGGTGGGTACATCTGCTGATGGCAGCGGCGATAGTGTTTCTGATTTTCCTGCCGTACATGCGCGGCTGGCGGTGGCATAAAGGGCCAGGCGATATCAAATCATGAGACTTATCGATCGCTACCTCGCCTCGACCCTGATACGCACAACCGCGCTGGTGCTGTTTGTGCTGATGGTATTGTTCGCGTTTTTCTCGCTCATCGATCAGCTCGGGAGATACCGGCCGCGGCGGCTTTACCGTTTATCACGCCTTTGAATATGTCGTCCTGACCCTGCCGCGCACGGTCGCGGAGCTGTTTCCTGTCGCGGCCGTTATTGGCGCCATGGCCACGCTGGGATTGTTTGCGCGCAACAGTGAGCTCACCGTGATTCGGACCGCCGGCATCTCCAGGACACGGCTGCTGTTCGGTCTGCTGAAGGGCGGTGTCCTGCTGGCCCTGGCGGCAAGTATTCTCTCGGAGGCCGTGGCGCCCTATGCCGAGCAGGCGGCACAGAAGCGGCGCTCGCTGGCGGTATCCAACCAGATATCAATGGATTCGCGCCACGGCTTCTGGGTACGTGACGGCGACAGTTATATCAATATCCGCAAGATGATGCCGGACAATGAATTTCGCGACGTTTTCATCTATGAATTTGATAGCAGCAACCGGCTGCGGACCAGCACCCATGCCGACCGCGCGCATATATCGGGATGGTGAATGGCATCTGTTCAATATCGAGCAAACGCTCATCGATGAGCGGCGGGTGGAAAAGGCGGATATTGACCAGGCTGTATGGAAAAGCACGCTCAATCCGGATGTGATCAACCTGGTTATCGTGGAGCCGAATTATCTCGGCCTGCTGGAGCTGCACGATTACATTGCCTATCTGGAGGAGAATAACCAGAGCACCCTGCGTTACCGCCAGGCAATGTGGAGCAAGATTGTTTATCCGTTTTCCATCCTGGTGTTGATCGCACTGGCAGTACCGCTGGTTAAAACCGAGGCCCGCTCGGCGGCCATCGGCCAGAGCATATTCATCGGCACACTGATTGGTATCCTGTTCCACATTTGCAACCAGGCAATGATACACCTCGGTGTCGTGTTCAAGCTCAATCCGGTCTTCAGTGCAGCATTTCCGAGTCTCCTGGTTTTCATTGTCACTTTATGGCTGATACGGCGCGAAAGGTGAATCGTGAATCGTGAATCGTGAATCGTGAAGCGTGAAGTAACGTGAATCAGTGAATAGTGAATCGTGAATCGTGAATCGTGAATCGTGAATCGTGAATCGTGAATCGTGAATAATTGGATCGAGGGAATCATAAAGTTCCCCGGCATTTCCAATTTTTGTTTCACGATTCACGTTGTACGTTTACCAGTTTCGTGCCCGACAGCCGGTCATGCCAGGTCAGCCGCTCGCCGTCGATTAACAGCCACAGGTAGCCCAGCCCCAGCGCCGCGGTCGAAAGCATCGCTACGACAAAACGCAGCAGTGCCTGATTCCATGTCAGTGTCTGCCCGGACAGCGTCACTGCCTGCAGCCGCCAGGATTTCATGCCAAGCGTCTGGCCGCCGTGGGTCCAGTGCCAGCCGAGGTAAACGAATATGATTGCCAGCAGGTAAAGCTGGTAACCGAAGGTCCCGCCGGGAATCGCGCCGCCGCTTAACATGGCCAGCGGCAGACTGGCGGCGAACAGCAGGGCGATCAGTAGCAGGGTGTCATAGAGCATGGCGGCCAGACGCCGCAACAGCACCCGGGCAGCGTCCCGGTCCGGCATGGACAGCGGGGGGAGTGAAATCATTTCCGGCTATAGAAGTCGTAATATAAAGGCTACACTATAACTGATGACGGGTTTCCGGATGATGCTGGATAGGTTCAGGATATTGCTGGTTTACTGGCCGGCACTGTTGATCGGTCTGCCATCGGGTCTGGCTGCGCAAACCGTTATTGATGACCCCCTTGTCCATCCACTAGGCCAACGCTTTGATGTCGGAGGCTACAAGCTCCATATCAACTGCCAGGGCAAGGGCACGCCGGTCATTATTCTTGATGCCGGTGTTGGCGGATTTTCGCTCGAATGGGAAACGGTACAGAAATCACTGGCCGGGCATACCCGGGTCTGTGCCTATGACAGGGCCGGCTATGGCTGGAGCGATATGGGGCCGCTGCCACGTACTGTCGAAGCGGGTGGGCAACGAACTCCATGAGCTGCTCCATGAAGCGCAGCTCAAGCCACCCTTCATACTTGCTCGGCCATTCATTCGGCGGCTATACGGCGCAGTATTACGCCGCGCACCTGGGGTGATGATGTCGCCGGACTGGTACTGGTTGATTCATCGCATCCCGAGCAGGTGGAGCGCCTGCCGAAAAACGACCGAACACGGTACATCAATGTACCCGGCAATCGGTCGGCCTATATCATCCGCCAGGTTCAGGTTCATCCGAATTACCCGGAAGGCCGCGATGTATTAGCCCTGCGTCTGATTCAGACCTGGAAAACCGCACTGACGATACGTGAGGAATTGCAGAGTTTTCCGATCAGCGCCAGGCAGGTCAGGGAGGCCGGCCAGTTACGGGACATGCCGCTGGTGGTCCTTACCCGTGGCCAGCGGTCTGGCCGCATACCGACCATGGCTGACGCCCTGGAAGCGACCTGGATGCAGCTGCAGGATGAACTGGCGCATCTCCTTCCCGATACAGTTCATCTCATTGCCGAGGATTCCGGTCATTCCATTCACATGGACGAGCCCGGTATGGTGATCTCGGCGGTGAACACCATGATGAACCGCATGCGCAACGACAGGGCCATTGCCGGCCACTGGTCGACTTCAATCAGTGGGCAGAAAAAGCGGGCGTTGAGGTAGCGCGCCGAAAAGGCAGGAAGTACTGCATGCCTGGTTACTGAGAAGGAGAGGATATCTGCATTAATCTGTCCTGCATGGAGCATGCCAGTTTCGTATTGTCGTCAAAACAATGACATGGCCGGGAGATGGCTGCAAGGGCCGTCACCCCGCGCACCCGCTGGCGCAGCAGGCACTGAACCGGGGCATTGTGGCCGGATGTTGCAGCGACGGATCCTGTGGCCGTATAAACAGTAGCGACCCGGCGCAGCGCTATGGAGACATTCCGGTACCGTTCTGCCGGCGAGTGCCCTGATCACCGGTATAATGGAAGCCAGGTCAGTTCATGGATAAAAAGCATGACGGAACATATCGGCGGGGCTGAAATTCTTGCTATGCCTTGGATAACAGGATGATGACTAAAGGAGGCGGATCAAGGGGATCGAGTCCATGCCGCAGGAGAAGGCCGCACACCAATCCGGAAAACGAGGTGTTTCCGGGTTTTCAATCCGGAGGCCTGGACTGGCGGATGATACAACGATCAAAAAGACCCTGTGGTTGGAAACACTTCTCGACATTCTTTATGATGCGCTGGATAAAAAACGTCCCGATTATGTACTGCTGGAAATACTGACCGATTTGCGCGGCAAGGGCTTCAAGAAACAATACATAATCAAGAAAATTGAAAAGAACTGCGGCGAACAGGCTGTCAGAAGGATGAAGCGTTTACTGGGCAAATAAGAGTAATGACCCATTCACGGAAATAGTATTGAAGCCGCATATTCTTGTGTTATGACAATGCCCGGTATTTGCTGCTTTGCCGGTTATCCAGTGTTCTCTCAAACAGGCCCTGATACAGCTGATATTCTATTGTGTACGCCGTTACCCGGCGGTGACAGGTTTGGACCGGCCGAAAGCCGCGCATATCCACCCGTGCCGATGATACCGCCGACAGGATCATGAATAATTGAATGGCGCTCCCTGGGGGACTCGAACCCCTGTTTTCGCCGTGAGAGGGCGACGTCCTGGGCCACTAGACGAAGGGAGCAGGTCTGGCAGATCAGCAGTTTGTGACTGACGATGTTATTATACGTTGCCTCCGGGAGTGCTCCAAGCACATCAATCCGGTCAATTTCGCAGGATGAATCCTGAACAGGCCGTAACACGGCAACACAGCATGCAGCAGAAACCAGACAAGACAGGTGACAGGGTCAGTAAACTCGAAGTCACCCCCCGCATCATTCAGCGCTCCGAGCACAATGTCTCACGTGACAATATCAGTCCGAATGCGCTGAAGGTTCTGTATCGCCTGAAGAATGCGGGCTACCAGGCGTACATGGTGGGTGGTGGCGTCCGTGACCTGCTGCTCGGCCGCGAACCGAAGGATTTCGATGTTGTTACCGACGCCCTGCCGGAACAGGTGCGTGAACTGTTTCGCAACTGTCGCGTGATCGGCCGGCGCTTCAGGCTGGCGCATGTCCATTTCGGTCCCGAGATCATCGAGGTCTCGACTTTTCGTGCGGCCATGGCAGATGATCTGGCGGATACGGAGAGCGATGACGGCCGCATACTTCGTGACAATATCTACGGCACGGTCGACGAGGATGTCTGGCGGCGTGACTTCACGGTCAACGCCCTGTTGTACGACATCAGGGATTTTTCCATTGTCGATTACGTTGGCGGTCTGCATGACATCAAGAGCGGTTGCCTGCGCCTGATTGGCGAACCCGAACGCCGCTATCGTGAAGACCCGGTACGCATGCTGCGCGCGGTGCGCTTTGCAGTGAAACTCGGTTTTACCATGCATCCCGATACTGCAAGACCGCTGCCGGAATTTGCCCATCTGCTGGATGACATACCGCCGGCGCGGCTGTTCGAGGAATTCCTGAAGATGTTTCTGGGCGGCTATGGGGTACAGACCTTTGAAGCCCTGCGGCATCATGGCCTGTTTGGTTACCTGTTTCCCCAGACCGAAGCCAGCCTGGCCAGCCAGGAAGGGGGATTCCCTCATACCTTTACCATACGGGCGCTGGAAAATACCGATCAGCGCCTGGCAGAGGGCAAGCCGGTGACACCGGCCTTTCTGATCGCCGCATTATTGTGGGACCCGTTGCGCCAGCAGGCGGAGGCCTACGTGGCCGAGGGCATGGATGCGCACCAGGCGCAGCAGCTGGCGAGCGACGATGTTGTCTCGCGGCAGATTGCCAATATTGCCATGCCGCGGCGCTTTACCCGTATTGCCAAGGAAATCTGGTCACTGCAGCCACGCTTGCATAATCTGGCCAGCAAGCAGAGCAAGCGGGCGACACGTTTGCTGACGCATCCGCGTTTCCGTGCCGCCTATGACTTTCTTTTGCTGCGCGCCGCCGCCGGTGAGCCGGTCACTGAGACTGCCGAATGGTGGACGCAGCAGCAGGTCGATATGCCGGTCGAACCGGCGCAGGATACAAAAAAACGCAGTCCGCGACGCCGTCGCCGGCCTGCGCGTAACCGTGGCGACAATAACAGCAATTCCTGATGCCCCGTGCTTATATCGGTATCGGCAGTAATCTGGATGCCCCGCGCCGCCAGGTTGAGTCGGCGCTGCAGTCGCTCCGGCAAGTGCCGCAAAGTACATGGGTCGCGCAATCACCGTTATATCGCAGTAATCCGGTCGGCCCGCAGGATCAGCCGGATTACGTCAATGCCGCCGCGGCGATCGATACCGAACTGGAAGCCGAGGCCCTGCTCGATGCGCTGCAGGAGATCGAGAACAGGCACGGCCGGCGCCGCGACGGACAACGCTGGGGGGCGCGGACACTGGATCTCGATATCCTTTTGTATGGCGATCAATGTATCTCCACGGAACGGCTGCATGTGCCCCATCCCGAGATGCACTGCCGCGGTTTCGTGCTGAAGCCTTTGCATGATATCGAGCCTTCATTAATGATCCCCGGCGTGGGCAGCCTGGAAGATTTGCTGGCCCGGGTATCAACCACTGATCTGGAACCGTTAGCAGATGCCGACTAGCAAACAACCCGGCTATATTGTGGTTGAAGGTCCCATCGGCGTTGGCAAAACGACGCTTGCCAGGCGCCTGGCCAATGCCTTTCAGTCGGATCTGCTGCTGGAGAAAGCGGACGATAATCCGTTTCTGCCGGCCTTCTATCGTGATCCGAAGAACACGGCATTGCAGACACAGCTTTATTTCCTGTTTCAACGCGCGCGGCAGATACAGTCATTGCGTCAGGGTGATCTGTTTCAGCCCGCGCGCATTGTCGATTTCCTGATCGACAAGGATCGCCTGTTTGCATCCCTGACGCTGAGCAGGGACGAACTGGATCTGTATCACCAAGTTTATGAAAAGCTGGCACTGGATGCGCCGGAGCCCGATCTGGTGATTTATTTGCAGGCCCCGGTCGATGTTTTGCTGCAGCGAATAGAAATCCGTGCCGTGGACTATGAACAGCTGATAGACGAGACTTACCTGCGCCGTGTGGCCGAGGCCTACGTGGATTTCTTTTATCATTATGAGCGCTCACCGCTTTTGATTGTGAACACGGCCCATATTAATCTGGCGGACGGGGAAGCGGACTTTAATCTGCTGGTGGAAAGGATTCGTGATCTGCCGCCCGGCCGGCATTACTTCAATCCCGGCGTGCTTTGACGAGCATCGTAATCGCTTTGATTCCAGTCCGCGAATGCACACGAAGGGAAATAAAGAAATAATGCCGCGTATATTTTTAATCGACATCAGCTGGCCCCTGCCAAGCCGCCATGACCCGTAAAATCACCACTGTCACCCTGCGCGAAATGAAGGCGCGCGGCGAGGTCATCGCCAGCATCAGCGCCTACGATGCCGGCTTTGCGCGCCTGGCGGAGGCCGCCGGCATGGACTTTGTCCTGGTCGGCGACTCGCTGGGCATGGTGCTGCAGGGTGGTAGCGATACCCTCGGTGTGACAGTGGCTGACATGATCTATCACAGCCGCATGGCATCGCGGGGGATAGAACGCTGCCTGCTGGTAGTGGATATGCCGTATCTCAGTTACACGACACCGGCGCAGGCACTGGGCAACGCCGGCCGGCTGATGCGCGAGGGCGGTGCCGAGGTCGTCAAGCTCGAGGGCGGTGCCTGGCTGGCCGAAACGGTCCGTTATCTGGATCGCTTCGGCATCCCGGTCTGCGCGCACCTGGGCCTGACGCCGCAATCCATACACAAGCTCGGCGGCTATCGCCTGCAGGGCCGGGACGAAGCGTCGGCGGCACGGATACTCGCCGACGCCGGGCCCTGCAAGAGGCCGGTGCCGTCATGCTGGTGCTCGAGTGCGTCCCTGCCGGCCTGGCCGCCGAGGATCAGCCGGAGGCTGGATATCCCGGTGATAGGGGTTGCGCGCCGGTGGCGACTGCGATGGCCAGGTACTGGTGCTGCAGGACGTGCTTGGTATCAGTCCGAGGCTGCCGGGCTTCGCCCGGGATTTCCTCGCCGAGACCGGCACGATCCCGGCGGCACTGGAACGTTACGTGGCAGCGGTGAAATCCCGTGAATTCCCCGGCATCACGCATACCCCTTCCGGCTGAATACTTGCCGCGCTTTCTCCCGCTGCTGCCGAGATCCCCCCGTTCAGACCACAGCCCCCTGTCTTGCATGCAGATAATCCGCGATCTTCCGTCCCTGCAGCGGACCCTGTCCGGCTGGCGCCGGCAGGACCGGCGCATTGCGCTGGTGCCGACGATGGGCAACCTGCACACCGGCCATCTGGCACTGGTCGAGGCCGCGGTGCCCATGGCAACGCATACTCTGGCGACGATCTTCGTCAATCCGGCACAGTTCGTGGCCGGCGAGGATCACGAACATTATCCACGCAGCGAGGCCGGGGACTGCCGGAAGCTGGAAGCAGCCGGTGCGGACCTGGTTTTCATTCCGGATACCGATACGGTTTACCCGGCCGGCGCGTCAAAGCATACGCGCGTGACCGTGCCCGGCCTCGACAATATCCTTTGTGGTGAATACCGGCCGGGCCATTTCACCGGTGTGGCCACCGTTGTCGCCAAATTGCTGAACATGATCCGGCCCGACATGGCTTTCTTCGGCGAGAAGGATTACCAGCAGCTGCTGGTAATCCGGCGTCTGGTGGCGGACCTGGCGTTCGATGTGCAGATTCATGCCGTACCCACGGTGCGCGAGGCGGACGGCCTGGCAATGAGTTCGCGCAACAGTTACCTGACCGATACGGAGCGCGCACTGGCGCCGCAGCTTTACGAACTATTGTGTGATATTGCGGAAAAGTTGCGCGGCGGCTGCACGGATTACCGGGAACTTGAAACCGCTGCAATGTCGCAGCTTGCGGATGCCGGCTGGCGACCGGAATATATAGCAATCCGGGACGCCGAAACGCTGGCGAAGCCGGGCACCGGCGGCGGACTGGCAGTGCTGGCGGCGGCGTGGCTGGGCCGGGCCCGGCTCATCGATAATGTGCGCGTGTATGGCGGAGATTGATGCCGCCGCCCCAATCAGCCATAATTATTGCCCCGCACAATCAGCCACCAGTTATCCCGATGCAACTGACTGTTTTAAAAGCTAAATTACATCAGGCCTGCGTGACGCACTCGGAGCTTGAGTACGACGGTTCCTGCGCCATCGATGGTCATTTGCTGGAAATGGCCGGTATTCACGAATACGAACAGATTCAGATCTACAACATCGATAACGGTGAGCGTTTCACCACTTACGCCATTCGCGCCGAGGACCATTCACGCGTGATTTCCGTGAACGGGGCCGCCGCCCACAAGGCGGCACCAGGCGACCGGGTGATTATCTGCGCCTACGGTTCCATTGAAGCCGGGCAGATCAAATCGCACAAACCGACGCTGGTGTATCTCGACGAGAACAACCACATCCGCCGTATCAGTCAGGCCATTCCCGTCCAGGCCGCTTGAGGTTCCCCTTTCGCGGGAATGACGGTGTGAACTCTTCGGCCGGAATGACGAAAAGGCTTCGCTGAAGTGGTAATCAATTCCGTAGACCGGATTAGCGTCAGCCTAATCCGGCATTATTATCTAATAGCCGCTGAATTTTTCGCTGCGTCGATCGGCTTCGGGAATATCCAGTTCATCCTGAAGAAATCTTCGTCCATGGCCTTGACCATGTCCGGCGGCCCGCATACATAATAAACCGGACTGTCCAGGCGGCCGGCATGCTCGGCGATCAGATCGGCGTCGATGCGCCCGGTGCGGCTGGACCAGCTACCAGAGTCGCCGGTGATGGTATGGATCACCGTCAGCCAGTCGTTGTTTTCGGCGAGGCTGTCCAGCTCCTCGCGAAAAGCGATCTCGTCCGGCGTATCGTTGGAATACAGCAATATGATTGCATTTCCCGCAGCGGTATCGACGGCGTGGCGGATCATGCTGCGAAACGGTGTGATACCGATGCCGCCGGCAATCATCAGTGCCGGGCGTTTCGTATCCAGTGTGAAATCGCCCTGCGGACCCTCCCAGTTTCAGCCGGTAGGCAGAATCCCCTTCTGACTCGGCAATATCCTGCAGGGTCTTTTTATAAGTGCTGCCAGTCATTTTGGTAGTAATGCTGATGCGATCCGTTTCCGTCGGGCTCGATGACAGCGTAAACGGATGCTGTGCCTTACGCCGGTCATCAATCTCCGTCAATTCCAGGATAATGATCTGCCCCGGCAGGTAATCCGGCTGTTCGTCGATGTGAAAATTGAACGTTGTGACGGATGCGGTTTCGGGGTGTGCTTCAATCGTGTGTGGACTGAATGATGTGCTCATCGGCTATTGCCCTCATGGCGTCATTCCGGATCGGATTTGCCATACGTGCGGCTTGTTCGACTGAGCGTATACCCATGCGACCGCATGCCGCAAGGTTTCAGTATGAAGTTACTGAATGAATGCCTGGTTACAGCCTGTAACCGGTCGTAAAGTGTAGTTTAGTCGCCCTATGAATTGATCAATGCTGACGGCCATAAAACGATGATCTGTTACGATTTGCTTGGCCGTTTCTGCAGTTTTCTCTGCAGTGTCCGCCGGTGCATGCCGAGGCGGCGGGCGGTTTCCGAAATATTGCCGTCGCATTCATTCAGTACGCGCTGAATATGTTCCCATTCGACACGGTTAAGCGGTATCGGCTGTTCCGCAACGGCGACTGCCTCGTCACCTTTGTCCTGGTCAAATGCGGCAATGATTTCATCGGCATCGGCCGGTTTGGTCAGGTAATGAATGGCGCCGAGTTTCATGGCTTCGACGGCGGTGGCAATACTCGCATAACCGGTGAGCACGACAATACGCATCTGCGGGTTCAGTGCCAGCAGTGGCTGGATGAGGCGCAGACCGGATTCCCCCGGCATACTCAGATCCACAACGGCGCAGGCCGGCCGCTGTTGTTCCATCATGCTGCCGGCGGCGGCGGCGGAATCGGCCTGGGTTACCGAGAAACCGCGTTTGGTCAGTGAACGCGCCAGCACTCCCCGAAAGGTGGCATCGTCATCGACCAGCAGCAACGGCTTATCCTGATTCATGTTGCGGCCAGTATGGGTTTGAGTGGCAGTTCGATGTCGACGCGGGTGCCGCCACCGGCATGATTATCGATCTCCAGCCGGCCACCAAAGCGTTGCAGAGTCACGCGCGCCAGAAACAGGCCGAGTCCCAGGCCCTCACCGGCGGGTTTGCTGGAATAGGGTATCGCCCCGGCATGCGCCCGGGCCTCACGTTCCAGGCCGCTACCGTCGTCTATCACCGTCAGCCGCAGGCTGTCGTCGGTCCAGTCCACGAGCAGTGATACTTGTTCAGCACCGGCATCGGCGGAATTGTTCAGTACATTCATCAACGCCTGGGTCAGGGTGCGATCGGCAATGATAACCGGTGCCGGCGATTCACCGGCCCAGTCGACATCGATACCAATGTCTGTTCGCAGTTCACGCCATTCAGCGATGACTTCATCCAGATACTGATCGACCGGCAGGCGCTGGCCGCTGTCGGCCTGGAGCTGACCGGTGTTGACGGCCAGGCGTGCAAGCACGTTCTTGCAGCGGTCGATCTGTTCGCGCAGGCAAAGGAGATTGTCGTGCATCTCGGTATTGTTGTGCTGTTCGGTTTCCATATCGTGTACGAGCACCGCCATGGTTGCCAGCGGCGTGCCCAGTTCATGCGCGGTGCCGGTCGCGAGCGTGCCCATGGCAATCAACTGATCCGCGCGCAGGGCATCCTCGCGTGCGGCGGCCAGCAGGCGATCGCGTTCGCGCAACGCATGGCCGACGCGGCCGATGAAATAAACCAGCAGCGCGGCGCTGATAATAAAGCCGTACCACATGCCCCAGAGATGCAGGGAAAAACCCTCGCCATGCTGGTGTACCGCTTCCATTAACGGCCGGTTGAAGAACATCAGCAGTGTATAGGCGCTAATGGCAACCAGCGCGATGGGCCAGGCGAAATATGGGCGCAGGGTGGCAGCGGCAAAGGTGATGGGCAGCAGGAACAGCGTGATAAACGGGTTGACCGAGCCGCCGGTGAAATACACCAGTGCACTGAGCGCGGCGACATCCACCAGTAACTGCCGGAATATGGCGGCATCGTCTGCCGCCGCCGAATGCCGTGCCCGATACCAGGTAAAGCCCGTGTAAACCATGAGCGTGGAGATGATCAGGCCGACGGGCAGCCATGGCAATGCCAGCTCGAAGACCCGGGCCATCAGCAACAGGGCGACCAACTGCGCGGTCACGGCCAGCCCGCGCAGCAGCAGCAGGTACTGCAGGCGGCGCTGGAGGAAGGACTGGCTGGTGAGCGGATTGCCCATGGCGACGCCTGGTAGAGAAAGCGGCATTATAGCCGTCTGCCCGGCCGCGGGCCCGGGACGGATTGTCGCGCTCAATTAGTAACAAGAATCATTTGCATTTACATTCCTGCCTGACTATACTGTTTCCCGCAGCTCAGCGATAACTGGCATGCACAGGGACGTGCATTTTTTTAACAGGCCCGCTGAGTGCCGCCGTCTGCATGTTTGCCTGGCCTATCCATTTGGCTGGTGGCAGTCATCTCTGAGCGCCGGAATCGATTACGATCGGGTTTTTGTTCAGATATGATGATTTGATGTTCGATCCATCCGCGCCCACCGCCTGCCTGTTACTGATCGGCAATGAATTGTTATCCGGCCGTAACCCAGGACAGGAATCTCGCCTTCATCGGCAAGCGGCTGGCCGCGCTCGGTATCAGCCTGCGCGAGACAAGGGTCATTGCCGATGATACACACGTTATTGTGCATAACGTGAACGACACCCGGCAACGGTTCGACTATGTTTTTACTACCGGCGGTATTGGTCCTACCCACGACGATATTACCGCGGCTGCTGTGGCAAAAGCGTTTGGCGTCGATCTGGAAAGAAATCCCGCTGCCGAACAGGCGCTGCGTGATTTTTACGATGAGCAGATCAATGAAGCCCGCCTGAAGATGGCAAAAATACCGGCGGGTGCCGAACTGGTTGATAACCCCCTGAGCGGCGCGCCGGGGTTCCAGATCGGTAATGTCTTCGTGCTGGCCGGCATCCCGTCGGTCATGCAAGCGATGTTCGATGTCCTGGCCGAGCGCCTGCGTCACGGTGCACCCATATTGAGCCGGACACTGACGACCGACCGCCGTGAAGGCGAAATCGCAGCGGGATCTGACCGATATCCAGGCACGTTATCCCGAAGTCGGTATCGGCAGTTATCCGTTTTTTACCGCGCAGAAAAAGGGCGTGAATATTGTGGTACGTGGTACCGATCCGGAAAAAATAAATGATGCTGTCAATGCTCTGCGAACAATGGTTGATGATCTCGGCGGTTACTGCGAGGAAAAGAGCGATACACTGTAAGCTGGACTGTTCATCACCTTGTCATCGAAGTGATTGCGGGGCCGGTTACAATCTGCAACTTCGTCAGGACTGTGCAGGCAATGCCGGATAGGGCATCATGACTCGCCTGTAAATACCGGATTGTTATTATGCGATATCTGATTATTGTTCTGTTTCTGCTGAGCGGCTGCGGCATGTTCGGCGGCAAGGATGAACCGGCCGGGCGCGCGGATTCCGCCGTTTCCGAGCATGATCGCGATCGTGCTGAATGCGAGATGCAGGCACTGGAAGCGATTTCGCACGGTCCCGATGCCGAGGCCAGGATTCAGCGTTACACAAGGTTGTGCATGCAGTCGCGGGGCTATCCGGGTGGTGCGGAGACCGAGGTGAATGTGAAGCTGCGTAATTGATGTGCATATGACTTGGTGCCGGGAGCGAGAGTCGAACTCGCACTCTGTTGCCAGAACCGGATTTTGAGTCCGGCGCGTCTACCAGTTCCGCCATCCCGGCATGTTCGGACAACGTGACCGGCAATTATAACAGTTCGGCACCGATCACGCAGGTGCGCCTTTGCCGCCCGGGCTGGATGTTTCTGCTACTATCGCGCGCCATGCGCCGCCAGGATTTCCATTACGAACTGCCCGGGGAGCTGATCGCCCAGTATCCGATCGCGCGTCGTGACGAGGCGCGGCTGCTGACTCTGGATGGCCGGACGGGTGAGTTCGCCGATCGCCGGATTACCGACCTGCCGGGGTTGCTGCGGCCCGGTGATCTGCTGGTCCTGAACGATACACGGGTCATACCGGCGCGGCTGCATGCGCGACAAGCCCACTGGCGGCCGCGTCGAGATCATGGTCGAGCGGCTGCTGGACGAGCGGCGGACTGCTGGCGCAGCTGCGCGCCAGCAAAGCCGACCGGACCGGCATCGCATACTGCATCGCCGGCGGCGTCGGGTTCGAGGTCGGCGAGCGGCGTCGGCGATCTCGATGACCTCGACGCTGCACGTCGGAAGCGACCGCTGGCCGCGGTGCTGCGAGCGCCACGGCCACATGCCGCTGCCGCCGTATATCCAGCGCGGACGACGAACAGGCCTGACGCAGGAACGCTACCAGACGGTATACGCGCGTAGCGCCGGGTGCCGTCGCCGCGCCGACCGCCGGTCTGCATTTCACGCCGATGAGCATGCTGGAAACACTGCAGGCCGGCGGCATCGAACTGGCGTATGTCACCCTGCATGTCGGTCTCGGCACCTTCAGTCCGGTGCGGGTCGAGAATCTGGCCGAGCATCGCATGCACCGCGAATGGATGCAGGTGGATGAAGGAGTCTGTGAGGCCGATGGCCAGCGACCCGGGCTCGTGGCGGGCGGGTGGTGGCTGTCGGCACCACCAGCGTGCGCTGCCTGGAAACCGCCGCCATGAGTGGTGAACTGCAGCCGTTTGCGGGCGAGACGGACATTTTCATCTATCCCGGTTACGAATTCCGCGTGGTCGATGTTCTGCTGACCAATTTCCATCTGCCGGAGTCGACGCTGCTGATGCTGGTCTGCGCCTTTGCCGGCCGCGATAATGTGCTGCGTGCCTATAAACACGCGGTGGCAGAGCGTTACCGGTTTTTCAGCTATGGCGACGCGATGCTATTGACGAGAGGTGAACAGTGAACAGTGGAGAGTGGACGGTAAAAGGGAATACCGGGCATGGCGAGCCACATAGGAACAGGTACTACGGGCTGCACGGGCCGTGAAATTCGAACTGCTGGCAACCGATGGCCCGGCCCGGGCCGGGCGCATGACATTTGCCCGTGGCACGGTACAGACGCCGGCATTTATGCCGGTCGGGACCTACGCCGCAGTCGAAGACGGTGACGCCCGAGGAGCTGCGGCGAACTCGGCAGCGAGATCATCCTAGGTAACACTTTCCATTTAATGCTCCGCCCCGGTGCCGAAACCATTGCTGCACTCGGCGGACTACACGCCTTCATGCACTGGGACGGGCCGATACTGACGGATTCCGGCGGCTTCCAGGTGTTCAGCCTGGCCGAAAACCGCAAGGTGCACCGAAGCAGGGCGTCGACCTTCCGTTCGCCGGTCGACGGCAGCCGGGTGTTTCTGGATCCGGAAACCTCGATGCAGGTGCAGCGCGACGCTGGATGCCGACATCGTCATGATCTTCGACGACGTGCATCGGCTATCCCGGCCGATGAAGCGGCATGTGCACGAGTCCATGGAGCGTTCGCTGCGCTGGGCGGCACGCAGCAAGACCGCCCACGGTGATCACCCGGCGGCGCTGTTCGGCATCGTCCAGGGCGGCATGCATACCGACCTGCGTGATGCCTCCCTGGGCGGCCTGCTGGAGATCGGCTTCGACGGCTACGCCATCGGCGGCCTGTCGGTGGGCGAACCGCAGGCGACCATGCTGGAGATACTGGATCACATCGCAGCCGCAGATGCCGGCGAGCGACCGCGCTACCTCATGGGCGTCGGCCGGCCGGAGGACATCGTCGAGGCGGTGTGCCGCGGCGTCGACATGTTCGACTGCGTCATGCCGACCCGCAACGCCCGCAACGGTCACCTGTTCACCCGCCAGGGCGTGCTGCGGCTGCGCAATGCCGCCTGCCGCACCAGCGACGAGCCCATCGACAGCGAATGCGGCTGTTATACCTGCCGGCATTACAGCCGCGCCTACCTGCACCACCTGGACAAGACCGGCGAGATGCTCGGGGCGCGGCTGAACACCCTGCATAACCTGCATTATTACCAGGAGCTGATGCGCGGCCTGCGTGCCGCGATCGGCGCCGGCAGCCTGGAAGCGTTTGTCAGCGAATTCCATGCCGCCCGCATGCAAAGCCCGGCAGCTGTGTCATAATACGCGGCTTTCAAATACCGAATGTGAGTGTTATGGACTTCTTTATCTCCAATGCCTGGGCACAGGACGCGGGGCCGCCCGCCGGTGGCGGCGTCAGCCTGATCATCTGGACCGTGATCTTCATCGGCCTGATGTATTTCCTGATGATCCGGCCGCAGATGAAGCGTGCCAAGGAACACAGGCAGATGGTCGAGGGCCTGTCCAAGGGTGACGAGATTGTGACCAGCGGCGGCCTGCTCGGCCGTATCAAGGAGATCGGGGAAAATTTCATTCTGGTTGAGATTGGCAAGGACATGGAGGTCAAGGTTCAGAAACACGCTGTATCTGCAACCCTGCCGAAGGGGACCATGAAATCGCTCTGAACGAACGCACCCGGCGCCGTTACCACGCTATCCATATACCAAGAATAAAACTGGCTGACGTATGAACCGCTATCCGCTCTGGAAATACTTGCTGCTGCTGGCCGTTGTGATTGTCGGTGTTGTTTACGCCTTGCCGAACATCTTCGGCAAGGATCCGGCCGTCCAGGTGTCGCCGAGTTCCGCCGAGGTCTCTGAACTGACCGAGCTCGAGGTCGGCGGTGCCCTGGAGGAGGCGGGTATCGACACCCACCGCCGTCGAACGTCAGCCGGATCAGCCTGATTGCTGCGCTTTCGATGACCCCGCAGACCCAGCTCGAGGCCCGTGATGCGCTGTTCGAGGCAGCTCGAGTCGAAATTATACAGTGGCGCTGAACCTGGCGCCGGCGACACCGCACTGGCTGCGGTACGCTGGATGCGCGAGCCGATGTTCCTCGGACTGGACCTGCGCGGCGGCGTGCACTTCTTGCTGGAGGTGGATATGGAGGCAGCCGTGCAGAAGGCCGAGGAGCGTTACATATCGGATATCCGCGGTCTGCTGCGTGAGGAACGCGTGCGTTACAAGTCCGTCGCCGAGGCCGGCAGTGACGGCATTCTTGTCAGGCTGCGCGACCAGAACGATATGGAAACAGCGGACAACCTGATCAGCCGCGAGTTTCCCGAACTCAATCTTACGGAATCCAGCGCCGCCGACGAATACCGCCTGACGGGCTACCCTGTCCGAACAGCTTGTCGCGCGAGACCCAGCGAATTCGCCCTGCAGCAGAACATCACCACACTGCGCAAGCGCGTTAATGAACTGGGTGTTGCCGAGCCGGTGATCCAGCAGCAGGGCAGCAGCCGTATCGTCGTGCAGTTGCCCGGTGTTCAGGATACCGCACGCGCAAAGGATATTCTTGGCGCGACGGCGACACTTGAATTTCGCATGGTGGATCAGGATAACAGTGCCCAGGACGCCGTGGACGGTAAAGTCCCCGCGGGCTCCAAGCTATATTATGATCGCAGCGGCCAGCCGCTCCTGCTGGAGCGGGAAATCATGTTGACCGGTGATTCGATCACCGATGCCTCTTCGGGTATCGATCAGCGCAGCGGCGGGCCGGCTGTATACATTACGCTCGATGGCAAGGGCGCGCGCATGTTCTCGCGGCGCACGTCCGAGGAAGTCGGGAATCCGATGGCGACAGTGTATATCGAGAATAAATCCATGACCGTAGCGCGGCGATGATGGGGAACTGACACGGCGCAAGGAAACAGTCGAGGAAGTCATCAATGTCGCCACCATACAGGAGCAGTTGGGCAAGCGGTTCCAGATCACCGGCCTGGACTCGACCCAGGAAGCCCGCAACCTTGCGCTGCTGCTGCGTGCCGGTGCCCTGGCCGCGCCGGTGGAGATCATCGAGGAGCGCACCATCGGTCCAAGCCTGGGTCAGCAGAACATCGAACAGGGCTTCAATTCCGTTATGCTCGGATTCGTGCTGGTGCTGATTTTCATGGCCGTTGTACTACCGCGTTGTTCGGCGCTGGTCGCCTGCATCTGGCGCTGACCCTGAATCTGGTATTGATCGTCGCGCTGCTGTCACTGCTGCAGGCGACACTGACTCTGCCGGGTATCGCCGGCATCGTCCTGACGGTGGGTATGGCGGTGGATGCCAATGTGCTGATCTACGAACGTATCCGGGAAGAAATACGCAATGGCAACTCGCCACAGTCGAGTATTCATGCCGGCTATGAGAAGGCATTCTCCACGATTGCCGACGCCAATATCACCACGCTGATCGCGGCGTTGGTGCTGTTCAGTTTCGGTACCGGGCCAATCAAGGGTTTCGCAGTGACACTGTCTCTCGGCATCATCTGCTCAATGTTTACGGCAATCTTCGGCACGCGCGCGGTAGTCAATCTGGTTTATGGCGGGCGCCGTCTGAGTTCACTCTCTATCTGAGCCTGGATAAATCATCATGGAATTTTTCAAGAAAACGACGCACATTGATTTTCTCGGGCAAAGAAAACCGGCTGTTGTCATATCCTGCTTGTTGATTGCGATTTCGATCGGCAGCCTGGCAATGAACGGCCTGAATTTCGGCGTCGACTTTACCGGCGGTACGCTGGTCGAAATTCGCTATGACGAGGCAGTAGACCCGCAGCGCGTGCGCGATACGCTGGCCGGCACGGAATTCGCCGATGCCCAGATACAGGCATACGGCTCCGTTCAGGACATCCTCATCCGGCTGGCGCCGCGTGCCGATGAAAGCAGCGCCGATCTCAGCAACGCGGTGCTGGAAACACTGCTCGCGGCGGGACACGAGGTGGAATTGCGCCGGGTCGAGTTCGTCGGTCCGCAGGTGGGCGAGGAACTGACCGAGGACGGCGGGCTTGCCATGTTGTATGCATTGATCGGTATTCTGATCTATGTGGGCCTACGTTTCGAAACCCGCCTCGCCGTCGGTTCTGTGGCTGCGTTGTTGCATGATGTCATCTTGATTATCGGCTTCTTTTCGCTGACCCGGATGACTTTCGACCTCAGCGTACTGGCGGCAATCCTCGCCGTCATCGGCTATTCGCTCAACGATACCATTGTCGTGTTCGATCGAGTGCGCGAGAACTTTCGCTGGCTGCGCGAGCGTCCGCCGGTCGAGGTCTTCAATATCTCCCTGAACCAGACACTCAGCCGTACCATCATGACCGGCGTGACCACGCTGCTGGTACTGGGCGCGCTACTGATATTCGGTGGTGAAACGATGCAGGGCTTCTCCGTGGCCCTCATTCTGGGTGTTCTGGTAGGTACCTATTCCTCGATTTATGTCGCCAGCGCCATCTCCATGGCCCTTGGTATCAGCAAACAGGATCTGATGCCGGTGCAGAAAGAGGGCGTCGAGCCGGATAACCGTCCCTGACAGGCTGCCTTGACTGTGCAGCCGAGCCCGTCCAGTCACCACACCGGTAACAGCGATCATCCCTGTGTAGGCGGGTGGAAGCGGCTGCCGGATGGACGCCACCATGAAAATTGTCGCCGATCGTTACCTGCCGGGTATAACCAGTGCCTTCGATGATACTGTGGAGGTGGTGCCGTGCGAACCCGAGTTCATACAAAACGCTGCTCTGCATGACTGTGATGCATTGCTGGTCAGAACGGTCACGCGGGTTGATGAATCCCTGCTGAGGGGCACGCCGGTACGTTTCGTCGGTACGGCAACCAGTGGCAGTGATCATGTCGATAGGGATTATCTGGCCGCACACGGGATCGGTTTCACCGATGCTGCAGGCAGTAATGCCCGGCCGGTGGCCGAATATGTGCTTAGTGCGCTGGCGGTTCTGTGTGAACAGAAGGGGCGGGATATTACCGATCATCGGTCGGCATCATCGGTTGTGGCCATGTCGGCTCGCAGCTGGCGGAGCTGCTGGATATTCTCGGCGTGGAAACCCTGTTGAACGATCCGCCGCTTGCCGATCAGGGTGACTCGCGTGATTTACGCGAACTGGATGAGGTCCTGGAAGCCGACGTCGTCACGCTGCATGTACCGTTTGCCACTGGCGGCGACCATCCGACCGCTGATTTGCTTAACGCCGGCAGGCTGATGCGGATGAAACGGGGTGCCTGCCTGATCAACACGGCCCGCGGCGGAGTTGTTGATGAAAGCAGCCTCAAGAATGCCATGGCGACGCGGGAATTACGGGGGGTACTGGATGTCTGGCGGCATGAGCCGGCGATTGATTCGGGGCTGGCGGCGGCCGTCATGCTGGGTACGCCGCATATTGCCGGCTACAGCCTGGATGCCAAACTCCGGGCCACGGCCGATGGTCTGCCGGGCTACGTGTGATTATTTCGACCTGCGCCCGGGCCCGCCTCGGCATGAAAACACTGCCGGCGAACCAGAGACACTGCCGTTGACGGGCAGCGATTTCGCCGAACAGGCCAGACTGGCCATATTGAACAGTTATGATATCCGTGGCGATGCCGGTGCACTCAGGCGCATGTTACGGCTGCCGGCACCGGAACAGCCGGCATATTTCAGCGCATTGCGCCAGGATTACCGGCTGCGGCGCGAATTTTCATCGTTAACGCTGGAACTGCGCGGACCGGCCTGCAGGCAGGCAAGGCAATTCCGCCAGCTCGGGTTCCGGGTCGCGTCGGTCTGAGGCAATCACCCGGTATCAATGACACAATAATCAGATAATGACACGACTCGGCTTCCTGGTTTCCCATCGTGGCACGAACATGCAGGCTGTTGTTGATGCCTGTCAGTCCGGCCGGCTGCCGGCGATCCCCGCCGTGGTCATCAGTAACAATCACAACGCCGGGGCACTGACCCGGGCGCAGGCCTTCGGTATCCCGGCCTATCACTTGAGCCACAAGGGCTTCAAGGATGCCGAGGCGCTGGACCAGGCGATGGTCAGGACACTCGAGCGGCATCTGGTGGACTGGGTGCTGACCCTGGGTTACATGAAAAAGCTCGGGCCGCAGCTGATCCGGGCCTACCGCAACCGCATTATCAATATCCATCCATCACTGCTGCCGAAATACGGTGGCCGGGGCATGTACGGCCGGCACGTGCACGAGGCGGTTATCGCCGCCGGCGAGGTCGAAACCGGCGTCACCATTCATCTGGTAAACGAGGAGTACGATCAGGGCCCGATACTGGCACAGACGCGGGTACCGGTCCGGCCCGACGATACCGCGGACAGCCTGGCGGCCCGGGTGCTGGAGCCGAGCATGCGTTTTTGGTTGAGACGTTGGGCAAGCTACTCGACGGCAGCCTGAGCTGCCGGACGAGATGACAGTTGTGATCACATCGGTCCGCGAATGAACGCGAATACACGCGAATAAATAAAGATTCCTCACGTTCGTTCGGAATGACAGTGATTCATCATCCCCGCCTCCGCAGGAATAACGGCAGAGATGCCGGGTTACACCGGCGCCAATCCGACCTGCCATGTTATTCCTCCACCGTAATCGTGATTTTCTCCGACACCACCGGCGGATCATGTGGAATGTGGTTATGGTCACCCAGCAGCAGTTGCAGGGTATGCGTGCCCGGCGCCAGATCCACTGTTGTCTGTGTCTGGCCACCGCCGAAATGGCGGTGCTGTTCATCGCTGGGTACGGGCCGGTCCAGCGGTGGCAGGCCCGTGTCGATCAGCAGGTGATGATGGCCGGTGCCGGTTTTTTCGATACCGGCCGGCGCAACCCCCATGTTTTTCAGTCCAAAGCGCACGGTTACCGGGCTGGTAACGGTGGCACCGTCGGCGGGGCTGATAAAGTACACTTCCGCATTTTCCGGGGCCGGTGTCCGGGCGATTGCCAGCGGACTTGCCAGTAACAGGATCAGGCAGGTTTTCAGATAACGCATGATGCACTCCTTGGAATGGTTTGCCATGTTGAAATCCATGATTGAGCAGGTAATGGGGCAACTGAACAATTCAATTATAGAGACTCGTTCTGGCGCCCGGTGTTCGGGGCATGACGGCGCTTTCCGGGTCTCGGTTGACGCCGCGAGAGAGCTCCCGGAGAATAGCGCTCTTTGTACAGCCTACCCTGCGCATGCTGAATAACAATAACGAGTTGACGGCTACTACTACGCCTCTGGTCAAGATTCGCGGCCTGACGTTCCATCGTGGTGGCCGCCTGATTTTCGATAATGTCGATATCGATATCCCGTGTGGTGCAATTACCGGCATCATGGGTCCGAGCGGCTGTGGCAAGACCACCCTGCTGCGGCTCATTGGCGGCCAGCTCAAGCCGGCGGCCGGCACGGTCGAGTTCGACGGCATGGTTATCAACCGCCTGCGGCGCCCACAATTATTCGAGGTACGCAAGCGTATGGGCATGCTGTTCCAGAGCGGCGCCTTGCTTACCGACATGAATCTTTTCGACAATATCGCCTTCCCGCTGCGCGAGCATACCGCCCTGCCGGAGTCCATGATTCATGACCTGGTAATCATGAAACTCGAGGCCGTCGGCCTGCGTGGCGCCCGCTACCTGATGCCGAGCGAGCTTTCCGGCGGCATGGCGCGGCGCGCGGCACTGGCGCGCGCCATTGCACTGGATCCGGAAATGATCATGTATGACGAACCGTTCACCGGCCAGGATCCGATATCCATGGGCATGTTGATCCGGCTTATCAAGCGCACCAATGACGCACTGGGCCTGACCAGTATCATGGTCTCGCACGACGTTGCCGAGACCGCTTCCATCGCTGATTACATTTATGTGTTATCCGATGGCAAGGTCGTCGGCCAGGGTACGCCTGATGAAATCCGCGACTCGGATTCCGAGTGGGTGCGCCAGTTCATGGATGCCAAGCCGGACGGCCCGGTGCCGTTCCACTACCCGGCGCCACCGTATGACGATGAACTGCTCACGGAGCGTGACGGCTCATGATCGGGGGTTTCGTGGAGTTTCTGCGCTTTCTCGGGCGCTTCGGACTCGGTTTTTTTGAACGTCTCGGCCGTGCACACCTGTTTCTGTTGTCATTACTGGTGTGTCTGCCCGCCGTCGTCCGGCGCTGGCGCCTGGTTGTGCTGCAGATTTATTCGGTCGGGTTCCTGTCGCTCATCATTATCGTGGTCTCGGGCCTGTTCGTCGGCATGGTGCTGGGGCTGCAGGGCTACAATACGCTGGTTGACTTCGGTGCCGAGGAATCCCTGGGTGTGCTGGTGGCACTGTCACTGGTGCGGGAACTTGGTCCGGTGGTCTCGGCACTGCTGTTTGCCGGCCGCGCCGGCTCCGCACTGACGGCGGAAATCGGCCTGATGAAGGCGACCGAACAGCTGTCGGCCATGGAGATGATGGCGGTGGACCCGTTCAAGCGCGTTATCGGCCCGCGGTTCATGGCCGGTTTCATTTCTATGCCGCTGTTGGCGGCCATGTTCAGTGCCGTCGGCGTGATGGGCGGCTATTTTGTCGGTGTCGGCCTGCTCGGTGTCGACGACGGCGCCTTCTGGTCGCAGATGCAATCAGCGGTCGAGCTGCGCGAGGATATCCTCAACGGCGTCATCAAGAGCATTGTTTTCGGTATTGCGGTCACCTGGATAGCGGTGTTTGAGGGTTATGATACTGTGCCGACTTCCGAGGGTATCAGCCGCGCAACGACTCGCACGGTGGTGAATTCCAGCCTGGCCATTCTGGGGCTGGATTTCATACTGACCGCGCTGATGTTCAACTGAGAGTGCCGGCCGGTTGGCCGGTACGGTTATAATGGACGCCACGCTGCGGTATTAGAACCGGTCAGCGGAGAGGATTAGGTATGTTGCAGACAAAAACCATCGAGATCATCGTCGGCATATTCGTCCTGCTGGGGCTCGCGGCCCTGCTGATGCTGTCCATGAAGGTCAGCAACCTCAGCACCCTGGGTGATACGGACGGCTACCGGATCGAGGCCGAGTTCCTTAATATCGGCGGCCTGAAAACCCGGTCACCGGTGAAAATGGCCGGCGTCGTTATCGGCCGGGTGGCCGACATCTACATCGACAGCGACACCTACAACGCTGTTGTCGTGATGAATATCAGTAATGATTACAAGAACATACCGCAGGATACCTCGGCCAGTATTCTTACCGCCGGGCTGCTGGGGAGCAATATATCAGCCTGGGGCCGGGCGGTTCGGAAACCTTCCTTGATGAAGGTGATCGAAATTATGATAACGTCCGACGCCGTCGTCCTGGAGCAGATCATCGGCCAGTTCATGTACAACCAGGCCGCCAGTGACGACGAGGAGTGGTAACAGGATAACGGCCGCTGTATTTAATATTACCCGATGGATTCGGGATTCCCCGCAAGCTGCACGCTGAGGTAATGATTATGAGATCCAGATTGGTTTCCTTCCTGCTGATATTGTCCCTGTTGTCGACATCGGCGATGGCTTCCGCGCATCCCGCCCAGGAGGTTGTCAAGGATACCGCCGACAAGGTGCTGGAACGCCTGAATGCTGATAAAAAGGAGCTACGGGATTCTCCCGAAAAGATTTATGCCCTGGTGCATGAACTGATCATTCCGCATTTCGATTTCCGTAGCATGTCCAAATGGGTGCTGGGGAGAAACTGGCGCGGTGCCACCGAGGACCAGCGGCAACAGTTTGCCGAAGAGTTCCGGACGCTCCTGGTCGTACCTACGCCACGGCCCTGCTCGAATACTCGGATGAGGATATTGTCTACGCGCCGGTCAATGAAAAGCCGGAATCCAACCTGGTTACGGTCAAGACCGAGGTAAAACAGTCCGGTTCCCAGTCGATCCCCATCAACTACACCATGCATGTTGCCGATGGTGAGTGGAAGGTTGTCGATGTATCGGTCAATGGCGCCAGCCTGGTTTCCACCTATCGGGGCTCATTTGCTTCTGAAGTGCGCCGCGGAGGCATGGAAACACTGCTGTCAAAACTGGCCGAACGCAATGCCAAGTCTAACGCAGCAACAACAGCGAACCTCGATAGCGAATGAGCAGGACGGAATTAATTGCTGCGGACGATACCTGGAAGATTCAGGGTGACCTGCAGCTAATCAACAGTCCCGGCACTGTTTAGATACTGCCAGGCAGGCGATGCGCGAGCATGTGCCCTCCAGTGTAGACCTGGCGGCGGTCGAGCGGGTTGAAAGCGTGGGCGTGGCGCTGATGCTTGACTGGATTCGCGCCGCCCGTGCGCAGAACCGGGCGCTGGTATTCCGCAACGTGCCCGAACACATGGCCTCCATAGCCGATCTGTGTGGTGTCGGTCATCTCCTGAAACAATAGTACGGCCGGTCATGGCCATTACCATTCCCGTTGTTGCAGTAGCCCCCGTGCTTCGGGTTGTTGCCGGCGTTGAATGTAACGCAGACTGAAGCCAAACAGCTGAGAATCAGTATGATGAATCCCGATATACTCAGGCGCTTGATCGAACAGGGTATTCCCGGCTGCCAGGCACATGTCCAGGGTGATGACGGCACGCACTTCGAAGCCGTGATCATCAGTGATGATTTTGCCGGCAAAAGCCGGGTTCAACAGCACCAGATGGTTTACCAGGCGCTGGGCGAAAAAATGGGCACTGACATACATGCCCTGTCGATCCAGACATATACTCCCGAACAGTGGGAGAACACGCGTGAATTGCGCACTTTGAGCTAGAAGCCTACAAGCGAAATCCTCGACAAATGGATCGACTGATAATCAAGGGCGGTGTGCCGTTGCGGGGTGAAATATTCATCTCCGGCGCAAAAAATGCCGCTCTGCCGATCCTGGCGGCCACGATTCTGTGTGATACACCGGTGACGGTGGGTAACGTGCCACACCTGCACGATATCACCACCACCATGGAACTGCTGGGGCAGATGGGTGCCGAGCTGACGGTCGATGAGCGCATGAACATCGAGGTCGACAGCAGCACCATCAAGCATCTGTACGCACCGTATGAACTGGTGAAAACCATGCGCGCCTCGATCCTGGTCCTCGGGCCGCTGCTGGCACGTTACGGCAGGGCCGATGTATCGTTGCCTGGCGGCTGTGCGATCGGTTCGCGGCCGGTGAATCTGCATATCCATGGGCTGGCCGCCATGGGTGCCGATATCCGCGTCGAGGGCGGCTATATCCGTGCTACCGCCAAGCGGCTCGCAGGGCGTCACGCGCTGACCCTGGACATGGTAACGGTGACCGGCACAGAAAACCTGATGATGGCCGCCTGTCTCGCCGAAGGCCGGACGGTGATCGAAAACGCCGCGCGCGAACCCGAAGTCGTCGACCTGGCGAACTGCCTGAACGCCATGGGCGCCCGCGTGTCCGGTGCCGGCACCGACCGCATCGAAATCGAGGGTGTCGAGTCGGCTCGGCGGCGGTACCTACGATATCCTGCCGGACCGCATCGAGACCGGCACCTACCTAGTGGCGGCGGCGATGACCGGCGGCCGGGTGAAACTGAAGAACACGCGCCCGGCGCTGCTGGATGCCGTCCTCAGCAAGCTGGCCGAGGCCGGCGCCGACATCGATATCGATGGCAGTAACATCACGCTGGACATGCATGGTCAGCGGCCCCACGCCAATCGACGTGCACACGTCGCCGTTCCCGGGCTTTCCGACCGATATGCAGGCGCAGTTCACGGCCATGAACTGCGTCGCCGATGGTGCCTGGGGACGATTACCGAGTCGGTGTTCGAGAACCGCTTCATGCACATTCACGAGCTGCAGCGCATGGGCGCGGATCTCAAGCTCGAGGGCAATACCGCCATCAGCCGCGGTGTCAAAACATTAACCGGTGCGCCGGTGATGGCCACCGATCTGCGCGCCTCCGCCAGCCTGGTGCTGGCCGGCCTGGTGGCCGAAGGCGAGACCATGGTGGACCGCATCTATCACATCGACCGCGGCTATGAGACCATCGAGGAAAAGCTGGCCCAGCTGGGTGCACGCATACGCCGTGTGCCCACCTGATACCCATCCCGGGAATAAAATGCCGGTATAATCGGCGCCCCTGGTCGCCAGGCGGCCCGCTCAACACTTAACCCGGTTCAGATCCCGATTCAGCCGTCATGTCTGAAATGCTGACAATTGCCGTATCCAAGGGCCGCATCTTTGATGAAGCCATGCCGTTGCTCGCCCATGCCGGCATCAGGCCGCTCGAGGATCCGGGCAAGTCGCGCCGGCTGGTACTGGAAACGAGCCGGCCCGATGTGCGCCTGCTGGTCATCCGCGCCGCGGATGTGCCGACCTATGTCGAACATGGCGCGGCGGATGTCGGCATTGCCGGCAAGGATGTACTGCTCGAGCATCCCGGTGACGGCATTTACGAGCCGCTGGATCTCGGCATTGCGCGTTGCCGGCTGATGCTCGCCGGTCCGGCGGGCGACAGCCGTGAACTGCACGATCACATGCGTATTGCCACCAAGTATGTGCAGACAACCCGCCGCTATTTCGCCGAACGCGGCCTGCATGTCGAGATCATCAAGCTGTATGGCTCGATGGAACTGGCGCCGCTGATGGGGCTTGCGGATCGCATCGTCGATCTGGTCGACACCGGCAATACCCTCAAGGCCAACGGCCTCGAGGCGACCGATCTGATTGCCGAGATCAGTTCGCGCCTCATCGTCAACAAGGCTGCGCTGAAGATGAAATCGGCACGCGTCAAGCCGTTGGTGACGCAACTGGCGGCTGCCGCCGCACACAACTGACACCGGGTAAATGCGAACTAACGCGTCATGATTAACCGACTTGCCCATACCGACGCGGATTTCGAGACCCGTCTCGACAGACCATACTGGAACGCAGCGAAGGGACAGATCCGGCGATCGAACAGACCACGCGTGACATTATCGCCGATGTGCGCAGCCGCGGTGATACGGCGCTGCTGGAATACACCAACCGCTTCGACCGCCGCGATGCCGCTATTGCCGATCTGGAAATACCGCAAGAATCACTGGCCGCGGCGCTTGCGGGACTGGCGCCGGAACTGCGCGCTGCGCTGGAAGATGCCGCCGCCCGTGTGCACCGCTATCACGAGCACCAGGTGCAGACATCGTGGCGTTACATGGATGAAAACGGTGTTGAACTGGGTCAGCAGGTGACGCCGCTGGATCGTGCCGGTGTCTACGTTCCCGGCGGCAAGGCGGCGTATCCCTCGTCGGTGCTGATGAATGTCATACCCGCGCGCGTGGCCGGCGTTGCGGAAGTCATCATGGTTGTGCCCGCGCCCGCTGGCGAACTGAATCCGCTGGTGTTGGCAGCGGCGGCGATCGCCGGTGTCGACCGTGCCTTTTCCGTCGGTGGCGCGCAGGCGGTGGCCGCGCTCGCCTACGGTACCGATCTGGTGCCGAAGGTCGACAAGATCGTCGGCCCCGGCAATGCCTATGTCGCCATGGCCAAACGCCTGGTGTTCGGCGCGGTCGGTATCGACATGATCGCGGGACCCTCCGAGGTTGTAATCGTTGCCGACGGGCAGGCCGATCCCGACTGGGTGGCAATGGATCTGTTTGCCCAGGCCGAACATGATGAACAGGCCTGCTCGATCCTGATCACCCCCGACAGCGGCTTTGCCGATCGGGTGGCCGAAAGTATTGAGCGTCTGCTACCGGACATGGAGCGCGCGGATATCATACGCGCGGCGCTGGACAACAATGGTGCGATAGTTACGGTCGCGGACCTGGCGGCCGCCGCGGATTTAGTGAACCGTATTGCGCCGGAGCACCTGGAATTGCCGGTGTCCGATCCGGAGGCCCTGCTGAAGGATATTCGCCACGCCGGTGCCATTTTCCTCGGCCACTACAGTGCCGAGGCGCTGGGCGATTACTGCGCTGGTCCGAATCACGTCTTGCCGACGTCGCGCACCGCACGTTTTCCTCGCCGCTCGGCGTCTATGACTTCCAGAAGCGCTCGTCGCTGATCGGCTGCCGCGCCGAGGGCGCCGCGGTACTGGCGCGCACGGCGTCGGTACTGGCGCGGGGCGAGGGTCTGACCGCGCATGCCCGTTCGGCCGAGTACCGGCTCGGTAAAGGTGACGGTCAATGAGACCGCGGTTCGCCGGCAATCCGTCTGCGAAATGAGTCTGGCTGACGGCAAGGATCGCCTGCGGCGCATCATTCGGCCGCAGGTCCTGGCGGCCAGTGCCTACCAGGCCGGCGACCCCGGCAACCGCATCAAACTGGATGCCATGGAAAATCCGTACCCGCTGCCGGACAGCCTGCGCCGGGAATTGTCTGAGATTCTGGCTAGCGCACCACTTAACCGTTATCCCGATCCGTCGGCGCAGGCACTCAAGCAACAGTTGCTCACGACGCTGGGCCTGTCCAGCGGCCAGCCCTTACTGCTGGGTAACGGCTCCGATGAGCTGATCCAGCTCATCGCCATGGCCGTGGCCGGCACGGATGTCACGCTCATGGCGCCGGAACCGGGCTTTGCCATGTACCGCCTTATCGCCGCGGCCAGCGGCTGCCGTTACAGCGGCGTGCCACTGAAGGCGGATGATTTTGCGCTTGATGCTGACGCCATGCTGGCGGCCATCGATCGCGAGCAGCCGGCGGTAATTTTTATTGCCTGGCCGAACAACCCGACCGGTAACCTGTTCGATCGTGCCAGTGTCGAGAAAATCATAACCGCGGCACCGGGCCTGGTGGTGATGGACGAGGCCTATCATGCGTTTGCCGGTGACAGCTTCCTGCCGTCACTGGCTGATTTTGATAACCTGGTCGTGTTGCGAACCCTGTCCAAACTTGGCCTCGCCGGTCTGCGAATCGGTGTCATGGCGGGGCCCGGTGACTGGATCGAACAGTTCGACAAGCTGCGGCTGCCGTACAACGTCGGGATACTGAACCAGATCACCGCGGCGGGCGTGCTGGCACATCACGATGTGCTGGATAAGCAAGTGCAGGCGATCCTGGAGGAACGCGAGCGATTGCTGGCGGCGCTAGAGGCCATGCCGGGTATCCGGGTCTGGCCCAGCGTCACCAATTTCCTGTTGTTGCGGACCGAATCGGTCAGCGCCGATGAGGTGTTCCAGGGCCTGCTGGATCGCGGTGTACTGATCAAGAATCTGCATGGCAGTCATCCGCTGCTGGAAAACTGCCTGCGGGTGACGGTGGGTATGCCGGAGGAGAATGATTGCGGTGTTCGTGGAACGGCGCCGCTGTGCGGGAATGGTCTTGTAAGCACCAGTCACATACCGCCAAATGCCTATTCGCGCAATAAACGCCAGACTTGAAAATCGATTCCCTATCGTCATTCTGGCGAAAGCGCCAGAATCCAGTGAGCTATTAATCTCCTTATACGCTTCACGAGCGACGAGATACGATAATAATTCGCGTTCATTCGCCGACTGAAACAGGCGGGATGTGTTTCGTTTACTCGTTGCGGCTGTTCGACGCGGGCCGCCGGGCGACCTTGGGTTCGAATTCCAGTACTTCCCAGCCACGCAGCACTTCGACGTTGATTGTTGTCCCCGGATCGATACTGGTAATCCGGCGGATGGCCTGTTCGGGCTCGGTTACCGGCTGGTCGAGAATACTGATAATGATGTCGCCCGGTTGCATGCCGACATTGTCGGCCGGACCGTCGTTCATGACACCGGCGATGAGCACACCACCCTCGGCAATATCCGGCGGTATCGAACCGGGTGGCACAATCTGTGCCTCGATCCCGAGCCAGCCGCGGGTAACCTGACCGTGGTCAATCAGTTGCTGCATTACGTTGGTGGCGATATGGACCGGTGTCGCCAGGCCGATCCCCTGCGATCCGCCGGTATTGGAAATGATCGCAGTGTTGATGCCAATTAGTTGTCCGCTACTGTTGACCAGAGCGCCGCCGGAGTTGCCGGGATTGATGGCGGCATCGGTCTGAATGAAGTCCTCGAAGGTCGTGATACCGAGGCGCTTGCGGCCCGTGGCGCTGATGATGCCCTGGGTGACTGTCTGACCAAAACCGTAGGGATTGCCTATGGCGAGGACGACATCGCCGATACGCAGCGAGGCCGAGTCGGCGATTGCCACCGTCGGCAGATTGGCGAGATCGACCTTGAGCACGGCCGAGATCGGTATCCGGGTCGGTGCCGATCACGGTGGCATTGGTCTGGCGGCCATCGCGCAGGGTGATCTGGATCTCGTCCGCCTCGCGAATCAGATGCATGTTGGTGAGTATGTAGCCATGCTCGTTGAGGATGACACCCGAGCCGTAGTTGTTGTCGCGACGTGTGCTCGGCAACTCCTGGGCGTCGGTACCGAAGAACTCCTGTAGCAGCGGATTGACCTGTATAGGAATGATTTTCACTGCCAGCACGTTGACCACCGCAGGGGCCGCTGTCTGTACTGCCTCATGGTATGAAGCCGGTCCTGCTGTGCTAGAATTGCCCGCCTCCGGGACCAGGGAGGGCGTTTGAGCGGCGCCTCCGCCACCGTCAGTTTCCAACAGTTCCGGGCGCAGGATCAGTATCAACAGCGCGGCCACCAGGCCGACCAGTGCCGACTGAACAATAAAGCCAAGGAGTTTTTTTATACTCAATTTATCCGCCACGTGTTCGTTGATTCCGGGCTTGTTCCGGTCGGATCCGGGTAATTAAAGACCGGATGGACCTGCCAAATAGGGGATAATTTAACATGATATACTGCCGGCCACTGAGCAGCAGAACGAAGATATCAGGAGCACATTAATCCATGTGTAGTGATGAAGTGAATCGCAAGCGCCGGCAGCTGATCGCCGCGACAACTGTCGTCGGTGGCGCCGGCGTTGTTGCCACCGCCGTGCCTTTTCTGTCTTCCTGGCAGCCCAGCGCCAGGGCCCGTGCCATCGGCGCACCGATCGAAGTCGATGTCAGCGGCATGCAGCCGGGCGAACTGAAACGCGAGCAGTGGCAGGGCAAGCCGCTGTGGATACTGCGCCGGGGAGATGACACGATCGATGCACTTGCGGAACTGAAGAATGCCCTGCGCGATCCCGAATCAACGGTGACGGAGCAGCAGCCGGTCTACGCCCAGAACGAATACCGTGCACGTAAACCCGAATACCTGGTTGTGATTGGTTTGTGTACACATCTGGGCTGCTCGCCTTCCTATATGGCGCCGGGAGAGGAAAGCCAGTTCAAGGAGGACTGGCACGGTGGATTCTTTTGTCCCTGCCATGGCTCACGATTTGATATGGCCGGCCGTGTCTACAAGGGTGTACCGGCACCGACCAACCTGGTCGTGCCACCTTATAAGTTTATCAGTGACACCGCGGATTCTGATTGGTGATGATTCTGATGAGGGGGTCGCATGAGCCGGTTCAGCAGAGCACTGGAAAATACCGTCGGCTGGATTGATGACCGCTTTCCGTTGATCAAGACCTGGAACGAGCATCTCGCACAGTATTACGCACCGAAAAATTTCAACTTCTGGTATTACTTTGGTTCGCTGGCTTTGCTGGTACTGGTTATCCAGCTTGTTACCGGCATCTGGCTGACCATGAGTTACAAGCCGTCGGCCGAGAACGCCTTCGCATCGGTTGAATACATCATGCGCGATGTCGAATGGGGATGGTTGATCCGCTATATGCACTCGACCGGGGCCTCGGCATTTTTTATAGTCGTTTACTCTGCACATGTTCCGCGCCATGCTGTATGGCTCTTACAAGAAGCCGCGGGAGTTGATCTGGATTCTCGGTATGTTCATATTTTTGTGCCTGATGGCCGAGGCCTTTTTCGGTTATCTGCTGCCGTGGGGGCAGATGTCATACTGGGGAGCCCAGGTGATCATTTCCCTGTTCGGGGCGATTCCTTTTGTCGGGGAAGATCTGGCCATCTGGATTCGGGGCGATTACGTTGTTTCCGATATAACGCTCAATCGTTTCTTTGCGTTGCATGTCATCGCACTGCCGCTTTTACTCATAGCACTGATTTTTATGCATATTGTTGCATTGCATGAGGTGGGTTCGAATAATCCTGATGGTGTCGAGATCAAGAAAAAGAAGGATGCCAATGGCATTCCGCTGGACGGTATCAGATTTCACCCGTATTACACGGTCAAGGATATGGTCGGCGCGACGGTTTTCTTCATCGATATTCTGCTGCGGTCGTGTTTTTTGCGCCTGAAATGGGCGGTTATTTCCTCGAACACGCAAACTTCGTCCCGGCCGATCCACTACAGACCCCCGAGCATATTGCCCCGGTCTGGTACTTCACGCCATTTTACGCAATTTTGCGTGCGGTCCCTGACAAGTTTATCGGTGTTATCGCAATGGGCGCTGCTGTCATGCTGTTCTTCCTGTTGCCCTGGCTTGATCGCAGTCCGGTAAAATCGATCCGGTACCGCGGCTGGCGCTACCGTCTGGCTCTGGCAATCTTCACGGTAAGCTTCCTGTCGCTTGGCTGGCTGGGTATGCAGGCGCCTACACCAGTCTATGCCTGGATGGCACGTTTCTTTACCTTGATGTACTTCGGGTTCTTTCTGCTGATGCCGTTCTACACACATAATGATGATAACAAACCTGTGCCGGACCGGGTGACTGACCGATGATGCGCACGACACTGCTTTTATGTTTGCTGATGCTGGCCGGTGCCGTTACGGCTGCCGGCGACGAGCCCATCTATCATGTCGATATCGATCTGAGACGATAAGGCCTCTTTGCAGAATGGTGCACGATTGTTTGTAAACTATTGCATGGGCTGCCACTCGGCCAAGTACATGCGTTATAATCGTCTTGGCAAGGATCTGGGTATCACGGATCGAAGTGCTGGAACGGAACCTCATGTTCGGCACTGACAAGGCTGGTTCAATCATGGGTACTGCCATGCCGGCCGGGCCGGCGGAAGACTGGTTCGGTGGTGTGGTACCCCCGGATCTGACGCTGTCGGCCCGCTCTCGGGGGGCCGATTGGCTTTATTCTTATTTACTCACCTTCTACCGTGATCCGGACACTCTAACGGGCTTCAATAACCTCCAGTTCAAGGGTGCGGCCATGCCGCATGTGCTGTGGGAACTCCAGGGCATTAAACGCACGGTTGACGATGGGCGTGGTCACAATACGGAGCTGGAGACTGCGGTCGAAGGGTTCCATGAGCGATGAGGAATTCCGCAGTGCCATGCGCGATCTGGTGAATTTTATGGTTTATATTGCTGAACCCGCCAAGCTTCAGCGGTATACCGGATCGGTTCCTGGGTGATTTTTTACCTGCTAATCCTGCTCGCTGTTGTGTACCTGTTGAAGAAGGAATTCTGGCGTGATGTCCATTAATCAGCGCTGAGACCGACTGTCATGATTATCATTGTTACAGGAGTGACCGGAGAGTGAGCGTGACGACAAGACGTTCTGTCATGATACTTTATTCAGACAGGCTGGATCCAACCGGCCACGTTGCACGCATCGTACTCGCTGAGAAAGACATCAATGTCGAGATTATCTATGTTGACCCTGACGACCCACCGACGGAATTACGTGAGCTCAATCCTTATACTGACACCCTGACACTCGCGGATCGCGATCTGGTACTGTACGACGTCCAGATAATCATGGAATATCTGGATGAACGTTTTCCTCACCCGCCATTAATGCCGGTAGACCCGGTCGCGCGTGCCAGTAACAGACAGCTTTGCTATCGTGTGCGGCGTGATATCTATAGCCCGATTGCCGATTTGACAAAAGGCAATGAAATTGCGGCAGCCAATGCACGCAAGGCGATTCGTGACAATCTGACGGCGATTGCCGGTGCCTTTACCCAGAAACCCTATTTTATGTCGGACGAATATACGCTGGTGGACTGCTGTATGGCGCCGGTATTGTGGAGACTACCGTATTTCGGTATTAAACTACCGCCCTCCGCCAAACCAATGCAGAAATATGCCGAACGGCTGTTTGAACGTCCGGGCTTTCTGAAAAGCCTGTCCGATGCAGAGCGCGATATGCGCAGTTGAGTTCGTATGTCTGATTCTGAAACTCCGGCCATGACATCCAGCAGGCCTTACCTGATTCGGGCGCTGTATGAATGGATTACAGACAATGGCATGATACCGTTGATCCTCGTCGATGCCACCGCACCGGGCGTTGAGGTACCACAGGCGTTCGTAGATAACGGCAGGATTATCCTCAATATTTCCATGAGCGCCGTGCAAGGTCTGGAGATCGGGGACATATTCGTCAGTTTCCGGGGTCGCTTCGGCGGTGCTGCGCAGGACGTTATCGTGCCTGTCACGGCCGTGCAGGCGATTTATGCCCGGGAGACCAGTGCCGGCATGATGTTTCCCGATGAGGAGGATTCCGCCTCGGAATCAGCGGATGAGCATGGTGGCCATACAGATGTCAGCGCCGGGGACCGGTCACATTTGCGTGTTATTAAGTAATTTGCTGCCAGTAATCCGGTAATCCGGCGACTGAATCAAGCACTGCGGCAGGTTTGATATTGCCGTCCAGATCCGAGTCCTTGTATTTCCCTGTTTTCACCAGCGCGGCCTGCAGGCCCGCCCGCTGTGCACCGTCGATGTCCGTACGGATGTCATCACCAACCATTAACGTTTCTCCGGCCAGACAGTGCAGCTGTCTGAGCGCGATTTTGAAAAAATCGCCGGCCGGCTTGCCCAGTACCACGGCAGTTTTGTCACCGGCAAATTCCAGGGCACGAACAAAAGGACCGGTATCCAGGCGCAAGCCATCAGGTGCCCGCCAGTAACGCGTCATGCCGAGCGCCAGCAACCGGCATTCGGGATTGGCCTGAAGCAGTCGGAAGGCCCGGTTCAGTCGCATGAAATCCCAGTCCTCACCCAGATCGCCGAGGATGACGGCGGCGGCGCCGTCTCGGTATTCTCATCGAGGATGTTGAAATCGTCGAAATCGGCGCGGGTTGCAGCCGGCACGAACAGCGCAATGTCTGTTAGCAACTGCTGGCGTAACCAGTGGCAGGCGGCGACCGGTGGCGTCAGGATAGTGTCTGCGTCGATTTCGAGGCCGTAATCCTGCAGGCGCTCGGCGATTGCGCTGCGCGGACGCGAAGTAGTATTGGTAACGAAAAGATGGGCGATGGATTGCTGCCGTACCCAGTCCAGGGTATCGACGGCACCGTGAATGGCCTTGCCATCCTGATAAATAACACCATCCAGATCGAAGAGCAATGCCTGCGTGGTAGCCTGTGGCAGTCAGCTACTATAATTTCATTTTATACAGAAGCAGGCAGTTGGAAAGCAAATGCTTTATGTGCACCAATATTGATCACGGCAGATTACCGGCCGGCAGCGCCGGCCAGAAATTCATTTCCAAACGGTAGTCAGGATTCGCTGTATGGCTGAAACAGCTTAACCACTTTCTGTACACCACCGACCTGTCGCGTTGCCTCGGTTGCTATACCCGCTTCCTGCTCATCAAGCAGGCCCAGGAGATAGACAATACCGCGTTCGGTTACGACCTTGACCTTGGTGGCATCCAGGCCTTCCTGGCCGAATAGTTTGGTTTTGACCTTGGTGGTTATCATGGTGTCACTGCTACGTGACATGTAGGAGCTGGGTGCTGCAACAGCAATCTCGTTGTAGACCTTGGTGACGGCGGGAACATGTCTGACAATCTCCACAGCTTTCCTGCGAAGCTCTTCCGATGGTGCTTCCCCGGTCATCAGTACGACAGTGTTATAACTGGTAATACTGATATGGGTATTGTCCCTGATTTCGGTATCACTATTTAATTCCCGGGCTGCCTTGATCTCGATTGCCTGATCTTCAACAAAGGTTCCCGTCGTGCGGCGGTCATTGGCAACCACGGCCCCGGTCGCAACAGCGCCGCCGGCTACGGCGACACAGCCGCTCAACCAGATGCATATGAATACGATAGTACATGACTTGATATACCGGGCCAGCATATTGAGTTAGTCCTCCTGTCCTAGTAAACGGCGATCAATCAGATCGCAGATTGCATGTATTACCTTAAGATGAATCTCATGAATACATGCAGTTGTCCAACTTGGAGCACGAATTTCAATATCGTCCTCCTGAATCAATTCTGTTATCCGGCCTCCGTCCTGGCCGGTTAACGCGACGACATACATTTTACGATCATGCGCGGCATCGATTGCATGAATGATATTATGCGAGCTACCACTGTGGCTGGCTACCAGTAAAATGTCACCGGGCTGACCAAGTGCCCGGATCTGTTTCGAGAAAATATCGGCAAACTGATAGTCATCAGCAATTGACGTGAGTGTAGTCGCATCGGGCGTCAGTGCAATAGCCGGCAAGCCCGGCCTGTCCATGACAAAGCGGTTAAGCATGATCGCCGAAAAATGCTGGACACATGCGGCAGAGGCGCCATTGCCACAGGCAAGTATTTTTTTGTCATTCAGTAATGCGCCGGCTGTCATACCTGCAGCTATGACAATAAATGGCGCCAGGGTGTCGGCGGAGCCGGACAGTGCCTGAACGCTCTCTTCAAACATTTCTCTGACTCTGTGCGCAGCGTCCATTCATTGTCCCGAATGGGTTAATTCCCGCCGCATCTGCGTTATTACTGGCATTCCGGCGGGAATTCTTCAGAAGGCATTGGTCAGCCAATGGCAGGTGGCATTATCCTGCGGTCCGGTTAGCGTAATGATATCGAAACGGCAATCTCCGTTTGCTGATGTCGCATGGTGCTGCAGGTAATGTTCGCGCCGTGGCGCGCAAACGGCGCCGTTTGGCAGCAGTGATGGTTTCTGTTGTACGGCAGAATGCCTCACTTGACCGGTAACGCACCTCGACAAAAACCAGTGTACTGCCATCCTGCATGATGATATCTATTTCCCCGCAAGGAGCGCGGTAATTGCGCACAACCAGTTCCAGGCCGCGGGCCCGGAGGTATTCAACAGCCTGCTGTTCAGCAGCACGGCCGCGCCGGTAAATAGCCCGGCGCCTTTCAGTGCCGGAGCGCCATGTTGTCATCATCCATTGACCGGGGTATGCCGTTGACGAATCTGGCCCATTGCAGATGACGCCGGACATGACCGTCATTACCGACCGATAGCCCGCCGGTGACACCTTCGAAGCGTGCACTTTGATCCAGAGCCATACGGCTTAATTGGGACAGTATACGATAGGCGTCGATACCGAGCGCATACAGACGCGGGTTATTGTCCATTCTTTCGGACCAGTGACGTTTGATTTCCCGGTACATTGGCGTCTGTTTCTGGGCAGGATCCAGCAGCCAGGGCATGTCGGCGAATATAAAATCATTCAGATCGGCATCGGCGGATCTGTTGGCTACGCCGCTGTAAATGTGGGATGTGGCATAAACCGGTAAATCATCGGCGCGGTGAAACTGTAATTGTGGGCCAATCTGGCGGCCGGCCGCCGGATTACCGGCCAGCATGATAAAGTCGGCATCCTGACGGCGACGCGGTTCACTCTCAAGACTGCGCTGTAATTGAGCGCGCAGGGCCTTGTAGCGCTGCTCGCTGTTGTCGATGTTCAGCAACGCCTGGACAGCGTCCGGAATACTGCTGTCCTTCCGAACTGTAGGAGACACGCTCGAGCACTTTGCCGCCCAGTTCCTCGAAAGTGTGACTGAAAGCCTTGTAAACCCGATCACCCCACTCGTTCTGAGGTGTCATGGCCAGTGCATGGGCATGACCATCAAACCATGCGCGCTCGGCAATCTGCCTGGCCTCGTCTTCCGGCGCCAGACTGAACTGATAGAGAAGCGGCAGGCGCTGGCCTTTATTGATTGCCCGGATAGCGGCCGGTGTCACCCTCGTAATAATTCAGTGTCAATGTCGGTACTGTAATGAGTCCCTGGTTGACCAGCGTATTCACCGCGCCTTTCTGCAGCGGCCCGACGATCATCTGCGCACCATCGGTGACCGCCTGGTTGTAGATGCTGACGATATTTTCCTGGCCGGCGTCATAGATACGGATCTCGGGCCGATCGCTGCCATCCTGGTACCAGCCGGCCATGAAGCCGTCGCGGATGATGCGGGCGGCCTCGCTATAGGCGGAGCTGAAAGGCAGGATAAGGGCGATCCTGCTTCGGCAGCTGGCCGATGTTCTCGGCCAGGCTGCGCAGCCCCGGCAGCACGGTTTCGACGCCGGGATGGTCCGGGTACTGCAGTTGCCAGTCATCCAGCGTGCGCCGCAGGTTGGCGGGGTCGGTCAACTCGGCTTTTTCGATCAGCGCCAGCTCCAGCCAGCCGGTGGCGACCGGGTTGGCGTTCTTGCGCAGTTCGTTAAGCTCGGTGCGGTCCAGCCGCCGCAGATCTTCCCAGAGGGTATCGAGATGTTCCATGCGCTCGGTCTGCTCGCGCAGCTCGTAATCGGCGGCCAGTCTTTCCGCGACCGTGGCCGTGGTCTTGCCCTGGGTTTCGTAGGCACGGGCGCGCAGCAGATGGTATTCGCCCCGCAGCAGCGGCTGCGTGTCGGCAGGGTAGGCACCCTGCAGGCGTTCCAGTGCCAGTTCAGTATTGTCGTCGGCCAGCGCCAGCTGCGCCCCGAGCAGGCGCTCACGCACGAACAGCAGCGGCTGTTCCTCGGCCTCGAGCTCGACACGTTCAAGCTGTTGCCGGACCTGGCCAGGATCGCCGGCCTTAAAGAAGGCCTCGGCGGCATCAATACGGTAACCGGCGGCCTGTTCGCCGCGGCTTTCATCGGCCAGTTGCTTGAACTGCTCGGCGGCGGTGGCGTAATTGCCTGCCTGCATATCGGCGCGTGCTGCCTCGGCGGCGGCGAGCTGTTCGTCGTCGGGTCTGGCAGGGCCTGTGCCGCAACCGCTGGCCAATGTGGCCACGAGGGCAAGCAACAATAGAATGCGCATAATGATATGTTAGCAGTTTGTCTTTACCAGCTGTTAGCTCTGTTCAGTAGACTGTGACAACGGCCAAAATTTCACCGAGACTAACGGACGGTTATGAACAATCCGGCAGGAACGCTTTACATTGTAGCCACACCGATCGGCAACCTGGCCGATCTCGGTGAGCGTGCGCGCTCATAACGCTGGCCAGGAGGCGGATCTGATACTGGCCGAGGATACGCGTCACAGCCAGAAGCTGTTGAATCATTATGCGATCCGGACACCTCTGTTGTCATTGCACGAGCATAACGAACAGCAGCGTATCGATGAACTGCTGGCACGGCTGCACGGCGGGCGAAATCGCTGGCACTGATCAGCGATGCCGGTACGCCGCTGATCAGCGATCCGGGTTACCGCCTGGTGCGGCGCCGCGCATGCTGCCGGTCTCGCCGTGCTGTCCATACCCGGCCCGAGTGCACTGACGGCAGCCCTGTCCGTTGCCGGCCAGCCGACCGATCGCTTTGTCTTCGAAGGCTATCTGCCGGCCAGGCAGGCCGCACGCCGTAAACGCCTGGCGGAACTCGCCGTGGAAACCCGCACGCTGGTATTCTATGAAACCCCGCACCGGCTCGTCGCGATGCTGAACGATGCCATAGACGCGTTTAGCGCCGACCGCCCGGCCACCCTGGTGCAAGGAGCTGACCAAGCAGTTCGAACAGCATGCATCGCGGCAACGCTGGCGCGACCTGCAGTGACTGGCTGACCGCGGATGCCCGAAGCGCGGCCAGGGCGAATTCGTCATCGTCGTCGCCGGCAATCCGCAGCCGCCGCCGAAGCCGACGATCCGCGGCCACTGCTGCGCAGCCTGCTGGCGGCATCTGCCGGTGAAAACCGCTGCGACCATTGTAGCGGAAGTCAGCGATCACTCGCGAAATGAACTGTATCAACTCGCACTGGAGATGAAGGATGACGCGCATTCTGGGGACAGTATACTTAATTCAATCGATGACCACGGCAACCTGAGTCGATCCTCAGCCTACTGTCTCAATGGCACGAGTACTGCTTGCGGTGTGAATCGGACTGCAGGACACTGTCATGGCGGAAAGTCGGCCGGACAATCGCTCTGTTTCGACAGGGAGGAAAGTCCGGGCTCCACAGGGCAGGGTGCCAGATAACTTCTGGACGGCGTGAGCCGATGGAAAGTGCCACAGAAAATATACCGCCTTGCCGCCAGCGGTGGGGTAAGGGTGAAATGGTGCGGTAAGAGCGCACCGCGCAACGGGTAACCGTTGTGGCAGGGCAAACCCCACCCGGAGCAAGACCAAGTAGAGGGGCACGGCGCCTGAGCGCCGGAGCGTGGCCCGCGCTGCCCCGGGTAGGTCGCATAAGGTGTGCGGTGACGGGCATCCCAGATGAATGATTGTCCCCGACAGAACCCGGCTTACAGGCCGGCTTTCCGCCCTCTATTCTTGACGGCAGTATCAGCACATATCCTTGTTAGGCCTACTTTAACTCGCACGGTTCCAAGTTAATGATATAAATAAATTTATTATTTGTATCGACTATGTCCTATTGGCCGATTTTTGATCTTTTTCTTCTCTAAGTCACTGTTCAAAAAGCGAGAATTTCTTCCGCAAATGCAAAAGTTTGCTTGACACTACTGGCACGCAGTTCCTATAGTTCATGAGTGGGGAATTGTGGGGCAATGTGGTTTAAATAGTGGTGATTTCGGGAGAGGCACGTGTTCCGGGGCTTAAGCTCACTCAGCATCGACAGCAAGGGTCGTATGGCCGTCCCCAGCCGCTACCGCGAGCGACTCGCGGCCGAGATGGCCGACGGTGCGTCTCGTACTGACGCTGAGCCCGCTGGATCGGTCATTGTGGCTGTACCCCCTGCCCGAATGGGAAATCATTGAAGCCAAGCTGGCGGCGCTGTCCGATTTCGAAATCCAGAGCCGCCGCACCAAACAGATGATGCGCGGTTATGCCAGCGAGTGCCAGCTGGACGGCCAGGGCCGCATTCTGCTGCCCCAGGAGCTGCGCGATTACGCCGGCCTGCACAAGGACATCATCCTGCTCGGCCAGGGCAATAAATTCGAACTGTGGGATGCCGGTGCCTGGAACGAGCAGCGTGATGCCTGGCTGCGCGCCGTTGGCGATGGCGGCGGCAACGGCGAGCCGCCCGAGGCGCTGCGATCGCTGTCGCTGTAAACAACGGCGGACGCGCGACGGTGATGGTCCATCGACAGGTACCGGACTGAGCAGCGCTGGCTGATGGTGAGATCAGTGGCGGCGACAGCCATGTAGCCGGTACTGCTGGATGCGGTACTGGCCGGGCTGGCCGTGCGGCCGGATGGTCATTACGTCGACGCCACTTTCGGCCGCGGTGGCCACAGTGCCGCCATGACTGAAGCGACTGAATGAGTCGAGGGTCGGCTGCTGGCCCTGGACCGCGATCCGGAGGCGGTCGCCGCGGCGCGCCAGCGCTATGCCGACGACAGCCGGGTCACAGTGACAAAGGCTTCATTCAGCCTGCTCGCGCAGGCAGTCGAGACAGCGGGAATGATGGGACAGGTTACATGGGCTGCTGCTCGATCTGGGCGTATCGTCGCCCCAGCTCGATGACCCCGAGCGCGGCTTCAGCTTCACGCATGACGGTCCGCTCGATATGCGCATGGATCCCGGACGCCGGCGAGCCGGTGAGCCGAACTGGCTGATGCGTCGCGGAAGAAGCCGACATCAAGCGCGGGTACTGCGCGACTATGGCGATGAAACGCCATGCCGGTCGCATCGCCCGGGCGATCGTGCAGCGCCCGCGAGCAAGCAGCCGATTACGACGCACGCCACGAACTGGCCGACATCGTCAGCGCAGGCGGTGCCGAAACGATTCCACGAACCGGGCCGGCATCCGGCAACGAAAACATTCCAGGCACTGCGCATTTTCATCAACCGTGAACTGGATGAGCTGCGCGCGGTTCTGCCGCAGGCGCTGGATGTGCTGGCGCCGGCGGCCGGCTGGTAGTCATCAGCTTTCATTCGCTCGAGGATCGCATCGTCAAGCGTTTCCTGCGCGACGCAAGCCGCGGCGATCCGTATCCCGCCGAACTGCCGGTACCGGCCGACGCCCTGCAGCCGCAGCTGAAGCTGATCGGCGGCGCACACCGGCCCGACGCCGACTGAGGTCGACTGCCAATCCGCGCGCCCGCAGCGCCGTACTGCGGGTCGCCGAGAGGTGCGCGGCATGAGGCTGGCGGGTGTGGGCCTGTTGCTGGCCGCGGTGCTGGTTTCCGCCCTGCTGGTAGTGCAGGCGCGGCATCAGTCACGGGTCGTATTCGCGGAGATCCAGGCACTGGAAAACAGGCGTGATGCATTGAATGAGGAGTGGGGCCGGCTGCAACTCGAGCAGAGCACCTGGGCCATGGCCAGCCGCATCGAAAATCTGGCGCGGACCCGGCTGGAAATGCGTTCGCCCGCGCCGGAGCAATTGATATTGGTGCCGCAGTGAAACAGCAGCAACTGCATCGCGACTACCCATTGCGCCGCTGGCTGGTGCTGGGGCTTTTTGCCGCCGGCGTTCTGCTGTTAATAGGCCGCGCCGTGGATCTGCAGCTCAAGCACAAGGAATTTCTGAAAAACCACGGCGACGCGCGGGCCCTGCGCGTGGTCGATATTCCGGCCAACCGCGGCATGATTACCGACCGTCACGGTGAACCACTGGCCATGAGTATCTCGGTGGACTCGATCTGGGCCGTGCCGCGGCAACTGCTGGATGCCCCGCGCTTTGATGAACTGGCGGAATTGCTCGGCTATGCCGGCCGCGATCTGCGCCAGACGCTGACTGATCGGCTGGATCGCGAATTCGTATATCTGCGCCGGCATGCGGATCCGCAGACCGTCGCGAAAATGAGGGAACTGGGCATTGCCGGGGTATATACGCAGCGGGAATACCGGCGCTATTACCCCGCCGGCGAGGTGACCGCGCATCTGATCGGTTTTACCAACGTCGATGATATCGGCCAGGAGGGCATGGAGCTGGCCTACAACGACTGGCTGCAGGGCACGCCCGGCGCCAAGCGTGTGCTGAAGGACCGTCTACGGGCGTACGGTGGAAAATGTCGAGAGCATTCGTGCACCGGACCCGGGCGAGCCGCTGGTACTGAGTATTGACCGGCGCCTGCAGTACCTGGCCTACCTCGAACTCAAGGCTGTGGTCACCCATTACCAGGCCCGCAGTGGAACCATTGTTCTGCTGGATGTGGATACCGGCGAGGTGCTGGCCATGGCCAGTCAGCCTTCCTACAACCCGAATAACCGCACTGGCTTGCAATCCGACGCCCTGCGCAACCGTGCAATGACTGATGTGTTTGAACCCGGCTCGACCATCAAGCCGTTTACCATCGCCGCGGCGCTCGAGTCGGGTCTTTATGAAGCCGATGAAACACTCGATACCGCCCCCGGTTATTACCGGGTCGGTGGCCACACGATCCGGGATCACCGCGATTACGGTGTTCTGGATCTGACGGGAATTATCAGGAAATCGAGCAACGTCGGTGCCAGCAAGATAGCACTGTCACTGGAGAGTGACCGGCTCTGGAGCATGTTCGACCGGCTGGGCCTGGGGCGTATTACCGGCACCGGTTTCCCCGGCGAGGCCGGTGGCCGCCTGAGCACGCCGGGCGGCTGGTCGGATGTCGAATTGGCCACGGCGGCATTCGGTTACGGTCTTTCCGTTACCGCGGTGCAGTTGGCGCAGGCTTACGCGACACTCGGCGCCGGCGGTGTTCAGCGACCGGTGTCATTGCTGCGCCAGGATGCCGGCGTTAATGGCGGGCGCGTCATGCCGGCGGCGGTGGCACGACAGGTGGTGGGCATGCTCGAAGGCGTGGTCACGGCCGATGGCACCGGCAGCCGCGCCGCTATCAAGGGTTATCGTGTTGCCGGCAAGACCGGCACCGTGCACAAGGCCACCGCCGGCGGTTACGCCACCGACCGCTACCTGTCGGTGTTTGCCGGGCTGGCGCCGGCGAGCCGACCGCGCCTGGCGCTGGTGGTCATGATCGACGAGCCACAGGGCGAATATTACGGCGGCATTGTGGCGGCACCGGTGTTCTCGCGGGTCATGGCCGATGCCCTGCGGCTGCTGAATTTGCCGCCGGATGATCTGCCGGCACTGTCGCCAAGCCATCGCGCGGCGTTGATCGCCCAGCGCCCGGATGATGACGCCGCCGGGGAGTCGGCCCGATGATGGCCGCTGAAACACTGCAACCGGGCATGCCGCTCAGCCAGTTGCTGGCCGGCCGGGCCAGTGTACCGATCAACGCCGATGTACATGTCAGCGGCGTGGCACTGGACAGTCGTTGCGTCAAGCCGGGCGATGTTTTCCTGGCCTGTCGCGGCAGCCGTGCTCGACGGCCGCGCGTTCATTGCCGATGCCCTCCACCACGGCGCAGTTGCCGTAGTGGTGGATGAGGAAGTACCGGAAGCCCTGGCGCGGCAGAACGTGCCCGCCGTGGCGGTCACCGGGCTCGCGCAGCGGGCGGGCGAGATCGCTGCCCGCTTTTACGGCGATCCCAGCGCCGGCATGAAAGTGGCGGGCATCACTGGTACCAACGGCAAAACCAGCATCGCCAGTTACTGCGCCCAGGCGCTGGCAGCCCTGGATACTGCCTGCGGACTGTTCGGTACGCTGGGTTACGGCCGCTATGGCGAGCTGCAGCCGGCGACCACCACCACGCCGGACCCGATCACCCTGCAGCGCATGCTGGCCGAACTCCACGCTGACGGCGTCGGCCATGTGGTAATGGAAGTATCTTCCCACGCGCTTGAACAGGGCCGTGTCAACGGCACGGTCTTTGATATTGCAGTATTCACCAATCTCAGCCGCGATCATCTTGATTATCACGCCGGCATGGATGCCTATGCCGCCGCCAAGCGTCGCCTGTTTGACTGGCCGGGGCTGCAGAGCGGGCTGGTGAATATTGATGACGCGTTCGGTCGTGAGTTACTCAAGACCGGCGATAAGCGGCTGCTCGGTTACAGTCCCGGATGCACCGGCATGCCGATTCTGTATGCCGCAATCGCTGTATCGCTCCCGTACCGGCCATGATGTCTGGCGGTGTCCAAACGCCCTGGGGTCAGGGTTCGATCACGGTGAGCCTGACCGGCTCGTTCAATGCGATGAATGTGCTGGCAACAGTGGGTGTGTTGTGCTTGCTGGATGTCCCGTTCGCATCCGCTCTGAAAAGCCTTGAAAGCATACATTCCGCACCGGGCCGCATGCAGTTGCTTGGTGGTAACGGCCAGCCACTGGTCGTCGTCGACTATGCCCACACACCGGATGCCCTGGCGCAGGTGCTTGACAGCCTGCGTGCCGATTGCTGCGGCAAGCTTTGGTGCGTGTTCGGCTGTGGCGGCGAACGCGATATCGGCAAACGGCCGCTGATGGCTGCCGGCGGCCGAGGCACACGCCGACCGCATTGCTCGTGACCAGTGACAATCCACGTGCTGAAGACCCGGCCAGGATTATCGAGACCATTCGCGCCGGACTGTCGCAGACCGAATCAGCCCAGGTCGAACCGGATCGGGCGCGCGCGATTGCCGGCGCTATCAGTCAGGCTGACAGTGACGACACGATTCTGATCGCCGGCAAGGGCCATGAAACCTATCAGGAGATCGCCGGTGAGCGTTATCCATTCAGCGACAGCCAGGTGGTGCAGACATGTTTGCGGGATCGCCGATGATCGCCATGCACACACAGGAGCTGGCGCGGTTATTGACCGGTGAACCGTTCGGCGACAATGTCGAGTTCCGCGGTGCCAGTACCGATACCCGCAAGCTGCAGGGCGGCGAACTGTTTATCGCCCTGCGCGGTCCGCATTTCGACGGCCATGATTTTATGCCATACCGCAGGTACGGCCGGCGCGCGTGCCGTGCTGGTTGAGCGGGAAGCTGGACTCGATCTGCCGCGGCGTGGTGGTGCCGGATACCCGTCCGGCGATGGGCACGCTGGCATCGCACTGGCGTCACCGTTTCCAGTGCCCGTTGATCGCCATAACCGGCAGCAACGGCAAGACCACCGTCAAGGAAATGCTGCGTGCCATTCTGGGCGGGCATGGCCGGGTGTTGTGCACCAGCGGCAATCTCAATAACGATATCGGTGTGCCGCTGACGCTATACGAGCTGGATGCGGAGCATGATTATGCGGTCATCGAAATGGGTGCCAACCACCCCGGTGAAATCGATTACCTGACCCGTGTGGCGCGGCCGGATATCGCACTGATTACCCAGTGTGCACCGGCGCATCTCGAAGGCTTCGGCAGTGTCGAGGGTGTTGCGCGCGCCAAGGGCGAAATATTCGATGGTCTCGGCAAGGATGGCTGTGCGGTCATTAATGCCGATGATGCGTTCGCCGATCTCTGGCGCCGGCAAAACAGTGATCGACGCCGGTTGAGTTTCGGTCTGGCGGCTGACGCCGATGTCCGTGCCACGGATATTGCCGCGAACCACGATGGCGGCCAGTCGTTTCATCTCATCACGCCGCTCGGCGATACCGATGTCAGCCTGCCGCTGCCGGGCCGGCATAATGTCATGAATGCGCTGGCCGCCGCGGCCGCCGTGACCGCGCTCGAATTCTCGCCGGAAACGATCGCCACCGGGTTGGCCGGCCTGCAACCGGTCACCGGGCGACTGATCCGCGTTCCCGGCCGCGGCGGCAGTGTCCTTATTGACGACAGTTACAACGCCAATCCCGGTTCCCTGGCTGCGGCACTGGAAGTCCTGACAGCCGAACCGGGCCGGCCGTGGCTGGTACTGGGTGATATGGGCGAACTCGGCAGTACTGCTGCGGCCCTGCATAGTTCCGCGGGCGAACAGGCGCGCGCGCTCGGCGTGGAACGCCTGTACGGCATCGGTGAACTGAGCCGGCACGCGGTGACGGCGTTCGGTGCCGGTGCCCGGCATTTCGACAGCATGGCCGATCTGATTGACCGGCTTAAGGACGATGCCGGCGAGGGTGTCGTAGTCCTGGTCAAGGGATCGCGCGCCGCGCCGGATGGAACGTGTCGTTGAAGCACTGCGTGCGGGGGAGGCGTGATCCATGCTGCTCTGGCTGACTGAATACCTGGCCCAGTTCTACAGCGGCTTCAATGTCTTTCAGTACCTGACGCTGCGTACGATTCTCGGCACGCTGACGTCGCTGATGATCGCGCTGTTTATCGGTCCCTATCTGATCCGGCATCTGACGACTTACCAGATCGGTCAGAGCGTGCGCGATGATGGCCCGCAGACCCATTTGACCAAAACCGGCACGCCGACCATGGGCGGTCTGCTGATCCTGATCTCGATCATGGTCAGCACGCTGTGCTGGGCCGACCTCGGCAACCGTTACGTCTGGCTGGCACTGATTATCACCATACTGTTCGGCATCATCGGCTGGATCGATGATTACCGGAAAGTGGTAAACCGTGACCCGCGGGGATTGTCGGCACGCTATAAATATTTCTGGCAGTCGGTGTTCGCTATCGGCGCTGCCATTGTTTTATACAAGATGGCGTCGACACCGGCCGAAACCAATCTGCTGATCCCGTTTGCGAAATCACTGAGTATTGATATCGGCGTCGTCGGCTTTGTGCTGCTCGCCTATTTTGTAATCGTCGGCAGCAGTAATGCCGTCAATCTCACCGACGGTCTTGACGGTCTTGCCATACTGCCCACCGTCATGGTCGCCGCGGCGCTGGCCATTTTTGCCTATGCCGCCGGCAACGCGCGCTTTGCCGGCTACCTGGATATTCCGTTTGTGCTCGGTGTCGGTGAGCTGGCCGTGTTCTGCGGCGCGATGGTCGGCGCCGGTCTCGGTTTTCTGTGGTTCAACACCTATCCGGCGCAGGTATTCATGGGCGACATCGGTGCACTGGCACTCGGTGCGGCACTGGGTGTCGTCGCCGTCATGGTCAGGCAGGAACTGATTTTATTCATCATGGCCGGTGTGTTCGTGGTTGAAACCGTATCGGTCATTCTGCAGGTGGCGTCGTACAAACTGACGGGCCGGCGCATTTTCCGCATGGCGCCACTGCATCATCACTATGAGCTCAAGGGCTGGCCCGAACCGCGGGTGATCGTCCGCTTCTGGATCATCACCGTCATTCTCGTTCTGGTCGGGCTCGCGAGCCTGAAGATCCGGTGAGGGAGCCGAGGGCATTGCCGGCAACCGTGGGTACTGAATTGATGATGGCAGAAAACCATGCCCAACAGTTTGACAGTGTGATCGTCGGCCTCGGTCTGAGCGGGCTGTCATGCGCGCGTTATCTCGCCGCCCGTGGCGAGACGATCGCCGTTGCCGATACACGCACCAGTCCGCCGCAGCTCGCGACCCTGCGGTCCGAGCTGCCGGAGGTGCCGGTGTACCTCGGTGACCTGGCGGCTGCACCGCTGGCCAACGCCGGCAGGCTCGTCATCAGCCCGGGCCTGTCTGTTGATGAACCGGCGATCAGCGCGGCGCGTGCAGCCGGTATACCGGTCATGGGTGATATCGAGCTGTTCAGCCTCGTGGCCACGGCACCGATTGTCGCGGTCACCGGTGCCAACGGCAAAAGCACCGTCACCAGTCTGGTCGCCGACATGGCGCGTACTGCCCAGCAGCGGGTGGCCGCCGGCGGCAATCTCGCGCCGCCGGCGCTCGATCTGCTGGCCGCGCCGGACGTTGATCTCTATGTGCTCGAGTTGTCGAGTTTCCAGCTCGAGACCACTTATTCCCTGAACGCCGCGGCGGCCGTGGTGCTGAATATCAGCGCCGATCACATGGATCGCTATGACAGCATGGACGACTACGCCGCCGCCAAGACACGCATTTACGCCGGCGACGGCGTCATGGTCATCAACCAGGATGACCCGTTGGTCGCCGCCATGCGGCGTCCGGATCGGGACACGCTGATGTTCACCCTCGGCGATCCGGGCATTGATGATTCGGTTTTCGGCATCCGCAACGGCTGGCTGGTGCGCGGTGCGCAACGGTTGCTGCCGGCCGCCGAGATGGGCATGCGGGGCTCCCATAACCTCGCCAATGCGCTGGCGGCCCTGGCGCTGGGCAGTGCGATCAATCTGCCGATGGTGGCGATGCTCGAGACACTGCGCCGGTTCAGCGGCCTGCCGCATCGTTGCCAGTGGGTGGCGAACCGGCATGGCGCCGACTGGTTCGATGATTCCAAGGGCACCAATGTCGGCGCGAGTGTGGCGGCAATCGAGGGCCTGGCCGGTGACAGCGACGTCATTCTGATCGCCGGCGGCGATGGCAAGGGTGCCGATTTCAGTGAACTTGCCGTGGCCATGATCGGCCGCGTGCACACGGCCATCCTGCTGGGCCGCGATGCCGAACGCATCGCCGCAGTGATTCCCGAATCGATCACTGTGCTGCAAGTGGCCGACATGGAAGCGGCCGTGGCCGCTGCGGTCGAACGGGCGCAAGCCGGTGACAAGGTGCTGCTGTCGCCCGCCTGCGCCAGTCTCGATATGTTCCGTGATTACAAGCAGCGCGGTGAGATCTTCGCCGCTGCCGTGAGGGCACTCGACTGATGGCCGCGGTGATGAAACGTCAGGCGGTTGCCGGCACGCCGCAGCGTCACGGCGAAAGAGGCCTGCTGGCCGGGTACGATCCCTGGCTGCTGGGCGTGTCGCTGTTGTTGCTGGTGTTCGGCCTCATCATGGTGGCGTCGGCCTCGATATCCATCGCCGATCGCCAGTTCGACGCGCCGCTGCACTATTTCTGGCGCCAGGCCGCGGCTACCGTGCTGGGTCTGGCGCTTGCCGGCATCACCATGCGGCTGCCGCTGAAACTGTGGGAACGGCTGAGCCTGCCGTTACTGTTACTCGGTACCACGTTGTTGATACTGGTGCTGGTGCCGGGCGTCGGCCAGGAGATCAACGGCGCCCGGCGCTGGATCAGTCTCGGTCCAGTCAATCTGCAGGCCTCGGAACCGGTCAAGCTGTGCGTGATCATTTACATGGCCGGTTACCTGGTGCGACAGGCGGAATCCATCCGCATAAGCCTGGGCGGATTCATCCGCCCGATCCTGGTGCTGACACTGATATCCGGTCTGTTGCTGCTGGAGCCGGATTACGGTGCCAGCGTGGTGCTGTTCGCGACCAGTCTCGGCATGATGTTTCTGGGGGGTGTGCCGCTGGGTCGATTCATCGCCTGGATGGGGGTGGCAAGTGCTGCGCTTGCCAGCCTCGCGATATTGTCACCCTACCGTCTGCAACGGCTGATGAGTTTCACCGATCCCTGGCAGGATCCTTACAACACCGGGTTCCAGTTGACCCAGGCGTTGATCGGTTTCGGCCGCGGCGACTGGCTGGGCGTAGGCCTGGGCGGCAGCGTCCAGAAGCTGTTTCTATCTGCCGGAGGCGCATACCGACTTCGTCTATTCGGTCATCGCCGAGGAGCTCGGGTTTGTCGGCTCGACCGTGGTGATCCTGCTGTTCTGCTTCATCGTCCGGCGCGCGTTCACTATCGGTCAGCTGGCCATGCAGGCGGGGCAGGCGTTCGCCGCTTATGTCGCCTACGGTGTCGGCATGCTCATCGGCATCCAGACGTTCATCAATATCGGCGTCAACATGGGCATTCTGCCGACCAAGGGCCTGACCCTGCCGCTGATGTCCTACGGCAGCAACAGTCTGATAGTGACCTGCCTGCTGATCGGGCTGTTGCTGCGCATCGATCACGAAACACGTACCAGCACCCGGGCACGCATGCCCGAGAAGGCGGGCCGTTATGTCGCCTGATGCCGGCAAAATCACGGTGCTGATCATGGCGGGGGGACCGGCGGTCATGTCTTTCCCGGCCTGGCGGTGGCGGAAGAGTTGCGTGCCGGCGGACATGAAGTGATATGGCTGGGTACCGACCACGGTCTTGAGGCGCAACTGGTGCCCGGCGCCGGCCTGGCGCTGGAACCGATCAGTATCAGCGGTCTGCGCGGCCGCGGCGTGCTGACCCTGCTGCTCGCCCCGGCAAGGCTGCTGCGTGCCGTCTGGCAGAGCCTGCGGGTGCTGCGCCGGCTGCATCCCGATGTCGTGCTGGGTATGGGCGGCTTTGTCAGTGGTCCGGGCGGGATCGCTGCCTGGCTGCTGCGGCTGCCGTTGTGTATCCATGAGCAGAATGCCATCGCCGGACTCACCAACCGCCTGTTGAGCCGGTTGGCGGATCGCGTCCTCGAGGCCTTTCCGGGGGCCATGCCGGCGGCAGCCGCTGCCGAGGCGGTCGGCAATCCGGTGCGTCGCGACTTGCATGAGCTGCCGGATCCCGGCCAGCGCCTGGCCGGGCGTGACAAGACCCTGCGGCTGCTGGTACTCGGCGGCAGCCAGGGTGCCAGGCGCCTGAACCAGGTGGTGCCGGTGGCGCTCGGCCAGTTGATCGAACGCCTGCCGGTCGAGGTACGACACCAGAGCGGCAGCGCCGATCACGACCTGGTCCGGCGCAGTTACACCACGCTGGGTATCGAGGCCCACGTTGATGCATTTATCGATGACATGGCCGGTGCCTATGCCTGGGCGGATCTGGTGATCTGCCGCGCCGGCGCACTGACCGTGACCGAGCTGGCCGCAGTGGGGCTCGGTTCGATACTCGTGCCGTACCCGCACGCGGTGGACGATCACCAGACCGCAAACGCCCGCTGGCTGTGCGAAAACGATGCCGCCCTGCTGTTGCCGGACAGCGAGCTGACCCCGGCGACGCTCGCCGGCATGCTCATCGAACTCGGTACCGACCGCGGGCGCCTGCAGGCCATGGCCATTAATGCCCGGCATCTTGCGAAACCCCGGGCCGCCGCCGAAGTTGCGGCGGTCTGCCTGCAGGAGGCCGCCTGATGCCGGTCGGACACGAACACACCATGGGCCGGGTGCGGCATATTCATTTCATCGGCATCGGTGGCGCCGGCATGGGCGGTATCGCCGAGGTGTTGCACAACCTGGGCTATACCGTATCGGGTTCCGATCTGTGCGCCAATGCCATGACCCGGCATCTGCAGGATCTGGGCGTAAACATACTGCAGGGCCACTCACCACGGCACATTGCCGGCAGTGACGTGGTCGTCGTCACCAGTGCCGTGCAGCCCGACAATCCCGAACTGATGGCGGCACGCCAGGATCGCATACCCGTGGTACCACGCGCCGAGATGCTGGCCGAATTGATGCGTTTCCGCCAGGGCATTGCCGTCGCCGGCACCCACGGCAAGACCACGACGACCAGCCTGATTGCCAGCGTGCTCGCCGAGGGCAGCATGGACCCGACCTATGTCATCGGCGGCCTGCTGAACAGTTCCGGCACCCATGCCAGGCTCGGCACCGGCCGCTACTTTGTCGCCGAGGCCGACGAAAGCGATGCCTCGTTTCTGCACCTGCAGCCGGTGATCGCGGTGCTGACCAATATCGATGCCGATCACCTGGGGACCTACGGCGGCGATTACGCCAACCTGCGCCAGCACTTTATTGAATTTATCCACCGCCTGCCGTTTTACGGTCTCGCCGTGGTCTGTATCGACGACCCGGGCGTGCGCGACATCCTGCCGGAAGTCTCGCGCCAGGTATTGACCTACGGCATCGATGCCGAGGCCGATATCCAGGGCCGGCTGCTGCGGCAGCAGGGCAAGCGCACCTGGTTTGCCGTCCGTGCGGCCGGCACCGACGACTGGTCCGAATACGAACTCAACCTGCCGGGCAAGCATAACGTGATGAACGCCCTGGCGGCGGTGGCGGTGGCCCGGGAACTGGAGATCGATGCAAACAAAGTTGCCGCCGGCCTGACCGGGTTCCAGGGTATCGGCCGGCGCCTGCAGGTCGTCGGTGATTTGCGTATCGATGACAAGGCCGTGCTGCTTATTGACGACTACGCGCATCACCCGCGCGAGATCACCTGCACCATTGAGGCCGTGCATGCCGGCTGGCCGGGCCGGCGGCTGGTTGTGATCTTCCAGCCGCATCGGTACACGCGCACGCGCGATCTGTTCGAGGACTTTACCCGCACGCTGTCCGAAATCGATGTGCTGTTGCTGATGGATGTCTATCCCGCCGGCGAGGCGCCGATCGCCGGCGCCGACAGCCGTTCGTTGTGCCGCGCCATCCGCCTGCGCGGCCAGGTTGATCCGGTGTTTGTCGAGGAACGCGATTCACTCTACGGACTGCTGCCGGGGCTGCTCGAAGACGGCGACATCCTGCTGGTGCTGGGAGCGGGTGATGTCAGTTCGCTCGCGCCCGAGATCAAGCGGCGCTATGGCGGCGAGGTGCACTGAGGCAAGCGGATGATGAGCCATGCGAATCCGAAAATATCATTACTGCGCGATCTCAATACCGTCCACGGCACGGTGGATGTCATGAGCCTGCGCGGCGATTGCGACTGAACGAACCGATGGCGCGGCATACCTCATGGCGCGTCGGCGGTCCGGCGGATCGCTATTACGCGCCGGAGGACAGCGCCGCGCTCGCTGAATTTCTGCACACATTGCCGGCCGCTGAACCCCTGACCTGGGTCGGGCTGGGCAGTAATTTGCTGGTGCGTGACGGCGGCATCCGCGGCACGGTGATCTCGCTGACCCGGCTGCCGGAACAGCTTGAGCAGAGCGGTGAACTCACGGTGACCGCCAGTGCCGGCATCGCCTGTGCCAAGCTTGCGCGGTTCTGCGCCGAGGCCGGCCTGACCGGCGCGGAATTCCTCGCCGGTATCCCCGGCACGCTCGGCGGCGCCCTGGCCATGAATGCCGGTGCCTGGGGCGGTGAGACCTGGTCGGTTGTTGAGTGGGTGGAGACACTCGATCGCCAGGGCCAGCGACATCAGCATTCACCGTCCGACTACACGATCGGCTACCGCAGTGTCGAAGGCCCGGCCGATGAATGGTTCCTGCGCGCCGGCCTGGTGCTGCAGCCGGATACCACCGGCCGCGCGCGGACACAGATCCGCGACCTGCTGGCGCGGCGTGCCGGCAGCCAGCCCATGGGACAGCACAGCTGCGGGTCCGTATTCCGAAATCCCAAAAATGATCATGCCGCACGCCTGATCGAGGCCTGCGGCCTCAAGGGGTTCAGCATCGGCCACGCCCGTGTTTCCGACAAGCATGCGAATTTCATTATCAATACCGGCGGCGCTGCCGCCGCCGATATCGAGGCGCTGATCGAGCACGTGCAGCAGGCCGTGCGCGCGCAGGCCGGCGTCGAACTGATTTCCGAGGTGCGCATCATCGGCGAGGCCGCGGCACCAACGAACGAGGACGACAGATTGTGAGCGTACTGGCACCGGCACAATACGGCCACGTTGCAGTGCTGATGGGCGGCACGTCCGCCGAACGTGACATCTCGCTGAAAAGCGGCAACGCGGTGTTGGCGGCGCTCAAGCGCAGTGGTGTCACTGCCAGCGCGGTCGACCCGCGCGACGGTCTGTTCCGGCAGCTGAGTGCGGGTCATTTTGACCGCGCGTTCATTGCCCTGCACGGCCGTGGCGGCGAGGACGGGATGATCCAGGGTGCGCTCGAATGGCTGGGGCTGCCGTATACCGGCAGCGGTGTGCTCGGTTCGGCAATCGGCATGGACAAGCTGCGTAGCAAGCAGATCTGGCTGCAGATGGGTTTGCCGACACCGCCGCACGCGGTCGTGGGCAGCGCGGCCGAGCTGGCCGCGTTCGGTGACCGGGTCGGTTATCCGCTGGCGGTCAAGCCGGCCCATGAAGGCTCCAGCATCGGCATGTCGCGGCTGGATGACGCCGCCGGTGCCGAAGCCGCCTGGCAGGCGGCGGCCGGCTGCGACGACGTGGTGCTGGCCGAGCGCTGGATCGCCGGTGGTGAATATACCGCCGCTATTCTCGGTGCCGAGGTGCTGCCGTTCATCCGCCTGGAAACGCCACGCACATTTTACGACTACGAGGCCAAGTACCTCGCTGGCACGACGCAATACCACTGTCCCTGCGGTCTGCCGGTGGATACCGAAAAGCAGCTTGGCGAGCTCTGCCGCCGTGCCTTCGATGCCGTCGGTGCCAGCGGCTGGGGCCGGGTCGATCTCATGCTCGACAGTGCCGGCGATCCCTGGTTGCTGGAGGTCAATACGGTACCCGGGATGACCGATCACAGTCTGGTGCCGATGGCCGCGCGTGAGGCCGGTATGGATTTCGATGAGCTGGCGCTGCGCATTCTGGATACGAGCCTGGACCGGCCGCTGGCCGGTCAGCGGGAGGCGGTATGAGCACGTTCGAGCCACTGGGCGATTTTTATCTGCCGGGGCCCGCGGCCAGGGATGCGGAGCCGGAACCGGGGCCGTTTCCGCTGCGGGAGGACGATGATGACGGTATCGACGATGAGGTTGTCACCGAGTCGTCGGCAATACCGTGGCAGCGCCCCCGGTCCCGGTCAAGTCAAGCGGGGTCGCGCCGGCCCGAGCCGCCGGAACGCGGTCGCGGACGTGGTGAAGCGGCTGACGAGACCGCGCCCGCTGACAGCACCGGCGGCCGCGGCAGGCTGTTGCTGGCATTGCTGCTGGTAGCGGCAGTAATGGTGGCCGGCTGGTACCTGGCACAGCCGACTACCCTGCCGATCCGGCAGGTGAGTATCGAGGGTGAATTCCGGCAGTTGAGCCGGGCGGAACTGCAGCAGCTGATCAGCCAGGAGTTGCGGGGCGGCTTTTTCAGCATGGATGTCACCGCCCTGCGTAATGCCGTGACGGCCAGCCCGTGGGTACGTGATGTCCAGGTGCAGCGGGTGTGGCCGGATACGCTGAAGGTTTCGGTGCGTGAGCAGACAGCGGTGGCGCAATGGGGTGACAGCGGCCTGGTGAACAGCGGTGGTGACTATTTCGAGCCCGAGATGGCCACGGCGCCCGCCGGCCTGCCACGGCTTCAGGGACCGCCGGAAACCCAGGCGCAACTGACGGCGCGATTGCTGCTGATACAGGAAGCGCTGGCGCCGATCGGGATGGAATTGCAGACCCTGACACTGAGCGATCGCCGGGCGTGGTCGTTCGCCACCGCCGGCGGCCTGGCAGTGGTGCTGGGCCGGGAGGCCTTCGAGGCCAGGCTGGCACGCTTTGTCGAGCTGGTACCCGCCAGCCTGGGCGATCGCCTCGATGCGGCCAGTTATATCGACATGCGCTACACCAACGGTTTCGCGGTGCAGTTTGCAGAAGACAGCGGCAAGCCCGCCAAGGGCCCCAACCAAGGTAACGGAGCAGCTTAAAGTTATGGCCAGAAAATCGGACAAGAATCTGATTGTCGGACTCGATATCGGCACCTCGAAAGTCGTCGCGATCGTCGGCGAGATCGTCGGCGACGATGAGATTGAAATCATCGGTATCGGCTCCAACCCGTCCCGGGGGCTGAAACGCGGTGTGGTGGTCAATATCGAATCCACCGTGCACTCGATTCAGCGCGCGATTGAAGAAGCCGAACTCATGGCCGGCTGCGAGATTCATTCGGTCTACGCCGGTATTGCCGGCAGCCATATCCGCAGTCTCAATTCCCACGGCATCGTCGCCATCCGCGACAGCGAGGTCACCATGAACGACATCGATCGCGTCATCGATGCCGCGCGCGCGGTGGCCATTCCGGCGGACCAGAAAATCCTGCATATCCTGCCGCAGGAATTCGTGGTCGACAGCCAGGAAGGCGTCAAGGAACCCATCGGCATGTCGGGCGTGCGGCTGGAATCCAAGGTGCACATGGTGACCGGCGCCGTCAGTGCCGCCCAGAACATCATCAAGTGCGTGCGCCGCTGCGGCCTGGAAGTCGATGACATCATTCTCGAACAGCTGGCATCGAGCCAGTCGGTATTGACCGATGACGAGAAAGAACTGGGTGTATGCCTGGTCGATATCGGCGGCGGCACGACCGACATCGCCGTATTTACCAATGGCGCGATTCACCACACCGCAGTGATCCCCATCGCCGGCGACCAGGTTACCAACGATATCGCCGTGGCACTGCGCACGCCGACCCAGCACGCCGAAGACATCAAGGTCCGTTACGCCTGCGCGCTGACCCAGCTTGCCAGCCCCGATGAAACCATCGAGGTACCGAGCGTCGGTGATCGCCCGGCACGGCGGTTGGCGCGGCAGACGTTGGCCGAGGTGGTCGAACCACGCTACGAGGAACTGTTCACGCTGGTGCAGGCGGAACTGAGGCGCTCCGGTTTCGAGGACATGATCGCCGCCGGCATTGTGCTGACCGGCGGCAGCGCCAAGATGGAAGGTGCCATCGATCTGGCCGAGGAAATTTTTCACATGCCGGTACGCCTCGGCGTGCCGCAGTACGTCACCGGCCTGGCGGATGTGGTCAAGAACCCCATTCATGCCACCGGTGTCGGGCTGTTGCTGTTCGGTCTCCGCCAGCAACGGGAAAATCTGCCGCATCTCCAGTCGGAAAGCGGCCTCAAGGGCGTGTGGGAACGTATGAAAGGTTGGTTCCAGGGCAATTTTTAATGAAATGAACAGACAACACGGGCAAACAGGAAACACAAATCTCAGTACCAAGGCTTCGAGGAGGATCGAGTCATGTTTCAACTAGTCGATGCAGACAACCCGGCAGCCATCATTAAAGTCATCGGCGTCGGTGGCGGTGGCGGCAATGCCCTGCAACATATGGTCAATGCCAACATCGAGGGCGTGGAATTCATCTGCGCCAATACCGATGCCCAGGCACTGAAAAATTCAACCGCCAAGACCATGCTGCAACTGGGCAGCAGCATTACCAAGGGTCTGGGAGCAGGGGCTGATCCGGATATCGGCCGCCAGGCGGCGCTCGAGGATCGCGACCGCATCATGGACGTGCTCGAAGGCGCGGACATGGTCTTCCTCACTGCCGGCATGGGCGGCGGTACCGGCACCGGCGCGGCACCGATCGTCGCCCAGGTCGCCAAGGAGATGGGCATTCTGACCGTTGCCGTAGTGACACGGCCGTTTACTTTCGAGGGCAGGAAGCGTGGTACCGTTGCCGATGACGGCATCAAGGAACTGACCCAGTTCGTCGATTCGCTCATCACCATCCCCAATGAAAAGCTGTTGATGGTGCTCGGCGAACAGATCAGCCTGCTGGATGCCTTCAAGTCCGCCAATGACGTCCTGCTCGGGGCCGTCCAGGGCATCGCGGAACTTATTACCCGGCCGGGACTCATCAACGTGGACTTTGCCGATGTGCGTACGGTCATGTCCGAGATGGGTATGGCGATGATGGGTTCCGGCAAGGCCAGCGGCGAAGGCCGCGCCCCCAAGGCGGCAGAATCCGCCATTTCCAGCCCGCTACTCGAGGATGTGAATCTTGCCGGCGCCCGCGGTATCCTAGTGAATATTACCGCCGGTATGGATATGTCCATCGGCGAATTCAATGAGGTGGGTAACACTGTCAAGGAATTTGCCTCGGACAATGCCACTGTGGTCGTAGGTACGGTTATCGACCCGGCCATGGAGGGGATCTCAGGGTTACCATCGTCGCCACCGGCCTGGGCGCCGGCGCCAGGGAGGAGGCCGCCAAGCCGAAACTGGTGCAGCAGGCGGCCGGTGGAGAGGTCGACTACCGCACCCTGGATCGGCCGACCGTCATGCGCAACAAGGGTGATAGCAAGAGCCAGAAGGCACTGGAATCGGACCCTGATTATCTGGATATTCCGGCATTTCTGCGGCGCCAGGCGGATTGAGAACGAGGTCACTTTTGGCGCTAAAACCCGGCTAGCAGCCAGACTACAGGCGAGATATGCAGGATAACTGCTTGACAGTGCGGGCGTTTATACTTGAAACTGCTGCCCTGCAGGGGGTAGGGAAGCCAGCGGGAGGGCTACTGGAGCTTTGACTGAATGATAAAACAAAGAACACTAAAAAATGTCATCCGTGCCACCGGCGTCGGATTGCATACCGGCAAAAAAGTCTACCTTACCCTGCGCCCGGCGGCAGTAAATACCGGCATTATCTTCCGGCGGGTTGATCTCGATCCCGCAGTTGAACTGGCAGCGCGCCCGGAGAATGTTGGTGATACGCGTTTGTCGACTACCCTGACCAGGGGCAACGTGCGTATTTCCACAGTTGAACATCTTTTATCGGCACTGGCGGGCTTTGGTATCGACAATGCCTATGTTGATGTCAGTTCCGACGAAGTTCCGATCATGGACGGCAGTGCCGGACCGTTCGTGTTCCTGATTCAGTCCGCCGGCGTCATGGACCAGGATGCCCCGAAACAGTTTCTGCGTATCAAGAAACCGATCAGGGTGGAAGATGAAGATAAATGGGCCAGTTTCGAGCCATTCGACGGTTTTAAAGTCGGCTTTACCATTGAATTTAATCACCCCGCCTTCAACGAAAAGAATTGTACCGCCGAAATCGATTTCTCCACGACTTCCTTCGTCAAGGAAGTTTCGCGCGCCCGTACTTTCGGTTTCATGCGTGATGTTGAACTGCTACGGGAAAACAACCTGGCGCTCGGCGGCAGCCTGGATAATGCCGTAGTCGTTGATGACTATCGCATTCTGAATGAAGACGGTTTGCGTTATGAAGATGAGTGCGTTAAACATAAGATACTGGATGCCATTGGTGACCTGTACCTGCTCGGGCACAGCCTGATTGGTGCTTTCAATGGCTATAAATCCGGTCATGAACTGAATAACAGATTGCTAAGAGACCTGCTGGCCAATGAGGAAGCCTGGGAGCTGGTCAGCTTCAAGGATGAAGTTGAACTGCCCATTTCCTTCATGCAGCCGATCCCTGCCAGCTGGTAGGGCAGGACAGGCCGGGGGTTCATAAAAACAGCGGGGATCAGTTTTCCGACAGCCGCAGCAGCGAGGCCCGCAGTTCCGGGTCATCGATCGTCTCGGCGATATCCCGCAGCAACCGGGCCGTAAGGGGTGACAAATTTGTTCCCGATCTGACAGTTTGCGGTTTCGTTTCCGGTGGCCGGGCCTTGACCCGAATCGTATCCACGGACACGTCTGCGTTACTGTTTTGCAGTGTTTTCACTATATCCGCGGTCAGGAACCGGAGTTTGGCCGCCCATGCGGGAGAGTCGGTATGCAGTGTCAGGACATTATGTTCCAGCGCGGCAACCCGGCAGTGACTGGCCAGCGGCTGGGGCAGGTGATTGTCCAGCACGGCCTGTAATTGCTGCAGTTTTCTGGCATGGGCATACAAATGTCCCAGCCGGGGATTCTGGCGCAGGAGTGAACCCAGGTTCCTGGTCGACATGTATTGGTTAATCCATATTAAGGGTTTGACTGACCCGATGAGGCTGGAGTAACGACAGCATAATCGCCATGCAATTTATCATAATCAACAATCGTTACGGTAAGGGCCGGCGGATCCATTTCGGTCCCGCCACCTGCGCGCTGCTACTGACTATAGCAGGGGGGTTGGTCGGCAGTCTGTTCATCGGCGGCATGTATTTCGCCCAGGCCCGCAGCGAGGATGCGCTCACCCGGTTGTATGGCGCAGCCGGCCTCGCCTGGCAGCGCGAGATCAAGGAGCAGCGGGAAACCATCGATGATGCTCGCCACCAGGCCAACCAGCAGCTCAACGCCCTGGCGGCACGTCTGAGCAAACTGCAGGGGCATGTGCTGCGCCTGGATGCGCTGGGTGAACGCCTGGCCGGTATGGCCGGACTCGATGACCTGGAATTCGGCGTAGAACATCCCCCGGGCATGGGCGGCCCGGAACCGGCCTACCAGCAGGACATGGAGGCAGGGGATTTCGTAACAGCTTTGGACAGGCTGTCCAGTGACCTCGACGAGCGTGCCGATAAACTGCGGGCCATCGAGCAGTTGCTGCTGACCCGTAATCTGCAGGAACAGATCATGCCGGCCGGCACCCCGGTGAAGGGGGGATGGGTTTCATCCTGGTTCGGTATGCGCACCAATCCGATTTCCGGCCGCAAGGAGATGCATGAGGGCATCGATTTTGCCGGGCGACCGGGCTCCACCGTCCATGCCGCGGCTGACGGGGTCGTGACCTGGTCCGGGCCGCGTGGCGGCTATGGTAATATGGTCGAAATCAGTCACGGCGACGGCTATACCACCCGCTATGCGCACAACAAGGAAAACCTGGTCCGGCTTGGCCAGCGGATCAGCAAAGGTGATTCCATTGCCAGGATGGGATCGACCGGCCGGTCCACGGGAACCCACGTGCACTTTGAAGTTGTGCATGACGGCAAAGTCGTCAATCCCAAGAACTATATTTCTGTTAAATAATCCAATCTTTTCCCTCTCCGGCAACACATCAATGTCGTAGGGCATATCCCTGCGTTTGCCGCCTGCAGGACTGAGCCACACGGATCGCAACATGATTAGCGGTTTACTCAAAAAATTTGTCGGCAGTCGTAATGAACGGCTGCTGAAGCGCATGCGCAAACGTGTCGAGCGAATCAACGTGCTCGAAACTGATATTGCGGCCCTTGATGATGATGCCCTGCGGGCGAAAACTGAGGAATTCCGCGGCCGTTATAACAGTGGCGAGACTCTGGACGATTTGCTGTCGGAGGCATTCGCCGTGGTCCGCGAAACCAGCCGTCGTATCCTGGATATGCGGCATTTTGATGTCCAGCTTATCGGCGGCATGGTACTGCATCAGGGTTCCATCGCGGAGATGCGTACCGGCGAAGGTAAAACGTTGGTCGCGACACTGCCGGCCTATCTGAACGCCCTGACTGGTCAGGGTGTTCACATTATCACGGTGAATGATTACCTGGCGCAGCGTGATGCCGACTGGATGGGGAAGATCTATGAATTTCTCGGTCTGTCCGTGGGTGTCATCATCTCGGGAATGACCTCGGAGCACCGGCGCGAGGCTTATGCCGCCGATATTACCTACGGCACGAATAACGAATTCGGATTTGATTATCTGCGTGACAACATGGCCAAGGCCGCCGAGGATCGCGTTCAACGTACACTGAATTACGCCATCGTCGACGAGGTTGACTCGATTCTGATCGACGAGGCACGGACGCCGCTGATTATCTCCGGTGCCGTTGATGACAAGACCGATCTGTACATCAAGATCAATGAACTTGTTCCGAAACTGAAACGCCAGCCTGCCTATGATGCACAGACCGAGGAAGAGCCGCCTGGCGATTACAGCATCGACGAAAAAAGCAAACAGGTTTATCTCACCGAGGAAGGTCATGAGCATATAGAACAGCTGCTCCGCGAAGCCGGGATCATCGAGGAAGGGCAGAGTCTATATGATGCCGTCAATATCGGTATTTTCCATCACGTGAATGCGGCTTTGCGTGCCCACGCCCTGTTTCAGCATGATGTCGACTATATCGTCAGGGATAATCAGGTGGTTATTGTCGACGAGTTTACCGGGCGTACCATGCCGGGACGGCGCTGGTCGGACGGCCTGCACCAGGCGGTGGAGGCGAAAGAGGGCGTACCCATCCAGAGTGAAAACCAGACACTGGCCTCGATCACCTATCAGAATTATTTCCGCCTGTACGACAAGCTGGCGGGCATGACGGGAACCGCCGATACAGAGGCGTACGAGTTCCAGACCATTTACGGGCTCGAAGTCATCGTCGTACCGACGCACAAGCCGATGATCCGGGATGACCGAGGCGATCTGGTTTACCTGACGGCAAAAGAAAAATTCGACGCCATTATCGAGGATATCAAGGACTGCCAGCAGCGTGGCCAGCCGGTGCTGGTGGGTACGACATCGATCGAGGTTTCGGAATATCTTTCAGGGCTTTTGAACAAGGACAATATCCGCCACCAGGTACTCAATGCCAAGTTTCATGAGAAAGAGGCCGACATTATCGCCCAGGCCGGCCGCCCCGGCACGGTAACGATTGCGACCAACATGGCCGGGCGCGGTACAGATATCGTGCTCGGTGGCAATCCGGAGGCGGAAATCGGTGAACTGGAGGAACCGGATGAAGAGGCGGTACGAAAGATCCGTGAGCAGTGGCGTCTGCGTCACGAGCAGGTAGTCGATGCCGGCGGCCTGCATATAATCGGTACCGAACGCCACGAGTCACGGCGTATCGACAATCAGCTGCGCGGGCGTTCCGGCCGTCAGGGGGACCCCGGTTCAAGCCGGTTTTATCTGTCGCTTGAGGATAATCTCATGCGCATCTTCGCATCCGACCGGGTATCGGGGTGGATGCAGAAGATGGGCATGGAAGAAGGCGAGTCCATTGAACATCCGTGGGTCTCGCGGGCAATCGAGAATGCCCAGCGCAAGGTCGAAGCCCACAATTTTGATATCCGCAAGCATCTGCTCGAGTTCGACGACGTCGCCAACGATCAGCGCAAGGTCGTTTATGAACAGCGCAATGAATTGCTTGATATCGATGATGTTTCCGACAATATTGCCGCCATGCGCCGCGATGTTGTCGATTCCGTTATCAGCACCTATGTGCCGCCGGGTAGTATGGATGAACAATGGGATATCAGCGGACTGACCGAGGCACTGGAACGCGAGTTCGGTCTGCACTTACCGATCGCGGACTGGCTTGAGCAGGACCGGGATCTCAATGAAGAGGGGCTGCGTGAAAAAATCCACGCCGGGGCCGTGCATGCTGCCGAAGATAAAGAGCAGTCCATTGGCCCGGATCTGATGCGGCGTATCGAGAAGCAGTTGATGCTGGATGTGCTCGATCGTTACTGGATGGAACACCTGGCGGCATTGGACCATCTGCGCCAGGGCATCAACCTGCGCAGCTATGCCGCCAAGAATCCGAAACAGGAATTCAAGAAGGATGCATTCTCGCTGTTTGTCGAGATGCTGGATAACATCAAGCATGATGTCATCAGTATTCTGTCACGCGTCCAGGTACGGGCCGAGGAGGATATCGATGCCGCCGAGCGCCGTCGCCGGGAAGAGGCCGCACGGCGCCAGGTCCAGCAACAGCATCCCGAGGCCCCGGATGCGCTGCATCCCGCCGCCCCCGCGGGCGATGCGGTCGCGGCCAGCGCCGCCGGCCAGGGCGGGGCAGCGCCTGCCAAAACGTCGCCGGTCGTGCGCGAAGGCAGGAAAGTCGGGCGCAATGAACCATGTCCCTGTGGTTCCGGCAAGAAATACAAGCATTGCCATGGCAGCCTTAACTGAGCCCGTGGTGTCTGTGAACGGCCCGCACTAAGCCCGGTCGAGCGACAACAGACAATCAACCATATGGCGGTCGGATTACCCGAATCTCCCAACCTGCAGAAAGTTGCCGGTATCCGGCTGGGTACGGCCTGTGCCGGCATCCGTCAACCGGGCCGCACCGATCTGCTGCTTATCGAGGCGGTCCCCGGCACCCAGGCTGCCGCCGTCTTTACCCGGAATCGTTTCTGTGCGGCGCCGGTCACGGTTGCACGCCAGCATCTGCAGCAGTCGGCACCGCGTTTTTGCGTGGTCAATGCCGGCAATGCCAACGCCGGTACCGGGGCGGCGGGCATCCAGGCGGCACGGACCACCTGCGAGTCGCTGGCTGAACTGACCGGCTGTTCAGCAGAGTCGGTGCTGCCGTTTTCCACCGGCGTGATTGGCGAATTGCTGCCGGTGGATCGCCTGGTCAGCGCCCTGCCGGCCGCACTGGCGACCCTTAGCGACAACGGCTGGAGCGATGCCGCGCGGGCGATCATGACCACTGACACAGTGCCGAAAGGCCTGACGCTGGAATATGAGATTGCCGGACAGCCCGCCGTCATGACCGGCATCGTTAAAGGGGCCGGCATGATCCGGCCCGATATGGCGACCATGCTGGCCTACATTGCGACGAATATAGCCGCCGATGCCGCGACGTTGCAGATCTGCCTGGACCGGGCCGTGGATCAATCGTTTAACCGTATCAGCATTGACGGCGATACCTCCACCAATGATGCCTGTCTGTTGCTGGCTACCTCTGCGGGTCCGGCCCGTATAAGTGATGATGCTGCACTGGCGGAATTCCAGGCAGCGCTGAATCAGTTATGCAACTACCTCGCTCAGGCGGTTGTCCGTGATGGTGAGGGGGCGACAAAATTCGTTACCGTCCGGGTTAGCGGTGGTGCGTCGGAAGCGGAGTGCCTGGAAATCGCCTATGCCATTGCCGAATCACCGCTGGTCAAGACGGCGTTGTTTGCCGCTGATCCGAACTGGGGCAGGATACTGGCCGCGGTCGGGCGCAGCGGGCCGGTCGACCTGGATATCGAGAGCGTGTCGATTTATCTTGATGAGTGCTGTCTTGCCCGAAACGGCGAACTGGCCGCTGAATATGATGAATCGGTGGCCCGCGCGATCATGGCGGGTGAAGAATATACCCTGCTGGCGACGCTTGGGCGCGGCGACAGGGAGGTTGTAGTGTGGACATGCGATCTGTCACATGAATATGTACGTATTAATGCCGAGTACCGTACCTGACGGTATCGTACAGCTTATCCCTGCCCGGGCTGTATCCATGCCGCTGCTTCTGCTGCGAACAGTCCCGACCCTGCCCCAGGAGTGACTGTCGCTGGAGGATAACTGCGCTATTCTGTAAACCATGGTAAGTGGTGAATTGCATATCGCCGTCGGCGTGATCGTTAATGATCGTAATGAGATATTGGTCGCCCGCCGGCCATTCGATTTGCATCAGGGCGGCCTGTGGGAATTTCCGGGCGGTAAAGTGGAGGCTGGCGAGAATGTACGCGAAGCACTGGCCCGCGAGCTTTACGAAGAACTCAAGTTGGCCGTCACTCGCGCCCGGCCGCTGATCCGTATCCATTACCAGTATCCCGAATATCCGGTATTGCTCGATGTATGGCGGGTCGAAGACTGGGACGGAGAGCCGTTCGGCCGTGAGGGCCAGCCGATCGAATGGGTCCCCGCCGAGAGCCTGGATGAGAGATCGTTTCCGCCGGCCAACCGGGCCATTATCAGTGCGGTCCAGCTGCCGCCGGTATATCTGATCACGCCGGATCTGGGCACTCCGTATGATGAATTTCTGCACCAGGCGGAGGCCTGCCTGCGCGCCGGGACCCGTCTTATACAATTACGCTGCCGGCGGCTGATGCCGGATCGGTTCAGGGCAGTGGTGCGGGAGCTGCGCGATCTCTGTCAGAGCTACAATGCCTCGCTGCTGCTGAATGCCATGCCGGCCGAGGCCATCGCCGGTGGCGCCGACGGGATTCATCTGCCCAGTGCACGTCTGTTGCAGCTCAATGAGCGGCCTCTCGATGGCCGTTATCTGATCGGCGCATCCTGTCATAACCGTACGGAAGTGGAACATGCCTGCCGGCTGGGACTGGACTTCATTGTGCTGTCACCGATACAACCGACCTCCAGCCACCCGGATGCCACGCCGCTGGGCTGGGATGGACTGCGCTGGCTGACGGAATGTTCGACGGTCCCGGTTTACGCGCTGGGCGGCATGCGCCCCGATCACCTGACCCGTGCCTGGGACGGCGGTGCCCAGGGGGTCGCCATGCTGAGCTCGGTGTGGGAAGCAGCGGATCCGGCGCGGGTGATCCGGGCGTGTCTGGATTGAACGCGTGAATCGTGAATCGTGAATCGTGAATCGTGAATCGTGATATCTAATGTGATCGTGAACGTGAATCGTGAATCCGAGAATCAGAATGTTCGCCTCGGGCCTCCAAGTTCCGTTTCACGATTCACGACCTAATGCTGTGTCGGTTCACCACCGTTGCTGTCCGCATCCGGATAATCGGCGGGTTCGTCGGTGGGTATCCTGTGCGTGCCGTCAAGCCAACTGCCGAGATCGATTAGCCGGCAGCGCTCGCTGCAGAATGGCCGCAATGGGTTGTTTTCATCACGCTTTGTTGTTCGGCCGCACTGTGGGCAGGTAGCCGTCTTCCGGGTCATAGAATGCAACAGTGTAATTCGAATTCAATATCCTGATCGGCCTGCAATGGCCGGCTCTGGGTGTCATCCCTGTACATGAAGCGTAGTGTAAAACGGTGGCGCCCGCCGCTGATTTCCGGAAAATAAGGACTGGTAGCCGGCAAGACCACCCGGATCAGCTGACATGCAGAACTTGATTCCAGGCTCTGCTGAAACAGGCCGTTGTCAGCCACAACAGTTTTCGGTGTTGCGCTGTTTCTGATCATGGACAGCGAATAGCTGACGGCGTCACGGATGATGCGCAGATCCCGGTACCAGCGATCCAGATCCATGGTCCGTTGTTCAACTGGCTGATTGAGCCAATGATGATAGGCAGGTAAATCAAAACCACAGCTGCCGCCGGGGATGGTGCTGCGTTGCTTAATGGAATTGACCAGGTCATCCGCCCTTATTGCCTGGCCCGGCTGGCAATGGGGGGAACGCAACTGTTCAATAAGTCCATTAATCCCCTGAAGAATTGTCAGTAGCCGTTCATGATCCACTGCCGGATTTTCCTTCAGATTGTTAAGCGTTGACGCGTGGCGTTCCAGCTCCTTGATTAACTCACCCTTGAGATCGCTACGGGACAGCATGTCCGAGACTTCTATAAGGTTCGTAAGTGTTTCCCGGCTGTCCCATTCACTCTGCCCATGAATGCGTACATCGACATTGCTGAACAGGTGTTCGAGCCGCAGAAAACTGCGGACTCTTTCGTTAAGTGGCTGTTCAAATATGATGCTATCGCCCACGTCGATACCTGAATCAATTATCCCGGGTTTCTGTTTTGTTTCTGTTTTCCGCCAGCGACAGATATTTGTGGTGCAAATCCTGTACCTTCCCCCTGATCGATTTTAGCTCGCCGTCATTAAGGATGACATCATCGGCCTGTTTCAGACGCGCTTCACGTGTCAGTTGTCTGTTCATAATTTCTCTTATGTCAGCTCCGGACTGCTGATCGCGGGCCGCAGCACGCTGTACCTGTAATTCCTCAGGACAATCGATCACAAGCACCCGGTCTACCCGATCGGCTGAACGGGTTTCCAGCAGCAACGGAACTATCCATACGACATAAGCTGCATCAAGCTTATCGCTGTATTCACCAAGCCGTTCGTAGACTCTCGGATGGAGTAATGCCTCCAGGCGTTTCCGTTGGTCATTATTGGTAAATATTCGGCTGCGAAGAAATGTCCGCGACAATTCTCCCCGTGAATTAATTGCCTCGTTACCGAATATGCTGCGTATCTCGTCGAGTACCAATTGCTCGGGTGCGGTCAGTTCACGCGTTATTTGGTCGGCATCCAATACCTCGACACCGAGCGACCTGAAGCATTCACCCACAGTGGATTTGCCGCTGCCGATGCCGCCTGTCATCCCGATTCGAAAGGGTCTGTACATCAGGCCAGGACCCAGTTCATGTAGGCGCTGCCAATGTCGCTACCCCAGATCAATGTAATCCAGCCGGCCGCCGCCAGATAGGGGCCGAACGGTATAGGCTTGGTCCGGTCATGGCCCTTGAACACAATCAGGCTGATACCGACGATAGCGCCTACCAGTGAAGCCAGGATGATGACAAGCGGCAGGCTGTCCCAGCCGAGCCATGCACCGATCATGCCCAGCAGCTTGAAATCGCCGTAACCCATGCCTTCCTTGCCGGTGAGCAGACGGAAGGTATGGTATATCAGCCACAGTATACCGTATCCACAAATGGCGCCGAGCACTGCCGCGTGCAGTGATACAAACACGCCGAACAGGTTGACAGCCAGGCCAAGCCAGAGAAACGGTAGCGTAATATCATCGGGGAGGTAATGGGTATCAAAATCGATCATGCATAATGTCAGCAGTGCCCAGCTGAGCAGTGTGGCGAATACCGCGGTCATACCGAAACCGAAATGCCAGGCACAGACAGCAGCGAGCAGTCCGGCTGTCAGTTCAACGGCCGGGTAACGCAGCGAGATGGGCCGGCTGCAATTTGCGCATTTGCCGCCCAGGAACAGGTAACTCAATATCGGGATGTTTTCATACCAGTGGATGACATGCCGACAGGTGGGGCAATGTGAGCGCGGGGTGACGAGGCTGTATATCTCGGAATCGGTCGGCTCTGCCGGCAGTTGCAGTAACTCGCGGCACTGCAGGTGCCAGTCGTGTTCCATCATGCGCGGCAGTCTGAGGATGACGACATTCAGAAAACTGCCAACGATCAGCCCGAAAACAAAAAAGCAGACGGTCAGTGCCAGCGGGCTGGCCTGTAGAAAGTTCAGAATAGACATGCGCGTGCCCGATAGCCGGACCGCTATTCAAAGCAGGGCCCGGCCGGCTGATTGGCTTAGACGACCTGACCCATCTTGAAGATGGGCAGATACATGGATACCACCAGGCCGCCGATAATGACACCCAGAAACGCCATGATCAGCGGCTCGAGCAGACTGCTGAGCGAATCGACCGCGTTATCGACTTCTTCTTCATAGAAGTCGGCAACCTTGGAGAGCATTGATCGAGGGAGCCCGCTTCTTCACCGATCGCCACCATCTGGACCACCATGTTCGGAAACAGCTGGGTATCACGCATCGATGACTGCAACTGGGTACCCGTAGCAATATCGTCACGCATCTTCATGATGGCGTCGTGAAAAACAATATTGCCGGAGGCACCCGCCACCGACACCATGGCCTCCACCAGCGGTGTACCGGCGGCAAACATGGTCGCCAGGGTGCGGGCAAAGCGGGCGATGGCCGCCTTGTAGAGTATGTCACCCATGAGCGGAATTTTAAGTGCCAGGCGATCGAAGAAATGCGCCACCGCTTTCGAACGCCGCTTGGCTTCAAAAATGGCATAGATGGTACCGCCAATACCGAAAAAGATGGCCCACCACCATTGCTGGAATAGTGCCGACAGGTTCAGTACGAATAAGGTCGGTGCCGGCAGATCGGCACCGAAGCCCTTGAACAGCTCCTCGAACTGCGGAATTACGAAGATCAGCAGGATCGCGGTGACGATGAAAGCAACCACGATGACTGCAATGGGATAAAACAGGGCCTTCTTGATCTTGCCTTTCAGGGTCTCGGTTTTTTCCATGTATGTGGCAATCTTGTGCAGCAATGTCTCGAGGATACCGGCATGCTCGCCGGCAGCGACAAGATTGACATACAGTTCACTGAAATAAAGCGGACGCTTGGCCAGGGCATCGGCGAGGGTACCACCGGATTCGACGTCGTTCTTGATACCGAGAACCAGTTCCTGCATGGCGGGATTCTCATGGCCGCGACCGATGATCTCGAATGCCTGAACCAGCGGCACACCGGATGACATCATGGTCGCCAGCTGGCGGCTGAAAACGGTGATATCCCTGGTCGTTATCTTTTTTTTGCCGCCACCGAACAGTGGTTTGGGTTTTTTCTTGACCTTCAGCGGATTCACGCCCTGGCGACGCAGGACGGCCTTTACCAGCGCATCGGAAGTGCCGCTCATTTCGCCCTTGACGCGCTTGCCCTGTTTGTCTGTTCCCTCCCAGACAAACATGTTGGATTTTGCTGCTTCAGCCATGGCCGCTACTCGTTAGATTTTATTCCTGGGTAACACGATTGACTTCTTTCATGTCGATAATACCGGCGGCGACTTTTTTCAGAGCCGACTGCCTGACATCGGGTATGCCCTCGGCGCGTGACTGATCCCCCAGCTGAATCGCGGTGGCGCCGTCCATGATGAGCCGGCGCATTGTTTCCGAAATGGGCATGACCTGATAAATACCGGTACGGCCTTTATATCCCGCGTTACACTGATCGCAACCCTCGGCTTCCGAAATCTTGACGCCGGCCTCAATCTGTTTCTCGGTAAAGCCTTCTTCCAGCAATACCTCCTTGGGCACTTCCATCGGCTTGACGCAATTCTTGCACAGCCGGCGTGCCAGGCGCTGGGCCACAATCACGTTCACGGCCGTGGCGATACCGAAAGTCGGCATGCCCATGTCCTGCATGCGTGTCAGGGTTTGTGGCGCGTCGTTCGTATGCAGCGTCGACATCACCATGTGGCCGGTCATGGCCGCCTTCAGCGCAATGCCGCCGGTCTCGATGTCACGAATCTCACCCACCAGGATGATGTCCGGGTCCTGACGCAGGAAGGCTTTCAGTGCCTTGGCGAAGGTCATGCCGGTTTTTTCATCGACCTGCACCTGGTTGATGCCGGGCAGGTTGATTTCCACCGGGTCCTCGGCGGTGGAGATATTGACCTCGGTCTGATTGAGTATGTTGATACCCGTATACAGGGAGACCGTCTTGCCGCTGCCGGTCGGGCCGGTCACCAGGAACATGCCGTACGGCTTGTGCAGGTTCTCGAGATACAGCGCCTTCTGGTCGTCTTCATAACCCAGTACATCGATGCTGAGATTGGCGGCATCGGAATCCAGGATACGCATGACCGTTTTTTCGCCCCACATCGTCGGGCAGGTACTGACACGGAAATCGATGGATTTGTTCTTGGACAGCTTCAGCTTGATGCGGCCGTCCTGGGGGACGCGGCGCTCGGAGACATCGAGCCGTGACATGACCTTGATGCGGGCGGCAATTTTCAGCGCCAGGGCGGTCGGCGGCTTGGCGACCTCGGTAAGCACACCGTCCATGCGCAAGCGGACGCGATAGAATTTTTCGTACGGTTCGAAGTGGATGTCGGAGGCCCCTTTCTTGATGGCATCCAGTAACACCTTGTTGACGAAACGCACGACCGGCGCATCGTCCACGTCGGTATCGACATCCTCGTCGGGCTTGTCGTCTGCGGTCTCCAGTCCCTCGAGATCGTCGAATTCATCGTCATCCATGTCGCCGAGGCCGCCCTCGGCCTCCTCCAGCATTTTGTCGATGGTCTTGGCGAGCTTGTCTTCCTCGACCAGGATGGCATCGGTGTTCATGCCGACGGCGAACTTGATCTCGTCCAGGGCCTGCAGGTTGGTGGGATCGGAGACGGCGATGTACAGGCGCTTGCCGCGCTTGTACAGCGGCAGCGCATTATGCTTGCGGATCAGCTCTTCCTTGAGGAGCTTGATGATCTCCGGATCCAGGTCGACGGCATTAATGTCGAGCAGCGGGACGCCGAATTCCTCGGCTGCCGCCTGGGCGATTTTGAGGCTGTCGGCGAGCTTGTTCTCGACCAGGTAGGTGACAAACGGCTGCTTCTTCTTGAGCGCATTCTGAAATGCCTCGGCGGCGGCCGATTCTTCCATCAGGCCGTCGACAGCCAGTTTGCGCGCGAGACCGCTCAGGTGGACTTTGTTGGTCGAGACCGCCATACCGTCGAAACACCCCGAAGACGCAAGAAACCTAGATTTACGATATTAGAGCATATGGCCGGAAATACCAACAGTGGTCTGGGTGTTCCGGTCATCTCTTGCGAGCTTACTTTAAAAGTGCCGGCCGGGAACAAGGCATTGCCCCGCTACCGGCCGATGCCCCCGGGCTCCAGTGGTATCGGCGCTTTACGGCCCCGGCAACGGATCCGGCAGGAGGGTGATCAGGCGGCGTCGGCGGCCCGGCTGTCGAAGGTGATGCGGCCGTCCTTCATGTCGGCGGTAACGTGTGATCCGGCCTGGATACGGCCGGCCAGTATTTCCCGCGCCAGCGGTGTTTCCAGCTCAACCTGCACCGCACGCTTGAGCGGCCGGGCGCCGTAGACGGGATCGAAGCCGGCCTCGCCGATCCTGTCGAGCGCGGCGGTGCTGACTTCCAGGGTGATGTCCTGCTCCTTCAGGCGTTCGGCAACACGCGCCACCTGGATATCGGCAATGGCCCGGATCTGCTCCCGCTGCAGGGCATGGAAGACCACGATCTCGTCGACGCGGTTGATGAACTCCGGGCGGAAGTGCTGCTGCACGACATCCATCACCGCGAGTTTCATCGCCTCGTAGTCCTCGTCGCTGGACATCGACTGGATGCGGTCCGAGCCCAGGTTCGAGGTCATGACGATCACGGTGTTGCGGAAATCGACCGTGCGGCCGTGACCGTCGGTCAGGCGGCCGTCATCCAGTATCTGCAGCAGGATGTTGAACACGTCCGGGTGCGCCTTCTCGACTTCATCAAGCAGGATGACACTGTAAGGGCGGCGGCGTACGGTCTCGGTCAGGTAGCCGCCTTCCTCGTAACCGACGTAACCCGGCGGCGCGCCGATAAGACGGGCGACGGCGTGCTTTTCCATGTACTCGGACATGTCGATGCGCACCATGGCCTCTTCGGTATCGAACAAGAACTGCGCCAGTGCCTTGCACAGTTCGGTCTTGCCGACACCGGTCGGGCCGAGGAACAGGAACGAGCCGTTGGGCCGGTTCGGATCCGACAGCCCCGCACGCGAGCGGCGAATGGCATCGGCGACGGCGTCGACCGCCTCGTCCTGGCCGACCACACGCCGGTGCAGCGCCTCTTCCATGCGCAGCAGCTTGTCGCGCTCGCCCTCGAGCATCTTCGCCACCGGGATACCGGTCCAGCTTGGAAACGATTTCGGCGATCTCGTTTTCGGTGACCTTGTTGCGCAAAAGTTTCGCGGTTTTCTGCTGGTCGCCGGCCTCGCTCTCGGCTTCCTCGGCGCTGGCCAGCTTGCGCTCCAGTTCCGGGATCACGCCGTACTGCAGTTCCGACATGCGATTGAGATCGCCGGCCCGGCGTGCGGTTTCGAATTCGGTCCGGGCCCGTTCCAGCTGTTCCTTGACCGTGTGCGCGCCCTGCAGGGCGGCCTTCTCGGCCTTCCATTCCTCCTCGAGATCGGAGTACTCGCGTTCGAGCTTGCTGATTTCCTCTTCCACCACGCCGAGCCGTTTCTTCGAGGCGGCGTCGGTTTCCTTTTTCAATGCTTCATGCTCGATCTTGAGCTGGATCAGGCGGCGCTCGAGTATGTCCATCGATTCGGGCTTGGAATCGATTTCGATACTGATGCGGCTGGCGGCCTCGTCGATCAGGTCGATGGCCTTGTCAGGCAGATTGCGATCGGTAATGTAACGCTGTGACAGCGTCGCCGCGGCGACGATCGCCGGGTCGGTGATCTGGACGTTGTGATGGACCTCGTAGCGTTCCTTCAGGCCGCGCAGAATGGCGATGGTGTCCTCGATACTGGGTTCATTGACCAGTACTTTCTGGAACCGGCGCTCGAGTGCGGCATCCTTCTCGATGTTCTCGCGGTATTCGTTCAGCGTTGTCGCGCCGATGCAATGCAGTTCGCCGCGGGACAGCGCCGGCTTCAACATGTTGCCGGCATCCATGGCGCCCTCGGCCTTGCCGGCGCCGACCATGGTATGCACCTCGTCGATGAACAGGATGATCTGGCCTTCCTGCTTGGCGAGCTCATTGAGTACGGCCTTGAGGCGTTCCTCGAAATCGCCACGGTACTTGGCGCCGGCGAGCAGGGCGCCGAGATCCAGCGCCAGTACGCGCTTGTTTTTCAGTGCTTCCGGCACCTCGCCGTTGATAATCCGCTGGGCCAGTCCCTCGACGATGGCGGTCTTGCCGACGCCGGGCTCGCCGATCAGCACGGGGTTGTTCTTGGTGCGCCGCTGCAGCACCTGGATCGTACGGCGGATCTCGTCGTCGCGGCCGATGACCGGATCGAGCTTGCCCTGCTCGGCGCGCTCGGTCAGGTCGATGGTGTATTTTTCCAGCGCCTGGCGCTGCTCCTCGGCGTTCGGGTCATCGACGCTCTGGCCGCCGCGGAGCTCGTCCACTGCGCTGGCAAAAGCTGTCTTTATCGACGCCGCTTTCCTTCAGGATCCGGGCCAGTATCATCCTTGCTGTCGAGCACGGCGAGCAGGAACAGTTCGCTGGAAATGTACTGATCGCCGCGCTGCTGGGCCAGCTTGTCGGTCAGGTTCAGCAGCGTGTCCAGGGTCTTGGAGATATGGACCTCGCCGCCGGCACCGGCGACCTGGGGCAGGCGGCCGAGGGCCTCGCCGAGCTGCGTGCGCAGGCGGTTGAGGTCGGCGCCGCTGCGCGACAGCAGCTGGCGCACGGTGCTGCCTTCCTGGTCGAGCATGGCCGACAGCACGTGCACCGGCTCGATGAACTGGTGATCGCGTCCCACTGCCAGCGACTGGGCATCGGCCAGCGCCAGCTGGAATTTGGTTGTCAGTTTGTCCAGACGCATTGTTGGGTTCGCCTCAGGGCTAGAATTCGGATTACATCGCTAGATGAGGGCGGAGACGGGGGAATTCAAGCGCCAGGCCGTGAATCGTGAGCGGCAGCCCCCGCGATTCACGATTCACGAACAACGATTCACGCGCTTAGTAAACCCCGATATCCAGATAAGACCGTGCGATCTTGTTGATGGCAATTACGTAGGCAGCGGTGCGATAGTCGGTGCCCAGGTTGTACTGCTCCAGCGCCTCGTGCATTTCCTGGTAGCCATGGCGCATGGTGTCATCCAGGCCCGAGCGCACCAGATCGAGTTCGTCGGCGCCGCGGACGATCTCCTTGCACATCCACTCCGGTATTTTCTCGCCGGTGAGCGATTCCATGGCGGTAATCATGTGCTGGCCGCGCATCTCGTCGAATCGGCGCTCCATGCGGCCGAAACGGATATGGCTGAGATTGCGGATCCATTCGAAATAGGAGACGGTAACGCCGCCGGCGTTCACATAGGCATCGGGCAGGATGATGACGCCGCGCTTGCGCAGTATCTCGTCGGCGGCGAAGGTCACCGGCCCGTTGGCTGCCTCGACGATCAGGCCGGCCTGGATCTTGTCGGCGTTATCCCGGGTAATCTGGGCTTCCAAGGCCGCCGGGATGAGGATGTCGCATTTCAGTTCCAGCGCCGCGGCACCGTTTTCGGAAAAGCTTGCATCGGGAAAACCCTGCAGGCAGCCTTTGGTTTCGTTCATGTGCTGGCGCACGCGTTCAACGGCAATACCGGCGTCATTCACCAGTACGCCGTCGCGTTCGATGATGGCAACAATACGGGCATTGTCTTCTTCCTGCAGCAGCCTGGCGGCATGATAGCCGACGTTGCCCAGGCCCTGGACGACGATGCGCTTGTCACCCAGCCCGCCGGTCAGACCGGCCTTTTTCACCGCTTGTGCATGACGGAAGAATTCGCGGATCGCATACACGACGCCGCGGCCGGTGGCTTCGACCCGGCCGCGGATGCCGCCATGATGGACGGGTTTGCCGGTGACACAGGCCTGGTAGTTGATGTCTTCCGGTTCCAGGTGCTTGTAGGTATCGGCAATCCAGGCCATCTCGCGTTCCCCGGTGCCGACGTCCGGCGCCGGAACATTAGTGGCCGGGCTGAGAAAGCCCTTGCGTACCAGTTCGCGGGCAAAGCGGCGGGTGATGAGCTGCAGTTCATGGCGATCATAAAGAGCCGGATCGATACACAGGCCGCCCTTGGAACCGCCGAAAGGGACATCGACCAGGGCGCACTTGTAGGTCATCAGCGCCGCCAGTGCCTCGATCTCATCCTGGTTGACGATGGGGGCATAGCGCATGCCGCCTTTGGCCGGCAGCCGGTGGGTGCTGTGTACCGCACGCCAGCCGGTGAAGACCTCGAGGTTGCCGCGGACATTAACCGGGAAACGTATCTGCAGGACGGAACTGCAGGCCTTGATCGATTCCGCCACGCCCGGTTCTATGTTCAGCGTGTGGAAGGCACGATCGGCCATCTTGTTGACGCTGGCGGAAAATGAATCCCTTTTCTTGTTGTTCTTGTTAGCCATGGTCCCTCCCCGTGACGGCATTAGTTGCACGTACTCTTGTTGACAAGCTTAGTCTATGTCGGGGTAGCGTCCATCCAGATAAGGGCGGCCATGCGACCGGTACGGCCATCGCGGCGGTAGGAGTAAAAATCCTGCGGCTGGCTGTAGGTACACAGTTCGCTGTCGTAACAGGCGATCAATCCCGCCTGCTTCAGTGCCAGACGGGTCAGTGCCGGCAGGTCCGCCTGCCAGCGTCCCGGCCTGCCGTCATGAAAACCGGCATCCGCCCCCGGCAGTGTCTGCTGGCAGGCGGCGTAGACCTCGGCCCCGACTTCAAAGGCGCCCGGACCGATGCACGGACCCAGCCAGGCCAGCAGCCGGCCGGGTTCCACCGGCAGACTGGCGACCGCCGCCTGTATGACACCCGCCACGAGACCGCGCCAGCCGACATGCACGGCGGCGATGCAGCCACCGTCGCGATCGCACAGCAGTAACGGCAGGCAATCCGCCGTCAGCACGGCACAGATACTGCCGGGGACCTGCGTCCAGCTGGCATCGGCGGTTGCTGCGCCGGTCTGTCCGGCCCTGATTACCGCGCAGCCATGTACCTGGTTGAGCCACGCCGGCTCGGCCGGCAGCTGCAGCTGTTGCCTGAGGTCCCGTCGGTTGGCCGCGACGGCGGCGGGGTCGTCGCCGACATGCGCGGCCAGATTGAAGCTCTCGTAGGTGGTTTACTGTGGCCGCCACGGCGGGAGGTGATGCCGGCATGAACGTGAGCCGGTGCCGGCCATTGCGCGGCAATCCAGGATGTCGTCGGCCTCGGTTCAGCCATGTTGCCGGGTATCCGCTTGCAGCAGTTCATGCAGGCGCTGCATGTCTTCAGGCAGCGGCGCTTCGAACTGCAGGTTCTCGCCCGTGAGCGGATGTGCCAGTGCCAGGGTACAGGCATGCAGGGCCTGGCGCCCGAACCCCTGGATCGCCGTGCGCACGCTTTCCGTTGCCCCGCGCGGCAGCCGGGGACGTGGTCCGTACAAGGGGTCGCCGAGCAGCGGCTGGTTTTTCCAGGCCAGGTGGACGCGGATCTGGTGGGTGCGGCCGGTTTCGAGCTGCACCCGGACCAGAGTATGGGCACGGTAGCGTTCCACCACCCGGTAATGGGTTACGGCCGGTTTGCCGCGGCTGACCACCGCCATTCGCAGCCGCTGCTGTGGATGCCGGCCGATGGGTTCATCGACGGTGCCGCCGGCGGTGAGCACGCCGTTGACTATCGCCAGATACTCGCGCTTTATCAGTCGGTTCTGCAGTGCCGCGACCAGCCGTGCGTGGGCGGTCAGGCTCTTGGCGATCACCATCAGGCCGCTGGTGTCCTTGTCCAGGCGCTGGACGATACCGGCACGCGGCAGGGTGGCGAGCTGGGGCTGATGATGTAACAGGGCATTGAGCAGCGTATGCCTGGGATTGCCGGCGCCCGGATGTACCACCAGTCCGGCGGGCTTATTGACAACCAGTATGTCGGCATCTTCATGGATAATGTCGAGCGGGATCGCCTCGGGCTCGGGACCGGTATCTGCCTCGATACGGGCATGGATGGTGATCTCTTCTCCGCCCGCGACCTTGTCGCGCGGCCGGGCCGGCGCCTGATCGACAAGTACCTCGCCGCGCTTGATCCAGCCGCTGATGCGTGCGCGTGAATATTCTCCATAGAGGCGGGCGAGTGCCTGATCCAGGCGCTGGCCGGCGACAGCGGCGGGCAGTACGCAGCTCAGTTTGATCCAGTCATTGGTCACTGCTTTATCTCGTTGTTGTGCTTTACCCGCCACGGGTTTGCCGATACGCTTGGCACCATGCGAAATCTGGTCATTATCATACTGTTTCTCATGGTGCCGGGCCTGTCCGGCTGTGGCATGTTCGGCGAAAAAGAGGACCCCTCGGCTACATGGGGTGCCGAACGCCTTTATGACGAAGCCCGCGGCGCACTGGATGCCGGCTATTATGAACGTGCGGTTGAATTTTATGAAAAACTGGAGGCGCGGTTCCCGTTCGGTGTTCACGGACAGCAGGCGTTGCTGGATCTTTCCTACGCCTATTATAAGAGTGAGGATTACGATGCCGCGACCAGCACGGCTGATCGCTTCATCAAGCTGCATCCTCGCAACGATGCCGTCGCCTATGCGCTGTATCTGCGCGGTCTGGCCAATTTCAATCGCGGCAAGGGCATAACCCAGCGTTTTTTGCCGATCGACCTGTCACAGCGCGATTCCGGCGGTAATCTCCAGGCCTTCCAGGATTTTGCTGAATTGATCAAACGTTTCCCCGACAGCCGTTATGTCGAGGATGCCAAGCTGCGCATGACGTATCTGCGCAACCTGCTGGCCAGGCATGAAATCCATGTGGCCAATTACTATATGCGACGCGAGGCTTATGTCGCCGCGGCAAACCGGGCCCGCCATGTCGTCGAAAGTTATCCGCGTACGACCTCGGTTCCCGCAGCGCTGGCGATCATGGCCAAGGCCTACAAGGTGCTGGAGATGCCGGATCTGGCCGATGATGCGCTGCGGGTGCTGGAAACCAATTATCCCAACCATCCGGGCTTGTTCGAGGTCCGTCGCACTGTCCTGAAATAGGGGACATTTCCATTCTGAACCATTCGCGGTAGCTGCTCGCGGCAGACAACGGCACCTGCGATTACGGGTATTGATGCGCAGGCTGTGTTCCTACTGATTCACCGGCTGTCATCATAGCCCGACGTTATCGGATAACGCCGGTCGCGACCGAACGCCCGCTCTGAAATCCGCACGCCCGGCGCGGCCTGGCGGCGTTTGTATTCATTGTGATCAACCAGCCTGATAATTTTATTGACAGTTTCGCTGTCAAAATCGGCTGCCATGATTTGCTCCGGGCTCTGATCGTGTTCTATGTAGCGCTCCAGGATTGGATCGAGAATATCGTATGGTGGCAGAGATTGATCATCACGCTGATCCGGTTTGAGTTCGGCGGATGGCGGCCGGTCAATAATTCGTTGCGGAATAACCCGGCCCTGTTCGTTACGCCAGCGCGATAATTCATAAACCAGCGTTTTCGGTACATCCTTCAGTGGTGCAAAGCCGCCGGCCATATCGCCGTAGAGTGTTGCATAACCCACCGCCATTTCACTCTTGTTGCCGGTTGCCAGTACCATCTTGCCAGTCTTGTTGGATACCGCCATCAGCAGGATCCCGCGGCAGCGTGACTGGATATTTTCCTCGGCCGTATCGACTGGCAGTCCCTTGAATACCGGCTGCAGCACTTCCAGAAATGCATTGAATGGTGCCTCGATGGGGAATTCGTGATAGCGCACCTTTACCAGGTCGGCCATGGCACGGGAATCCTCAATACTGATATCAGCCGTATAACGCGAAGGCATGCACAGCACCTCGATGTTTTCCGCACCCAGGGCGTCAACCGCCAGCGCCAGTGTCAGCGCCGAATCGATACCGCCGGACAGCCCGATGACTGCACCATTGAAACCGTTCTTGTGGACATAGTCGTGAATGCCGAGCACCAGGGCACGATAAATGCTCTCCGGCCGTGGCAGGGGTTCGCTGGATTCAGTGCCGGTGACATGAATGGATTCGCCTTCCATAGTCAGGGTCAGCGGATACAGCCCGCTCTCGAACTGCGGCGCGGACCAGAGTAATCGGCCGTCGTGGTCCATGATCATGGAGCCGCCGTCGAAGACCAGTTCATCCTGGCCGCCGACGAGGTTCAGGTAAACGATATTCAGCCCGGTCTCGTTGACACGCTGTTGCAGAACCTGGCGGCGTACTGTGATCTTGTCGATGTGATAGGGTGAGGCATTGATGTTGATTAACAGCTGCGCACCGGCCTCGCGTGCACGGCGGACGGGTTCCGGCTGCCAGATATCCTCGCAGATCGTGAGCGCCGTTGGTATGCCCTTGATATCGAGTACACAGGCCTGGTCGCCGGCGGAAAAATAACGTTTCTCGTCGAACACCCCGTAATTGGGCAGCACCTGCTTGCGGTAACGGGCACGGATCGCGCCGTCTTCGAGCATAAAGCAGCTGTTGTAGAGCTCGTCCTGCGTGTATTCCGGCAGACCGATTAAAACTCGTATGCCGTGACTTGCCTCGATTATTTCATCCAGGACTTTCTGCACGCGGCGTCGCAGACCGGGGCGTAATAGCAGATCCTCGGGCGGATAACTGGTAATGGCCAGTTCCGGAAACACGATCAGATCAGCGCCATGGCCGCGCCGTGCATGTTCTATCTGCTCAATGATAAGCCGGGTATTACCGCGTATGTCGCCGACAGTGAGGTTGCACTGGGCAAGCGCGAGGCGCAGGGAGTTTGAACTCATGGCTAATGGCTTATAGTAAATAGCTGATAGTCAGTGGCAGGTAAGTCTACCAGATCAGCAATCAGCTATGGGCTATCAGCTATCAGCTTAAGGCTTCCTGAATACTTTTACCGAGTTCGGCAGGTGAACGGGTTGTCTTCACACCGGCGTCTTCCAGGGCTGCGAACTTGTCCGCGGCCGTGCCGGTTTGTTGTTGCCGGCGGACCGGTCTTCCATGACCGGTCGCCGGGCGCGAATCGAAAGCAAGCTTCCGATTCGCTTGCGCCTCGCTGCGCTCGCGTCGGCCCATCTCTGGGCCGGGCAAGGGCACGGTCTAACGGCCAAGTGTGCTCTGTATAGTTTTACCGAGTTCGGCAGGTGAACGGGTTGTCTTCACACCGGCGTCTTCCAGGGCTGCGAACTTGTCCGCGGCCGTGCCGGTTTGTTGTTGCCGGCGGACCGGTCTTCCATGACCGGCCGCCGGGCGCGAATCGAAAGCAAGCTTCCGATTCGCTTGCGCCTCGCTGCGCTCGCGTCGGCCCATCCCTGGGCCGGGCAAGGGCACGGTCTAACGGCCAAGTGTGCTCTGTATAGTTTTACCGAGTTCGGCAGGTGAACGGGTTGTCTTCACACCGGCGTCTTCCAGGGCTGCGAACTTGTCCGCGGCCGTGCCGGTTTGTTGTTGCCGGCGGACCGGTCTTCCATGACCGGCCGCCGGGCGCGAATCGAAAGCAAGCTTCCGATTCGCTTGCGCCTCGCTGCGCTCGCGTCGGCCCATCTCTGGGCCGGGCAAGGGCACGGTCTAACGGCCAAGTGTGCTCTGTATAGTTTTACCGAGTTCGGCAGGTGAACGGGTTGTCTTCACGCCGGCGGCTTCCAGGGCTGCGAACTTGTCCGCGGCCGTGCCCTTGCCGCCGGCGATGATGGCGCCGGCGTGGCCCATGCGCTTGCCGGGCGGGGCAGTGACGCCGGCAATATAGGCAACAACCGGCTTGCTGATATGTTCCCTGATGTATTCCGCTGCCTGTTCCTCGGCACTGCCGCCAATCTCGCCGACCATGATGATGCCGTCGGTCTGCGGGTCGCTCTCGAACTGTCGTAGACAGTCGATGAAAGTCATGCCCTGGATGGGATCACCGCCGATGCCGACGCAGGTACTCTGGCCAAGTCCCAGCCGGGTGGTCTGGTGCACTGCCTCATATGTCAGGGTGCCGGAGCGTGACACGATACCAATACGGCCCTCCTGATGAATGGTGGCCGGCATAATGCCGATCTTGCACTGGCCCGGTGAAATCAGGCCCGGGCAGTTGGGACCGATCAGTCGCACGTCGGGATACTGATCGAGGCAGGCACGTACCTTTACCATATCGAGCACAGGTATGCCCTCGGTGATACAGACGATGACCCGGATGTTGGCTTCACAGGCCTCCGCAATCGCCTCGGCGGCGAAGCCCGCGGGCACGAAGATCATGCTGGCGTCGGCACCGGTTTCCCTGACGGCGTCGGTGACCGTATTGAACACCGGCCGGTCGAGATGTGTGCCGCCGCCGCGTCCGGGGGTCACACCACCGACCAGTTTTGTTCCGTAGGCGATCGCCTGCTCGGAATGGAAAGTGCCTTGTTTGCCAGTAAAACCCTGGCAGATCACTTTCGTGTTTTTATCGATCAAAATGCTCATTCTTTTGATTGAGTCCGCAAATAAACGCCAATGAACGCAAATGGGATCGTAGGAGCGCAGCTTGCTGCGCGAATTTTCTTCCGCGTGCATGATCTCCGGAACCCGAATAGCAATACGGAGCTGATGAATTCGCGTGTTTTCGTGTTCATTCGCGGACCGATCATCTGGCTGCGGCAACTACTTTTTCTGCGGCATCGGCCAGATCGTCGGCCGGCGTGATGTTCAACCCGCTCTCCTGTAGCCGGGACTTGCCTTCATCCACATTGGTGCCTTCGAGCCGGGCGACGATCGGCACCTCGACGCCGACTTCCCTGACCGCCTGGATAATACCGTCCGCAATCAGGTCGCAGCGCACGATACCGCCAAAGATATTGACCAGTATAGCTTTGACATTGTCGTCCGAGACGATCAGCTTGAAGGCCTCGGATACTTTGTCGGCGGTGGCGCCGCCGCCGACATCGAGAAAGTTGGCCGGTTCACCGCCATAAAGCTTGATGATATCCATGGTCGCCATGGCCAGTCCGGCACCGTTGACCATGCAGGCGATGTTGCCGTCAAGAGTGACATAGTTCAGGTCGAAACGGCGGGCGATACTCTCGCGTTCGTCATCCTGGGTCGGATCATGCCATTCCGCGAGTTCAGGCTGGCGCATCAGTGCATTGTCATCGAGGGATATCTTGGCATCCAGCGCCAGCAGATTGCCGTCGGTGTCAACTATCAGCGGATTGATCTCTATCAGGCTCAGATCGCTGGCCAGAAACAGCCGGTACATACGGTGCAGGATTTCGCCGAATTGCTTGCGCTGTTTGGCATCCAGTTCGAGTGCGAAGCTGATCTGCCGTGCGTGATAATCCTGCAGGCCGAGCACCGGGTTAATGGTCAGGCGGTGTATTTCACCGGGCCGGGTGGCGGCAACTTCCTCGATATCCATGCCGCCGGCACTGGAGGCTATGACGGCAACCCTGCGGCTGGACCGATCAACCAGCATGCCCAGATACATTTCACGCTGGATATCAACACGACGTTCAATCAGTACGCTGTTGACAGGCTGGCCGTTGGGGGCCGACTGGTGTGTGACCAGGCGGCTTCCCAGCAGACGGCGGCTGTATTGCTCCACTTCCTCGAGGTCAGAGGCGATCTGTACACCGCCGGCCTTGCCGCGCCCTCCGGCATAGACCTGAGCCTTGACGATCCAGCCTTCGCCGCGCAGATCCTGAGCATGCCGTACCGCCTCTCTGACCGAGTGGGCCGGTTTGCCCTCGGGCACGGGGATGCCATACTCGGCAAACAGCAATTTTGACTGGTATTCGTGAAGATTCATGTGGTTCCCGCCCGCATCCGGCCCCGGAATCAGATGTTTCCAAGACTATAACTGACTCACTGCGACATTGGTATGACTGAGCTGCCAACAAAGCTTAGTATATGAGGAGGGTCTGAAAAATCCTTTCATGGGTTCCTCAGGCGCAGCGAGACTGGTATTTATCTCATCTCGTGCCGCTGGCGGTGTTGTCGCAGAGCTCGGTACGCGCCAGTATTTGTGCTTGAATCAAAGGTAAGCTAATACCGTGCCGAAGGGGAAACAGGGTTGATACGTTACCTGCTTATTGCTGTGTTGCTATATCTGGCGGGTCTGCTGATTCGCAGATTGCTGCGCGGATTTGTACAGCCATCCACGGACGAGAGCACCGGAAGCGAGACCGGTGTTGCAACGATACGCTGTGCGCACTGCGGTCTGTTTGTACCGAAGAGCCAGGCTTTGACTTCAGGCGGGGATTATTTCTGTAGTGAAGAACACAGGCCGAGATGGCTGCACTGACGAATGAACGCTAGAGCGGAAACACTGCAGGACAGTTTATTGCCGGGTTTTGGGCAACGGGACGAGATCAGCTGGCGGGCACTGAAGTTCTACAGTATTTATCGTCTGATCATTGCTTTGCTGTTTATTGGCCTGGTCTGGATGGCGGATCTGCCGGAGCCCCTTGGCATTTTTAACCGGGACATTTTCCAGATTACCGCCCACGCATATTTGATTGCAGCCCTGCTGTTTTTCATTCCTCTGCAAATACGCCAACCACGTTTCCCCTATCAGGTTGCGGGTCAGGTTATGACCGACATTCTTGCCATAACGCTAATCATGTATGCAAGTGCGGGGGTCAGCAGCGGTTTTGGCATGTTGTTGATGATAGCCGTTGCCGGCGGCAGCCTGCTCAAGCCCGGCAAAATAGCCTATTTCTTTGCCGCTGTTGCCACTATAGCCGTACTGGGCGAAGAGCTTTATGCACAGCTTGTGCGGTTCTATCCACCGCCGAACTATACACATGCCGCCGTTCTGGGCATTACCTTTTTTATCACGGCTTTCATCTGTCATGCACTGGCAACAAGGGTTCGTGAAAGCGAGGCGCTGGCCGAAAGCCGTGCCGTTGATCTTCAGAACCTGGCCCTGCTCAATGAACAGATCGTCCAGCACATGCAGTCGGGGGTACTGGTGCTTGACAGCGACGGGCGCATTCGCCTGTTCAATAATTCGGCAAAAAATCTGATCGGTTTCAGGGGCGACATTCTTGGCAGTTCCATCAGGCAGGTATCGCCTGAACTGGCGGATTTGTATGAACGCTGGTACCACCAGGGCGAACATGCCATGAGTCCCATGCGCCCGGAAACCGGTAATGTGGATATTCAGGTCAGTTTCCGAGCCCTGACGCCTGGATCGAATTCCAGTATTCTGGTCTTTATCGAGGATGCCGCCATGCTGAGACAGCGTGCCCAGCAACTGAAGCTGGCTTCGCTTGGGCGCATGGCGGCCAGTATTGCACATGAGGTCAGAAACCCGCTCGGTGCGATCAGCCACGCGGGTCAACTATTATATGAATCGGGCAAACTGCATGACGATGACCGCCGCCTGACCGCCATCATCCAGGAACATTCCCGGCGCGTGAATGCTATTATCGAAAATATGATGCGCATCAGCCGGCGTGAACCGGCGGTACCGCAGAATATCCGGATTAAATCATGGCTGCAGGATTTTATTGCCGATTTCTGTCGACTGAACGATCTGGATCAGAATGCAATTACTGCCAGTGTTCAGCCTGAAGATATGCAGGTGACATTCGATCCCAGTCAATTACATCAGATAGTGATGAATCTGTGCAGCAATGCACTTCGTTACAGTCGGTCAATGCCATTGATTGATATAGAGTGCGCCATGCACCCTGAACTGGGTAGACCCTGTATGGACATTATTGATAACGGTGAAGGTATGCCGGAAGAAATTGCCAGACATGTATTTGAGCCGTTTGTGACTTCAGAGAGTCATGGAACGGGACTGGGCCTTTACATAGCCAGAGAGATTTGCGAAGCCAACCAGGCGGCCTTGAACCTGCAGTCGAACTCCGATAATGGTTGCCGTTTTCGAATCATCTTTCCGCATACCGGCTGAACAGGTATCGCCAGATGACTATCGCCAGAGCCCTTATTGTTGATGACGAACCTGATATCCGGGAGTTATTGGCCATCACATTGGCGCGCATGGATATCGAGTGTCGGACAGCGGCGAGCCTGGAGGAGGCGAAAAATTTGTTAACAAACGCCGAATACCAGGTTTGTTTAACCGATATGCGGTTGCCTGACGGTAACGGCATCGATTTCGTCAGTTATATCCAGAAGCATCAGCCACAATTGCCGGTTGCCGTGATTACCGCGCACGGCAATATGGAATCGGCGATACAGGCGCTCAAGGCAGGCGCATTTGATTTCGTGAACAAGCCTGCTCGATCTGGCGGTTTTGCGGAAACTTGTGGAGACGGCCCTCAAGCTGACTTTCGAGGAACATGTTGCCAGCCGCCAGTTGATCGGTGACAGCAAGGGTATCCGGGAAGTCCGCAGTACCATCAGCAAGGTGGCGCGTAGCCAGGCGCCGGTTTATATCAGCGGTGAATCCGGTACCGGCAAGGAACTCGTCGCCAGGCTGATTCATGAGCAGGGCGCAAGGGCCGCACAGCCCTTTGTCCCGGTCAACTGCGGCGCCATCCCCCAGGACCTGATGGAAAGCGAGTTTTTCGGCTACCGCAAGGGCAGTTTTACCGGTGCCACTAGCGACAAGGAGGGTCTGTTCCAGGCGGCCCATGGCGGCACATTGTTTCTTGACGAGGTCGCCGAGCTGCCGCAGCACATGCAGGTGAAACTGTTACGGGCGATCCAGGAGAAGGCGATACGCCCGGTGGGCGCACAAAAGGAAGTCCCCGTGGATGTGCGTATTCTGAGTGCCACGCACAAGCCGCTTGCCGAACAGGTCGCACAGGGACAATTCCGGCAGGACCTGTTTTACCGGATCAATGTGATCGAGCTGCATGTCCCGCCGCTGCGCGAGCGGGTCGAGGATATCCCGCCATTGATCGAGTATGTGTTGAATAACCTGGGCGCATCGGCAGACCAGACCCCCCGCTTGACCGATTCGGCACGCGAGGCATTGGCCGACTATGCCTTCCCGGGCAATGTCCGCGAACTGGAGAATATTCTTGAACGTGCACTGACGCTCTGTGACGGCAGTACTATCACTGCCGAAGACCTGCGACTGCAGTCGCAGGCGGTGCAGCAGGGCAATGAAACACCCGGCGGGTCGGTGGCGGAGCAGTCCCTGGATTCCTACCTGGTGGACATCGAGAAACAGACGATCATCGAGGCGCTGGAAAAGACCCGCTGGAACAAAACCGCGGCCGCAAAGCTGCTGGGTATCAGCTTTCGCGCCCTGCGCTACCGACTGGAAAAACTCGGTTTAGAATGATTCCAGGTGACGTAATGCGTCAGTTTCTGACGAGTCTTGAGAAGGGCTGGTTGCATGAACCGGGATTGCCAGGCCGCAGGGCCCAGTAAACGTGATGTCCGTCACATTTTTCTCCGGTTTTTACTCTATGATGAAATGGCATAGAATCTGCTTCAGTATTAAATGATTAGCACAGGTTTTTTCGCCCGGGCAGGGCGGACAAGCTGGTCGACACGCGGAACATAAGCCGCAAATAAACTCAGTTCAGGAGATATCTCATGTACAAGCAGCAATTCCAGAAGGGTTTTACCCTTATCGAATTGATGATCGTGGTCGCGATTATCGGCATTCTGGCCGCCGTCGCCATCCCCGCTTATCAGGACTACACTATCCGCGCCAAGGTCACGGAAGGTATCGGCTTTGCCGCTGCCGCCAAGACCTCGGTTTCCGAGTTCATCGTCTCGCAGGGCACGCTGCCAGCCGATTCCGACCAGGCCGGCATTGCCACGGGCGTATCCACTGCTGTAGTTTCCGGCCTGAGTTATGCGCCGGCTACCGGTATTACAGTCAGCTTCCGTGCTCTCGGTGGAGATGTGACGGCTGGTGATACCATTATCTTCGAGCCCGATACCTCGACGGGTGCCGGTGTCCAGTGGGGTTGCACAGGGGGCACTCTGCCCGCCAAGTATCGTCCTGCCAATTGCCGTTAATGGCCTGACATCAATGGCTTAACCAAGCCAAGCAGTATGATAAACGCCCTGCAATGCAGGGCGTTTTTTTAACTATCAATAATATGCAGAAAAAAAATCTAATACCGGCACTGATTGTGCTGGGGCTAATCTGTCTGACCGTTCTGGTCTACAGTCCCGGGCTTCGGGGAATGTTCCTGTTCGATGACAAGCCCAATATTGTCGATAATCAGGCACTGGTTCTGGAAGACTATTCTGTACGCAGCCTAGTTAAAGCCAGCCTGTCCTTCAGCAGTACATTAAAACGTCCAATCAGCATGCTCAGCTTCGCGCTGAATATTGATCTCTGCGGGAAAACACCCTTCTGCTTCAAGGTGGTGAACCTGGCTATTCATATAATTTGCGGCCTGCTGGTTTTTATTTTCTCCAGATTGATTTTATTGCGTTATAGAGAAGCTTATCAAAGAGCTCTGGACGAGCGAATCATTTTACTGACGGCCTCGGCTATTGCGCTTCTTTGGCTCCTGCATCCCATCAATCTTACCAGTGTGCTGTATGTGGTACAGCGCATGACCAGTTTATCCGCCTGTTTCAGTCTTGCAGGCATGATCCTTTATATAATGGGCCGTAATAAATTACTGACCGATACCGCCGGCAAGGGACTGGTAATATTGGCATTTTTCATGACGATACCGGCCGTCCTGTCCAAGGAAAACGGTATTTTGCTGCCTTTCTTTCTCTTGCTAATAGAAATCTTCTTTTTTCAGTTTCAGGCTGCCGACGCCAACAGGAAATTGCTGAAACTGGCCTTTTTAGCAAGTATCGCAGCTCCGGTTGCACTAATAGCAGGATATATAATTACCCATCCGGAATGGTTGCTGAACATATACGCCTACAGGGAGTTTACTCTGTATGAGCGCCTGCTTAGCGAGGCACGTGTTTTCTGGCTTTATACAGGCTTGATATACCTGCCTTCAAATCAGCGATTATCGCTGTTTCATGATTATGTTGATATATCCCGCGGCCTCTTCGATCCGATTACAACGCTTTATTCGATTATCGCATTAGCGGGACTGTTGATATTTATTCTATACTCCAGAAAAAGATGGCCGTTATTATCATTCGGATTACTATTTTTCATAGTCGGCCATCTTGTAGAATCCACATTCATGCCGCTGGAGCTGGTTTTTGAACACAGGAATTATCTCCCCAGTATCGGCCTTTTACTGCCTCTGGGTTATTATCTCCTGAATAACAGGATTTCAGTAAACACGGTAAATATTCGCAGAATAGCTTTGGTATGCATGATATTGCTGTTCGGCATCGTTACAAATCTTCGCGCCTCACAATGGGGTAATCCTTTGCTGCTAGTCGAACTAGAGGTGCGTAATAATGCAGACTCACCACGTATTCATAATCTGGCGGGAAATGTTTATTCCTCTATGTTGAAGCGTGTCCATCAGGATGAAGAAGAAAGATATTACCAAAAAGCCCTGGATTATTTCGCAAAGGCGAGCCAGCTTGATCCTGTAAATACCAGTGGCCTGGCATCAATTCATATATTAAAAGCAAGAGAAAAATATGAGCATGATGCCGAATTATTCGAGGAAATACTGGAGCGTTTGAAAGTAAAAAAAATTACTGCAACTGACACAGTCTCTATCAAGCAACTAGTTGCGTGTGTAGAAAAAAGCACCTGTCGGAATGATGTGGTTGATGTTGGAAAACTGGGCAGAACTATTGATGCCAATCCTCATGACTCGGGCAGATATAAGGCGATTGCCTACGGTATATTGGGAAGCTATTACTGGAATAATGATATCGATAAGGAATTGGCTTTGCATTATATCACCAAGGCGGCGGAGGGTTATAAGTCGAGCAGGAAGCTTAATCTGAATTACGCGAAAATATTGGTAGCCATGGGGTACTATGATAAGGCCAGGCCTGTTATAGAAAAAATCGAAAAGGATGACTTTTTTAATCTGAGAAAGTCGGAAATAAGTCAACTAAAATTTGTGATAAATTATCATGAACGGCAAATTGAATAATATAAATAAACTTGAGTTACTTGGACTGTTATGTGTTTTATTATTAACTGCAGTGGTTTATCTGCCCGGCCTGAACGGGCCATTACTGCTGGATGATTACCCTAAACTAGGTATATTTTTCTCGTCCACGGAATTAAGCAATAGTGGTCTGTATGAACAAACTATTAACAATTTTGCGGAGTTCAAACGCCCAGTAAGCATGTTGAGTTTCGGGCTGAATTATATTTATGCCGGCGATAATCTAATTGCATGGAAATCAACTAACCTTATAATCCATTTATTATGCGGCTTAATCTGGTTTTGCTTTTTTAAAATTATTGAGCGTATATTAAGTCTGAGAAGCGGGACTAATTGTAAATATCTTGCCTTGACTGTAGCCACTATCTGGCTTTTGCACCCCCTTCAGGTCAGCACGACTCTATACCTGGTTCAGAGGATGGCCCAGTTGTCAGCATTGTTTATAGGGCTGGGTCTGCTGAGCTATGCATATGGAAGACTAAAGGAAATACAGGGCCAGTCCGGTCGTATGTATCTTTGGCTTTCTATTATTCTGTTTCTTCCACTAGCGATTCTGAGCAAGCAGAACGGTATTCTGCTGCTATTGTTTATATTGGTAACCGAGTTATTTATCTGTAAATTCTCATGGAGCCCATTGCTTAAAAAGGAAGCAAGTACTTTTCTGCTGGCAGGGATGTTGCTGCCGATTGCATGTGGATTAGTCATTTTGGCTATGTATTTTAATACGATTGTCCTGGAGGGATTCCAGGGACGTCCGTTCAGCATGGCTGAGCGGTTGCTGACAGAGTTTCGTGTTGTCTGTATGTATCTTGGGCAGGTTGTATGGCCTTCCCCGTCATCCATGTATTTCTTTTATGAGAATTTGCCTGTTTCCGAATCCCTGTTCAAGCCTGTAAGCACAGTGGCATCTTTTATCGTTATACTGTTACTGCTTACAGGGGCATGGATGGTACGTGCTAAAATCCCCTTGTTTTCATTTGGCATATTTTTTTATTTTGTATCAATATCCATTGAATCAACCATATTTCCTCTGGAACTGGCGTTTGAGCACAGAAATTACATTGGCCTGGTTGGATTGTCAGCAGCTGGATATGCGCTTTTAACTAATCTTCTGCCCGGGAAGATACCCAGATATCTGGCCTACCTTGCAATAATTGCAGTATTGGGAATGACGGCGGCCACAAGGGCACAAACCTGGTCATCCAAAACGAACTTATATAATGAGTATTACAAATTAAATCCTGAGTCGCCCAGAATTGTTTCCATGATGGCGGAAGAGTTAACAAAGCAGGAGCGGTATGATCAGGCGCTCAATTTGTTAACTAGAGTAGATGCAAGCGGTGCGATATTGCAATCACTATATGTAAGATGTGTACGGGGTGATGATCTAAGCCAAATTAATTACAGAGATCTTGCCGACAAGATTGCATCACCTTTGAATAATTATACGGTAACAGGCGTTATTGAGCTCTCCAATCTTGGGCTGGATAAAAAATGTGAACTCAGCCTGGAATATTACCAGGCATTTTTATCAGAGATCTCAAGCAGGGTATTCAGAGACAAGAATGATAAATTTAAGGTACTCATGTATCAGGCCCATTATTTATGGGAACTTGACAGGCGAGAGGCTGCATTCGATCTACTGGAGTCCCTGGCATATGAGGCGGATACTAATCCAATACCGCTTTATCTCGCCGCGGAATGGGCGCTGGACATGGGGAACAGGGAGTCTGCCATAAGGTATTTGCAACAGGCAGAACAAATATCAGACTCAAATATTAAGGACTATTCTTACTTTAGAGACAGCATAGTACAAAGGCTGGGGACAGCTAATTAATTTCCAATGTCAGTATATTGGCTTATCGCATCAAGCTCGGCATTATAGAACTTAAATCAATGTTAATGTCAATGCCAGGACAATCAATTTCGGGAATACAAGATTGCAGGTATATCGTCAATGTATGAGGGATCCACAGTTGCTGTAGTTGTTCCATGCCATAATGAAGAAAAAATGGTTGGCAGGGTGATCGAGACCATGCCTGACTTTGTCGATCACATTTATGTCATAGATGATAAAAGTACTGATGGGACAGTAGAAGTAGTTGAGAAATATCTTCAAAGGCAGCCACGGCGAATAAAATTAATAAAACACTCCACAAATGAGGGGGTGGGAGGGGCAATTGCCAGTGGATATAAGGCAGGATTGGTTGATTCAATGAATGTAACTGCTGTTATGGCAGGTGATGCACAGATGGCGCCCGATGAATTATCTATCATAATCGAACCAGTCGTTCGCGGAGAGTGTGATTATACTAAAGGTAACAGGCTATTTAGTGGTGATGCCTGGAATATGATTCCCAAAGTCAGATATCTTGGCAATGCAGTTTTATCATTACTGACCAAGATAGCTTCCGGTTACTGGCATGTGGCAGATTCCCAGTCTGGCTACACAGCTATTGGTCTCAATGTATTGAAGACAATCGATTGGGACAAAATGTACAAGAATTACGGTCAGCCCAATGACCTGCTTGTGCGATTGAATATTTATAACTTCAGGGTAAGGGATATTCCCATCACCCCGGTATATGGTATTGGGGAAAAGTCAGGGCTTAGACCCTTGAAGGTCATACCGAAGATATCATGGCTGCTTTGCAGGCTGTTTTTTTATAGAATGGTGCAGAAGTATGTAATCAGGGATTTCCATCCTCTATTATTCTTTTACATGATGAGCCTGGTGCTTATCCCGGTCGGTGGCCTGTTCGGGCTGTATTTATTTATTATAAGAATATTTGAAGGACCGGTGGCTGTGACCAGCGCCTTATTTGCAGTCTTTCTTGTGGTTATGGGGCTTCAGTCACTATTTTTTGGCATGTGGCTGGACATGGAATATAACAAGGATCTCAAATGATGAGGTATTATATATAAATAGTCATGCGGGGATTGCTTACAAATATTATTTATACTTTCCTCAGGTTGTTTTATAGGAATTTAAAGGGAGCCGACCCCCTGCATGTTTTTGGTATCGTTTTTTTTATGCAGAAAATCGTGGGTTTTAATCGACTGGTGCCATGGCCAGTACATTTCACAAGCCGGGTCATTCATCATAATAATATCAAAGTCGGAGTACGTTCATTTCCAGGTTTTAGCCAGGGATGCTATATACAAGGCAGGAATGGCATTGTAATAGGCAATAACCTCAGAATGGGTCCTGGGGTAGGACTTATCAGCGCCAATCACAATAAAGATGATTATGATAGATGGGATTATGAAAAGCCTATTTATATAGGTGATAATGTATGGCTCGGCATGAATGTGGTTGTACTTCCAGGTGTACGGATAGGCAGTAATGTGATTATTGGTGCCAATTCTGTAGTCTCACACGATATTCTTTCAAACGCGATTGCTATAGGTAATCCCTGTGAGGTGGTCAGGGAAAAGTTTCCCTATCAGGGCGTGGATTATGCCAGCATATGAAATATGCTATCACCATATTCATATATCTTTCACTAGGCTTTGTTATATATCGTTTAGCAACTGCTGATTATCTGGTGATACCTCAGATATATTCTTATCCTCACTTTGTCATATCTATCACGAGTCTTTTTGCCGGATTCTTTTTGCAGGTGGTTAGTTGGCAATTAACACTTGCTGCTTTTGATATTAGAGTCCGTTATTCCGAGGCACTCGCCTCGGTAGGAATGACAATATTTACAAAGTATATCCCGGGCAAGGTGTGGATGATTGCAGGACGAGCCGCATATTTGGCTGAGCGAACAGAATATGGTTTTAAAAAGATGACATTTGTGTCGACTTATGCACAATTGTTATCCATATGGACAGGATTATCCCTGTCTTTATTCATTTTTCACGATACTGAGAAATTAGGACTATGGTGGGCAGTAGTCCTTTTGCCATGGGCCGGCATAAGTGTTGTCTTATTCTGTAAATGGCTTTATAGGGGTGGTGAGCTGACATTGAGTTTTTTAATTCAACGGACAGTCTCCCTGCCAACACTTGATTTCAGGATGGTACTTCGTATCATCCCCTGTTTCGTGTTTACCTGGCTGTTCTGGAGTCTTGGTTTCGGCATGCTGACAGTAAGCCTTGTGGAAGAGCCAATGAGTATCGGCGCCAGCCTGGCGTTCCCCCTTGCTGCAACAATTGGTATGTTGGCCTATGTTGCACCGGGTGGATTGGGTGTAAGAGAGGGTGTATTAGTGGTATATCTGGAAAGCATGGGCATTTCACTGGCCCATGCGACAACAATAGCATTATTTGCTCGATTATGGTTTCTGGTCGGGGAATTCTTTATTTTCCTGATGGCGTTTCTGAGCCGTAAGTACCTGAGAAAGCCGGATTATGAATAATTATTATGATCTAAATCGTCGCTCCTTATGTTTTCATGAGCATTCCTCAGTTTAGCCCATTCAGCATCGGACAGTTTGATACTGTTGGCACTACTCAAATTCAGGGACGAGGGATGGTCCTGTCGCAAATCCAGACTGAATCTGGAAGCAAGATTTTTCATTATCGTTACAGGTTCTGCACAAAAATGCTCGTAACGGATCGTCAGACCATGCTCACCTGAATTTGAGATAACTCTCTCGCATAGTGAGTTGAGTTGTAATACTTGCCAGACAACCTGATAATAAATATCCCGTTGCAGTATTTTTTCATAACCAGGTGGCTTGACGCTCCACCATTCCATATCGTTATTGCCTAATTTGCGTCTTGCCAGCAGGATGGACTGGGCCGTATAGATTGGATCACGATATAAATACAGGAATCGGCAACCAGGTAGTATCTCTTTTATTTTTTGTGCCCGAAGAGTATTAGTCTGGTTCTTCAAAAAGACAGGATTACCAGTGATTGCAGTAATGACGTTTATAGTCAGGTTGATTTTGACGAACTCGCTCTCGGTTCGATCTCCGTCAAACCAGAATCGCATAATTTCGCCAGCCTCATTGGGGCTAAACAAGCCCGGTATATACCCAAATTCACCAGGCATTATATGACCTTTGTAACCGGTAGCAGCATTTGGATAGATTCTGGTTATGCGTACCATACATCTGGGCAAGAGAGCCATAAGGTTGGATATATAGGACAGCTGAAGACATCGATAGGCAGCCTGGATAAATGCTGTAGAACCAGAACGTGGGGCACCGATAAGAAATATCGGTTGCTGATTTGAAATATCAACCGTATCCAGTGTATTAAGCACTGGGTCGAAACCCATAAACCTGTTTTGAAAGGCGAGGGCGATATTCCTGAAGTTGAACATTATTTCATTAAGGTAATAAGCACTGACTGGGATTGGGGTATATAAAACAGTATATGATTATTCTATCCAAATTGTCTTATAAGTATCGGGGATATGCTTTTATATACCCGCATTGGAATACGGCGTATAAACCAGGAAGCCATCTTCATACCTATGCTGTCCCTATTGTCCCTCATCCTATTATGTTTTCCGCGTGATATGTGTTGATAAATAACCGGCTCACTGCGAGATCCCCATCCCTCTTTGAAGCGTAAAAGCCCTTCATTGCTGATGTGTGTCAGACCAAAGTCAAGCTGATAACAGCCGCGTTCTCTGGCATCCAGTATGGCATGCCAGAACAAAAGATCATTAGGTCTTGTCCGCAAAATCCGGGGGGCATTCAGTGATGCGCCATACAAATATGTCGCTTTGCCATTGTGGAAACTGAGAATTATACCAGCCACGGGTTTTTCACCAAGCCATGCAATATAAAGGCGTATTGCGTCAGTACAATGTAGATATTCCCAGAGCCTATCAAAGTAGAATCTGGGGTAACCGGGAACACCCTGTCGCTTACGTGTATCGTACATTAGATTATTGTATGTGGAAAAATCACACGAATTTACTGTATCCGTTACTGAAACACCCGATCTTTCTGCCTTGCGAATATTACGCCGAGTAGTATCTTTAATATTTCGCCAAAGCACTCCGGATTCAACGTCGAGATCTAACATGCTTGTTAAAAAAGGGTATTGCTGATTTATAGCTGCATGGGCTGAGGCTCCTCTATCTTTTATGAGCATGTGGCCGGCACCCTCAGAGAAAGCGAACTTGATCGCGTGCTCTATCATATCTGCGGAAATTTGTTCTGTATTAGCTAATGGTCCTGCTAAATGACTGAATGGTAGACATACAAATCGGTGACCACCCAGGATAGTTTGAATTTCAAAAAGTGGCAGCAAACCTACTATCTGCTCATTCTGTCGAGCTATAAAATGCCGGGGAAGATAGTTGTATACTGACTCTATAAGAGTGGACCATTCAGGGCGATGATAGAAATTAGAATCGCTATGGGAGCAGACGTAATCGAGCACCTCATGGCTGTTATATTGCTCTGGTGCTATGCGGATAACTGTGCCTGCCATCAGGTCGCTCCCACCTCTCCCTATTTGTGAGCTAAATACTGTATCCTTTTCAGGAATTTCTTTGCGTAATCGGCTGATAGATCCATTAGCCTGGCCTGAACCCAGCCTGTTTTGCTGGAAGGCCAACGTTCCGGGTGTGTCGATACTATCAGATTACGATCTAGTGTCTCCACGAAGTCAATAAGCTCAGGAGTAGTTCTTATGCCCTGTATCTGTGAATTTTTATCAGGTATGTGATCTCTAAGATTATTTTCGCTGTCCCAGCGACTGCTGACATCCGTAAAATATACATATTTGTTCCAGGGTACATCCTTGTAGACTTCGATATTTATGCCAATATCATGATAATCAAAATGATCCCATAAATCACGATTGTCAAAAGGGAGTAGTGGCCGCCCATGCATGGCGATACTTTTTATTTCACATATATCCTCGAATTTTTTTATCTCCTGTTTGAAAAGTTGCCATGCTTTGTCAATATCCCCTCGAGTATCACTTAGGCATTCGTAATGGTAGCCGATTTCGTGTCCCATAGTCAGTATACGGTGTATAATTCTCTTATTAAAAGAAACTGACTTGGTGCGAAAAAAAAATGTACTTCGGATGCCTTCATCAGCCTCCAATTCTGCTATTTTTAGCGCCCTCGCGGGCATTCGATCAACGTCATGCCTGAGAATTACGTGACGATTTATATCTTGTCTTAAAAAGGGTCGATCCTGGAAACAATAGAATTCAAAATCGTTTTGCTTGATTGACGAAAGCAGATCGCGATATGCATCAAGAGAAAAATCACGAGTCTGTGAACTTACTTTTGGCATTCCAATATCGAGCAATAGGGGGTATGGTTGATTTGAATGCCTGATTTATATTGGTCTTGGATTAGCAGAGCATTACTGCCAGTCTTTTTGGCAGATTTTTACCGGACAATACAATCTGCATTTCCTCGAAAACCTTGGGCGAGCCATCAAGTGATGTTGCCCGATTGCATGTAGTCCTCAGTAGCTGGTATGCCTGAAACCAGACCGCCAGCCTCTTCTATTAATAATACTCCGGCTGCCATGTCCCAGGGTTTGAGGCCATACTCCCAGAAGCCGTCCAGCCGACCACAGGCGACGTAGGCGAGATCCAGGGCGGCGGCACCGGCACGGCGGATACCGGCGGTACGGGTAATCAGGGCGCGGAAGGTTTCCAGATATTCATCAAGATGGTCGAGTTCCTTGAACGGGAAACCGGTGCCGAGGAGGGCGCCCTCAAGCCTGGTCTGCTTGCTGACATGGATACGCCGGTTATCGAGCTGGGCACCGCTGCCGCGGCTGGCAGTGAACAGTTCATTCTTCAGCGGATCATAAATGACGGCCTGGTCGAGTTTGCCCCGGTATTGCAGGGCAATGGATACTGCAAATTGCGGGAAGCCGTGCAGATAGTTGGTGGTGCCATCGAGGGGATCAATAATCCATAGAAAATCCTGGTTCTTGCCGTGTTCACCACTTTCCTCGGCAAGAATGGCATGATGCGGATAGGCCTTGTGCAAATGCTGAATAATGGCCGACTCGGCCAGGTGATCGACTTCGGTTACGAAATCATTGCGCCCCTTGGACTCTACCGGCAGGTCCCGGGCGCGTTCCATGTGCCGTAAGATAACGGTTCCCGCGGCCCGGGCGGCGCGGATGGCGGTATTGAGCATGGGATGCATGAGAGGAAGACTCCGCTGATTCGCCCGGCATTGTACGGGGCGATCTGCCGACAGTGAAGCAAGATGAAGCAAAACCTGAATAATATCCGCATTATACTGGTCGGGACGACCCATCCTGGCAATATCGGCGCCAGCGCCCGTGCCATGAAATGCATGGGGCTCACGCAGCTGTGGCTGGTTAATCCCCCGGCCGGCTTCCCCGCTGCCGATGTCAGTGCGCGGGCGGCGGGTGCCGATGACCTGCTGAGCGGCGCGGTGATCTGCGACACGCTTGATGCGGCAATCCGCGACTGTACCCTGGTTATCGGTACCACGGCACGTGATCGCAGTATCCCCTGGCCGGTATTAACCCCGTCGCAGTGTGCAGAACAGCTGCTGCCGGCCGCGGCCAGCGGTCCGGTTGCCATACTGTTCGGCCGCGAGAGTTCGGGACTCAGCAACGAGGAAATTGATTATTGTAATGCTGTCGTCAATATACCGACCAACCCGGATTTCAGTTCGCTGAACCTGGCCGCCGCGGTACAGGTTATCGGCTACGAGCTTTACCGGCTGGTATGTGATGATCAGCCTGTCGTGTCAGGCCAGCCGGAGATCCCGCTGGCCACCCATGATGACCTTGAGCTTTTGTACGAGCACCTGGAACGGGTGATGACTGCCGTCGGCTTTTACAATCCGGCCAAGCCGCGGCGCGTCATGCGCCGCCTGCGTAGATTGTTCAACCGGGCACAGCTCGATCAGAATGAACTGAACATCCTGCGTGGTTTCCTCGCCGCGATCGAAGAGACAGCTCCGGATGAGGAAACTAGGAATTCAGGAGAATAACGCCGCCATCTTCACCGCGCTGCACAATCCGGCCGATCACAAAAGGTTTTTCCCCGGCCTGCTTCAGCTGCCTGATCGCGGCTGCGGAATGCGCATTACCGATACAGACAACCATGCCGATCCCGCAGTTGAACGTACGATACATCTCCTGGTTGGTGATATCGCCGCGTTGCTGCAGCCATTCGAAAACCGGCGGCCATGACCAGCTGCCGGTATCGATTTCGGCACTGAATGAATCCGGCAACACACGCGGCAGATTCTCCAGCAAGCCGCCGCCGGTGATGTGGGCCATGGCATGGACGTCGAATTTCCTGATCAGCGACAGTAGCGGCTTGATATAGATACGCGTTGGTGCCAGCAGTTGATCGGCTAATGTGCCATCTTCGAATGGTGTAGCCAGTCCCCGCTTTTCACGTTCCAGCACCTTGCGGATCAGCGAATAGCCGTTCGAGTGCGGGCCGCTGGAGGCCAGGCCGATGAGCACATCATCAGCTTCCACGCACCTGCCGTCGATAATGGCACTGCGTTCAACAACCCCGACGCAGAATCCGGCGAGATCATAATCGCCTTCGGCATACATATCGGGCATTTCGGCAGTTTCGCCGCCGATCAGCGCTGCACCTGCCAGTTCACAGCCATGCGCGATGCCGCTGACAACCTGTTCGGCAACATCAACGTCGAGCCGGCCGCTGGCAAAGTAATCGAGGAAGAATAGTGGCTCGGCACCCTGGACGATTAAATCGTTGACGCACATGGCCACCAGGTCAACACCGATACCTTCGTGCCGGCCGCTTTCAATGGCCAGTTTGATCTTGGTGCCGACACCGTCGGTACCGGCAACCAGCACCGGTTCCCGATAACCCAGTGCCGCGATGTCGAACAGTGCGCCGAAACCGCCGATCGAGCCCAGTACGCCAGGCCGCCGGGTACGGTCGCAGAGGGATTTTATGCGCTGGACAAGTTCGTTGCCGCGGTCAATACTGACCCCGGCGGCGGTGTAATCCAGTTTATCCTGCGCAGGCTGTTGCGGGGATTGGGAGGAATTCTTCGGCACGGACGACATGTTACGGTCGGTCCCCGCGGGCCGCAATCGTTAGTTGTTTCCCGCCTGCAGCTTGACTTGGATGTAAGGCTTGCATAGCGTGCTGTCCATGCTGCGACAATCCATTTTATTCGTTTTACTCTTGTGGCCCATGTTCGTGCCGGCGATGTCAGTCGGCAACCTTTATGAAGCGATTGTACCGGTCGAAAGCCAGGGTGATACCGAGCGCCGCCAGGCGCTGCACAAGGCCATGTGGCAGGTGCTCGTCAAGCTGACCGGCGATTCCGCTATCGTCGACGATGAACGCGCCAAGAGCCTGATCAATGAGGCCCAGAGCTACGTCCAGCAATATCGTTATCTGGAATCGACGGGGGACGACAGTGTTGCCGGGTTGCGCCTGTGGACCGGTTTCGACTCGGCGGCGGTCAACAGGGCTTTGCAACGCCTGGGGATTGCCACCTGGGGCAGTGAACGGCCGGCTACCCTCATCTGGCTGGCCGTGGATGGCGAAGGCGGGCGCCAGCTGGCGGGGATGGAACAGGCGGCGCAATACCTGGATCCGCTGACAAGGCAGGCGCAGGAGCGCGGTTTGCCCCTGCTGTTACCGCTGATGGACCTGGAAGATACCACCCGGCTCAGCCCGGCGGATATTGCCGGCGGTTCGATCAGTACCATCCGGGATGCCTCGGAACGTTATCCGGCCGATGTCGTGCTGGCAGTCAGTCTGACGGGTGTTGGTGGCGACAATATCTCTGCCCGCTGGACGCTGCTGTCCGAAGAGATCGGCAATGACAGCTGGAGCAGCGACGGTGATTCCCTGGAGGCTGTCCTGTCTGCCGGCATCAACCGGCTTGCGGATATGCTTGCCCGGCACTATGCGCCGCGGACGTTCGCCGGCGAGGCGACACGTATCGAACTGACCGTCAACGCGATTAACAGCCTCGATGATTATGCCCGTGCCCAGCGTTACCTGGCGGGCCTGAGCAGTGTCAGCCAGGTCGATGTCGTCGCGGCCAGGCCCGGCCACGTGGTTTTCGGGGTCAAGGCCACAGGCGGGGGCGAGGCACTGGACCAGGCCATCGCCATCGGACGTACCCTGCGCCCCGACAATAGTGGTGCTGAGGGTGGCCGCAGCTATCGTCTCCTGCCTTGAGGGTGAATGCATCAATGGTTTCCGGTGTCACGCTGCAGCAACTGCCGCTCGAGTTCCAGCCACGAGAGCGCCTGGATTTCAGCCTGTTTATCGCCGGCGCCAACAGCGACTGCTGCCGCCAGCGGGTCCAGGCACAGGCGGCAGGGGAGAGTGCCCAGGTCTACCTCTGGGGCGGCAGCGGTGCCGGCAAGACCCATCTCCTGCAGGCCGCCTGCCAGGCGGCCGTCGAGCAGGCCCGCCGCGCCGTTTACCTGCCGTTACGGGACATGAGCGGCCATGACCCCCGCCTGCTGGAGGGGCTGGAGGTTTTTGATTTGATCGTCATGGACGATATGCAGTCGATCGCGGGTGACACAGACTGGGAACAGGCTGTATTCGCGCTCTACAACAGTGCCCGTGACAGTGGCCGAGCGTTGCTGATCGCCGCCGACAGCAGCCCGCGCGGCCTGCTCTTGCAGCTGCCGGATCTGGCATCAAGGCTGGGCTGGGGCGAGGTCTACCATCTGCAGCCGCTGACCGATGAAGACAAGTGCCGGGCACTGATGAAACGTGCCGCGGCCCGTGGCATCGAATTGCCGGCGGAGGTGGCGAATTATCTGCTGCGCCGTACCGTGCGTAACATGGCCGGTCTGATGGCGTGGCTGGATCATCTGGACCATGCCCAGCTGGCCGCACAGCGCCGCCTCAGCATTCCCTTCGTCAAGGCGCTGCTGGAAGATTCCGGGCTGACCCGATGATCCCGGCTATCGGCCGCGTACCCATCAGTCACGGTCTGACCTGGTTCGTGCACGGCTGGCGGGGTTTTGCCAATGCCCCGGGTCTGCTGATCGGCGTGATGCTCGTGTGGTTGATAGTCGCGATCGGCCTGAGTCTTATTCCCCTGCTCGGCTCACTGGTTTCCACGATTATCTGGCCGGCCCTGTTCGGCGGTTACCTGCTGATGTGTCGTGCCGCCATAGACGACAGCGACCCGACGCTTGAGCAGTTTTTTGCCGGCCTGACCCGGAAAGAGTGCCGTACCGATGCCATCGTGCTGGGCCTGCTGTTGCTGGTGGGCCACCTACTGGCAATGATAATAACCACCGTGGCTTTTTTGCTTTTCTGCCTGCTGATCCTTGGCGGTATCCCCTGGGACCTGCTGGCAGAATTGCGCGAGGGATCGCCTGAGAGTGTGACTCTCAACATCGGCATGCTGCTGGTGTTCGGCCTTACTGTCCTGGTGGCGCTTGTCCCTTATACGCTTCTCGCCATGGCCATGACCTATGGCGCGCCGCTGGTAGTGGACAACCGCAGCACTGCGCTGTCGGCACTGGGGGTGAGTATAAACGCCTGTCTGCGGAACATTCTGCCGCTCAGCGTGTTCGCCCTGATTTATCTGGTACTGGCGGTGGTGGCGATGATTCCGCTGGGGCTGGGACTGCTGCTTTTCATTCCCGTCAGCATGGCGGCGCTTGCGGCAAGTTATAGGGATATATTTGGTGAGAGTGAGATCGTGAATCGTGAATCGTGAATCGTGAATCGTGAATCGTGAATCGTGAATCGTGAATCGTGAATCGTGAATCGTGAATCGTGAATCGTGAATCGTGAATCGTGAATCGTGAATCGTGAATCGTGAATCGTGAATCGTGAATCGTGAATTCTTGGATAAAAGGAACTAAAAAGTTCCCGGCACTTCCAATTCACGTTTCACTTTCTCACCCCTCCAGTTTCAGTGCAATCTCCGCCAGCCGTCTGCCCAGTGCCTTGCAGAGTTGTTTCTCGGTCTCGGTCAATGCCGTTTGCGCGTCGGTACCCGCCGTATGGCTGGCGCCGTAAGGCGTACCACCGCTGGTAGTGGAAGTCAGCTCCGGCTCGCTGTAGGGCAGGCCCAGGTAGAGCATGCCGTGATGCAGCAGCGGCAAAGCCATGCTGATCAGCGTTGTCTCCTGGCCGCCATGGAGGCTGGCGGTGGAGGTAAAGACCGCCGCCGGCTTGCCGATCAGCGTGCCGGAGGCCCAGTGATCGCCGGTGCCGTCGAGATAATACTTGAGCGCCGCGGCCATGTTGCCGAACCGGGTCGGGCTGCCGAGTGCCAGCCCCGCACATTCACCCAGATCGTCATGGCTCGCGTAAGGCGGGCCCTCTTCCGGAATGGCGTTTTCGGTGGCTTCACAGACCGTTGATACCGGAGGTACCGTGCGTATTCGCGCACTGGCGCCGTGGACGGACTCAATTCCGTGCGCGACCTCGCGCGCCATGCGTGCGGTATTGCCGAAACGACTGTAGTACAGGACAAGTATTTCGGTCATGGGGCATTATCCAGCTTGAGGAATTGAGTATACGTTTCTTGAGTCCGCCAATGAACGCAAATGGACGCGAATAAACTGAGCTATGGATGAGCTCGGGTTGTTACTATGGGCATTCGCCGCTTGCTGCCATATCAGCCGGGATTCTCTGCACGATCAGCATTTGCGTTAATTCGCGTGCATTTGCGGATTTATTCCAGAATTTCGAGCACATTTTCCGGCGGCCGGCCGATGACCGCCTTGTCGTCTACCACGACGATCGGGCGTTCTATCAGGATTGGATACTTCACCATGGCGGCAAGCACCTCCTCGTCACTTTTGCCCGGCTGATCGAGAGCGGCATCCTTATAGGCGGCTTCATTCCTGCGCAGCAGTTCCCGCGGCTTCAGTCCGAGCTGTTTCAGGAGCTTTTTCAGGGTGGTGACGCTCGGCGGCGTCTTCAGGTATTCGACAACCAGAGGCGCATAGCCCTGTTCCTCGATGAGCTTGAGAGTGGCACGTGATTTTGAGCAACGCGGATTATGGTATATGGTGACTTTCATGATAGATAGAAAATAGTTGATAGGGGATAGACCATAGATGACGAAACAGTGATTGTCGCGAACCTTCCGTTACGAAACATGACTAATATTTTCTCTCCATTCTCTATGATCTATCAACTATAAGCTATCATCGAATCCATGTATAAGCGTCTTCGACAGATACGGCCGGGCAGCCTCAATCTGGCAGCGATTGGTGCTTTTCTGCGCTATTTCGGTTATTGCGTGTCATCTGTGCATAGTCTCCAGATCGCCACCGCTCTGGCGTACACGACACTGCTGGCGCTGGTGCCTCTAATCGCGGTCATGGTCAGTTTCCTGAATGCCCTGCCGGGATTCAGCCAGTTTGAGCAGGTCATCCGTGAATTTGTCATCAGCAATTTTGTGCCGGCCTTTGGCGAAACAGTAGATGAGTATCTGAACCAGTTCGCCGGCAAGGCCAAACAGCTGACCCTGGCCGGTGTGGCCTTTCTGCTGATTATCGCCCTGATGCTGATGGCCACGATCGAAAATGCCTTTAACCATATCTGGAAGGTTGGTGAAAAGCGTCGGCTGCTCACCCGTTTTCTGATTTACTGGCTGTTGTTGACACTGGGACCGATTCTTCTGGGCGCGGGACTCGCATCGACTTCCTATCTCCTGTCGCTGTCGGCAATTGATTCATTCGGCGGCGGCTTTGATCTGCAGAGGCGGCTGTTATCGCTGTTGCCGTTCCTGACGACTTCCGTTCCCTGACATTGTTATACACGCTGGTGCCGAACTGTTATGTGCCGATTCGCTATTCTGTCATTGGCGGTGTCAGTGCCGCTATCCTGTTTGAAACTGTCAAGTATGCTTTTGGTTATTATGTCAAGGCCGTACCGACCTATGAGGCCGTGTATGGCGCACTGGCCGTTTTGCCGATATTTCTCATCTGGATTTACATCTCCTGGATAGTTGTACTGCTGGGTGCGCAGCTGACTTACAGTCTGAGCACTTTCCGGCTGACCGATAAAAATGTGCAGCCGGATCGTGACTGGGATCTGGTGGATGTCTGTCTGGTGCTGGCGCATATGTGGCACGCACAGCGGGCAGGTCACGGTCTGACACTGGAACAGCTGGGTGCGCTGGAACCGGATCTGGCGGTGGAACACATAATTGAAATACTTGAAGCTCTACAGGGGGACAACTGGTTGCTTGATAAAGAAGCCGAGGGTGAGTGGATCCTGACGCGTGATCTTTCGGAACAGAATCTCCTGGATCCTGTATTACTCGATGCCCGGCCGTCTGCCCGAAGGCAATGCATCACGGATTCCGCGCAGCGGAACGGAACGGTCCCTGCAGATGATTTTCAATCGTTATCGAAATTCCGTACAGGAGATACTGTCAGTGCCGATCAAGCCGCTGCTGCTCGAGACTGATATAGATACTACCGACAACAATAATGTCACGGCTGCAGCGGACACACGCTGAACTGCTCAGAGCCTGCCATTTCCTCGATTAGTTGCACGGTCTGCAGGGTTTCGTTCCCTGCAGGGGTAAGTACCTCGATAGTCTGTTCGGGGCCGAGCACATCGCGCGCGGTTACAACCGAGATTTCGCCATTATTGTTAACAAGAAAGCCCCGTAGCGGTTCGCCGCTGCTTCCGTTAATGCGCAGCGCAACCGGTTTGCTTTCCGTGCCCAGTGTCTTGACACCTACTCGGTAATGTCCGCTACCGTCGATCATCAGCCAGCGGATAATGCCAAGCTGCCAGTTGCGGTCATCACCGTCTTCGTCAAGCCTGAGCCCGATCATGTCGCCGACCCGCACGGTATAGAGTGGCCGTTGCTGTCTGCTGAGCGCACAGCCGCCACTGCTTTTATTAATCATGTTCCACTGCTCCAGGGTGTAATGGCTGCCCGTCTGGCTGACGTTAACCGCAGGCCCGTCATCGACTTCCAGTCCTTCCACGCCCCCCGGTTCGGAACCAGAAAAGTTTTCCAGGAAATCACGGCCGCCATTCATGTGGAAATGTGTTGGTTTCAGGCCGCATATGACCGGCAGTTCGCCGTTGACCCGGGAGCGTGGGAAATAGCGTTTTGGAGGCAAGTGCCAGGCCCGGCTCATCTGGGCGAGCAACAGGCGCCGGTAAGTATCCGAGATCTCCAGTCCATCAGCCCGGCCACCGTGCAGAATCCGATCGAGCGCCTGCTGTGCACGCCTGTGAAGCGTACCGGCATCCAGTAGCCGGTGACTGTCACCGGCACTATTGGCATCAAAGCGATCATAGGCCGTGGCAGGGCTGTCGCTGTTCAGATCGATGACAAAGAGTCCTGCTGTTGCATCGTGGTTTTTGTATGGCAATAGTTCAATGTTATCAAGCCAGCTGTCGACCTGTTCGTAAATTTCCCAGATGGCACCGAACGGCAAATGATAGGGATCAACGAGTTCGGTAAGGACAATCCGGCAGTAAGTATGGGCGACACTTGTACGGCCGCCCCCGGCCGTGGATATCGCTATATGGTGCTTGTCGATCGATTCGGCAAAGCGGTAAAGGCTGTGCAATTGCTTCCAGACATTGCGCGGTGTGGGGCCGTATTCGAGAAAATTGAATATCAGTGCCTGCGACAGATACGCCAGCGCCTGTTGCACCGCCGTGACGGGTGGCTTTTTGCCCCACAGGGATTTGCTTTTGCCGGCGTCATTGACTATCAGCTGTGACATGTACGCCAGATCAGCGGCCAGCAGCTTCATCAGTTGCAGTTGCTGCTGCATGGATTCCATGCTGGCAAGCGTATGCTGGGCCCCGGCTTTGATTTGCGACTGCAGGTAATAGCGATAGGGCTGATCGTAAAGCCCGTGCAGTTCTTCACGGGCACTGGCTTTTACTGCCACTGTATTGGTGGCCGCCATGGCCTCGTGCAGCAGCTGAGCGGTGCGCTGAAAATCGGCATAAGGCAGCGTTTCCAGCCACTCCTCGACGTGGAGCGGCCGGGTTTCTATCTGGCCGTCTTTGCGTAACGGCAGCTTGCCTTGTGCAAGGCTCATAGGTGTATCCGCGGGGCGGATTTGTCTTGACCGGTCTTTGTCGGCATGGCCCCCCTGCCATGCGGGCCGGCTGTCAGCCGCCCGACAGGCACGGATACCGGCAGAGGGCCGGCGCGCCGAGGCGGCTTTCCCCCTATGTTATCCTAGCTTTACCCGGATAATTCAATACCCGGGCCTGAAACCACGGGCATAATCCATATTGTTCAACCGTCCCGGAAGGAGGAGATTGTGGGAGAGCACGGCATCGGGGGATTGCACTGCCTGGTCAGTGGCCGGGTTCAGGGCGTGTGTTTCCGCGCCGAGACCCAGGCCCAGGCTGCCAGGCTGGGGCTGACCGGCTGGGTGCGCAACCTGGCCGACAGCCGGGTCGAAGTACAGGCCTTCGGCCCCACGGTCGCCCTGGAAGAGCTGCGCACCTGGCTCAAGAAAGGACCGCCACAGGCACACGTCCTGAAACTCGATTGCGAACCTGTCACTTACCGGGAGTACAATGACTTTCGCGTCGAGCGAACGCCGGCCAACATCGGTTCAGTCTGAACCGAAAGCCTTACATATACGCGGAGATGAATCATCATGAGCAACACGTCGGAACTGAATGAGTACGAAGCAATCCGCCAGTGCATCCAGCATTACATAGATGGCGCAAAGTCGGCCCGCGGCGATGACATGAAGCCGGCCTTTCACAAGGATGCGACGATATTCGGTTATGTGGGAGCCGATCTTTTCGCCGGTCCGATACAGGGTCTGTTTGACTGGAATGACAAGAATGATCCGTCGCCGGAGTTAAGGGCCGAGATCACCAAGATCGAGATTGTGGAAAGCATCGCGACCGTCAGGCTGGAAACCGATAACTGGCTTGGATATCGCTTTACCGACATGTTCACGTTGCTAAAGACCGACGGTCAGTGGCAGGTCATGAACAAGGTGTTTCATTTGCATAGTTAGCCTGCCCGGCAAAGCGCGCTCCGGCACCGGCTACGAGATGAACTGTGAATCAATCGGGATGATCCGCAAATGAACGCGCATGGTGATCGTATCTCGTCACTCGTGAAGCGTATCTCGTATTATTGATCGGTCCGCGAATGAACGCAAATCAACGCGAATAAAAGATTCCTCACATGCGTTCGGAATGACAGAGATCAATCTCCGGTCATTCCGCTAAATATAGTATCTCGACAAGCGGTAGGAGCGCAGCTTGCTGTGCGAATTATCTTCAGCCTTTAGCACGATGCGACGGGAATACTGTTATTTAAGGAGATTAATTGTTTACTGGATTACCGCTTTCGCGGTAATGACGGCAGAAAACATTCGCGCTTTGAACCCTCATCCTTCCTTCTCCCAGAGGGAGAAGGGACAAAGTGCGCTTTGCGCTGTTTTTGTATGCGCGTTCATTCGCGGACTGATAACTTATTGTTCCAGTTGCTGGCGAATGAAGTCGATTGCTCCATCCAGCGGTATCTGCTTACTTTCGGTTTCGGTCCGGCGCGCTATTCCAGCATACCGGCATCAAGCCCTTTTTCGCTGAAGACGATCCGCTGTGGTATGCCGATCAATTCCATATCCGCGAACATGACGCCGGGGCGCTCGCGGCGATCATCGAGCAATACATCGATGCCGGCAGCGCGAAGATCGTCATAAAGCCGTTCCACGGCTTCATGCAAGCGCTGTGACTTGTGCATGTTGATCGGGATCAATCCCAGTTCGAAGGGCGCGATGGCAGTCGGCCAGATGATGCCGCGGTCATCATGATTCTGTTCAATCGCCGCGGCCACGAGCCGGGACACGCCAATGCCGTAACAGCCCATGGTCAGGGTGGTGGCCTCGCCGTTTTCATTGAGACAGGTGGCTTTCATCGCCTCGCTGTACCTGGTGCCGAGCTGGAAGATATGGCCGACCTCGATGCCGCGGCGAATGACCAGTTTGCCCTTGCCATCCGGACTGAGGTCCCCTTCGACGACGTTGCGCAGATCGGCGACTTCGGGTAGCTCGGCGTCACGGCTCCAGTTGATACCGAAATAATGCTTGCCGTCGGTATTGGCACCGGCACCGAAATCCGACATCAGTGCCACGGCATGATCGGCAATGCATGGGATGGGCAGCTTGACCGGCCCGAGCGAACCCGGACCGGCACCGATCGCGGCAAGGATTTCGGCCTCCGTGGCAAACGTGAACGGTTCGGCCACCTGCGGCAGCTTGGCCGCCTTGACCGCGTTCAGTTCATGGTCGCCGCGGACCAGCAATGCAATCAGCCTGCCATCATTGCCCTTGACCACGAGGGTCTTGATGGTTTTTTCAATGGCTAAGCCGTAATCATTGACGAGGTCGGCAATGGTGCGCGCATTGGGCGTATCGACCAGACGCATGTCTTCGCTGGCTGTGGGGCGTTCGGTGGCCGGCGGCGCGGCCGCGGCCAGTTCGACATTGGCGGCATAGTCACTGCCGTCGCTGAAGGCGATGGCATCCTCGCCGGAGGCGGCGAGCACGTGGAATTCGTGGGACATCCTGCCGCCGATGGCACCGGTGTCGGCGGCCACGGCGCGGAATTCGAGCCCCAGGCGCTCGAAGATGCGGGTGTAGGTGTCATACATCTGCCGATAGGTGTTCTGCAGGCATTCGTCGGTCAGGTGAAACGAATAGGCATCCTTCATCAGGAATTCGCGCGCGCGCATGATGCCGAACCGCGGCCGGATCTCGTCGCGGAACTTGGTCTGGATCTGGTACAGGTTGGCGGGTAGCTGCTTATAGCTGCGGATCTCGCGCCGGACCAGGTCGGTGATGATTTCCTCGTGCGTCGGCCCGAAACAGAACTCGCGTTCATGCCGGTCCTTGAGCCGCAGCAGTTCCGGTCCGTATTTGTCCCAGCGTTCGGATTCCTGCCACAGCTCGGCTGGCTGTACGGCCGGCATCAACAGTTCCTGTGCGCCGGCGGCATCCATTTCCTCGCGCACGATGGCCTCGACCTTGCGCAGGACGCGCAATCCCAGCGGCAGCCAGCTGTAAATGCCGGCGGCCAGCTTGCGGATCATGCCGGTCCGCAGCATCAGCTGGTGGGAAATGATCTCGGCGTCGGCGGGCGCCTCGCGCAGGGTGACAAGCAGGTATGTGGATGTACGCATGATGCCGGAAATTATGGTTTTTCTGTCAGTTTGATATCGGCTGCGGGAGACCGCCGGCCAAGCGCGCCACTATAAACGCTAACGCCTGTCAGGGTAAGCCCTGGGCGTCCCCGGTTGCTTGACCTCCCCGGGGAATCGCAGTACTGTTCCCCGCTTCCCCACGGCCTTACCCGGGCCCGGCCGGGAAACTGACATCACTATAACCAAACATGTTTTAGTTGAGGCAGGTCCAGTGACAGACACATCCGAAAAAGAGCAGCTCCGCGGCGCGGAAATCTTCGTGCGCGCCCTCAAGGACGAAGGTGTCGAATACGTCTTCGGTTACCCCGGCGGCGCCGTCCTCCACATCTACGACGAACTGTTCAAGCAGGACGCCGTCCAGCACATCCTTGTTCGCCACGAGCAGGGCGCGACCCATGCCGCCGACGGCTATGCACGCGCCACCGGCAAGCCCGGCGTTGTGCTGGTGACATCCGGCCCCGGTGTGACCAACACGGTGACCGGTATCGCCACCGCCTACATGGACTCCATCCCCCTGGTCGTGTTCTCCGGCCAGGTGCCGACGCACCTGATCGGCAACGACGCCTTCCAGGAGGTCGATGCTATCGGTATCACGCGGCCGTGTGTGAAACACAATTTCCTGGTGCGTGACGTCAAGGACCTCGCCGGTACGGTCAAGAAGGCCTTTCATGTCGCCATGAGCGGCCGCCCGGGTCCGGTGCTGGTCGACATCCCGAAGACGTCACCGCCGATGTCTGTGAATACGAGTATCCCGAATCGGTCGAGATGCGTTCCTACAAGCCGGTCACCCGCGGGCATCCCGGTCAGATCCGTAAGGCCGTGGATCTCATCCTGTCGGCACGTCGGCCGATGATCTACAGCGGTGGCGGGGTGGTGCTGTCGAATGCCGACAGCGGAGCTGACCGAGATGACGCAGATGCTCGGCTATCCGATCACGAACACGCTCATGGGCCTGGGCGCCTATCCGGCTACCGACAAGCAGTTCGTCGGCATGCTCGGCATGCACGGTACCTACGAGGCCAACATGGCCATGCATCACTGCGATGTGCTGGTCGCTATCGGCGCGCGTTTTGACGACCGTGTCACCGGCGATCTGGAGAAATTCTGCCCGGAAGCGAAGATCATTCATATCGATATCGACCCGGCCTCGATCTCCAAGAACGTGCCGGTCGATGTGCCGATCGTCGGTGATGTGAAAAGCGTGCTGACGGATCTGCTTTCGGTGCTGAAACAGGATAAGCGCAAGCCGGAGCCGGCGGCGCTGAAGGACTGGTGGCAGCAGATTGCCGAGTGGCAGAAACTCGATTGTCTGCGCTACAACCGTGCGAGTGACATTATCAAGCCCCAGCATGTGATCGAGGAACTGTGGAAGATCACCAAAGGGGACGCCTATGTGACTTCCGATGTCGGTCAGCACCAGATGTGGGCGGCGCAGTATTACAAATTCGACAAGCCGCGTCGCTGGATCAACTCCGGCGGCCTTGGCACGATGGGTTTCGGCATGCCGGCGGCGATGGGCGTGCAGCTCGCGTTCCCGGATCATGTCGTCGCCTGCGTGACCGGCGAGGCCAGCCTGGTGATGTGCATCCAGGAGCTGTCGACCTGTCTGCAGTACGATCTGCCCATCAAGATCATCAACCTGAACAACCGTTACATGGGCATGGTGCGGCAGTGGCAGGAGTTCTTTTATGCCGGCCGCTATTCACATTCCTACATGGATGCCCTGCCGGATTTCGTCAAGCTGGCGGAGGCCTTTGGGCATATCGGCATGCGGATTGAAAAGAGCGGGGATGTCGCATCGACACTGAAGGAGGCCATCGGCATGAAGGATCGGCTGGTCATGATGGATTTCATTACCGACCAGACCGAGAACGTGTATCCGATGATTGCCGCCGGCAAGGGTCAGCATGAAATGCATCTGTCACCCGAGCAGAGCTCGACCGACCGGGAACTCGCCTGATCATGCGGCACATTCTCTCTCTGCTTCTGGAAAACGAAGCCGGCGCGCTGTCGCGCGTTTCCGGCCTGTTCTCTGCCCGGGCCTTTAATATCGAATCGCTGACCGTGGCGCCGACCGAGGATCCGAGCATTTCGCGCATGACGCTGGTCACCATCGGCTCCGATGAAATCGTCGAACAGATCATCAAGCAGCTGAACAAGCTTGTTGACGTAATCAAGGTCGTCGATCTCAGCGAGGCGCGTCACATTGAACGTGAACTCATGCTGATCAAGACCCAGGCCAAGGGGGCGGCACGCGAGGAGGTCAAGCGACTCGTGGATATTTTTCGTGGCCGTATTATTGATGTGACCGAGAAACAGCTATACCATCGAGCTGACCGGTACCGGCGAAAAGCTGAACGCGTTCATCGAGGCGATGGACAAGAGGATGATCCTGGAAGTCGTGCGCTCCGGGGTGTCCGGTATCGGGCGTGGGGACCGGGCGATTGGGATTTAGTTAACTGGTTGACTGGTTAACTTGTTAACTAGTGAATTGGTTAATTAGTCAGTTTATGAACATGACCAATTAACCATTCAACCAATTAACCAATAAACTACTTTTTGAAGGCAAACAATCATGTCACTGAATATTTATTACGATAAGGACTGCCAGATCTTCCCTCATTCAGGGCAAAAAGGTCGCCATCATAGGTTATGGCTCACAGGGCCATGCTCATGCCAACAACCTGAAGGAATCCGGCGTCGATGTCGTTGTCGGACTGCGGGCCGGTTCCGGTTCGGCGAAAAAGGCCGAGGCCGCGGGTTTGTCGGTCAAATCCATAGAGGAGGCGGTCAAGGGCGCCGATGTGGTTATGGTGCTGGCCCCGGACGAGCACCAGGCGGCCTGTATGCCGGCCAGATCGAGCCCAATATGAAGAAGGGTGCCGTCCTGGCTTTCGCCCACGGCTTTAATATCCATTTCCAGCAGATCGTGCCGCGCGCCGATCTGGACGTCATCATGATTGCGCCCAAGGGGCCGGGCCACCTGGTACGCTCCACCTATACCCAGGGCGGCGGCGTGCCGTCACTGATTGCGGTTTACCGGGATGCCTCCGGCCAGGCCAAGGAGATAGCGCTGTCCTATGCCTCCGCCAACGGCGGTGGACGTGCCGGCGTTATCGAGACCAGTTTCCGCGAAGAGACCGAAACCGACCTGTTCGGCGAGCAGACCGTGCTCTGCGGTGGCCTGACCGCCCTGATCCAGAACGGTTTCGAGACCCTGGTGGAGGCCGGCTATGCCCCGGAAATGGCCTATTTCGAGTGCCTGCACGAGGTAAAGCTGATTGTGGACTTGATTTATGAGGGCGGCATCGCCAACATGCGCTACTCGATTTCGAATACGGCCGAGTACGGCGACTTTACCCGCGGTCCGCGCGTCATCAACGAGCAATCGCGCCAGGCCATGAAGGACATACTCGGGGAAATCCAGACCGGTGAATTTGCCAAGGAATTCATTCTGGAGAATCAAAGTGGTACGGCCCGGATGAAGGCCATGCGCCGTCTCAGCAGCGAGCACCAGATCGAACAGGTGGGGGAGAAGCTGCGTGGCATGATGCCCTGGATAGGCAAGAACAAGCTGGTCGACCAGCAGAAAAACTAAGCAGTCCCGAACCGGTCCAATATGGTAGTTGTACAGCCATGGACACCGCATGCTTTCAAAACGCCCGATCGCGTCGGTGGCGGGCGTTGTGCATTTATAATTCACCCAGCAAACGGCCGGATGTTTGATGTTTAGCGATGCCCGAGTAACAGTTATCCAATTATCGCCCGCGAAGGCTGGCCGTTGCTGATTTTGATCGTGGCCCTGGCACTGTTATTGAAGCTGTACAGCCTGACGGCAGGTTTTGTCATTCTGGGTCTGTTTGCCGTGCTGCTGGTATTGTTCCGGGACCCGATGCGGGTAATACCGTCGGTGCCGGCGGGACTGGTCAGTCCGATTCACGGCCGTGTTGTTTCCATCGATCATGTTCACGACAATTGGCTGGACCGCCCTGCGACACATATCCGCCTGCGCATGTCGCCCCTCGATATCTATTCACTGCGCTGTCCTATCGAAGGCAGGATCATGGATCAGCGCTCCGGCCGCGATCACGAGAACCCCGGAATCCGCCAGTACGCCTTCTGGATCCGGACCGATGAGGGCGATGACATTGTGGTCTCGATCCGTATGAGCTGGTTGCCGAAGCGCGCTTGCATTTATGTCCAGAGCGGTGAACGCCTGGGGCAGGGACAGCGCTGTGGTTATCTCTACCTCGGTGGAGAAGTGGACCTGTGGCTGCCGCAACAACTTCGTCTCGATGTGGAATCCGGCCAGCGCATTGTTGGCGGTTCCATGCTGATGGGCAAGCTGGTACACCGTAACGGCACCCATATTGATGTAGATACCGTTCCCGCCGCCAACGCCTGATTCCCTCCTTTCGCATCATTCAGTTCCTGATTCACCGACAACATTACGGACCCTGACGCAGTTTGTCATTTCGAGCGCCAGCGAGAAATCCCTGTCTCGACCGCAGGGAAAGACGCCTGCGGCGAATTTCTCGTCACTTCGTTCCTTCGAAATGACAGCCTGGAGTGCGCAGATTTCAGAACTGAGCCACTATCCATTTACGATCCAGTTTGCAAGCTTACACAGCGCACGCGACAATGCAGCCGCGATGACCATTATTGCCCCTATACGGCCGGAGACTGTATGAACCGCGGACGCGGCATATATCTTTTGCCCAATCTGTTTACGACGGCCGCCCTGTTTGCCGGTTTTTACGCGATTGTCGCCGCCAGCAGTCAGAGGTTTGAAGCGGCGGCGGTGGCCATCTTCGTGGCGATCATCCTCGACGGCATGGACGGTCGCATTGCCCGGATGACCAGTACCGAGAGCAATTTCGGCGCCCAGTACGACAGTCTCTCCGACATGGTGTCATTCGGCCTGACGCCGGCCCTTGTGATGTATGAATGGTCGCTGGCCTCCATGGGCAAGGCCGGCTGGCTGGCGGCGTTTATTTATGCGGCGGCTGCGGCGTTACGCCTGGCCCGGTTCAATACCCAGGTCGGCAGCGCCGACAAGCGCTATTTCCAGGGTCTGCCGTCACCGGCCGCAGCGGGTTTGATTGCCGCACTGGTGTGGCTGGCCGAGCGTTATGCATTCGATATTTTTATCGTTACCCAAGGGTTCACACTGTTTTTGACCGTGGCCGCCGGCATCCTCATGGTGAGCAACGTCCGCTACCACAGTTTCAAGGAACTCGATCTGCGCGGCAAGGTACCGTTCATGACCATTCTCGTCATCGTGCTGGTATTCGTGTTTATCTCGATTGAACCGCCGCTGGTGCTGTTCGGTATTCTGCTGCTATATGCGGTATCCGGGCCGGTCCTGACCTTGATGCAGCTGCGCCAGCACCGGGCCCGCCGCGCCGGCATCAGTACTGACGACCGTCAGCCGGCAAGTGAATCCGGCAATGACCGGCCGGCTGACAAGGCCGATCCCTGAATCGCGGGATTCCATAGTACCTGCGGGGCCTCGCAACACCCTGCCGGGCAATGTCGAATCAGCCGGTTAAGTCCGGGAAGAATCGGTGCCTGGATGAGCGAGGTTGCCGCGGTCCCTGGCGGGACCTCGCAACACCCGATCGGATAAATCGGTCGGGTGGTTTAGACCGGGTCTTGAAATAAACCGGCCAGCATCCTATATTGTCAATATCATGATGCAGCAAAGCGCACACAAGCTTTCCCTCCAGGGCCGCACTGCCGGTCCCGCGCTGCTGCTCGGCCTGCTGCTGCCCTGCTAGGGCAGATATTCTCACACCACATTTCCGTATAGTCCGTCCGGCCGTTAACCCGGCCAGGCACACCATTGATTCACAGTTGTCGCCCCGGAGTCATCTGTCTACACTCCGGCACAGGCAGGAAGCACAGAAATGAGCGCAAAAGACAAACTTTACATATTCGATACAACGCTTCGCGATGGTGAGCAGAGCCCTGGCGCATCGATGACCAAAGAGGAAAAGGTGCGCATAGCCAAGGCCCTGGAGCGCATGCGCGTCGACGTGATCGAGGCCGGTTTTCCGGCCGCCAGTCCCGGCGATGCCGAGGCGGTACGGGCCGTTGCCGAAGTCGTTAAGGAAAGTACGGTCTGCGGTCTCGCCCGCGCCCTGGATAACGATATCGACACCGCGGCCGACGCCCTGAAACCCGCCGAGTCGGCGCGTATTCATACGTTCATCGCTACATCGCCGATACACATGCAGACGAAACTGCGCATGGAACCGGATCAGGTCGTCGAGCAGGCCATCCGTGCGGTAAAACGGGCCCGCCAGTATACCGATAATGTCGAGTTCTCGGCCGAGGATGCCGGGCGTTCCGAATTCGATTTCCTCTGCCGGATCATCGAGGTGGCTATTGATGCCGGCGCCAATACGATCAATATCCCGGATACGGTTGGTTACATATCTGCCCAGCCAGTTCGGCGATCTGATCCGGCGCCTGCGCGAGAGCATACCGAATGCTGACAAGGCGGTGTTTTCCGTGCATTGTCACAACGATCTCGGTCTTGCCGTCGCCAATTCGCTGTCCGCCGTTCTGAATGGCGCGCGTCAGGTTGAATGCACGATCAACGGCCTCGGCGAACGTGCCGGTAATGCCGCGCTGGAAGAGATCGCCATGAGCGTGCGCACGCGCCAGGATATGTTCCCCTGCAATGTTGACCTCGATACCCGCGAGATTGTCGATTGTTCCCGCCTGGTGTCGACCATTACCGGTTTTGTCGTACAGCCGAACAAGGCCATCGTCGGTGCCAATGCCTTTGCGCATGAGTCCGGCATTCATCAGGACGGCGTGCTCAAGAACCGCGAGACCTACGAGATCATGCAGGCCGAGGACGTCGGCTGGAATACTAACCGCATGGTGCTCGGCAAGCATTCCGGCCGGCAATGCCTTCAAGGCGCGTCTGAAGGAACTCGGCATCGAGTTCGCGCGCGAGGAAGAGTTGAATTCAGCCTTCAGCCGCTTCAAGGATCTCGCCGACAAGAAACACGAGATCTATGACGAGGACCTGCAGGCCCTGGTCTCGGAAGTGATTCATGACTCGGTCAAGGAACGCTTCAAGCTGGTCGGCATGCGCGTATGTTCCGAAACCGGCGAAACTCCGGTCGCCCATGTCACGCTGTCGGTGGACGGCAATGAACAGGAGGCCACGGCCGAGGGCGATGGACAGGTCGATGCCACGTTCAAGGCGATCGAGGCCATTATCAACAGCGGCTGCGATCTGCAGCTTGTACTCGGTGAACAACATCACCACCGGTACCGACTGGCAGGGTGAGGTCACGGTGCGCGTCGACAAGAGCGGCCGCATCGTCAACGGCCAGGGGGCTGATACCGATATCGTGATCGCCTCGGCCAAGGCCTATATCAACGCCCTGAACAAGGCACTGCAGAATAGCGGGCGCATGCACCCGCAGACGGCCAGCCAGGTATGAGTCAGGCGGCATCGATGGAGCCCCGGCGCAAGCGGCAGTACCTGCGAGCGCTGGGCATACCGGTGTGGCGTCTGCGTGATGCCGTTGATGAACCTGGGGCGGTTGCCGGTCCGGTTATTACCGCCGAAGAAAGTGAGGCCTGGGCGCAGCTGGAACAGGAGGTGGCGAACTGCACCCGCTGCGAATTGCACAAAACCCGTACGCAGGCGGTATTCGGGGTCGGCAACCGCAGGGCAGAGTGGATGATCATTGGTGAGGCGCCGGGCCGGGACGAGGATCGACAGGGCGAGCCGTTTGTCGGCCGTGCCGGCAGGCTGCTGAATGCCATGCTCGAGGCCATGGGGTTTGCGCGCGAAGATGTCTATATCGCCAATATTCTGAAAAGCCGGCCGCCGAAAAACCGTGATCCGCGTCCGGATGAGGTTGCCGCCTGCGAACCCTACCTGAAGCGGCAAATCGCCCTCATCAAGCCAAAAATCATCCTCGCCGTCGGCCGGGTCGCCGCCCAGAACCTGCTCAAGGTGGATACCCCCATAAGCCGGCTGCGCGGCCAGCGGCTGGAATACCCCGTCTCATCGAATATGGGGCGTGTACCGCTGGTGGTGACCTACCATCCGGCCTATCTGCTGCGGTCCCCGCAGGACAAGCGCAAGGCATGGCAGGATCTGTTACTGGCGAAACAGGTTTATGATGAGGCCAGGCAACAGCAGGAGCAGCATGCATCATGAGCGCCGTACTGAAACCGAGCCCCCGGCTTCGCCCAATGCGCGAAATCGATGTCGAGGCGATAATCGAAATCGAACACAGCGCCTATGATTTTCCATGGACACCGGGCATTTTCCATGACTGCCTGCGGGTCGGATACAGCTGCTGGGTGCTTGGACAGCATAATCCTGTCGACAGTTACGGCATCATGACGGTAGGTGCCGGCGAATGTCATATCCTGAATGTCTGTGTGCGGCCATTGTTGCAGAATACAGGGCTGGGGCGCTTCATGATGGAGCATCTGCTTGATCTGGCGGGGGAATACCGGGCCGATACCGCCTTTCTGGAAGTACGTCCCACCAATCAATCCGCCATCCACCTGTACGAGAGCATGGGATTCAACCGGGTTGGCGTGCGCCGTGGTTACTATCCATCTGCACAGGGCCGCGAGGATGCACTGATACTGGCAAAAACCCTGGTTGCCTGATGTTTGTAGCGTGGAACCGGCGTCGGGCAGGACAGGCGTAGGACAGGGGAGATCGGTATGGAGAGGATTCTGTCAGTGGCTGTCGGCCTGGTATTGATGTTGATCGGCAGTCAGGTGATTGCGACAGGGGCTCCCGGCAATGCCACAGAGGTGCCGGAGGAATTACTGCGGCCTCTGTTGTCACAGCACCAGCAGGACAAACATGCGCTGGGCAACAGCCGTTTTATAGCGCTGTTGAATTATCGCCAGCCATCCTGGGAGCCGCGTTTTTATATTATTGATCCCGAGAAACGGGAGATAGTCGCCGTTTACCGCGTTGCCCATGGCAAGGGATCCGATCCCGACCACACTGGTTTTGCCGAGATGTTCGGTGACGGCGAAGGCAGTCACAAGAGTTCGGTGGGCCTGTTTCGCACCGGGGATGTCTATATGAGTGAACAGGATGGTCATGGTATGTCATTGCGGCTGGAAGGGCTGTCGGCTACAAACGCCAGCGCCGGGGATCGCAATATCGTTATACATGCCAATCATTATATGGAACGGCAATTCCTCAATACCTATGGCATGCCGGGCCGCAGCCATGGCTGCATGGTTTTTTCGGCGTCCGATCGCGATGAGGTGATTGACAGGCTGGCGGGCGGTGCCCTGATATATGCAGCGCGCTGAATAGGAACGTCAGGACACAAACACAGAGGCGAATATGTATATAGGTCGGAACACAGCAGGCATTATTATCTTTATCAGCCTGATCTTATCCCCGCTTATGGTTTCAGCCCATGGCAGTCATGGTGACGATGAGGTGGTACCACAAAGCGAGTATACCACCGCGAAAGAGCTGGGCCTCGAGGGCCCCGGTGAAACCAGGGGCGTGGCCTCAGTGGAAAAGCTCGGCGGGCTTGATCTGGCCGAGGAGTTTCCCGCCATGAAGGGACGGCAGTTTCGTGCCCGGCGGATCACAATCGAACCCGGTGGTGTTATTGCCGTCCACCGGCATCAGCAGCGTCCGGGTTTCGCTTATATTCTCGAAGGTGAACTCATCGAGCATCGCAACGATCACCCGGAACCGCTTGTCCGCAGGGCGGGAGACGTCGCCATGGAAAAAACCGGCGTTGCGCACTGGTGGGAGAATAAATCCGGTACAGTCGTCAAGGCACTGGTTGTCGATATCATCCCCGGGCAGTCTGAATAGAGATTATGTCGGGCCGTATATCGTTGCTACAGTGTTTTCTCGCGTTAATGATATCCATGAATGCCGGCGCAGAGGAAGCGCCGGAGATTGTTGAAACAGAAGGACAGCATGAAGAATCTTTCCAGCGTTTTTTTGATCGTCAGCTCACTGCGCTGATCCGCCAGGGTGATCGTGTACATTTTGAGGTTGCAGAGGATGGCAATATCGCCAAATATGATCCGGACCGCCATCAGTGGAAGAGATCGTTCGTACTTGCCGAGGGCGACAGATTCTTTCAGCGCGATCACCATGGCCGTGTGGAATTTACGGTCAGGGAAATCCGCGATGATGGTGTATTGATAGAGGCACGATCCTTGTTTGATCATCGCTCATTCGGGCCGGAGAAAATCACGAGAGATACTTCTGTTGTTCTGCTGCCGTACCGGGAACATGGCCGTGGCCGGTAGAGTCTGATGGACTGTCGGCCGATGCAGGTTCCGTCAGTACTCGTTTCATCTGCCGGAATCTGGCAGAATCTGGCAGCTTAATGTTCTCGCCTAATATCCGGTAAACCATGACCATGCCAGAATTCCCTACCCTTGAAAGTTGTGTCGGTAATACGCCGCTGGTACGCCTGCAGCGGATGCCGGGGAACACTTCGAATGTGATGCTGGGCAAGCTGGAAGGCAACAACCCGGCGGGTTCGGTCAAGGATCGCCCGGCGCTCAGCATGATCAGCCACGCCGAGGAGCGCGGCGATATCAGGCCGGGGGACACGCTGATCGAGGCTACCAGCGGCAATACGGGTATTGCACTGGCCATGGTCGCGGCCATGCGCGGTTACCGGCTGGTTCTCATCATGCCCGAGCACCTGAGCATGGAACGGCGTGCGGCCATGAAGGCATATGGTGCCGAACTGATCCTGGTGTCAGAGCAGGGCGGCATGGAGGAGGCCCGTGACCTGGCCGATGAAATGGGTGCCGAGGGCGAGGGGCTGGTGCTGAATCAGTTTGCCAATCCCGACAACCCGCGCGCGCATTACGAGGGCACCGGCCCGGAGATATGGCGTGATACCCGCGGTACAGTCACTCACTTTGTCAGTTCCATGGGTACGACCGGCACGATCATGGGCGTGTCGCGGTACCTGAAAGAGCAGAATCCCGGTATCCAGATCGTCGGTGTTCAGCCCAAGGACGGTGCCAGTATTGCCGGTATCCGTCGCTGGCCCGAGGCCTATACGCCGAGGATTTATGATCGTGCGCGGGTCGATCGTATTATTGATGTCGGCCAGGAAGAGGCCGAAGAGACCACCCGTGAACTGGCGCGACAGGAAGGCATTTTTGCCGGCATCTCTTCCGGTGGCACACTGTGGTCGGCACTGCAATTGTCGGCGGAAGTGGAAAACGCGGTAATTGTGGCCGTCGTTTGCGATCGTGGCGACAGGTATCTCTCGAGCAACGTTTTTCCGGGATAACGCCGGCCGGAAGCTGCGGCATTCTGTCACATTCCGTCAGCCAATCGCTTTTCATAACATAGGGTGCCTCGGGGCCGCCAGCCGGGCGGCATGACAATCCACAGGACCGCGGGTAACCGATGTTTCGTTTGATTATTCCCTTTATGGTAACGGCCATCCTCATGCCGGGGGTCGCGTACGCAGACCATGTTGAGCAGCTGGATCCGATGGATGTGGCCGCCAGCAGGACAAAACACAGTGATCGCTACCGTATCGACGCCGGGACACTGGCCGATACGGCGCCGGATACCGCCGCAATACTGAGACGGGTTCCCGGTGCCGGTGTGAATAACAATGGCCCGTTGACGGGTATCGCCCAGTATCGGGGCATGTTCGGTGATCGCGTGAATGTGCTGGTGGACGGCGCCAGCCTTGTTTCCGGCGGGCCGAATGCCATGGATACGCCATTAAGTTATATACCGCGGCAACGCCTGGAAAGCCTTGAAGTCTATCGCGGTATAGCACCGGTAAGCTCCGGCATCGAGACCTTCGGCGGTACCATAAACGCCCGGTCCCGGCTCAGCCGCTTCACAGCCGGAGAGCAGTTCGAGTTTCATGGCGATGCCAGTGCCGGTGTGCATTCGGTTGATGACGGCTATTCACTGACCGGACTCGCTTCGGTATCCAACAGCGCGCACCGCCTGCATGCGGCTGCCACACGGGAATACGGGAATGATCGGGCATTCCCCGGCGGTACGGTACGCGCATCCCGCCATGAGCGTGATGTTTACGACCTGGGTTATGGTTTTCGTGCCGGCAGTCATGAGTTTTCATTCGATTACCGGCGTAACGAAACCGGACCCAGCGGTACCGCGGCCCTGCCCATGGATATCGAATTTATCAATACGGATATTTTTCGCGGCGGTTACAAAACGAATCTGGGCGATATAGGCATTGAAGCAAAACTGTCTGTATAACGATGTAGCACATCGCATGAGCAATTTTCTGTTGCGTGATCCCGTCAATCCATGAGGCGACGGTTTACGCTGGCCGACGGTGACGGCGGCTCATACAGCCTGCACGCCGACATGCCGGTGGCAGGGGGTAATCTGGTTATAGGCACCGGCGGCAAGCTGGCCAATCACGATGCCGACATTTTCGATCCCGATAATTCAGTTTTTTTCGTCAATAATTTCAATGATGTCAGCCGTGACCTTTATAGCGTGTTCGGTGAATGGACCGGCCCGCTGGCGGAATCACTGCAGCTGGAAATCGGTGCCCGCTATACGCGGGTGGAGATGGATGCCGGCACGGTCGACGGTACGCCAGCGCAGATGATGCCGGCGGCGCAGACTCTGCGTGACAGTTTCAATAATAGCGATCGCGCCCGCAACGACGATAACCTCGATCTGGCCGCCAGGTTGAATTATGCGTTGAATGATGATGTCAGCCTGCTGGCTGGCGTGGCACGGAAGACCCGCTCGCCTTCCTATCAGGAGCGCTACCTGTGGCTGCCGCTGCAGTCCACCGGCGGACTGGCCGATGGCAATAATTATGTCGGTGATATCGGCCTGGACCCGGAAGTTACTCACGAGATTGAACTTGGCTTCGACTGGCGTCCGGGTTATGCGTATTTCGCGCCGCGCCTGTTCTACCGGCACATCGATGATTACATCCAGGGTACGCCGGCCACCAATGCTGCCGTCGTTATGCAGAGTACGATGGCTGGCGATCCGACGCCGTTGCAGTTCAGTAATGTTGATGCCCGTATTTACGGCCTCGACGCCGAATGGGGTGCTGCAGCTGACGGAGCGCTGGTTTCTGGACGGCATCGTAAGCTATGTGCGCGGTGAGCGCCGTGATATCGATGATGATCTGTATCGTATTGCGCCCCTGAATACCACTCTGGCCCTAACCCATCGCCGTGCCTCCTGGTCAGTAACACTGGAGAGCCAGTTTTACGCTGAACAGGACCGTGTATCAGCAACCAACGATGAAAGCATTAGTGGCGGCTACGGCCTGCTCAACCTATATGGGCAGTATGAGCTGCCCGCGCAGGGTGTCACGTTCACCGCGGGCGTGGACAATATGCTTGATAAACAATACAGGCCCCACCTGGCGGGTACCAACCGTGTCATCAACAGCGATGTCCCGGCCGGTTTGCGGTTGCCGGGTGACGGAATCAATGGCTATCTGCGGCTTTCGCTACACTGGTAGCGCAGCTAGCTGTTCATGATATCCGGGGCAGACGCGCAGCGGTCTACCGTGTATTGTATACGTACACTGCCATGCTTTGTCCGGGCAAATCCCCGGACGGGTATCGGTTACCTTAAACGGCGGCGCTGAACCGAATGCTGGAACAGGTAAGGGCCGCGATTGTGTACGGCATCTGCAACCGCGGTGAGTGCATTCACTCTGCCAGTTATAGTCCTGTATCAACACCGGCTCCTGTCGCTGAAATGGTTGCCTTGTATAATGCTTGCGGCAGCAGTAACCGGGGTGGTGTGGCTGAATTCCCTGCCGGCCCTGGCAGAGTCATCACTCCTGCATCTCCAGTTCGAAAAACTCGATCATGCCCTTCTTGATGCTGAACAGGTCCATATATACCTGGCACAGGGTGAAGGTGATTCCTCCCCGATAACAGTATCGGCCGAGCGACTACAGCTGGCACAGCAAGTGTTCACCAATATCCGGATACAATGTGACGTCAGTCTGGGCAAGACGCTGCTGGTTTGCGCGGCAGGCAAAGCCCGGCTGAGGCATGACAGGCTGGGCCGGCTATCCGGCCAACTGGGTTTTCGCTACGATCTGACTTCGGGGCTGCAGTCTGTGACCCTGACGCGTTTGCAGATCATGGATGGTCGTGTGGATATGGTATTGCAGGGTCCGGCACCTGCCTGGCAACTGGATACAGAAATAACCGGACTCGATCTTGAATTGGCCCAACCATTATTGAGCATGGCTGGTCTTACGGGTCCGGTGGAGACACTGGAAGGCCGGATCAGTGGCTCGGTAAATGCAATGGGCTGGTCGACAGATACCGTCAGGGCGGATCTTGTACTGGCGGATGTGAGTTATTCTGGTGAGAGCGTCGTCCAGGCAGCGTCCGGCAAAGTATCTATTGATCTCGTTAAAGAAGCCAATGACTGGCAGGGTGAGCTGAAGCTATCCGTCGGCAGCGGTGAACTCTATATCGTACCGCCGTTACCCGAACAGGAAAATCCGCCGGGTTTTTATATCGCGATTAACAGCGAGCCACTCATTTTGGATGCGGTTTTCAATTACGCTATTAACTCTTCCACGCTCATCATCCAGGACATGGAATATATCCACCCCGCAGTGATGCAGATGAATCTCGCCGGCCGTATACAACTTGAGCCCGTCTTCAGTCTGGAAGGTCTGTCACTGCGTATAGACGAAACCGCGCTTGAGAATATCTATCCGGTTTACATGCAGCCCTGGCTGATATCCACACCCTATAATGATCTGACTGTCGGCGGGCGTGTAGCCTTCGAGCTTGGCATAAGCAACGGTGTCATCAGTGCATTGTCCATGAAACTCGACAAGGCTGATATTCTCGATAACAGCGCACGTTTCGCTGTTAGTGAGCTGTCTACAGATATCCAGATGACGGAACAGCGCCGGCACGAATCCCGGCTCAGCTGGGACAGTATTGATATTTACCGTATCGGCCTCGGTACGGGCGCCATCGAACTTGCCAGCAACGACCTGAACATCGAGGTAACGCACTGGCAGGATGTACCGTTGATGGACGGCAAACTGCGTATCGAGGAACTCGATCTCCGGGAAGTGGGCACCCCCGATTTCGAATTACATATGGCCGGTGCCATCGAAGCGGTCTCACTGCCTTCCCTGACCGAGGCGCTCGACTGGCCAATGCTGGGCGGTGCGCTGGATGGCGAATTCAGCGGCCTGACTTACAGTCGTGGCGATATCCGCATGGACGGCGAACTGCGTGTACGCATGTTTGACGGCGGGGTCAGGATCGACGATCTGAATGTCAGGGATTTGTTTGGCAATCTGCCGGTCCTGACGGCTGATATGATCGTTCAGGGCGTTGATATGGAGCAACTGACCGGCACCTTCGCATTTGGTAAGATTACCGGGAGACTTGGTGGTTATATCCGTGACCTGAAGCTGGAGAACTGGCAACCGGTGGCCTTTGATGCCAGACTTTCCACACTGGACGATAGAGGTACCAGGCACCGCATCAGTCAGAAGGCATTGAACAACCTGAGCCAGATTGGTGGAGGCCTGCGTGGCGCACTGTCCCGCGGTTTCATGGCCTATTTTGACGAATATTCCTATGGGGAACTGGGTCTGAGCTGCCGTCTGGCGAACGGTTTCTGTGAACTGGGCGGTGTGGAGGCGTATGAAGGAGGTCATTATCTGTTGACACGCGGAGGCCTGTTACCGCCCTGGGTGGAAGTGAAGCTGGCCGGTTCCATCATCGCCTGGGACGCACTGATCAAGGGATTCGAACAGATTGCCGAAGGCGAAGTAAAAATCGAATAAGCCAGGGTGTAAATACTGGTATTTTCAGGTCTAAACAGCAATTCATGCTGTCGGCACAGGAGCAAGATTATGAACAGGACAACATCGTCAGTATCAGGCCGTTTCGCCACTATTGCCAGTCTATTGTTGCTCGCGGCCTGCGTCACCGTGAATGTTTATTTCCCGGCGGCGGCGGCTGAAAGCGCGGCCGATCGTTTTATTCGTGATGTTTATGGCGAAGCCGGCAAGGGTGCAGCGCCAACAGAGCAGGAAAGCACGCCGCCTGAACCGCAGTCATTGCGACAACCGGATAATCAGGCCGGAATACAGGCCCTTGTACTGAATTTCTTCATAACACCGGCCCAGGCACAGCAACCGGATATCAATATATCCACGCCCGGTATCAACAAACTCAAGCGTGCCATGACCGCCCGGCATGACAAGCTGGAGCCGTTTTATCAGAGTGGTGCCGTCGGTATGGACCGTAATGGCTTTATTACCATTCGTGATGAGTCCGCTATACCGCTCAAGGATCGCAATACGGTGAAGAAACTCGTGACCGATGAAAACAGGGACCGTGAAGCCTTGTACCGCGAGATCGCAACAGCCAACGGGCACCCGGAGTGGGAGCAGGATATCCAGGCCATTTTCGCCAGCCGCTGGGTGGCCAATGCACCGTCCGGTTGGTGGTACCGGGAACAGTCGGGCGAGTGGGTACAGAAGTAATCTCTGAATCATGAATATTCTGGTCTTTGATATTGAGACTGTTCCCGATATCGAGTCTGCGGCCCGCCTGTATAACCTGGAGGGTTTAAGCGAGGCCGAAGCGGCCGAGGTGATGTTCAGCCGTCGGCGCCAGGAAACCGGTGGGCAGAGCGATTTCATCCGTCACCACCTGCAACGCGTTGTGGCCATTTCCGTATTGCTCAGGACTGCCGACAAGCTGAGCCTGTGGACTCTCGGTGAAGTGCATTCCAGTGAGGCGGAGATTGTTGAACGTTTTTTTGATGGTATAGAGCGGTATATCCCGATACTGGTCACATGGAACGGCCGTGGCTTTGATCTGCCGGTTCTGCATTATCGTGCGCTATTGCATGGAATCTCTGCGCCCCGTTACTGGGATACCGGCGAAGACGATAATACTTTTAAATGGAACAATTATCTGAACCGTTTTCATCAGCGACATACCGATTTGATGGATGTATTGTCGGGATACGAGGGCCGGGCCGCGGCGCCGCTGCATGAAATTGCCGCGATGCTCGGCTTTCCGGGTAAACTGGATATGACTGGCGGAGATGTCTGGGATCGTTACCTGAATAATGATATTGCCGGCATACGCAATTATTGCGAGACTGATGTGCTGAATACTTACCGGGTATATCTGCGTTATGTAATTATTGCGCGGCCGCCGCAACCGTGAATGGTATGACAGCCAGTGCCTGGCGCTGCGCCGTTATCTGGAGGCCGAGTCCAGACCGCATCTGGATGAATTCCTCGGGGTTTGGCCAGTCCGGCAGGAAACCCGTTAACGGTCCAAACGGAATCTGAAAGACTGTGTCACGTCGTCAGCAAATCAAGACAGCCGCCATATTCGAGGCCTACGTGGATTCGTTGTCGCCTGAAGGCCGGGGGGTTGCACATATCGACGGCAAGGTCACATTTATTGATGGGGCCTTACCGGGGGAGACCGTGCGGGCGCGGTACCAGAAACGGCGCAAACGCTTCGATGAAGCCGAGACGGTTGGTGTTATCCATCCCAGCCGCGAACGTCGTGCAGCCAAAATGCCGCCATTTTGGCGTCTGTGGGGGTTGCCGCTTGCAGCATCTCGATGCCGGCGCACAGATACGGCATAAGCAGGCCACACTGATACGGCAGCTAGAACAGCTTGGTAATGTCATACCGGCCGCGGAGCGCATGCCGATGACGGCACCGGTCTGGGGTTACCGTCACAAGGCCAGGCTCGGCGTCAAGACTGTCGCACAAGAAAGAGAAAGTACTGGTCGGTTTTCGTGAACGCAGCAGCCCGTTTATTGCTGACCTGCAGCGTTGCGAGGTATTGCATCCAGTAGTCGGCGAACTGATTGAACCCCTGTCCGAACTTGTCGCGTCTCTGACGGTTTATCGCCAGGTACCGCAAATCGAGGTCGCCGTTGGTGAGTCCTGTGTAGCACTGGTTCTGCGTCATCTCGTACCGATGACTGCAGGTGATCATGAACTGCTACAGCAGTTTGAGCGCACGCATGAAGTGCGTTTCTTTTTGCAACCCGGCGGCCCCGATACGATACACAGTCTGAGTTCGTTTACACCGGCAATGCTCACCTACAGTTTGCCTGCCCATGATATCGAATTCGAGTTTGCTCCTGTCGATTTTACCCAGGTAAACCCGGCCATTAACCGGGGACTGGTGGCTGCAGTGATCAACTGGTTACAGCCGGCACAAAGCGACCGCATTCTTGATTTATTCTGTGGCCTGGGCAATTTTTCCCTGCCGCTGGCGCGACGGGCAGGGCGAGTCACCGGCGTCGAAGGCGACAGCGCCCTGGTAGAACGGGCACGCCATAATGCAATACGTAACCATATTGATAATGCCGAGTTTTTTATCGCTGACCTCGCGGCCACTGAGCTGGATGCCGCTTTCATGTATCGGCGTTATGATAAGGTGTTGCTGGATCCGCCACGTAGTGGTGCCGCTGATATAATCCGTCAATTCAACTGGAATGACGTGGAACGAATTGCCTATGTTTCCTGTAATCCTGCTACGCTCGCGCGTGATGCCGGCATCCTGGTACATACGCATGGTTTTCAACTGGTCACGGCCGGCGTGCTTGATATGTTTCCGCATACCGCTCATGTCGAATCACTGGCCCTGTTCCAGCGCTGACAGGTCGTAAATGTCAGACAAGCTGTGGCGATCTCTGCTCGGGCTGTTACTGTTGACGCTTGCCGGCTGTGGCCCATCGGACTATCGCGACACCATTCGCCTCGGTATTGCCGCCGGGCCCGTCACCCTGGATCCGCGCTTCGCGACCGATGCCGCCTCCTATCGTACCTGCCGTCTCCTGTACGACAGCCTGGTGGATTTCAATGAAAATGATCGGCCGGTACCGGCCCTGGCCGAATGGAGCAAGGCCGGGCCGCTGAAATATATATTTACTCTGCGGCAGGAGCGGCGCCGGTTTCATGACAATACTGAACTGACAGCCAGGGACGTGGCCGCTTCCTACCGTTCGGTGCTTGATCCCGAATCCGCCTCGCCCCACCGTGGTTCGCTCAGTGTCATTTCCAGTATCGAAGTGATCGATGATGATCGACTGGTGTTCCACCTGGCCCGTCCCGATCCATTGTTCCCGGGGCGACTGACGTTGGGCATCATGCCGGCCGACAGGCTCGAGGCCGCTCATCCTTTCGGCCAGCGGCCGGTGGGCAGCGGTCCGCTGCGCTTTGTGCGCTGGCCCTCGGAGGAGCGTGTGGTGCTGGAGCGAATCCGTGATGAACAGCGGATTGAGATCGTGACAGTGAAGGATCCAATCGTGCGTGTACTGAAGCTGATGCGTGGTGAAATCGATGTCGCGCAGGGTGATCTGCCGCAGGAACTGCTGGAATGGATGCGTGACCGTGAAGGGGTCGAGGTTGTTGCCCGGCGCGGTTCCATTTTCAGTTACCTCGGTTTCAACATGCACGACCCGGTGGTGGGAGAGCGTAAGGTACGTGCCGCCATTGCCCATGCCATCAATCGCCGGGAAATCATCGAACAGTGTGCTGGGCGGCGCCGCAAGACCCGCCGGCGGTCTGCTGCCGCCGGATCACTGGGGCCGGGCATCGCGCCAACTGGATGGTTATGAATATGATCCGGAACGATCGCGGGAATTGCTGCGGCAGGCCGGTTACGGGGACGAAGCCGGACCGGCGATTGTTTACAAGACATCGAATAATCCGGCACGCATCCGGCTGGCGACGATCATCCAGTACCAGCTTGGTCAGGTGGGCATCGATGTCGAGATCCGCAGCTATGATTGGGGGACTTTCTATGCCGATATTAAGGCCGGGCAATTCCAGATGTACAGCCTGTCATGGGTCGGCCTGAAACTGCCGGATATCTACCGCTATGTTTTTCACAGCGAATCACCACCGCCAGCCGGGGCCAATCGTGGCCGTTATAATGATCGTGTGACTGATATGCTGATTGACAGGGCCGAGTCCCTGGACGACCTGGACGCACAGGCCGCTGTTTATCATGAACTACAGGAGCGGCTGCACCGGCAATTGCCGTATGTGCCGCTGTGGTATGAGGATAACCTGCTGGCCAGGCGCCCCGGCCTCGTTGATTACCCTCTGCCGGCCGATGGCAATTATGATGGCTTGATCACCGTGAATCGTGAATAGTGGAAACGCAGGAAATCATGCACCATAAAAATGACCTGATGCCTGAAAAGAAGCGTATCGAGATTAGTATTGCCGAACAGTGCCTGGAGCTTTTTGATGGCGAAAGGTGTCTGTCGCGGTACAGCATATCGACCGGCCGTAATGGTCCCGGCGAGCAACAGGACAGTTTTTGCACGCCGCGTGGCCGGCATGCCGTCGCCGAAAAAATCGGTGCCGGCTGCGCCGAGAATACGGTATTCGTAGGCCGCCAGCCAACCGGCGAGATGTACACCCCCGAGCTAAGGCAGGATAGCCCGGATCGCGACTGGATACTAACGCGCATCCTGTGGCTGGAAGGTACCGAGGAAGGTAAAAATCGAGGCGGCGATGTCGACAGCAGGAACCGCTACATCTACATCCATGGCAGTCCCGATGACGTCACTATGGGAAAATCGGGTTCCCATGGCTGCATACGCATGCGTAACAGTGATGTTATTGAATTGTTCGATCAGGTTGAAGTGGGAGTGCCGGTTTTGATTCGTGAATAGTGAATAGTGAATAGTGAATAGTGAATAGTGAATAGTGAATAGTGAATAGTGAATAGTGAATAGTGAATCCAGTCGAATAGTGAAATAATTGGATCGAGGGAACGAGAAGTTCCCCGATGATTCGAAGTCTAGTCACCAGTCACCAGTCACCAGTCACTATCTGTCATCACGCTCCCGTATGGTTTCCTTTACCAGTTCACGGGCAAAACGTTTCATCTGCGTTTCATACAGCACCAGTTCCCCACCCGTGCGCACCGCGGCAAGTGAAATACGTGCCAGCAACAGCAGCAGTATCAGGGCGATCACCCAGGCGATGTAATAGGACAGGCGCAGCCGGTATTGCGGTTCCACTGCCGTTTCCGGCTGTTGGGCCTGGGAGCCCCGGTCTGCCGGCCGTAGGCATTGAGATCGTTGTCACTCGCGTCGGTACCGTTTGCGGCGGGGCCCTCGCCGAGATTTTCAATCTGTAATGGCGCTATGCTGCGATCAATATTGGAGCCTTGCTCAATGGCTTCGGCAAAGCGTTCGATCCGGGCGGGTTAGTGATACCGTCGCAGGCTTCATGCAGGACTTCCAGTGCCAGCCAGAGACCGAACAGCAGCAGTACCAGCCCGATAGCACGAACAATGAAAGCCAGAAAATCGCGGGCGCCGTCATAGAAACTCATGATTCCCCGTCCTGTACGTGGTTAGGTATTGGCCACATTCTACTGAACCTGCCGCCACTTTGCGCCCACGCGATAATACATTGATAATCCGATCACATGTTACGCTACCTTTGCATGCGCCTCGGCGCCGCGGCGCTGGTTATCTTCGGCGTCTCCAGTCTGGTTTTCCTGTTGCTGCACCTGGTGCCCGGCGACCCGGTGGAGGTCATGCTCGGCGAGTCGGCCGGTGTTGCCGACCGCGAGGCCCTGCGTGAAGCGCTTGGCCTGAACCTGCCCCTGTGGCAGCAGTGGCTGGATTATCTCGGCCAGCTGGCGCGGCTTGACATGGGGACATCACTGCATTCGAAACGGCCGATCGCCGAACTGCTGGCGGAACGGATCCCGGTGACCGCGGTGCTGGCGCTGGCCAGCCTGGTACTGGCGCTGTTGATTGCCCTGCCACTGGGGGTGATGGCGGCCATTCATCACAATCGCGCTGTCGACCGCGGCGCCATGCTGTTCGCGCTGGCCGGGGTCGCCATTCCCAATTTCTGGCTGGGCCCGGTTACTCATCCTGGTGTTTTCCTACTGGCTCGGCTGGTTGCCGGTCAGCGGCATGCAGGGACCGCTGTCGGTCATATTGCCGGCGCTGACCCTGGGCACGGCACTGGCGGCATTGCAGTCGCGCATGATACGCACCGCACTGCTTGAGGAACTCGGCCGCGATTATGTCCGTGCCGCCCGTGCCCGCGGCTTCAGCAACCTGCGTGTGGTGCTGCGCCATGCCCTGCGCAATGCGCTGCTGCCGGTGACCACTGTGCTGGGTCTGCAGCTGGGGGCGTTGCTGACCGGCGCCGTGGTCACCGAGCAAATCTTTAACTGGCCGGGTGTCGGTCAGCTGCTGATCGATTCGATCCAGAAACGCGACTACCCGGTAGTCCAGGCCTGCATACTGTTTATCAGCGTGACCTATGTGAGCGTCAACCTGCTGACCGATCTGGCCTACGCCCTGCTGGATCCGCGGGTACGGCTGGAGTCGTGGTGAGATCTGCCATGGGTGGCCGCAACCTGATAGTCACCGTTCCGGTAGGGCTGTTGCTGGCCTGGTCGGTGGCGGCGGTATTCGCGCCGTGGTTGCCGCTGGCACCGGACGAGATCGGCCTGCAGCGGATCCTCGTGGGACCGGGGACGCAGGCCTGGCTCGGTTATGATGACCTGGGCCGGCCGCTGCTGGACCGGTTGATTGTCGGCGCGCGGACATCATTTATCGTCGCGGCGTCGGTTGTCAGCCTGTCGATGCTGGCCGGCACGACTATCGGCCTGTTCAGTGCCTGGTTCGGCGGCTGGTTCGACCGCCTGATCGTTTTCATTACCGATGTGTTTCTGGCCTTTCCCGGTATCCTGCTGGCCATAGCCCTGGCGGCGGTGCTCGGGCCCGGCATCAGCAACGCCGTGTTTGCGCTGGCGGCGGTCGGCTGGGTCGGCTTTGCGCGGCTGGCACGGGCGCAGGCCCTGTCGGTCAGGACCTATGACCATGTAACCGCCGCGCGGGCGCTGGGCAGCGGCAATATCGTTATCGCCCGCCGCCATATACTGCCGCTGGTATTGAGCCCGCTGGTAGTCCAGGCAACGTTTGAACTGGCCGGCGTCGTCATTGCCGAGGCGACGCTGTCGTTCCTGGGGCTTGGCGTACAGCCGCCGGAGGCGTCGCTGGGCGCGATGATCCGGGACGGCACGCGCTATATGCTGATGGCCCCGCACATGGTGGTGGCACCGGGAATGGCCGTATTCCTGATAGTATTGAGTGTCAATGTGCTTGGCGACCACCTGCGGGACAGGATGGATGTACAGTTCGATTCCGGCAGGACTTGATTTGGGGTGACATGATGGCGCTCGGACCCGTCATGCTGGACCTGCGCGGCGCCCGGATGGAAGCCGACGAACATGAGCTGCTCAGCCATCCGGCTGCTGGCGGTGTCATCCTGTTTTCGCGCAATTTTGAATCGGTGGCCCAGCTCGAGGCGCTGGTTCACGAGATCCACAGCATGCGCGAACCGCGGCTGCTGGTCGCCGTGGACCACGAGGGCGGCCGTGTCCAGCGCTTCCATGGCGAGTTCACGCGGCTGCCGGCCTGTGGCCTGATCGGCAAGGCCTATGATGACAACGCTGCGCGCGGTCTCGAACTGGCGGAGCGGGCCGGCTGGCTGATGGCGGCGGAACTTCGCGGTGTCGGCATCGACTTCAGTTTCGCGCCGGTACTGGATCTGCATAAAGGCATCAGCGAGGTCATCGGTGATCGGGCGTTCCATCGCGACCCGGACTGCGCCATGCAACTCGCCCGCCGCTACATGGAAGGCATGCTGCGGGCCGGTATGGCAGCCGTCGGCAAGCATTTCCCCGGTCATGGTTCAGTGGCGGCGGATTCGCATCATGAACTGCCGGTTGATGATCGCCGTTTTGAAGACATCATGATGGAAGACCTGCGCGTGTTTCGGCACCTGATTGAAAATCATCTGGCCGCTATCATGCCGGCGCATGTTGTTTATCCCCGCGTGGATGACAAACCGGCCGGTTTTTCACGAGTTTGGCTACAGGACGTACTGCGGGAGCAACTGCGTTTTCAGGGTGCCATTTTCAGTGACGATCTCGGCATGAACGGCGCAGCCGTGGCCGGCGACATGGTGGCCCGTGCCGAAGTCGCACTAGAGGCCGGTTGCGATATGCTGCTTGTCTGTAATAATCAGGCCGGTGCCGGCAGCGTACTGAATGCCCTTCAGACAGCGGCGGCCCCGGCCACCCAGGCGCGGCTAATGCGGATGCATGGCCGCCGCGCCCCATCACTCGGTGAATTACGGCGGCTTGAGCAATGGCAGTCCGTTGTTGCTGAAGTGACGGCCCTGGACAAGACCCCGGAACTGGATCTGGATAATGATCAACTGGTTTAACAGATTGCCGGTCTCCTGCTGGCTGGCAGCAGGCCTGCTCGTACTACCACTGCCGGTTCAGGCCTATGAATGCCAGCCGCTGGAGCTTGCGGATGCCGGCAGCCGTGCTGAAATTCGTCATGACCGCGGACTGTTGTGGAAAGTCAGCAAAAACGGAATCCGGTCGAGTTACCTGTATGGCACGATTCACGTTTCCGATCCGGATATTGTGAAATTGCCGGGCGAGGTCAGTGATGCCCTTGAGCAGTCGGAGTATTTTGTCATGGAGGCCAGGCTCGACGGACCGGATGTCGCTGACATTTGCACAGGAGATGTTTTTCCGCGACGGCACCCGCCTGAGTGATTTGATAGACGCCGATCTCTATCAGCAGGCAGAGACGCTGCTGGGCCGATATGGCATACCACCGGCGGCGGTACAGTCGCTCAAACCATGGGCAGCCTTCATGACACTGAACATGCCACCGGATACCGGCCTGCCGCTGGATCTTGTTTTAAAGAGCCGGGCCCGGGAACATGGCCTGGACATAGACGGTCTTGAAAGTATCGCTGAACAGGCGGCGGTTTTCGAAAATCTCAGCCGGGAAACCCAGATCGCATTGCTTACCGACAGCATCTGTCACTACGAGGTGCTACAGGGTGATATGGTCGATATGAAAGAACTTTACATGGAGCGCGATCTGGAAGGCCTGTTCAGTTATCACAACAGGTATCATCTGCAGACGAATGAACAATACAAACAACTGATGAAGCGGCTGCTATGGGATCGTAACGAGATCATGGCCGAGCGCATGCAACCGATACTCAAACAGGGCAGGGCGTTTATTGCCATCGGCGCCATGCATCTGGCCGGCGAGCAGGGCGTGCTCAGTCTGCTGGAGAATTCCGGTTATCAGGTAAAGGCCGTGTACTGAGGCGATTTATGCAGGATTATTGGCAGACAATAGTGAAATATACCCGTGAACTCGGGGGCATTCTCAATACTGATCCGTGGATACTGCAAGTATTCGTCGTTGTATTCCTGACGGTATTGATCAGTTTTGTCGCCCGTTATTTTATAAACGGGCTTTATAAGCGTCTCGGCCGCACGGAGACGCTCTGGGAAGATGCGCTGGTGGATGCCATGCGCAAGCCGCTGTCCGCCCTGATCTACGTTATTGGCCTGTCTTTCGCGATGCAGATCATATTCAGGCAGACCGGCACTGCGATTTTCGATGAAAGTGTGATCCAGCCCGTGCAGGATACGCTGGTCATCGGCGATTATTGCCTGGTTTCTGACGCGTTTTATCAACAGGGGTGCGGAAAATTACATCAACAGCCAGCATGCACGTGGTGACTACTATGATCGTACCGCAATCGATGCCATTGCCAAACTGTTACGCATATCCGTCATTATCACGGCGGCCCTGGTGGTCATGCAGACCCTGGGATTCTCCATTTCCGGAGTGCTGGCCTTTGGCGGTATAGGCGGTATAGCGGTCGGTTTTGCCGCCAAGGACATGCTCGCCAATTTCTTCGGCGGCATGATGGTATATCTGGATCGGCCCTTTTCCGTCGGCGACTGGATACGCTCGCCGGATCGCGATATCGAGGGCACGGTCGAGGAGATCGGCTGGCGACTGACGCGCATCCGCACCTTCGACAAGCGGCCGCTGTATGTACCAAACTATGTGTTCAATACAGTGTCTATTGAAAATCCCTCGCGCATGCTCAACCGCCGCATCAGGGAAGTGATCGGCGTGCGTTACGATGATGCCGGTAAAATCGCGGATATAGTCGGTGACATACGCGACATGATCAGGAATCACCCTGACATTGATATCAATCAGACGCTTATCGTCAACTTTGACGCTTTTGCGTCATCCTCGCTCAATATTTTTGTCTATACGTTCACAAAGACCTGTGACTGGGTGGAATACCACCGTGTCAAGGAAGATATCATGTTGAGGATAATCGACATTATCGATCAACATGGTGCCGAATGTGCTTTCCCGACCACGACCATACATGTACCAGACGGTATACATGTTAATGATACTGCTGCTGATAACCCGGAACAGGAACCTGAAAGTCAAACGACAGCGGCCAGGGTTCAGCCAGAATCTAACAGGACAGGAACGGTTTATGGTTCGGACGGAGATGGCGGTGAGTAATCCCGTTTTGCCTGCTGCCGAACCTGACTGTAAGCTATCGGCATGCAGCTGAACTTCACCAAAATGCAGGGAATTGGCAACGATTTTGTCGTGCTTGATGCACGGCGGGAATCGATACAGCTGGACGCAGATACCATACGCCAGCTGGCTGATCGACGTTTCGGTATCGGCTGTGATCAGATTCTGCTGCTGGAAGCACCCTCCCGCAGGCAGGCTGATGTCCGCTATCGTATCTTCAATGCCGATGGCAGCGAAGTTGGGCAATGCGGCAACGGTGCACGTTGCATAGCCCGCTATCTGCATGCCAATGGCCTGGAGGACAAGACCGAAATAGTTGCCGAAACCGCCAGTGGCCTGATCACGTTGTATATCGAACTCGAGGATTTGGTACGCGTGGATATGGGCTTCCCGCGCTTTGAGCCGGAAGATATACCGCTGGCCGTCAAGGAGCGCGCCGATGTCTATAACCTGTCACTGGAGCAGGGTGAATTCCCTTTTCGTGCCGTTTCCATGGGCAATCCCCATGCAGTACTGGAAAGCGGTGATGTTGATACCGTGCCGATTACCGTCATCGGTCCGCTGATCCAGGCACACCCGATGTTCACGGATGGGGTCAACGTCGGCTTCATGCAGATAGAGGATCGCCAGCATATCCGCCTGCGCGTTTACGAGCGGGGGGCCGGTGAAACGCTTGCCTGCGGCACCGGCGCCTGTGCTGCGGTTGTATGTGGCATACAGGCGGGCCTGCTGGATGAGCGTGTAGATGTAGATTTGCCGGGCGGCCGTTTGCAGATACAGTGGTCCGGTGGTGATTCACCGGTGTGGATGACAGGGCCCGGGGAATTCGTATTCGAAGGCAATATAATGTTATGAATGATAAAGATAAAAAAAACGAGACATCCGAAACGGTAGCCAGTTTTCTGCGTAATAATCCCGAATTCTTCAATGAGCATCCGGAGTTGCTGGAACAGATCAAGGTACCGCATCCCAGCGGTGAGGCGGTATCACTGGTTGAAAGGCAAATGAGTCTGTTACGTGAACAGAATGAAAAAACCCGCCAGAAGCTCGATGAACTGATTGAAATCGCCCGTGCCAATGAGGAACTGGCCAGGCGCATGCACATGCTGGCACTGACCCTGATGGATGCGCATGTTCCACAGGAAATATTCACAACCCTGTATGAAAGTCTGCGGAAAAATTTCCAGGCTGACTTTGTTACCGTACGGATTCTCGCGGCACCGGCATTCATTGATAAGCCGTGTGGCGACGAGTTTGCTGGCGATGATTCGCAGGGCCATACGCTCTTTGACTCTGTTATCAAGAGCCGACACCCTGTCTGTGGCCGCCTCAAGCGCCAGCAACAGGTGTACCTGTTCGGTGACGAAGGTGACAAGATAACATCGGGTGTCATGGTGCCGTTACATGGCGATGGCTGGGGTGGCGTTATGGCCATCGGCAGTTATGATGCCGATCGTTTTCATCCCGGCATGGGTGTCGAGCTGCTTTCGAATCTGGGTGAGATCCTGAGTATCATTCTCAAGCCATGGGTGGCGCTGCGCTAATGCACAGAATGTACTGCAATATGGAGAAGAATTGACAGTTTATGCAGTCAGCGGCCGAAAACCTGCTTGAACAATACCAGGAACAGATCCGGCATCTGTCCGAGCAGACTCGGCGCAACTACCGGCGGGATTTGCGGATGATCAGCCAGTATTGTGATGCCACCGGCATCGACAGCTGGCAGCAACTGGATATGCAGGCAGTCCGCGGTTTTATCAGCGCCCGTCGCCGCCGCGGGATCAGTGGCAGAACCCTGCAGCGTAACCTCTCGTCGCTGCGTTCATTCGTCCGCTATCTGATTGATAATGGCGTATTGGGCCATGACCCGACCCGGGGCCTGCAGGTGCCGAAATCACCGCGCCGGCTGCCGCAGACACTGGATCCCGATCAGGCCCGGCAGTTGGTGGAGATCCCCGGTGACGAACCGCTGACGCTGCGTGACCGTGCCATGCTGGAACTGTTCTATTCATCCGGTCTGCGACTGCTCGGAGCTCGCCGGTCTCGACTGCCAGCGGCTCGATCTGGCCGATGCCGTGGTTACGGTAATCGGCAAGGGCCGCAAGCAGCGCACGGTACCACTGGGCCGCCATGCCTGCCGGGCCCTGAAAGCCTGGCTGCAGGTACGCCGTGACTTTGTTGCCGATGCGGAAAGCGCGGTTTTTGTCAGCAAACAGGGCCGGCGTCTGTCGGTGCGTTCCATCCAGCAACGCCTCAGCAACTGGGCGATCCGGCAGGGACTGCCCGTCCATGTGCATCCCCACATGCTGCGGCATTCCTTTGCCAGTCATATGCTGGAATCGAGCGGCGACCTGCGCGCCGTCCAGGAACTGCTCGGCCATGCCGATATCGGTACCACCCAGATTTATACACATCTCGATTTCCAGCACCTGGCGCGGGTTTATGACACCAGTCATCCCCGCGCCCCGGCGCAAGGGTGGGCCGGACGGCAAGAAATCCGGCAGCTGATTGCCGGCCGGCGGGGACCCTCATCCCTTCGCATGGTGTAAAATGCCCCGCTCTATTCGAACTGGAAGCCGTATCCGTGAATCAACCCCACGCGACAACAATTCTCTCGGTCCGTCGCGGCAGTCAGGTCGCCATGGGCGGCGACGGCCAGGTATCGCTGGGCGAGACCGTCATGAAAAACAATGCCCGCAAGATCCGGCGCCTTTATCATGACCGGGTACTGGCCGGTTTTGCCGGCGGCACCGCCGATGCCTTTACGCTGTTCGAGCGTTTCGAGGGCAAGCTGGAAAAACACCAGGGCCAGTTGACACGCGCCGCCGTGGAGCTGGCCAAGGACTGGCGTACCGATCGCATGCTGCGGCGACTGGAGGCCATGCTTTGTGTCGCCGATACCAGTACGTCCCTGATCATTTCCGGCAATGGTGACGTGATAGAACCCGAGGACAATGTCATGTCCATCGGATCCGGTAGCGGCTATGCACTGGCCGCCGCGCGCGCACTGCTGGCGCATACCGAACTCGATGCCAATGCGATTGTCGAGACGGCGATGAATATCGCCGCGGATATCTGCATTTATACCAACCACGAACTCACGATTGAACGTCTGGACGCCTGACACCATTCATAGCAGTCGTTCGGCCCAAGAAGGTTACCTGATACCCCATGAAGGAATTGACTCCGCAACGCATTGTCGGTGAACTCGACAAACATATTATCGGCCAGGACGCGGCCAAGCGTGCCGTGGCGATAGCCCTGCGCAACCGCTGGCGCCGCAGCCAGGTCGAGGAATCGCTGCGCAACGAAATCACGCCCAAGAACATTCTGATGATCGGCCCCACCGGCGTCGGCAAGACCGAGATAGCGCGGCGCCTGGCCCGGCTGGCACAGGCGCCGTTTATCAAGGTCGAGGCCACCAAGTTCACCGAGGTCGGCTATGTCGGCCGTGATGTTGAATCCATTATCCGCGACCTGGTCGATGCCTCGGCAAAGATGACGCGAGAACATGAAATGGACAAGGTCCGTGACAGCGCCCGCGAGGCCGCGGAGGAGCGTATCCTGGATATCCTGCTGCCGCGCGCCCGCAGTTATGGTCATGATGTTGATGACAGTCATGTTGAAGCCGATAACAGCCCGGCCCGCGAACGCTTCAGGGAAAAGCTTCGCAATGGTGAACTTGACGACAAGGAGATTGATGCCGAATTGAGCATGCCGCAGATGGGTGTGGAAATCATGGCGCCGCCGGGCATGGAGGAGATGACCAGTCAGCTGCAGCAGATGTTTCAGAACATGGGCGGCGGCAAGACCCAGACACGCCGCCTCAAGGTCAGGGACGCGCTCAAGCTGCTGACCGAAGAGGAGGCCGCGAAGCTTGTCAATGAAGACGATATCAAGGCACGGGCCATAGAAAATGTTGAACAGAGCGGCCTGGTCTTTATCGACGAGATCGACAAGATAACCAGTCGCTCTGAACAGAGCAATGCCGATGTCTCACGGGAAGGCGTGCAGCGCGATCTGCCGCCATCGATCGAGGGCAGCACGGTGTCCACCAAGTACGGCATGGTGCGTACCGACCATATCCTGTTTATTGCCTCGGGGGCGTTTCACCTGGCCAAGCCATCGGACCTGATTCCGGAGCTGCAGGGCCGGTTGCCGATCCGGGTGGAACTGGAGGCGCTGGGCGTGAAGGAATTCGTTCGTATCCTCACCGAACCCAGCGCTTCGCTGACCGAACAGTACATCGCCCTGCTGGCTACCGAGGGTATCGGTCTCGAATACAAGCCCGAAGCGATTGAGCGTATCGCCGAAATCGCCTGGCAGGTGAATGAACGTACCGAGAATATCGGTGCGCGGCGGCTGCATACGGTCATGGAACGGCTGCTGGAGGATCTGTCATACAGGGCCAGTGACCATGCCGGTGAGAGCGTCAGTATTGATGTCGCTTACGTCAATGAACGTCTCGGCGACCTGGCCAGTGATGAAGACCTGACCCGTTATATCCTATGACCAGCCCGGATAAGGACAGGGGAAAAGAGACTGCTCCCCGGCCGGTCAATATCAGGCTACACAAGCTGTCGCGGGTACTGGAAATCGAGTTCGATGACGGTGCCCATTACAACCTCAGTTGCGAGTATCTGCGTGTGCATTCGCCTTCGGCCGATGTCAAGGGCCATGGTCCCGGTCAGGGCACTTTGCAGATCGGCAAGGAAAACGTGAATATAGAAGGCATTGAGCCGGTAGGTAACTATGCTGTCAAACTGCAGTTCGATGACGGTCATAATACCGGCCTTTACAGCTGGCAGTATCTGTATGAACTGGGGCGTAATTATGACTCGAACTGGCAGGCCTATCTTGATGCCCTGAAGGAAGCAGGTATCAGGCATTCAAGGCACGAAGAATAAGCGAACCACCTTTCATCCATGACGCACAAAGACGAGACTGATTTTGGCTTTAGCCGGGTAGCACCGGCGGAAAAAACACGTCGTGTGCGCGCTGTCTTCGAATCGGTGGCGCCCCGCTATGATCTGATGAATGATCTGATGTCGGCCGGTCTGCACCGGCTGTGGAAGCGTCAGGCAGTGAACATGCTGGATATCCGGCCGGGACATATGGTGCTGGATCTTGCCGGCGGCACCGGTGATATGACCAGGCTGATGCGCATAAACGGCTCAACAGGCAGGGCCGTATCGATTCTCAGCGATATCAATGCTGCCATGCTGACACACGGCCGCGATCGTCTGCTCAACGAGGGCCTGGCCGCCGGTATCGATTACGTGCAGGCCGACGCCGAATCACTGCCGTTCCGGCCGCGCAGCCTGGATCGTATCTGTATTGCCTTCGGTCTGCGTAATGTCACGGACAAGGTCAAGGCCCTGCGTGCCGCCTATGAGGCGCTCCGGTTCGGTGGCCTGTACCTGATCCTGGAATTCTCGCAACTGAAACTGCGTGCACTCGAGCCGCTGTATGATGCCTATTCGTTTCAATGGCTGCCGTGGCTGGGGCAGAGAATAGCCGGTGATGCCGACAGTTACCGTTACCTGGCCGAATCCATCCGCAGGCACCCGGATCAGAATACGCTGAGTGCGATGCTGCAGCAGGCCGGTTTCGACCGTGTTGATTACACCAATCTGGCCGGCGGTATTGTCGCGGTACACCGCGCCTGGAAGATCTGATTCATGCGCGCTACAGCATTCCGGCCCTCCGTCTTGTTGCTCACCAGCCTGCAGGCCGGTATTAACCGTCTGCTTGCATTTGATACCGGGGCCCGGTCTGCGCTGGCACAGCTTGCAGGCAAGGTTATTGCCATTGAAATTACACAACCCCCTTATCAGGTATTCCTGCTGCCCGGCAGTGCATATCTGGAATTGACGGCAGCCCGGCCCGGCCACGTCGATGTCAGTATCCGTGGCCGGCCCGCGGCATTGCTCGGGATGGTTATCGGCAAACAGGACGCCCGCAGCCAGGGCCATGTCGAAATACGCGGTGATATTCACCTGGCCCAGCGGTTCCAACAGATCATGCAGGCACTGGATGTTGACTGGGAAGAGTTCATTTCCATGTATGTCGGTGATATGGCGGCCCATCATATCAGCCGCCTCGGCCGGGATGTCGGGCGCTATTTCATGACGGCAAGACAGAGCCTGATAACCCAGTTCACGGAATACCTGCGTTACGAGCAGAACATGCTGCCGCTGCGACATGAGATCGATTATTTCATCGAGGCTGTCGATGGCCTGCGCGATGATGTCGAACGCATGCAACAGCGCCTGCAGCGACTGGAGCAACAGCGGAGCAGACAGTCATGAAAATGGTGACACCGGGCCAGGCACTGCGGCTGATATCGATTCAACGCGTGCTGATCCGCCATGGCCTGGACGAGATCATTTTCGCGACCCACCTGTTTCGGCCGATCCGTTTTCTGTTTTACCTGTTGCCCTGGAACTGGTTCCGGCGTCTGCACGGTACGCGCGCGCAGCGCATGCGCCAGGTGCTGGAAGATCTGGGACCGATTTATGTGAAATTCGGCCAGTTGCTGTCGACCCGCGGCGATCTTCTGCCCGAGGAGATGGCGGTCGAGTTCTCGCAGTTACAGGATCATGTGCCGCCGTTCCCCGGTGACGAGGCGCGCCGGATCGTGGAAGAAGCGCTTGGCGGCCGGCTGGAGGACCATTTCCGTGAATTTGACGAGGTGCCGCTGGCCTCGGCATCGATAGCGCAGGTCCATGCCGCCACACGCCTGAACGGCCAGCGCGTCATCGTCAAGGTGGTGCGGCCGGGGATCCAGAAAACCATTCGTCGCGACCTCGGCCTGATCCGGGTATTCGCCGAAATGGCGGAGCGCTATGCCCCGGGCGGGCGCTTCATGCGGCCGACCAATGTGGTCAGGGAATTCGAACGCATCCTCTGGAATGAACTCGATCTGCTGCACGAGGCGGCCAACGCCTCGCAGCTGCGCCGCAACTTCCTCGGTTCCGACGTGCTGTATGTGCCGGAAATACACTGGGACCTGAGCCGCCATGATGTGCTGGTTATGGAGCGGATTTCCGGTATTCCCGTGCGCAATATCGCGGCACTGGAAGAAGCGGGCATCGATCTGAAATGGCTGGCCGAGGCCGGCATCGAGGCTTTTTTCACCATGGTGTTCCGGGACAGCTTCTTCCATGCCGATATGCATCCCGGCAATATATTTGTCAGCTATCCCGATGCCGACAAGCCGCCACGCTTTATTGTCGTCGATTTCGGCATCATGAGTTCGCTGAGCGAATATGACCAGCGCTATCTGGCGGAAAACTTTCTGGCCTTTCTGGATCGCGATTACCAGCGCGTTGCCGAACTGCATGTCGAATCCGGCTGGGTGCCGCCCGTATACGCGCGTCGATGAATTCGAATTTGCCATCCGTGGCGTCTGCGAGCCATTGCTGGACCGGCCGATGCGCGAGATATCCATAGGCGACCTGCTGCTGCGCCTGTTCCAGACGGCGCGTCAGTTCAATATGGAAATCCTGCCGCAGTTGCTGCTACTGCAGAAGACCCTTGTCAATGTGGAAGGGCTGGGGCGTTCACTGTATCCCGATGTCGACCTGTGGAAGACGGCGCGGCCGCTGCTCGATCAGTGGATGAATGAACGTCTGGGGGTGCGGGGACTTTACAAATCGACGCGCCGCAACCTGCCATTATGGATCGATCGTCTGCCCGGCGTGCCGAACAAGGCCATTCACGTGCTGGAGCGTCTGCATGAGGGCCGGCTGCAGCTGGACATGCGCTCGGATCAGCTGGAAGAGATCAAGCAGGAGATACGCCGTCATCGCCAGCACACGATCTATGCGGTGGCAGGTTCGGTATTCGTGCTGGCCGCCGCAGTAGTACTCGGCCTGGAAGGTACAGCACCCCGCATGCTGGGGGGCATACCTGTACTGACCTGGCTGCTCGGACTGACCGGCCTGGGATTGCTGGCCGTATCGTTAAGGAATTAGGGGTCAGGGGTTAGGGCACAGTAGCTGGTGCTGTAGGAGCCCGGTTTACCGGGCGAATGAAATCCACCCATCTATGCAGCAAGCTGCGCCCCTGTAATTCTTCGAGATACGAATGACGAATAACGAGATACGCGTATTACGCTTCACAAACGACGAGCGGCGAACAAGATTTTGATTCGCGTGTATTTGCGTTCATTTGCGGACTGTTCAATCAAACAATCCATTTATTCGCGCAGCAAGCTGCGCTCTTATCTGGCTAATGTGGACGAGTCGAGTTTCTTCAGCAATTTTTCCGGCTTGTCTGAAACCTTGAGTAACCGCTCGAGATCCCCGGCGTTGAGATAACCTTCGGTCACCGTCTGGTTGAGAAAGTCCAGCAGGCGATCGTAGTAGCCGTTACTGTTCAGCAGACCCACCGGTTTTTCGTGAATGCCGATCTGCAGCCAGGTCAGCATCTCGAACAGTTCTTCCAGTGTGCCCAGCCCTCCGGGCATGGCAATAAAGCCGTCGGCCAGTTCCGCCATCAGCGCCTTGCGCTGGTGCATGTCATCGACGATATGCAGTTCGGTCAGGCCGTCATGGGCGACTTCCTTGTGCTGCAGGCTGACGGGAATGACGCCGATGACATCGCCGCCGGCAGCGAGTGTCGCATCGGCAATGATCCCCATCATGCCGACATGACCGCCGCCATAGATCAGCGTGATGCCGTTTCCGGCAAGCAACTGCCCCAGTCTCATCGCGTCACGGCGATGGTTTTCCGACAGGCCGCGGCGTGAACCGCAATAAACACACAGGCGCTTGAACATTGTCCGGGAAGCCCGAATCAGGGCCGGGCCAGTGCGGCCTCGACTTCGTCCCGCCGGGTTCTGCCGACCAGCAGTTCAATAAGACTGAGCGCAAAGTCCATGGCCGTGCCGGGGCCACGTGAAGTCACAATGTTGCCGTCGACAACAACCGGATCGTTTATCAGTTTGACCTGATAGGGATTGTCGGCGTGGATATGACCCGGATAACAAGTTGCCTGTTTGCCCGCCAGCACACCACTCGCGGCAAGCACCTTGGGGGCGGCACAGATGGCGGCGGTAAATTTGCCGCTGTCAGCCATTTTTTTCAGCAATTCGCTGATGCGTGCATCATTATTGAGGTTGTCGGCACCGGCGGCACCGCCCGGCAGAACCACCATGTCGTAGTCACGCTGCAGGGCACTGTCGAGATCGGTATCCGGTACCAGCGTGACACCGCGGCTGGCGCGGATCGGTTCGCAGTCGAGGCCGGCGGTGACCACTTCAATGTCGGCGCGCCGCAAAAGGTCGATGATGGTCACGGCCTCCAGTTCTTCACAGCCCTGGGCTAATGGGACGAGGACAACTGCTGCCATGAGAACACCTCCCGGGAGCGGGTCTTCATTATTTCCCTGATACTGACGAGTTGAATGCCATTGTGTTCCAGTTCCGGTAACAGCGCGGCCAGTATCCTGATCGTTTGCGGATGTGGATGACCGATGCCGATGGCGGTGCCTTTACGCCGGGCGGTCTCCACCAGCCGCATGAACTGTTGCTCAATAGCTTTCGTATCAGGTGTGTTGTCCAGGAACACATCCCGGCGCAGATAGCCCACCTGGTAGCGGGATGCACTTTCGCCGGCGACACTCTTCGCACTGGTCATGCTGTCCATGTAGAACAGGCCTGTGGGCTTAATAGTCTGCATCAGCCAGCGCATGGCGCGGTTGTCACTTGTCAGTAGACTGCCCATGTGATTGCTGATCCCGATAGCGTGGGGCACTGAATCAATATTATCGAGGACTGTTTCGGCAAAATCGGCCTGTTCCATCTCCTGCATCAGTGCACCGGGACCAAGCAGGTGATTGGCATGGTGAGCCTCCATGGGCAGATGCACGAGTATATCTTTTCCCAGTGAATAGGCCAGTTGCGACATTCTTGCTGCATGCGGCGTGTGCGGCAGAATGGCATAACTGATCGGGCCTGGCAGTGCGATAGCGCGCCGATCATCATTCAGCCGGTAACCGATGTCATCGATAATCAGGCTGACGCGCGGCGAATCGTCGCGGTAGCCATTGCCTCCATCGGCCTGCACCATACCTGCAGCTGATACCAGCAGCAAAAACAGCAGGCAATACTGCAATGATTGCCGAGACATGAACCGCTTCTTTATCTCTGGCCCATGATAACAATACCCTTGAGCAGATTGAGCGCTTCATAAAGCTCGTAGTCCGTTGCCGCCAGTGGCTTTTTCTCTTTTTCCGCCTCGTCGACGGCATCAACCCCGCTCGGTTCCGCGGCAGGTGCCGGCGTGTCGTCGTTTTCCAGATGGCCGCTCAGGTCCGCTTCACTGATCGTCTCGCCTCCCTCTTCGCGTTCGGCAAACTCGACCCGGTCAATGGAAATGTCCGGTACGATGCCATTGGCCTGGATGGACCGTCCGGATGGTGTGTAATACCGGGCCGTGGTCAGTTTCAGGGCGGTATCATTATTCATCGGCAGGATGGTCTGTACCGAGCCCTTGCCGAAAGTCTTTTCACCCATAATGATTGCCCGCTTGTGATCCTGCAGGGCACCGGCAACGATTTCCGAGGCTGAAGCCGAGCCGCCGTTGACCAGTATTACCAGTGGCAGGTCGTTGAGCATGTCCACCGGCTTGGCACTGAAACGCAGTTGGTTGTCCTCGCCGCGCCCCTCCGTATAGACGATCAAACCGTCGTCCAGAAAAATATCCGCCACCGATACCGCCGCACTCAACACACCGCCGGGATTATTACGCAGATCCAGTATCAGGCCCTTCAGATCGTCTTTGTCATCGGTATCGGCATCGGCGTCGGCATCGGCCTTGAGTTTATCAATGGCCTTGCGGGCATCTTCAGCGGTATGTGACTGAAACTGTGACAGGCGTACATAGCCATAGCCCGGTTCCAGCATGCGTGAACGCACGCTTTTTACCTTGATAACATCGCGGGTAACAGTGATCTTGAGCGGTTTGTCGGTGTTGTCGCGGACTATGGTCAGCTCGATATCCGTCCCCGGCTTGCCGCGCATATGCTCGACCGCATCTGCCAGGGACATGCCCTTCACCGGCGTGTCATCAAGCCTGATGATGGTGTCTCCGGCCTTGATGCCGGCACGGGCGGCCGGTGTATCATCAATCGGCGCAATGACCTTGATAAAGCCGTCTTCCATGCCGACTTCAATACCGAGACCGCCGAATTCGCCCGAGGTCCCTTCCTGCAACGTCTGGTAGGCATCCTTGTCCAGATAGGCGGAATGCGGGTCCAGCCCCGCCAGCATGCCGCGGATGGCATTTTCCAGCAGTTGCTTGTCGTCGATATCATCGACGTAATCACTTTTGACCCGGGAGAAAACCTCGGAAAACGTTCTTATATCGTCCAGCGGCAGACCGTCCGCAGCCGTGTCTTCGGCATCCACCGACGGGCCCCCGGCCTGATCACCGGCAACAGCCGCAGGCAACGGCAAAGCCAGCAGGGCGATGAAAAAACCATGGCGAAACAACATGTTCATATTAATACTCCACACCGGCAGCCGGTACTCAACCGGACCTTGAAAAACGGGCCGGGTTCGGGACAGCTTCAATAATCATTTTTACACAGCTTACGGTGGATCGGTTGCAGCGCCAACCCTGGCCCGGGCTCAGCGGCGGCACCAGAGCGTCGGATCGACCGGTTTGCCGTCGTGCCGTATCTCGAAATACAGCGCCGGGCGTTCCTGGCCGCCGGATTCACCGGCATGGGCGATGATCTCGCCGTCTTCGACCCAGGCGCCCTGGCTCTTGAGCAGTTCGCTGTTATGTCCATACAGCGACATGTAACCGTCACCGTGATCAACGATAATGAGCAGGCCCAGCGTCCGGAACCAGTCGGCAAAGATGACCTGGCCGGCGCTGACGGCCCGTACGTCTTCACCGTTTTCCGCGCTGATGCGCACGCCCTGCCAGGTCAGGGCGCCACCGCGGCGGTTGCTGCCGAAACTGTTCAGCAGGCGTCCGTCCAGCGGCCAGTCCAGTTTGCCGCGGAGCTCGCCGAAATCCGGTAACCGGGGGGCAGCCGGTGCCTGGGGCTGACGGCGCAGTTCCTCCAGCAGTTGTTGCAGGCGCGCCTGATCTTCTCGCAGGGTTGCGAGTTCCTGGCTCTTGTCCCGGATCTCGGCATTCAGGTGTTGAATTACCTTATTGCGAGCATTTTTCAATCCCCTGAGTTCCGTCAGCCGGGTTTGTTCGCTGTCTTCCAGGCCGGCGAGCGCGTTCTGTTCGCGTTTCACCTGACGGGCCAGTTCCGCCAGCTGTTCCAGTTCGTGGCTGACCGCGCGGATCTCCCGCGTGCGGGCGCGATTGTAGTAATCGTAATAAGTCAGCACCCGGCCCATCAGTGCCGGGTTCTGCTGGTTGAGCAACAGCTTCAGATAATCACGGCGGCCGGTCTTGTAGGCGGCGCGCATCTGCCGGGCCAGCGCCTCGCGGGCGTCACCGAGCCGGGACTCATACTCGCTCCGCCGGGTTTCGAGAGTCTCCAGGCGCTGATTCTTCTGCCGGATCTCGTCCCGGAGTTTCTCCAGCCGCGTATGGCTCTCACGGATATCCGCTTCTATCTGGCGCAGTTTCTTCTGCAGGGTGGCGGACTCGTCGCGGGCCGTCTCGATGGCCTGTTCCAGTTCATTAATGCGTTCCCGCACCGCATCCAGCTCGGCAGCGGCCGAGGCGCGATCCTCGGCGGCATCCAGGTTGCCGCCGAAGGTAGCCAGAATCAGTATCAGGCCGGCGCATATAAAGCCGCGCCGGCGCACGACGGCGCGCCTTGTCATCCGCCGGTATGCATCAGTCGCCGGCAACGGCCTTGGCGGGGACTTCCGTCAGGGTGAAAAGGCTGTGCCCGGTCATTTCCCAAGGCTGCTCCAGGCCCATCAGATACAGCATGGTCGGCGCGATATCCGAAAGCGTGCCGGTATCGGGCAGGGGTTCAGCCGGGCGGCCGACATAAACGAAAGGTACCAGATTGCTGGTATGGGCCGTGTGCGGCTGCGATTTGATTTTTTCGGTGGTGAAACTGCGCATCTGCTCGGCATTGCCGTGATCGGCTGTGATCAGCACTTCACCACCTGCCGCCCGGACCGCGTCAATAACCTGGCCAAGACAACTGTCGAGGGTCTCGATTGCCTTGACCGTGGCGTGGAAATCGCCTGTGTGGCCGACCATATCGGCATTGGCATAATTGCAGATAATGGCGTCATATTTGCGACTGTGGATTGCCTCGACGATCTTACCGGTGACTTCCCGGGCACTCATTTCCGGGGCCTGGTCATACGTTCGTACATGGGGTGAAGGTATCAGGATCCGGTCCTCGCCCTCGAATACGCGTTCTTCGCCGCCATTAAAAAAGAAGGTGACATGCGCATATTTTTCCGTTTCGGCGATACGCAGCTGTTTCAGCCCCCGTCCGGCGATATACTCCCCGAATACGTTAGGCAAGGGTTCCGGCGGGAATGCCACGGGGAATTCATAGTTGGCCTTGTATTCGGTCAGGCTGATGAAGGCCGCCAGTTTCGGCACGCGCTCGCGATAGAAACTCTTGAAATCCGGTTTGGTGAACGCACGCGCCAGCTGCCGGGCGCGATCGGCACGGTAATTGGTAAATACCATGATATCGCCATCTTCCACGGTAACCGGTTCTTCACCGGCGCGGGTTATGGCCGTCGGCTGGACAAACTCGTCCGTCTCACCGCGGGCATAGGCCATATCAATGGCAATAAAAGCGTCGTCCGAACGGTACTCGGCCTTGCCCTGGCTGATCAGATCATAGGCGACCTTGGTGCGGTCCCAGTGACGATTACGGTCCATGGCATAATAGCGGCCGATAATACTGGCAAAACGTACGCGATCCGTGCCGATCTCCTGCATCTTCAGATGCATGCGATGCGCGGATTCCTCAGCGCTTTTTGGAGGTGTGTCTCGTCCGTCAAGAAAGGCATGCAGGTAGATACGTTCGACGCCGTACCGGGCCGCCAGTTCAAGCATGGCCATAATGTGATCTTCATGACCATGCACACCGCCTGGTGACAGCAGTCCGAGTATGTGGGCGGCGTGGCCGGTCTCGGCTGCCTGTTTGAAGGCCTTGTTTAAAATCTCGTTCTTGTAAAATGAGCCGTCCTCGATGGCGCGGCCAATGCGGGTGAACTCCTGGTCGACAACACGCCCGGAGCCGATATTCATGTGGCCGACCTCGGAATTGCCCATCTGCTGATCGGGCAGGCCGACATCTATCCCCGAAGCCCGGATTAGTGTGTGCGGGCATTCTTCCCAGATACGTTCCCAGGTCGGCTTGTGGGCACTATGAATCGCGTTATATTCGATGTTCTCCGAATAGCCCCAGCCATCGAGAATTATCAGTATCAACGGTCGGTGTGCGATAAGGACATGCCCGGTTTATTTCACCCTGTGGCCGGCAGTCCGGCGTAATCGGGCCTGCTATCGCCGCGGGCCACAAGGTCTTTCGGCGATGATGTGATTGGGCGGGCCGGGTGGTGAGACGGGCAGTCTCGGTATTCGGGCTGGTTGCAGGCATCGGTGGTTGCAAGCGGTGGTTGCAAGAAGCTCGTGCACAGGCAATTTGTGAATTCAGGCGCGAGTCTATCATGAATCGGTCATGCCGAATATCTGCATTACGGCGGGATTCTGTGAAATAATCACGCCTTACGCGCGCCCGGGGGTGGAATCAGTGCCCGCCGGCGCCTCTGCTGGAGGCAATGGAGCCGCACACATGATTTCTTAATATTCAGGGCTGTTATGGAAAAAATTATTGAATTTGTTGCCAACCATCCGTTTCTGATTGCCCTGTGGGTGGCCATTGCCCTGCTGTTACTGTGGAATCTGCTGGGCGACAGCCTGGGCGGTATCAAGGCGCTGAATACGGCCGAGGTCATCCGGCTGATCAATCATGAGGATGCACTGCTTGTGGATCTCCGCAGCAAGGCCGATTTCGACAAGGGCCATATTCTCGGTGCCGAGAATATCCCTGCGGCTACACTGGATGAACAGATCGACAAACTCAAAAACCGGGCCGGGGACAGGCCGGTTGTGCTTTATTGCGGCAATGGCATGGAATCCCAGCGCTCCGGCCGCAAGCAGCAGCAGGCGGGCCTTGAGAAGCTGTATTTGCTGAAAGGCGGATTGCCGGCCTGGCGCGAGGCGAATCTGCCCGTTACTAAAGAGTGAGTCCGAACATCAGGCTCATTGAATCATGACAAGCATTATTCCGGATTCGATAGATCATGGCTGAAAACGAAACAGGTCAAACAGGCTCACAAGAACAGGAAAAAAACCAGGGACAGTTCGGCATCCAGAAGATATACGTCAAGGATCTGTCGTTCGAAACGCCGCATTCGCCGCAGATTTTCAGCGAGAATCTGCAGCCCACGGTCAACCTGCAGCTTTCGAATGAATCACAGCGTATGGCCGAAAACACCTATGAGGTTGTATTGAGTCTGACAGTCACGGTCGGTACTGATGACAAGACGTTTTATCTGGCCGAGGTGAAGCAGGCCGGCATTTTCCATATCAGCAGTTTCCCGGACGCCACCATCCAGCGCATGGTGTCGACCATCTGTCCCAATATCCTGTTTCCGTTTGCGCGTGAACTGGTTTCGGACCTGGTTACCCGCGGTGGATTCCCGCAGCTTCTACTGGCGCCTGTCAACTTCGAGGCGTTATATGCCCAGCAGCAGCAACAGCAAGATGCCCAGTCGCCAACAGACGAGGCCGGCAGGACGCACTGAGATGAGCGTCGCGATCCGGACGGCCGGATGGCGGTTGCCATGAAACGGACCGTGCTGGTGCTCGGCGCCGGTGCCTGGGGTACGGCACTGGCGATCGCCACGGCGCGCGATGGTCATGATGTCCTGCTGTGGGGGCGCAATGACCGGCATATACAGCGGCTGCAGCACGAGCGCTCTAATCAACGTTACCTGCCCGGTGTCAGTTTTCCGGACAATCTGCGGCCGGTCGCATCGCTGGATGACTTGTCTGCCGGCATTGACGACATTGTCATTGCAGTACCGTGTGCCGGTCTCAGCGATGCTGTCACTGCCGTTAAAGATCGTTTTGATCTGAATCACACTGGTATCTGTCTGGCCTGCAAAGGTCTTGCTGCGGAAAACGGCCGGCTGAACCACGAAATGGTGAACTCCATAGCCGGCGAGATACCAGTCGCCGTTTTTTCCGGTCCTTCCTTCGCCGGAGAACTGGCCGCCGGCCTGCCTACCGCCGTGACCATTGCCTCGACCGACAGTGATTACGCCAGCAGGCTGCAGCAACTTTTCCACAGTGAGACACTGCGCATTTATACCCATGATGACGTCATCGGTGTCGAGATCGGTGGTGCGATCAAGAATGTCATGGCCATTGCCGCCGGCATTGCCGACGGCCTCGGTTTCGGTGCCAATACGCGTACGGCTGTCATTACCCGCGGTCTGGCGGAGATCATGCGCCTGGGCGTGGCGCTGGGCGGTCGCGCGGAAACCTTCATGGGGCTCGCCGGTCTTGGCGATCTGGTGTTGACCTGCACCGACGACCAGTCTCGCAACCGCAGGCTGGGGCTGGCGCTGGGCCGCGGCGAAACACTGGAACAGGCCAGCGCGGCAATCGGCCAGGTGATAGAAGGCGCCCGCACGGCAGCAACGGCGCTGTCGCTGGCAGAAAAACATGGCATCGTCATGCCGATCACCGAACAGGTGGTCGCGGTTATCGAGGGGAAATGCACGCCACGGGAAGCGGTGCAGGCGCTGCTGGCGCGCGAGCCGAAAGCGGAAACGGAATAGCACTATCGTGAATGGTGAATCGTGAAAAGTGAATGGTCGAATCGCGCGAGTGTCCGTGTGAATCCTCAGCAGACACGTTCGATCCACCGCCTGTTACGATAAGTTCTGTAGACTATAGCGTAGCCTCTGACGGTATTCAGGCTTCGCGGTTACTCGGGGAGGGCATGGCGCAGGACGAGACACTGGAAGCGCGTCGACTACTCGAGTCCTATTGCCGCGACGGTAACCGGAGCGCATTCGATCAGTTCTATCGCTGGCAGTCGCCGCGATTGTGGCGGTTTCTGCGGTTTCGCGGTGTCGGCGAGGATGCCGCCTATGATCTCGTAGCCGAGGCCTTTCTGCGTTTCATCCAGGTCGTCTGCAAGGACCCGCGTTCCCCCGTCGCCCTGCTGTATCGTATTGCCGTCAACCTGAAGATCGATGCCTGGCGCCGCAGCCAGCACGAGGCCGTCAGCGGTAATCCCGACACGGCCCCCGCCTACAGTGAACCCGAGGAACAGGTCTACCTGCGCCGGCTCGTGAGCCGGCTGCCCGAATCCGAGCAGAATCTGCTGCTCATGCGTTATTGGATAGGACTGACGCACAGGGAAATAGCCGATATCACCGGCGAGCCGGCCGGCACGGTGCGCCGGCGAACGGCGGAATTGCTGGAGGAATTGCGTGAAATGTGGGCTGGAGAGGTGGAGTGAGTCGTCGACCGCTACCGGATGCGGACGATTTCCCGGCATTGATCCGCACGGCCTTCGATGCCCTGCCGGGCCCGGACGAAGCGCGCCTCGCCGCCATCGGCGAGCGGCTGGAAACGCAACTCGCCGGTCCATCCAAACGCCGCGATAATCACTGGCTATGGTTATGGCTGCTATTAGCGGGCGGTACGGTCGCGGCGGCCTGGTGGGCGGGCGATATGATACAACGGAAAGAGATAACGGTTTCACGGCAGTCCACGCCGACAACCGGTTCTCCGGCGGCGAGTGGTGAGCGCACGGATGCATCTGATGACAATAATAATGTAACCGGGGAAGAAAAGAGTGAGTCGCCAAATGACCATGAAGCCGGCCCCATTATTTATCAGCGGGAAAACTTCTGAAATGAGTTCTTCACCAGCACACCGCACGGAGTTCGTTGCTGCGACATGGGCAGTTCTGTTGCTGCTTGTCGTCGGCTTGCTGGTACTACCGGCAGCGGCCCGGGCGGAATGCACGAACTGCACCACCACCGATGTCGGCGGGGATACCATTCATACCTTCAATCCGGGCAGCGGTACGTTCACCGCGCCGGACGGCGTGACCGAGGTGACGGTCGAGGCCTGGGGTGGCGGTGGCGGCGGCTCGAGCAATAGCGGCTTCAATAGCGGTGGCGGCGGCGGTGGTGGTGCCTATGCCAGTCGCACATTCACGGTCACGCCGGGCAATACCTATCCGGTGACGATGGGTACCGGCGGCGGCGCCGGTAACAACGGCGGCGATTCGTCATTTGTTGCCGATGCACCCGCCGACAATGTCGTGGCGGACGGTGGCAGCTCCAGCGGTAACAGTGCGAACGGCGGCACTGGCGGCCAGGCGGGCGCGAGCCAGGGCGACGTGACGCGCTCCGGCGGCAATGGCGGTAACGGCACGACTACGGGTTTCCCCTTCGATCGTGACGGTGGTGGTGGTGGCGGTTCGGCCACTGCGGGTGCCGACGGCGGTAACGGCGCCGACGGTTCGGGCGGGGGTGCCGGCGGTGGCGGTGAGGGTGACGGCGGCGACGGTGGTGATTTCGGCGACAATGGCAATGCCGGCGAGGCCCCCGGCGGCGGCGGTGGCGGCCGCGGCGGTGCGTTCGGTACAACGACCAGCGGCGCGGGTGCCGACGGCCGGCTTACGGTACGTTTCACGCCACCGGCCTTCGAGTGCCCGGGCGGTACCAGCCTGCAAAGCGGCATTGAAGGTCAGTATTTTAACTGGACGGGCTCTGCGCCACCGCCGCGGCCGTCCGGTACGCCTGACGGTACCCGGATTGACGGTCCTATTGATTTCGACTGGGGCGGCGGCAGCCCGGGCGTTGCCGGGATCGGCGATGATGAGTTTTCGGTGCTGTGGGACGGCTACCTGCGCGCAACCTCGTCCGGCAACTACCAGTTCCAGACGGTCTCGGACGACGGGGTACGGCTGTGGGTCAATGACACGCTGGTGATCGACAACTGGACCGACCATGCATCGACCACCGATACCAGCGGCAATGTGTTCCTGTCGGCCAACCAGGTGGTCACTATCCGCCTGGAATATTATGAAAACGGCGGCCAGGCTGAGATCCGCCTGCGCTGGGGGCCGTCCGGCGGCCCGTATACCGCCATTCCCGCCGGGCCCACGCCGACACTGGGTGAAGGGCTTTACCGCTGTCCGCCGCCGCCGCTGCCGGATTCCGAGGCCCAGTATCATATGGACGAAACAAGCTGGGACGGCAGTACCGACGAGGTGCAGGACAGTTCCGGCAACGACCGCCACGGCACGGCCCAGGGCGGGGCGACGACGGATGATGCCACACCGGCCATCGACGGCGATCCGGGCACCTGCGGCTACGGGACTTTCGATGGCAACAACGATTATGTGGATGTCGGCGGACTGTCCGATATGCTCAACGGCACCGCCAGTCTCGGTTTCTGGATCCGCACGACCCAGAACGGCAACAATACCGGCTGGCAGGCCCCCGGTGTGGCCGGCGTGGAAGAGGCCGGCGGCGCAGACGATATCTTCTGGGGCTGGCTCGATGCCAGCGGCAACATCGGTATTTCCGTCGGCAACGACTATAACAACGATCAGAAATCGGCCACCGAGATCAACGACGGTGACTGGCATCACGTGGTCCTGACCCGCGATGCTGGCAGCGGTGATACGAAAATCTATGTTGACGGTGTGCTTGAGACCAGCGGCAGCACCGGTTCCGGTGTTATCGGCAATACTTATTCGAGTATTGGCCGCATCGAGGACACGGGCGGCAGTCCCGAGTATTTTGAAGGCGATCTCGATGAAGTCCATATATTCAACCAGGTTCTCACCGACGATGAAGTAGTGGTGCTGCGTGACAGTACGCACCCGTGCGCCCTGGCGGTGAGTCATTTCGTGATCAGCCATGACGGCACCGGCATCAATTGTCTGGCCGAACCGGTCACGGTCAGCGCGCGCGACAGTGGCAATAACGTGCTGACCGATTACGAGGGTACGATTACTATCGATACCCAGAGCGGCCGTGGCAACTGGGCCCTGGCCGCCGGTGGCGGCGCGTTCAATGATGGCACCGCAGACGACGGTCTGGCTTCCTATACATTCGTTACCGGCGATAACGGCGAGGCCACCTTCAATCTCGATTACCGGGAAGGGCCGAGCCCGATCAACATACTGGTTACCGATGGCGGCATTACCGATGACGACAGCGAGGGTCCGCTGGCGTTCGGGCCGAGCGGCTTCACGGTGACGGCCAATGCCTTGCCCAACCCGCCGCCGGGCACCATTAACGATCCGATTCAAACGCAGGTGGCCGGCACCGATTTCGCACTGCATATCGCGGCGTTCGGTCAGACGCCGACGGATCCCGAGTGCGGTATTATCGAGGAGTACACGGGTAACAAACCGCTGAAGTTCTGGCACGAATACAATGATCCGGGCAGTGGCACCATCGTGCCGACCATCGACGGCAATGCGATAGCCGCCACCGAGGCCGGGGCGGGTGATCAGAGCGTAACTTTCACCGACGGCCAGGCGGCGGTTGCCGCCAAGTACAAGGACGTCGGTCGCATCCGCATTCACATGAAAGATGACAGTGTAGTTGAGCCGGTGGCCGGTATCGTGGGCGCGAGCAGCCTGTTCGTGGTACAGCCAGCGGACTTCACGCTGTCAGATATAGAACGGACTAGCGACAGCTTCGCCAATCCCGGTGCCGGCGATGCGAATGGCCCGGTATTTATTGCCGCGGGCGCGGATTTCAGCGTGACCGTCACGGCCCGCGACGCCGAGGGCGACCCGACGCCGAATTACGGCCAGGAAAGCACCGCCGAGGACGTCCGTCTGGACAGCGACCTGGAGGCGCCGGCGGGCGGCAGCAATCCGGCGATTGCGACCGGTGCTGGCTTTGCCGCGTTCAGCAGCGGTGAAGCAACGGGCACGGAGTTCAGCTGGCCCGAGGTGGGCATCATTCAGTTGACGCCGGCGGTGGCGGATGCCGATTACCTCGGCACCGGCGATGTGACCGGCACGCAGAGCGGCAACATCGGCCGTTTCATACCGTTCGATTTCGATGTGGCACGCAATACGCCGGAATTTGCCAGTGCCTGCAACGGCGGCAGTAATGACTTCACCTATATCGGCCAGGCGTTTGATTATGATACGGCACCGGTATTGACGGTGACTGCTACCTCAAGGAACCAGGCCAGCACGACCACGAATTACACGGGGGCTTTCTTCAAGCTCACGGATGCCAAGCTCGCCAGTGACGGCAACAAGACCTACAGCGCGGCCAGCGGCACACTGGATACAGCTCTCGTTCCCAGCCCCGATCCGGTGATCCAGGACAACGGTGACGGCACCGCCACCCTGACATTCGATGTGGGCACTGGCATTGCCTTCGAACGCGATGCACCGGAGGTGCCGTTCGATGCCGAGATATCCTTGAGCCTGAACGTGATTGACGAGGATGACGTGATCTACGGTGACGGTCTCGGCGGCAATCTGAACCCGGTCCGGTTCGGCCAGGCCTCGGCCGGTAACGGCATTGCCTTTGTCGACGACAAGGAACAGCGCTGGGGCCGGGTGCGGCTGGAGAATACGTCGGGATCCGAGTTGATGCCCCTGGTCATGCCGGTGGAAGCCGAATATTACACCGCGGACAACGTCTTTCGCCGGAACGAGGATGACGACAACTGCGACAGTATCGTGCTGGCCGATTTCAGCTTTTCCGGACCGCTGGACGGGGTCAGTACACCGCCGGCCTACAGCGCGATCAGTTCGGGCCTCGGATCGCTGACATTCCCCGCACCGGGTGAAGGCAACACCGGTTATGTTGACGCGACCGTCACGTTATCCAGCTTTTTACAGTTCGACTGGGATGGTGACGGCAGCGATGACGACAACCCCGCGGCGCGGGCCACGTTCGGCATCTATTCCGGTAATCCGGGACTCATCTATATTCGCGAGCCCTGGTAAGTCATATCCACAATAGTTTTGTGATCTGTATCACACCCCCGTTGTTTCACCCGTTTCTCTGAACGGGCTGGCCCCCTTATTGCACTCATCCATCCCGGCGCCGGGCGGCTGGCCGTTGGCCGGTGCCGATAACAGGAGAATTTTATATTGACAGGCAATAACTTACAGTGGAACACTTGAGCGATATGTGAGGAAATTGGGGATAAAAGGCGTCGTCTACAGGCGACACTTTTTTATGATACCGGCGTTCTCGCCTGTCACATCGACTCACATCCGGGGATTAACCATTTGTTTTCATTATTAAAAAAGAAAGTACCCGGGAATACGCTGGCAGCAGTCAACCCGGCTGTCGCCGGGATCAGTGTGGCCCGGATCCGGCGCGAAACCGACCTGCCGCCCGTTCTCGATGCCTGCAGGTTTGTCCCTGTTCATGACAACGAACGGGCGCATAGCCTGTCGCACGTACGCAAGGAGTTTGACCTCGATGCCCACGCCTGCGTCAGTGTCGTGGAACCGGGCAGTTATCACCTGTTGCTGGTCGAGGCCCCCGATGTACAACCGGCCGAGCTGCGCGCCGCCATCCGCTGGCGCATCAAGGACCTGATTGATTTTCATGTCGATGATGCCGTCATTGATGTCTTCGAGGTACCGAACCAGAAGACGGCCGGACGCAACAGCATGATGTATGCCGTGGTGGCACGCACCAATACGGTCAAGGAGCGTATCGACAAGCTGGTTGATGCCGGTATCAATCTGACGGTGGTGGACATACCGGAACTGGCATTACGCAATATTGCCGCGCTGTTGCCCGAGGATGTCGGCGGCGTGGCATCGCTCTATCTCGAAGCACGTATTGGGCTGATCACGATTACGCGCCAGGGCATACTGTACCTGTCGCGCCAGATCGACCTCGGTTACGAGGACCTGTTTGTTGCTCCCGGCGAGGAAACGCTGGCCCAGGATCAGGCCGATCAGATCATTATCGAGATACAACGTTCGCTGGATTACTACGAGAGTCATTTTTCCCAGCCCGCCGTCGCCAGCGTCGTGATCATGCCGCTAGGTACACCGGCGGCAGGTGTGGTGGATTACCTGAATAAAAATCTTGACCTGCAGGTACGTGAACTCGACCTGAACCAGCTCATTGACATGTCGACCCCTCTGGACAGGACCGAACAATCCTCCTGTCTGCTGGCGGTCGGTGCCGCGCTGCGCGAAGAGGACAAGGCATTGTGAACCAGCAGATCAATCTCTATCAGCCCATGTTTCGCCGGCAGGAGAAGGTGTTCTCCGCTGTCACCATGGCGCAGATCCTGGTTTTACTGATCCTGGTTCTGGGCGGTATTTATGCCTATAGCTGGTGGAGCCTGCAACCTTTCGAACAGGAATTGGCCAAGGTCAATGCAGACCAGCGCCGCCTGCAGGCCGAGCTGGATCAGCTTGAGAGCGAACCGGAAAGGGCCGAGAAAAGCCAGTTACTGGAAGATGAAATCCAGCGGCTCGAGCGGGAACTGGAGCAGAAGCGGCGCGTGGCCCGGGTCATCAGCAGTGGTCGTTTCGGCAATCGCAAGGGTTTTGCGCCGATCCTGGAGGGACTGGCACGCCAGCATGTCAGCGGGCTGTGGCTGACCCGGGTCAGTGTAGAGGAGGGCGGGACACAACTGGCTCTGAGCGGCAAGGCCAATTCATCCGAGCTTATTCCCTTATATATAGAGCGGCTGGCCAATGAGTCCGTATTCAACGGACTGTCGTTCAACGTGCTGGATATCAAGCGCAGCGACGAAGAGCCGGGGATGGTCAGATTCGATCTCGCGACTCAGTTACCTGCCGAAAAGGGTCGGGGTTCAGGATGAAAGAACAGTTACAGGCCTACCAGGAAAAAATCGATGCGCTGACGATCCGTGAGCGTGGCATGGTCCTCCTGGCGGTAGTCGCCGTCATGATGTTTGTCTGGGATATATTCCTGATGAGTCCGCTGGACAGCCGTCAGAGTCAGCTCAATTCGCAACTGAAAGTTGAACGCGCCAAGCTGTCGGCCCTGAATGTCCAGATACGCCAGAGGATTGCCGCCAGGAACGTTGATCCGAATGCAGCCAATCGCGAACGTCTGGCCGAACTGCAGGCGGAACTCGCCGAACTGGAGGAACAGGTACAGGATACAGCCACGGGCATGATTGCGCCGGCGCGTATGCCCGAGGTATTGCGCAACGTGATCAACCGGATGCGCGGCCTGACACTGGCCCAACTGAAAGGCCTGGGTGTATCACCCTTGATAGAGACGGCCGCAAAAGAAGATGCGGACTCGGGCGACGTGGAACCGGCGGCCAATGGCGAGGAAGACGCGGATCCTGCCAATGCATTCAAGCATGGACTGCAGCTCGAGCTGCGGGCGGATTATTTGACCACACTGGAATACTTGCGGCGTCTGCAGGCACTGGAGTGGCATTTTCTGTGGGACAGGCTGGAGTTTCAGGTCGAGGAATATCCCGATGCTAAAGCGACATTGACAATCTATACGCTGAGCCTGACGCGTGACTGGATACGGGCCTGATATGCGCTGGTTGATACTGCTCATGTTGCCCCTGTCCGTTGCCGCGGAATCGCTTCCGGATCCGACCCGACCGTTTGGTTATGGTATAGAGCCGGTCTTTATTGTCGAAGAGGAAGATCTGCCTCGTGAACAGATCAACTGGCGACTAAGCGGTGTGAGAATCGCTCCGGATGATCGCTCTGTCATTCTCAACGGGAAGCTCCTGCGTAAAGGGGGTATGGTCGACGGTGCAGAAGTGGTCGAGATTAACCCGGATTCCGTGTTGATAGACTTTGATAACAAGCGCATCCGCGTCGACTTGCTGAGTCTTGATATCAAACAGAAAAATACTGCTGAAAACGAAACCGCTGCACCGGATAACAGCTGACAAAATAGGGTTATAGCATGACAAGCATATATTCAGCCTATAAAAGAATAATAATCCTGGCAGGGGTGATTCTGCTAGTGAACGGTTGCGCAAGCGGCCCGGCCCAGCAGGACATTCTGGAACGCAGCCGCGCCGAGCTGGAGAGTGCCCGTGATAATCAGGATGATTATGATGATGTCCCCGAGAATGTACGTTCAGCACTTATTCCAGCGGTACAACTGGATGTAGCCAAGGTTCCGGAAATGCAGAAGGATATGCAGCGGTTCGATATATCGGTTAATAATGTACCGGCCAATCAATTCTTCATGAGTCTCGTTGACGAGACACCATATAATATCGTGGTTCACCCGGAGGTCAGCGGCAGTATTTCACTGAATCTGCGCGATGTAACGATTCCGGATGTTCTCGAGGCCGCGCGTGATGTCTATGGCTACGAGTTCGTGGAGACTAGCTATGGTTTCCAGGTCCTGCCGGGCCGACTGCAGGCGCGTATTTACCAGATTAATCACCTGAATATCCAGCGCCGGGGCGGTTCGCGCACGATCGTCAATTCGGGTTCGGTGACCAGCAGTGGTGGTGGTGGTGGTCCGAGCCTGGATGAGCAGGGTCAGCAGACTGTTACGGGCGGCACGGGTGGCGGTATCGGCAGGGTCGGTGGCAATAACGTAACACCGGTACTGGGCACGGAGATCAATACCAACCAGCCGGAAACCACGTTCTGGGAGGAGTTGCGCACCTCTGTAGAAGCCATTATCGGCACCGGCGAGGGCCGCAATGTCGTGGTCAACCCGCAGTCCGGTGTGGTCGTTGTGCGGGGCCTGCCGACTGAGTTGCGTGAAGTCGAGGCCTACCTGGAGGCGACCCAGCTGGTGGTACAGCGACAGGTAATTCTCGAGGCCAAGATTCTCGAAGTGACGCTGAACGAACGTTTCCAGACCGGCATCAACTGGAGCGGGGTTATCAGCAAGGGTAGCAAGAGCGGTACTTTTACCACACTCGGCGGCGGTACGCCGACCGATGCATTGCTGGATAACATTGGTGAGTTCGGCGGCACGTTCAGCATGGCCCTTGAGCTGGGCGATTTCAGCGCCTTCATAGACCTGTTGAAAAACCAGGGTAACGTGCAGGTTCTGTCGAGCCCGCGTGTGTCCACAACCAATAACCAGAAGGCCGTTATTAAAGTGGGATCGGACGAGTTCTTTGTCACGGATGTCAGTACCACGGCATTCGGCAGCCTCGGTGTCAGCAACGCCAACCAGAATGTGACCTTGACGCCCTTCTTCTCGGGCATCGCGCTGGATGTCACGCCACAGATCAGCCAGGATGGCTGGGTAACCCTGCATGTCCATCCCTCGGTCAGTGAAGTCGAGGATCAGATCAAGACGCTCACCATCAGTGGCGAGGCGCAGCAATTGCCACTGGCGAAGAGCACCGTGCGCGAAACCGACAGTGTTGTTCGCGCCCGCTCCGGCCAGGTAGTCGGTAATCGGTGGCCTGATGCGCGACAGCATCAACAATGAGCAGGAAGGTGCGCCGGTACTGGGTGACATACCGCTTTCTGGGACAGCTGTTCAAACAGACGCGCAAGCAGTCGACCAAGAGCGAGCTGGTGATTCTGCTGCGACCGTTGATCATCGACAGTAACGACGCCTGGCGTGAAACGCTGGATAATTCAATGCAGTCTATCGATAAACTGAGCGACACGCTTCAAAAACAGCAATGGATCCATGAACCGGATATCAGTCCGGACAGGTGAGCCATGTATCTTGAACACTTCGGCCTGAAACAGTTTCCGTTTACGATTACGCCGGATACGGGGTTTTTCATGAATCGTGCCGGCTACCAGGATGCGCTCGAATGTACTGCTGGTGTCGTTGCGTAGCGGCGAAGGATTCGTCAAGGTTACCGGCGAAGTCGGTGTCGGCAAGACCATCCTGTGCAGAAAGCTGTTGAGTTCCCTGGGGCGCGAGAATTTCGTAACCGCCTACATGCACAATCCCTATTTGCAGCCCGATACACTCCTGTTTGCAGTGGCGGATGAATTGCGAGTTCCGCATGAGGAAAGTGACAGCCAGCATGTTCTGCTGAAGAAAATCACCCGCAGTCTTATTGAATATCACCGCAGCGGCCGGCCTGTCGTGTTATGTCTGGATGAGGTGCAGGCGATGCCCATACAGACACTCGAGGTATTACGGCTGTTGACGAATCTGGAAACCGAAAAGCGCAAGCTTATACAGGTCGTGCTGTTCGGACAGCCCGAGCTGGATGCGTTGCTGGAACAGCCCTCAATCCGGCAACTGAAACAGCGCATTACTTTTTCATACCGGCTGTTACCCCTGAACAAAGTCGCATTTCGCGCCTATGTCCGGCATCGGCTTGCCGTCGCCGGCTATCAGCAGGGCGAACTGATCCAGCGCCGGGCCTATGAACAGCTTTATCGGGCCAGCCAGGGGATCCCGCGGCTGGTCAACATTATCGGCCACAAGGCCCTGCTGGCCGCCTACGGTCAGGGTGATAAACAGGTCAAGCCGGTTCATATTCGCATGGCGGTTGACGACACTTCCGAGGCCCGGCATCCGCGCCTGTGGCAGCTGTTAACGGCCGGGACCAGGCCGGCGTATTATCTGGCCGCGGCGGGCATCATGCTGGTGGCCGTATTGCTGGTATTCAATCACTCGCTGTTGCCGGGGTTATGGCAATGAGTCTCATCAATGATCTGCTGGTGAATCTGGAGGAGCGCCGTGGTGGTCGCGGCCATGACAACGGTGTATTTGCCGGTTTGCATGCGGCCGACGCGGAACTGGCCCGCGGTAGAGGTGCCCGGTTACGGCTGGCATTGTTGATTGTGTCTGTCGCCTGCCTGCTGGCCGTCGGCGGATATATTGTCAGCGAGAAGATGCCTTCCATGACAGCAACCGATGTTCGGGCGAACGAGGTGCCTGTGGCAGATCAGACTGCTCCGGAGGCGGAAGCCGGTGAACAGACAACCGCCGAGACTACTGCCCCGTTGCCCGAATGGACGTCACTTAAGCTGGATGACTCGCTGAAACATACCCGTGTCGATCAGCAACAGGAAGAATCGCCCGGGGAAGCAGCCGTGGTCCCGCAACTGGTAAAGGTGGGGATTGACGACGAGCGGCAGCCAAGGTTGCAGGCAATCCGGCTGGAAGGGGATGACAGTATATTGCATGTCGGACTGGGACTGTCCTCAGTACCCGAATATCGAAGCTATATCCTGGAGTCACCCGACAGGCTGGTCTTTGATATGGACGCAACCGAGCTTGTACTCGAATCCGACAAGTTGCCCGCCCATGAATGGATAGAAGGAATCCGACACAGCCAGAAGGATGACAAACTGCGCCTGGTATTCGATCTGGCGCATCCGATCGAGATCGTGGAAGAGCAATGGGTGAGTGATAGCCATCAATTGGTGCTGAAGCTCCGGGCGCTTGACAACACTACGAATGGCATCAGCGAATCGGATTCAGATCCTGCAGGCCTTGCTCAGGATGACAGTCAGGACCAGGGCCGGCTTTCTAGTGATGATAGTCCGGTAGTCATTGCCGATCAACATATTTCGGTGACTGAGAGTAGCGGTAAACGGCCACAGGGTGTATCTGATTCATACCGGCTGGCACGGCGATATTACGAGCGCCGTGAGTTCGATCACGCCATCCAGACTATCCAGCGTCATCTGCAGAAAGCGCCCGATGACGAACTGGCCATCAAGCTGTATGCACTCGCATTGTTCCAGACCAACCAGACGGAGCGTGCGGATAGTGTGCTATATGACGCCACCCGCCGTCTGCCGAATGCGAACGGATTGAAACAGCTTTATGCGCAATGGCTGATGCAGCAGGACAAGGCCGCGGATGCACTTGCCATCCTGCATGACTCACCACCACCCCTGGCAGAGGCGCCGGACTATCATGCACTGCTGGCGGCTTTACAGCAGAAGCTCGGACAGCATCCGGAGTCTGCGGACTTGTACCGACAGCTTGTTCGGCAAGTACCGGAGCGCGGTGTCTGGTGGATGGGGCTGGCGATATCCCTGGAAGCACTCGATCGCGGGGATGAGGCACTGGATGCCTATCAGCAGGCTTTGAAGCGCGATCTGTCGGGGGACCTGCGTCAGTATGTCTCGGCAAGAATCAACGCATTGTCCAGGGCGCAGGCGTCATGAATTCCCGTCGCAAGGTCAGGCTCGGTGATCTGCTGGTCAAGCAGAAGCTGATCTCGGAAGAGCAGCTGAACACGGCACTCGCGGATCAGAAGAAGACCGGTCACAAACTGGGCCGCGTGTTAATCGAGAACGGCTTCGTCGAGGAAGACCAGATCCTGGAGACGTTATCGAGCCAGCTCGGCATACCCTATATCGATATCCTGCATTACAAGTTGCAGCCGGAAACCGTGCGCCTGCTTCCGGAAATCCAGGCGCGGCGATTCCGGGCCATCGCGCTGGAGAACAGGGCCGATGGCGTGCTCGTCGGTATGGCCGATTCCACCAATATTTTTGCCTTTGACGAGATATCGCGGCTGCTGAAAAAGCCGATCAAGCTGGCGGTTGTCCGTGAAAGTGATTTGCTGAAAACGCTGGACTCGGTTTACCGGCGTACCGAAGAGATCAGCGGCTTTGCCGAGCAACTCAGCGACGAACTGGCCGAAGGTGATATCGATCTGGCTGCAATGGTTTCCAATGCCGACGTGGCCGATGCCCCGGTTGTCAAATTGTTGAGCTCATTGTTTGAGGATGCCGTCCAGATCGGCGCCTCGGACATTCATATCGAACCGGACGAGGAAGTGCTGCGCATCCGCCAGCGTGTTGACGGTGTATTACAGGAACATATCGTCGATGAGGTCCGGATCGCCCAGGCTCTGGTACTGCGCCTGAAGCTTATCGCCGGTCTCGACATATCGGAAAAGCGACTGCCGCAGGACGGCCGCTTCAGCATTCGCGTCAAGGAACACAATATCGATGTGCGCATGTCGACCATGCCGGTCGCCTACGGGGAAACCGTGGTGATGCGCCTGCTGGATCAGAGCAGCGGCATCCTCAGCCTGCCCGAACTCGGCATGCCGCCGGATATCCGCCGCGCGCTACGAGCTGTCTGGCCGGCCGGCCGCACGGCATGATCCTGGTGACCGGGCCGACCGGCAGCGGTAAAACCACGCACGCTTTATGCCACACTGAAACTGCTGAATCGTCCCGACAACAAGATCATTACCGTCGAGGACCCGGTTGAATATCGCCTGGCGCGGACGAACCAGGTCCAGGTCAAGCCGGAGATCGGACTGACCTTCGCCCGCGTGCTGCGCTCGGCCCTGCGGCATGATCCCGATATCGTGCTGGTCGGTGAAATACGTGACGAGGAAACCGCGGAAATTGCACTACGCGCCGCAATGACCGGCCACCTGGTGCTGTCGACGCTGCATACCAATGATGCCATCAGTACGGTCAACCGCCTGCTCGATATGGGCATCAAGAGCTACCTGCTGGCGTCGGCATTGCACGGCATCATGGCCCAGCGCCTGGTCCGGCGGGTCTGTAGGAGCTGCTGCCCAGCCTCATGAGCTGACTGCCCAGGAAGCGGCCTGGATCAGGGCCTATGCCGGCGAGCAGGCCTTGAGCGCGAAGTATATGAAAGGCAGTGGCTGCGGCTACTGTAATCATACCGGCTACTCGGGACGTATCGGTGTCTATGAATTTCTCGATATCGACAAGAACCTGACCGATATTTTGGGTCGTGGTGACAGCTTCGGCTTTGCCACGGCCGCACGCGGCACGCCCGGCTTCAAGCCGCTGCAGGAAGTCGCATTGCACTATGCCAGACAGGGGGTGACCTCGATGGAAGAGGTGCTGCGTATTGCCGTCGATATTGATGCCATTATGGATATCGATGCCGATGCGGTAGCAGATGTGCCGGCGACTGCAGAGTGAAATGCTGTCTGCAAAACATGACAACAGGTCATAGCTGACGATGCCCCATTTCAGTTACAGGGGCCGTAACCCGCGTGGCGAGCTCGTGCAGGGCAGCATCGAGGCCGCGACGGCGGATACTGTTGCCAGCCAGTTGATGAATACCGGTGTGACGCCGATCGATATTGCCGAGTCGGAAGACGATCAGGCTGAGAAACGCGACATCCTCGGTCGTGCATTCGCCAAGCGCCCGGGGCTGGATGATCTGATCCTGTTCAGCCGCCAGATGTTCATCCTGATGAAATCCGGTGTGCCGATTACCCGTGCGATGACCGGCCTGATCCAGTCCACCCGCAATCCCTACATGGTTGATGCGCTGCGCGATGTGCTGGCCGATATCGAGTCAGGCCATGAATTGGGCAGCGCGCTGGCCCGGCATCCGGATATTTTTTCAACATTATTCGTCAGCATGGTGCGTGTTGGCGAAAATACCGGTCGGCTGGAGGAGGCCTTCCAGCGCATTTCCCAGTATCTTGAACTGGAAAAGGACACGCGCCAACGCGTCAAGGCGGCCCTGCGCTATCCGTTCTTCGTACTGGCAGCGATTGCCGTCGCTATCACGATTATCAATATCTTCGTCATTCCGGCCTTTGCCGATCTGTTCGCCCGTGCCGACGTCGATCTGCCCTGGCAGACCCGCCTGATCATGACGATATCGGATATATTCGTAAACTGGTGGCCGCTGATGCTGCTGGGAGTGATCGGAGGCTATTTCGGGTTTCGATCCTATATTGCCACCGAGCGCGGGCGTTACTGGTGGGACAAGACCAAGCTCCAATTGCCCCTGGTCGGCGATATCATCAAGCGCGCCATACTGGGGCGCTTTGCCCGGGCATTTTCCATGGCGCTCAAATCAGGGGTGCCGCTGGTACAGGCCCTGACCGTGGTTGCCCGCTCGGTGGATAATGACTACATTGCCGAGGATATTCTCGACATGCGCAACGGCATCGAGCGCGGCGAATCCCTGACGCGCACGGCGGCCATGAGCGGCCAGTTCACGCCGCTGGTATTGCAGATGCTGGCGGTGGGCGAAGAAACCGGCGAGGTGGACCGGTTGCTGGCCGAGGTGGCCGATTATTACGAGCGCGAGGTCGACTACGACATTCGCAACCTGAGTTCGACCATCGAGCCGGTCATGATTATCGCCATTGGTGTCATGGTGCTGATACTGGCCCTGGGCGTATTCCTGCCGATGTGGGACATGTCCAAGGTGATTTAATGACGGTGATACAAAGAATGAATATATCAACATACCGGATAATCGAATATGGCGCGTGACTCGCTGTTTGCCCGCTGGAGCCACTACCAGCTGTCACGGCTGGAGCTGGTATTCGCCGTTATCGTGATACTGGTACTGATCAGCGTGTTTCTGAATTACATGATCGTCATGCTGGCACGGGCCGAGCGCTCCATGGTAGATAATTCGATCACGCAAATGAACAGCGCCCTGCGCATGCAGGCCATGCAGGTCTATGTTGACGACGCTTTTACCGGGATTGCAGCCATGCGCCATGCGAACCCGGTGCGGCTCCTGGAGCAGCAGCCGGAATGGGATGTGTCCGATCAACTGAAGTCCGCACAGCTGGCCACCATGGCCAGGGCGCGCAGCGAGGCCGCGCTGCCGAATTATGCCGGGGAAATGGATGGGGACGCGGCGGCCGAGCTGGACGCGGGCAGCTGGTATTTCGACACGGACAGCCGGGCGCTGGTCTATATTGTCCGCAATGCCGAACTGTTTCGCAGTGAACTGCCGGGGGCGGGCGCGACTGCGTTATCGCCTGGAACTGGAATATGACGACCAGGACGGTGATGGCCGCTTTACCCCCGGTGTTGATCGATTCAATGATCTCGGGCTACAGCCGATTGATGATTACCAATGGCTGCTATAGTCATGTTTGATTCCTGAAGAATGGTCTGGGAACGGTGAACAATTATTTCTGCTGAGTTTTACGGTATTCTTTCTGCCACCCTGTTCTGGGTGGCGGTCCTGACTTTCATCGTCGGCCTGCTCATGCTGCTGGTGCCGGGCTGGCTTATGCGCATCGGCGGGCGTCTCAATACCTGGATCGATACCTCGGTATGGCTGCACAGGCTCGACGAACAGCGGCACTTCGAGCGCCTGTTCTACCGTCACCATCTGATAATGGGGATCCTGATCACCGCCGGTTCGCTCTACAGCCTGTGGTTCATCTGGAAGCTGTCCGGTAAGGGGCTGATATACTTCTTGCCCGATCTCGGTAACCCGGTCCTGCTGGATATCCTGCACGCGGCCATGGTTTATTCACTTTTACTGGGCAACCTGTTTGCGCTGGGGGTCGGGATCGTGGTTGGATTAAGACCGAGCCTGCTGAAGGGGCTGGAGGCCTGGTCGAACCGCTGGGTGGACAGTGAAAATGCACTGCATACCATGGACCGGCGCGTGGATACGGTCGATCGGGTCGTCCCCGGCCATCCGCGGCTGTTCGGTCTGCTGGTGATGCTCGGCAGCCTGTATATCATGTCGAATACGCTGTTTTCGGCGCTGCCGGCCTGAGTTTTTACGGGAAATGTGATTCATGACACGGTTTTACGGCACTGATTGCTGGATTCTGGCGCCGGAATGTGGGGGGAATGCGGGCCGATGCACGAGGCAACGGACCCATTCAATTGATAAATCCCCTAGAATAACAGGCATTTGTTGCCCCGAACGGGGCTGAGTATCGCCCGCATCACGGGATGCCGTCACCGCTGCGGCGGGGCGAAGTGGCGAAATAACGGGGCTGCGGCCTCATGAAACGTTAACGGAGGAATTCTCCATGAAAAAGCAACAATCGGGTTTTACCCTTATTGAACTGGTGGTGGTGATCGTCATTCTCGGCATTCTGGCCGCCGTGGCAACACCGAGATTCGTCAATCTGTCAACGCAGGCTGAACAAGCGGTTGCAGACGGCATATTCGGTGCCCTGTCATCGTCAGCAGTGATCCTGCTGGCAGCAGATACAAGCAGCGGCAGTAGTACAGCGTCGGGCATCCCAGAGACCTCTGCGAATATTATCGGTGAGACCGATATTACAGGTGGCTGGACGGCAATCTGCTGTAGCCGGTCCCGGTGACTGTGATTTTACAATAACTGCTCCGGACGGCAGTACCTATATGGCTACTTCTGGAGGCACCGACTATACATTGACTTCTGACTTATGCACGCCGTAATTTGACTTCGAAGGGCCCTGCGGGGCCCTTTGTTTTTTGTCTAGTCAAATATAATAAAGAATTGCATAAGCATTGTAGTTCGATATTCACATCATGACTAAGGGATTCAGCCTTATCGAACTGACTATTACCCTCATTGTTGTCGGTATTTTGGCAGCACTCGCAGTTCCCCGCCTAAATCTTACCGGATTTCGTGAAAGAGGGTATGTCGAACAGGCACTTGCTACTGTGCGCTATGGACAGAAGCAGGCGATCGGCAGCGGTTGCGATGTGCAGGTCGATATCACGGCCGGTGGCTGCAATCTCGATTTCCTGGCCGGCAATCCGGGCTGCAGTGCGTCCGCCATTGTCAATCCCATAACCAATAGCACCGATTTCTGCCTGGATTCTGATGCACCGCCGGGCAGTACCTTCCCCGGCACGTTCAGTTTCGACAACATCGGCCGGCCGAGTGGCGGTGAAAAGAATTTCATCCTGGGCGGGCGCACAATTCGCGTGGAGGCCGAGACCGGCTATGCGCATGAACTCTGATCGTGATTTCCGACAGGGTGGTTTCACCCTGATCGAATTGATCGTCGCGCTGGTTGTGCTCGGCGTTGGTGTCAGCGGTTTTCTCATTCTCATCAACCAGGCAACGCTCAACAGTGTCGATCCGCTCCTCCGCACCCAGGCCAATGCCGTGGCCCAGTCCTACCTGGAGGAAATCCTGCTGCAGCCGTTCTGCGACCCGGATGATACCTCGGATTGTCCCGCGACCTGCACGGGTAGTCCCTGCGCGGCCTGCAGTACCTCCGAGGGCGGTAACCGGCCCGTCTATGATGATGTATTCGATTACCTGAACCTGCCGGACAATGTCGTGCGCGATCGCAACAACAATGCGATTGCGGGCCTGGGCGATTATTCGGTCACGGTCGGCATGCAGGACAGTGGCGTGAATTTCAGCGGCCTGTCCGGCGGCAGCTGCCAGGTGGTGCGCGTGGATGTCGACGTCACGCACACGAACCTGCCGTTCACGGTAACGCTGTCCGGTTACAAGGTGAATTATTAATGGGCGCAGGGCTGATGCATCCGCATTCTGAACCACGCGCCCGGGGCTTTACCCTTATTGAGCTGATCATCGTCATTCTCTTGATCGGGATTCTGGCCGGAGTACTGGTGACCATACTGCGCGGACCGGTGCTGGCCTCGATCGATATCCGGCAGCGGGCCGAACTGGTCGATATCGCCGAGACCGCCCTGCAGCGCATGACGCGTGAAATCCGTCTGGCCCTGCCCAACAGTCTCCGCGTAAGCGGCAACAGCATCGAGTTTCTGCGCACGATTGACGGTGGCCGTTACCGTAGTGAACCGCCGCCGGGCAATCTGTGGCTGCGATTCAATGACTCGGCGCAGGGTGTCGATGGCGAGTTCGAGGTACTGGGCGGATTGCTGCGGCCGAATACACCGGCCCGCTGCGGTACCGACTGTCTGCTGGTCATCTACAATACCGGCCAGCCGGGCGCGAATGCCTATGACGGCGACAATACGGCGAATATCCAGGGCTTCGGCAGCAGTCCCACGACCATTGATTTCCTGCGGCCCTCGGGTACCGGTTTTCCGTTCGAGTCACCGCAACAGCGATTCCAGATCATCGATACACCGGTGAGCTTTATCTGTGACCTGGGCGCCGGCGAGGTCAATCGTTTTGACAGTTACGGCGTGAATGCCGCACCGGCCAGCGGCAATTCCAGTCTCCTGATCGACCAGGTAACGGACTGCAATTTCACTTACCTGGCCGGCAGTGCGACCCGGGCAGGCCTGGTGACGATGCGCCTGGAGATCACCGGCGACAACGGTCAGACGATCAGCCTCATGCAACAGGCGCACGTGGACAATCAGCCATGAGAATGCGTACTCACTCGATACCACGCAGGCAGCAGGGCTTCAGTGCCGTGATTGCCATCGTGTTGATCGTCGTGCTCGCACTGCTGGGTGCCTACGCGGCGACCACGGTTGGCGTGCAATCCCTCAGTACGACATTGTCCAGCGGCGGCATGCAGACCTGGTTCGCGGCGCGTGCCGGTGTCGATCGCGCCGTCCACAGTGTGCTGAGCGGCGCCGGTTGCGGTGGCGTGCCCGGCACGCCCATTACCCTGAGTGGCGGCGGCCTGGATAATGTCACCATTACTCAGCTTGCCTGTAGCTCGAGTACGGTTCAGGAAGGCCCGGACAATTACGATGTCTATCAAATCACGGCAACCGCCACGCGTGGCGGCAGCCCGGGTAACGCGGGATACGTCTCGCGCACCATCCAGGTCTCCGTGACGGATGCGGATTGATGGTTATGCTTGTGCGTTCACGTCAGCTGCCTTGAGTTTCATTCGCAAACCGGCATTGCCGCCAGGCTTCGAACAGAACCACGGCAACACTGTTGGCCAGATTCAGGCTGCGTGATCCGGGACGCATGGGTAGCCGTAACAAATGATCCGGTTGCAATGATGTCCGGATGTTGTCCGGCAGACCGCGGGTCTCCGGACCGAAGTAATAAAATGTCGCCTGCCCGGTAGGATGGTGCCGTGTACAGCCGGCTGCCGCGGGTGGAATAGCCGTAAACCGTCCGGTCCGGATAGTAGCCAAGGAATTCACTGAACGAGTCGTGGACCTGCATCTCCATCCATTCATGATAGTCGAGCCCGGCACGCTTGAGCTGTCTATCATCGAGCCGGAATCCCAGCGGCTTGATAAGATGCAGAGTTGCCCCCGTGTTTGCACACAGGCGTATAATGTTGCCGGTATTCTGCGGAATTTCAGGCTCTAAAAGGACAACATGAAACACTCGGCATCACCCTTATCAAAACAGGACCGGCAAATGCTGGCCATGGATTTCTGTGGACTGGCATTCAATACGCCGCTGGTACTGCTATCCGGTTGCGTCGGCTTCGGCGAAGAATATACCCGTGTGAAAGGGTTTTCGAACAGCGATGCCGGTGCAGTCTGCCTGAAGGGTACAACCCTGAACGCCCGCCTCGGGTAATGCACCGCACCGGCTGGCCGAAACGCCGATGGGGCTGCTGAATGCCATCGGCCTGCAGAACCCGGGTACCGCCCGGGTCGTGGCGGACTATTTGCCGAAACTGGATTTTTCCGAGACCCGCTTTATCGCCAACCTGTCCGGCTCCACCGTGGAAGAATATGCCGAGGTCACGCGGATCTTCGACGATTCGCCCATCGACGCCATGGAGATCAATATCTCCTGCCCGAACGTCAAGGAAGGTGGCGTGGCGTTCGGCAACGACCCGGAGATGTCGGCGCGGGTGGTCGAGGTCTGCCGGCGCGAGACGTCCAAACCGCTCATTACCAAGTTATCTCCGAATCAAACGGACATCGCCGACAACGCCCGCCGCTGTATTGAAGCCGGCAGCGATGCCCTGGCCGTGATCAACACGGTCATGGGCATGGCCATCGATGCCGAGCGCCGCGAACCGATCATCGGCAATAATCAGGCGGGCCTGTCCGGTCCGGCCATCAAGCCGATTGCCTTACTCAAGGTACATCAGGTCTACCAGGTGGCGGGGCCACACAATATTCCCATTATCGGCCAGGGTGGTGTCACGACGCCGGAAGATGCGCTGGAGTTCATGATCGCGGGCGCCAGCGCCGTCGGTGTCGGTACGGCCCTGTTTTATGACCCGTTAGTCTGCAAGAAGATGAATAGTGAAATCGTGGCCTATCTCAAGCGCCACGAACTGCCGCATGTCAATGAACTGGTCGGATTCACTGAGCCTTCACAAGCCGGTCTCGGGTGTCTGCACGAGCTAGAAGTAACTGGTTAATCGGTTGAATGGTTGACTGGCAGTTAATCAATATAATTAACCAATTAACCAATTAACCAATTAACCAGTTAACCAGTTAACCAATTAACTAATCAACCAATCAACTATACCTTGCTCATTCGTCGGCTTTTTTCTGCAGCCGCCGCAGAAATACCTGCATTTCCTTGGCCGCCTGTTTGTCACCCTTGTTCTCGGCGGCTTCGATACCCCGTTCATAGGCCTTGCGCGCCTGGTCAATCTGGCCAGTTGCCGTCAGTGCCTTGCCATAGGCCTTCCAGGCGGCGGAATAACCCGGATCGTAGGCCAGGGCCTGGGCCAGGTGCGGTATGGCCTCGGAGGGTTTGTCATCATTGAAATAGGCATTGCCCAGACTGTAACGAAGCAGCGCGTTGTCCTGGCCAGAGGCCAGCAGCTTTTCAAAATGTGCGACAGGATTCATTGATATCCGGCAGGTTGAGTTGATGCTCCTGGACATGAAATATGGGGAACAATATTCCGAAACCGTATATAAATCTGCTGAAGGAATCAAACCGTGGAAGGATTCGGTATAGCCGGTTGTTAGTAAAATACCGGCGCATACCGCTGCTGCTTGATAATCCGTCAGATTTTCCTGAACGGGCTAGGGTTGTCCGCCAAGGACAGTGTTACGGGGACTTGCAGCCAATAAACTGGACACGGTCGCGGAAGCCCCGTTCGAGATCACCAAGGTGGCCCTCCTCACGGTAAAAAACGACCCGCAGACCGGCAAACAGGCTGAGCAGTTCATTCGGTGCCAAGCGGTAATCGGGATTGGCCGGGCCATTGTCCGTGACTTTTTCGACGGTGAAAGTCTGGTAAAACAGCAGCCCGCCCGGCTTCAGGGCGTCGATAATGGAATCGCAGAGGCCGCGCTCAAGATAATGGCTGACGACAATGACATCAAAAGATCCGCCGGTCGGTGGTTCGGCGGTGACGTCACGGATTTCGGTGTGGATATGCAGGTCCTGCTGTTCGGCATGTTGTCGGAGTTTGTCTATGGCGACGGCGGAGTAATCCCAGGCACTGGTACTCAGACCATGGGCAGCCAGCAGCAGGGCATTACCGCCGCTACCACAGGCAATATCGAGTGCCTGTCCACGATGCGGCAGCAGGTGACGGTAGTGTTCGAGTACCTCGCAGGCCTGCGGGCAGTCACTGTTATCAAGCGCCCGATAGCGTTCATTCCAGCGTTCGGCATCTGGCGCCATTTATTTCTTCCAGAATGTCGGCGTCAGCAGAACGAGTAATGTGAAAATCTCCAGTCGCCCCAGCAGCATGGCCAGAACCAGAACCCATTTGGCAGTAGCATTGATGGGACCGTAATGAGCGCTGACATCACCCAGCCCCGGGCCGAGGTTGTTCATACACGCGGCCATGGCCGAAAAGGCCGTGATCTGATCCAGGCCGGTGGCCATCAGAATCAGCATGAGCAGCGCGAAGGTGGCAACATAGGCAGCGAAGAATCCCCATACGGCACTGACGACCCGATCCGGCAGACTCCGGCCGCCGAGTTTGATCGTAAACATCGCACTTGGATGGATCAGTCGCCGTATCTCGCGGAAACCCTGCTTGACCAGTAACAGCACGCGGATAACCTTGAGCCCGCCGCCGGTGGAAGTGGCACAGCCGCCGACAAAGCTGCCGAACAGCAGCAACACCGGCAGGAAGGTCGGCCAGCTCTGGTAACTGGTTGTGGTATAGCCCGTTGTTGTGGCGATGGAAACACTCTGGAACAGGCCATCGCGGAATGACCCGCTGACATCCGTCGGTTGAATGATCAGCAGATAACCGATTGTGACGATGCTAAGCCCCAGCAAAAAGCTGAGGTAGGCGCGAACTTCCGAATCATTGGCGTAAGGCTTCAGGCTGAACGAACGCCAGGCGAGAAAGTGCAGAGTGAAATTCATGCCGCCAAGCAGAATGAAGAATACCGCTGTCAGTTCAATGGCGGCGCTGTCGAAATAACCGATACTGGCATCGTGAGTGGAGAAGCCGCCGATAGATACGGTGGAAAAGCTGTGGGCAATGGCATCGAAGGCAGACATTCCGGCCAGCCAGTAAGCCGTGGCACACATGATGGTCATGCCGAGGTAGACATACCATAATGCCTTGGCGGTCTCGGTGATGCGCGGTGTCAGTTTGGCATCCTTGAGCGGGCCCGGTATTTCGGCCTTGTAAAGCTGCATACCGCCGATGCCCAGCATCGGCAGGATGGCGACTGCCAGCACGATGATTCCCATGCCGCCCAGCCACTGCAGCTGCTGCCGGTAGAACTGGATCGAGATCGGCAGGCTGTCGATGCCGGTCAGTACAGTTGCGCCGGTCGTGGTCAGGCCGGACATGGATTCAAAAACGGCGTCAGTGAGAGCCAGATTGGGAAATTCGCTTAGCAGGAGCGGAATCGAGCCACTGCATCCCAGTGTCACCCAGAATAGAACAACAATAATAAAGCCGTCACGCAGGCGGAGTTCAGCGCTGATGTTGCGAACCGGCAGCCACATCACGAGACCGGCCGCAAGGATAAGTCCCCAGCCGAGCAGAAAAGCCATCTCCGCGCCATCCTCGAAAAACCATGATATGGCAAGTGGCGGCAGCAGCGTCAGGCTGAACAGGGCAAGCAATATGCCGAGTACACGCTGTATAATGGGAAATTGCATGTGAGTGTCGTATTAGAGAAAGGTAATGCCGACCTGGAAAAGATGCTCGACTTCCGGTACACGTGATTTATTGGCAACCAGCATTATTAGATGGTCATCGGCTTCAACGACCGTGTCGTGGTGTGCAGTGATCACTTCATCGCCGCGTACTATCGCCCCGATACTGGTTTCAGATGGCAGTTTGATCTTGCCCAGTGCCTTGCCCACCACTTTCGAGGAATTCTCGTCGCCATGGGCAATTGCCTCGATGGCTTCAGCAGCACCACGGCGTAATGAATGAACTACGACGACATCACCCTTGCGTATATGGGCAAGCAGACTGCCGATGGTTGCCTGCTGCGGCGAGATAGCGATGTCGATGATATTGCTTTGCACCAGATCGACGTATGCAGCACGATTGATCAACGCCATTACCTTACGTGCTCCCAGCCGCTTGGCGAGCATGGATGAAATAATGTTCGCCTCATCGTCATTGGTAACGGCGCAGAATACATCCGTCTGATCGATATTTTCCTCAATCAGCAGATCTTCATCTGCGGCATCACCCAGCAGTACAACCGAGCGCTCCAGCTCTTCAGATGCTTGTTCAGCACGCACCGGGTCTGCTTCGATGATTTTGACGTCGTATTTTTTTTCCAGGGCGCGCGCGAGACGGCGGCCGATATTACCGGCGCCGGCAAGCATGATGCGCTTTACGGTTCTTTCCTTTTCACGGATAAATCCTATCAGTGCCCGCATGTGTTTTGTGGCACCGATAAAAAACACCTCGTCGTCGGGCTCGATGGTGGTGTCGCCCTCGGGGATCAGCGGTTTTCCTTCACGGAAAATTACGACAATACGAAAATCGACATCCTTCAGGTTTTCCCTGAGCGCACGCGGCGTATGGCCGACCAGTGGCCCGTTATAGTAGGCCTTGACTGCAAGCATCTGGGCCTTGCCTTCGGCGAATTCGAGCACCTGCAGTGCGCCGGGGAAGCTTATTAGCCGGACAATATAATCCGTAACCAGCTGTTCCGGACTGATCAGGACGTCGATCGGCAGTGCTTCCTGGGCAAACAGGGTTGATTGCAAGAGATATTCCGCCTCGCGGACCCGGGCAATCTTGGTCGGTGTATGAAACAGGGTGTAAGCAACCTGGCAGGCAAGCATGTTGATTTCATCACTGTTGGTAACGGCAATGATCATGTCGGCATCACGTGCACCGGCCCGCTGCAGCACTGAGGGATAAGAGGCGACACCGGCGATTGCCTGCAGATCATAGCGCTCGCTGAGCAAGGTCAGCTTCTGCTGGTCAAGATCGACGACAGTAATGTCGTTGGCTTCGCTGGCTAGGTTGGCGGCCAGCGAGGAGCCAACCTGTCCCGCGCCGAGAATGATGATTTTCATGGCTTAGGCCCGCTTACGTCGTTGAGATATCATTATTGTAGTCCTGGTCCGGTACGGGATTGTCGTGCTATTTATCAGAGTCACCCGGTTTCAACTCGATTCCGAGTGAACGCATTTTGCGATAAAGATGGGTGCGCTCCATTCCTACGTTTTTGGCTACCTTACTGACACTGCCATCAGCCTCCTTGAGCTGATATTCAAGATAGGCCCTCTCGAACTGCTCGCGCGCCTCGCGCAATGGCAGGTCAAATCCGGGCAGGTTGCTGAATTCGGATGGCTTTTGACGCTTGCCGAGAATTGATTCGACCTCTTCGGTTTCTATGTTCTCGTCGCGCCCCAGTATCAACAGCCGCTGAACCAGATTCTTGAGCTCGCGCACGTTTCCCGGCCAGTGATAGCTGCGCAGGCGATTCTGGGCGGCAACGCTGAAACGGCGATAGGGCAAACCTTCGCGTTCTGCAAAATAGGCCACGTAATGTTCCAGTAATTCCGGAATGTCTTCGTAATGTTCCCGCAGTGGTGGAATGTGGATCGGCACGACACTCAACTGATAATAAAAATCATCGCGGAACTGGCCATCATGTACATACTGTTCGAGGTTGTGCTTGGTTGCGGCAATGACGCGGACATTGATATCAACCGGCTCAATACCCCCGACCCGGACGAACTGGCCGCTATCAAGCATGTTCTGCAGCTTGCCCTGTACGGGCAGCGACATGTCGGCGATATCCTTGAGAAACAGAGTGCCGCCTTCTGCTTTTTCGACAAGCCCGGTCTGGGTACGTCCTTCATCTTCACTGCCAAATAACTCAGCCGCCGAATTTTCACCCGACAGGCTCGATACGCCGACACTGATAAAAGAGTTGGCGGTACGTTCGCTCATGTTATGTAGATAGCGGGCGAATATCTCCTTGTCGGTGCCGGATTCGCCGATGATCAGAACAGGGGTATTGTGATGCGCAACGCGCTGCAGCTGATGGCGGAGCTCCTGCATCTGCTGGCTTTTTCCGATAGGTTCATCGGTCGTCTGGCTGTAGTATCGCAGGCGGGTATTCTCCTGCTGCAGTGTTGCCCGCTCGAACGCGTGCTTGATGGTCAGCAGCAGCTTGGCCAGCGACAGGGGCTTCTCGATGAAATCATAGGCACCCAGCCGGGTTGCCTCTACGGCCGTTTCAACACTCCCGTGTCCGGACATCATGATGACCGGAAAGCTCAGATTTGCCTCTGTTTTCCATTCCTTGAGCAGTGTAATGCCGTCTTCATCCGGCATCCAGATGTCCAGGAGCACCAGATTGGGGGCAAAGCTGCCGACCAGCTGCCGGGCGCTTTCAGCATTGCCGGCGACATCAACCTGGAATCCCTCATCTTCAAGGATTTCCTTGACCAGGGTGCGAATATCCGGCTCGTCGTCGACAACGAGAATTTTGCTCGAACTCATACCGTGCCCGTGCCTTGTGTGGCGGAGTTATTCACGCCGTTATCGTCGTCGTTATTCGCCGATGCATCAAGCGGCAGGCGGATGACGGCGGATGCCCCGCGTTTCGGGGCGTTATTTTCCAGCCATACCATGCCGCCGTGTTCTTCAATGATTTTCTTTACGATGGCCAGACCCAGGCCGGTCCCCTTGGTCTTGGTTGTGATGTACGGTTCGAATATCTGTGCGATGATGTCTTCGGGGATGCCGCAGCCACTGTCGCTGATACGGATCTCGACAAACTCCAGCCCACCCTGCCTGACGCGCTGTGTCGATATCGACAGTTCAATCGGCTCGTTGTTACTACTGGCGTCAAAGGCGTTGTTCACCAGGTTGTTGAGCACCTGGCGCAGCCGTCCCGGATCGGCATTGACCAGCGGCAGGCCATCCTCAAGCTGGATATTCACCTTCGCCGAGGGGTCCAGGTTGTGAAACAGGTCGAGCACTTCCCGGATCAACTCGTTTAAATCGACAGGCTGGGGTTCCAGCGCCGGTGCCCTGGCATATTCCGAGAATGTATTAACCATATCCTTCATGGTCTCGACCTGCTGGATAATGGTATTGGTCAGGCGATCAAGGGGCTTGGTATCTTCACCGGTCACGTCGCCCTGCAGGTATTTATGCCGAATCCGTTCCGCGGACAGCTGAATCGGCGTTAACGGGTTCTTGATCTCGTGGGCCAGTCGGCGGGCGACTTCACCCCAGGCCGCATCACGCTGGCTCTGGATAAGGGTGGTTATATCATCAAAGACAATCACGTAACCGGACTGCTCAGGCGCGATATTCGGCAGTGAAGTTCCGCTGCACATCAGCACCTGACGGCCGCTGCTGCCGAACAATGTCACCTGCGCGCGCCAGTCTTCATGATTTTCCAGATACGGGCTGATGACCTCCTCCAGGTGAATCAGGTGCGGATTCGCATCGCAGAGTTCATACAGGTGTTTGCCTACCCAGCTAGACATGGGGATGCCGAGGATCTGGCTGGCACTGACGTTGGTCGTTCGCAGGCGGCGGTCCTGATCCAGCACCAATACCCCGGAGGACAGACGCCCCAGTACTGCCTCGAGATAGGCACGCTGGGCCTCGGTTTCCTGGCGGCTCCGGTGAACGGCATCGCGGGCACGGGCAATTTCGCGTGTCATGTCATTGAATGACGCTACCAGCACGCCAAGTTCATCGTTACTGGGTACGGGCAGGCGCATGCTGTAGTCGCCGCTGGCGATTGCCCGGGTGCCCGTGGCCAGGTCCCGGATCGGCGCGGCCAGGCGCTTGGCCGTATAAAATGCCGCCCAGACGATACTGAATATACTGAACAGCAATACCAGTGTCAGCAGCAGTGTAAAACTCAGTTTCAGCTGTTCACGCAGATAGGATAGTTCGCGGTATTTTTCATAGGCCGATTCAACACTATCGGTAAGTTCACTCATGCGATCGGAGACGGGGTACAGTGCCTGCAAAACCCGGCTCTCATTCTGTATCGATATATCCGGTACATTGACAGCGACGCGGATCATCAGGCCGCTGTCCTTGATCGTATCCAGCCCCACATAACTGTTTCCCTGGCGTAGCTGCAGCAGGATGCTGTCGCTGGGGCTGGTCGGGACCAGTTGCGTGGCGTCGATGGAGGTGGTGGCGATAAACGTGCCCTGGCGGCTCATCAGGGTCAGTTCCTCGGCGCCGCTTTTTTGGCGCATCTCGTCAATCTCGAATGGTGCCGCGGCGTTGTGAACATTAGTGAATTCCTCGCCCATCTGCCGGGTACGCCTGAGGAGCTCACGCATGCGGCCGTCAAGTGACAGCCGGCTCAGCTCAAGTGAATCGTTCAATGCTTTTTCGACACGCAGATCGAACCAGTTATCGATACCACGGTTGAGAAAATCGAGTGAAAAGAAGTACAGGATCAGCACCGGCGTTACCGATAGTGTCGTCAGCATGACGACCATTCGCACCGTCATTTTTGCGCCGGCGACCCGGTTCTTCAGCTGGTGGACGAGCTGGCGGATGTTGACGCCGATCAGGATCAGCATGATCAGCAGTCCAACGGTGTTGAATACCAGCAGTATGGAATAGAGCCTGCCGAAGCGCTCCGAGTTCTGCACGGCATCGCTCATCATCAGCAATGAAGCGAGCATGAAGATGAATAATCCGATCCCGCTGATGAATATGATGCGGCTGCCTTGTTTCATGATTTGAGCGGCCATTCATGCCAGGCACTGACGACATGCCAGTGCGAAGAAATATACGCAGTCGGTCGCATGGGAGCGGGCAGGCTTTCAATATCCAGCCAGGCACGTAAACGGCCGTGATAGGAATGCCCGCTTTGCAGCATTTCAGTGTTGACCAGCGGATACTCACGGATGGCGCCTATGAACTGCAGTGCCTCGCGCAGCGACAGAAAACTGCGTCGCTGGTAGTTGTGTGTTACCAGGTAGTGTTTACTCAGTGCCTGCCGCTCGAGACGAAAGCGCTCGCTGTGTTCGGCTATCTTGCGATCCCAGATCCAGCGGCGCTGCTGCAGGGCTTCAATCTCGATAACGATATCCATGGCAACACCGTGATCCAGGGCTTTTAGCGCTTCCTTGCTGAGCTCGAAATCAAGCTGGGCGCTGAGGATCATCTCGCCGTTGACCTCGGCGCTGGAGATATCGCGCACGGTAATACCCGCAGCCTGTACCCACTGCCCCAGGAGCAAGGCCGTCAGTACCAGTATCAGTTTGCTGCTGGCGGTTTCAGTTTTTGCTGAGACAGGCATAGAAAAAACCATCCATATCCTCGTCCCCCGGCAGTATCTGGCGTCCGGCACCGGACTTTCGACCCCACTGTGCAGTGATCGGTAAAGCCTGTGCATCCGGATACTGCTCAAGGAATGCGGTAATTATGTTGTTGTTTTCCTCCGGCAGAACGGAACAGGTGGCATACAACAGCTTACCCCCGCAAGCGAGCAGCGGCCAGACGCCACTTAGCAGTTCGAACTGCCGCGTGGCGGCGGCTGCCACGGCCGCCGTATCACGATGGTATTTAATGTCCGGATGCCGGCGGATGACGCCGGTTCCGGTACAGGGGGCGTCGAGCAGTATGCGGTCGAACGGTTTACCGTCCCACCATGTATCCGGGTATCTGGCATCCGCATTGACCAGGGTGGCATCGAGCCGCAGGCGATCGAGACCGGCCTGCACGCGTTGCAGCCGTTCGGCGGCGCTATCCAGCGCCACCAGCGCCGCCAGTCCCGGTTCGCATTCAAGAATATGCGCCGTCTTGCCGCCGGGCGCGGCGCAGGCATCCAGTACCCGCTGTCCCGGTTGCAGCTCCAGCAGCCCGGCCGCCAGCTGGGCCGCGGCATCCTGCACCGAAACCAGGCCGGAGTCGAACCCCGGCAACCGCGCGGCCGCTACGGCGGGCGTGATGATCAGGCCCTGGGGCGCATACCGGTGGGGTGAGCCTTCCAGGCCGGCCTGTGTCAGTTGACGGCAGTAATCGTCAAGGCTGGTCAGGCGCGCATTAATACGGACCGACAGCGGCGGGCGCCGGTTACAGGCGTCGGCAATGTCGCGCCAGTCCTCCGGCCACGCCTGCTGCAATGTTTTCAGCAGCCATTCCGGTTGTGCATACTCGGCCACGGCAGAGGCGCTGACACAGTCTTCCAGGGCTTGATGCTCGCGCACGGCCCGCCGCAGCACGGCGTTGACCAGTCCACCCGCCCATGGCTTGCCGAGTTCGGTGCTGCTGTCGACGCTGGCGGCGACGGCCGCGTGATCCGGGGTGCGCAGGTACAGGATCTGGTACAGGCCGCACAGCAGCAGGCATTCCACATCACGGTCCGCCGCTTTCACCGGTTTGTTCAGTAGCCGGCCGAGCTGGTAGCGCAGCCGCGGCAGCCAGCGCAGCACCCCGTAGCAGAGCTCCTGTACAAAGGCCTGGTCACGGCCTTCCAGCCCGGCGGTTGCCGCCGCCAGCGCCGCATCCAGCGTCGTGCCTTTATCCAGCACATCTCTCAGTATGTGCACGGCCAGCGTCCGGGTATGCATGCCTGGTTCAGCCGGCGGCCTTGCCGAAGCCGGGGCGCCCGTTGAGGAATTCAGCCGCGCTCAACGGTTTGCCGCCCGGTAGTTGCAGCCGCCGGATACGCAGCAGACCGCTGCCGGTGGCGATGTCGATACCCTGACTGCCGGTGGCGACCACCGTGCCCGGTGCCGCCGCCGTGGATACCTCAACGACGGTTGCTTCCCAGATCCGACAGTCGAGACCGTCGAGTTCGGCGCGGGCCACGGGCGTCGGGTGGAAGGCACGGACCGCGCGGGCCAGTTCCGCTGCCGGCTGCTGCCAGTCGAGCCGGCTTTCCGATTTATGAATCTTCGGCGCATAACAGGCCCCGGCTTCGGGCTGGGGCGTGGCCCGGGTGGCGTCGAGCCGGGGCAGCAGCTCTATGAGTGCATCGGCGCCTGTCTCGGCGAGACGCTGCTGCAGGCTGGCGGTGGTATCGGTCTCGGTGATGGCCTCGGGGACCTGCGCCAGCAGGGGCCCGGTATCGAGTCCGGTGTCCATCTGCATGAGGCTGATGCCGGTTTCCTGGTCACCGGCCAGAATGGCGCGCTGCACAGGGGCCGCCCCGCGCCAGCGCGGCAGCAGGGAAAAGTGCAGATTGATGCAGCCGAGGCGCGGACGTTCGAGTATTGCCGGCGTCAACAGCAGGCCGTAGGCCACCACGATCAGGGCGTCGGCAGCGGCCAGGCCGGTGTCGTTTTCCAGTTCCCGGGCGCTGGCCGGCTGGTGGACCGGCAGCCCGTGTTGCTGCGCCAGTGTCTTCACCGGCCCGGATTGCAGCCGGCGGCCGCGGCCGGCCGGCCGGTCCGGCCGGGTATAGACGTGGGTAACGGTATGCGGGGTGCGCTCCAGCAGGGCCTGGAGCACCATGGCCGCGGCTCCCGGCGTGCCGGCAAACGCCAGTCGCAGGGCTGTCGCCGTCACAGCGCCTGGCGTTCTAGCTTCTGGCGTTTTTCCAGCTTCTTCTGGACCCGCTTGCGTTTCAGGGACGACAGGTAATCGACGAACAGCCGCCCGTTCAGGTGGTCGATTTCATGCTGAACGCAGACCGCCAGCAGGCCGTCGGTTTCGGTCTCCACGGTTTCGGCATCGAGCGTCTGGTAACGAAAGCGTATCCATTCGGCGCGTTCGACAACGTCGAAATACTCGGGGACCGACAGGCAGCCCTCTTCCATTTCGCGGCTGCCACGACTGTCCAGTATCTCGGGATTGATCAGGTACATGGGGCTGTTGCGTTCGGCTGACAGATCGATGACGACCACCCGCTGCTGGGCATTGACCTGGGTCGCGGCCAGGCCGATGCCGTTTTCGGCATACATGGTCTCGAGCATATCGGCCGCCAGCCGGCGGATACCGGCGTCTATCTCGGCGACCGGTTCGGCCCGCTTGCGCAGGTCGGGATCCGGATAATGAAGGACTGTCAATTTTGCCATAAGTGCTGCTGAATCTGTCTAATTGCTTGACTGTAAAGCATTATAACCAATATTGACCGATCTCTCAGAATTGCGTTCATAGATGGTGGAATCGTTGACATTTTGCTATTCTTCTTAAAATCTACATTAAAGAACCCTCGTAAGGGCCCAGAGATGCGGAACAAACTATTTATTCTCCTGCTGTTGGTCCTGTTGCCGGTAACAGGCTTTGCTGAGGCGCCGGCGGTCAAGGCCGACCATCCCGACGCCTACACGGTCGTCAAGGGCGACACATTGTGGGATATCTCCGGGCGTTTCCTGGAAGAGCCCTGGCGCTGGCCCGAGATCTGGGAGGTTAACCCCCAGATTGCGAATCCGCATCTGATCTATCCCGGTGATGTCATCTCGTTGACCTACCGCGACGGCCGGCCGGTGCTGACGGTCGACCGCGGCGCCGGCGGTCCGCGTTACGTCAAACTCTCGCCTGAAGCCCGGACCTATCCGCGTGACCGGGCGATACCGGCGATTCCGATTGAAGCCATCCGGCCGTTCCTGAGCCAGCCACTGGTGGTCGAGGAAAATGAAATGAACAGCTGGCCGTACGTGGTGTCCAGCTATGATGAGCATTTGATCGCCGGGCCCGGCAACACGATTTATATCCGCGGCCTGCCGGATGATCATGGTGAGCGTTATTCGATATACCGGCCCGGCCCGGCCTATGTACTGCCGGATGACATCAGGCGTCAGCAGCGGACCCTGACCACGAGCACCAAGTACAGCGACAATGTGCCTGAGGGCGAGATACTGGGCTATCAGGCGCTGTACGTGGGCGATGCCGTGATCCGGCGCAGTGGCGATCCGGCCTCCGGCATTATTACCACCGCCGAGCGCGAAGTGCTGGTCGGTGACCGGCTGCTGCCGCAGACCGACAGCGATGGCAGCGGGGATTACATTCCGAAGATGCCGGATCACGAGGTGGACGGCAGGGTCGTTTCAGTGATCGATGGCGTCTCGGAGATCGGCAACAACCAGGTGGTGGTTCTGTCGGTCGGTGCCGAGCAAGGCATAAAAACCGGCAGCGTGCTTGGCGTTTACCAGACCGGCAAGGTAGTCCGTGACAAGGTTGCGGCCCGCTCGGGTGACGAAATGTCGGGCAGGGGTACCTACCTGGAATACTTCGGCCTGCCCCAGGCACAGACCGAGCTGGTGGAACTGCCACCCGAGTTCGCCGGCGTAGTCATGGTTTTCCGGACCTTCGAGAGGGTCAGTTATGCGCTGGTGATGGATACCGATCGCTCCATCCATATTTACGATAAGGTCGCGAACCTCTAGTCTATAGTTCTGCCAAGCTTTCAGCGCCGGCCGGGATGGCCGGCCACATCCGTCAACGAGGAGACTTCCCATGGAGCGGGATGCATCCGACGCCGAAAATCGCCGTTACTGGCTGGCACTGTCACGAATCAGCGGAATAGGTGCCAGAACTGCCGAGTATCTGATCAGGATTACCGGTTCACTGGCGGCACTGTTTCACAGCACGGAATCCGAGCTGGTTGCCAACGGCATCAGGCCGGCACTGGCCAGGGCGCTGCAGCAACCTGACTGGCGGGCCGTGGATCATGCCTGTGACTGGCTGGAGGCGGCCCCGGACCGGACTACACTACAAGTAACCGCCAGCCATTATCCGGACTATCTCCGGCAGATACCTGACCCGCCGCTGGTATTGTTTGTCCAGGGGCAGCCGGGGGCGCTGACACGACCGCAGATCGGCATTGTCGGCAGCCGCAACCCGACGCCCGACGGCGCTGGCATAGCCGCCGATCTTGCCGCCCGGCTGAGCCGGGCCGGGCTGACCATTACCAGCGGCATGGCGCTCGGCATTGATGCCGCCGCCCATCAGGGCGCCATGCAGGCCGGCGGCAGTACCGTGGCGGTCGCCGGCTGTGGCCCCGATCGCATTTATCCAAAGGCCCATGCGCGGCTGGCCGAGGGTATCCGGGAGAGCGGGGCGCTGGTCAGTGAATTCTTCCCCGGCACACCGCCGCTGGCCGGGAATTTCCCGCGCCGCAACCGCATCATCAGCGGTCTGTGTACGGGCGTCATGGTAGTCGAGGCCGCGCTGCGCAGCGGCTCGCTGATCACGGCACGCTACGCTGCAGAGCAGGGACGCGATGTCTTCGCCATACCCGGGTCCATTCACAGTCCGCAGGCACGTGGCTGCCATCGACTGATAAAACAGGGCGCGAAGCTGGTCGAGACGGAACAGGATGTGCTCGAAGAACTGCGATTCATGACAACATTGGACTGTATGACCGGGCAGCCGGAAGTGGCAGCCGAGCAGACACTGCAGGTCGATGATCTGTCCACCGAGAGCGTGCATGTCCTGAAGCTGATGGGTGAGGCGGCGGTCTCTGTTGACCGCCTCGTGGAGCGCAGTGGATTGACGGCCGATGCGGTTTCATCCATTCTGTTATTATTGGAACTGCGCGGGCTGGTGGCTTCACAACCAGGCGGCACCTACTCACGCCTTCGAAGAGATAACACATGAAAGAAACCGTGTTAGATGTTCTCATGTATCTGTTTGACAATTACATCGAAGACGACGTTGAATTTACACCGGATGAGGATGTCCTCAGAGTAGAACTCAAGGAAGCGGGTTTCGGCGAGCACCAGGTCAGCAAAGCCTTCGACTGGCTTGAGGGTCTGGCCATGCAGAAGGAAACCATGGGTCTGCCGAAGCTGACGCATAAACCTTCCACGCGTATTCTCTCTGACGAGGAAGCCAACAAGCTTGATACCGAATGCTATGGTTTTCTCTTGTTTCTGGAAAATATCGGCGTTCTGGATGCCAGTGATCGTGAAATGGTTATAGATCGGTTAATGGCACTGGAAACTGATGAGATCGAACTGCAGCAGCTGAAATGGGTGGTGCTGATGGTGCTTTTCAATCAGCCCGGCAAGGAGGCCGCCTTTACCTGGATCGAGGACCTTGTGATGGATGAGTATAATACCAGCCTGCACTGAAACTATTTCCATCCGGGCAGTCATTCCCCGTCTCCGCGATTAATAACACGAACTGTTCCCACATGAGTAAATCACTCGTTATCGTCGAATCACCGGCGAAAGCGAAGACCTTAAAACGCTATCTGGGCAATGATTTTGAAATCATGGCTTCGTACGGTCACGTCCGTGACCTGCAGCCCAAAAGCGGGGCCGTCGATCCCGAGAACAAGTTCGAGATGAAGTATCAAGTCATCGACAAAAACAAGAAGCATGTCGATGCTATTATCAAGGCACTGAAAAATGTCGATGATTTGTATCTGGCCACTGACCCGGACCGGGAGGGCGAGGCGATTTCGTGGCATCTGTACGAACTGCTGAAGGAAAAAGGCGCTGTCAACGGCAAGAATGTCCACCGGGTTGTATTTCACGAAGTCACCAAGAGTGCCATCCAGGACGCCATAAAGCATCCGCGAAATCTCTCGGCTGATCTGATTGATGCCCAGCAGGCCCGTCGGGCGCTGGATTACCTGGTTGGGTTCAACCTGTCACCGTTGCTGTGGAAAAAGATCCGCCGGGGGCTGTCGGCTGGCCGTGTACAGAGTCCGGCCCTGCGCATGATCTGTGAACGCGAACAGGAGATCGAGGCGTTCAAGCCGCGTGAATACTGGACCCTGGAGGCCGATCTGGAACACGACGGCAGTGCGTTCAGCGCCAAGCTGACACATTATAATAATGAAAAGCTGAAGCAGTTCACCATCGATAATACCGAGCAGGCCAACAAGGCCCGCGAGGCACTGGTCAAGGCCGCGGATGCTTCACTGGCATCAAAAAAAGATCACAAGGCGCTGACGGTTGATAAAATTGAAAAGAAACAGCGTCGCCGTCAGCCGGCCCCGCCTTTCATTACTTCGACCCTGCAGCAGGAAGCCTCTCGCAAGCTCGGGTTCACAGCCCAGCGCACCATGCGTACGGCACAGCAGCTTTATGAAGGTATCGATACGGGTGATGGCGCCGTTGGTCTGATCACTTATATGCGTACTGATTCCGTGAATCTCGCTGATGAAGCCATCAATGAACTGCGGACTTTTATTAAATCACAGTACGGCAAAGACAGCCTGCCGACGCAACCGCGTCAGTTCAAGACATCCGCGAAAAACGCCCAGGAAGCGCATGAGGCGATCCGGCCGACGTCGGTCGAACGCCTGCCGCAACAGATCAAAGGCAAGCTGAGTGATGACCAGCTCAAGCTTTATGATCAGATCTGGAAACGGGCCGTCGCCTGCCAGATGAAGCACGCCACGATCAACACGGTTTCTGTCGACATGGTTTGCGGAGAAGGGAATATTTTCCGCGCCACAGGATCGACGATAGTCGACCCCGGATTCATGGCCGTTTACCTGGAAGACGTCGACGACAAGAAATCGGACACTGATGACAAATCGCTGCCGCCTCTGGAAGAGGGCGACAAGCCCCGGCTGAAGGAGATTCGTGCGGAACAGCATTTCACCGAACCGCCGCCGCGTTATTCGGAAGCCAGTCTGGTCAAGTCACTGGAGGAATACGGCATCGGCCGGCCGTCAACCTATGCCAGTATTATTTCAACCCTGCTTCAGCGTGAGTATGTTGAGCTCGGATCGCAAACGTTTCATACCGACCGATGTCGGTCGTATTGTTAACAAGTTCCTGACCGAGCATTTTACCGATTACGTGGATTACGATTTTACCGCCAAGCTTGAGGATGAGCTGGATTCGATTGCCCGCGGCGAACGTGAGTGGATACCGGTATTGGAAAAGTTCTGGAAGAGTTTCGACAGTAAAGTGAAGGAGAAGGAGGAAAATGTGACACGCAAGGAGGCGGTGCAGGCACGCCACTTGGGCACTGATCCCAAAAGCGGCCGCCCGGTGACCGTACGCATGGGTCGTTACGGACCCTTCGTCCAGATCGGCGAGCGTGAGGACGAGGAAAAACCGAAGTTCGCCGGCCTCAAGCCGGGCCAGCGCATGGATACCGTTACGCTGGAGGAGGCATTACCGCTGTTCAAGCTGCCCCGGCAGCTGGGAGAAACCCCGGAAGGCGAGGAGGTGGAGGCCAATATCGGCCGTTTTGGTCCCTATATCCGCTATGGCAAGAAATTCGCCTCGCTGCCGAAGGATGACGATCCCTACACGGTGACACTGGACCGGGCGCTGGAAATCGTGGCGGAAAAGAAAAAGGCCGATGCCGAAAAGCAGATCAAGGTCTTCGACGAGGCCGGCATTTCGGTCCTCAACGGCCGTTATGGGCCGTATGTCACCGATGGTAAGAAGAACGCCCGTGTCCCCAAGGATCGCGAACCCGGCAGCCTGACACTGGAAGAATGCCAGGAACTGATTGAGAAAGCCCCGGCCAGGCGCGGCCGTGGCCGGTCAAAGAAAAAGGCTGCCGGCTGATCGGCGCCGGATACATTAGAATGGTCGGGCTGGCAGCAGTGTCCCCCGCATCCTGAATCCATCAAGACAGCCACTTTGTCGGTTAATACTGATTTCGCTTTGACGACGCCCGGATGGCTGCCGGTATGGAAAATCATGCCGGCACTGCGGGCATTGTCGGCAGGCGGCGTGATTGCCTATCCTACCGAGGCGGTTTACGGCCTCGGCTGCCTGCCCCGCTACCAGCCGGTCCGGAACCTGCTGCACATCAAACGGCGGTCGCCGCGCAAGGGCCTGATCCTGGTCGCCGCCAGCGCGGCACAGCTGGGGGCATATATCACGTTTCCCGACCACCGGACCCGGGATCAGGTGCTGGCTACCTGGCCGGGCCCGGTCACCTGGCTGTTGCCGGTGCGTCCCGGCACTCCGGCCTGGCTGCGGGGTGACCACTCAACGCTGGCGGTGAGGGTCAGTGCCCATCCCGTTATCCAGGCACTGTGCGCAAGGATGGGGGCCCTGATTTCCACCAGCGCCAATCCCGCAGGTAGTACCGCGGCGCGCGATGCCGCCCGGGTGCGGGCCTATTTCGGGCCGGTGCTGGATTATGTCCTCAGCGGGCCCGTGGGGGACAGCACCCGGCCCACGGAAATCCGCGACGCGCTGACCGGAACGGTCATAAGGCCGGGTGGCTGAAGATAAATAGTTGTCAAGGTTGATTGACAGGCTGTTGTTATTTTTCGAAAATGTGCGGCTTACATTTTGGAGGGATACCCAAGCGGTCAACGGGGGCAGACTGTAAATCTGCTGGCTATGCCTTCGGAGGTTCGAATCCTCCTCCCTCCACCATACCGCCGGCAGACAAGTGCGATCGCGGTGGCGGCTATTGATGTGCCTGGCGTGATGGCCGGGATTGTTTTTGGCGGCGAGGATGGCGTGACCCGTGGGCAGTGTTATTAACAACGGTTTCTGGTTAACGGTTTGGCGGGTGTAGCTCAATGGTAGAGCCTCGGCCTTCCAAGCCGATGACGTGGGTTCGATTCCCATCACCCGCTCCAGCTGAAATGAAAATGAAAGTGGAATGTGAAAAGTGAAACGCCCCGTAAGGATATAAAGACAGTCTTTTCATTTTTCACCTTTCACTTATGTACAGTCGTAGACTGCAAGGGTGGACTTTATCAAGCGGCTGAGCAACGGCGGCGGACGCCGGTGAAGAGATTATACGAGGCCCATATAGCTCAGGCGGTAGAGCACTCCCTTGGTAAGGGAGAGGTCACTGGTTCGATTCCAGTTATGGGCACCAACTCAACAGATGCGGCAATGTTGCCAACACTGCAACCCTGTTACTGATCTTGATCTTAACCGGAGCCTGGAGGAGCACCCATGTCCAAGGAGAAATTCGAACGCAGTAAGCCGCATGTCAACGTCGGCACGATTGGCCACGTTGACCATGGCAAGACGACGCTGACGGCGGCGCTGACGAAGGTGCTGAGCACGAAGTGGGGCGGCAGCTCGATCGCGTTTGACCAGATAGACAAGGCGCCGGAAGAGAAGGAGCGCGGTATTACGATAGCGACGGCGCACGTGGAGTACTCGACGGAGAAGCGTCATTACGCGCACGTTGACTGTCCGGGTCACGCGGATTATGTGAAGAACATGATCACGGGCGCGGCGCAGATGGACGGTGCGATTCTGGTGGTGAGTGCGGCGGACGGACCGATGCCGCAGACGCGCGAGCATATTCTTTTGGCGCGGCAGGTAGGTGTGCCGTCGATTGTGGTGTTTCTGAACAAGGCCGACCAGGTGGACGACGCCGAGCTTTTGGAGCTGGTGGAGATGGAAGTGCGTGAGTTGCTGAGTTCGTATGATTTTCCTGGCGACGACACGCCGGTCATTACCGGTTCGGCGCTGAAGGCGCTGGAAGGCGACACCTCGGACATCGGCGAGGGCGCGATTTACAAGCTGGCGGAGGCGATGGACGCCTATATTCCGGTGCCGGACCGGCCGGTGGACCAGCCGTTTCTGATGCCGATCGAGGACGTTTTCAGTATTTCGGGTCGTGGCACGGTGGTGACCGGTCGTATTGAGCGCGGCAAGGTCAAGGTTGGCGACGACATTGAGATTGTGGGTCTGAAGGACACGATCAAGACCACGTGCACGGGCGTGGAGATGTTCCGCAAGCTGCTGGACGAGGGCGAGGCCGGCGACAACGTGGGTGTGCTGCTGCGGGGCACCAAGCGCGATGAGGTGGACCGTGGTCAGGTGCTGTGCAAGCCGGGCAGTATCACGCCGCACACGCATTTCGAGTGTGAGGTGTATGTGCTGAGCAAGGAAGAGGGCGGTCGTCACACGCCGTTTTTCAACAATTACCGGCCGCAGTTTTACTTCCGGACGACGGACGTGACCGGTGCGGTGGAGCTGCCGTCGGGCACGGAGATGGTGATGCCGGGCGACAACGTGAAGATGACGGTGAAGCTGATAGCGCCGATTGCGATGGAAGATGGCCTGCGGTTTGCCATTCGCGAGGGTGGCCGCACCGTCGGCGCCGGCGTGGTGACGAAGGTGATTGAATAAGAGGACTGGAGACCGGGGTCTGGGGTACACTAGTCAATTAGTCTCCAGTCCCTGATCCCTAACCGCCTCTGTATAGGCCAGTAGCTCAATTGGCAGAGCGGCGGTCTCCAAAACCGCAGGTTGGGGGTTCGATTCCCTCCTGGCCTGCCAACTTTAAGTCCCGCTGTGCAGCCGGGCCGCGGGCGGAAGGATTGTAAGGATTTATGAATTCCAGAGTCGAAACCCAAGTTTCGAAGCTCGACACAGTTAAGCTGGCGATAGCGCTGCTGATGGTCATCGGCGGCATCGTGGTGTTTTACCTGTACCCCGAAGTATCGACTCTGCTGCGGACGCTGGGGTTGCTGGCGGTGATAGGCGCCGCGGTGGCAGTGGCCTACCAGACCGACAAGGGTCGCCAGCTGTGGGGTTTTTTTCAGGACGCCCAGATAGAAGTCCGCAAAGTTGTCTGGCCGACCCGGCAGGAAACCGTGCAGACAACACTGCTGGTGCTCGTTATGGTCATCCTGGTTGCCATATTCATGTGGCTGCTGGACATGTTTCTTGGCTGGGCCATCCGCCTGCTTCTTGGACAGTGAGGCTGAATAGGTAATGTCGTTACGCTGGTATGTAGTGCACGCCTATTCAGGCTACGAGAGCCATGTCATGCGCTCGCTGCAGGAACGCATCAAGCGCAGCGGCATGGAAGACAAGTTCGGCCAGATCCTGGTGCCGACCGAAGAGGTCGTCGAGATGCGCGAGGGTCAGAAACGCAAGAGCGAACGCAAGTTTTTTCCGGGTTATGTCCTGGTGCAGATGGAAATGGATGACGATACCTGGCACTTGGTCAAGGAATGCCCGCGGGTGCTGGGCTTTATCGGCGGCACCTCTGATCAGCCGGCGCCGATCAGTGATGCCGAGGCGGATCAGATTCTGCAGCGGGTCGAGGACAGTTCCGACAAGCCCAAACCCAAGGTCTTGTTTGAACCTGGCGAGGTGGTGCGGGTCACAGACGGTCCGTTTACCGATTTCAACGGTGTGGTCGAAGAGGTCAATTACGAGAAAAACCGCCTGCGGGTGGCGGTACTGATCTTCGGCCGATCCACGCCGGTGGAACTGGAATTCAGTCAGGTCGATAAAGAGTAGTTTATTAGTTGATTGGTTAACTGGTTCATTAGTACGCCAATTAACCGGTTAACCAATTAACCAGTTAACAATCGCCACAGGGGAGCCCGGCTGAAAGATCCGGGCGTTCGCACCCGAGGAGAGATCAGATGGCTAAAAAGATAGAGACGTATATCAAGCTGCAGGTACCTGCAGGGCAGGCCAATCCCAGCCCGCCGGTCGGTCCGGCACTGGGCCAGCATGGCCTGAACATCATGGAGTTCTGCAAGGCATTCAACGCCCAGACCCAGGAAATGGAGCAGGGCCTGCCGGTCCCGGTTGTCATCACGGTCTATTCCGACCAGCAGTTTCACGTTCGATGACCAAGACCACGCCCGCCGCCGTGCTGCTGAAAAAGGCCGCCGGTGTCAAGTCGGGCAGCGGTACGCCGAATACCGACAAGGTCGGCAAGGTTACGCGTGAGCAGCTGGAAGAGATTGCCAGGACCAAGCAGCCGGACCTGACCGCCGCCGATCTGGATGCCGCGGTCAAGTCTATTGCCGGCACCGCCCGCAGTATGGGGCTGGAAACGGAGGGGGTGTGACATGGCGGGTAAACGCATGAAAGGCCTCCGCGAGAAAATCGATCAAGGCAAGGCCTATGCCATCAGTGAGGCCCTGCAGCTGTTGAAGGACTGCGCCACGGTAAAATTCGAGGAATCGGTCGACGTCAGCGTGAACCTCGGCGTTGACCCGCGCAAGTCCGACCAGGTCGTGCGCGGGTCAACCGTGCTGCCGCGTGGCACCGGCAAGACCGTGCGTGTCGCGGTGTTTGCCCAGGGCGAGGCCGCCGAGGCGGCGAAGGAGGCCGGGGCGGATATCGTTGGTTACGAGGACCTGGCGGAAAAGATCAAAGGCGGCGAGATGGATTTCGATGTCGTCATCGCCTCCCCGGATGCCATGGGCGTGGTCGGCAAGCTGGGCCAGATCCTGGGCCCGCGCGGCCTGATGCCGAACCCCAAGGTTGGCACCGTGACCAAGGATGTCGGCCAGGCGGTGAAAAACGCCAAGGCCGGCCAGGCGCGTTACCGCACTGACAAGAACGGCATCGTCCATTGCCAGATCGGCAAGGTGTCATTCGAACCCGAGGCCCTGCGCGAGAATCTCGAGGCACTGCTGCATGACCTTAACAAGGCCAAGCCGAGTGCCGCCAAGGGGATTTACCTGAATAAGATTACCCTGTCCACGACAATGGGACCGGGTGTTATGGTTGATCAGAGCACACTGACGCTGTAGCGGCGGTTGTGTGTAGTCAATGTAAGGAACTTTGATGGTCCGCCGGAAGCGGATCAGCGTCAAAGACCGCAGGTGAACAGCCGGCAGGGAAAGCCGGGTTCTTAATGGATTATCCCGGCCTGCGCAGACGGTGTTACACAACAGGTCATTCCTGGTCGTGGTCACCGTGAGTAGGTGGTCTCAGTAGTCATGAGACCGGAGCCTGCTGGCAATGGCGGGTATGGATGCCTTGGCCAATGCCTACTCATTATTAAGGAGATAACAAGTGCTTACTCTGGAACAAAAGAAGGTAATTGTCAGTGAAGTAGCCGAGGTTGCAAACCAGGCGCCGACTGCGATTGCCGCAGAGTACATCGGATTGACCGTGGCCGATATGACCCGCCTGCGCCGTCGAGGCGCGTGAGGCGGGTGTCTATCTGCGCGTCGTCAGGAACACCCTGGCAAGCGCGCACTGGCTGAGTACCAAGTACGCGTGCATGCAGGACGGCTCTTGTCGGTCCGCTGTTGCTGGCGTTCTCGAAAGAGGACCCGGCCGCCGCGGCCCGTGTTATTCGTGACTTCTCAAAAAAGAACGACAAGCTGGTAGTCAAGCAAATCGCGCTGGAAGGGAAGTTGCTCGATGCCTCTGCAGTGGAATCGCTGGCCAACCTGCCGACGTATGAAGAGGCCGTCAGCATGCTGATGGCTGTCATGACAGCGCCGGTCACCCAGTTGGCCCGGACCCTGGCTGCACCGCACACCAAGCTCGTCCGCACCATTGCTGCCATTAAGGAGCAGAAGGAAGCGGCCTGAGCCAAGACCACTTAACGAATGATCTGTAGCAGATTTAAGGAGCAAGACAATGGCCGTTAGTAAAGAAGACATACTGGAAACCATTTCCAACATGACCGTTCTCGAAGTCGTCGAGCTGGTAGAGGCGATGGAAGAGAAGTTCGGCGTATCCGCCGCCGCGATGGCCGCCCCGGCCGCCGCCGCGGGTGCCGCTGCCGGTGGTGAGGCTGCCGAAGAGCAGACCGAGTTTGATGTTGTCATGAGCAGCTTTGGCGACAACAAGGTCGGTGTGATCAAGGTTATCCGCGCCATCACCGGTCTGGGCCTGAAAGAGGCCAAGGAGATGGTGGAGGGCGCCCCTTCAACCGTGAAGGAGGGTGCTTCCAAGGACGAAGCCGAAGATATCAAGAAGCAGCTCGAAGAAGCCGGCGCCAAGGTCGAAGTCAAGTAATTGATTTGCTACCTCAGCGTACTTCGGTTGTTGAGTTCGTTTCCGGCACGAAGGCTGGTGGCGCCGGCCACCGGCCTTTTTGTGCTTTCGCACGACAGGCAGTTCATCCCTGATTTACTGGCAGGGAATATTGGCGAGGCATCGTAATGGCATATTCTTATACCGAAAAGAAACGTATCCGCAAGGACTTCAGTAAACGGCCGACAATACTGTCGGTACCCTATTTGCTGGCAACCCAGATCGAGTCCTATCAGCAATTCCTGCAGCTGGATGTCGCGGCCGATGCGCGCAGCGAGTCCGGCCTGCATGCAGCGTTCCAGTCGGTATTCTCGATTGAGAGCTATTCCGGCAATGCCGTGCTGGAATATGTCAGCTATGAACTCGGCAAACCCGTTTTTGATGTCAAGGAGTGCCAGTTACGCGGCATGACCTATGCCTCGTCGCTGCGGGTCAAGGTGCGTCTGGTGATCTATGACAAGGAAGCCAGCGGCGATACCAAGGTCGTCAAGGATATCAAGGAACAGGAAGTTTACATGGGTGAACTGCCGCTGATGACACGTAACGGTACGTTCGTGATCAACGGCACCGAGCGCGTTATTGTCTCCCAGCTGCACCGTTCCCCGGGCGTGTTCTTCGAGCACGACAAGGGCAAGACCCATTCCTCCGGCAAACTGCTGTATTCCGCCCGCGTCATTCCCTATCGCGGCTCGTGGCTGGATTTTGAATTCGATCCGAAGGATACCGTGTTTTGCCGCATCGACCGCCGCCGCAAGATCCCGGCGACGATCCTGCTGCGTGCCCTGGGTTATACCACCCAGGAAATTCTGGACATATTTTTTGATACCAATACGTTCCGCGTCAGCAAGGGCAGTTTCTACCTGGAGCTGGTGCCCGAGCGCCTGCGCGGCGAGACCGCGGCTTTCGATATCAAGGCCAAGCGCGGCAAGGTGATTGTGGAAAAGGACCGTCGCATTACCGCGCGCCACATCCGCGAAATGGAACAGGCCGAGCTGAAAGAGCTGGAGGTTCCGGCGGAATACCTGGAAGGCCGCGTTATCGCGCGTGACATTATCGATGAAGAGACCGGTGAGCTGCTGGCCGAGGCCAATGCCGAGATTACCCAGGAGCTGATTGAAAAACTCGCCAACGGTCCGGAGCGTACGGTCTCGTACCCTGTTTATTAATGACCTGGATCGCGGCCCGTACATTTCCGATACCCTGCGCGTCGATAACACGACCACGCCGGCTGGAGGCGATGATCGAGATTTACCGGATGATGCGCCCGGGCGAGCCGCCGACCAAGGATGCCGCTGAAAGCCTGTTCCGCAATCTGTTTTTCAGCCCGGATCGCTATGATCTGTCCGCCGTTGGCCGCATGAAATTCAACCGCCGCGTAGGCCGCAAGACCGCTGACGGCCCCGGTGTGCTGTACGATAGCAGTATCTGGCGGGTCGCGATGACGCCGCCGCCGCTCAACTGGTGGCCGATCGACGGTGAAGGCTCGGACATCATTGAAGCGCTTAGAGTCCTGATAGATATTCGTAACGGCAAGGGTACCGTGGACGATATCGACCATCTTGGTAACCGCCGTATCCGCTCGGTCGGTGAAATGGCCGAAAACCAGTTCCGTGTCGGCCTGGTGCGGGTCGAGCGCGCCGTCAAGGAGCGGCTGAGCCTGGCCGAATCCGAGGGTCTGATGCCGCAGGAGATCATCAATGCCAAGCCGGTCTCGGCAGTGATGAAGGAATTCTTCGGTTCCTCGCAGCTGTCCCAGTTCATGGACCAGAACAACCCGCTGTCCGAGGTGACCCACAAGCGCCGTATTTCCGCACTCGGCCCGGGTGGTCTGACGCGCGAGCGTGCCGGTTTCGAGGTGCGCGACGTGCACCCGACGCATTACGGCCGGGTCTGTCCCATTGAAACGCCGGAAGGTCCGAACATCGGCCTGATCAATTCGCTGGCCGTCTATGCCCGTGCCAATGAGTACGGCTTCCTGGAGACCCCTTACCGCAAGGTCAATAACGGCAAGGCGACCACTGATATTGAATATCTGTCCGCCATTGAAGAAAGCGAATTCATCATCGCCCAGGCCAACGCCACCCTGGACAAGGACGGCAGACTGGTGGATGAACTGGTCTCCTGCCGGCACCAGAACGAGTTCACCATGTCGACGCCGGACAAGGTGCAGTACATGGACGTATCGCCGCGCCAGATCGTGTCGGTTGCCGCGGCACTGATCCCGTTCCTGGAGCATGACGATGCCAACCGTGCGCTGATGGGTTCGAACATGCAGCGCCAGGCCGTGCCGACGCTGCGTACCGAGAAACCGCTGGTCGGTACCGGCATCGAACGCACCGTCGCCATCGACTCCGGCGTAGCCGTGGCCGCCGAACGCGGTGGCATAGTCGATTCGGTGGATGCCAGCCGTATTGTCATCCGTGTTAACGATGACGAGGTGCCGGCCGGCGATCCGGGCGTCGATATCTACAATCTGACCAAGTACACGCGTTCGAACCAGAATACCTGTATCAACCAGAAGCCGCTGGTGCGTCCGGGCGATGTCCTGGCCAGGGGCGATGTACTGGCCGACGGCCCGAGCACGGACATGGGTGAGCTGGCGCTGGGGCAGAATATCCTGGTCGCGTTCATGCCCTGGCATGGTTACAACTTCGAGGATTCCATCTCCTGATCTCCGAGCGGGTCTGGTCAAGGAGGACCGCTATACCTCGATTCATATAGAAGAGCTGACCTGCGTCGCCCGTGATACCAAGCTCGGGCCGGAAGAAATCTCCTCCGATATCCCGAATGTCAGCGAAGGCGCGCTGAACAAGCTGGATGAATCCGGCATTGTCTATATCGGCGCCGAGGTGAACGCCGGCGATATCCTGGTCGGCAAGGTCACGCCCAAGGGCGAGACCCAGCTGACGCCGGAGGAGAAAGCTGCTGCGCGCCATCTTCGGCGAGAAGGCCTCGGATGTGAAGGATACCTCGCAGCGCGTGCCCTCGGGCATGGACGGTATCGTCATCGATGTGCAGGTGTTCACCCGCGACGGTGTCGAGAAGGATGCCCGTGCCCAGCAGATCGAGGAAAGCGAGCTTGAATCGGTGAAAAAGGATCTCAATGATCAGCTGCGTATCATGGAAGACGGCGTCTATCAGCGCATCGAGAGAATGCTGACCGGCAAGATTGCCGAGGGTGGCCCGGGATCCCTCAAGGCCGGCGCCAAGGTGACGCAGGAGTTATCTGGCCGAACTGCCGCGTGACAAGTGGTTTGATATTCGCCTGCGCAACGAGGACGCCAACCTGCAGCTGGAGCAGGCCCAGGCACAGCTCGAGGAGCTGCGCGAGGCCTTCGATCAGCGCTTCGAGGAGAAAACGCGAAAGACTGACCAGCGGCGATGATCTGGCTCCGGGCGTACTGCAAGATGGTCAAGGTTTACATGGCCGTCAAGCGCCGCCTGCAGCCGGGCGACAAGTTCGCCGGCCGTCACGGCAACAAGGGCGTGATCTCCAATATCGTAGCGGTCGAGGACATGCCGTATATGGACGACGGTACCCCAGTTGATGTGGTGCTCAATCCTCTGGGCGTGCCCTCGCGCATGAATATCGGTCAGGTTCTGGAGACACACCTGGGCTGGGCCGCCAAGGGCCTGGGTCGCAAGATTCAGCGGATGCTGGAGACCAGAAGAACAACCAGGTCAGAGAAATGCGCGGTTTCCTGGAAAAGATCTACAACGCCAGCGGCAAGAAGGAAGACCTGAACTCGCTTACTGATGACGAGATTATCGCCCTGGCGCGGAATCTCCAGGACGGCGTGCCCATGGCGACGCCGGTATTCGACGGCGCCAGCGAGGAAGAGATCAAGCACCTGCTGGAACTCGCCGACCTGCCGCGTTCCGGTCAGACGACGCTGTATGACGGCCGTACCGGTGATGCATTCGAACGGCCCGTGACCGTCGGTTACATGTACATGCTCAAGCTCAATCATCTGGTCGATGACAAGATGCATGCCCGCTCGACCGGTCCGTATTCGCTGGTCACACAACAGCCGCTGGGCGGCAAGGCCCAGTTCGGCGGCCAGCGCTTCGGTGAGATGGAGGTCTGGGCGCTGGAAGCCTACGGTGCCGCCTACACGCTGCAGGAAATGCTTACGGTCAAGTCGGACGACGTCAACGGTCGTACCAAGATGTACAAGAGCATTGTCGATGGTGATCACACCATGAAGGCCGGCATGCCCGAATCCTTCAACGTGCTGCTCAAGGAAATACGGTCGCTCGGTATCGATATCGAGCTGGAGCAGAACTAAGCCATGACAGCATCCATGAAAGATGTCACTGAGATGAGCGTGATGAATACGAATAGTAGCGTGCGGCAGACCGCCGTTTCGGAGGTATGACCATGAAAGACCTGTTGAATCTATTGAAGCAGCAGACCGAGGTGGAAGAGTTCGATGCGATCAGTATCGGCCTGGCTTCGCCGGAAAAGATCCGCTCATGGTCGTTTGGTGAGGTCAAGAAGCCGGAGACCATCAACTACCGCACCTTCAAGCCGGAACGCGACGGCCTGTTCTGCGCCAAGATCTTCGGTCCCATCAAGGACTACGAGTGCCTGTGCGGCAAATACAAGCGCATGAAGCACCGCGGTGTCATCTGCGAGAAGTGCGGTGTCGAGGTAACGGTGGCCAAGGTACGGCGCGAGCGCATGGGTCATATCGAACTGGCCTCGCCGGTTGCCCATATCTGGTATCTGAAATCACTGCCGTCACGCATGGGTCTGATGCTGGACATGACCCTGCGCGAGATCGAACGCGTTTTGTATTTCGAGGCCTATGTCGTTATCGAGCCGGGCATGACCGAACTCGAGCGCGGCAAATTGATGACCGAGGAGCAGTATCTCGAGGCCATCGAGCAGTACGGCGACGAGTTCGATGCGCCGCATGGGCGCCGAAGCCATTCGACGAGCTGATGCGCACCGTCGAGATCGACGCCGAGCGTGGCACGCCTGCGCGAGGAGATCCCGGCGACCAATTCCGAGACCAAGCTGCGCAAGCTTTCGAAACGGCTGAAACTGCTGGAGGCGTTCCAGCGTTCCGGCAACAAGCCGGAATGGATGGTGCTCAAGGTGCTGCCGGTACTGCCACCGGAACTGCGGCCACTGGTGCCGCTGGAAGGCGGCCGCTTCGCCACCTCGGATCTGAACGATCTCTACCGCCGCGTCATCAACCGCAACAACCGTCTGAAAAGACTGCTGGATCTCAGCGCGCCGGATATCATTGTGCGCAATGAAAAGCGCATGCTGCAGGAATCGGTGGATGCGCTGCTCGACAATGGTCGCCGCGGCCGCGCCATTACCGGTACCAACAAACTGCCGCTGAAGTCCCTGGCCGACATGATCAAGGGTAAGCAGGGCCGGTTTCGCCAGAATCTGCTTGGCAAGCGCGTCGACTATTCCGGCCGCTCGGTGATCGTGGTCGGCCCGACGCTGAAGCTGCACCAGTGCGGCCTGCCGAAAAAGATGGCACTGGAACTGTTCAAGCCGTTCATTTTCTCGAAGCTGGAGCGCCGCGGACTCGCCACCACCATCAAGGCGGCGAAAAAACTGGTCGAGCGCGAAGGCCCGGAAGTCTGGGATATCCTCGAAGAGGTTATCCGCGAACATCCGGTGCTACTGAACCGCGCCCCGACGCTGCACCGCCTCGGTATCCAGGCGTTCGAGCCGGTGTTGATCGAGGGCAAGGCCATTCAGCTGCATCCGCTGGTCTGTACCGCGTTCAATGCCGACTTCGATGGTGACCAGATGGCCGTGCATGTGCCGCTGTCGGTCGAGGCGCAGCTTGAATCCCGCACGCTGATGATGGCGAGTAACAATGTGCTGGCGCCGTCGAACGGCGAGCCCATTATCGTGCCGACCCAGGATGTGGTACTGGGTCTGTATTACATGACCCGCGAATCGGTCGGCGCCAGGGGCGAGGGCATGCGTTTTGCGGATATCGACGAAGTGCATCGTGCCTACGAAAGCGGTCTGGTCAGCCTGCATGCCCGGATTACCGCCCGGGTACGTGAAGTCAGTGTTGATGAAGATGGTGTTCACACTGAACAGTTGCGCCGTGTGGAAACCACTGTCGGCCGTGCACTGCTGTCACGTCTGCTGCCCGAAGGCATCAGTTTTGATCTCATGAACAAGGCCCTGACCAAGAAAGTGGTGTCCGGCCTTATCAACACGGTATATCGCGAATGCGGTCTCAAGGCCACGGTCGTTTTTGCCGATCAGATCATGTACACCGGTTTCGCCTATTCAACCCGTTCTGGCATTTCCATTGGCGTCGAGGACATGGTCGTGCCCGAGGACAAGCAGTCCATCATCAGCAAGGCCGAGCATCAGGTTAAAGGCTTCGAGGATCAGTATTCCTCGGGCCTGATCACCAACGGCGAACGCTATAACAAGGTGGTCGATATCTGGTCGCGCACCAACGATCAGGTCGCCAAGTCGATGATGGACAAGCTGGGTGTCGATATCGTCAAGGACAAGGATGGTAACGAGGTCAAGCAGACATCGTTCAATTCCATTTTCATGATGGCCGACTCCGGCGCCCGTGGTTCGGCGGCCCAGATTCGCCAGTTGTCAGGCATGCGCGGCCTTATGGCGAAGCCCGGACGGTTCCATTATTGAAACGCCGATTACCGCCAATTTCCGTGAAGGCCTGGACGTACTGCAGTACTTCATTTCCACGCACGGCGCCCGCAAGGGGCTGGCCGATACGGCGCTGAAGACCGCCAATTCCGGTTACCTGACCCGGCGTCTGGTCGATGTTTCCCAGGATCTGGTTGTCACCGAGGCGGACTGTGGTACCGGCGAGGGCCTGATCATCACGCCGCTGGTGGAAGGTGGTGACGTGGTCGAGCCGCTGGGCGAGCGGGTGCTCGGTCGGGTGCTGGCCCAGGATGCAGTGCGTCCCGGCACCGAAGAAGTCGTGGTTACCGCCGGCACGTTGCTGGATGAGAAGCTGGTCGAACAGCTGGAAGAGATGGGTGTGGATGAACTGGTGGTGCGGTCCTCCATTACCTGTGAAACCCGTTACGGTATCTGCGCGGCTTGCTATGGCCGCGACCTCGGGCGCGGTCATCAGGTCAATATCGGCGAGGCCGTCGGTGTGGTAGCCGCGCAGTCGATCGGTGAACCGGGTACCCAGCTGACCATGCGCACCTTCCATATCGGTGGCGCCGCCTCGCGCGCCGCGACCAGCAGCAATATCGAAATCAAGAACGGCGGCACCGTGCGACTGCAGAACGTCAAGTTGTTGCATCAGGAGACCGGTAACGACATCGTTATTTCGCGTTCCGGCGAACTGGTGGTCCAGGATGACATCGGCCGTGACCGCGAACGTTACAAGATTCCCTATGGTGCCATTCTGACCGTTGCCGACGGTGACAAGGTCGAGCCGCGGCAGGTGGTGGCCAACTGGGATCCGCATACCCATCCGGTGATCACCGAGGTGGCCGGCAAGGTGCAGCTGTCCGATATCGTCGAGGGTGTGACGGTCAACCGCGAGACCGATGAGATTACCGGTCTGACCACTATGGTCATTACCGATCCGAAACAGCGCGGCAGCAGTGCCAAGGACCTGCGGCCGATGGTCAAGCTGGTCGATGCCAAGGGCAAGAACTGAAGATCCCGGGCACCGATATTCCCGCGCACTACATGCTGCCGCCACGGGCGGTTATCACCGTGGAAGAGGGTGGTACGGTGAATGTCGGTGATGTCATCTCCCGCCTGCCCCAGGAATCGGCCAAGACCCGCGACATTACCGGCGGTCTGCCGCGTGTGGCCGACCTGTTCGAGGCCCGCAAGCCCAAGGAGCCGGCGGTGCTGGCCGAGATCAGCGGTACCATCAGTGCCGGCAAGGACACCAAGGGCAAGCAGCGCGTTGTTATTACCGGCACCGACGGCGAGACCCATGAAGAGCTGATTCCCAAATGGCGTAATGTCACCGTGTTCGAGGGCGAGCATGTCGAGAAGGGTGAACCGCTTGTTGAGGGACCGCCGACGCCGCATGACATCCTGCGCCTGATGGGCGTGCCCGCCCTGGCCTCGTACATCGTCAACGAGGTCCAGGAGGTGTATCGTCTGCAGGGCGTGAAGATTAATGACAAGCACATCGAGGTCATTGTCCGGCAGATGCTGCGTAAGGCGGAGATCACGGCCCCGGGAGACACCGACTTCCTGAAGGGCGAGCAGGTCGAACGTTCACGGGTTCTCGAGGAAAATGTCCGGGTCGAGGCCGAAGGCAAGGAACCGGCGACCTGGGAACCGATCCTGCTGGGCATTACCAAGGCGTCGTTGTCGACCGAGTCGTTTATTTCCGCGGCCTCGTTCCAGGAGACCACGCGTGTGCTGACCGAGGCCAGTGTCTCCGGCAAGCGCGACGATCTGCGCGGGCTCAAGGAAAATGTCATCGTCGGCCGCCTGATACCGGCCGGCAGCGGGCTCCAGCACCATATCCAGCGCCAGCAGGCAGCGGCCCAGGATCTGGCGGAAGAAGCCCTGCCGCTGGCCGCGGTCGAGGCCGAAGGCGAGTCATCCGAGTCGGACAGCCAGGTGGAAGGCGCCACCGGGAGCTGACGGCCGTCAGATTGCAGGGGGATCCTTGTGCGTACGGGGGCCCCGAAATCTGTATATTTCTCAACTGTCTGCTTGACAGATTTGATGGCCAGCACTTAGAATTCCGCCTCTTTGACAGGCTGAAGACCACTTCTGCCTGTCAATTTGTTTGTATGAAAGAAATACCTGCCGAAACAAGCAGTTGGCGGGCACTTGGAGCCCGGTTCTTGTGACCGGGGCATATTGTTACGGGCAGATAACCCCGGGGCACTTCTCCTCACCGAGAAAAGGCCTTGGCGGCTAGGTAATCCCAACTCCACGTAAAATGATTTTTTTAGTAATGGCGAGCCGCGCGTCACGCGTGACGGCTGGTCGTGAATTTCCTATAACGGGATTTAGAGAGTTATGGCGACTGTCAATCAGCTGGTTCGCAAGCCGCGCAAGCGTCAGAAAGTAAAAAGCAACGTGCCGGCTCTGGAAGGCTGCCCGCAGAAGCGCGGTGTCTGTACCCGCGTTTATACGACGACTCCGAAGAAGCCGAACTCGGCGCTGCGCAAGGTGGCCCGTGTGCGCCTGACCAACGGCTATGGAAGTCACCACCTACATCGGCGGTGAAGGTCACAATCTCCAGGAGCACTCGGTGATTCTGATCCGCGGCGGCCGTGTGAAGGACCTGCCGGGCGTGCGTTATCACACCGTGCGCGGCACCCTGGATACATCCGGTGTCAGCGCCCGTCGCCAGGGTCGATCCAAGTACGGCGCCAAGCGCCCGAAAGGTTAATCAAGAAAGGTTTAGCTTAAGGATCACGAGCCATGTCCAGACGTCGAGTAGCTACCAAGCGCGAAATCATGCCGGACCCGAAGTACGGCGAGCGCGCTGTTGCCAAGTTTATCAATATGCTGATGAAAGGCGGCAAGAAGTCGGTAGCCGAACGCATTGTTTATGGTGCACTCGAGAAAATGGAAGCCAGGAAAAAAGGTGAGCCGATCGAACTGTTCAAACAGGCGCTGGATAACGTCCGCCCGGTGGTGGAAGTGAAATCGCGCCGCGTCGGTGGTGCCACCTATCAGATTCCGGTCGAGGTGCGGCCCGAGCGCAGCATGGCGCTGGCCATGCGCTGGATAGTGGATGCCTCCAAGTCCCGCAGTGAAAAGAACATGGGCGAACGTCTGGCGGGTGAACTGCTGGACGCCGCCGACAGCCGCGGCAATGCCATGAAGAAGCGCGAGGACACGCATCGCATGGCCGAAGCCAACAAGGCTTTCTCGCATTACCGCTGGTAAGGCAATCGGTAAGCGCTCAGATACTAAATATATCAAATAGCCCAGAAACGAGACGATAAAGGTTAATGTCCGTGCCACGCAAAACGCCAATTGAACGCTATCGGAATATCGGTATTTCCGCGCATATTGACGCGGGCAAGACCACGACGACCGAGCGTATCCTGTTCTATACCGGTGTCTCCCACAAGATGGGCGAAGTGCACGACGGTGGTGCCGTCATGGACTGGATGGAACAGGAGCAGGAGCGTGGCATCACCATTACCTCCGCCGCGACCACCTGTTTCTGGCAGGGCATGGACAAGCAGTATCCGGAACATCGCATCAATATTATCGATACGCCGGGGCACGTCGATTTCACGATCGAGGTGGAACGCTCGCTGCGCGTGCTCGACGGTGCCTGCATGGTGTTCTGTGCCGTCGGCGGCGTTGAGCCGCAGAGTCCGAGACCGTATGGCGCCAGGCCAACAAGTACGGCGTGCCGCGCCTGGCCTTCGTCAACAAGATGGATCGCGCCGGTGCCGACTACTTCCGCGTTGTCAAGCAGATCAAGGACCGCCTGGGCGCCTTCCCGGTACCGGTACAGATTCCCATCGGCGCCGAGGACAAGTTTGCCGGTATCGTCGACCTGGTGCGGATGAAGGCCATCTACTGGGACGATTCCAGCGCCGGTATGATTTATGAGCAACGCGATGTCCCCGATGAGCTGAAGGATACCGCCAAACAGTATTACGAACAGATGGTCGAGGCCGCGGCCGAGGCCTCCGAAGAACTGATGGACAAGTACCTGAACGAGGGTGACCTCGATGCCGAATCCATCAAGAAAGGCCTGCGCATGCGCACCCTGGCCAATGAAATTATTCCCGCCCTGTGTGGCTCCGCCTTCAAGAACAAGGGTGTGCAGGCCATGCTGGATGCCGTGGTCGATTACATGCCGGCGCCGATCGATGTGCCGCCGATCAAGGGCATCTCGACGACGGCAAGGATACGAGGCGGTTCGTCACGCCAACGATGAAGAACCTTTCGCCGCACTGGCGTTCAAGATTGCCACCGACCCCTTCGTCGGTTCCCTGACATTCTTCCGTGTCTATTCCGGTGTGCTGAATTCCGGTGACTTTGTCTATAACCCGATCAAGGGCAAGAAGGAACGCGTTGGCCGCATTCTGCTCATGCATTCCAATAGCCGTGAAGAGATCAAGGAAGTCCGCGCCGGCGAGATTGCCGCCGCGGTCGGTCTGAAGGATGTCACGACCGGCGATACCCTGTGCGACAAGGATCACATTATTACTCTGGAACGCATGGAATTCCCGGATCCGGTGATCGCCGTGGCCGTGGAACCGAAGACCAAGGCCGATCAGGAAAAGATGGGCATGGCGCTGGGCAAGCTGGCGCAGGAAGACCCGTCATTTCGTGTTCACACCGACGAGGAATCCGGTCAGACGATTATCGCCGGTATGGGCGAGCTGCACCTGGAGATTATCGTCGACCGCCTGAAGCGCGAATTCAAGGTCGAGGCCAATGTCGGCAAGCCGCAAGTGGCCTATCGTGAGACCCTGCGCAAGACCGTGGAAAAGGCCGAAGGCAAATTTGTGCGTCAGTCCGGCGGCCGGGGACAGTACGGCCATGTGCTCCTGAAGATCGAACCGCAGGAAGCTGGCGCCGGTTACGAGTTCGTCAACGAGATCGTCGGCGGCGTAGTGCCCAAGGACTATATCCCGGCGGTCGACAAGGGTATCCAGGAACAGATGAAAAACGGCGTCATCGCCGGTTACCCGGTGGTCGATGTCAAGGTAACGCTGTACGACGGTTCCTATCATGAAGTCGATTCCAGTGAAACGGCCTTCAGGATTGCGGCTTCCATGGGCTTCAGGGACGGCGCCAAGCAGGCCAAGCCGGTATTGCTGGAGCCGGTCATGAAGGTCGAAGTGGTAACGCCGGAAGATTACCTGGGCGACGTCAATGGCGATCTCAATCGCCGCCGTGGTCTGGTGATGGGCTCGGAAGATTCCCCGACCGGCAAGATTATCCGTGCCGAAGTGCCGTTGTCGGAAATGTTCGGCTATGCTACGGACCTGCGCTCCGCCACCCAGGGGCGCGCGAACTACACGATGGAATTCAGTAAATACGGTGAAGTACCTGCCAATATTGCTGAAGGCATCATTCAGAAGAACCAGTAACGAACTTCGAAAAGAGGTGTGAGCCGTGTCCAAGGAGAAATTCGAACGCAGTAAGCCGCATGTCAACGTCGGCACGATTGGCCACGTTGACCATGGCAAGACGACGCTGACGGCGGCGCATGACGAAGGTGCTGAGCACGAAGTCGGGCGGCAGCTCGATTGCGTTTGACCAGATAGACAAGGCGCCGGAAGAGAAGGAGCGCGGTATTACCGATAGCGACGGCGCACGTGGAGTACGCGACGGAGAAGCGTCACTACGCGCACGTTGACTGTCCGGGTCACGCGGACTATGTGAAGAACATGATCACGGGCGCGGCGCAGATGGACGGTGCGATTCTGGTGGTGTAGTGCGGCGGACGGCCCGATGCCGCAGACGCGCGAGCATATTCTGCTGGCGCGGCAGGTAGGTGTGCCGTCGATTGTGGTGTTCCTGAACAAGGCCGACCATGGTGGACGACGCCGAGCTGCTGGAGCTGGTGGAGATGGAAGTGCGCGAGCTGCTGAGTCGGTACGATTTTCCTGGGCGACGACACGCCGATCGTTACGCGGTTCGGCGCTGAAGGCGCTGGAAGGCGACACCTCGGACATCGGCGAGCGGCGCGATTCACAAGCTGGCGGAGGCGATGGACGCGCTACATTCCGGTGCCGGAGCGCGCCGGTGGACCAGCCGTTTCTGATGCCGATCGAGGACGTTTTCAGTATCTCGGGTCGCGGCACGGTGGTGACCGGGTCGCATTGAGCGCGGCAAGGTCAAGGTTGGCGACGACGATCGAGATTGTGGGTATCAAGCGACACGATCAAGACCACGCTGCACGGGCGTGGAGATGTTCCGCAAGCTGCTGGACGAGGGCCAGGCTGGCGACAACGTGGGTGTGCTGCTGCGTGGCACCAAGCGTGATGATGTTGAGCGTGGTCAGGTGCTGGCCAAGCCGGGCAGCATCACGCCGCACACGCATTTCGAGTGTGAGGTGTATGTGCTGAGCAAGGAAGAGGGCGGTCGTCACACGCCGTTTTTCAACAACTACCGGCCGCAGTTTTACTTCCGGACGACGGACGTGACCGGTGCGGTGGAGCTGCCGTCGGGCACGGAGATGGTGATGCCGGGCGACAACGTGAAGATGACGGTGAAGCTGATAGCGCCGATTGCGATGGAAGATGGCCTGCGGTTTGCCATTCGCGAGGGTGGCCGCACCGTCGGCGCCGGCGTGGTGACGAAGGTGATTGAATGAGGTGAATCGTGAAATGTGAATCGTGAATCGTGAGTCTCGGGCATCGCTCCAGCCATTATCGATTCACAAACGACGATTCACTATTCACTATTCACTATCAACGAACAACGATTCACGAGATACGAGAACGAAACCATGGCTGCCGAACAGGTCATACGCATACGCTTGAAGGCGTTCGATCATCGACTGATCGATCAGTCGACGCGGGAGATCGTCGAGACAGCGCGCCGTACCGGCGCCCAGGTCAAGGGTCCGATCCCGCTGCCGACCAAGAAAGAGCGGTTTACCATCCTGATTTCACCGCATGTGAACAAGGACGCCCGCGACCAGTATGAACTGCGTACGCACAAGCGCCTGATGGATATCATCAATCCGACGGACAAGACCGTCGATGCATTGATGAAACTCGATCTGGCAGCCGGTGTGGATGTCCAGATTAAATTAAATTGATGCGCATGAGTATATGGAGACATTGGTAGAAGGCCCGACCATGGGCCGAATGGTCGCGGCGCAGGTCGACCAGCTGCCGTACAAGTATGTTGTCAGAGCAAGTTAATGAGACGAAGCGACGAACATGGCATTGGGAATAATTGGACGATAAGCGCGGCATGACCCGGGTATTTACCGATAACGGTGACTCGGTTCCGGTCACCGTGATCGAGCTGAGCCCGAATCGGGTGACTAGAGTCCTGACGCCGGAAGCCGACGGCTACAGGGCTGTGCAGGTCACCTGGGGCAGCAAGCACGCCAACCGCCTGAGCAAACCCGAAGCCGGTGTTTTCGCCAAGGCAGAGGTGGAACCGGGTGAAGGCCTGCATGAATTCCGTCTTGAAGAAGGTGAGGGTGACGACCTGCAGCCGGGCAGCGAGATCAAGGCCGAGTTGTTCAGCGAAGGTCAGAAGGTCGACGTATCCGGCACCACGATCGGCAAGGGCTTTGCCGGCACCATCAAGCGCCACCATTTCCGCGGTCAGCGCAAGACGCATGGCAACTCCCTGTCACACCGCGTACCGGGTTCGATTGGTCAGAACCAGTCGCCTGGCAAGGTGTTCAAGGGCAAGAAAATGGCTGGCCAGATGGGTAACAAGAAGCGCACCACACAGAATCTGCGAGGTTGTGCGCGTCGATGCCGAGCGCAACCTGTTGCTGGTCAGCGGCGCGGTGCCCGGCGCCCGCGGCAGTCAGGTGCTGGTGAGCACGGCGGCGAAGATGCGCAACAAGCAGGAGCAGGCCGAGGCCTGAGGAAAACGAATATGGAACTGACGCTGCACAAAACCGGAAAAAAGGCCAAGGGCAAGGTCAAGGTGGAAGACGAAGTGTTTTCCGTCGGCTTCAATGAGCCGCTGATCCATCAGGTTCTGACCGCCTATCTGGCGGGTGCCCGCTCAGGCACCAAGGCCCAGAAGTCCCGTGCCGAGGCCAGTGGCGGCGGCCGCAAGCCGTGGCGCCAGAAAGGTACCGGTCGTGCGCGTGCGGGTACGATCCGCAGCCCGCTGTGGCGTGGTGGCGGCAGAACTTTTGCTGCCAAGCCGCACGATCATGAGCAGAAGGTCAACCGCAAGATGTATCGCGGGGCAATGCGCTCGATCCTGTCCGAGCTGGCACGCCAGGAGCGGCTGATAGTCGTCGATGACATCACGATCGATGCACCGAAGACCAGGGAGCTGGTCGAGAAACTCGCCGGTCTGTCAGCGCCCGAGGCCCTGATCGTGACGCATGAGCTGAACGATAATCTGTATCTGTCGGCACGCAATCTGCACAAGGTTGACGTCATCCGGGAATCGGAACTGGACCCCTACAGCCTGATAGGTTTTGAAAAGGTCATCGTGACCGAAGCGGCGATTAAGCAGATAGAGGCGCGGCTGTCATGAGTGAAAAGAATGCAATCAGGGAACGCCTGCTGGATGTGCTGCTGGAACCGCGTATCACGGAAAAAGCTACACGTATTGGTGAACGTAATAATCAGTTCATCTTCAAGGTGGCCCGTGACGCCAGCAAGCCGGAGATCAAGGAGGCTGTCGAACAGCTGTTCGAGGTTCAGGTCTCCGCGGTGCAGGTTTTGAATATGAAAGGCAAACGTAAGCGTTTCGGTATTACCGAGGGGCGTCGTGACAACTGGAAGAAAGCCTATGTCACCCTGAAACCCGGCTTTGATATCGATTTTATGGGCGCAAAGTAAAGGTAAAACGATATGGCATTGGTTAAACCAAAACCCACGTCAGCCGGTCGCCGGTCGATGATCAAGGTAGTCACCCCTGATCTGTACAAGGGTGAGCCCTATGCGCCTTTGCTGGAGAAACAGCACAAGTCAGCCGGGCGTAACAGCCAGGGCCGCATTAGCGTGCGTCATCGCGGTGGTGGTGCCAAGCAGAGCTATCGGCGAATTGATTTCAAGCGTGACAAGGACGGCGTCAAGGCGATTGTTGAGCGTATTGAATACGATCCGAACCGCAGTGCACATATTGCCCTGCTGTTATACGCCGACGGCGAACGCCGTTACATTATCGCACCGAAGAACGTCACTGCCGGTGCCACCCTGATGTCCGGCAGCGAGGCCGAGATTGCCGCAGGTAATGCCATGCCGCTGCGTAATATTCCGGTCGGCTCGACCCTGCATTGCATAGAGATGAAGCCGGGCAAGGGCGCCCAGATCGCCCGCAGTGCCGGTGCCTCGGTGCAACTGGTCGCGCGCGAAGGCGGTTATGCCACCCTGCGCCTGAAGTCCGGCGAGATGCGCAAGGTACCGGTTGAATGCCGCGCCACCATTGGTGAAGTCGGCAACAGCGAGCATTCGCTGCGCCAGCTCGGTAAGGCGGGTGCCAAGCGCTGGCGCGGTGTGCGGCCGACAGTTCGTGGTGTCGCCATGAATCCGGTCGATCATCCGCATGGCGGTGGTGAAGGCCGGACTTCCGGCGGCCGTCACCCGAGTTCGCCATGGGGCAAGCCGACCAAGGGTTACAAGACACGCAGCAACAAGCGCACCGATGGCATGATTGTGCGCCCGCGCCGCAAATAAACGACTGAGGTAATTTAACGTGCCACGTTCGATTAAAAAGGGACCGTTTGTAGATCATCACCTGCTGGCGAAGGTCGAGGCTGCGCGTGCCAGCAGCGACAAGCGCCCGATCAAGACATGGTCACGCCGCTCCATGGTGTTGCCGGAAATGGTTGGTCTGACCATCTCTGTGCATAACGGTCGTCAGCATATGCCGGTCTATGTCAGTGAGAACATGGTCGGTCATAAGCTGGGAGAATTTGTTGCGACACGGACATTCCGTGGTCACGCCGCTGACAGGAAGGCGAAGTAAGGAACTATCGAGGCCTTGAGATTGAGGAATACGACGCCATGACAACCCAGGCGACATTGAGAAACACGAACATCTCACCGCAGAAACTGCGGCTGATGGCGGATCTGATTCGCGGCATGCCGGTTGACCGGGCGCTGAATATGCTTGCCTTCAGCAACAAGAAGGCGGCCCCGATCATCAAGAAGGTGCTGGAATCGGCGATTGCAAATGCCGAACATAATGATGGTGCGGATATCGATGCATTGAAGGTGGCTTCCATCTGGGTTAACCAGGGGATGCCGATGAAACGCCTGCGCCCGCGTGCGCGCGGCCGTGCCGATCGGATTCTTAAGCGCACCAGCCATCTGACTATTACTGTTGCCGAGGCCGAGTAGCGGCTAGAGCGAGGAAAGCATGGGACATAAAGTACATCCAACAGGACTGCGTCTGGGCATCATCAAGGACTGGACGTCGAAGTGGTATGCCGACTCCAAGCATTATGCAGATTATCTGCATACCGACATGAAGGTGCGTGATTATCTGCGCAAGAAACTGTCCAATGCCTCGGTCAGCCGAATCCAGATCGAACGCCCGACCAACAATGCGCGTATTATTATTCATACCGCGCGCCCGGGTATCGTGATCGGCAAGAAGGGTGAAGACATTGATCGCCTGCGCCGTGATGTCTCGACGATGATGGGCGCGCCGGTCAGTATTAATGTCGAGGAAATCCGCAAGCCGGAACTGGACGCCTACCTGGTTGCCGAAAGCGTTGCCCAGCAGATCGAGCGCCGCATTATGTTTCGTCGGGCAATGAAGCGTGCCGTGACCAATACCATGCGTCTGGGCGCCCAAGGCATCAAGATCAACGTCAGCGGCCGTTTGAACGGCGCCGAGATCGCGCGCACGGAATGGTATCGCGAGGGCCGCGTGCCGCTGCACACGCTGCGTGCCGATATTGACTATGGTCTCGCCGAAGCGCAGGACCACCTATGGCATCGTTGGTGTGAAGGTCTGGATCTTCAAGGGCGAGAAGTTCAGCATGCAGTATGCCGAGGAAGAGGAAAGTGCCAAAGCCGAGGCGGCCGGCGCCAAGTCGTAACAGGAACCAATCTCTCAAGGGCTTGAACGGTGTTACAACCTAAACGTACAAAATTCAGGAAGCAGATGAAGGGCCGTAACCGCGGCCTCGCGCAGACTGGCAACAAGGTCAGTTTCGGCGAGTACGGTCTCAAGGCGGTTGGCCGGGGACGTATCACTGCGCGTCAGATTGAGGCCGCACGCCGCGCCGTTACCCGCTATGTCAAACGTGGCGGCCGGATCTGGATCCGCATCTTTCCTGACAAACCGGTTTCCAAGAAGCCGCTCGAGGTCCGCATGGGCGGCGGCAAGGGTAACGTCGAATACTGGGTTGCCCAGATTCAGCCCGGTCGGGTGCTGTATGAAATCGAGGGTGTCAGCGAGGAACAGGCCCGCGAGGCATTTCGTCTGGCGGCGGCCAAGCTGCCGGTACAGACCGCTTTTGTAAGCAGGCAGGTGTTGTGATGAAGGCGAGTGAATTGCGCAACAAGAAGCCGGATGATCTGAACAAAATGCTGCTCGATCTGAAGCGTGAGCAGTTCAACCTGCGCATGCAGGCGGGTTCCGGACAGCTGACCAAGCCCAGTGAAGTACAGCGGGTAAGACGCGAGATTGCCCGTGTCAAGACACTGATTAACGAACAGACGGCCAAGCGCCAGGCCTCCACGGCTCGTAACGGGTAACCAGACAGATGACTACTGAAACGATTAAAGCGTCCAAGACTCTCACTGGCCAGGTGGTCAGTAACAGAATGGACAAGACCGTCAGCGTACGTATTGACCGTCTGGTCAAGCATCCCCTGTACGGCAAGTTCGTCCGGCGCTCGACCAAGGTTCTGGCTCATGATGAATCAAATGAGTGTCAGGAAGGAGATACTGTTGTTATCGAGCAGTCCCGGCCACAGTCCAAGCATAAAGCCTGGCGCCTGGTCGAGATTATCACCCGGGCCGAAAAGGTCTGATTGAGTATACAGGAGAGCCCGGATGATACAGATGCAGACAATACTGAACGCCGCTGATAACAGCGGCGCCCGTGAATTGATGTGTGTCAAGGTGCTGGGCGGTTCCAAGCGCCGCTATGCCAATATTGGCGACATCATCAAGGTCAGCGTCAAGGAAGCGATTCCGCGCGGCAAGGTCAAGAAAGGTGAGCTGTACAACGCGGTGGTGGTGCGGACCAGGAAGGGCGTACGCCGCCAGGATGGTTCGCTGATTCGCTTCGACAGCAATGCGGTTGTGCTGTTGAACAACCAGCTGCAGCCGATCGGCACCCGTATTTTCGGGCCGGTCACCCGTGAACTGCGAACCGAAAAATTTATGCGCATTATTTCGCTGGCACCAGAGGTTCTGTAGGCGATGAGCATGGCAAAGATCAGGAAAGGTGACGAGGTTGTAGTGCTGACCGGCAAACACCGTGGTCAGCGCGGTACCGTTACGCGTGTATTACCGGAAAGTGACAAGGTGATTGTTGAAAATATCAACATGGTTAAGCGTCATACCCGGCCAAATCCAATGCGTGGCGAGGCCGGAGGTATTGTTGAAAAGGAAAAACCGATAGAGATATCCAACGTCGCGATTTACAACCCCGTAACGCAGAAGCCTGATCGTGTTGGTTTCCGTTTTCTGGAGGATGGCCGCAAGGTGCGCTATTTCAAGTCAAACAACGAAGTTGTCGATGTGTAAGGTGAGCTGATATGGCCAGACTGCAAGAATATTACCGCGATACTGTCGTCAAGCAGCTTACCGATCAATTCGGATACAAGAGCGTGATGGAAGTGCCGAAAATTACCAAGATTACCCTGAACATGGGTGTTGGTGAGAGCCGTTGCCGATAAAAAGATACTGGAGCACGCGCTGGAAGACATGACCAGGATCGCCGGCCAGAAACCTGTGACGACAAAGGCCCGCAAGTCGGTCGCGAACTTCAAGATTCGCGAGGGATATCCGATCGGCGTCAAGGTGATCCTGCGCCGCGATCGCATGTATGAGTTCCTGGACCGCATGATTAATGTGGCCTTCCCGCGTATCCGTGACTTCCGCGGCTTTACTACCAGAGCGTTCGACGGCCGCGGCAATTACAGCCTGGGTGTTAAGGAACAGATTATTTTCCCGGAGATCGATTATGACAAGGTCGATCAGATTCGCGGGATGGATATCACCATTACGACAACCGCGAAGAATAACGAGGAAGCCAAGGCATTGCTTGATGCCTTCAGTTTCCCGTTCCGTGGTAATTAGATGGTGATTAAAGAGCAACAGTAAGAGGATTAGTTATGGCCAAAGTGTCGATGATAAATCGGGAACGCAGGCGCCGGAAGGAAGTTAAGCGTCAAGCTGTCAAGCGCGAGCAACTGAAGAAGATCATTGCTGATCCGAATTCGGGCGACGAAGCCAAACGCGAGGCGGTTACAAAGCTGAACAAGCTACCGCGCAATGGCAGCCCGATACGTTTGCGCAACCGTTGCGCATTGACGGGACGCCCGCATGGCTACTACCGCAAGTTCGGCCTGGGCCGGAATAAGCTGCGCGAGGCCGCCATGCGCGGTGACGTGCCAGGGCTGGTCAAGTCAAGCTGGTAATGACTGACTTGAACAGATTATTGAGTAAACGAGTAACGAGACCCGGAAATTTGCTATGAGCATGCAGGATCCAATCACGGATATGTTGAACCGCATCCGCAATGCGCAGGCGCGGGCCATGCGCGAGGTCAGCATGCCCAGCTCCAAGCTGAAAAAGGCGATCTGTGCCATCCTCAAAGAGGAAGGTTTTATTATTGATTTTCGTGACGATGGTGATGAGTCCAAGCCGATCCTGACGATTGAGCTTAAGTATTTCGAGGGCAAACCGGTTATTGAAACCCTGAAACGGATCAGCCGTCCCGGGCTGCGCATTTACAAGTCCAAGGATGATTTGCCCAGCATCATGAATGGTCTGGGTGTTGCGATTATCTCTACCAACAAGGGTGTTATGACCGACAAGACAGCCCGCCAGCAGGGTATTGGCGGTGAAGTCCTGTGCATGGTCGCTTGATGGAGCCATTATCATGTCGCGTATCGCAAAATATCCAATAACATTGCCAGACGGTGTCGAGGCCAGTGTCGACAATGGCACAGTGACGATCAAGGGCAAGCAGGGCGAATCGACCTATGAATTGCATCAGAATGTTGTTGTGACAGTTGAGGATGGCCAGATCAAACTCGCCGTCAGGGATGAAAACAGCAAGCAGGACTGGGCACAGGCAGGAACGACACGTGCCCGACTGCAGAACATAATTATCGGTCTGGGCGAAGGTTTTGAGCGCAAGCTCAGTATTACCGGTGTCGGATATCGGGCCCAGGCGCAGGGCCAGAAGCTGAATCTGACCCTTGGATTCTCGCACCCGGTGGTCTTCGATGTACCGGAAGGCATAACTATCGAGACACCAAGTCAGACCGAGATCGTTGTCAAAGGCAGAGATCGGCAGCTGGTCGGTCATGTTGCGGCCAAGATTCGGGGCTATCGACCGCCGGAACCCTACAAGGGCAAGGGTGTGCGTTATGCCGACGAGCAAGTAGTCCGGAAGGAGGCGAAGAAGAGCTGATGTCTGTACAAAAGCAAAAATCACGTATCCGCCGGCGCAGCCGCACCCGGGCGCATATACGCAGACTCGGCGAACACCGGCTCTGCGTCCACCGCACGCCGCGGCATGTTTATGCTCAGATTATTGCGCCTGACGGCAGTAAAACGCTGGTCAGTGCCTCCACCCTGGATAAGGAGGTGCGCAAGGAGATTGGTTATGGCGGTAACGTCAAGGCGGCACTGGCTGTCGGCAAGTTGCTTGCCGAACGCTGCCAAAAAGGCCGGCATTACCAAGGTTTCATTTGATCGCTCCGGTTTTCGGTTTCATGGCCGTGTCAAGGCCCTGGCCGAGGCTGCACGCGAAAACGGTATGGAATTCTCAGAGGACGCTTGTATGGCGATTACCGATTCATATACGGGTAACGAAGACCTGCAGGAAAAGCTGGTCGCAGTCAACCGCGTGGCCAAGGTGGTCAAGGGTGGTCGTCAGTTCGGCTTTGCCGCACTGACCGTGGTGGGCGACGGCAACGGCAAGGTCGGTGTTGGCCGCGGCAAGGCACGAGAGGTACCGGTGGCCATTCAGAAGGCCATGGAAAGTGCGCGCCGGAACATGGTTAAGGTACCGTTGAAGGACAGTACGCTGCATTACGCCATGACCGCGCGGCATGGTGCGGCGAAGGTTTACATGCAGCCGGCGTCGGATGGTACCGGCATTATTGCCGGCGGTCCGATGCGTGCTGTTTTTGAGGTGCTGGGCGTACACAACGTGCTGGCCAAGTCACACGGTTCAACCAATCCGATCAATGTCGTGCTGGCCACTCTTAACGGTCTGAAGAATTATTCCGCGCCGGAACGCATTGCCGCCAAGCGCGGCAAATCGGTTGAAGACATCACGGGCTGAAATCATGAGCAGCAACAAGGGACAACTCAAAGTCACCCTGACGCGCAGCAAGTTTGGCCGTCAGATCAGGCACCGTCAGTGTGTCGCAGGCCTCGGCCTGCGTCGCCCCGGTCATACGGTGACGGTCGCCGATACACCGGAAAACCGCGGCATGATCAACAAGATCAACTATATGGTCCGAGTCGAGGAAGCCTGACATGCGTTTGAATGACATTAGACCCGCTGCGGGTTCCAAGCCCTCGCCCAAGCGCCGCGGTCGTGGTATCGGCTCCGGTCTGGGCAAGACCTCTGGCAGCGGCCACAAGGGCCAGAAGGCGCGTTCCGGCGGCTTTCACAAGGTCGGCTTCGAAGGTGGCCAGATGCCGATTCAGCGGCGCCTGCCGAAGCTCGGTTTTAGCTCCGCCAAGGCTGCCATCACGGCCGAGATTCGCTTGCATGAACTGGCGGCCGTCGAGGGCGAGGTCGTGGACTTCGAATCACTGCAGGCCGCCGGCATCATCAGCCGTAATCACAAGCGGGCCAAGGTGATTGCCAGCGGTACAATCGACAAGGCCGTGACTGTAAAGGGCCTGAAAGTCACCAAGGGTGCCAGGGCCGCTATAGAAGCGGCTGGTGGCAAGGTGGAGGAATAAGTTGGCATCGGTATCATCGGCAATTCCTGGCGGCCTGTCCGGTCTCGGCAAGTTGACCGAGCTGCGGCAACGGCTGTTGTTCGTGCTGTTCGCGCTGTTCGTTTATCGCGTATTCACGCATGTGCCGGTGCCGGGTATCAATCCGATCGCGCTGCAGGAGATGTTCAACCAGCAAAGTGGCACGATACTCGACATGTTCAACATGTTCTCGGGCGGTGCCCTGCAGCGGTTCTCGGTATGTGCCTTGGGGATAATGCCGTATATTCCGCCGCCATTATTATGCAGCTCCTGACCGTGGTGGAGCCGCGGTTGAAGCAGTTGAAAAAGGAAGGTGAACAGGGCCGCCGCAAGATTACCCAGTACACACGCTACGGTACGGTTGTACTGGCCACCTTCCAGGCCGTGGGTGTCTCCGTGGCACTGGAAGGCCAGCAGGCTGCAGGTATGTCCGTGGTAATGAACCCGGGTATCGGCTTCAAGAATCATCGCCGTTAGCACGCTGGTGACCGGGACATTGTTCCTGATGTGGCTGGGTGAACAGATTACTGAACGGGGCGTCGGCAACGGCATCTCACTGATTATTTTTGCCGGTATCGTCGCCGGATTGCCATCCGCCGTCGGCGGTACGGTTGAACTGGCCCGTACCGGCGAACTGAATCTGATCATGGTGCTGGCGTTGTTCGCGCTGGCGATTACGGTGACCGGCTTTGTCGTGTTTGTTGAACGCGGCCAGCGCCGGATCACGGTGAATTATGCCAAGCGCCAGATGGGACGCAAGGTTTATGCCGGCCAGTCCAGTCATCTGCCGTTGAAACTGAACATGGCGGGCGTGATTCCACCGATCTTTGCCTCCAGTATTATCCTGTTTTCCGGCCACGCTGGCCGGCTGGTTTGGTGAAAGCGGCGGTGCTATGGGCTGGCTGGGAAATTTCGCCAATACCATGCAACCGGGACAGCCGCTTTATATAGTTTTTTTTGCGGCGGCAATTATATTTTTCTGTTTCTTCTATACGGCGATTGTGTTCGACCCGCGCGAGACGGCTGACAATCTGAAGAAATCGGGTGCATTTATTCCCGGCATGCGTCCGGGTGAACAGACGGCACAGTATCTGGACAAGGTCCTGACCCGGCTGACAACAGTGCGGTGCGCTTTATATCACCCTGGTCTGTCTGCTGCCGGAGTTTCTGATTCTCGAGTTTTCAGTGCCGTTTTATTTCGGCGGGACATCACTGCTGATTATCGTGATCGTGGTCATGGATTTCATGGCGCAAGTGCAGTCCCATCTGATGTCGCATCAGTATGAAGGCCTGCTGAAGAAGGCTAATCTGAAAGGCCACGGTCGGCGTTAAAGGTCAAAGGGCGGAGAGCTGTTATGAAAGTCATGGCATCGGTCAAAAAAATCTGCCGCAACTGCCGTATTATTCGCAGGCGTGGTGCGGTTCGCGTGATTTGTTCGAATCCGCGCCACAAGCAGAGGCAGGGTTGAAAGAGGTTTAACTGGATACCGCGAACTATGGCACGTATAGCCGGCGTCAATATCCCGGTCGAAAAGCATGTGAGCATCGCGCTCACCTATATTTATGGCATTGGCCGGACACGGGCCCTGAAGATCTGCCAGGACGCGGGCGTTCAGCCCACGGCCAAGGTCCGGGAACTGGATGAGGCCAATCTGGATGCGATTCGTCACGAGATCGAGAAGTATGCAGTTGAGGGTGATCTCCGTCGCGAGGTTTCTATGAATATCAAGCGCCTGATGGATCTGGGCTCCTATCGCGGTGTACGTCACCGCCGGAGTCTGCCTCTGCGCGGTCAGCGGACCCGTACGAATGCCCGCACCCGCAAGGGACCGCGCCGGGCAGTCAGGAAATAAGGAAAGGTTACGACTATGGCTAAGGCTGCAACGCGTGCGCGCAAGAAAGTCAAGAAGACCGACATCGACGGTATTGCGCATATACACGCTTCGTTCAACAACACGATTATCACCATTACCGATCGCCAGGGTAATACGCTTGCCTGGGCGACTGCCGGTGGCAGCGGTTTCCGCGGCTCCCGCAAGAGCACGCCCTTTGCCGCGCAGGTGGCTTCCAGCAAGGCCGGAGAGCAGGCCTCGGAATACGGCATGAAGTCACTTGAGGTTTATATCAAAGGGCCGGGGCCGGGCGGGAATCGCGGCCGTACGTGCGCTGAATGCCGCCGGTTTTAAAATAACCAACATTACCGACGTAACGCCGATCCCGCATAATGGGTGCCGGCCGCCGAAGAAACGTCGGGTTTAAGACAGTAGAGAGAGGCATACAGCAAGATGGCCAGATATCTCGGACCCAAATGCAAACTGAGCCGGCGCGAAGGTACCGACCTGATGCTGAAGAGCCGGGCACGCCCGCTCGAATCCAAGTGTCAGATCGACAAGGCACCCGGCCAGCATGGCGCCCGTCAGAGGCGCCTGTCTGACTATGCCACCCAGCTGCGCGAGAAGCAGAAACTGCGGCGCATATACGGGGTGCTGGAACGCCAGTTCCGGCTGTACTACAAGGAAGCGGCCAGGCTCAAGGGCTCCACGGGTGAAAACCTGCTCAAGCTGCTGGAATGCCGTCTTGATAATGTGGTCTACCGGATGGGCTTTGGCAGCACCCGTAGTGAGGCACGTCAGTTGGTCAGTCACAAGGCCGTCCTGGTCAATGGCAAGGCCGTGAATGTGCCTTCGTACCAGGTTAAGCCGCAGGATGTAATCGCCATTCGTGAAAAGGCGAAAAAACAGTCTCGTATTCAGGATTCAATATCTGTAGCTGAAGAATATGGTATGCCTGAATGGGTAGAAGTGGACGGCAAGAAGATGGAAGGCATCTTCAAGAATGTGCCGGATCGCGGCGATCTGCCCAGTGAGATCAATGAAAATCTGGTTGTGGAACTTTACTCCAAGTAATCCAGCAGAGGTTTATTCATGCACTCAGCCGTCAGTGAATTGTTGAAGCCGCGCCGAGTCGACGTTGAACCAATCAACGATCGCTCCGCGAAAATCATAATCGAACCGCTGGATAGCGGTTTCGGTCATACGCTCGGCAATGCTCTGCGCAGAGTGTTGCTGTCATCAATGCCGGGCTGCGCTATTACCGAGGTGGAAATTGAGGATGTCCTGCACGAGTACACCACGATTGAGGGTGTCCAGGAAGACGTCACCGATATTCTGCTCAATCTCAAGGGCGTTGCCATCAGCATGCATGCACGTGATGAAGCGACCCTGACCCTGAAGAAATCCGGGCCGGGCGAAGTCCGCGCCAGCGACATCACCCTGGATCGACGATCTCGAGGATCACCAATCCGGAGCATGTTATCGCCAACCTGACGAAGGAAGGCGAGCTGAACATGACCATGCGGGTATCACGGGGCCGGGGTTATCATCCGGTAGCGATTGTCGCCACCGCCGATGATACGGACCAAACTATCGGTCGCCTTAAGCTGGACGCTTCCTATAGCCCGATCCGGCGCGTGTCCTACGAGGTTCAGAATGCCCGTGTGGAGCAGCGTACCAATCTGGACAAGCTGGTTATTGAAATCGAGACCAACGGGACCATCGATCCGGAAGATGCCGTGCGCGAGGCCGCCGGTATTCTGCGTAACCAGTTGTCGGTGTTCGTGAACCTGGAGGCCCAGGAAGAATCACAGCCCAAGGCCGCCAAGGAACCGGAAATCGATCCAATTCTGTTACGGCCAGTGGATGATCTCGAGCTGACCGTGCGTTCGGCCAATTGCCTGAAGGCAGAAAGTATTTACTATATTGGTGACCTGATTCAGCGTACCGAAGTGGAATTGCTCAAGACGCCGAACCTGGGCAAGAAGTCTCTGACCGAGATCAAGGACGTTCTGGCCTCGCGGGGTCTGTCCCTTGGCATGCGCCTGGAAAACTGGCCGCCAGCGGGTCTGTATGACGATCAGGACAAAACCGCCTCTGCCTGAGGCAATACAGGATATACATCATGCGTCATCAAAATACTGGCAGAAAACTGAGTCGCGACAGCAGCCATCGTCGCAGCATGTTCCGCAATATGGCCGTATCTCTCATGCAACATGAGCAGATTCGCACGACCGTGCCCAAGGCCAAGGAACTGCGTCGTGTGGTCGAGCCGTTGATTACGCTGGCCAAGAATGACACGGTTGCCAAGCGGCGTCTGGCATTTGACCGGCTGCGCGATCGCGAGATAGTGACGAAGCTGTTCAATGAGCTCGGGCCGCGTTACAAGGCCCGCCCCGGCGGTTACCTGCGGATTCTGAAATGCGGTTACCGTGCCGGCGATGCCGCGCCCATGGCGATCGTTCAGCTGGTGGACCGGCCCGAAGACGGCCAGGAACAGGCCACCGAGGCGTAAGTCTGCAGCGACAAGGTATGTTCAAAAGCCGGGCTTGTCCCGGCTTTTTTGTGTGTGTCCGGTTGATTAGTTAACTGGTTTATTGGTTAACTGGACATCTATTGGAAGATAGGGCGAATTGCGGTCAGCTAATGCGAACCGCCTGTTCATGGACCATTTTTATCGGTTTACCAATCAACCAATCAACCAATTAACCAGTTAACCAGTTGACATAGCCGAGCAGGCATGGACTAATGATAGTTCTTTTTACAGATTATGGGGTTTCCGGCCCCTACACAGGCCAGCTGGAGATCGTGCTCCGCTCGAAAGCACCGACGATTCCCGTCGTGAATCTCTGTGCCGATGTCCCGCGCCAGAATCCCAGGGCGGCCGCCTATCTTCTTGCGGCATTGAGACAGTCACTGCCACAGCCGGCGGTCTGGCTGTGTGTGATAGACCCTGGCGTCGGCACGGGCCGTGATCGGCCGGTAATGATGAGCCTGGATGACTGCTGGTTCGTGGGTCCGGACAACGGCCTGTTCGATGTCGTCGGCCGGCGTGCGCGGCGTTGCGCCTGTTACGATATAACCTGGCAGCCGGGATATCTTTCCAGGAGTTTTCACGGCCGTGATCTTTACGCACCGGTTGCCGCAGCACTTGCTGCCGGCCACCGTTTGCCCGGTGAGCTGCGTGACTGGCAGCCGCGTCACCATCGCAGGCCAGATCTGAACGAAATTATTTATATGGACGCGTTCGGCAATGCCATTACCGGCATGCGCGCGACCAGCCTGAATGCCGAATCACGGCTTGTCATTAACGGTGAGATACTGTGTTATGCGTCGACTTTCGGTGATGTACCTGAAGGCACAGCTTTCTGGTATGAAAATTCCAATGGCCTGGTCGAGGTGGCAGTGAATCGTGGAAATGCCATTGAACGGCTGAACTGGAAGTGGGGACTTCTTTAATTGTTGAGCTGTCGGGGGACGATCGTTAATTGGTTGACTGGTTTATTAGTGATTAGTGATTAGTGATTGGAACCAGAAACCGGGTAGTCTCGGTGTAGAATGACTGCGTTGCCGATGAGCCGTTAACTATTCAACCAATTAACCAATCTTCAGTCAGCCCAGCTTCTTCTGCAGCAATTCATTTACCTGCTGCGGATTCGCCTTTCCCTGTGATTTTTTCATGGCCTGGCCGACCAGGTAACCCAGAACCTTGTCGTTGCCATTGCGGTATTGTTCACACTGGTCAGGGCATTCAGCGATTACTTCATCGACCAGTTGTTCCAGTGCTGCCGTATCAGTCACCTGTTTCAGACCCAGCTCCTCAATCATGGCATCAACATCCTTGCCGTTTTCCCACAGCGCATCGATAACGGTCTTGATGCTGTTATTGGATATGGTCCTGTCTTCGGTCCGGGCAATGATATGGCCGATTTTTACGGCCGGACGCGACAGCCGCTGACGATCGACACCCCGCTTTATTGCAGCCGGGCAGCCAGCACGACGGTTGCATGGTAGGTCGGCACAGGCCTTGGCATGACCGCCTGAAGCCGTAACAGCATTTTCAAAGTAGTCGGCTAATTCCCGCGAACCGGTCAGAATATTGCTGTCTTCAGCGGACAGACCGTACTGATCCATGAAGCGCTGACGCCTGGCGGCAGGCAGCTCCGGCAGCTCCGCGCGGATTTCATCGACGAATGCCCGGTCGAGCCGGACCGGCAGCAGATCGGGGTCGGGGAAATAGCGATAGTCATGGGCCTCTTCCTTGCCGCGCATGGAACGGGTTTCGCCCTTGTCCGGGTTATACAGACGGGTTTCCTGTACGACCTCGCCACCGGCTTCGAGCAGTGTGATCTGGCGTTCGACTTCGTAGTTGATAGCCTGCTCGACAAACCGGAATGAATTGAGATTCTTGAGCTCTGCCCGGGTGCCGAGTTCCCCCGCTCCTGCCGGTCGCACGGATACATTGGCGTCACAACGGAATGAGCCTTCCTGCATGTTGCCGTCGGAAATATCCAGATAGCGTACCAGTGAATGGATGATCTTCATGTAGGCGGCGGCTTCCGCGGCGCTACGCATGTCCGGTTCGGAAACGATTTCAATCAGCGGTGTGCCAGCACGGTTGAGATCCACACCGGTATGATTACTGAACATATCATGTACGGATTTGCCGGCATCCTCTTCCAGATGCGCGCGGGTAATGCCGATTATCTTACGTCTGCCATCGCTCAGTATGATCTCGATCTCACCCCGGCTGACGATGGGATGTTCATACTGGCTGATTTGATAGCCTTTTGGCAGATCGGGGTAGAAATAATTCTTGCGCGCGAATACCGAGTAATCCGGGATATCCGCGTTCACCGCAGAGTCCGAATTTGATCGCTTTGCGCACGACCTGTTCGTTCAGTACCGGCAATACACCGGGCAGGCCGAGGTCCACGGCACTGGCCTGGGTATTGGGCTCGGCACCATAGGCGGTGGCACTGCCGGAAAATATCTTGCTCCGGGTATTGAGCTGGACGTGTATCTCCAGGCCGATAACGGTTTCCCATTCCATAACTGTTTCTGAGTATTAACTGAGCGGCGGATTTGTATTGGAAAAATTATCCGCGAATGAACGCGAATAAACGCTAAGTAAATTAAAAAATAAAGTATTACAGAGATTCATAATTGCGATTGATGACCTATTCGGTATATTCGATTGAACCTGTCCATACTATTTGCGTGTATCTGCGTTCATTCGCGGACTATTGAATGAATTATTCATATCCAGTCGGGATCCGCTGGTGCCAGTCAGTAACCTGCTGATAACGATGGCCTATGTTCAATAACCGACTTTCACCGAAGTAATTGCCGATCAGCTGCATGCCGATTGGCAGACCGCCGCTGCTGAAACCCGCCGGCAGTGACAGGGCCGGTAGGCCGGCGAGGTTGAGCGGTGACCGTGTAAATGTCATTGAGATACATGCTGACCGGGTCATCAGTTTTTTCGTTCAGTCGGAATGCCGGTGCCTGCGTGGTCGGTCCGAGAATGGCATCGACGTCTTCGAAGGCATGCTGGAAATCGTCACGGATCAGGCGCCGGACCTGCTGCGCCTTCAGGTAATAGGCGTCGTAATAACCGGATGACAGGGCATAGGTACCGATCATGATGCGGCGCTTGACCTCGCGGCCGAAGCCTTCGGAGCGCGAGCGGCAGTACAGGTCCAGCAGGTCTTCCGGGTCGTTGCAGCGGTAGCCATAGCGTACGCCGTCAAAGCGCGCCAGGTTGGAGGATGCCTCGGCAGGTGCGACGACGTAGTAGGCGGGTATGGCCGAGGCTGGAGTTCGGCAGCGACGATTTCCTTGAGCCGGGCGCCGAGTTTTTCCAGCTCGGTTGCGGCGGCCTCGATGGCCGCGGCGACATCCGGATGCAGGCCCGTGCCGAAAAACTCTTTCGGCAGGCCGAGGGTCAGTCCCTCCAGGCTGTCCTGCAGGCAGGTGCTGTAATCTTCGCTGTCGCGCTCGATCGACGTTGAGTCCAGCGGGTCGAAACCGCTCATCGCCGACAGCAGCAGGGCGGCATCCTCGGCGTGCGCGTCATGCGGGCCGGCCTGATCCAGGCTCGAGGCGAAGGCGATCATGCCATAGCGCGATACCCGGCCGTAGGTCGGCTTGATGCCGGTGATGCCGCACAGCGCCGCCGGCTGGCGGATGGAGCCGCCGGTATCGGTGCCGGTGGCGGCGGCGGCCAGGCGCGCCGCCACGGCCGCGGCGGAACCGCCGGAAGAGCCGCCGGGAACACGGTCCGCGCGCGCCAGGGATTGGCACCGGGCCGTAGAAGCTGGTCTCGTTGGACGAGCCCATGGCGAACTCGTCCATGTTGGTCTTGCCCAGCATGACCATGCCGGCGTCATGCAGGCCGCCGGACCACGGTGGCGTCGTAGGGCGCGATGAAGTTGCTCCAGCATGCGTGAGCCGCAGCTGGTGCGCACGCCCTGCGGTGCAGAAAATGTCCTTGTGCAGCAGCGGCAGCCCGGTCAGGAGGCCGGCCTCACCGCCGGCAATGCGGTTGTCAGCGGCCTCAGCCTGTGCCAGGGCGGTTTCCGGCGTCAGGGTAATGATGGCGTTCAGCTTCGTGTTCAGCTGCGTGCAGCGGTCGAGATGCAGCCGGGTGAGTTCGACGCTGCTGATTTCACCCGCACTCAGGGCGCGGGCCTGTTCGGCAAGACTTCGCAGGTGCATGGATTCTGGTTCCACCGCCGGGAGTTTCCGGGACGGTTATTTATCCTTATTAATCAATAACTTTCGGTACGAGATAATAACCGTTCGTCGACCGCGGGCGCATGTGCCTGGAACGGCTTCGCGCCGGTCCGATTCGCTGACCTCGTCTGGTGCGCAGGCGAGCGGCCAGGTCCAGCGGATGGGCCAGGGCGCTCGACATCTGACGGGTAGCGGCCGCGTTCCAGCTGGTCGACCAGCTCCAGGATCTGGCCCAGCTCCTCCTGGTAGGCGGCGGTGTCGTCAGCATCCACGGACAGGCGCGCCAGGATGCGCAATCTGACTGCCACCGTGGTTTTATCAAGCGACATCTTTAGAGTCTCGCGATGTATGGTTGATTATCCTGAAAATTGCAAAAATTTATCACAGACGCTATCTTGCCCAAAATCCCGGCCGTTGTTACAGTAGCAGCAGTTTTCGCCGCATCGTGGGGAATGACGATCATGGACGGGCGAGACGCCTGTCATCTGGACCATGCCCGCCTGGCATAGAGCCCTACGCGGCATGATTCATGCTTGCCATTTTACACATGAATAACCGGCTATCTGCTGTCCGAGTTTCCCGCAGGCGTAGCGGTTCCCCTGCATGCTTTTTATGCCGTCAACTTTGGCCCACCCTACTCGGTGAAATGAAAAGATGTTGAATAAAATTCGCGGACTGTTTTCCAACGATCTCTCGATCGATCTCGGTACTGCTAATACTCTGATTTATGTCCGCGGTAAGGGTATTGTACTGAATGAGCCTTCGGTTGTTGCCATTCGTCAGGGCGAAGGCAGTAATACTAAAACCATCTGTGCCGTCGGTGCCGAGGCCAAGCGTATGCTGGGGCGTACACCCGGTCATATCACTGCCATCCGGCCATTGAAGGACGGTGTCATTGCTGACTTTACTGTTACCGAAAAGATGCTGCAGTATTTTATTCACACGGTTCACGGCAATACGCTGTTTAAGCCGAGTCCGCGTGTGCTGGTCTGCGTGCCGTGCGGTTCCACTCAGGTAGAGCGCCGTGCCATTCGCGAATCCGCGGCCGGCGCAGGCGCCAGTGCTGTTTATCTGATGGAGGAACCCATGGCAGCGGCGATTGGTGCCGGCATGCCGGTCAGTGACCCGCGCGGTTCCATGGTGCTCGACATCGGCGGTGGTACCACGGAAGTGGCCGTGATCTCGCTTAATGGTATTGTTTACTCGGAGTCGGTGCGTATCGGCGGTGATCGCTTTGATGAGGCCGTTATCAGATTACGTTCGCCGCAATTACGGGACCATGATCGGTAAAGTGACGGCCGAACGTATCAAGCATGAAATCGGCTGCGCCTTCCCGGCCAATGAAGTTAAGGAAATGGAAGTACGCGGCCGTAATCTGGCCGAAGGCATACCGCGCAGTTTCACATTGAACAGTAATGAAATCCTCGAGGCGTTGCAGGAACCGCTGGCCGGTATTGGTCGGCGCTGTGAAGACCGCGCTTGGAAAAGACGCCCACCGGAACTCGGTTCCGATGTGGCCGAGCGCGGCATGGTGGTTACCGGTGGTGGGGCATTACTGCGCGATCTGGATCGTCTGCTGATGGAGGAAACCGGCCTGCCGGTCATCCTTGCCGAGGACCCGCTGACCTGCGTTGCCCGGGGCGGCGGTAAGTATCTGGAAATGATAGAAGGATACGGAAAGGATATACTGTCTGTTGAATAGGGCAGGGCCCGCTATCTGGGCGGCCGGAGTCTGAAGATTAAAGCGCTGTTCCAGAAAAAGACGCCCATCGTCATCAAACTGGTGATATTCGCCGTGGGTTCCATCGTGCTCATGACGGTGGATCATCGCCAGAATCAGCTCGATAACATTCGCTCGGCCCTCTCCGTGGTCGTTTATCCGGTCCAATTGATGGTTGACCTGCCGCTTAATGTTGCTTCCTGGTCATCCGAAAACCTGCAAAGCTCGCCAGGCCCTGATAGAGGAAAATGAACGCCTGCGCGAGGAAGCGCCTTCATGCTCGAGAAGAATGGGAACTGCGGCGGTTTGCCGTGGTCGAGGCCGAGAAGCCGGCGCCTGCGGGAGCCTGCCTGGAGTCGTCGCTGAAGCTCGACCCAGAAGGTTCTGGTCGCCGAACTGCTGGCGGTGGAACTGGAACCCTTTGCGCCGTACAATGGTGATCGACAAGGGCAAGCGTCAGGGGGCCTATAACGGTCAACCGGTTGCCGATGCGCGC
>JAXHLY010000003.1:0-466393 GCA_034521715.1 Gammaproteobacteria bacterium
ACCGCCACGACCATCACAACCATCACGACCATCACGACCATCACGACCATCACGACCCCCAGGGGCCTGCGGGGCCAGGCGACCACCACAAGCCGGACCGCTTGTCGAGTAGACCTCATCCAGTTCTCGACGACGCAGTCGACCTCACCGAGGCGATGCTCGACTCGACGGTCGCGAACCCGGACCTCGCCGACGAGACGACCGGGGACGAAGCCGCCGGCACTGGCGCGTCGGCCGGCGACCAGCAGGACTCCGAAAACGAGTAGGTCGTGGGGACCCCGTTGGTGGGTATGCCCGAAACGCGTGGGTTGCTGCGCCCCGAGACCGAGGCCGAGGTCCGCGAGCGCTTCGAGGCGGTCGGACCGGCCGCGCAGACAGTCACCCGCGAGGTCGCTCGCGCGATGGACCTCTCGCAGGAGGAGTACCGGGAGCGTGTCGCGAGCGACGTCGTCGGCACCGCGCGCGAGGCCATGTTCGCGTCGCTGCTCGAGGTCACCGTCGGCGACTACGGAGAATCGAGGCGGCCCAGTCAGCGCATCCGGACGCCGACGTCCACGAGAACGGGAGCGCGGACGTCGACCGCGCCGCGTGGCACTACGTGCCGTTCGCCGACGCGCTCGTCGCGACGACCGTTCCAGACGCAACCCGACGCCGCCGTCGCGACGCTGCGGCGCGTCGCGTTCAGCCGGTTCTGCGAACAGGCGCTTTGACGCTGGAGTACGGGAGCGGTTCCCGACTCGCCGTTCGTCGCGTTGGTGAGTGTTGTCGTTCGTCGGGTCGCTATGGGTTGTCGTTCGTCGCGTTGTGGTCGGTTGTCCTCCTTATCGCGTCGCCGTGAGTCGACGTCAGCGCGCCGGCTGTTTGGCGTGTATCCGGTGCGACTCAACCCTTCGGTCTTGAACCAGTTCTCCGGACGGACCGTAGAGAGGAGGGTGAGGAGTGTCACTCGTGATAGTCACTGCGTCCCGAACGGTCAGGACTGCTACCGCTGCTCGTCGGGACAGTCCCGCTCACGGAACCTGTAGTTGGGACAGCCCTACTACCGGCGAGACCTGGTAGTCGGGACAGCACTCCTCGAAGTCGGCGTCCGGCGCCGAACATTCCCCCGTGCAGGGATGGTCGATGTGGTGTTTGAGTGCTCGCGCGGCGTCCGCGGACAGCGTCTGGCCGATGGTCTCGCTGTCGACGTCGTCGAGTTCCAGGTCGGACGTCGGCGAAGTTCTCGACGAGGCAGCGCTTCCACATGAGTTCGCGGGCGGCCGACTCGCCGTCGTCGGTCAGCGTCGCGCCCTGGTAGCGCTCGTAGGACACGAGGTCGCGCTCGTGGAAGTCGGTGAGGCGCTCGGTGACCGTCGCCGGGTTGACGTCGAGGCGGTCGGCGAGTTCCCCGGTTCGCGCCGGGCGTCCCTCGCGTGCGGACACGAGGAGGATGGCACTCGAGGTAGCGGCCCGCAGTCTGCGAGAGCTCCCCGGCTCATCTCGTTGTCCCGTCCGGTCCTCGGAGGGATAAGGCTGTTCCCGGCTGCCGGGAACCGGCTGGTTCGGCGCGGTCGTTCGGCGTCCCGGGATGCCTTTGTCCACGGGGTCGTACGGCGAGTTATGGCTGCTCACGACTGGCCGGTGGTCGAATCGGTGACGGAGTACGAGACGCCCTGGTACGACGGCGGCTACGACCGCGTCGAACAGCCCGACGGCTCCCTGAAGGACTACTACTGGGCGGCGCTCCCGCCCGCGGTCGTGGTCGTCGCTGTCGACGACGGCGACGTCCTCCTCGTCGACCAGTACCGGCCGACGATCCGCGAGCGTGCTGCGAGCTGGTCGCCGGAATCGTCGAACGCGTCGCCGAGCGAAGCGAGGCCGCGGACGCCGAGAGCGGTGGCGACAGTGCCGGGGAGTCAGACGCTGTCGCACCGACGTCCGACCGCGAGTCGTACGTCGACGCGGCGCCGCGAGCTGCGCGAGGAGACCGGCTACGTCGCCGACGACGTCCACTTCGTCGAAGAGTTCTGGACGGCGACCGGCCTGCTGCGGCACCGCCGCGGCATCGTGTTCGCCGAGGGGTCGACCGAGGTCGGCCGGGACCTCGACGACAACGAGTTCCTGTCCGTCGAGCGCGTGCCCGTCGCGGACGCGCTTGGCCCTGGCGCGCGAGCCGCCCGCCAACGACGCAACCATCGAGGGCCTGCCGCTCGCGGAGGCCGACGGCCACCTCCGATTCCTGGGGACGCGGCGGTGACCGGAACCGCCTGACCTGCGGCGCGGGTCCCTGGTCCACTCGGGCGATCGGTACGGCGAGCTCTTCGGCTGGCCGAACTCGCCGCGTAGCCTCGGCGGACTGACAGGGCGAGGCGCGCGCGGCCGGCGGCCGGCTGGCGCGCGGCCTGGTCGGGCCGGCATGGCCGCATCCTCGGGCAGCGACGAACATCCGGCGTTCGGACGAACGCCCGCAGTGAATCAGGAGCGGACTGGACGGGCGCGAGCCGCGTCGAAAGCCCCGCGTGGCTCGGTCCGCACGGCGCGGCTGCAGCTCCGCGGGCCGCCCGGCCCTGCGGTGCTTGCGTCCTACGAGGGCATCGGCGACGCCGCGCGCGCGTACGATCCAGCCTCGCCTGTCGGTATGGCGAATCGGGCGGCACGGGTCGACCTGCGGAAGTCGGCCCGGCGACGACGACGAGGGGCCGGCGGCGGAGGCGCCGGAGCTGACCGCGAGCGCGGCGCTGCGGCGCGCCGCCGGCCCTACGATCTCGACGTACGCGAGGTCGTCGGCGCCGCTCGCATCAGCAGCCACGTGCCGTACGGCGTCCGTGACCTCGACGCCCTCGTGGTCGCGGAGGCGGTCGACGACCGACCGGAACGCCTCGGTGTCCTCGAGGCCGACGCCAGCACGATGGCAACCCTCCACGGCCGCGCGTTCGCGCGTCGGCGAGTCGCCGACAGCGTGAGCAGGTACCTGCTCGTGGGCCTGCTCGGCGAACGACTCGACGTCGGCTGACCTCCAGTACCAACGGCGTAGCGGTACTCGGTTGCCGTCGCCGCCTCCGACTCGACGGACAGCCGATAACTCCGCGCGGGTCCAGGAACCGTGCATGGACGGCGAGATCTCCGCCGACGAACTGCAGGCACTCCTCGAGGACGGCGAGGATGCCCGGATCGTCGACATCCGCGCCGACAGCGGCGTTCGACCGCGGCCACATCCCCGGAAGCGAGTCGCGATTCCCGTTCGCGGACCTCCCCAAGCTCGGTCGACCGCCTCGAGGGCGCCGACCACGTCGTCACCGTCTGCCCGCACGGCAAAGCCAGCGTGCAGGCCGCCCGCCTCGTGCAGTCCTACGAGGGACTCGCCTGACGGCGCGCGCGTCCAGAGCCTCGCGGACGGTATCACCGGCTGGCACGGTGAACTCGCCACGACCGGCGACGACGGCAAGGCTGGTGGCGAAGCCGCGGAACTTCGGACACCGAGTCGGCGACCGACGCCCCCTTCTAGGCCTGCCGCTACTCACTCTGATAGCTGCCGCTATGCATTCCGATTGCTACCACTTCAGACGCTGATTGCTGTCACAACGCATTCCGATCACTGCCCGTCTCGGGAACCTGCCGAAGGCACCGCTGGCCGGCGTTGACGGTTGCGAGAAGAACCGCAGTTCGACGTGCTGGTCAGGCGACGTTGAAGCCCTTGTCGCGGAGGAAGTCCTCGACGCGACCGGTGTGGTTGCCCTGGAGTTCGATCTCGCCGTCCTCGACGGTGCCGCCGCAGGCGAACTTCGATTTCAGGTCCGAGGACAGGCTGTCGAGGTCGACGTCCTTCGGGTCGAACCCTTCGATGACCGTTACCTCCTTCCCGTATCGGCGCTCGTCGATGCGGATCTCGATCTCCTGGGACTCCTTGGCGACGTCCTCGCAGACGCAGAGCTCCTCGGGCAATCCGCACGTCGAGCAGACTTCCGACATTACAGCCGGTGGCTACGAGATCCGGCGTATTAAACACTGTCGCCGGAGCCCGTCGGCGAGGCGGCCGTATCGGCGGCCAGCGACCGCCGCGAGCGCGTTCCGCCGCGGCGGCGTCGTCGGCGTCGCCGTCGGCCCGGCCGTACCGTGCGCGCTCGCGGAGTCGCCGCGAGCCGCCGCGGCTCGTCGCTCGTCGGCGCGCACGTCCTCGAGGTACTGCGCGGACGGTCTCGCCGGGCCGCGCTGGCGGTAGCGCTGCGCCGAGCGACGTACTCCACGCGCTCGAAGGCGCGCCTCGACGCTCGCTCGGCGGGCTCGCTCGGCGGCAGCCAGCGCAGCCAGAGCTCGCGGTACGCGCGCGTCGGCAGCCCGTGCGGCGGAGCGCCGCGGCCGCGCCGACGAGCACGGACGGTCCGAGGCGCGAGCGTCGCCAGCGGCGGCAGCGGCCGGAGCGCGGAGTCGCCGTCCCGCCTCGCGCGCCCGCCGTCGCGCGCCGCCGGGCGCGGTGACGTCCGCGACGTCGACGCCCGTGCGGCGTCCGTTCGCTCGCGGTCGATGGCGCTCCCGTCGCCCGTCCGGGTCCGGCGTCCGCGGTCGGCGATGTGCTCGAACTCGGCGTCGCGGGTCGTGCGGCGTCCACGTGCCGTTCTCGCGACTCCGCGGTGTCGACGTCCCCTCGCGCCGCTCTCGCGGGCGTCGCTCGATGCGGTCCTGCTCGGCCGCCTCGCCGGGCGCCGGCCGGCGTCGGGTCGAAGGTCACCCAGCCGTGGTCGGGGACGTACACCTCGACCCAGGCGTGGGAGTCGACGCCGCGGACGACCCAGCTCGTCCTCGCCGACGCTGCTGGCCCGGGCGTGTAGCCGACGACGTAGCCGCGCCGGGACGCCCTGCGTGCGCAGCATCGCCACCATCGTCGTCGCGTAGTAGGTACAGTAGCCCGACGTCCATCTCGAAGAGGAACGCGTCGGCGATGTTCCCGTCGGGCGCTCGGGACGTCCAGCGAGTACTCCTTGTTGTTCTCGAGCCAGCGCTCGACGACGCGGGCGCTGTCGTAGGGCGTTGTCGGCGTTGGCCGTGATCGCGGTCGGTCCGCCGGTCGACCGACTCGGGCGCTCGTTCGCCGGGCAGCTGGAGGTATCGCGTCCTCGACGCGGCCGGCGTCGTCCGGTCCGGTCGCGCGGAGCGTCCGCGCGGTCGCTCGTGGGGACCCGGCGACTCGACCGTGTAGCTGTCGCCGTGCTCGAAGCGTGCCGGTCGGTCCGGAGCAGTCCGCCCGTCGGTCGACCGGCGTCTGCGTCGCCGACCGACGTCGATGGGTTGCAGGCCGCGGCGGGCATGACGCACGTCGAGCGTGCGTCTCGGCGCGTGATGCGCTGTTCGACGGCACGGTCGCCGCCGGGCGGTCGGCGAGCGGCTGCTCGATCGCGCCGACGTCGCCGGTCCGGACCCAGCCGCTGCCCGGTGTAGCCGGTCGTAGGCGCCGGCGCGCCAGTAGCGCGGCCTCGTCGGTCGTCGACGGTGAACCGGACCTCGGGGCGAGGCGGATGCTGCCGCCGATGCCGACCGTAGTCGTCCGCGCTGACGAGGCTCGCCTCGACCGTCGCCGCCGCCGACGCCGGGCACGAGCGGCGTCCCGCGCCCGCCGGGGACCGCCGGTCACGGTCAGCGGACGCCGACGATCATCGCCGCGCAGCACGACCGCGACGCACGTCGCGCCTGCTCGGCGGCCGGCCGTCGCGGCGGCGAGCGTCGCCGAACCCGACCGCGCGCCGCGGCGCCGAGCACGCCGAACGAGCGGTCGTCGTCGTCGCGCTGTCGCCGGTCAGCACGAAGAAGCCGAGCGTCACGCCCGCGACGGCCGGCCGCGCGCGCGTACTGCCTCGCGGACGGCGAAGTACGCACGCGAGGAACGTCGGCGCGGGCGCGACCGCGCAGCGCCCACGAGCCCGGCGTTGGCATCCGCAGCACCGAGTAGCCCGTGAGCAACGCGACTGTGTCCTCGACGACGCGCGTCGGGGACATGCGGCGTCGAAGGACGCCGGCGGCACCGCAGCAGGTACGCGGCGAGACCGCCGGTCGACAGCAGCGCCGGACGGCCGAGCGCGAGCTGCCACGGAGCGCGCGAGCACGCCCGCGAGCCCGACCGCGACGCGCGACCACTGCGACGGAACAGCCGCGGTCGCCGACGACGGTGACGATGACGTAGAGCACCGACGAGCGTACGCCGCCGACGCACGATCGCGACGCAGCCGCCGCTGCGAGGCGTGCACGCGTGCGGCGGATCGCCGCGAGCGTGGAGCGCGTGCACGCACGTGCCGCGGTCGTCAGCCGGTGCCACGCTGTCGCCTCCGCGGCGTCGACGCGCGTCCTGCCGGTCGCGCGTCCTCCGCGCGGCCGCGTCGTCCCGACGAACTCCGGCGTAGCGGTGGTCGTCGCTGCCCACGGTCACGGTGACGTGCTCGCCGCTCGCGGCGCGCGGACGACGACGTCGGCCGTCCTCGCGGTCGCCGGCGCACGCGTCCGCCCCGCGCGAACGTCCGCGAGCACGCTCGAGCGACGCGCCGGCGGTGGTCGTCGCCGTGCGCCGGGTCCGACCGTCCCGTCGGGCGTCGACGACGCCGACGGAGATGCCCGCGTCGAGGAGGTGGACGGCGATGCTCGCGGTCGCCTCCGCCACGCGTCGTCCGCGCGCGGCCCGAGCGCGCTCTCGCCGCGATCGTCACGCGGTCGGTCGCGCCCTCGCCGGCGTACTCCGTGACCGACGAGGTCCGCCCGGGTCGCTTCGCGCTCGCCTTCCAGTTGACGTCGCGGAGCGGGTCGCCGCGCTCGTACTCGCGGACGCCCGCGAACTGCGTCGCGCTCGTCGGTGCAGGCCGACGTAGCCCGACAGCAGGTCCGCGGTGTCGCGCGAGTGCGTGGACGCGCGGGTAGACACCGTGACTCGGCGCGGTTCGCCGACGGTGAACGTCGACGGTCCACGAGCCCGAACGGGTCGGTCGCCGTCGCACGTCGCACGGGCCGACGCCGTGGACGCCGCGCTCGACGCCAGCTCGAGCGTCGTACTGCGGTAGCCAGCGCCGTCGGTCTCGGCGTGGAGGTCCGTCTCCGCCGCGAGGCCGTCGCCGAGGCGGTCGCGTCGACGCGTCACCGGGTAGGACCGGTCGGCGTCGACGGTCGAGCTCGACGGTCCGGCCGCTCGCCCTGGACGGCCGTACCCGGCGGCGTCACGCGGTCGACGGTCGGTTCGGACGGACGTGCCGGACGACAGCCGCGTCGGCGACGAGCAGCGACGGCGGCCGGGACGACGACGGCGTTGAGCGCTCCGGCCGCCGAACGCGCAGCCCAGGACGAACGCCGAGCACCGCCGACGGCGAGGACGGCCTGCCCCGGCGCGTGAGCGTCGTCGGTCATCCGCTCGGGGTCGACCGCGTCGAGCGCGCGCTCGCACGAGCGTCGCGCGGCCTCGCCGCCGAGCGTCGCCGCCGGCCTCGGTGCGGATGCGGTGGGCGAGCACCGGACCGGGCCTCGGCCTGCACGTCGTCCGGGACGACGTAGTCCCGGCCGTCGAGGACGGCCCGGCCCTGTGCGGCCCGCAGCAGGGAGATGGACCCCCGGGGGCTGACGCCGAGCGCGGCGTGGTCGCGGGTGTACCGCGCGAGCTCGGTGACGTACGCCCGGACCGGCGCCTGCGACGGTCGACGCCCGCCGGTCGCCGCGCGCGCGCGCCGGAGGTCCTCGACGGTCGCGACGGCGCTCGACGTCGTCGATCGGGTGGCCGCCCGACGACCCGGTCGAGCACGTCCGACCTCCTCGTCGCGTCCGGGGTAGCCCAGCTCGAGCTTCTTCATGAACCGGTCGAGCTCGGCGACCGGGAGTTCGTAGGTGCGGTCGCGCTCGACGGAGTTCTGGGTCGCGATGACGACGAACGGGTCCGGGAGCGGCGCGCGTGTCGCCGTCCGCCGTCACCTGGCCCTCCTCCATCGCCTCGAGGAGCGCCGACTGGGTCTTCGGCGGCGCGCGGTTGATCTCGTCGGCCAGGAGGACGTTCGCGAACACCGGGCCCGGCGCTGGAACTCGAACTCGCGGGCCTTCTCGTTGAACACGTTCACGCCCGTCACGTCCGTCGGGAGGAGGTCCGGCGTGAACTGGACGCGCCGGAAGTCGCCGTCGAACGACCGCGCGACCGCGCGCGCGAGCATCGTCTTCCCGACGCCGGGCACGTCCTCGAGGAGGACGTGGCCGCCGCCGAGCACGGCCGTCAGGACGTGCTCGACGAGCGTCGTGTTTGTCGACGATGACCGTCTCGATGTTCTCGACGACGCTGGAGGCGAGGTCGCTGGCGGTACGCGACCGACATGTGGGGCGGCTGCGGGTGTCCGTGCGTGGATCCGCAACGGCCTGGGTATCGTGTGCATCTGTCATGGTGGAGTGGGGAACCGGCCGGAATCGTCGGCTGTCGGAGGGTAGGGAGGAGATGCTTGTATGTTTATTGGTCGCACGGGCCGTCGCCCGTACGCGTCCAGGGCTTGCAGGCCGTACAGACGCGCTGGTCCCCGTCCTGCCAAGCCGACCCGCCGGGCTCCCCGCAGGACGAACACGGCACGTCGTCGCCCAGCCACGAACTCGTCACGGCCGTCGGTTCGACGATTCTATCGTCCGCTCCAGTGGTATCTGTCCCCGTTTCGACGGACTCGCCGCTCGTCGCTGTCGAGTCTCCGTCCGTCTCGGCGTCGTCCGTCTGTTCGGTTTCGACGTCGCCGGTCGCTTCGGTCTGGGCATCGTCCCGGACGAACGCGTCGAGCGTCGCCTCCTCTGGCACGACCCACCCTTCGGGCGCCACGGACATAATCGTCCCGGAGGCTCTAAGGTATCTGGTGCACGACGTTCGCGCATGGTCTGGCTACTCGACGACCCGGTCTCGATGGCGCGAGAACCTCGCGACGGCAGCGAGCACGGACCCGATATCGGCCGTCCTCGTCGTCCTCGGTGCCCTGGTGATCGGCGCCGCCTCGGTGGCCTTCGGCGGCGTCGCACTCGGCGGTGTTCTCGACACGTTCGTCCCCGACAGCGCCACGAAACGCAAGCGTCGCCCCCGCACGTAACACAGTACCAGTGCTATGGGGGCACGGGCGTATCGTCGCTCGTACACGGAACGTGGCAGTTCTCACTCGATTCTCGGATCGGACGGCCGACGCCCCGTCTCCCGGTCGACGACCTGAGTCCGGCCCGGTCGAACGCCGTCGCCAGCAGGTCGATTGCGGTCGCCCGGTCGGGCCCCAGCGGCGACGCCGCGACCACACTGTCGACGTGGGTCGCCGACGGCCGCCAACTGGTCGGCGACCGACTCCGGGTCGCCCGCGATGCAGAACGTCGCGAGCATCCGCTCGCTGACCCGCTCGAACGCAGCCGAGAACTCGCCCGCTTCGATGGCCGCCCCGAGCCTCGCTCGCCCGCTCGGCGTCGATGCCGTGCCGCTCGCCAGCACCGCCGGCGCGGCACCCGCTGCGATGAACGCGACCGGCGGGCGCGCCGCCGCCAGCGGCCGCCTCGCGGTCCTCCGCGACCGAGACGGACGCGAACGCCGCCACGTCGACGTCCCCGTCGACCACGCGGTCGGCTTCCCCCTCCGCCACGCGGTCGGCCGCCCACGACAGGTCGCGCTCGTGGCTCGCGTTCACGCGAGCACGCCGTCCGCGTGCTTGCCAGCCATCCGGAGCATGTGCGGGCCCTGCGCGCCCACGTAGACCGGGACGTCGCCCGACGCTCGTAGTTCAGGCCAGCGTCACGCGCCACGAACGTCCCGTCGTGGTCGACGCGCTCGCCCGCCCAGAGGTCCTGGGCGACCTGCATCGTCTCCAGCACGCGTCGCGAGCGGCCGGTCCGGTCGACGCCGAGGTTCCGGAGTGTGGACGCGTCCCCGGCGCCGATGCCGCAGACGGCGCGCCCGCCGCTCACCTCGTCGAGCGTCCCCACCTGGACGCAAGCTTCACGGGATGCGTGTCGTAGGGGTTCGCCACACCCCGGCCCGATCAGGACCTCGTCGGTCGCGGCCGCGACCCGGTCGAGCGCGACGCAACGGATCGCGGTTGTTGTAGTGGCACGACCCGAACACCGCGTCGAAGCCTATCGCCTCCGCCTGGGCCGCCAGCGATCGTCGATCTCCCGGACCGGACTGTCCGGCGTCAGCTCAATCCCTCGCATACGCCCACCCCCGGAGCGCCTGCCGCACGAAATCGCCCTCGACCTCCCGGTAGAGTTCGTCGCTGCCCGTCGTGGTCACCGAACTCGAAGTCCCGCGACCACGACGCGGGCGTTCCCGCCGTCGCCCTCGCCGGACACCAGGTTCGCGGTCGCCGCGAGTTCGTCGACCACGCTCTCGACGGTCACCGCGAGTTCGTGGCCGTCGCGGTCGGTCTCGCCGCGCCAGTCCCGGGACGCCGGCAGCCCCGCCCAGCCGAGCGCCGACGCCCGCGCTGGCCGTGCCGGAACGGCCGCCCGGAGCGTGTCGGTGACGACGACCGCCGACGTCGCGTAGTCCAGTCCATCGGATGCGGTCGGCGCTCTCCATCGGCCGCTTCGGCAACAACAGCAGGTCCGCACCAGCCGGTGTTCGACCGGTCGATCCCGGCGTTCACGCCGACGTGGCCGAACCGGGTCGCCGTCAGCAGGAACGGGGCCTCCATCACGACCTCCGTGGACTCCTCCAGGACCGCCTGTGCGAACCGCGGGTCCTTCTGCTCGCCCGTGATCTCGCTCAACCGCGCAGCGATCTCCCGGGCGCGTGGCCCCGCCGGGAACGCCGACAAGGGCGCCGACCGCCCCTCGGCCTTCGAGACGACGGTGCTCGCGACACAGACCACGTCGCCGTCCTCGAGGGTCGGCGCGCGACGCGACGAGTTCCGCGAGGCTGTGGCCGGGCGCACCTCCGGCAAGTCCGGTACCGCCGAACGCGTGCATACCGGGGGTCTTCGACGCCGCTGGCAGAAGCCCCGGCGGGCCCGGATGCGCGCGCTCGCCTCCTCCCTGGACTACCGAGACGTCGACGTGACTCCCGTCGACGTCCGCAGTCCGGCGTCGTAGCCTCCTCGGCGGGCGGCGCCCCCGTCGCGCTCCCCGGGATTCGGCGAGCCGGACGCCCTCCACGGTGTGGTCGGCGAGGTCGTGCGTGTGACCGGAGACGCCGATGGCGTCCTCGTCGTCGCGCTCCTCGCGGACGGTCTGCAGCACGCGGGCCTCGTACCCGTCCAGGGGACCGCTTCCGTGCACGACGACGAACTGCCGGTCCTCGACCCACAGCGTCTCCCACGCCACGGCAGTCCCCAGATTTCACCGGGTCCATGTTCCCGCTGACGGCGACGAACTCGCCGTCGACCAGCGATTCGACCGTCGTCCCGGCAGGGCGTCCTCGTCGTCGAAGTCGCCGGCGTGCACGACCACGTCGGCGTCCTCGATCTCCTGCTCGACGAACCCCGGAATCTCTGACGCACGCGAGGGATGTGCGTGTCGCTGACCGAGTGCAACGCGGTGCGTGCGCCCACGTTCGGTAGCCACCGGGAAATCGGTGGAACGGCAAACCCGGGACGCGGGATTGCTGGCCGTCGGTGGCGAGTTCGGAACTGACAGCTGAGCACCGCCCGTGGGAGGACTGGGAGTGCAACGTTCTTGTCCGGGTACGACCCTACCGTCGTCTCGGGCGACGGCGACGAGGAGTCACCCCTCCGAGCCCGCTTGACGAGGCCTTTCTCCCGAGTCGCCCGTCTCGATGCTCGACAGCAGTCCGCTATGAAGGGCTTGCAGGCGGCGCGTGTCGTTCGCGAGCCGGATGCCGCCGTTCCGAAGCCGGCTGACTCGCGGTGATAGTCGGGCACGCGCCCATTCGTCCCGCTCCCGACTCGAACCTACGCGACTACGGAGTCGAGGATGTTCGCCGAGCGGTTCGGAGAACCCGAGGCGAGCGATTACGACGCGCGGCGCTACGCCGAGGACCCCGTAGGGTCCGACGGCGCTTTTTGCCGAGTTTGCCGAGCGGTGCGCGCTCAGCGCGCACCCCCGCAAGCGAAGAGTCGGCTCAGAAGAACTGCTTGAGGTCGTCGCGCTTCGCGGCCTCGAGGTGGTGCGCGGACGGCCTCGTTGAGCGCCGTCGATGCGGCCCCGTCTTGGCGGTGATGGGCGCGATGACGTCCTGCCACTGCTTCCACGGCGGGTAGAGGCCGAGGCGGTCGCAGATGTCGTCCAGGCGCTCGTCGCGGTCGTCGACCTTGTCCATCTTGTTGACGGCGACGACCGGCGGGATGCCCGACGTCCGCGAGGAAGTGGAACAGTCTCGACGTCGTGGGGATCTCGTCGTCGCCGGAGTGGCGGTCGATGATGTCGACGACGGCTTTCCCGTCGACGACGAGGACGCCGACGAGGATGTCGTCGGCGTTGTCCTCGACGTAGCGGACGACGTCGGTCTTGATCTGCTCGCGGACGTCCTCGGCGACGCCGGACATGAAGCCGAAGCCGGGGAGGTCGGTGACGACGAAGTCCTCGCCGGCCCAGTCGTAGTGGTTCGGGCTCGCGGGTGACGCCGGGCTTCTGGCCGGTGGCGACGCTGTGGCCGGTCAGCTCGCGCATCAGCGTGGACTTGCCGACGTTCGACCGGCCGACGAGGACCACCTCGTCGCTCGCGGTCCGGGCGGTCCTCGAACATACCCGTGCGTACGCCGGCGAACGGGGTTAAGTCCCGCGTCACGCGCCGGGACACTCGACGAGCGCGGCTAGCAGTCCTGAGCATGCTCGAACTGAAACGACGGTTTCACTCGTATCGGGAGGTTGAACGTGTAGCGCGAGATCTACGCTGTGTGGCGATCCGATCAGCATCTCGCTGATCGCGAGTGCTCGGACCGTCCTGCTGGTGCGCTCACGCGCGTCAGCGGCGCCGCTGACGGCTCGGCCAGCCGGGTCAGGCTGACCACGCCGCGCGAAGCCGATCACCGTCGATCCGTCGATCACGGTCGATCCGCGGACGAGGGCGGACCAAGCGATCAACCTGATCGCGTCACGGCGATCAGTCGGACGACGCCATCGACGGCGGTCGGGCGAGGACCCGCGACGATCCGACATCGAGACCGCCGAGCAAGTCCGACTCGCTGGGTGCCGCGCATCGGCGAGCACGGATCTCGACGCCGCGGACCGCCAGGCCGCTCACATCCGACGCGGCAGGAGCGCGAGCGCACGCCGAAGGACGTCCAGCGCGGCACCGCTACCACGGCCGTGCACGCCTTCGAGATCACGGTCGAACGACACCGACGCCGCCGGCGAAGCTCGTCGACGTCGCCGTGGACAACTGGCGCGGACCGCGTCGACGGCGTCTCGTTCACGCTCTCCGACGAGAAGCGCGAACGAGCTCTACCAGGAGGCGCTCGACGAACGCGATGGGGAACGCCCGAGACGCGCGCGAGCACGCTCGCCGAGCTGGCGGGCTTCGTCGGTCACGGAGACGCACACGCATAGATCTCCGCGAACACCGCACTACCGCGCGCTACCAGCGCCGAGGCGGTGGCGTACGCGACGCGGCGGCGACGCCGCCGGCGAGCACGTCCATCGAGTCCGGTCCGGTGACGCGTGACCGCCGGCGTTCGGTCACCTACAACGCGACGTCAGCCTGACGGGCCGACCGAGCTCGATCGATCGCTGAACGAGTCCCTGCTGACGCTCCTTCCGTTCGGTACTACTGTTCGCTTCTCCCTCGCTCCTGAACGCTTTTCACCGGCAGGCGAACCTGGAGGTCGTGCGACTCGTCCAGGTGACCGTGCCCGCGGGTAAGCGCGATGCGGTCCTCGACGCGCTCGACGACGAGGGCGTCGACTACGTCGTGACCGACGAGACGAGCGGCCGGGATTACACCGCCGTCGTGCACTTCCCGATTCCGACCCAGGGCGTCGAGGACATCGCTCGACGCGCTGCAGTTCGTCGGGCTCTCGCGAGGACGCCTACACGGTCGTCGTCGAGCGCGGAGACCGTCGTCTCCGGGCGCTTCGACGCAGCTCGCAGGAACGCTACGACGACGAGGAGGAGAACGGCGACCGCATCGCCCGCGAGGAACTCGTCGCGCGCGCCGAAGGACCTGGCACCGCGCCGGCGCACGTACGTCGTGATGACGCTCGTCAGCACCGTCATCGCGACCGCCGGCCTCCTGCTCGACTCGCCGGCGACCGTCGTCGGGTCGATGGTCATCGCGCCGCTGCTCGGCCCGGCGATGGCCGCGAGCGTCGGCACCGTCGTCGACGACGACGACCTGTTCGCCCGCGGCGTCCGCCTCCAGGTCGTCGGCGTGCTGCTCGCGGTCGTCGGCGCGGCGGCGTTCGCGTTCCTCGCTGAAGACGCCGACGTCGTCCCGCCCGGCCTCGACGTGCTTCGCTGTCGCGAGGTCAGTGAGCGCCTGCGCGCCGGACTTCCTCTCGCTGGTGGTCGCGCTCGGCGCGGGCGTCGCCGGCGTGTATCAGCCTCATGACGGGCGTCTCCTCGGCGCTCGTCGGCGTCGCCATCGCCGTCGCGTTGATTCCGCCGGCCGCCACCGTCGGCATCGGCATCGCGTGGGGGGTGCCCGACGCTCGCGGTCGGCTCCGCCATCCTCGTGCTGCGTGAACGTGCTCTCCATCAACCTCGCCGCGCTCGCTCGTGCTCTGGTACTCGGGGTACCGGCCCGCAAGCGGTTCCGTCGAGGTCGGGCAGGCGCGGTCGGCGCACTACTGCAGCGCGTCGCCACCCTCGCGGTCGCCATCGTCGTGCTGTCGCGCGTTCCTCGGCGGCGTGACCTTCGCGTCCTACCAGTCGGGCGACCGACGAGACAGGCCGTCAACGGACGCCGTCGAGGACCGTCTTGCGGAGCCACGCCGGTGAGCGACCGACGTCACGCTCGTCGACTACGACCTACGAGTACCGAGCAGGCGGCTCGTCGTTCCGCGAACCCAGCGCGTCGTGGTCACCGTCGGCGTGCCCGGCCCGACGGCAGCCGGCGAGCGGCCGGCACAGATTCGACGACGAACGGATCGACGCCGGTCGAACACGACCTCGACCCGAGGTCCGGTACGTCTACCGCGACGGCCTGGCTGGAGTACAGGTGCGGAAAGCCGAACCGCATCGCCGATGCTGGCTACGACTCCGTGACGGAGTTCGGGTTCGTAGCCGACCGCGTCGACGGCGGCGTCCAGCGTCTCGCTGGACGCCCTCGCCGTCCTGCACGCTCATGTAGCAGTCCGCCTCGACGTCGTCGTCGAGGTCGGCCTTGTTGCAGACGGTCACGAAGGGGGATGTCCCCGAACTGGGCGGCGACCTCCGGCGCGGAGCGCGCGCTGGGAGTCGAGCTGGTAGCCGCAGGTCCCGCTGGCGTCGAGGAAGAACAGGATGACGTCGGCGGCGTGCGCGAGCGCGCGAGACGGCCTGGTCCTCGATCTCGTTGCGCTCGTCGGCGGGCCGGTCGAGGAGGCCGGGCGTGTCGACGAGCTGCCAGCGGACGCGCTCGACGCTCGAAGTGGCCGACGCTGCACGCCCTTCGTCGTGAACGGGTACTCGGCGGTCTCGTTGTCCGGCGTTCGTGACGGCGTTGCGCGGACGACGACTTCCCGACGTTCGGGGTAGCCGGCGACCACGATGGTCGGTTCGTCGGGGCCGGATGTCCGGCAGCGCCCTTCAGCGCGTCCCGGGCGCGCGCCGACGGCGCCGCAGGTCGTCCTCGACCTGCTTCGATCAGCCGACCCCATGCGCGCGAACCCCTGTTTGCGGAGTTTGCCGGCGTCGGCGTCGGTCCCGCACGGAAGCCGTCCCATGGTACTCGCGGCCGAGGTCGTGCGTCTTGTGCGGACGCCCACGCGCCACTCTCGGAGAGGTGCTGGCGGAGCGCGTCCACGCCCCGGTCGTCATCGGACTCGCGCTGGAGGATGGCGTCGGCGAGTTCGCGGTAGAACGGGTCGAGACGGGTCGAAGTCCGGCCACGCCGTGCACGACGTTGTGGAGGTTGTCCCCGAGGATGTTCGAGGCCGTCTGCGAGCATCGACTGTCTGGGCCTCGACGCCCTGCTTGCGCGCGTCCCGCTCGCGCCGCCCGCGGAGAACGCCTTGTCGAGGAGTTCCTCCGACGTCGGTGTCGTCGGCAGGTTCTCGAAAATCATGCTCCCGGATCGGTCCGCGACACGTAAAAGCGCACGTACTTGCAGGGCGTTTGTCGCGGCCTGGGCGTGCGGCTCGGCGCCAATCAGGCGCTGTCCGACGAGGGGTGGAGATTGAGGGGCGTGGGGTGAGGGTTGTGTGGGGTTGTGTGGGGTTGTGTGGGGTGGTGTGGGATGGGTGGGGTGTCGGACTGAAGTGGAGTCGGGGGTGGGGTGTGGTGGGATGGTTCGTCGAGCATTAACACCTCTCCTCGCCGAGCGTGGGTGCCGTTGTGCTCCCCTACCGCCGGTCTCGAAGTTCGTCCAGCAGGTCCGCTACGTCCATGTCGTGTTCGGCGAGCACCACGAGCATGTGGTAGACGACGTCCGCGCCCTCGTGGGCGAGCTCGTCGGTGTCGCCGTCCTTCGCGGCGAGGAGGAACTCCGTGGTCTCCTCGCCGAGCTTCTCGAGGGCGGCGTTCTCGCCCTTCTCGTGGGTGAACAGGCTCGCCGTGTAGGAGTCCTCGGGGAGCCGCTCCTTGCGGTCCTCGATGACGGCGAACAGCTCCCGGAGGATGTCGTCCGGGGACTCGCCGCCGTCGCCGAGTGCCGCACGCTCCTCGCTGCGTCCTGGTCGCTCACGCCGCCATCACCTCGCGGATGTCCCGGAGGTCGTCGAACTCGCTGGGGTCGCGGCGACCGTCCTCGAAGACTGCCTCCGCGACCTCGATGGGCGCGTCGGTGCGCGCCGCCAGCGCGAGCGAATCGCTCGGCCGGGCGTCCACGGTCTCGTCGCCGCGTGGCGTCTGGACGTGGAGGTCGGCGATAGTACGTGCCGTCCTCGATACGGCCGAGACGACGACGCGGTCGACGCGGCCGCCGAGCTCCTCCACGAGGTCGAGGGTGAGGTCGTGGGTGAGCGGCCGGCCGATGTCCTGCGCGTCGAGCCCGCGGGCGATGCTCGCCGCCTCGTCGAACCCGACGAAGATGGGGAGCACGTCCTCGGTCGCCTCGACGCCGACGACCACGACCGGGAGCGGCCCGTCAGGCGTGCCGGCGACGCGGACGGCGTCGATGTGTGCGTTCATACCGGACTCCCGGTGGCGGCTGTCCCCGCGGGACGCGGTCGACCAGCGTTCGCCTCCTGTCGGCTCGAAGAACGCGAGGTCGTGGATCCGGGAGTCGTCGGTCAGCTCCGGGTGGAACGAGGTGCCGACGACCGGGCCGTCCTGCGGACGGCGACCGGGTCGGCCGTCCCACGTCGCCAGCACGTCGACGCCCTCGCCGACGTCGTCGATGAGCGGCGCGCGGATGAACACCGCCGGGAACGGCTCGTCGAGCCCGGTCACGTCGAGCGGCGCCTCGAAGGAGTCCTTCTGCCGGCCGAACGCGTTGCGGTCGACGGTCACGTCGAGGATGTCGAGCGTCTCGACGCGGTCGTCCTGGGCGTCCATCGACGGCGACGATGAGGCCCGCACACGTCGCCAGCAGCGGCTTCCCGTCGGCGACGTGCGCCTCGATCTCGGCGTCGATGCCTCGCGACGAGCAGCCGCGAGATGGCCGTCGACTCGCCGCCCGGCAACAGGAGGACGTCGCAGTCCGGCACCAGCCCGGCGCGACGGATTTCGCGTGACCTCGGCGTCGGACCCGTGGTTGGCGGCGGCGCCGGTCGGACGGCGTCGGCGTGCTCGGAGACGTCTCCCTGCACGGCAACGACGCCAGCGTCGACAGTCATAGCTCTCCGGTACGAGGCGGTCGGGAAAAGCCTGGGGTCGGCGCCGAGTCAGACGAAGAACTGCGAGGAGCAACACGGCGAGGCCGAAGAAGACGCCGGTCGCCACCACGGAGCGCGGGTCGATCCGGACTGGCGTTCGGGTCCTCGGAGTCGAAGTAGCGGACGAGACCCGCACTCGACATCAGCCCGCCGAGTTTTGCCACTGCTCATACGTGTCCACGACCACCGCTCCCGCTAAACCTTCGCGTTTTGGCTGAACGCTGTCTGCGCTGAACGCCTGCTCGCCTGGACGCCTGCCGTCTGAACTCGTCGCGTCGTGGCAGTGTGATGAACGCTGTCGTCGTTCGAACTGTCGGCAGGGAGGGCTCGTCGGTATCGACTGTCGCAGAGGACGGGTCGTCAGGCTGACGGTCGGCGAGGGACGTGCCGTCGGTAAGCCTTGTGCGGGGCGCGAGGCAAGGTTCGCCAGACGGATGACTGTCACGCTCAAAGACTTCTACGCCGACTGGTGTGGCCCGTGCAAGACCCAGGACCCGATCCTGGAGGAACATCGAGGAGGACTACGGCGACCGCGTCACCTTCGAGAAGATCGACGTCGACGAGGCCGAGGACGTCGCCAACGAGTACCAGGTTCGGTCGATTCCGACCGTCGTCATCGAGGACGACGACGGCGTCGTCGAGCGCTTCGTCGGTGTCACCCAGCGCGAGCAGCTCGAGGACGCCCTCGAGAAGGCCGGCGCCTGAACCAGAACACCCTCGAGAAGGGGAACGCCTGACCAGGCTGGCGCCGAAGCGGCGACCGGGCCGTCGGACAACACGCGAGCGACAACTAACTGCGGAAGCGCAAGAGCGACCTGCACCCACCGATTCGGTTCTCCTGTCGCCGCGTGACCGTCAGGCTGTAGTAGCCGACCGACGAGGGTTCGGCATGTTTCCGCTGCTGGCGACCGCCGTCGGCGACCTCCTGCCGGTCACCACGGAGATGGTCGTCGTCTTCGCGCGCTCGTCGCGGTCGCGCTCGTGCTGTTCGTCGACGGAGGCGGCTGCCGCTCGACGTCACCGCCATCCTCGTCATGGTGGCGCTGGTGGTCCTGGAGCCGTGGACGCAGATCTCCGCCGAGCGAGGGCCTCTCGGGGTTCGCGAACCCGGCGACCATCACCGGTGCTGGCGATGCTCATCCTCAGCGACGGGCGTCAGCCAGACCGGCGTCGTCCAGATCATCGGCCGGAAGATGTCGACGTTCGCCGGCGACGAGCGAGCGCCGCCAGCTCGCCGCGACCATCGGTGGTCGACCGGGCCCGTCTCGGGGTTCATCAACAACACGCCGGTCGTCGCCATCCTCGTTCCGGTGATCGACGCGACCTCGCGCACGAGGGCGAGCACCTCGCCGTCGAAGCTCCTGATGCCGCTGTCGTACGCCTCGATGCTCGGCGGGACGCTGACGCTCATCGGGACGTCGACGAACATCCTCGCCAGCGACAGCCGTCGATCGGCGCCGAGCGTCGTCGGGCCTGCACGCGTTCTCGATGTTCGAGTTCACCGCAGCTCGGCGTCGTCGTCACTCGTCGTCGGGATCGGCCTACCTGCTGACCGTCGGCCGGCGGCTCGCTCCCGGAGCGCATCCCGCCCGAGCGACGACCTCACCGAGGAGTTCGAGATGGGCGAGTACCTCACCGAGGTCGTCGTCCGCGAGGACTCGCCGCTGGTCGGCCAGACCGTCCGCGAGGCGCTCGACGCGACCGACGTTCGACGTCGACGTCGCTCCAGCTCGTCCGCGGACGGCGAGCGCGTTCATCGAACCGCTCGGCCCGAAGGTCGATCCAGCGCCGGCGACGTGCTTCGCCGTCCGGACCGACCGGGAGACGCTCGTCGACCTGCTGGACGCCGAGGGCTCGACCTCCTCGCCGGCGCGCCGAGACCGACGACGAGGAACTCGAGCACCGCCGAGGAGCGCGACCAGAACCTCGTCGAGGTGGTCGTCGCGCCCGGCTCGCGCGCTCGTCGGCGAGACGCTCGCGATCGTCGTCGTTCCGCCAGCGCTACGACGCGAACGTCCTCGCGTTCCGCCGCGGCGGCGAACTCGTCCGCGAGCGGATGGACGACGTCCGCTCCGCGTCGGCGACACGCTGCTCGTCCAGGGCGCCGCCGACAGCCATCGAGCGCCTCGTCGACAACCGCGACTTCATCGTCGCCCACGAGCTCGAGCGGCCCGACTACCGCACGTCGAAGATCCCGGTCGCCGTCGGCATCGTCGCCGGCGTCGTCGGCGCTCGCCGCGCTCGACGTCGCTGCCCATCGTCGTCGCGGCGCTCGCCGGCGTCGCTCGCGATGGTCGCTCACCGGCTGTCCTCAAGCCGACCGAGCTCTACGACGCCGTCGACTGGAACGTCATCTTCCTGCTCGCGGGCGTCATCCCGCTGGGCATCGCCCTCGAGCAGACCGGCGGCGCGGACCTGCTCGGCCGGCGCCGTCGTCGCGACCGGCCGACGTCCTGCCCGCCGATCGGCGTGCTCTGGGCTGTTCTACGTCGTCACGGCGCTCCTGACGAACGTCATCTCGAACAACGCGAGCGTCGTGCTGATGATCCCGGTCGCCGTCGAGGCCGCCCTCGAGCTCGGCGCGAACGCCGTTCGCGTTCGTCCTCGCGGTGACGTTCGCCGCCTCGACGGCGTTCATGACGCCCGTCGGCTACCAGACGAACCTCTTCGTCTACGGGCCCGGCGGCTACACGTTCGGCGACTTCTTCCGGGTCGGCGACGCCGCTCCAGCTCCTGCTGTCGGTCGGTCACGGTCGCTCGGCATCGCGTTCTTCTGGACGGTCTGAACGGGCCCGACTCGACCCCGGAACGCGGCGGCTTGCCTGGACTGGAACCCGAAGATCGGCACGAAGCGGAACGTGAGGAACGCGCCGACGGTCGCCAGCATCGGGACGACGTTCTGCATCAACACGACGCGCGCTGTCGTCCCGGGGTCGAAGAGGTCGGAGGCGCTCGGGATGTCCTCGGGTTCCTCCTCGCCCGATGGTCGGGGACGCCCTGGTCGCCGTCTGTTCCTCGTCGGCGGCGAGGCGCGCCGACCGACACCTGCCGCCGTCTTCCTCGCCGCGCACGGCCTCTGACACCGTGACCGGCCGTGTCGCGCGCCCCCAGCCGAGGCCGACGATGCTCATCGTCGCGATGACGACGAAACTCGCGGGAACGCCGATGCGCGGAGAGGATGATGACGAGCGACGGAGCTCGATCGACCGCGACGACGATGCGCCGCCGTCAGCGGCAGGTCGGTGATGTCGTTGCCGAGCGTGTCCATCGTCCGCCGGGCGATGGTGAACGCACCGACGGCGACGGCGACACAGCCGATGACGATGCCGGAGTTCATCTCGAGCGCGCCGCTGCCGACCAGCGGCGCGATGGCGTTGGCGACGTTGCTCGTCCCGGAGCTGAACGCCATGAGACAGCCGATGGCGACGACGAGCGACGACCCCGACGATCTCCCGGCGGGTCGTGCTCTCGGCCCGTCGACGGGACGGGAACCGTCCCGGAGCGGTCCAGTCTCGAGCAGCGCGCCCTCGGACTCGTCGATCGCGATCAGCGCGGTCGAGTCGCGTGTAGAAGTACCGGCCGATGACGCCGCGACACCCAGAAGCCGATGACCGGCGCGACGAGCCACCAGGTCGACGATCTCGCCGATGACCGCCCAGTCGAGCGCGCCGTTGGCGACGGCGAGTCCGGCGATCGCGCCGACGGCCGTCATCGACGTGGACGCCGGCACGCCGAAGACGTTGCCGACGAACAGCGCCGCGCCGATGAAAAAGAGGACGACGATGCTCGCCTCGAGCGTGAAGAGCGCCGGGTTCGTCGACGAGTTCGTTGCCGAGCGTGTCGACGACCGCGTCGGCCGAGCGTCCACGCGCCGACGAAGAAGAACGCCGGTCATCGACAGCGCCGCCGGCGGTCTTGCGAGATGGCCTTCGCGCCGACCGCCGGGCCGAACGCCGGCCCCGTCGTCGCGCCCGCCGATGTTGTAGCCGACGAACATCGCGACCAGAAGGCCCACAAGCAACAGGACGCTGATCACGCGTCCGCCCTCGGGGGAGTTTCGGTGACGTCGTGACCATCGTAGCGACGCCGACGTCTTGTCACCATCGTCCTCCGTGTCGGCTTCGTCCTTCGTGTCGGTTTCGTCCTCCGTGTCGGTTTCGTCCTCCGTGTCGGCTCGGTCGTCGTTCTGGTCGGTTTCGTCGTCTCCCTGACCGTCTTCCACGTCGGAGTATCGTACCTCGACGGCTTCGACCTTCTCGGCGACCGTCTCGTCGCCGCTGGCTACAGCGGCCTCGCCGGTTGTCTCCTCGATGGTTTTCTCGACGGTCTCTTCGACGGTCTGTTCGACAGTCTCCTCGACCGTGTCGCTGACAGTCTCCTCGACGGTTTCGCCGACTTTCTCTTCGACTGATTCGCTGACGGTCTTCTCGACAGTCTCCCCGACCTTCTCCTCGACGGCCCTGTCGACCGATTCGCTGACGGTCTCCTCGACTGTCTTCTCGACGGATTTGCCGACCTTCTTCTCGACCGTGTCGCCGACGGTTTCGTCGACCGTCTTCTCGACCGTCTCACCGACGGACGCCTCGACGGTTCTGTCCACGGTGTCGCCGACTTTCTCTTCGACGGTCTTCTCGACGGTTTCGCCGACCTTCTCCTCGACTGCTTCGTCCATCGCTCCTCGACGGTCTGTTCGAGCGCGCGCGCGCGTCATCGATCCACTCGGGTTGAAGCGCGCCATCTTCCACGCGATGTGGATGATGAACGACGCCAGCACGCCGAATCCGAACGCGAGACCGGTGCTCGAGTCGGCGACGGTGAACAGCGCGACGGCGACGAAGATGAGCACGCCGTACGCGAGGTCCGTGAGGCTGTCGACGCGGTTCGGGTTCACGCGCCGCTCACCCACTCAGCCGGTCGGCGCCTGGCGAGCGAGCCGTGTCGGGGCCGGTTCGCTGCGACGCATCTGGTCGTAGGCGGGTCGACGAAAGCGACCCGCTGAAGAGGCAGAACGCTGATGGTCGCAGAGGGGGCGAACGGAGAAAGGGATTCCGGTGGCGGACGGCCTGCCTACTCGCTCGCCATCACCGACCCTCGGGTGTCGCGACCGCAGCCAGCGGGCCGGACGATGATCTATTCGAACGTGACGCCGACGTCGTGTAGGCCATCGTTGTGGATCGCGATGTTGATGAGCAGCGGCGTCAGCGATTCCACCTCGGCGGCGTTCGCCAGTGGCGCCGGCGTCGAGCGCGCGGAGGCCCTCGATGCCCTCGCGCGAGGTCCGACGACGTGTCTGCTTCGTCCTCGTCGTCGCCGACGACGAGCGTGTCCACGTCGAGGTTCGACGTCGAGGTTCGGCGAGGCGGTCCGCCGCGAGGTTGTGGAACGCGCCGACGACCGGCACGTCGTCGGGCGCCGCGTCTGCGACGAGCTCGGTGACGCTGCCCGCGCCGGGCGGGTTGTAGTGGAAGCCGCCGTCGTCGCTTCTGCATCCCGACGGCCGGCGAGACGAGCAGCGCATCCTCGTCGAGGCGGTCGGCGACGTCCTCGACGAGGTCGGCGACGTGGTACGGCCGGCACCGCGAGCACGACGACGTCCGCGCGGTCGGCAGCCATCGCGTTCTCGAAGCCCGTCGACCTTGCGCGTCGACGCCGCGGCTGTCGAGTTCGGTCTCGTACTCCTCGGCCTTCGTCCTGGCCTTCTCCGGGTCGCGCGAGCCGATGACGACCTCGGTGGTCGGTGTCGTAGGCCCACCGCAGCGCCAGTCCCTCGCCGATGTCGCCGGTGCCGCCGAGTAGCGCGATTCGCATACCTGACACACTCCAGGCGCGTGGTTAAGAATTGCGTGCCCGTCCGTGACGGCTCACACCGGCGATCGTGGCCGTTACCGATCCGGATGCGTCGTATTCCCGGGACAGCAGGTCGGGCAGGTCGTTCGACGCGACTCGAGGACTGCGGTCCGCGCCAGCGCGCCTCGTACTTCCGCCGGCCCGTCTCGCCCGGTCAGGCCGCCCGTGAGGACGCCGACGCCGTGGTACGTCCGTCCGGGGTCGGCCTCGCGCGCGTTGGTCGCCGTCTCGATGTCGTCGAGCGTGTCGCCGACGAAGACGACGCGGTCGGCGTCGAACCGCTCGGCCAGCGCGACCAGCGCGTCGTGGGTCGGGCTTGCCGCTCGTCCCAGTCGTCCATCGTGAACCGGTGCTCCGTCGGGCACGTCGAGGCCGACGCGGTCCAGCGCGATGTCGGCCTCGGCCGGCGGGCCGGCCGGTCAGCACGCCGACCGGCGTAGCGCTCGGTGCAGCGCGTCGACGGTCTCGGGCGTCGACGCAGCACCGGTTCGTCGTGGATGAACCCGCTCGTCGTCGAGGTCGGGGCTCGCTCGCCCTCGAGGTCGCGGTACAGCTCCGCGCCCGAGGTACAGCTGCTGGAACACGTCGCGCAGTCGGTCGCGGTCGCCACGCGCCCGAGGACGCGCTCGACGCGCGCCGGGTCGAGCTCGCTCGGCGACGACCGTCTCCGCGCCGGCCGAGGCCGCCGCCGTGGCCGGCGATGGCGTCGGTGAACGCCTCGACGTCGCCGTCGCAGCCCTCGCGGCGCGCGAGAACGAACAGCGCCGCCGCGTCGGTCAGCTCCCAGTCGTTGTTGAACCCGCCGGCGTCCTTGAACGCCTGGACGGCGCGCTTCGGTCGATGGTCTCGCCGTAGACGCGCTCGACGCGATTCGACGATGGCGCGCCGGTAGGAGTCGGCCACGTCGACGAGCACGCCGTCGACGTCCAGCACGACCGCGTCCACGTCCATACCACTCCCGAGACGGGCCGGGAAGAAGTCAGTTACGCGTTCCCCGCGCCTGCGAACGGCAACGGCACCCTGACGACTTGCGACCCTTATCTGCCGACCCTCGTCGGTCCACGGAGTCGGTGCTCCTACTCGCCGCCGCGCTCCCGCGACGAACACCGTTCCCGACTCGACGGTCTCGGCGCTCCACTGGGACCGCCGGCTGGTCGCCGCCCAGCGTCGTGAACAGGCACGCCGCGTGCCGCCGCCTGCGCCGCAACCGCCAACCAGCGGCCGGCTGGAGTTCCGGCGGACAGGTTCAGCGCGTACACCGCGTCTGCCGCGCGCGTACACCGACTCGTCCGGCTCAGTCACGTCGTCACGGACGAATTCGACGCCGTCAGGGACCTCGCGCTCGTGTACGTCCGTCGTAGTCGCAATCTTGCCCGCGGTCGGCGAGTCACCGCCGCGACGCCAGGCCGATTCCCAACGCCGACCTCCACCGAGCCGGTCGTAGCGCGGCGAGCAGGTCGACGACGGCGGGCGGGTTGCCACGTGCCGGGATGTTGTGTGCCTCACTGCGCATGAGCCGCTGCCATGCGGGTCGACATCGTGCCCGTCGGCGAAGTGCCCGCGCACGTCAAGCGCGAGGCGTCAGCCAGCCTGCGCGCCATCTACGACTGCGACGTCGTCGTCGCCCCCGAACAGGACGTTCCCGAGGGCGCCTACGACGACGCCCGCAGCCAGCACCGCGCCGCCGAGTTCATCGACCTCGCCACCCGCATCGGCAACGGCGACAAGACCATCGCCGTCACCCCCAACGACCTGTTCTACCGCCGCCGGAACTACGTCTTCGGGCTCGCGTACCTCGACGGGAGCGGCTGCGTCGTCTCCACGTACCGCCTCCAGACGTCGAGCGACGGCGGACTTCTCCGAACGCCCCGCCAGCGACGTCTTCGCCGACCGCGTCCGGAAGGAGGTCGTCCACGAACTCGGCCACACGCTCGGCCTCGAACACTGCGACAACAACCGCTGTGCCATGAACTTCTCCCCGACCGTGCGAGAAGTCGACCGCAAGGAACAGGAACTCTGCGGAGCTGCCAGCGCACTGTCTTGCAGAGCCCACTTTTCGCCGGTCGGCGCGGCAAGCCGCGCCTCCCTGGGCAAAAACTTGGGGGAAAAGCCAACGTCACCCCTCAGCCGCGCGTAGCGCGGCTTCGAGGGTTCCTTGACCTCGCGGCGCAAGCCGCGAGTGAACCGCCTCACTCGGGCTTTTCAAGCCGCTCACGGGTCGCTGTGCTCCCCGTCTCGCTGATTCCGCGGCGCGTAGCGCCGCGCGCCGCTCGCTCGGCGGATGCTCGCGGCCGGTTCATCGATTGGCTGGCTGCTTCGATCGCTTAGTCCTCTGTTAACTCGTTCTGCGCGGCCGTCCGCCTGTGCGGCGACTTCCGGTCTGGCTTCGAACTGGAAGTCGACGGTGCCGCCGTAGGTCGGGTCGTGGACCGTGCCGTGGTTGTGACACCAGGAGACGAACGCGTTGCCGGCGTCCGTGTTCGGGACCGACAGGTGGACTGTTCTCGCGGTCCGGGAGCGCGTCGCGGAGTTCCTCCTGAAGGTCGCCGATACCGGTGCCTTCGGTCGCGCTCGTGACGACCGGGTCGCCAGCGAGGTTCGCGACGACGTGGCGCTTCGCGTCGAGGTCGCTGGCGACGTCGCGCTTGTTCAGGACCGGGAGGATGGCGCCAGTGGCGTCATCGCTGGCGGTTCCACCGCCCGCTGTTCCGCTGGCACATTGCGCTCGTTCTCGCGCAGTTCCTCGAGGCTCGTTGTGACCTTCTCCCGGATGGTTTCGGCGTCGTCGCTGGCGTCGACGACCAGGAGGACGACGTCGGCCTCCTGGCGGCGGCGAGCGTCGTCCGGAACGACGACACCAGCCAGTGCGGAAGGTCGCCGACGAACCCGACTGTATCCGTGAGGAGTACCTTGCGTTCGCCGACGGTCGCGCGCCGTGTCGTCGTGTTCAGCGTCTCGAACAGGCGGTCCCGGAGGCGGCGGTTTCTGTCAGGTCGCTCGTGCTGGCGGTCGTTGCGTCTCCACCTCGAGGTCATCGGCCAGGACGCGCAGGAGCGTGGACTTCCCGGCGTTCGTGTACCCAGCGAGAGCGACGAGGTCGAATCCCACTCCCGGCGCGCGTCCCGAACGCTCCGTCGGCGTCGTCCAGCTGGTCGAGCGCTTCCCGGACGTGCTTGATGCGTTGCCTGTAGTCCGCGCGCATCTGGGCGGCCTGGGTTCCTCGCCGCCGCTCTGGACGCCGCGCCGGCCGGAACTCTCCGCGCTTGGCCTTCGCTTCGGCGCGCGGGAGTTCGTAGCGCAACTCCGCGAGTCGGACTTCGAAACGTGCTCGCTTCGTCTCCGCGCGGTCCGCGAAGATGTCGAGGACGAGTCTGGTCCTGTCGACGACGCTCGCGCCGACTTCCTCCTCGAGGTTGAACGCGCGCCCGGGGTCGAGGTCGCCGTCGACGACCACGATGTCGACATCTTCGCGGTCCACGCGCTCGGCGATGTCGGCGACCGTCCCCTCGCCGAGGTCGAACGTCGGGTCGCGTTCGCGGACCTGCGTGCGCTCGCCGACGACGTCGAGGCTGGTGACCCGCAGAGCGCCCGGATTTCGTCGGTCTGTACTGGTCGTGTGGCTGTTCGCTTCGCGACGAGTGCTGTCGAACCGTCTTGTGACATGCGTGCGTGGCTGTGGTGGTCGAGAACAGTGCGCGTCAGTGCGCCCGCACGCGGCGAGTGTGGCCGGCGACGCCGGCCGACCGGGGGCGGACGCCGGCTACGAATCGAGAACGGTCATGGGTCACAGCGATCACGCGAACCAGAAAAATCTACCGTGGGTATGGGAATCCCTGGCAGGGCGTGCGAGGAGCGGATGTGACTCGCCCGACTATACGACCGGCACGCGCCACTCGCCAGCGAACTGCGGTTCGACTCCGGTGGCACAGGGCGATGCGTAATGTTTGTGGATGTACCTGGTTCCAGTTACGTATTGCTTCTGCATCGATTGAATCATCGACGACCGTGACATGACCCATCTTGCGGAAGGGTCTCGAGTCGGCCTTGCCGTGGATCTGCGCGGCCACGCCCTCGATGGCAAGCGCTCTCGTCGATGCCCTCGACAATCGTGCGGCCAGTGTAACCGTTTTCGCCGAGCAGGTTGATCATGACGGCGGGCTTCAGCTGCTCGGTCGAACCGCGGCGGCAGGCCGGTAATGGCCCGGATCTGCTGCGCCGAACTGGTCGGTGACGCAGGCCTCGATGGTGTAATGCCCGGAATTGTGCGTGCGCGGTGCGATTTCATTGACCAGCATGCGGCCGTCCCTTCGCCAGGGTACAGCTCAATGCCGAACACGCCGACGCCCTCGATGGCCTCGACGGTCTTGACGGCCAGGTTCCTGTGCGGCTTTTGCCTGGCCCTTGTCGATGCGTGCCGGTGCGATCAATTGATCGAGAATGTTCGCCTCGATATCGAAGACCATTTCCACGACCGAGGATCAGACGCGCGTTTCGCCATCCAGGCCGCGTGCGACCAGCATGGCCGCGAGTCCTCTTCGCGGTCGACGCATTCCTCCAGCAGACTCGGCACCGGCGGGATGCGAATCCGGCTTGCTGTCGTCCTGGAAGATCTCGACACCGCGGCGGCTCAGGAGCTTGCCGCGCTGCGGCCTTCTGTACCAGCGGGTAGCCGAATTCGGCCAGCGACTTCCGGCGTCGGGTCTTCCAGTTCGATGAACTTGCCGGTGGCGATGCCGCGATCTTCCAGTAATCGCGTCCCGGGTCAGCTTGTTCCTGGATGACCGCCAGCAGGTGCGGCGAGGGCAGAATGCGAAAGCCCTCGTCGAGCAGTTTTTGCCAGTGCCTCGCTGTCGATGGTCTCGATATCGAACGTGGTGACATCACACAGCTCGGCCAGCTCGCGCAGCTTGGCCGGGTCGAAAAAGTCACCGACGATCTGGTGACCGGCCACCTGCCCGGCGGGCGAGTTCGGGGTGGGGTCGAGCACGATGGCGGCGAAGCCGAGCTGGGTGGCCTTGCGGACCATCATGCGGCCAAGCTGGCCGCCGCCGATAATCCCGATGCGGGCCAGCGGGAAAGGCAGGGCCTTGCCGGCAAGGGGCAAGGAAGACTGTTTGCTGCTCATGAATTTGTCCGTGGAAAAACCAGCCATTATAGCGGACCGGGCGGGAAAATGCCGACATCTGACTTGCCGGCTTTGCGAGGCGGGTCAATGGATCGCCGATGATAATCGGCTCCCACAGGGGTTCAGAGAAGTTCCTGATCTGGTGGGAGCGGATTGTATCCGCGATAGTTGATGAATCGCCGATATAATTGGCTCCCACAGAGGTTCAGAGCATCTCCTGGTATCGTGGGAGCGGATTGTATCCGCGATTTTGTCTGGTAATAATCGCCGCTGGTAATCGGCTCCCACAGGGGTTCAGAGCATCTCCTGGTATCGTGGGAGCGGATTGTATCCGCGATTTTGTCTGGCAATAATCGCCGCTGGTAATCGGCTCCCTCAGAGGAAGGGTACCCCTGGCCGTTACAGCTCATCCGCGGTCAGCAGCCACGACAGCAGGCCGAACAGGTCGGCGTGGGGATAATAGAGTGCTGCCCGGCTCTCGACGGCCGGGCGCCGGACAACGCCGCCGAAACCGATGAAGTCCACGCCCGCGGCGGCAGCCTCCAGGTCGGTGACACCATCGCCGATCAATACGGCGTGGCTGCCGTCACCGATCATCTCGCTGCAAGCGGCTGCCTTGCCATGTTGACGCGTCAGCGGTGAAGTCCGATCGTAATCCCGGTAATTGCCTGCCTCGTCGAACAGTAGGTTTACGGCATGCAGCCGTTCGGACGGTATGTCGAGCACACCGGCGAGCGGCAACAGTGCCTGGTGTATGCCGCCGCTGAGTACATGTACCTGCTTGCCGCGTTCATGTAATGCATGGATCAACTCGACGGCACCGGTGACGATCTGATCGCAATACTCGCCGCCGAGCCAGTTCACGCTATCGAGATCCGGCTGCAGCCGTGCCAGCCGATCGGCATAGGCCTGTTCGAAATCGATCTCGCCGTTCATTGCCGCCTCGGTCAACGGCCGCAGCTGCTCGGCCAGTCCGGCGCGTTCGGCAAGACGATCCAGTCCTTCCATGCGGCACAGCGTACTGTCGCAATCGAACAGGATCAGGTCATACGGCGGACCCTGATGGGTGGCCGGCGCGGTCACAGGCTGATCTGCAGGGCCTTGTCGATGGCGGGCAGTGTCCGGATCTGCTGCAGTAATTCCGCTGTGGGCTCATTGGCGGTCTGGAATACCGCAATGGCGCGGTCGGTATCCGGAACGATACCCAACTGCATGCGCGAGATGTTGATACCGGCGCCGCCCAGCAGTGTGCCCAGCGTGCCCATGACGCCGGGCCTGTCCTGATGGCGGGTTATGAGGATATGGCCTTCGAGACAGGCCTCGACTTCATAGGCATTGATACGCACAAGCCGGGGATGCTGTTCGTCAAACACCGTACCTGCCAGGGTAATGGTTTCACTGTTGCCGCGGCCGGTGACTTCCACCAGCGACAGGTAGGACTGGCATTCCCGGTGCGGCTTTCGTCGAGTTCGATACCCTGGCGCCTGGCCAGGGCCCAGGGCATTGACGCGATTGACGTTGGTATCGACGACCTCGCTCAGAAAGCCGGCCAGCGCTTCCGTCGCGATCACGGCCGGGTCGAGATCAGCGAGATGGCCGCGGAGTTTTACCTGCAGCCCGGTCAGCGGTTCATTGATCATTTCCGCCAGCAGCTGGCCGAGGCGATGCACCAGCAATAGATAGGGTTGCAGGCGCGCAAGTTCACTGGCCCTGATGGTCGGCAGGTTGATGGCGCTGATTGCCTGACCGCTATGCAAATAAGTCATGACATTGCGTGCGATCTCGCTGCCGACGGCCACCTGCGCCTCGTGTGTCGAGGCACCGAGGTGCGGCGTGAAGACGATGTTATCCAGACCGAGCAGAGGCGAATCCGCCGGCGGTTCATTACTGAAAACATCCAGGGCCGCACCGGCAATGCGCTTTTGGCTCAGGGCCTCGTAAAGGGCCTCGTCATCCACCAGTTCGCCACGCGCACAGTTGATCAGCCTTGCATGCGGCTGCATGAGCGCGAGATTCTGTTCGTTAACGATATGCCGGGTCTTCTGGTTGGCCGGACAGTGCAGTGTGATGAAGTCAGCGCCTTGCAGCAGCTGTTCCAGGCCGGCGCCGACGACACCCTGTTCCTTCAGTACGGCATCGGTAACAAATGGATCGTGTACGATGACATTCATCTGCAAGGCCAGGCAACGCGCCGCAACCAGCCTGCCGATAGTACCGTAGCCGATAATGCCGATGATTTTGCCGGCGATTTCGGTACCGGTATAGCGGCTGCGCTGCCATTCGCCTGCGCGTACCGAACGATCCGCCGCCGGCAGGTGCCGGCAAAGCGATAACAAATGACCAATGGTCAGCTCGGCCGTTGTGGTCGCATTGGCATTGGGTGTGTTCAGTACGACAATGCCACGTTCGGTAGCCGCATTGACATCAATATTGTCGACACCGATGCCTGCGCGGCCGATGACTTTCAACTGATCGGCGGCGTTGATCGCCGCCGCCGTCGCCCTGGTGCCACTGCGCACGATGAGTGCATCCATTCCCTGTATGCGCTCAATCAGTGCCGCCTCATCCAGTCCTTTCGCCGTTTGTACTTCGACATCAGACCGGGATTGCAGGTATTCGAGGCCTTCGGCGGCCAGCGGGTCCGCCACCAATACGTGGTACATAACTGTCTCCTGGAGTCAGTGATTTGCCGCGAGCTGTTCCGGCTCGGGTTCTTCTTCTTGCTGGTACGCGGAGGGCGGCGGGCAGGTACAGATCAATTCGCGATCACCGGCCATGTTGTCGATGCGTGTCACTGGCGGCCAGTACTTGTCCTGGTGCTGTTCGCTGAGTGGGAAGAACGCCCGTTCGCGCGAATAGGCAAACGGCCAGTCATCCGCGAGCAGTAATTCGTGCGTGTGCGGTGCGTTTTTCAGTGAATTGTTTTCGCGATCGGCCTCGCCGCGCTCGACCATGGCGATTTCTTCACGGATCCGGATCATGGCTTTGCAGAAATGATCCAGTTCACTCTGGCTTTCACTTTCCGTGGGCTCGATCATCATCGTGCCCGGCACAGGAAATGAAATGGTCGGCGCGTGGTAACCATAATCGATCAGCCGCTTGGCCACATCCTCGACGGTGATTCCGGTAGCATCCTTGGTCGGTCGCAGATCGATAATGCATTCATGTGCAACCAGACCATTCTTGCCGGTGTAAAGCACCGGGTAATGGGGTGCCAGTTTTCCGGCGATGTAATTGGCATTGAGGATCGCGATCTGTGTCGCCCGCGTCAGGCCGTTGCCGCCCATCAAGGCAATATAGGCCCAGGCGATCGGCAGTATGCCGGCCGAGCCCCAGGGCGCGGCCGCCACGGTGCCCACGGTGGCGGCTTCCCCCACGGCCGGATTGACGCCGTCGACGACCGGATGATCCGGCAGGTAGGGTGCCAGGTGTGCGGCGACACCGATCGGTCCGGCACCCGGCCCGCCGCCGCCATGCGGAATACAGAAAGTCTTGTGCAGGTTGAGATGGCAGACATCGACGCCAATGGCGGCCGGGCGGCAGATGCCGACCATCGCGTTCATATTGGCGCCGTCCAGGTAAACCTGGCCACCGTGTTCATGCACGATGCTACAGACATCGACAATGGATTCCTCGAACACGCCATGGGTTGAGGGATAGGTGATCATCAGTGCCGCCAGTTCCTGTGCATGTTGCGCAGCCTTGGCCCTGAGATCATCGACATCCACGTTACCGTGGCTGTCACAGTTCACCACGACGACCTGCATGCCGGCCATGTGGGCGCTGGCCGGATTGGTGCCGTGCGCCGACGAGGGTATCAGGCAGATTCGCCGCTGCGACTCATTGCGTGCCTCGTGATAGCGGGCGATCGTCAACAGGCCGGCATATTCACCCTGGGCGCCCGAGTTCGGCTGAAACGAAAACGCCCGGAAGCCGGTGATCTCACATAGCGCGTCCTCCAGTTCCTCGAACAGTTGCTGATAGCCCTGGGCCTGATCCAGTGGCACGAACGGATGGATGGCGCTGAACAGCTGATAGGTGACCGGCAGCATCTCGATGGTTGCGTTCAGTTTCATGGTGCAGGAACCGAGCGGGATCATGGAGCGATCCAGCGCGATGTCACGGCTGGCGAGCCGCCGCAGGTAACGCAGCATTTCGGTTTCCGAGTGATAGCGGTTGAAGACCGGGTGCGTGAGGATATCGTCGGTACGGCGCAGGCCGTTTTCCAGCGTGCCCTTGATATCCTCGTCGATGGCGCTGACGTCGAAGTTCAAATCGCGCTGATGTGGCGCGAAAACCGACCATAGTTTGCCCAGGTAACTGCGGCGGGAAGTCTCATCGAAGGTGATGCCGAGATGATCCGCATCATGCACCCGCAGGTTGAAACCGGCCTCGCGCGCCCTGGCCGCCAGCCGCCGTGCCATGCCAGGCGCCCGGATCGTGACCGTGTCGAAAAAACGGTCCGTGGTGATCTCGTAGCCGAGCTGGCAGATACCACGGGCGAAAATCAGCGCCATGCGATGGACGCGTTCGGCGATGGTCATCAGGCCCTTGGGCCCGTGGTAAACGGCATACATGCCCGCGATTACGGCCAGCAGCACCTGCGAGGTGCAGATGTTGCTGGTCGCCTTCTCGCGGCGGATATGCTGCTCGCGTGTCTGCAGCGCCATGCGCAGTGCCGGTTGGCCGCGCGTGTCCCGCGACACGCCGATGATGCGGCCGGGGATCTGGCGTTTATGCTGCTCCCGGGTGGCGAAAAACGCCGCGTGGGGGCCGCCATAGCCCAGGGGCACTCCGAATCGCTGGGTACTGCCGACGGCGATGTCGGCCCCCAGCTCGCCGGGGGCGCGCAGCATGACCAGTGCCAGCGGATCGCAGGCGACCGTGACCAGCGCACCGGCGTCATGCGCACGATCAATAGCGCCCGCGAGATCGGGGATACCGCCGCCCGAGCCGGGATACTGCACCAGCGTGCCGAAGCAGTCTGGCGGGACATCAGCGTCAGCGGGCCGGGTGACGATTTCGATACCCAGCGGCCGGGCCCGTGTCCGTAACACGGCCAGTGTCTGTGGATGGCAGCCCGTATCGACGATAAAGCGATTGCCTTTTTTGGCATTGATCCGCTTTGACATCATCATTGCCTCGGCAGCCGCGGTGGCTTCATCCAGTAGCGAGGCATTGGCAACGGGCAGGCCGGTCAGGTCGATGATCATCTGCTGGAAATTCAGCAGCGCCTCGAGCCGGCCCTGGCTGATCTCGGCCTGGTAGGGCGTGTAGGCTGTATACCAGCCGGGATTTTCCAGTACATTGCGTTTGATCACATTGGGCATGATGGTGTCGCTGTAACCCATGCCGATCATGCTGATCAGTGACCGGTTGCGGTTACGCATGCGGCGCAGGTAATCCTCGATGACGCGTTCACTGCGCGCGGTTTTCAGATCCAGCGGCCGTTCGAGGCGGATATGTTCCGGCACGGTGGCATCGATCAGTGCTTCAACGGAATCGAAACCGAGGTAGGCGAGCATGGCCGTGATCTGTTCGCGATTCGGACCGATGTGCCGGCGAATGAAATCACCGGGTGTTTCCAGTTCCGTGAGTGGCAATTGTTGCACTGTTTCCATTTTATTCCTGCTCCTGAATGAATGTTTGATATGCCGCTTCATTCATAAGGTTGTCCAGTTCCGATTGATCGGATGGCTTGAGCCGGATGAACCAGCCACCATTAAGCGGTTCCTGATTGATCAGCTCGGGCGTGTCATTCAGTGTTTCATTCACCGCGGTGACCGTGCCGCTGATGGGCATCTTGATATCACTGGCCGCCTTCACGGATTCGACCACAGCCGCTTCCTCGCCGGCATTGACTTCGCGGCCGGTTTCCGGCAGCTCGACATACGCACATCCCCGAGTTGATCCTGGGCGAAATCGGTAATACCTATTACCGCCTCACCGTTGTCTTCCATGCGGACCCATTCATGATCCTTGCTGAAACGCAGCTCACTCATTCAAATTCCCCTTGGTCTCGGTCTTATCGGACGTAACGATGCGGCACAAACGGCAGGTTTGTAGTCCGGACATCAATGGTGCGGTTACGCTGACTTGCTTTCAGATCTCCGCCACCATAGAGATGGTCTGTCTTCACATAACCCATGGCGATTGGATGTCCGAGTTCCGGGCTGTGCGCGCCACTCGTCACCTTGCCGGCCTCGTTGCCGTCGCTGTCATACAGAAGCGTGCCGGCTCTCAGTGGCGCACGGCTGTCGGGCAACAGGCCGGTCAGGCGGCGCCATGGACCGGCTTCGAGTTCGGCAAAAATGCGTGCGCTGCCGGGAAAACCGCCGGCGCGTTCGCCGCCCGGACGTCTGGCACGCGGGATCATCCAGCCGAGACCGGCCTCCACCGGCGAGGTTGTGGCATCCAGGTCCTGGCCGTAAAGGCAGAGCCCTGCCTCAAGCCGCAGGCCGTCCCGGGCGCCGAGACCGGCAGGCGCAACGGCCTCGTGATTGAGCAGCTGGCGTGCCAGCGTCAGGGCATGCTCGACAGGCACGGAGATCTCGAAACCATCCTCTCCCGTGTAACCGCAGCGCGCCACCAGACAGAACTTGCCGGCCAGCATCAGTGCCGCGTGGCGCATGAATGTCAGATCGTGTATACACGGTTGCAGTGACGCCAGCGCCTCGGCCGCACGGGGCCCCTGCAGGGCCAGCAGGGCAAACTCGTCAAGCACCTGTATCCGGCACTCGTCGCCGATACGTTCATTGAGCCAGTAAAGGACGGTCTCGCGTGTCGCGCCGTTGGCAACGATTTCGAAATCATTGTCACGCCGGCGGATGATGAGATCGTCGATGATGCCGCCGTCGTCATTGGTCAGGACGGTGTAACGGAACAGCCCCGGCGGCAGGCTAACGAGGTTTGCGGGACAGAGGGATTCCAGCACCTCGGCGGCATGCAAGCCGGTGACGCGCATGCGGTTCATGTGCGAGACATCGAACAGCGAGGCATGGCTGCGCGTGTGACGGTGCTCGGCGAGTATGCCGCCAGGATAATTCAGGGGCATGGAAAAGCCGGCGAAGGGAACGAGTTTAGCACCCAGCTCGGCATGCAGCTCATGCAGAGCTGTGCGAGCCAGTTCCGGTTCCTCCCGCTCGGCTAACACGGTTGCTTGCATGGTCTTCACCCTCTGCAGCGGTTAGCACGAATGTGGCACTGACAGTGCCTATGATAATAATGTCTGTGGCAGAGTGCCAGTCCTGCCTGTTGAGGAATTTTTCTGTCCGTGATGAATGGTATTCATGGACAGTGACTGATGCGGCGATCAACAGGCCCTAGTACTCCGGCCGGCGATAACCGCCCGGTATGCCGCGTTTCGACAGCACCAGTTGCCATAATTGCAGTTCGCGCGAGCGGAACGCGCCGGCGCAGCAATTGAGATAATATTTCCACATGCGGTAAAAACGTTCGCCGTAGCGCTCGCTGAACTGTGGCCAGTTGGCATGGAAATTCCGGTACCAGGCCATGAGGGTGCGATCGGTAATCGGGCCCGAAGTTATGCAAGTCTTCCAGCACGAAACGGTATTCCAGTGCCCGCGTCACGCGGCGCAGCGACGGAATTTCGCCGTTGGGGAAAATATATCTGGCGATCCAGGGATCGGTTTTTACGGTCGGCCGGTGTTTGCCGATGGTATGCAACAGGAACAGGCCGTCATCGCTCAGGCAGCGACGGGCAACTTGCATGTATTCCGCGTGGTTCTTGTGGCCGACATGCTCGAACATGCCGAGTGACACGATATGATCGAAGCGTTCATTCACTTCGCGGTAATCCTGCAGCCGGATTTCCACCGGCAGGTTACGGCACTCTGACTGTGCCAGTTCGGCCTGTTCTTTTGAAATGGTGAGGCCGACCACCGTGGCACCGTATTGTTCGGCGGCGTAACGCGCGAAGCTGCCCCAGCCACAGCCGATATCCAGTACCCGCTGGCCGGGTTGCAGGTCGAGTTTGCGGCAGACCAGTTCGAGTTTGTGTTCCTGGGCCTCGTCCAGGTTGCGGGCCCGGGCCCAGTAGCCGCAGGTATAGACCAGGCGGCGGTCCAGCATGGCACGGAAAAAGTCATTGCCGAGGTCGTAATGGGCCTCGCCGACCTGGAAAGCGCGGGAAACGGCCTGAAGATTGAAGATCACGCTGCGCAGGGCTGCTCAGCGCGGCGTTGAGCGTCGGATAGCGCTTGTCGACCTGGGCATGGATAAGCCGGTAGAGGCATTCATCCAGGCGCTCGGCGTCCCACCAGCCAGCCACGTAGGTCTCACCCACTGCCAGCGAACCGCCCAGCAGGGCGCGGCGGAAGAAGCGCCGGTCGTTAACCTTTATGTCGCAGGGTTGATCGCCGTTGATATGGATGCCGGCCTCGGTGGCCAGGGACCGGATCCGGTTTGCCCAGAAGCCCGAAACTTCACCCTGTCCCGAAGTTGCAACAGCCTTGTCGAATTTGGTCGTAGTTTCAGACATCTATAAATTAGAACTAATCCAAAACAAATTCTCAACCTGTTCCGGTGCTGATTTTGACCCAGATCAGTTCTGTAAAACAGTGGCGATCCGGCTGGCCCATCCCGCTCAAATGGTCTAGTTTTAGGAATACGGATACCTTTTCAGGATACTGGCCAGTTTCTCTTTTCGCCATACAATCGGGTATGGCCTACAGCCACCGCCAGGAGGAACTATGTTTGATTATGATCAGGATATAGTGAAGTCCCTGTTGCATGAAAGTATTGAATTCAAACGCCTTTACGACAAACACTCCCGCCTTAAACAACAGGTTTACGAAGCCCAGACCAGCAATGTCGATTTCGATGATTTCGCTCTTGAAAAGCTTAAAAAAGAGAAACTGTATTTAAAAGACCGCATGGCCGGTATGATTGAGGATTACAAGCGCTCGCATGCAGCAGCCTGATATCGGCCAAGTTTTATCATGACATCGCGTAGTTGTAGGTGCCCGCATACGCGATAGTCTGAGAGGAAGGCCCCGTTCACTGTGCAGGTGAACGGGGCATTTTTTTGCTGGGTAGATTACGGAAAGTATTGTATAAACCGCCTTCTGTTTTGATTGTTTTTTTATGGAGTTCCCGGCCATGGGCGGTTTACCAGAAAGGCACCCTGCTGTCGGCACTCGTTTTTTCGATGATATGGCCGATGCATTGTATCGGTATGGCTATGCCATAGTGGAAGATGCATTGCCTGCAGGACTTGTCGATAGTCTGTTTATTCATTTCAAGGAGCTTGGCGTGGATGAATTCAGACAGGCTGGTATCAGCAAGCACCATGATTACCATGTAAACGGATTTGTCCGTAGCGATGCCATTGCCTGGCTGGATCATGGCTCTGCTGCGAGCAGCGATTATCTTGGCTGGATGGATCGGTTAAGACTGGAATTGAACCGGCGGCTGTTCCTGGGACTGTTTGATTTCGAATGTCATTATGCCTGGTATCCGGAGCGTGCCTTTTACAGGAAACACTATGATGGATTCAGGGGCAGTACTGCGCGCATCATCAGCAGTGTTTTATACCTTAATCCTGCCTGGGTGCCTGAAGATGGCGGTGAGCTGGTGTTGTATTCACCACGGAATGAACAGGTGGTGCTGGAAAAAATTGCACCCAGGTATGGCAAACTCGTTCTGTTCCTGAGCAGGGAATTTCCGCATGAAGTACTGCCGGTGAACAAACCACGCTACAGCATCGCCGGCTGGTACCGGGTCAATCAGAGCCGACCAGGCGCAGTCGATCCATCAGCCTGAACGGCTGAAGAAAAACCGGGGCAGTTATTGAAAATGGCTTATAGACCATAGCTTATAGCGGGCGGATGATGAGGCTATGCACTTGACGACGGACTAACTCGACCCTTCACAATCGCAATCAGCTATCAGCTATTAAAACGCCAGTCGTATCCCGATCAGCAGCAGCATCCCGGCCAGGGCCGGGCGGACGATGGTTTCCGGCAGGCGGTTGGCAAGATGGCTGCCTATATAGATACCGGGCAGGGAACCTACCAGCAGGCTTATCAACATATGGTAATCGACCGTGCCAATCGCGGCGTGGCCGATACCGGCGACAGCGGTCAGGGGTACGGCATGCGCCAGGTCCGTGCCGATGATCTTGATCGAAGGCAGGCGCGGATACAGGAAAAACAGCGCTGCGGTACCAATGGCGCCGGCGCCGACCGAGGACAGTGTTACCAGCACGCCGAGCAGGATACCGGTGAGGATGGTTATCTCCGTCAGGTAGCGCTTGTGCAGGGCGCGCAGCAAATCAAAACGTTCATCGTGACGGGCAATTCGTGCAGCCGATCCTTGAACAGCATGGCAAGCGCAGTCAGTATCAGTGCAATACTGAGCGTTGAAGTAATAATCGTGCCGTAGTGGATGCCCCTGGCTTCCAGCCACTTGAGCACGAATATCATGGCGATGGATGTCGGAACACTGCCGGCGGCCAGGATTCCGACGATACGCCATTCCACGCTACCCTTGCTGCTGTGTACAAAGATCCCGCCGGCCTTGGTGATGGCGGCGTAGAGCAGATCGGTGCCGACCGCGATGGCGGGCTGGACACCGAAACCGAGCACCAGGATCGGGGTCATCAGCGAGCCGCCGCCGATGCCCGTCATGCCGACAATGAAGCCGACCACAAAGCCGGCAATGGTATAGCCCAGTTCCAGATCCATGCTGCAGTCCGTTCAAATGGCAAAAAAGCGCCCGGCGCGGGGCCGGGCGCTTGTAATGTAATGACAGACATCTATACTGAAAAGGAATTATAATGCATATGTTTATGCGAATTCAGTATATCGAGTCACTGCCATGAAGCTGCAGCAATTACGCTATATCTGGGAAGTCGCGCGTCATGACCTGAATGTCTCGGCGACCGCGGAGAAACTGTTCACCTCCCAGCCCGGGATCAGCAAGCAAATCCGCATGCTCGAGGATGAACTCGGCGTGCAGATCTTCCAGCGCAGCGGCAAACACCTGACGGAGATCACCCCGGCCGGCCGCGAGATCATCGACAAATGCAGCGAGATCCTGGCCGGCGTTGACAGTATCCGCCAGATTGCGATGGAGCATAGTGACCAGAATACAGGCAGTCTGTCGATAGCGACCACTCACACACAGGCCCGGTATGTGCTGCCGCCGGTCATCCAGGAGTTCATGCGCCGCTACCCGGCGGTATCACTGCACATGCACCAGGGCACGCCAATGCAGATCTCGGAACTGGCCTCCAAGGGCACGGTGGATTTCGCCATTGCCACCGAGGCCCTGGAGCTGTTCGAAAACCTCGTCATGATGCCCTGTTACCGCTGGAACCGCAGTGTCATCGTGCCGCAGGGCCATCCACTGCTGGAGAAAAAGCCGCTGAGCCTGCAGGCGCTGGCAGAGTATCCGATCGTGACCTATGTATTCGGCTTCACCGGTCGCTCGCAGCTCGACGCCGCCTTCAATGCCGCCGGTCTGCGTCCGCAGGTCACCTTCACGGCTGCCGATGCCGATGTGATCAAGACTTATGTGAAACTGGGGCTGGGGGTGGGGATTGTCGCCAGCATGGCCTATGACCCGGAACGCGATGCCGGGCTGGAAGCGATTCCTGCCGATCACCTGTTCGAGGCCAGCACCACCAAGATCGGCTTCCGCCGCGGGACGTTCCTGCGCAGTTACATGTATGACTTTATCGAGCTGTTCGCACCGCATCTGAAACGGCCGCTGGTGGAATCGGCCCAGCGCAGCCGATCAAAGGAAGAAATCGACAGACTGTTTGCCGACCTGGTGCTGCCGGAACATTGAAGTGGTTAATTGGTTGATTGGTGATTTTGGAATGGAGGGAATGGAAAAGTTCTCTGTGGGAGCGGATTCAATCCGCGAAGAAATCAGAAGGCCGCGGCAGCGGTAACAGCCGCAATGGCAGCACGCCGAAGAGTCTGAAGGGCAGCCACGGCGAAGTCGAGATCCAGACCCCGCGTGACCGCAATGGCCGCTTTGAGCCGCAGCTGGTGGCCAAGGGCCAGACGCGGATTACGGCCTTCGATAATCAGATCCTGTGCCTGGATGCGAAAGGCATGACCACCCGCGAGATCGTGGCGTCGTTCCAGGAGATGTACGGCGCCGAGGTATCGGCGTCGCTGGTCTCGAAGGTCACCGACGCGGTGCTGGACCAGGTGGTCGAGTTCCAGAGCCGGCCCTTGTCGTCGTTCTATCCCATCGTTTACCTGGACTGCATCGTGGTGAAGGTGCGCCACAACCGCCAGGTCATCAACAAGTCCGTCTACGTGGCGCTGGGCATCAACCTGGAAGGCCGCAAGGAGTTACTGGGCCTGTGGCTGGCCGAGACCGAAGGGGCGAAGTTCTGGCTGTCGGTGCTGACCGAGCTGCAGAACCGCGGGGTTCAGGACATCCTGATTGCCTGTGTCGATGGCCTCAGTGGCTTCCCTGACGCCATCGAGGCCGTGTACCCGAACACCCGCATCCAGCTGTGCATTGTGCATCTGGTCCGCAACTCGCTGAAATACGTCAGCTGGAAGGACTACAAGGCGGTCACCGCCGACCTCAAGCGCATCTATCGGGCCAGCACCGAGGCCGAGGCGGAACTGGCATTGCGACAGTTCGCCGAGCGCTGGGATGACCGCTATGTCCAGATCAGCAAAATCTGGCGGCATCACTGGCCCGAACCTGCGCACGCTGTTCGATTAGGCTTGCTGCATCGCCGATGGAATCGGCTCCTACACTAATTAACCAGTTAACCAATCAACCATTTAACTAAATGTAGTCCATATCCGAACTGCGCATCATCTCGGTGCCCTCATCCTTGTCATCGACCTCGGCCCGCAGCACTTCTTTCAGGAAACGCATGAATACCGTGTAAACACGGGGTTCGCGGCCCGGCTCCTCGACAATGAAGAACGGTGCGCGCTCGATCTGGTAACGGTTCGCCAGTTTCATGCCCTCGCTGTCCGGATCCCGCTCGTCGGCGACAGCAATATGGTCGATGCTATCCAGGTAATTGCCGTCCCGCAGCCGGGCTTCGACCTCGCCGCACTTTTTGCAGGGCGAGCCGTCAGCCAGGATCTTCTTTACCATGGTGATTCGGGTTGCGGCGTTCATCGGGTTCCGGTCTCTGTCGCTTACAGTAATCCGCGCTTCAGGCCTTGTTCTTGATATTGCCGGAATGCAGGCCGCATTCCTTCATCGTGGCCTCTTCCCACCACCAGCGGCCTTCGCGTTCGTGCTGGTTCGGCAGAACCGGCCGCGTGCAGGGCTCACAGCCGATACTGATATAACCCTTGTTATGCAGTTCATTGAACGGTACATCGTTGCTGCGGATATAGTTCCAGACCTCGGCCGAACTCCAGTTCGACAGCGGATTGAATTTCACCAGCGGATTGTCCGGACTGCCGAAGGCCTTGTCATCCTGTACCACCGGTACCGCTGTCCGGGTTCCCGGGCTCTGGTCCTTGCGCTGGCCGGTGATCCAGGCATCCACGCTTGCCAGCTTGCGTTTCAGCGGCACGACCTTGCGAATGCCGCAGCATTCCTGATGGCCATCCCGGTAGAAACTGAACAGACCCTTTTCCCGCACCAGTGCCTCGATCTGGGCCGTATCCGGGAACATGAATTCGATATTGATGTTGTAGTGCTGGCGAACTTGCTCCAGGAACCGGTAGGTCTCGGCATGCAGGCGACCGGTATCCAGCGAAAAAACCGGTACATCGGGCCGGATCTTCACGGCCATGTCGATAAGGACGACATCTTCTGCGCCACTGAAGGAGATGGCGATGTTGTCAAAACTCTCCAGCGCAAGCTTGAGAATGTCCTGCGGCGAACGCTGGTCGTATTCGGCCGCGAGCGCTTCCGTATTGAAGGATTTGTCAGTCATTTTGGCAGTCTCAGCACAGGGTCTGCTATTGGAAAATGGCGAAGTCTACCAGACTCCCTTTATTCCAATAAATAATAACTTTTTATAGTTATATTTTAAAAGGTTATAAGGGGCAGGGATCAGCCACCGGGGCAGGTCAGGTGGAGGTTTGTTCCAGAAACTCGCTGTTAATGTAGGTTCCATGTGCAGACATGTCGGTAACCTGCAGGTCGTTTTTGCCATGGATCTCGATGACGAGATGCTTGCGCGATACATCGCGCCATGTGGGATCAAGAACAACGGTACTCAGGGCATCGCGCCCAATAATGTTGCGGGCCTCGCTGAGCTTGTGCCTGGTGCCCTTTTCGTCTTCAAACTCAAAGCCGTCGTGATTGGCCAGTTTACATTTATGTTTTGACAGCAGTACTTGCATTTCCTGGCCGGCCGGCAGATGAACATGCTTGGACTCACCCTTGGGCAGGCGTTCATACTCATCGTTCTCTTCACCGGTGGTGGCCACCAGTGTACCGTCGAGGATTACCGTATCCTTGAGCGGGCCCTCCTGTTCCTTGTCGCCACCGTTGGTGGAATAGCGTTTCTTCTCCGAATACAGGTGCTTGATGATGTCCTGACGGGCAGCCAGGTACTGCATGTACTTGACCAGCGCCACGCGCCGGTAGGCATCAAACTCATCCCCCATCTCATTCAGGCCGGAAATAATCTCGCGCCAGTTGTGGTCCTGGGAGAAGATCAGCGGGTCGAGCTCCCGCAGCGAGCGGTTGATGCTTTTCGGGTCTTCGATGGATCGTGACAGGATGTCGACGAAACGCTTTTCGACTTCCTTGATGGTGCGGGCCTCGGCGCGAAGTTCCTGCATGGTACATTGCACCAGCCGGTTAGATCTTGCCGGAGGGAACGGCGGTCCGCCCGCCCAGGGCAAATTCGAAATCGGCAATCGAGACGAAATTCAGTGCCTGATCGGCAACCTGGAGTTCCAGCGTGGGCAAGGGCCTGGAGGAAAATAATTTGTTCAGCATATCCGTTCGGCCTGGCTACGGGTCCGGATGATCTATTATAGAGCTAACTAGTCGGGGTTTTTATCGCCGATCAGGGAATTGCTGGTACTAATTGTGCTATCCATCACGATACTCAACTGCACAATACTCAACTGCCGCAGCATTATCGTCCCTGAACTGATATCTTACCTCCGTTTCCTGCGCTGACATTAGCGATTCGCAGGGTTATTGGCAAGTTTTTCACTACCGGGCTCGCAGGCGGCCACCAGGGCGCTGCCGGTCAGCCACTGGCGCCGCTCGGCAGGTGGGCACTCGGCCGAGCGCCGCCACCCGGTCATAGAATCGTTCCAGATCATGATCGACGGCTTCCAGTAACTGCATGAAAGCCGGAACCAGTTGCCAGTATGTGGCCACTGCCGCCAGCTTGGCGTTATTCAGACCACCCTTGAACCAGAGGTCGTAGTCGGCAAAGTGCTGCCAGCCGTTGTCGCGGAGTTCCCGGTAACGTTGCTTCAGGCCGGCCAGCAGCGCCTGCTTCCGCTCGCGTTTGACGTCATCATTGAGGTTGCTGTCGTAGACCCCGGCGAGCTCACGCCGGGTCGCGAAAATCATCTCCAGCAAGCGGTTCTTGCGCTCCAGCCTGGTTTCATAGGCCTCGAGCGCGGCCGGATTGCCATGCGCCTCCAGCCAGCGCCGGGTGCCGGCAATGCCGACTGTTTCGGCAAAGGCCTCGTTGAATTCGGTGTCACCCTTGATAAACACTTGCTGATGGGCCAGTTCGTGAAAGATGACCTGTGCCAGTTGTGCCCCGTTCCAGTGCAGCATGGTATTGAGTACCGGATCGTCAAACCAGCCGAGTGTCGAATAGGCCGAGGCACCGCCGACATAGGTGTCATCTCCCCGGGCCGCCAGGCGGCGGGCGAAGGCGCGGGCATCGGCTTCATCGTAATAGCCCCGGTACTGCAGGCAGCCGGCGAAGGGAAAGCACCATTGCCGCGGTGTCAGCGACAGTTCCGGAGTGGCAATGACATTCCAGACCACGTAGGGCCGTTGCAGGTCGGCATAACTCCGGTAGCTGCCGTTGTCCGGCAGGCCCAGCGACTGGCTGGCGAATTCCTTTATGGCGAGGGCCTGTTCCAGCTTTGCGCGTAGCGCTGCCGGCGTCTCCGGGTCAGCCAGCAGGGACTCAATTGGCTGGCGGCGCTGCATGACGTCCAGATGGCCGGCCACTGCCTGGCCGTAGTAGGACAGGCTGGCGCAGCCACCGAGGCCCGTGGCCAGCCCGAGCCAGAGCAGGCTGTAGAAAAAGTATTTCATCCACCTCCAATGGGCAGGTATTGTTCTCTGCCGCGAGGTATGGCTTGATACTGCCGGAAAATCATAAAATTCATCAACACGGGGATACGGGGGCGCCGTTATGTATACCACGCTGATCGAGGCCGGTGATCTGTTGCAGCACCTGGATAACCCCGACTGGGTTATCGTCGACTGCCGTTTTGATCTGTCCGAGCCGGATCAGGGCCATCGCGATTATGTCGTTGCGCATATTCCCGGCGCCGTTTTTGCCGATATCGATGCCGATCTGAGTGCGCGCAAGAACGGTGGTGGCCGCCATCCCCTGCCGGATCCCGATGCACTGATCGAACTGTTTTCACGCCTGGGCATCGATGCGAACTGCCAGGTCGTGGCCCATGATGCCATGGCCGGCGGGTTCGCCGCGCGGCTCTGGTGGCTGCTGCGCTATATGGGCCATGAGGCGGTTGCCGTTCTTGATGGCGGCTGGCCGGCCTGGCTGGAACTGGATGGTCCCACGCGGCAGGGTGAGGAACAGCGCACGCCGCGGGAATTCCGGGGTGAGCCCGATGCCTCCATGCGCATATCCATCGATGAAGTCGGCAAGGTTAACGCGCTTGTCGATTCACGCGATCCGGCCCGTTACCGCGGTGACTTCGAACCGCTGGACCCGGCCGCCGGCCACATACCGGGCGCACTCAACCGGTTCTGGAAAATGAACCTGACCGAAGGTGATCGCTTTAAGAACCCGCACGAGCTGCAGCGGGAATTCGATGATCTTCTGACCGCGCGCGGTCCGGCCGCGGAGGCCGTTTTTTATTGTGGCTCCGGCGTCACCGCCTGTCACAATATACTGGCCGCCGTTCATGCGGGCCTCCCGCAGCCACGCCTTTACCCCGGCTCCTGGAGCGAATGGTGCGCGGACTCCGCCCGTCCGGTGGCTACCGGCACAGGCCCGGAGATCAGCAGCTGAACATGGCTTGCGGTTTCACCGCCCCCGGCAATGGGTAATAATGCAAGCCACCCCCGCTACAGGTAATGTCGGCATGGCAGCCACAGTCCGCCTTATTTCTCTCGTTCTGCTGTTCCTGGTAGCGCCCCTGGTACAGGCCCAGGATGAATCCGCCGGTGCGGATGTGCCGGCAGCCGCCGAAACACAGTTACCGGAAGAAACCCCGCAGCCGGAAGCCGTCGTTGAAGAAACCGGCCCGGCCGATGACACGCTGGCGGAATCCGCTGAGGTGAGCCGTGATGTTGTGCTGGTACTCGACAATTCCGGCAGCATGCGCAAGAACGATCCCCAGTCGCTTGCACCGGCCGCCGTTGAAAAATTCATCCAGGAACTCGATCCGGCCAGCCGGGTAGCGTTATTAATCTTCGATGAAGACGTCACGCTGGTACAGGATTTTATCAATGTCGAAAGCGGGCGGGATCAGTTGCTCGGCAGTCTGGATGCGATCGATTACAGTGGCCAGTATACCGACAGTCCTGCTGGCCATCGAACGGGCGCTTTATGCACTCAAAAACGACACCCGTGATGATGCCCGCCGTATTATCATTTTCATGACCGACGGTATCGTCGATACCGGCAATCCACAGACCGATGTTTCGCGTGCCGACTGGTTACGTGACGATCTAGCCAGCGATGCTGCCCGTGCCGGTATCCAGATTTTCGGCATCGCCTTTACCAATGCCGCAGATTTCCAGTTGATTCAGAGCCTGGCCAATAAAACCGGCGGGGATTATTTCCGTGCCCTGGAGGCCGATGATCTCAGTGGCGTATTTGAGCGCATCAATGCGGCGATCATTCGCGAGGCCGAACCGGAACCCGAGTCCGAACCAGCGTCGGCGGCGCCGCAACCGCCGCAGCAGGTTATACAGGCACCCGCGCCGGAGCCGATCATTATCGAAGTGCCGTCGAAATCGGAGGAACTGAGCCGCGAGGAACGTACCCGTAATCTGATCCTGATTGTCGCCGCCGGCGTACTGTGCCTGACCGTTCTGGCGATTCTCATTGTTCTTATCAGGCGTGGCCGTGCGGGGCGCGAGCCGGAAGCAGAGTATGAGCCCAAGGCCTATTTGAGCGATATCCATGGCGTGACCGAAAAGCAGAGTTATCAGCTCGGCAGAAAACCGACCATGCTCGGCCGTGTCGCGGGCACGGACAAAGACCACCTGAACTATGTCGTGATTCCCGAGACAACGATCGGCCGTCGTCATGCACTGATTGAGTACAAGGATTATGCCTACTGGATCATCGACCAGGGCAGCATCAATGGTACCTATGTCAACGACCATATAGTGAATACCGAGACCCGGCTCAAGCATGGCGATCGTATCCGGCTGCACAAGTTCGAGTTCGAATTCGTCATGCCGGAAATGTTCGATTCCGGCATGACCGTTGTTTCCAATACAGTTTATGCCCGCGATATAGCCTCTAACGAAGAAGCATCACAGCCGGTTGTTGCAGATGGCGGCGAAGATGACAGTGGTAATTTTGACAGGCTGTTTGATATCGACAGCAGTGACGATTCTTCACCATCCTCGGGACGTATCACGCTCAGTGAAGACAATTACGGTGATGGCGAAGACGCCACGATTCAGTATGACGATGATCGGGAAGCCGGTGTGCCACAGCCGGCGGAACCCACCCCCGATCCTGATGAAGAAGATGAGGACGTAACGCTGACACCGGGTACTGGATCCGGTCGCAGATGATGAAGATACCACCTTGCGTCATATGTCTTCAGGGTCCGATAACGACGGTGATGATTCCGATGAGTGGGAGACGGATAACGGGCATCGGGACAAGGATCGATGAGCGAACCAGTAATTTCACAGCCGCTTTAACGGTTGTTCCGAATGAGCCGTAATATCCGCACGCGCCTGCTGGCTGTCCTGGCAGACGGCCGTTTCCATTCCGGCCAGGATCTTGCCAAACAGACCGGCATTAGCCGCACCGCGGTGTGGAAACACATCCACAGCCTGCAGCAGAAAGGTGTGGATATCTTTGCTGTTTCGGGCCGTGGGTACCGTCTGGCCGGTGCCCTTGATCTGCTGACGCCGGGCACATCCGTGCACTGCGGCTGGATGATGATATTGCCGCACAGGTACGGGACATCACCATCGAGCTGGAGATGGCCTCAACCAACTGCGTATCCTGCTGGAGCAGCTGCCCGCCGGCGCAGACGCACGGCCAGGTGCGTCTGGCCGAATATCAGTCGGCCGGCCAGGGTCGCCATGGCAACAGCTGGCTTTCACCGCTGGCAGGGGGACTTTATCTGTCGATCGGCTGGCGCGCCGACGGCATGGCAGAGCCCCTGACAGGATTGTCGCTTGCGGCCGGTGTTGCCGCCGTGCGGGCACTGGCCAGCTGCGGGATTGATGGCGTTCGTCTCAAGTGGCCGAATGACCTGGTTGCCGCCAATGGCAAACTCGGCGGCATTTTGCTACAGGTGAGGGGCGAAATTACCGGCGCGTGTCTGTGGGTGCTCGGTATCGGCATCAATGTGCGGCTGCCTGCAACCATGAAAGACGCAATCGAACAGCCGGTCACCGACTTGGCCTCGCTGACCGGGGCTGTTCCGGCGCGCAGTGAACTGGCAGCGGCGCTGATCAATGAACTGGTCAGATGCCTGGCCGGTTATCCGCTTACCGGTTTCAGGCCCTATGTCAACGACTGGCAGCGCTACGACTGCATGAGCGGTCGGCGGGTGACGCTGTCGGCCGGCAGTCGCGTGATACATGGCCGGATGCTGGGCGTCGACAGCGGCGGCGCCCTGCTGATGTCGATCGATGGCGCCGTGCAGCGCTATGCTTCCGGTGAATTAAGCCTGCGGGCCGCTCCATGAAACTGTTGCTGGATGTCGGTAACAGCCGCATCAAGTGGGCCCTGGCCGACGGGCGCGGTTTGCAGCCGATGCAGGCGGCCGCTTATTCCCGGGAGCAGTTTTCCAGCTGGTGCAATGATCATCTGACGGCGTTACCGGTCCCGGATGCAGTACGGGTCGCCAATGTGGCCGGTGACACCATTGCCGGTGCACTGGATCAGTGGTGCCATGAACACTGGCGGTTGATACCGGAATACGCCATTACCGCACGCGAGGCCGGTGGAGTTCGTAACGGTTATGACAATATCAGTGAAATGGGTATCGATCGCTGGCTGGCCATGGTTGGCGGCCCGGCAGCTAGAGTACAGAGCCCGTGTGTGTCATAAGCTGCGGCACGGCGATCACCGTTGACGCCGTCGATGCCGATGGTGAACATCTGGGCGGATTGATCCTGCCGGGTCCGGTGCTGATGCAGAGTCTGCTGAACACGGCGACCCGGGGTGCGCGAACCAGCCATGAACTGGTGCTGGAGCTGCAACTGGGTCGATCGACCGGCAACTGGGGTGGCAGGCGGCAGTGCCTATGCCATTGCCGGTATGATCGAACGTGTGCTGGAACAGTTGCTCGCAGATTCATGGGCGGTCATGGCGTTGTCTCATCACCGGTGGCGGTGCGGCGGATATCATGCCGCTTTGCCGGACACCGGTAGAAGCGGTACCCGATCTGGTGCTGCGGGGCCTGGCCCTGCCGAGCGGATGCGTATGATGAAGTGGCTATGCCTGTTACTGCTGGTTGCCAATATCGGCTATTTCGGCTGGACCCTGGATCAGCGAGACACGGGAAACCGTGCAGGCCCGGGCCGGTGCCCTGGAGATTCGCCGGGACGTGCCCGCGGTTGCGCCTGCTCAGTGAACTCCAGCAGCCACCCGTACGCCGCGCCACGGTGGCTGCCGGTGCCGAAGATGACGGCGGTCCGGAGCTGGTTGCGACGCTGCCTGAGTATCAGTACCACCCTGCCGGAGTCCCTTATCACCCCCATGCGCCTGGAGATCGATGCCTGCTTCAGTTTCGGTCCGTTTGCCGAGGCCGGGCGGGCGGAGCATCTGCACGATTGGCTGGTGGAGCGGGATGGCCGGGCCGGGCTGCGGCAGGAAACCGGCGGCGGCGAACAATTGCTATGGGTTTATCTGGCGCCTGAAACGGACGCCGAGGAAATGCTGAATGAGCTGCAGGCCAGCGGCATCCGTGACGTTGAGCCTTATACAGGCGGTAATCTGGAGAATGCTATCTCGCTGGGCCTGTTTTCGAGCCAGGCCGCGGTCAACAGGCGCCTGAGGGAACTGCAGGACAAGGGCTATCAGCCGGTTGTCATCCCCTACAATGAGGGCCGGCCGGTGTACTGGGTCGATGCCCGGATCCTGCAGAGTGATACCATCGAGGCACTGACGCGGACCTTTCCGTCGGGGCTGAATTACCTGCCGGTCCAGTGCGATAAAATTGCCCTGTCAGGGCCGAACCCATAAAATAGTCGAAATAGTTACTGTATCCCGTGAATTTATCCGGGAATTTTGCAAGCCCTGTATCGGCTGACACAGACATCACCGGGCGAAAGATTGCTTGTGCCGCCAAATACTGCCTGTGGCTTTCGCATCAAGGCGGGTAATTCAGGGAACATGAGCACAGCATCGAATTAATGGGATCCGGCCCCGATAGTTAAACGGTATAACGATTGATTTGTAATCATTAGTTGGGGGTTCGACTCCCTCTCGGGGCACCACTTTAATAATCCGCATCAGGTGGTCAAAAAAACATATGACAACAATGACCTATCCCGGATCGCCGAACGGCTGTCGCATACTGGCAGCCGTGCTTTTTGCCTGCCTGTGGTCGACGACGGTGGCAGCGGCAACACCCGCCGAGGTACAGACGCTGCTGAAAAAAGGTGAACTCCAGGCGGCACTCGAACTCGCGCACACCGGACTGGAAGAGAATGCGGATGATATCGAAATGCGCTTTCTCAAGGGGCTCATCCTGACACGCATGGAGCGTTTCGATGATGCAGAACGGGAATTTCAGGCGTTGATCGAAAAACATCCGAAACTGCCGGAACCGTACAACAACCTTGCCGTTGTTTATGCGGCACAGGGCGAATATGAAAAGGCCCGGGAGACGTTACTGCGGGCCATTAATACCCATCCGAGTTATGCCACGGCCTATGAGAACATCGGTGATATCTATGCCAAGATGGCCAGCGATGCCTATAATCAGGCGTTGCAGCTTGATACGGATAACACCGCCGCACGTGAGAAACTTGCACTCGTCAATGACTTGTTCTCGGCGGAACAGGTTGCGGCGGCATCGATGGTAGCCACGCCGGCACCAGAATCCGGGCCGCAACAGGCACAGCTAGAGCCGGAAAGGGCTGTTGCAGAACCGGAAAAACCAAAGGATGAACCGGCCAGGCCGACGGCGGAAATGCCGGGTCCGGTGATGACCGAACCCAAACTGCAAACCCAGCCGGAGAAACAGGCCGTTGCTGCCGCTGAACCGCCGCCGGCCAGGGAAGAAACGCAAAGCAAAACACCGGAGGAGAAGCAGCCGGACACCGGCGACGTCGTACAGGCAGTACGGGACTGGGCAGCGGCCTGGTCAAACCAGGATGTCGAGGCCTATCTCGGCTTTTACGCCGATGGCTTCCTGCCGCCGGCCGGCATGTCGCGTGGGGATTGGGCCGAACAGCGTCGCGAACGCCTGTCTGCACCGGAGTTTATCCGAGTGGACATTGATAATGTCCGCGTGAATCCGCTGGGCCCGGGTGTTGTCCAGGTGCGTTTCAGGCAGGATTATGAATCGGATACCTACGGAGACAGTGTTATCAAGACATTGTTGATGAAGCATGACGGGGATCGCTGGCTGATTGCCGAGGAGCACAGCGGATGATACGTGGCTTACTACATACCGTGCTGGCGCTGGGACTTGCCTGCAGTGTGACCGCCGTGTCCGCGGGTGATCTGATCTCGAAGAATACCGCGGCGGCCAATACGCTGGATGCGAAGTCGGAAACCGTCCTTATCAAGGCGATCAGCGAAATCCGCGCCAACCAGATCGATGCCGCGATCCAGGATCTCGAATATCTGGTCAAACTGCATCCGGACTTCAAGCTGGCGCAGCTGATGTACGGTGATCTGCTGATGGCGCGGACCCGACCGATTACCGATTTCGGCCAGCCCGGCTTCCTGGCCGGTGAACGGATCGAGGCATTGCGCGCCGAGGCCCAGGCACGCTGGAAACATTTCACGTTGCCGCCGGTGCATGACAAATTGCCGGCATCACTGGTACAGATGAGCCCGGACCAGCAGTACGTCATCGTTGTCGACCTGAAGGCCTCGAGGCTTTACGTCTATGAAAATGCCGGGGAAGAGCCGCGGCTGGTGGATAATTTTTACATTACCATCGGCAAGAATGGCTACGGCAAACAGGAGGAGGGTGATCAGAAGACACCGATCGGCGTCGACTTTCATCACCGGTTTCATCGAGCCGGGTGAACTGCCGGATCTCTACGGGGACGGCGCTTTTCCGATTGATTACCCGAATCCATGGGACCAGCGTCAGGGTCGCACCGGCTATGGGATCTGGCTGCATGGTACGCCGAGCAATACCTACAGCCGTCCGCCGCGCGACAGCGACGGCTGTGTCATCCTGTCCAACCAGGATTTGAACCGGCTGGATCCCTATCTGGATATCGGCACGACCCCGGTCGTTCTGGCCGACGGTATCGAATGGCTGGCCCCGGCGCAGCTCAAGCAGCGCCGTCAGCAGTTCTCCGCGTTGCTGGAACAGTGGCAGGCCGACTGGGAAAGCCGCGATGCGCAGGCCTACCTGCGCCGTTATTCCCGGGACTACAAAGGCCTGGGCATGGATTACACGACCTGGGTCAGTCACAAGCGCCGGGTCAATCCGTCCAAGCGTTACATCAATGTCGCGCTGTCGGACACCAGTATGTACCTGTATCCGGGTAAAACGGATCTTCTGGTCGTGACCTTCACCCAGGACTACGAGAGTGACAATTTCCAGCGCACTTTCCGCAAGCGCCAGTTCTGGCGCAAGGAAGCCGATGGCCGCTGGCGGGTGATCTACGAGGGCAACATCTCTTCCTGAGCCGGTATCCCGCTGCAGTTACTGGCTGTATCTCGATACTTCCACGTCGCCCTGTGTTTTATCCCTGTTTATCAACAGCTTGAATGCAACTGTTTTGAAAGCAAGAGACGGGATGCCGGCCGGGTTGCAAGGCGCTATATTGATGACGTTGAACGAGCCGCGAATGCAACCATGTCAGCCACAACGCATAAAGCCGCAAGCAACACAACCGATCGGGATCCACGCTGGGCAGCTGTGATCGCGCGTGACGGTCGCATGGATGGCCGCTTTTTCTATGCCGTCAAGACCACGGGCGTATATTGCCGGCCCTCATGCCCCTCGCGCAAACCCAGACCGGAAAATGTGCAGTTTCATACCACGCGTGAAGCCGCCGAGCAGGCCGGTTTTCCGGCCTTGTAAACGCTGCCGGCCTGACCAGCCACCTGTTCATGCACGACACACGGAAATCGTGACGGATATCTGCCGCTTTATTGAATCCTCGGATATGCCACCGAAGCTGGAACAGCTCGCCCGGCGCGCCGGCATGAGCCCGTATTATTTCCATCGTGTCTTCAAGTCGATCACGGGCCTGACCCCGAAAGACTATGCTAATAGCTGCCGACACCGTCGCGTACGCGGTCAACTGGAACGCGGTGCCAGTGTAACAGCCGCGATATTCGCGGCGGGCTACAATGCCAGCAGCCGTTTCTATGCAAAATCCCGGCAGGTATTGGGCATGATGCCTTCCGATTACCGGGCGGGCGGTGTCAATATACGGATACGTTTCGCTGTCGGTGAGTGTTCCCTGGGATCGATCCTGGTAGCCAGCAGCATTCGTGGTGTCTGTGCCATTTTACTGGGCGATGACCCGGAAACACTTGTGCGCGATCTGCAGGATCGGTTTCCGGAGTCTGATCTAATCGGCGGTGACAGTGAATTTGAACAGCTGGTTGCGAAAGTAGTCGGCTTTGTTGAAGCACCTGCCATCGGCCTCGACCTGCCACTGGATATACGCGGCACCGCTTTTCAGCAGCGAGTCTGGCAGGCACTGCAGGATATCCCGCCCGGAGAAACGACAAGTTACGGCGAGATTGCCAGACGTATCGGCAAACCGGAAGCGGTACGCGCGGTAGCGCAGGCCTGTGCTGCCAACAACCTGGCTGTTGCCATACCCTGTCACCGGGTGGTACGCAGTGACGGTGGGCTTTCGGGTTACCGCTGGGGCATCGAGCGCAAACGCATACTGCTCGAACGCGAAGGCTAAGGAAGCTCTGAATAATCCCCGCATGTCATTTCGACCCTTGTCCCGAACGAACGTGAGGGAACAGGGGAAATCCTTCTCTCGACCGAAGGGAAAGACCCGCTGTGCTCGGACACCTTCGGCGATTTCTCGCTGCGCTCGAAATGACAAATTATTCAGAGCCTCCCTAATTTGTATATCCCGGTTCCACGATAACCGGTTATTTAAGGGGCCTCTGATCAATTGTCATCGCAAGGACGGCGAGCGGAGCGTGGCGGGTAAGACGGCGAACTCGTAACTGATCAATATCTCGTTAACCAGATTGCTGACTCGCTCGTAATGCCTGTTCAGAGGCCTTCCCTTTATATGACTCGTATCGTTCATTAAACAGGTCCTAATTACTGTCCTGGGCAATACCGCTTTTTCTCTTGGGTTTAATGCCAGAACCCATGCTCCGCACAACTGCCTGACGAGTTCGGTCAATTCCGCAAAGCTGTTTACGACGGCCTCGGGTCTGTGCGGGTGACGTACGGTGCCGGGGAAAATATGGTCGATCCAGTCCTGTTCCCATTGGGCGCCATTGTAAAAAATGGGGGTAACACCGGCGGTGGCGGCGGCGACAATGTCGGTAGTGCTGTCACCGACATACCAGCAGCTGTGATCCGGTTCGACGTCCATGTTTTCCAGTGCCTTGAGGATCAGATCGGGGGCAGGTTTCCGGCTTTTGACTTCATCGCCGCAGGCCATGGTCTCGAATAGATGGCATGCCAGCCGTTGTCCTCGACCGCACTTAGTTCGTGTTCCATGTACTCACGTCTGCGGTTGGAGAGTGACACCTAGGCGCATATTCATGGCGCGCATCTGTTCTAGCTCATGACGTATGCCGGGCTCGAACGGCTTAACATTGCCATAGTGTTCGCGGTAGCACTGGTCGAACACGCGGTGGGCTGTTGATTTGGCGTCTTCGTCGGGGCCGAACAGTACCTCGAAGATATCGGTCCGGGAAACCTTCCTCTCTGCCTTGATCTTGGGGTGCAGCTGGGAATGTTCACGAACGTACTTGACCAGTTTGGCATCCTCGACGGTTTTCGAGTCCTCGGGCTTGACCAGCCGCTTGTCGAGACCCATGGCAACCAGGGCCGGGATAACATCATCAACGGCGTGATACATGGCGTCCATGGTATCTGCCAGCGTGGCGTGCCAGTCGAATAACAGTACCCTGGGACAGGCATGGGGTTTCAGCAGGATGCTCATAGTAAATGTTTAATTACATTATTTGCGGTGTATGGGATGTGAGTATTGTTGAACTTATCACAAAGTCGGCGGTTAGCCGAAAGCGTGGAATGTCTTTTAACTTCCCGTAGGACGCCGCCCCGAGCGCGGGAAGAGCGCAGGGTAGCCGTCAGGCCGGCGTCCCCCGGGTGCCATTTCTTTGGGCATGCAAAGAAAAGTCACCCGCCCGACTGGGCGGAACCATTGTAAACCTGGAACAGGAATATTATGTAACTTGAGTAATGTAATATTATTGTCGCTTCCAGCGACAATAAAGCTTAATCCGCCGCCACCGTCGTATCATCAGCCGGGAGATTGTCACGCAGCCAGCGCACCAGATCGACCCAGATATCATTGATTTCTTCCGGAGTCGGCATGATGCCGGCGTACGGCAGTTCGATGGTCACCAGCGGTTTTTCCAGGTGAACGCCGGCATAACGCCCCAACGAGCCCGGGTAGGTGCCCAGCAGTTCCAGATACAAACGCCCCAGGCGATAGCGGACCGTTGCGGGGACCATCGTAATCCACCACGCCATAAGGTGCATGTACCGAGACGATGACATCGGGATTGAAGCGTTCAATTTCTTTGGCCAGCCAGCGTGTCTCGGGCTCGCTCAATGGTGCCGCACCGGGATAGCGCCGCGGATTACGACCGGTCTTGTTGACCCAGTAATCCTCGGTTTCGGTCTGCCAGTCGGGCGTGGGGAAATTGCGGTTCAGATCGACGCCGCTGGCATTCATGCGCTGGGACTCATCGCGCAGCAGGCCATCCGGATTGACCAGCGGTGCGAACCGCCAGTGAAACAGGCCGGAATGGTGCTTGTTAAGTATATTCATCCATTTGAAGACGACACTGACGGATGAGTATTCGTCACCATGCATGCCTCCCACCAGCAATACCTTGCCGAGCGGTTCGCGGCGTTCCAGGGGCGGATAGGTCTTGATCAGAATCGGCGATCCATTCACCGACACACCGCCGGACGGTTCCATCTGCTGGCGGTTACATTCGCTGACGCTGACGCTGGCCAGTTTACTGCCAATACGCTCGCATATTCTGTCGGGCGATTCGACGGCTAGTGCCGCCGATGGCGCGACGGTTTCCTGCCCCGCGGCCAGGCCCGGCAGATATAGCAGCAGTCCGCAAATAAAACGCAGTTTAATATGCACTGAGATAATGACTCAGAAGCCCCATAAACACGGCGACGCCCAACCAGTGGTTATTGAGAAATGCCTTAAAACATCGGTCCGGCTCGCGGTCCCGGATCAGGTATTGCTGGTATACTGCGAGCAACGCCGCGGCGCCGATACCGACATAGTACATTTCCCCTAACTCTATTCTAATACCGATCACTATCAGGACTGCAACCAGCAGTGCCTGAATGATACCGATGATCAGCCTGTCTTCACTGCCGAACAGGATAGCCGTCGACTTGATACCGATACGGATATCGTCATCCCGGTCGACCATGGCATATATGGTATCGTAGGCGACGGTCCATAACAGGCTGGCGCACAGTATCAGCCAGGCAACTGGTGGCACCGCGCCGATCTGGGCGGCGAAGGCCATGGGAATTGCCCAGCCGAAGGCCAGCCCCAGGTGTACCTGCGGCAGGTAAGTATAACGTTTCATGAACGGGTAGGTGATGGCAAGCAATGCCGCTATCACTGCCAGGCCCACGGTCAGCCAGTTGAGTGTCAGTACCAGCAGTAGTGCTGACAGCATCAGGGTGCCCGCCAGCAGCAGTGCCTCACGTGCTGAAACCCGGCCGGCAGGTAACGGCCGTTGTGCCGTGCGTTTTACATGACCATCAAAGTCACGATCGGCAAAATCGTTCATGATACAACCGGCTGAACGCATGAGAATCACGCCCAGCACAAAAACGATAACAACCCATGTATTCGGACGGCCTTCAGAGGCAATCCAGAGTGCCCATAACGTCGGCCACAGCAACAGGTAAATGCCGATGGGCCGATCCAGGCGTGCAAGAACGGCATAGGCCCTGAGGCGATCCTTGATGGTGCTGTTCATGCTTTCCCCTGTCCGGTCGCTGCCGGCAGAAAGACTTCAATAATCGCAAATTGCATCGAGCGGGTCTGGTACAGACTGCGCCGCGCCCATAATCCATCCGCGCCGGCATCCGGCAGCAAAGCAGTGATGCGTTGGTGGATCCTGCTGTCCACCGGCAGGCGGGCATAATCGCGCTGTACCCGCTGGATCGCTCAACCTGCCCGGGGCACCGAACAGCAAGGCCCCCAGCGGCCGCTGGCCGATTGTTGTAAAACGCCGCGCCGCGCCGCGCAATGCCTTTGGCGGTAACAGGGTCCTGGCATACAGCCAGGGTACGCCGCGACAGGCCATCGACACCTCGCGTATGAGGGTATACCGGCCTTGTGCGAGAGCGAGCAACTGTTGTTCTTCCTGCCACGGCCGGCGCCACTGCTGGGCAATGATTCGCAAATCCAGTGGTTCGCCGCAACGCCGCTCCAGGAGACGGGTGAGTGAGCCCGGGGCAAACAGCAGACTGCGCAGGTCCGGATTATCCGGTTGATGTCCGAGTTGCTGGCGGTTGCACCAGAAAACACGGCGGTAATTATTGTTATCGTTTCTGCGCATGGATGATCCATTGTCTCACGGCCGTGGAATTTCAGACCTGCGTATATTCCCGGGCGGCACCCTGCCAGCGGGCATTGAGATCGTCGACCTGTGCCGGGCGCGTCCTGCAACAGCTGTTCGGATACACTGTGTAATAGTGGCAGCAGGTCCTGATCGCGTGCAAAGTCCGCAATACGCATATTGGGCAGGCCGGTCTGGCGTGTGCCGAGCAATTCGCCCGGTCCGCGCAGTTCAAGATCGCGTTGGGCAATTTCAAATCCGTCCTCGCTGGTGCGCATGACTTCCAGCCGGGTACGGGCCAGTTCACCCAGCGGTGCGCGATACAGTAGATACGCAGTCACTGCGCTGATTGCCGCGGCCGACCCGTCCGCGCAGCTGGTGCAGCTGGGCCAGCCCCATGCGTTCGGCATTCTCGATAATCATCAGGCTGGCATTGGGTACGTCCACACCGACTTCAATCACCGTGGTCGCAACCAGCAGATCGATATCGCCCTCCTTGAAGGCATCCATGACGCCGGCCTTTTCCCCGGCTTTCATGCGCCCGTGTATCAGGCCGACGCGAACCCCCGGCAACTGCTCCGCCAGCAGTTCGCTGGTCTCGGTAGCCGATTGCGCCTCGAGTACGTCCGACTCCTCGATCAGCGGACAGACCCAGTAGACCTGGCGGCCTTCCCGGCAGGCGGCAGCTGATCCGCTGGATCAGTTCTTCGCGGCGGCTTTCGGCCAGGACAATGGTATTGACCGGTTGGCGACCGGGAGGCAGTTCATCGATCACGGAGACATCGAGATCGGCATGCAGTGACATGGCCAGTGTGCGTGGTATCGGTGTGGCCGTCATGATCAGTTGGTGTGGATAGAGATCGCCGCCGGTGCCTTTTTCCAGCAATGCCAGGCGCTGGTGCACGCCGAAGCGGTGCTGTTCATCGATGATCACCAGCCCCAGCCTGTTGAATTCAACTTCCGCCTGGAACAATGCATGCGTGCCTATGCACGACATGCGTTGTGCCGGTTTGAATGGCCTGCAGCGCCTGGTCGCGCTCGCTGCGTTTGAGCCTGCCGGTCAGTAATACCGGTGAATGGCCAAGCTGTTCCAGCCAGCCGTACAGATTGTGGAAGTGCTGTTCGGCCAGCAGTTCGGTTGGCGCCATGATGGCCACCTGCCAGCCGTTATCGATGGCAAGCAGGGCCGCCGCGGCTGCGACCACGGTTTTGCCCGAGCCGACATCACCCTGCAGCAGCCGCAGCATGGGATAACTGTTGGCCAGGTCGTGTTCAATTTCACTGATAACGCGCTGCTGGGCTGTGGTCGGCACAAACGGCAACTGGCGAAAGAAACATTCCAGCAGGTCGGTCCGGCGCGCGAGCGGCGGCGCCGGGCGCTGCTGCATCTGCCGGCGCTGGCGACGCTGGCTGATATGAAAGGCCAGCAGTTCCTCGAACGCCAGTCGTTTCTGGGCCGGGTGCCGGCCGGCTTCCAGTGCGCGGGTATCGGCATCCGCCGGTGGCTGATGCACGATCTGCAACGCGCTGATCAGATCCGGGAAATCGTGTTCGCTGAGCCAGTCCTGTGGCAGATAGTCGGGCAGCAGTTCCGGTTTTTTTTGCAGACACTTCAATGCCGCCTGTGCCAGGCGCCTCAATAAGGGCTGGCCGACGCCCTCGGTTGCCGGATAAACCGGTGTCAGGGTTTCATCCAGCGGTGGGCTTTCGTTTTCCGCCAGGCGCTGGTATTCGGGATGCACGATCTCGAGCATTTGCGGCCCGGCGCGCACGGTACCGTAGCAGCGCAGGCGGGTTCCCTGGTCGAGCCCCGCCTGCTGGTTGCGGGAGAAATGAAAGAAACGCAGCAAAATCGCACCGGTATTGTCGTTCAGGCGGCATAGCAGGCTACGGCGGCGGCCGAACTTGACCTGCGCCAGCTCGACAGTGCCTTCGATCAGCACGTCCTGGCCGGGCTGCAGGCTGCCGATGGCGACCAGGCGGGTGCGGTCGGAATAACGAAACGGCAAATGAAACAGCATGTCGCCAAGCCGCTCGATACCAAGCCGCTTGAGTTTTTCCTCCACCCGCGGGCCGACTCCGCGCAGTTTGACGACGGGTGTCTTTAACGACACCGTGCCGGTGGCGGGATCAGGCGTCGAGAACGAGAACCGCATCCATTTCCACGCTGGCACCTTTCGGCAGTTCGGTCACGCCGACCGCGGCCCGCGCCGGGTAGGGTTCCTGCAGGTACTCGGCCATGATTTCGTTAATCAGCGGGAAATTGCTGAGGTCGGTCAGGTAGACGGTGAATTTGACGACCTGGTTGAGGCTGCCGTCGGCGGCCCTTGCCACGGCCGCCAGGTTGTCCAGCGCCTGGCACACCTGGGCGGTCATGTCGCCCTCCACCAGCGTCATGCTGCCGGGTACCAGCGGAATCTGGCCGGATATATACACAACATTATCAACCTGGACAGCCTGGGAGTAAGGACCGATGGCCTCGGGGGCCTTGTCGGTGGCGATGATTTTTTTGGTCATTGTTCGGGATTTCCGATGGTTAATTGAAATCGTGAATTGTATCTCGTATCTCGTATCTCGTGATCTTGGATAGGAAATTCTGAAAATTTCCATGTAGGAGCCCGGTTTACCGGGCGAATTAATTGTTTCATTCGCGCAGCAAGCTGCGCTCCTACAGCAGGAGGCCCGCCCCCCGGCCGAATATTCGCGGCGAGGGCGCCGCTCCTGCAATTGACGATTTAACCAATAAACCAGTTAACCAATTAACCTTTCTCGTCAGGAACGAGTGACGAGATACGAATCAGTTTCTACTGATTCTCGTCACATGCCTGATGCCATGCAGCCGCCGCATGACCCGGGCCAGATGCTGACGGCTTTTGACTTCGACTTCGAATTTCAACGTGGTGTAGCGATCGCCGCGATCCTTGACCTCGACGTTGACGATGTTGGCTTCCTGATCGGCGATTGTGGTTGCCAGTGTGGCCAGTACGCCGCGCTGGTTGGTGACATCCAGGCGTATGCTTGCCAGAAAATCGCGATCAATATCCTCCTCCCATTCGACATTGATCCACTTGTCCGGCTGGTTGCGGTATTCGGCAATGTTCTTGCAGGATTGGTGATGCACGACGATGCCGCGGCCGGCGCTGACAAAGCCCTGGATGGGATCACCGGGTATCGGGTAACAGCAGCGCGGAAAGGTGACCACCATGCCCTCGGTACCCTTGATACTCAGCGGCAGCGTATGCTTGCCATTGAGCGTTTCCGATTCGCCCTTCCTGACGGCGACCAGTTCGCGCGCGATCAGCAGCGGCATCAGGTTGCCGAGACCAATTTCTTCCAGCAATGCATTCTGGCTGTCCAGCTTGTGCTGTTTCAGAATCTGATTGAGCTGTTCTTCGGCCAGGTCATCCACCGTTTGCCCGAGTGATTCGAGCTCCCGGTTCAGCAGGCGGCGGCCGAGCGCACCGGCCTCCGTGCGCTGAATGTTCTTCAGGTAGTGGCGGATGTTGGAACGCGCCTTGGCGGTGACGACAAAATTCAGCCAGGCCGGGTTCGGCCGTGCGCCGGGCGCTGTGATGATCTCCACCGTCTGACCCGTCTGCAGACGGGTCCCCAGCGGCGCCAGGCGCTTGTCGATGCGCACACCCACGCACTGGTTGCCGACATCCGTATGAATGCTGTAGGCCATGTCGACAGCGGTCGCGCCCTTGGGCAGTTCCATGATGTCGCCCTTGGGCGTGAACAGGTAAACGGCATCCGGAAACAGATCGACCTTGACGTTCTCGAGGAACTCGATCGGGTTGCCGGCGGTGCGATGCATCTCCAGTACGCCACGCAGCCATTCGCGGGCGCGCTTGTGGGCGTTGCTGACGTCACGGCCGCCGCCGGACTTGTACAGCCAGTGTGCGGCAATACCTGCCTCGGCGACATCGTCCATCTCCCGGGTTCGTATCTGGACTTCAATATGCACGCCGTAGGGGCCAAACAGCACGGTATGCAGTGACTGGTAACCGTTCGATTTCGGAATCGCTATGTAATCCTTGAACTTGCCGGGGACGGGTTTATACAGGTTGTGAACCGTGCCAAGCACGCGATAACAGGTATCCACCGAATCAACGATGATGCGATAGGCATAAACATCGTAGACTTCACTGAATGACAGCCGTTTCGTGCGCATTTTCTGGTAGATGCCGTACAGGTGTTTTTCGCGGCCGATGATCTGCGCCGGGATCTTTTCCTGGCGCAGGCGGCGTCTTAACGCGTTGCGGATCTTGTCGACGATTTCCTTGCGGTTGCCGCGTGCCTTGCGCACCTGTTCCGACAGAATGCGATAACGCATCGGGCACATGGTCTGGAAACCGAGTTCCTCCAGTTCCAGGCGCAGCTTGTTGAGACCGAGACGCTGAGCAATGGGGGCGTAGATCTCGAGTGTCTCGCGGGCGATGCGCCGGCGCTTGTCGGACCGCAGCGCCCAGGGTGCGCATGTTGTGCAGGCGATCGGCGAGCTTGACCAGGATGACGCGGATGTCATTGGTCATCGCCATCATCATCTTGCGGAAGTTGTGCGCCTGGGCCTCGGCATGACTGTCGAAATTGATCTGTGTCAGCTTGCTGACGCCGTCGACCAGTTCGGCGACTTCCTTGCCGAATTTGCGCCGGATCTCCTCTTTCGCCGTCGGCGTGTCCTCAATGACATCGTGCAGGATCGCTGCCACGATGGTCTGGTGATCCATATGCATTTCGCCGAGGATGTGGGCGACTTCAAGGGGATGGAAGATATAGGGTTCGCCGCTTTTGCGCTGCTGTCCCTCGTGCGCCTTGGCGCCGAACTGGTAGGCGCGCTGAACCTTCTCGACCTGTTCGGGTTTGAGATAGTCGCTGATCAGATTCGACAGATCGGTGATCTGATACATAAGTGCTCAGGTGCCGGGTGGTCTGCAGGTGGCGTGCAGCCGGGGCTGTTGTTGGCAGCTGACACGATGGCCGGTCAATACCGGGCCGCTACGAACGGTAGACTCAGGCCGGCGGCAGTGCGTATTCCTCGTCCTCATTCGCGTCCGCGCTGGTGGCGTGAGAACCGATTTCATCGATGTTCTCCTCGGTGATCAGGCCTTCGGCGACCTCGCGCAGGGCGATTACGGTCGGTTTATCGCTATCTTCGTCGACCAGCGGCGGCAGGCCCATGGACAGTTGGCGGGCCCGCTTGCTGGCGAGCAGGACGAGTTCATAGCGGTTATCGATATTCTCGAGACAATCTTCTACGGTCAGTCGTGCCATGCTTCAAATTCCTCATTGACCGGGCTGTGCCCGGAGCGGTCTTGGCGGAAAAAACAGCCCCCGATTGCCGGGGTCTGCCGGCCGGACGGCCGGATTACGCTTATGGTTGCAAATTTTACTGAATCTGGCGCGCCTGTGCTATCAGCCCCTGAATAAAGGCGTCCAGTGACGGCCGCCGGCAGTCGACCCGCAGCCGCGCCGCGCGGACGATAGTGGTCAGTTCCGCCAGTGCCCGGTCCAGATCGTCGTTGACGATGACATAGTCATATTCCTGGTAGTGGGACAGCTCAGCGACGGCCTCCTCGAGGCGGCGGGCAATGGTGGCATCATCCTCGCGGCCGCGTGTATGCAGGCGTTCGACCAGGGCCTCGTAGCTGGGTGGGGCAATGAAAATGCTGATGTTATCCGGCATGCCGGCGCGTACCTGGCGGGCGCCCTGCCAGTCGATCTCGAGAATGACATCATGGCCGTTGCCGAGCTGCTGCTCGACGGTATCCCTGGCGGTTCCGTAATGGTAATCGAACACCCGGGCGTGCTCGAGAAAATGGCCATCGTCGATCATGCCCTGGAAGCGGGCGTCATCAATAAAAAAGTAATCGACGCCGTCGGTCTCGCCCTTTCGCTGCGGCCTCGTGGTGTGTGATACCGAGACGGTGATACCGGTCAGGGAATCGATCAGGCGCCGGACAAGGGTTGTCTTGCCGGCACCCGACGGTGCCGAGATGATGAACAGGAGTCCCTGGCGTTCGCTGTAATGGGCGGGGATGTCAGTCATGATTACTCGATGTTTTGTACCTGCTCGCGCATCTGCTCGATGAGGACCTTGAGTTCCACCGAGGTATTGCTGTAATCCATGTGTGCCGTCTTGGAACCCAGCGTATTGGCCTCGCGGTTGAGTTCCTGCATGAGGAAATCGAGCCGGCGGCCGACCGGTCCGCTCTCTTTAAGGATACGCCTGATTTCATTGATATGAGTCTCCAGGCGGTCGAGTTCCTCGGCGACATCGAAACGCTGTGCCAGCAGCACCAGTTCCTGGTCCAGGCGTTCGCGTTCGAGTTCGATTGTCAGTTCCTCGGCCCGCTTCATCAGGCGCTGGCGCAGGCTGTCCATGATCTCCGGCAAATGCTGGCGCAGTTCCGATACCATGCCGGCAGCCGTGGCACAGCGCTCCTCGATCATCGCCGCCAGTTTTTCTCCCTCGCGCCGGCGTGCCTCGACCAGCTGGTCGAGGGTGCTGTCCAGCAGTTCCATGAGCGGTCGGCTGAGTGCCTCGGGATCCGGCGGCTCGCGCTGAATGACGCCCGGCCAGCGCAGGATGTCCAGTGGCGTCACCGGAGTACTGTCCGGCAGCTTGTTATTGATAATGTCACAGGCCTGGATCAGTTTCTGCGTCAGGTCGTGATTGATAGTAGAGTTCGGTCGCGGCAGCTTCCTCGGCATCAAAACGCAGGTAACAGTCGACCTTGCCGCGGCCGAGTCTGGCCGCTATGCGCTCGCGGACCGTGCTTTCGAGTACCCGCAGGTCTTCCGGCAGGCGCAGATTGACTTCCAGGTAACGGTGATTGACCGAGCGGATTTCCCAGATGGCGCGGCCCCAGTCGCCCTTGGTTTCACTGCGCCCGAAGGCTGTCATGCTGGCAACCATGATGCATGCCGTCCCTTGATCGTTGTTGTAGATGGAAAGTGTGGGTTACTGCCCGGCCGGCGGGCCGGTCAGACCGGCATTCTGTGGGCTGGGGCGGTAAATGTCCATTGACAGCGGCCGGCGGAGTCCGGCCACAATCGGACGGCAACAGCCGGTATAATGCCGTTTTGCCCAAGGGAGATAATAATGCGCCCGAGTGGAAGAGCGCCTGACGAGTTGCGTCCTGTCAAACTGACCTGTGACTATACCTGCCATGCCGAAGGGATCGGTGCTGGTGGAATTCGGCAATACCAGGGTTATCTGCACGGCCTCGGTCGAGGCGGGTGTGCCGTCGTTTTTGAAGGGCAGCGGCCAGGGCTGGATCACGGCCGAATACGGTATGCTGCCGCGTTCCACCGGCAAGCGCATGCGGCGCGAGGCGACCCAGAGCAAACAGGGCGGGCGTACCGTTGGAAATACAGCGGCTCATCGGCCGTTCGCTGCGCGCGGCAATCGACATGAAACAGCTGGGGGAAGTGACGATTATTATCGACTGTGATGTCATCCAGGCCGACGGCGGCACACGCACGGCATCGATTACCGGCGGCTATGTGGCACTGGTGCAGGCTGTTACCAGGGCGCGCGAACAGGGACTGATCAAGGGCGATCCGATCAATGCCGCGGTGGCCTCCGTATCCGTCGGTATCTGTGACGGTGAACCGGTACTGGATCTCGATTATGCCGAGGATTCGACTGCCGAGACCGACATGAACGTGATCATGAATGACGCCGCTTGCTTTATTGAAGTCCAGGGTACCGCCGAGGGCCATCCGTTCAGCACCGCCGAGCTGGAGTCGATGCTGGGGCTCGCCAGGCACGGCATCGATCAGCTGTTTCATGTGCAGAAGGAAGCACTGGGCAGGGCATGACCGCCATGCCGCTGCAGACGGTTATCCTGGCGAGTGGCAACCCCGGCAAGCTGCGCGAGTTTGCCGCATTACTGGCGGATCTCGATGTCAATGTTGTCCCGCAGTCGGAATATCATGTCAGTGCCGCCGAGGAAACCGGTTTCACGTTTGTCGAGAATGCCCTGATCAAGGCCCGCCATGCCGCCCTTGCCAGCGGCCTGCCGGCCCTGTCCGATGATTCCGGCATTGCCGTCGACGCCCTGAACGGCGCGCCGGGTATTTACTCGGCCCGTTACGCCGGCGCTAATGCCAGTGACCTCGATAATCTGAACAAACTGATTAAAGTTGTCCGGCAGCTGCCGGCACATCAACGCAGCGCCCGTTATCATTGTGTTATCGCGTTTATGCAGCATGCCGAGGACCCGATGCCGGTGATCGCCAGCGGTACCTGGGAAGGCCGGTTGATCGAGGAACCACGCGGTGAGGGCGGGTTCGGTTATGACCCGATTTTTTATCTCGATGATTATCAGTGTACGGCTGCGGAACTCGACCCGGCGGACAAGAACCGCCTGAGCCATCGCGGCCAGGCCCTGCGCGGCCTGCTGAGCCAGTTGACTGCGGAGCTGCATCACGGCTATGGCTGATCGGAAGCAGGCATTGCCGCTGTCCCTGTATGTACATACGCCCTGGTGTGTGCGCAAATGCCCGTACTGTGATTTCAATTCCCATGAGCTGCGCCGGGAACTGCAATCGACACTGTACGTTCAGGCACTGCTGCGGGATCTGGATTACGCGCTGATGACAACAGCACCGCGGCCGCTACAAAGCATTTTTATCGGCGGCGGGACGCCCAGCCTGCTGCCGGCCGCCGCTTATGCCGAACTGCTGGGCGGTATCGCGAAACGGCTGCCGTTGGCCGCTGGCATCGAGATCACCATGGAGGCCAATCCGGGTACGGTGGAAGCGGATCGTTTCCGCGGTTACCGTGATGCGGGTATCAACCGGCTGTCCCTGGGGATACAGAGCTTCGATGACCGGCAGCTGCAAAGGCTCGGCCGCATACATGACAGCGCCCAGGCGCGGCGCGCTGTTGAAACTGCCGATGCCGCCGGCTTTGACAGTATCAATCTCGATTTAATGTTCGGCCTGCCGGGGCAGTTGCAGGATGAAGCGCTTGCCGACCTGGAAACCGCCGTGGCTTTCGATCCGGCACACCTGTCCTGGTACCAGCTGACCATCGAGCCGAACACGGTATTCTACAAGCAGCCGCCGGTATTGCCGGACGATGAGGTGATATGGCCGATGCAGCAGGCGGGACAGGCACTGCTGTCTTGTCATGGTTACCGGCAGTACGAGGTCTCGGCCTACGCCCGGCCCGGCAAGCGTTGCCGGCATAACCTGAATTACTGGCGCTTCGGTGATTATCTCGGCATCGGTGCCGGCGCCCACAGCAAGCTGACGGATCCGGCCACCAATGTTATCAGGCGTCAGGCACGGCACCGTATCCCGGAAACCTACATGCAACATGCCGGAACATCCCGCGCAATCGGCGAGAATCGCGTACTGGCGGAAGCGGACAAGGTGTTTGAGTTCATGCTGAATGTTTTACGCCTGAGTGACGGTGTGCCCCTGTCCCTGCTGCAACAGCATACGGGCATATCGCCGGTCGCCATTCATGAAACTCTGCAGCAGGGACGCCGGAAAAAGCTTCTGCGCGACAGTGAACGGCGCCTGCAACCGACCGCGCGCGGTCGGCGCTTCCTGAATGATCTGATCGGGTTGTTCCTGCCGGATCAGGAACCGGTTCCCGTGGCGGGGATGACGATGCTATGAGTGCGGAAACCATGCAGGCAATGGTACTGGAACGGATCGGGGCCGCGCTGGAGCCGTGTACCCGGCCGGTACCGCAACCGGCGGCAGGCCAGGTACTGATCAAGGTGGAGGCCTGTGCGGTCTGCCGTACCGATCTGCACGTGGTTGACGGCGAGTTACCCGACATACCGTTGCCCGTTGTGCCCGGCCATGAAATCGTCGGCAGAGTCGAACACTGTGGCGAAGGTGTGCAATCGGTGACCACCGGCGACCAGGTCGGTGTGCCATGGCTGGCCTGGACCTGCCGGCAGTGTCGCTATTGTAAGCGTGGCCAGGAAAATCTGTGTGAACAGGCACGTTTTACCGGCTATCAGGTTGATGGCGGTTATGCGGAATACGTGCGTGGCGTATGCCGATTACGTGTTGCGTTTTGATGAGGAGGTTGACCCGGTTGCGACGGCACCGTTGTTGTGTGCCGGCCTGATCGGCTGACCGGTCACTGCGCATGACCGGCGATGCCAGGCGCCTGGGGCTGTATGGTTTCGGCGCCGCGGCGCATATCGTCTGCCAGATTGGCCTCCATCAGGGCCGCGAGATCTACGCCCTGACGCGTCCCGGCGACAGCGCGGCGCAGGCGTTTGCGCGCCGTCTGCGGTGTTGCCTGGGCCGGTGATTCCGATCAGTTGCCGCCGCAGCCGCTGGATGCCGCCATTATCTATGCGCCGGTCGGCGAGCTGGTTCCGGCAGCCCTGAAGGCAGTCGACCGCGGCGGGATAGTCGTCTGCGCCGGCATCCATATGAGTGATATCCCGTCGTTTGCCCTATCGGCTGCTGTGGCTGGAACGGCGCGTGCAGTCGGTGGCAAATCATGACCCGCCGGGACGGCACGGATTTTCTGGACATATTGAAAGAAGTCGCGATAGAAACCGAAACCACCCGTTACCCGCTGGCTTCGGCGAACGAGGCCCTGGATGATCTGCGCCAAGGCCGGCTGCAGGGGGCGGCGGTACTCGTGCCCTGAATCTTTGCATCGACTTTTCTTTTTAATCAGGCAATTAACCGTGTTTTATGGAATTGCAGCATAAACTATCATCGAGCCCGCCGGCTGATTCGGGAAATATTCACATGACCTATCTATATACAATATACAATTGAAAATGGGCATTACGCCTGTTTGCTGTCATTTAGTCACCTATTCAAGGAGCCGATCCATGTATCTACATAAAGTATTGGCCACCATGCTGCTACTGGCGTTTGCCACTGGCAGCTATGCAGACGAACATTCCGATAATTATGCATCTGGATGATATCCGCGGTTGGGATATCGTCAAGATTGAAACCTGTCTTGATGCGGCGCTCGATACCGTCGCCGGGCATCCCCGCAAGGTTGAATTCAAACTCGAGGGTGATGATCCCGTCTACGAGTTCAAAATCGAGGCCAAAGATGGCAATACCTACAACATCGAGTGCAATGCCGAAGAAGGCTATGTAACCGAAATTGAGCGGGTGGTTTCGAAGGACGACCCGCTGTTCAAGAAACTGGCCAAGGTCAGTGAGAAGGAGGCCCGGGAATTCGTCCTGAGTATCCACCCCGGTAACATCACCAACATGGAATATGAAATCAGTTCCGAGGGCAGGGCGGTCTATCAATACGATATCCAGACCGACCGTGGCTACGAGGTCAAGGTCGACGTCGACGCCGCTACCGGCGAGATCGAGGAGGCCAACATCGAGCTGTACGAAATCGGCAGCGAAAAGGAGTAAGTCGCCGCATTCTACCCATCTGATCTGAACAAAGCCGGGCACAGCCCGGCTTTTTTTATTTCCGTGTATGGTTGCCAGACCGGACGGGTTTTTCTATGGTGACTCACTCCGCCCATTGCCTTTCACCGGACGTTACCATCAACCATGCAGCGTGATATAGAAACAGTAATAATCAGCCGCCGCACGAATCAATAATCCGAGCCGGATCCCGTGCCGGTGGAACGCTGCTGGCAGGATTGCAGGCGGCCCGCTGGGCCCCCAATCATCATCACAATGAGCCCTGGCATTTTTACCTGCCCGGCCCCGAGACCAGGGAGGCGATCTGCCAGTTGAATGCCGAACAGCTTGCGGCGGCCAAGGGCGAGGCGGCCGGACAGAAAAAGCTCGAACGCTGGCGCGGGATGCCTGGCTGGCTGATCGTGACATCTGAACGCGCCGAGGATCCGGTCCGTGACCGGGAAAACTACGCTGCCTGCTGCTGCCTGGTCCAGAACCTGGCGCTGTATCTGTGGGAACACGGCGTGGGCCTGAAATGGTCCACCGGCGAGGTCGTGCGCGATCCGCATTTTTTTGAGTTGCTCGGAGCCGACCCCGCGGCCGAGCAGGTGGTCGGCCTGTTCTGGTATGGCTACCCCGAGGATGTACCACGGATGTCCAGGCGCCCGGCAACCGACAGTCTCACCGAACTGCCATGAACGGCCGTTTCTGCTTTCTGTATACTTTGCCGAAATAATTACCACGTATGGCGAGACGTGTCTCCGGCTTGCCGGGCGGACGAGTACAGCACAGTCTGCATATCTCCCCTGCGGCCCTGTTGTAATACAATGTCAGGGGATCGCGACGGGGAGTGCCATGCCAGCCAGAAGATACCCAGGATCGAAGCCTTTGATACTCAAGCCCGGCCGGGCCATCACCCGAAAATACGAGGTGGTCGACAAACTGGGCGAGGGATGGGAAGGCGAGGTTTATGGGATCCGAGAGCGCAACACGGGCATCGAGCGTGCCGCCAAGCTGTTTTATCCGCAGCGAAATCCACGCAACAAGACCGCGCGTACGTATGCCTGCAAACTGCACCGCCTGCGCCACTGTCCGATCATTATCCAGTATCATACGGAAGAAACCATCCAGTACCGCGGGATACCTATTACCGTACTGGTATCGGAATTCGTCGAGGGCGAGCTGTTATCCGGTTTTCTCAAGAAGCAGCGCGGCGGCCGGCTGAGTCCGTTTCAGGCGATCCATCGCTGCATGCACTGGCCGTGGGCATGCGAAGCCATCCATCATCTGGGGGAATATCACGGCGATCTGCATGCCGATAACGTCATTGTCAGCCGCTACGGTCTCGGCTTCGAACTGAAACTGCTGGATATGTTTCATTGGTCATTCCCGAAACGCGAGAATATCCAGGGCGATGTCCTGGATATGATACGGCTCTTTTATGATGCCCTCGGCGGGCAGCGTCATTACTCGAAACAGCCGGATGCCGTCAAGCGTATCTGCTGCGGCTTGAAACGCAGCCTGATTCTGAAACGTTTCCGCAGTTCTTCACATCTGCGCGAGCACCTGGAAACAATGGCGTGGGATTGATTACAGTCGCTGTCTGGCTCAAGGAGAAGGGACAAGGTGCGCTACGCGCTGTTGGTTATGCCCTCACTCTCCTCTCTACCAGAGGGAGAGAGACAGGGTGTGCTGGCGTACTATTTGTCATGGGCCCTCATTCTTCCTTCTCCCAGGGGGAGAAGGGATAAGGTGCGCTGATGCGCTGTTGGTTATGCCCTCACTCTTCTCTCTCCCATAGGGAGAGAAGACAGGTGCGCTGAGGCGCTATTGGTTACGGGCGTTGCCAGTCGACGGTCGACTCGTTCTCAATACGCAAGAATGGTCCTATCAGGGCCGTGAGATCGCGCCAGACCTTTGGAGATGAAAAGATCACGTCCAGGGTCAGTCCCTGTTGCCCAGCCAGTTCCTGCACCGCTTCAACCCGCTCGCGGCGCTCGGACTGTTTCAGCTCGCGCTGCATGATGACCAGCAGGTGCAGCTTTTCACTGCCTGCAAGTTCGTTCGCCGCCGGATAGTGTCGGATTTCCAGGCAGAGCGGGTCCCGTGACAGGTACTCGACAATGCCGGAAATCAGCCTGTCTGTTTGCTCGTTATCTGCAATGGCGATATTCATATCTTTATATCCTGAACAGTGTCGTTGTCAGCATCATCCGAATCAATGGTTGCCCCTGCATATTCTTCATCTTCTTCGGACCGTGGATCGAGCTCTGGTGCCAGGGGCGTTGTCCTGGGCACTGCCATGAAGTGAGTCTGGTGCATATCCCTGATTCTTTCATACCAGTGCCATAGTGCACCTGTAAAGATGAAAGCCGTTGTCATGATAAAAATGAACAGGCCCTGCGTGCCTAACAGCCACATGAACAGGGCGGCTACCAGCGGTCCCATGGCGGCACCAATACCGTAGAGCAAGCAGCATGACCGTCGCCGTCATGACAAAATGGCCCGGTGGCGTCTGGTCGTTGGCATGGCAGACGCTGAGCGGATAGACGCTATAGGCGATGCCGCCGAACGTCAGGGCGCCCAGCAGAAGGCCCGGCATGTTCCTCCCAGGTTGAGGATAAATTCCAGGGGCAGCAGTATCATGCCGATACCTAGACCAATCATGACCAGGGCCCGGTTGTAGTGATCGGAAAGTTTGCCGATGGGCCATTGCAGAATCAGGCCGCCGAAAATCGCCACGGCCATGAATGCCGAGATATGTTCTGTTGTCAGGCCATGTTGTACGCCCCAGGCCGGTGCCAGGGTCAGGAAGGCACCGATAATCATGCCTGAACTGAACGAGCCCAGTGAACCAAACGGCGCGCTGCGCATGAAATTCAGGAATTCAATCTTCTGCAGTTCTATCTGTGCCGGATTTACCGCCCGCGTGAGGGCAATCGGGATCAGGCACAGGGCAAACAGCAGGGCGATGACAAGTACGAGCTCCATGCCTATGGGATCGCCCACGTTCAGCATCAACTGGCCGCCCGACATGCCGAGGTAATTGCTGATCATGTAAAGCGAAAACAGACTGCCGCGGTTGCCGGGCGTGGCGATTTCCTGCAGCCAGCTTTCAATCACCAGGTACATCCCCGCCAGCGAGAATCCGGTCATGGCACGGAGCAACGCCCAGGTAGGCAGTGAGTCTAGCAAGCCGTGCAGGATCACCGAGATCGTTGCCACGGCCGCGAAGGCGGTGAACGAGCGGATATGGCCGACACGTGCCACGATTACCGGGCGCGCAGGGAACCGGCCATCATGCCGGCAAAATAGCAGGCCATGACGATACCCAGTACCTGCGCATTCACGTTAGCCAGCGACATGCGCACGCTGAGAAAGATGTTGAGCAGGCCAACTGCCATCATGAACAGAAATACCGAGATCAGGATCGAAGGCAGCGTACTGGTGATCTGCAGGCCCGGACTACGGAGATTCATGGTCGTGCTTACCTGTCAAAATGCGGGCACGTATTGCCGCCAGGCGGATTGTGTCATAAATAATCTTCCCGCTTGCAGGCTATCTTGATAAATAAATTTTTTCGTATCCATTCAAAAATTTCGCTGTACCTCATTAATGCTGGTGCTATAAAGCGCCGGAACAGGGCCGGGAAAATACGTCGGTCTTGCCGTGTATTTCCACGGGCGCATAACTCCACGTTACCGCGCCCGGTGGTCTGTTCATATTGAGAGCCGTATAAATGAGGGTCAGAGCGCATGGACATCAGCCGGGAGCAAGTCACTTACCTGGAAGATGACAGCTTTGTCAGTGATGACAGTATGGACTCGAGTGTTGCTGGCAACTGCCTGGAGTATGACGTAAACGGTATTGCCTGGCGTGAAATCGAAAAATACCGGGAGCGCAAGGAGCTGGAAAGCATTATCAGGGATGATTTGTATTATGATGGTATCGATATTAATAGTATCTGGGACTAACCGGCAGCCGGTCAGCTGCCCTCCGGCACGTGGCTCACACTTTGCAGCCGGTCAACCATGGTCAGCAGCTGCTGGATTACCGGCAGGCGGTCGGTGTCCTGCCGGTACAGGGCATGGACCCGCCGGTTAACAGGGGGTGCATCCTCCACGCGAAACAGTTTTCTGTTTTTAACAGCCGACCTGACCAGCGGCTCCGCCAGATAGGCTGAACCGCGAGTGCCAGTCAGCAGTAACTGCATGGCACCGGCGCCCAGCCCGACCCGCATGGCGGGTGTCGGTGGTACCGGTAACAGGCGGGCATGCTGGTGCGAGAAGTCAGCACCCCAGTCGACATAAATGTAATTGCGTGCCAGTGCCTCCATCAGGCTACTCCCTTTTTCACTGCTCACCAGTATGAGTGGAAACTCGCAGACTGCGACAATCTCCAGCTCCGGGAGCCGCGGCGGTTCGAACACGAAACCGAAATCCAGGGCCCGGTCAAGCACCCGCCTGATAATCAGTTCGGCTGACAGGTCATCGGCACTGACTGCGATATCGGCGTGCTGTTGCTGAACCCGTTGCAGCCACTCTGGCATGAAGATCATCCACAGATTGGGTACCGCCGCCATGGCGATGTGCTGGCCGACATCATCGCTGATGGCGACGTCGAGCCGGGCCCGGTTCCAGCCGGCGATGATCGCCTCGGCGTGATGCAGCAATTTCTGGCCGGCGGTGGTCAGCTGGATATTGTTGCGATCGCGCATGAACAGGCGCACACCCAGTTCGTCTTCCAGTTGCCGGATGCGGGCGCTGACTGCGGACTGGGTGATGAACAGATTCTCTGCGGCACGGCCGAAGTGGCGCGTCTGTTGCACTTCCAGAAAGGTCTTGAGTAGTTCGACGTCCATTCCCGTCAGCCGTATCAGCCTGCTGCCGGCCGGCTCTGCCCGGCCAGGCAATGACCCGCCGCTGTATCCAGAACATGGCACCGGCGGGAATCCTGGTTTGCTTATTGTTATCATATCCCGCTCGACAGGGCGACCGGCATCAACCCACGGGTACAGCAGGCGGAGCATATCAATGACGACCCGGCCAATCATCGGCTGGCGCGAGTGGCTGGCTTTGCCGTCGCTCGGCATCCCGGCCATCAAGGCCAAGATCGATCACCGGGGCCAGGACATCGGCCCTGCATACCTTCGATCTGTCGACTTACACCGAGGACGATCATGAGTATGTCAGGTTTCGTATCCATCCCCTGCAGAAACGCACGGATATCGAGCTGGAGTGTGTGCGCACCGGTTGTTGAAAGAAGGGTGGTACGCGATTCCGGTGGTCATGCCGAGGAGCGGATCGTTATCAACGACCGACCTGGCAGCTAGGCGCGATAAACCTGGCCGATCGAGATTACGCCTTACCAGCCGTGACGATATGATGTTCCGCATGCTGCTGGGCCGTGAGGGTCTCCGCGGCGGCGGATTGCTGGTTGACCCGGCTGCTTCCTATGTCAACGGCAGGGGGCTGGCGAAACGCCACTACGCCGTGAATGAACCCGCAGAAACACCAGACGAAGATTAAGCTTATGAAAATTGCAATTCTGTCAAGAAATGCAAAGCTGTATTCCACCCGGCGCCTGATCGAAGCGGCCGAAAAACGCGACCACGAGGTCCGTGTGCTGGATGTGCTGCGCTGTTATATGAGTATCGCCTCGCACAGACCCAGTATTCATTACAAGGGCGAGGACCTGACCGGTTTCGACGCGGTTATACCGCGTATCGGTGCTTCGGTGACTTTCTATGGTGCGGCGGTGCTGCGCCAGTTTGAAATGATGGGTGTGTATCCGCTGAATGAATCGGTCGCCATCACCCGTTCCCGTGACAAGCTGCGGGCAACACAATTACTGGCACGCCGTGGTATCGGTCTACCGGTCAGCGGTTTCGCCAACAAACCCGATGATATCGAGGATTTACTGCGTATGGTTGGCGGCCCGCCGGTGGTGATTAAGCTCCTGTCCGGCACGCAGGGTATCGGTGTTGTGCTGGCAGAGACTCACAAGGCAGCGGAAACCGTGATTGAATCCTTTCTGGGCCTCAAGGCGGAAGTGCTGGTGCAGGAATACATCAAGGAGGCCGGCGGCTGCTGATATCCGTTGTTTTGTTATCGGTGAAAAGGTAGTTGCTTCAATGAAACGTCAGGGGAAGGATGGAGAATTCCGCTCCAATATCCATCGCGGCGGCAGCGCCAACCTGGTCAAGATCACTCCCGAAGAACGCTCGACCGCAGTTCGCGCGGCAAAGATCATGGGGCTCAATGTCTGCGGCGTCGATATCCTGCGATCGAATCACGGACCGGTGGTGATGGAGGTCAATTCCTCTCCGGGGCTCGAGGGCATCGAGGGCATTACCGGGAAGGATGTCGCGACACAGGTGATACAGTTCATTGAGAAGAATGGTGTGCGCGGCAAAACGAAAACCCGCGGCAGCGGCTGATGCAGATACATGGGGTCAGTATTGAAAATTAAAGATACGGTAGTACGGCCGGGACAGCGACGCCTGATAGAACTGGCTATACCCGATCTGTATACCCATACTTCGCTCAATATTCCCGTCCAGGTCATTAACGGCCGCCAGGACGGCCCCCGTCTGATGGTCTGTGCGGCCATTCATGGCGACGAAATCAACGGCGTCGAGATTATCCGCCGTCTGCTCAACCTGAAAATTCTCGATCGCATTCGCGGTACGCTGGTGGCCGTACCCGTTGTCAACGTCTACGGATTTATCAACCAGTCGCGTTATCTGCCGGACCGCCGCGATCTGAACCGCTCATTCCCGGGATCGGATACCGGCTCACTGGCGGGGCGACTGGCGTATACATTCCTGAATGACGTTGTCATGCACTGCACCCACGGCATTGATCTGCACACCGGTGCCATTCACCGGGAAAATCTGCCACAGATTCGTGCCTACCTGGATTCCGAAGATATCAAGCGCATGGCGCAGGCATTTGCCGCACCGGTGGTACTGCATTCAAACCTGGTTGAAGGCTCGATGCGCCAGGCGCTCAATGAACGCGGCTTCCCCCTGATTGTTTACGAGGCCGGTGAGGCACTGCGTTTTAACGAGGTTTCCATCCGTGCCGGTGTCAAGGGCATTGTTTCGGTCATGCGCGAGCTCGGCATGCTGCCGAAACAGAAGCGCAAAGGCAAAAAGTACGAGCCGCTGGTCGCACGCACCAGTTCCTGGGTGCGCGCACCACAGAGCGGCATATTGCGCATGGTGACACCGCTTGGCGCGCAGGTGGACGAGGGGCAACTGCTCGGAGTGATTTCCGATCCGTTTGGCGAACGTGAAGAGATGGTGGACGCGCCGGTATCGGGGATCATTATTGGTCGTGTAAACATTCCACTTGCCAATGAAGGCGAAGCCCTGTTCCACATAGCCCATTTTCGCCGTGCCGACGGTCTCCAGGATCATCTGGATACATTCCAGGACGAAATGGATCCGGCCCGGGACGATCACCTGCCACCGGAACCTCCCATCGTCTAACAGCGTCCGGCAGCTGCACGCGACGTAAATACCCCATTTGGGGTCTGCGCGTGGGCCGACAGTCCATTACTGTACCTCTTAATTGCTGGATAGGAATACCGGGCGGGATTTCAATATCTGCCATGCCTGGATGACAGGGAAAAGTAATGCGCCACCATACCCATCAACCGCCCGAACGGGACGCAGCGTCGGCTGATGAGTTCCACGATCACATCCATACGCCCGACAGCACGGAACGTGGTACGACTGTCAATTTACAGATTGGACCGTTGCCAGGCGGTGCTAACGACAGGATCGTCAGGATACCGATCAGGTGGTTTCTGGGCTCCATTGGTCTATTGCTGGTCGTGGTTCTTTCAACACTGGGCTATGCATGGTATCAGTCCGGCCTGCTGCCGTTCTGAACACTGTCTGACACTGCGTATTTATTCGCCCCAGCCACCACTCTCGATTTGATAAAAGAGATCGACCCCCGTGCCGGCTCCCTGTTGTGCTTCCAGTGACAGGTGGCGGTTGATTTCGTAGCGTAGTTTGACGGTATCGACCGCCGTATCCACCAATCCCGCCCCGTAGCTGAGATAAAGATTGGGGGACAGATATTTGCCGATCACCAGGCTGGCTTCGGTGTCGCCTTCCGCCGTTGTGCCGGTATCGACAGCCAGCGTGTCAAGACCCAGTGTACCGGCTATGGTCTGACGCAGGCCCTCGGAGCCCTTGATCCCCATGCTGGTAGCCGCCTGCAGGAGCACATCGCCTTCACCGGAAGTGGCGCTGTTCAGGGGCTGGCCCAGAACGAGATAGGAAAGTATATCGGCTTCGGGCATGGTCGGCGTCGAGAACAGTTCGGTCACCGGCTGCCGGGCGGTGCCGCTGGCACGTACGCCGGCGGTGACATTGCCGACGGAACGCACCGCTTCGGCCTCGATGGCGGGGTTGTCAATGGGCCGATTGGTGAAAATGATGTCCCCGGAACGGACGTTCAGTTCCTGACCATAGGCACTATAGCTTCCCTCGGCCAGCCGCAGTTCACCGTTGGCACTGGCGGGCTTGTCCGGCTCCTGGCGGATATCGAGCCGGCCTTCAAGCCGGCCTTCAAAACCGCGGCCGCTGATACGAACCTCGTCCCCCAGTTGCAGGGAAATATCGGCACGGGTTTTCAGGGTCGGCGCGGGCTTTTCTTCCTCTGCGGTGACAATGTACTCGTCCCCGGAAACCGGGATCGTGCCGGGAGCCCCGAACGGTTGTATCAGGGCCTCCGGCACCGCGACCTCGCCATTGATGCTCAGCAGGTTGTCGGCATATTGCAGACGCAGGTCCGGTGAGGCCAGTATCCACGCTTCGGGCAGGTTGATGAGCTCGAACCGTTCACCCTTGATGCGCATTTCCGGCAGCACCAGGGCGCCATCCGCGATATCGACGCGGCCGTCGATGGCAAGTTCTCCCGGGCCGCTGGTCGCCTGACCTGACAATTCCAGACCGGTTTGCGGCTGGCCGGTAATCTTTAGCTCGAAAGTCTGCATGCCGATACCGAGATCGGGTATGGCGGCATCGGTGGCGGACAGGCGCATTTCACCGTCCAGCTCCGGCGTGCCAATCTGCCCGCCCAGCGTAAAGTCCATCGCCAGCCGCGCCTGTTCAGCGGTAAAACGCGGGTACAGTACCAGCCAGGGCCGCAGATCGCCGATATCGGCATTGATATCGCCGCTCAGCGTGGTCATGACCGGCTGTGCCAGATCGAGACGCCCGGTGCGTATCCGCCCGGTCAGTGTGCCGGGAGCCGGCTCGGCAAAGTCGCCGTTTATATCCAGGTCAATCCCGCTGTCATCACCCGCGAGTTCGACATCCAGTCTGCTGATCCGCAGCTCGGTCTGGCCATCGGGTCGCAGGGTCAGGTCACGTAGCCGAATGTCACCCTCGGCATGCTCCAGCACCCTGTCCTGACCGCGCACCTCAAGCGTAACCGCGAGTTCGCCGTCTATCGGCGGTACCGCGTCGGTCAATGCCCCGGTGCGTTCGGCAATGGCGTAATTGCCCAGGTCGAAGCGGCCATGCCATGCGCCCGCCCGCTGCCAGCCGGCCGCCAGGCACAGGCGCGCCGCCTGCTGCTGCCAGCAGTGCTCGGGTGACTGCACGCTGTTGTCGCTGAGCGCGATCTGCAGCGGTGACTCCAGCTGCCAGTCACCGGTTGCGGCGCCGCGGTAATGACCTTCATCCAGATCCAGCGACCAGACACCCTCGCGCCACTGGCCGCCGCCCGCCAGGCTGAGGCTGCGCCCATCGAATTCCAGCGTTGTCTCGAGTTCGTGCCGGTCCAGGCCACCGCCGGCGTTGACGGTGACACTGTCGATCGTCTGCCGGTCCAGCTGCAGGCCCGCCGCGTCAATTGCGACGCTGAAGCGATCCTGTGCCGCGCGGATATCGATATCGGCATCCAGACGGACCAGTTCCAGCCACGGGGTGTTCAGATCGCCGGCGGATACGGTGGCGATGAGTTCGGGTTGCCGGTAGTCACCGCCCAGTCTGCCGGTCGCTTCGGCCTCGCCGCCGGCGTCGGGTATGAGCTGTTCCAGGTCCGGTGATTTGAATTCCCATGTCAACTGACTGTCGCGGCTGAGGCGGCCATCGGCGGTCAGATGCGAATCGGCCACCGTTACCCGCAATTGCCTGACGTGATATTCATTGGTGTCGGTTGAAGCGGTGCCGGTCGCTTTGACCGGATAGTCACGTAATCGGCCCTCAAGCTGCAGTCCGTCAACCGCGGCGTGCCAGCTGTCCCGTTTACGTTGCAGGCTCAGGCTTGTCTGGCCGCTCAACTGCCCGGGCCAGTCCGGCCAGTAACTGCCGGGATTGACCGTCTGCAGGCGGATATCGGCATCCAATGTCGGCGCCGGTGTCCAGCCGGCGCGTCCGCTCGCGGTAATCTCCCCTTCAAGCAGCGACAGCCGCAGTTTATCGATCGACAAACGATTCTGATCGCCACTGGCCTCGGCCTGCCAGTCGACTGCCGGCAATGCCTCGGCCTGCAGACTGCCCGCCGTTGTCAGCGTGTAGTGTTCGGGCGTGCCCTCAATACTGAAGCTGCCGCCGGGCAGTTGCAGTTCCCGATCCGGCAGTGCCAGGACGACGTCCTGCCAGTCACCCTGTAGCATCAGTGCCGGTACGTCGTGCCACTCCAGCCGCCCCTCGGCACTGACTTTGCCCTGCGGCAGCTGTCCGCTCAGGCTGTGGATATCGACTGACTGACTGTTGCCCCGTCCCTTGAGCAGCCAGCGGGAAGTGGCCGGCTCTCGGGTCCGGGCCGTCATTTCGAGATCATAATGATCGGCCGATCCGGCCACTGCCAGGTTGCCGCGGATGCCGCCGGCCGTCGCCACGGCCCAGTCGCCGGTGAATGTCCAGCACCGGGACATCCTGGTAATCCAGGGTACCGGCCAGGTTCAGTTCGAGCCCCTGGGCCGGACTGTTCAGTACCAGTGACTGAATACCTAGGCGATTATCGCTTTCAAGCCGCAGCCGGCTACGGGTATTGATGACGGCTTCCACGCCACCGGCCAGTTCCATATCCGCATCAGCGCGGATATCGGCGCCGGTGCCGCCCGGCGTCGATATCGGCGGTCAGGATTGCCGGTGTATCGGTATCCAGCCAGGGTGACAGATCCGCCTGCCGGGTTGTCAGCGTTGCCTGCCAGTCGGGTGTGCGCAGCAGGTTACTGGCCATGAGACGCAGTTCGGTACTGAACGGTGCGCTTGTGCCGGCAGTCAGGTTCAGTCGCTCGGCGTCGCCCCGGCTTGCCGCCCGGCCACTGATAGCCGGTTGTCCCGGCAGTGACAGATCGAATGCCGACTCCAGCTCATGCTGCCAGGGGGAGATAAGCTGCAGGCGGCCGCTGGCAGTAAGCTGAAAGTGATTGTCGTTGATATTCCCGTTCAGACTGAAACTGGTGATGACCAGCGTTGAATCCTGTGTATGTGAGCTGGCGGTGACATCCTGCAGCACCAGCGTCGGGGCGTCCGCCTGGCCTATGTGCATGCGGCTGATGTCGAGTTTGTGCAGCCGTATGGCGAACGGCAGCATGAGCTCCGGGAGCGCGGCCGTATCGTCTGCCTTGCTGCCGGTGCGGTGTATATCGATAGTGGCTGACCGTCAGCGACTGGATGTCCACAAGCCCCCGCGTCAGCGCCAGCGGCCGCCAGCTGAAAACAGCATCGGTCATCACCACATCCAGGTCCGCGTCACGGTAACTGCAACCGGCCGAATGTGGACTGATCCGCCAACCGCCCGGCTGCGTCTGTCACTGTCAGTTCGCCTGGCAGTACACGTTTTGCCATCCAGATGCCGCCATGCAGTCCTGCCGGTGTGAATGCCAGTATCAACAGCAACAGGATCAGCAAGAGCAGGCCGGTAACAATGAAGCTGAGCAGTCTCACAGGTCGGTACCCAGGGAAATGTGCAGGCGGATGGGTGTATTGTCTGCCGTAATACCGGCGGCAATATCGACTTTGATCATGCCCACGGGAGACAGCCAGCGCAGGCCGACACCGGTACCCACTTCCAGCGGGTCCGATAGATCGTTCACTGCATTGCCGAAATCGACAAAGGCCGCTACGCCGTAATTCTTGTAAACGAACTGTTCATATTCGATGCTGCCGACGATCAGATAACGCCCGCCGATGACGTTGCCATTGTCATCCTCGGGCCCAGGACTGATAATCATAGCCGCGGACGCTGTTATCACCGCCGGCATAGAAACGCAGGGAAGCGGGCAGGTCGTCGAAATCCGTAACACCGGTAGCACCGAACTCCAGTCGTGCCAGCAGCCGGTTACGAAAGCCGAGTGCGCGCACATATTTGCCGGAAATGCGTGCCTGTATAAACGATGTGTCGGATAACAGTGGTTCGGCCGCGCCCTTGAGATCCAGGCTAAGCCGGCCGCCCCGCTGGGCGTACACCGGATCATCGGACCAGCTTTTGCGCCAGTTGACACCGGGGATCAGGAGTTTGCTGGTGTCACGCTCGCGCTCGCCCGCGATCTTGAAATCCTCGACCAGATAGGAGGCCGACAGCGTTTCGTTCCAGCCCCAGCGTGTCCGGTTCTGGAACAGCGTTGCCTGACCGCTGCGACTGTTGGCCGTGTCCGTGTCTTCATTTTTCAATGCCGTGCGCAGGCCGATGTCCGCCGGCCGGTTGCGGAAGTAGGGCATGAGATAAGTACCGCTCAGATTGCTGGTGACCGGGGAGACCTGCAGCTCCGAGCTGAACTGATGGCCGCGTTCATTCAGGTACCGCGCGTTCCAGCCCAGGCTGAGACGCGGCCCCGTATCAGTGGCGAAACCGACGCCGGCGCTGTAACGATGCGGCTTGCGCGGTTCAAGCCGCACTTCCACCGGCACTTCCAGCTCATCGCCCGCGGTCTCATCCGGCCGGACTTCGACAGTACTGAACATGTCACTGTTGAGCAGGGCTTCACGCAGTTTCAGTGGGCCCCGGCTGGAATAGGGTTCACCCTCCTTGAATGGGATGTAGTTGCGCAGAAACTCGTCACTGAACGGTGTCTCGGTAAAACTAATCGGGCCGTAGCGATAGCGCGGACCGGTATCGAATTCCAGTATAATCGCGGCGCGGTGTTTGTCGGGATTGACCCGCAGGGTATGCGTCATGAAACGGGCATCGAAATAACCCAGCTCCCTGGCGCGGCGCGACAGACGATTCTTGTAATCACTGTATACCTGATGTTCAAGCCGCTGGCCCTTGGCGAATGGGCTGTCCTGGCGTAATTGCCGGAACTCTTCGCTGTCGGCACCGGCCCCGGTGATGGTGATATCGATTCCTTCAATAGTCACCGGCTTGCCGGGTTCGATCTGATAAACCGCCAGCCAGCCGTCTCCCGTCTCCTCCAGTTCCGCACTGACCTCGGGGGAGTAATACCCGAAGACTTTCATTGCCTGGCGTATTTCCTCGGGTGCCCGGCGGTGCAGGAAACGAACCCGGGATTTCGGTCAGCGCCTCCTGGCGCTGGCGGTAAAGCGTGACAGCCGCAGAGATATTGTCTTTTACGGCGCCGTCGACTCCCTCGAAGCGAACCTCGACGGCGGGTGTTCCGTCGTCGTCCGCCAGGGCGGCCGGCGGCCCGCCCAGCAGAATGCAGGCTGCCAGAATGCGCAGGAATAAATGGAGGGGGAAAAGCACTGAAGCTAACGGCGTAAGCGGGTAATGAATCAGATTAGCCCTTTGTTGATGGAAAGCCTTTATCACACAGCGGTGGTATGGCGATGAACCGGTGTTGCCAGTAGCGTAGCTTTGCGCTGGGATGCTTAAATAGCGGTTCGCAACCCGGGAGGGCGTGTATGGATAATTACAGCACGAATATTCCAGCCTGCTGACAGAAAGCTTTGATAATTTCGTCCGCACACTGGGCAATTATATACCCAGCCTGCTGGGAGCTGTGGTCTTGCTCCTCGTCGGTATTGGCCTGGCCTGGGTGCTGCGCTGGCTGATACTCCGGCTTGGCAGCGGCATTGACCGTCTCTATCACCGCTTCGGTCTCGGCAGTAACCTGTCCCTGCGCTGGCCGGTCAGCCGGATTATTTCGGGGATTGTCTTCTGGCTGACCATACTGTTCTTTGCCGCTGCTGCCGCTGAGGTTCTCAGCCTGCCCGGCCTGACCGAATGGCTGAACAAATTAATTGCTTTTCTGCCGGCTGTATTGGTAACGCTGCTGATCATCGTGGTCGGCATTCTGCTCGGTGATTATGTGCGTGATTATGTGCGTGTATCAGCGGCCAGTATCGGTCTTGAACAGACTGAGTTGTTGGCCGCGCTGGCGCGCCTGATTATTCTGATTATTGCCGTAATTCTTGCATTTCAGCATCTCGGTCTGGATGTAGGCGTCGTCGAGCAGATCATGGTTATTGCAGTGGCAGCCTTTTTTGCCGCTATAGCACTGTCCTTTGGACTTGGCGCGAGTCTAACGGTCACCAATATCATTTCAACTCATTATGTGCGCAAGCTTTATCGCATCGGTCAACGCATACGCATAAACGACACAGAAGGCAGTATTCTGGAGATCACTCCAACCGCAGTCATCCTTGACACGGCAGAAGGTCGTATTGTTATACCTTCAAAATCCTTTAATGAAAATGCCAGTATCCTGCTGGATGAGGATACGAACGATGAAACATAGCGCATTTACAATCGGTCTTCTCAATGCGCATCCCAAATGCGGCCCGTACATTGGAGTCGTTTTCTCCATCAGAGCTGTCAGATCTTCTGACAGAACTGCCCGCAGGTATCAGTGCCAGCATCGTGCGCGAATTGTCACCTGCACTTGCTGCTGCATGTTTGGCCTGCAGCAGCCCGGAACAGGTGGCGGATATCCTGCAGCATCTGGATACGGATATGGCGGGTATGATATTGCGCAGACTGGACAAGACAAAGCGACATGAGGTTGTTAATCATCTTCCAGCAAGTAACTGGATCGGATTGCGGATGGTACTGCGTTATCCTGGGGATACGGTCGGTTCGATCATGGATCCGAATGTGCTATCGGTGCATAAGGAAATGCCGGTAGTCAATATTCTCAATATGCGACTTTTCAAGAATCAATTATTGCATGCCGTGTATATAACTGACAGAAGCCACATCTTTGCAGGTGCGCTGGATGTAAGGGATCTGTTTTCGCAAGGGAGCAGCAGTTGGCCGGGGAACTGATGCATAAAGTGAACAACATTGTTACGGCACGTTCAACATTGAACAGCATGTATTATGATGATGCGTGGTCGGGCAGAGTGAGTTGCCGGTGGTTGATCACAACCGCCGTTTTCTCGGCGTTTTACACCAAAGCTCTTTGAACAAGGCACTTGGGCATTTGAATCAGCACGGCAAGAACGATAATGCACTTTCTGAAACCGCGCTGGCGCTGAGTGAACTGATCTGGGATGCCTGTGCCGGTATTTTCAGTGGGGTTTCCGATACCGGAATGCAGTGGAGCGAAATAAACGGGAGAAGGCAGATGAATGATGATGCGGACAATCCCTGACCAGCCTGCACAGGGATTTTGTCCGGCGCTATCCGGCCGAGGTTGCCCGGCGTCTTGAAGACTTGCCGCTGCATGAGATTGTCGCGATCCTGAAGTCATTGCCGGTAGATGAGACTCTCAGGATTTGGGATCGCCTATCGCCTGAAATCGGCCGTCAGGTACTCAAGGCATTTGATGATCACCTGACGGTCATGATACTGGATCGTCTGGAACCGACGCGTTCGGCTTTGCTGCTGCGTGGCATGGATAGCGAGCGGCTGGATCAGATGCTTGAGCGTCTGTCACCTGCAGTCGCGGATGATTTGCGCAAGGTGCTCGCCTATCCACCGGACTGTGCCGGTGCGCTCATGGACAGCCGGATTTCCTATTTCAGGCCGGAACTCACAGTGACCGAGGCACTGGCCAGACTGCGGGCCCAGAAACAGCGTGGCTTCCGCCTTATTTTTATAGTCGATGAGGAACGGCGCCTTATCGGCATGGTCGGATATAGCGCAGGATCTGGCACTGGCTGAACAGTGATACTAGCGGCCTGCTGAAAGCTGATGCGCAAAGATCCCCGCAATCGTTTCGGAACTGACATCACAGGAAGAGATCGTGGAACTGCTGGAGCAGCACAGTATGACCGATCTACCGGTCGTCGATTTTGATCAGCGCTTTATCGGTGTAGTTCGATATCACGCCCTGATGGATGCCGCGATACGGCGGATGCAGGCGCCGACATCCGAGCACCGCGGTGGGCGTAAGCAAGGACGAGAGGGCGTTCTCCAGCGTGGCGTTTTCGGTACGCAAGCGCCTGCCATGGCTGCATGTCAACCTGGTTACAGCATTTCTGGCTGCCTCTGTTGTAGGCCTGTTCGAGGATACTATCGCCGCCTATACCGCGCTGGCGGTATTACTGCCGGTTGTAGCCGGCCAGTCCGGAAACTCCGGTGCTCAGGCGCTGGCCGTGACCATGCGCGGTCTGGCATTGCGCGAGCTCCGCCCTCGCCAGTGGCGCCGTGTGCTGTTCAAGGAAATCAATGTAGGATTTTTCAACGGCGTGGCCATTGCTGTGGTCGCTGCAGTCTGTGCCGGCCTGTGGAGCGGTTCCGTCGGTCTGGCGCTGGTGCTGGCGTTGTCCATGACGATTTCCCTGGTGGTCGCGGGTCTGGCGGGTGCCGGAATCCCGATCTTGCTTACAATGGCTGGCCAGGATCCCGCCCAGTCGTCATCCATATTTCTGACGACTGTGACAGATATCGCAGGATTCTTCAGTTTTCTGGGAATTGCCACCCTGTTGGCCGGTATGTTGTGAGATAGAATACGGCATCGCAATGTTGGTGCCTGTCTGTGCATTTGTACGAAAACTGCGCATATCCGGGATGCGCTCATCAGTAGGTTTCCGCATTCGACCGCAATTACCTAAAGGAGGCTCTGAAGCATTTGTCATTCGAGCGCAGCCGGGAATTGCCGCGCAGGCGTCCGCGAGCGTAGCGGATACTTCTGAAAGATCCCTCCGGTGCGGAACAAGGATTTCTGACCATCGTCGGTCGAAAACGACATGCGGGGATTATTCAGAGGTTCCCTAACTTTATTGGTGTGATATGTCCTGGTAGAAGATAACCGGCCGTCTTGGCGATCGTTATCGAAAAACCAGTGGCAAGCTGATGACAAGGTAGGAAATGGATCACCGGGGGTATCGAGTATTCTGAGCGGTCTCTATAGCCTGGACGGACATGCGGACAAGGCGATTATTGAATATCGGCTCAAGTTCGATCCTGCAGTTTGCGGCGATGGGATCGCGCCGCTGAGCTAAGAGCCTGTAAACTCAAGCTGAAACTGTCAGAAGCAGCGAAAAATTCGAGGTATCCGCTACTGACACGGACCGGCCGAGAAGAACGTGGTCGCCCGGGTCTGTTTTCAGACCTTCTCCTCTATATAAGCTCCCCGGCCTGCAGCAGCGGCGTCTCCGGGCCGGGTTCACGGTAGCGCCGCGCGATGATCCATGCGGGCAAGGACCCGGGACTTCCGGACGTCACTTCAGTCTCTGCTATTGCTTGAAAGTTGTTCTGGCATCGGGATCGGTTTGTGTTCGAACTATCTCGCGAAGCAGGCTGTTGGTGACCTTCTGTTCACCGTTCAGCTTTTTGATGGCACTGATCACGCCGAATACCGCATAGAGCAGCAACGCCGATAAACCGGCGATGATAGTGAGTAAAGTCCAGATAATGACTGCTACTGCCGAGCTCATGGTTTCCCCTCCCGCCCAAATGCAAATATGACTCAACTCTAATTATTGATAGATTACCAGCTTCGGATATACCCCTAATAGGGTATTCAAGCCAAACTGTGAACCCTTTATGTTTTCAAAGGGGCATGATTAGCAACGCAGAAATGAAAAAGCCGCCAAAAGGCGGCTTACGTTCATGGATGTATCGTTATCAGATGGCTGGGGGAGGAGGATTCGAACCTCCACTGACGGAGTCAGAGTCCGTACATATAACCATTTCAGGCGGTTTCATCAGTTTTCATAAAATTTCATCGATTCAGTTCGCCCCGTTGAAAGGCCCGTCTGAGAGCGGCTCTCAGACATTCCTTTCTCGTTCATCCGATTTCATTGTGTTAAAATGCTAACTGACAGCATAACTGCCAGCAGAGCGCTAACTGCCAGCATAACTGACACCAGAGCCGCGTACGGACTGAGGGGCCGCCTATGTGGAACGACAGCACCATCCGGGGCATGGAAACACGCGACAAGCGCTACAGGCGTGCTGAGAACATAGGACGCCGAGGCGTCGGCCGACTCGTGATCGAGATCCGCCCCGACGGGGTGAAGAACTTTTTCTTTCAGTACTTCCGCAATAGTGGGGGTAAATCAGAGCGGCTGCTGATCCGGATCGGACGTTACAAGGAAAGCGCGAGACAGCCGGGATTCTCGCTGGCTGAGGCTCGGGACCGGGCGCTGGAACTCTCCGACCTGGTGAAGAGGGGAGAAGACCCGAAGATCGTCCAGGAAGAGGAACGCCGGCTGGAGGAAGAGCGTCACCGCCAGATCGAGGCCGAGAAGCGTCAGGGTAACTTCGAACAGTTGCTAGATTCATACCTGGCCAATATGGAGGCAAATGGCAAGCGTACCTATAAGTCGGTTTCAGCCTCACCTCGAAACGTTACGTTACGCCATCCGTTCCCCCAATTGCTGAAGCGGAGGGCTAGTGAGATCGAGGCCGACAATGTACGAACGATCCTTGGCCGGATGCTGGACAAGGGTGTAACAACGCATACGAATCGAGTCCGGTCCTACCTGCACGCCGCGTTCCAGCGTGGCCTGGCAGGGGGACAACAATCCGCCGCAGCTACACGCCGGAGGCGGCGCCAACTCGAATCTCAACAACCCCGTGGCCGTTCGTCCCGAAGCAGGCTGATATTCGAGCGGGTCGGTGAGCACGTCATCACCGCCGTAGAGGAACTCGCGCTAACCCGGGCCGAACTCTCCAAGTTCGCGCCTGATCGCTGGAGCCGGCTGTGAGAGCGCAGCCCTCGCCAGCGGGTGGCCAGCGCCTCGAGTGAGCTTCTGAAGGTCGCCAAAGCAGACGTGGACAGTAATGGGAAGATCCTTCCGATCGATGAGAAATATTTCCAAGAATGGACGGGACCGCATAGCGCCCTTGAACGCCGTTGCGCTTCGAGGTCCTGCAGGAACTCGACCAGCTCACCGGAAGGTTGTGAATACCTGTTCCCGGCCAAGCGCGGCAAGGCCCTCCGTAAAGGATCAACACCGCACCTCCAGCGACACCAGTGGACCCCGGCTGGGCGGCGGGAGTTCTGCGACGCCCGGCGCCGAGAAGGAGGATCTACGGAAATTCACACCGCGAGACATCCGCCGCATGGTCAAGACCGAGATGGGTCGGGCCGGCATCGACAAGGCGCTGCGGACCGGATCCAGAACCATACCCTGCAGGACGTGTCGGCCAAGCACTATGACCGCTGCTGACCCTGCCTGAGAAGCGGAGGGCACTCAGTACATGGAATTACTATCTCGAACTGGTCATCCGGCCGCGAAAGAACGTCGCCAGAATGAAGCGTAAGTCAGCATTGTGATGCGGATAATCCTCTCCAGATTGTCGCCGCACTGACGGGAGCCGGAGCCACATGGATGGCACGATACGATATTGAGCCGTCGCATAAAGCGTGGTGTTTGTTTGCCGTCTGGATCGGTGTACTGGAGAGGTCGAGGCAGTGTATATGCAGGACGAGCTGCGCCACCTGCAGCAGCGCCGGAAGCGGCGATTACTGATCATGCCGGTCTAGGGCAATGGGCCGAAGACGGCCGCCCTGGACGGCCTGGCCTGTTGGATACATTGGAGGTGTCGCGTGACCCAAGAGCACAACATTGAAAGGGTGCCAAGTATGTGACGCGTAAAGCTGCGAGTGTTGCTCGGCCTGCGATTGTGGGCGTACCTCATTCAGAAGGCACTAGAGGAGAAGGGTGGGCGTAGCCCATCAGAGCAGAAGCTAGACGCGGTCTTTTCAGTATGGGTGGGTAATGGCGGTTTCACTGAATTTTTTGCTTCTTTGGCGCTTCATCAAGACACCAGACATGAATCGTTCTGGGCAAATCGGCCAAGGATTGGGAATCAGATGAACTTCGTGAATCATTATTAACTGAGCATCAATTTAATAGCGTTAGACTCACTGAATCCACCTCCGGGCAGGCCACGGAAACGTAAAGGCATTATCAACGAGTAGAGCAAAGGTGTCTTGAAACGGAATCAACAGAAAAAGAGGGATGTTCAGGCCTCTTTCAGACGGGCACTTAGTCGTATCGATGGTGTCCATGCCCGACATGAAAAGGATAAGTTGCTCGAGGATAACTATAGCGAAACGACGTTGATCGTTGGGTTGGTTCTTTGGACGCTTGGCACCAGTATGCGGGCGAACTTAAGAGCAGAAGGTCTGACCGTCAATCGTTGCTTGCCAAATGGCGTCTACAAAGAATACTGGATGAGCTAGGAATACCTCTATCCGAGAAAGGCGAGCTTTCAGCAGAAGAATCGAGCGCGCACGGAAAAAGCGCCGTTTTTCATAAACTCAGAGCATTCTTTATCCTTCCCTACCTATCTCCAGACGTGCGGTAATTTTTTGTTTTGTCGCTACGGGCGATCCTGCCGATTTCTGCTGTAATCTCATTGCATCGGTTGATAATCGTTGAAATGGAGGAGCCATGATCGAGCGGTTTCTACCAGATGCTGAAATCCTAGAAATTCTAAAAGTGTCTCCGCCAACGTTATGGCGCTGGCGAAAAAAGGGAATCTGGCCATGCGCAACTCAAATAACCAAAGGCACGAAGCGCACACGAGAGGCGCAGTCAAAAAAGCGCTCGAAAACCTCGAAAGGAGAGACGAGTCAGCATGATTAAGCCTAGTAATTATGTACCCTCAAGTCGCCTTCATCAAGCCGCTTGCCTTTTGCCAAAGGCCGTGTCTGCAAAACCTGCCTTTCGTGGCTTAATGACTCGGGCCGTCCAGCTCGGGGAGGCTAGCGCTATGAGCATTTCCCTCTAACTCTGTACAGGCTGGGCTGTTCGACAGCCAAAGGCGTGAAGCATGAGCGTCCGCTGCATCTCTTGGGCTTGGCGCCAGCAGCTAACCGCGACAGATAAGCTAGTTTTGCTTGCACTAGCCGACCACGCGAATGACGAGGATTTAGGGCCTGGCCGTCGCTGACCCATCTTTCACGTAAATGTGGTCTCAATCGGCGCACGATTATGCGTGTCCTGAGCCGTATTCTGGAATCTGGCGGTTTTTTGCAACGCACTACGCGCGGAATGGATACCACGATCTATACGTTAAATACCGATAGGGGCATGACGCAGGTGCTGGGGCAGAGAACCCCCCAAGGCACCACGCCCCTAGGGGCGTGCGATCCACGGGTCAGGGGCGCGCGATGCGCAGAGGGTCAGGGCGCCATGCCCCACTGAACCATCAATAAAACCATCAGGAACCATCATGGATACGTCGGGCAAGCCCGACGTTGCACCACCGAAATCGAACGGCAAGGAATATCGCCGTTCTGCAGTTGAGAATTTATTCAATTATCTGAACGAGAAGGCCGGCCGAAACTTCCAGCACACAGATGCCAATCTGGGTTTTATGACAGCACGGCTGAAGGGTGGCGCTACGCTCAAGCAGATGCCGGCAGGTTCTGAATCAGCGGGTGCAACTATGGAAAGACAATCCGGCCATGGCCGAGTACTAGCCCCTTTGCCACGATATTCAACGCAACAAAATTTGAACAATACGTTGGCCTCCTTGGGGTCGAGTTACCAAGCAATGGTCTTACGAAGGATGACACGCCCAAGGTTAGGTATATCGCGTGAGCGCGCCAGCGAAAAATCCCGCCCGCATAACGTTCAGGCCGAGCAGTCCGTGCTCGGCGGCCTGATGCTCGACAACCGCGCCTGGGATGAAATCGCCGATCTCCTGCACGAGGAGGATTTCTACCGCAGAGGATCACCGCCTCATCTTCCAGGCCATCGGCAGTCTAATCGGCGACGGCAAGCCCTGCCGATGTGATATCGCTATCGGAATGGTTGGACAATAACGGCCAGTTCGACGATGCGGCGGTAGCAAGGAGTTCCTCGCCGCCTTCGCCGAGGAGCATCCCCAGCGCCGTCAACGTCCGTAGTTACGCAACTATCGTCCGCGAATGCTCCCTGCTGCGCGAAGCGGCCTGCATCGGGTATGACCTGGCTGCTGCGACAATGAGCAAGGACGGCCGTGAGCCGGCTGAAGCAATCGCGGAAGCACCAGCACACCTTCGACAGTCTCGGCCAGCGGCATGCCGTGGTCCTATCCGCGGCGGAGGCGGTGCAGCAGGGCCTGATTTGCTGGGCGAGATGGAACGCCGTCGTGAATCGGGTAACGCTGGCGTGGGATCCCCAGCGGCCTGCCATCGCTGGATCAGGTGATGACATTGCTGGGTCCTAGACTACTGGTTGTTGCTGCCCGGCCCGGGGTCGGCAAAACCGCGTCGCCCTGCAGACTGCGCTTCATGCCGCCCAGACGTGGATACGATCGGTATCGTGTACGCTCGAAATGGGCACCGATAAACTCGCCGCCCGCGCATTGGCCTGCCGCCATAGAGTCGATTTCGGGTTGATGATGCAGGGCGAGGTAAATGCAGTCACGACCGCCGGCAAGCGTGAATGTACCAATCAAGCTGTCGGTCAGCTGCCTTTTTGGCTGGACGCAGATACGACCACCCTGCAGGGTATTCAGGCGAGGATCAGCCGCTGGCGGCGCGAGCGTGGATCGACCTGGCCATCATCGATTACATCGGCCTCGTCGAAGCGCCTGGCAACAATCAACGCGAACGGCTGGGCGCCAGTCTCCAGAACCTTGAAGAGGCTCGCCAAGCGTCTTGATACTCCAATCATGGCACTGGCGCAGCTCAACCGAAACTCGGAGCGCGAAAATCGACATCCGCAATTATCCGATTTACGTGATTGTGGCGACATTGAGCAGGATGCGGATGTGGTTCTCATGCTGCACGCCCAGCGTCGCGACATCATGGACGATGAGAAAAGCAAGACTCAGTTCGATGACTCGCTGGCAGTGGAGTTCGGTTTTCTGAAGAACAGAGTTGGACAAGTCAGGTGGCTGTTTGGATTCATGTTTCGAGGTCGATTCCAGCGATTTGAAGAGTTAGAGAAACGATAGCGCAGACGCCGCATAACTGGAGAAAAATATGCTGGCCGTTGAAAAACAGATCAGCAATGCCAAGAATCGTATCGATAACGTCAGCGGTATGAATGTGGTTGCACAAATCCTGTATAGGCGGGCAAGCATTAATGTAATGCCGGACAGTGGGGGTAATCTGTGAAGCTGACCCCGAAACAGGAGAAGTTTTGCCGCAGAATTTGTCGAGCTGGGCGATGCCTCGGCGGCATATCGTGCCATCTATAAGACCGGCAACATGAAGCCTGCGACGATCAATCGAAGCGCGAAGGCCCTGCTGGACGACCGCAAGATCGCCGAGATCGATACGCTGCGGCAGGGACACCAACAGCGCCATGACCTCACAATCGACAAGTTGTCTGATCAGATTGAGCAGGCTCGTAAACTGGCGCTTGAACGAGGCCAGCCTGCTGCGGCTGTATCGGCTTGCCTGGCGAAAGCGAAATTGCATGGCCTGATAAACATCCCGTCATATTTGCTCGTGCCGATTTCATTCAAGTCGAACACTGACTGAACAGGGCAAACAGGTGATCGCAGCAATGGGAAAAGGCGATATTGCACCAAGCGATGCAGCCTCAATGCTATACCGCCTTGGTGACGCAGGCCCGGGTGGTCGGAATCAAGACGAACTGGAGAAACCGTAGCGGAGCTGGAGGCGAAGCATGGCGATTGAACAGCGCGTACGAAGTTGGAGGACTGTAGCTCACGGCAAGGACCACACATTGCAACGCTGATCGACTTCGACAACGAGGGTGATGACATATTGATTGAGCATTACTGCAAAGATACCGGTTGCCAGCGGCAGGATAGACAGTTTGTGATCGTTGTATTTGTCAAGCCAGACCATGAAGGGACGGAGGTAGCCCATGGCGATCAGACATCCAGATCCAGAAGCTTGAAATTGATCGTCAGCAGGGAATGCTACCTTGTCCCACGGAACAAATGACTGCAGATATAACCACAGAAAAGGTGTACAGGCTATACCGTCAGAGATTGAGTGCACCGCGCACCAGATGGAGTCAGATAAAGCTTTTACCGACGTTGCAAACTCCCGAGGTTTCACGTTGGTATTATAAGTTTATCCATGGTGAATGCGCAGGGTATGGAAACCAAGTAACCAAAGCAGGTCGCCATATACCATGGTTGCTACTTCATGGAGGGAGATCCTCAATTACAGGTCGTTAACCAGTCTATTTTACGATCATGACGCGGTTGCCGTCATCCCCACGTTGCGTTTGCCCTCCTCAATCTCGGCCTTCTGCTGTTCCTTCAACGTCTGCTTGAAGCTACCGGATGGATGTGACCGTTCCCAAACGGGGGCAGCGTCTGTTCGGCAGGGAAGATTTGTCGAGGGCTTCTGCTTGGTCATAGACTGCCGTTTTTCCTTTCTCATATCTTGGTTTCCGACATGGCACGAATCGAGCAATATTCCTGGCAGACTGTAATCTGCTGCTTTTATGAACAAGCCTCCAGCAATGCTATCGCCTTCCGATATTTCTCGATACGTGCGTAGTCCTTTTCAGTAGGGTTGTTGATCCCGGCTTTGATCGCAATTGTCATAAAGGTCAGCCAGCTTGACCCGTCGTCCTATGGGATTGGCCGCTGCTCGGGAGACGAAATCATCGTAGGTCTCGCCGTCGCGCTTGGTCACGCACATGACGGCTGTCATAATCTCTTCCGAGAAGCCCTCCTGACGAAGGCGTTCGAATGACCAGCCCTCGCAGTCCTCTACCACGTCGTGGAGGACAGCGGTGATTCGCTCTGCCTCTGAATCCAGGCGTAGCATCATTCGGAGCGGGTGGATATTGTCGGGGGCACCGGCTTTATCGACCTGTCCTTCGTGTGCCTTGGCTGCCAAGGCAATGGCATGTTCAAGTGTGCTCATCATTCGTCCCGATAAGTCGTGGTGCTTTTCCTTCCCATAGTGCTTGTCACGAAGTCCATCACTGGGTTGCCGACATTATCGTCCTGGGCTACTTGCGGGATCCGTCTTGTGTCTGACCTCAGTACCAGCCGCGCTGAAAGTGTAATGCACCGAACTCAATTTCACTTGCCGGATTTTTCTCACCAGTTGTGCGGTAGTTTGATGACCATGCCCGTGAACCCACCGGCCCCGGTGACATTGCCGCCGCGGCCGATGATGCCTGCGATGTTTTTGCTCGTAAGACTGCCGTGTTCCATCAGTTCCTCCGCCAGTAACCGGATCATCAGCCAGTATTTCGGATAAGCAATCAGGCGGCGCGTCTGGCGCCGTCGCGCTGGTCCAGGAGGGTATCGTGTCTATCTTCCGGCAGGCGGCAGTAGCGTGACAGGTAGTCATCGGGCCGCCTGAAGAAACCTGAACTCGTGCTCGGCGGCCACCAGGTCCAGACGCGCCCAGCGCAGCGGTTTGCCTTAACCTGGCCTCCGCCAGCGGGCCCGCCAGCAGGACCGGATCCGGGTACTTCGGTTCTTGAAGGTTCGTAACCAGGCTGCGCGGATGTTGCCAGGCGAGGGGGTGAGATCCGTGTGCGTGGAATGGCATGAAACCGAGGGTCTCGCCGGCTCCTCGATGGCGCCTGGAGATGGCCACGCTTTCTACGAAGATGCCCTGCTGGAGGGCAATCAACGCGTGGCCGGCTTCGTGGTAGGCAGCCAGTTCGAGATGAGATTTGTACCTGCCGGCATTCATATGCCGCCTGTCTGAGTCAGGCGCTCAAACGGGAGTACCTTTGCCGAAGGGCCGAGCTGTACAGGCTCATCAGGATTGTAATCGTCCACCGAGTTGCCGGCGGTCGACGGCCTATCACCGTCCAGGAATACGGTACGGTGAGAGGGCAACCGTACAACCTTGCGAATCGCGTGTCAGGGCGTAGGTGGCCGGTATCTCGCTCATGGGTTTGTCACCTTCTTAGTGCTATTACCCTTTGGATCTTCTGTCTCGCCCTCAAACAGGGCCTGCTGCTCTGGAATGGGGATCCCGAGCTGTTCGCATCGCTCCCGGATCAGCAGCTCGATCCAGTTCGCCAGGCTGCGGTGGTCCCGGTTGGCGGCCTCGCGGGCGGCCTCTTTGAGCCCCGGGTCGATGCGGAGATTGAGGGTGGCGATTTTCTTCGGCGGCATGGCTTGCGCTCGTTGACTGCTTGCAGTAATCTAACGCAGATGTAACAAAACACAAAGCATGGGATAGCCATCATTAACTTTCCCGAAATGAGCCGATAACGGGAAAGTACCGAAGGAAGAGGCACGCAAAAATGGGCAAGCCAGCAGATGTGGTACCCCTCCACCAACCACCGTTCGGGAGAGTTACCCCGCCGTCGGACAAATGCCAAGAACCCGCAGCCGCGAGTCTTGACCGCCGACGAGGTCCAGGCCCTGCAGAAGGCGGCGGCAAGTCTTGGCCGGCACGGAATACCGCGACGCGACCCTGATCCTGCTGGCCTACCGTCATGCTCTGCGCGTGTCGGAACTGGTCAATTTCGCTCAGGAACAGGTGGATCTGAAACAGGGCCTGCTCTATGTCACCCGCCGCCAACGGCACGCCATCCGCATCCGCTGCGCGGCCCGGAACTGCGCGCCCTGCAACGACTGAAGCGAGACTACCCGGTTACGCCCTATGTCTTCGTCACCGAGCGCCGGGGCCCGATGACGGCGTCGAACGTGCGCAAGCTGGTGGCGCGGGCCGGCCAGGCCGCGGGCCTGGCGTTCCCGGTCCATCCGCACATGCTCCGCCACGCCTTAGCTTGCACTGGCCAATGACGGCCAGGACACCAGGGCGCTAACATTACCTGGGCCATCGCAACATCCAGCACACGGTGCGGCCTACACTGAGTTGAACGCCAAACGCTTCATTGGATTTTGGCAGGACTAGCGGACTGGTCTTCAGGGGGGTAGCATCTAGGTTAGGACTTCGAAAACCGGGAACAATCACTGAACCTGTTGGGCTATCTGTCAGTAGTACTGGGATCGGGTTGCTTAAGCTTTGGAGGGACTAACCTCGTGCCTCCATGGCCGTGTTCCCTCCCTGGGTTATCGCTCGGTTTGCAGATTGCAGTACTATGGAAATCAAGTACTTGCGAAATCCGCGGCAGATTATAGGCAGTTTCGTCGTATTAGAATGCGACAATTTCACAAGATACAATTTAAGTTAGATGGAAGCCAGATTCAATCGCAAACGGCTACTTTCGACCAAAGCGGACGCAATCAAGCAAACTTCCCACAGAATCCACTCAGAATTCTCAGCACTTGAATTTAACGAAACCCCGAGAAGATTTAAGCGGTTTTGAAGAAGCAATGATAGAGATTAACTTTACAAATATTCGCGCTTTTGACGGTAGCCAGAACTCCGGCTTTGAAGAGCTGGTTTGCCAGTTAGCGCATTTGAAGAAACCGGCAAACGCTAAGAGGTTCGTAAGAAAAGAGGGCGCAGGCGGGGATGCAGGGGTCGAGTGCTACTGGATTCTGGTTGATGACAGTGAAATTTGCTGGCAGGCCAAGTACTTCACGGGAGAAATGAACTCTTCTCGCTGGGGCCAGCTTGATGAGTCATTTGAAACAGCCCTGTCCAAGCATCCTAATATGAGCACCTATGTTGTTTGTTTGCCGCTCGATAAGACCGATAGTAGAAAGACCGGCAAAGGCGGTAAGACGGTTACGTCGGTGGAGGATGAGTGGAGGGCGCGCGTTGAGAAGTGGACTACATCTGCTACTGCGGCTGGACGAACGATAGCGTTTGAGTTTTGGGGCAAGCATGAATTTACGGCCATGCTCGCCATTGATGATCCCAGATATTCAGGGCGGCGTCTTTATTGGTTTAACGAACCGGACCTGCGCTCAGAGACTCTTCGCCATCTGGCTCTAAAAGAGCAGGGAGACTCTGGGTGACCGGTTCACGCCTGAGTTTCACGTAGATTTGCCGATTGCCAGGCAGTTTGACGGGCTTTGCGCCAATGATGGCTGGTGGTCGGAAATCTCTGCTCAGAAGGCAGAACTTGAAGAACAGCATGACCGGTTCATCCGGTTTGTCACTAGCGACAGGATTGAAGGTGCCAATGGAATTGACCTGACCGGGTTGGAGAGCGCATATACGGCATTTATGGCGCTACTAACGACTTGGCTGCAGAATAGACCTGCCAGTTACGATCTGAACATGCTGAAAGAGGCACTGCAACACATAGATCAGCCGTTTCGGGACCTTCGCGACTTGATCGAAGGGAAGACATTTAAGGAAGAGTCTGGCAGCAGAGACTTCCGTCACTATTCGGGAAGCTTTTACAGCCCTCTCAGAGAACTTGAGAGAATTCTTAAATCCCGTAAAGCACAAGCTTACGAAGTAGGGGCAGCGCTCCTCCCACGGCGAAGCGGGAATTGGGAAATCACACCTTCGATGCGATCTGGCGCTTCAGAGGGCGGATGAGAGCTCTGCCAACTATTTTCTTACTCGGGGCACAGTACGGCGGCGGAAACCCGCTTGATTTTGTACAGACAAAGTCTCGACTTACATCAATTTAGCAATAATCAGGTTTTAGGGGCAATCGATGCTGCCGGAGAGGCCCGAAACTGCCGGGCATTGATCGTCATTGATGCCATTAATGAAGGGCCGTGCCGCGATCAATGGCGGGATTTTATAAGAGGTTTTTTGTCCGATATCTCAAGGTTTGAAAATATCTCGCTTCTGATTAGCTGCCGTTCAACCTATTGCCGGTATATGTTGCCGGATAGTGTCGATGAGAATTGTCTCGTTCAGATTCATCATCAAGGTTTCCAGGGGTTTGAGCACCGCGCCGCAGAGAAGTATCCCTCTGCGCAGGGGATTTCCAAGCCTATACACCTATTCTTGCGCCGGAATTTTCAAATCCGCTTTTTCTGAAAACCTGTTGTAAAGCTCTCAGAAGCTCCGGACAGAGGTCTTTCCCAAAGGGGCTAAGTGGATCAACACAGCTTTTCGAGTTCTACCTGGAAAGCGTTGAAAATACGATTGCAGTGAGGAAGCAGTACAACCCTGCGGAAAAAATCGTGCAGAACGCGTTGCTCGGATTTTCTTCGAGGCTTTATCCCGATCATCTCTCGGGAATTCCTATCGGTGATGCACGTAAGCTCATTAATGATTTTGATATCGCTCCGCAAAAGGGCGGAGATGATCTTTTCAGTCTTCTTCTGCATGAAGGCGTCCTTGCCGAAGATATTTCCTACGAAGACGATAAGAACGGTCATCCCGTCATACGTTATACCTATGAACGGTTTAGTGACGTGCTCGTGGCACGGCAGATACTCGGCGACCATGATAGCAGTACCGTCGCAACGATATTTTATGAAGAGGAGCCTCTTGGCCAGATATTGAGGGATCGAGGCGTCTATCAGGTTGTCGGAATAGCTGAGGCCTTGTTCATCGCTATTGCCGAGAAGTTTAAGATCGAACTCATTGATTCGATACCCGGCGACGTGCGAAAGTCTCCCCTTGGCAAATCAGTGAACTATTTGAAAATACTGTTCTCTGGCGCTCACCGGATTCGTTTCTGATAGAACGCTCGAAATCTTGAACAAAAATGTCGGTAATACGGAGTATTCGAGCCCGGCGTTAGATATTTTGCTTAAGCTTTCTACCGAACCCGACCATCCTTGGAATGCCCGGCTTCTTCATAGAAACCTGATAGACAAAGAGATTGCGGAGCGTGACCATTTCTGGTCTATCCGTATTGCGAGGGGAGATAGCTCAGAAGAGGATGGGCATGAATCGACTGAGCGGACACTGATTGAATGGGCCTGTTTCGGCGGATATCCGTGATGCCGAAGATGAGCGAATCCGTCTATGCGCGGTTGTTTTGTTGTGGTTCCTGACAACATCGAACCGCAAGGTAAGAGACTGCGCCACCAAGTCGCTCGTGCGCCTTTTTGTTGAAAGGCCCCAGATTATCGAAGGCCTGTTTTCCGAATTTTGTGATGTTAACGATCTATATCTTGTCGAGAGGCTATACGCCGCTATTTACGGCGCGCCGTATACAATATCGAAGAGGATACAGTTATTACTGATATTGCAAAGCTTGCGTTCGACAAACTCTTCGCGGACGGGCAGCCTATCCCTCACATCCTTCTCAGGGATTATGCCAGGGGCGTACTCGAACGGGCGCTCTCGAAAGGCGTGTTGCCTGAGGGAGATACCCTCAATCATTCAGGCCGCCATATAGTAGTGCCTGGCCCCTGGACAATCCAACTAAAGAAGAGATCGACGAACTCACAGCCGATGAGGATTATTCAGATATCAAGAGTTCACTGATGGGATTTCCGGGCGATTTCGGGAACTACACAATGAGCTGTGTCCATGATTGGTCTTCAACACCTATCGATCAAGATGAGATTCAAAATGGCTACGAGTTAAAGGTCCGGTTTGCCGAAGAGTTTCTCGATGGTGACCTTAAAGAGGAGTTTCTCGCATTCATCGGGCCGGAGAAAAGTGAGCCTGTCAATATTGAAGAATGGCTGGCTCAATTAAAAGGCGAAGGGGATTACGAGCGGCCTTCTGATGAAGACATTCGAAGAAGAAGGGACGAACGCGAAGCGTTCTTGGACAGAATCGGAGAAAATCTCGATAGTCAAGGGCAGGAAGTATTTACGGGTGGCTAACCGGCCTCGCTAATGATCGACCTGCGGACTTTAGCCGCAAGTGGGCACAGCGCTGGGTATGCAAGCGCGCCTATAAAATGGGATGGGATAAGGAACGGTTTTCAGCATTCGAGCGCTCCTGTTCACGCGGGCGCGGCGAAGGTCCCCCTGCAAGTGCAATGGAACGCGTCGGCAAGAAGTACCAATGGATAGGGCTTTATGAGTTTCTTGCTCACTTATCAGACAATATGCACTGGATTGATCGCGGGTATAGTGATCTTGAAGATCGAGTTTATTATGGACCGTGGCAACTATCCAGGCGTGACATTGATCCCACCAATTGGCTTCGAAAGAGTGGCGAGTACCGGACGTTCCACAATGAACAGACGACTTGGTGGCAACCCTACCGCTTTCCTATCGATCAATTGCAAGAGTTAGAGGATCAGAAATCCTATCTATGGGATCGGGAAAATCTACCGGATTTTTCTCAACTCCTGACCGCGAGTAAATCTGCTAAAGATCAAAGAGTGGTATGTTGTAAGGGGTTTTTGGTCTCAGAAACAAGGGAAATCCGAAAAAAATAAAAAGGCCCCGCGACTTGATTGCTGGTTCAGGATAAATTCCGTCATAGTAAGTGAAAGCGATTTTAATAAGGTAAAAAGGAAGACCTCCAAAGAAAGTTTGATTGATCCCCATACTGTCTCGATTCCCAAAATTAGCGATGGATTTCTGGGTGAATATCCCTGGCATCCAGTTTACGATCAGCTATCCAATTGGCAGGACGTAGATTCTGACTTTCATGATCTTATTCCCGTAAAACACATTGTCCCTGTATCGGAATATTTCTCGGGAGCGGGGAAACTTCGATCATTCCATAGATGAAACGTTGTCGATTTACCTGCCGGCCAAGGAATTGGTTAATGAACTTGGAATGGAAAGGGTGCCAAATGAGTTCGGAAACTGGAGGGTGGGAGAAGATATTGTTTTCACTGACCCCAGCGTTGAAGAATACGGACCAAGCTACGCCTTGATGCAAACAGATGCACTGAACGAATGGATGGCAAAGAATAATTTGAAGATTCTATGGCTCATTGGAGGAGAAAAACAGCTTTTTGCTTCGGAATTGGGATCGAGCGAGTTCTTTGGCCGCTTGGTCTATAGCGGCGTCTATTGGCTGGAAAATGATCGTCCCGTTGGGAATTTGCATTTTCGTAAAGAGGAATAAATCATACGCCTGACAGAAGACCGTAGGACTGCTTCAAGAATACAGTCGATAGAGGCCCTGAACCAGCTAAAGAACTATAGTCATAATGGGATTCTACCCAGTTTTGCGTTATCGTGTTGAACGGACCGTATAGAGTGGAGCACGAGATCAATCCAAGGACTACTGAGCTACGGAGGATCGCGAGTCTAAGCCACCTTTGGTGCCAAGCGGCGGCCCTGGGTGAGAGGGTTGCATTTCGGCTGCTTCGGCTAACTGCGGGAGCGGGAATTATCGTTCGGTTTTTCCGATCTTGGTTGTTCAAGAAAATTGCAGGCGAAACTCTCGGTAACCGTTAAGGTAATTTTGACGTTGCTCTGGTCTTATTGGCGGGGCTTCTGGCCGGAGTTTGGTGGTCTAATTCCATTTGGCGATGGCTCTGGGTGAGTTTGGACCGAAACGGAATCAGGGCTATCAAGCAGGCTTGGCGAGAGCAGCAAGCCAACACCAAGAGGCTCCTAGGATACAATTACTGGCCGTTGCGGACACAATGTGTTAGCCACGTCAACAATTAGCTCTAGGCGACGCTGGCACACGTTGGCTACCTGTGTGGAAGCTCGCCTCGGCGCAGGCGCTGTACATCTAAATCGGAGAAACTGCTGCTGGACTTTACCTACCCTGCTGTACGAGAGCTGTTCTGAACATTTATTGCCCAAGCGAAGCGAAAGCGCGGCGTTCTTAATATGGTACTTTGAGACTACCTCCGCTTAGACACTCTTGATGCTGTCGATAGCGTTTGTAATAGCGAGGCGACAAAGGCATTGACCGGAATTTATTTAAACACAGAAGCAAACCGATAGAGGTTTATCAGAGTAAGTTGTTTCAAAAAGAAAAGCCTAAGGTCGGAGACAAGGGCCTTCGCGAGTTCTTGGGCACAATCGGGTCAAGTTAAACTGGAGGAATCAATCGAAAACCTCGTGGATACAGCAGGTGACGCCGAAGTCGGTCGTTTAGTTGCTACGGCTCGATCTGGCCAAACATATTGCTGAGTACGACGTGATTGGTTATTTCGTATGCAACGGTGAATTAATGGGAATGAGCAGAGCTTCTTGAATGCTACGCCGAATCTTCGTTTATTAGGGAATTCAGACTTAAGCGATAGTTATATCTCCTCTGATAGAGAGCTGCCTAATGCTTCCGCCAGCAACATTTGATATATCGGACTATCAGCTTTTCTGGATATTCTGATGAAGAGCACAGCAGTTATTGCCCCGGTAAAAGCGAAGGAATTCGTCAGATCTAAAGGGTATATCAGATCAATCTCTGTTTGCTTATAATGTGAGAGGGCCTTTCAGTAAAAATAGAAAGGTCAATCGTGATATTACAAAAACTATCAGTAATTCTGATCAGCATTTAAAGCTTTTGCCACTTTTCCATAACAGAATCACCATCATTGCCGAGAGGATTAAGAAAACCGATGAAAATATAGAAATTGAGAATTATTTCATTGTTAATGGCTGTCAAAGCATAAATGCACTTTATCAAAACAAGAGTAATATTACAGACAATCTTGAGATTCTAACTTGATTTTTATTAGCGCTGATCCTTCCTCGCAATTGTCCGGCGCCATTACGAAGTTCTCAAATAACCAGAACGGTGTTAAAGCGAGAGACTTAAATCGAACGACCAGGGATTCGAAGTCGGCTGCAAAATGAGATACGACAGACATTCGGTAACGATTACTATTTGAAATGAGAAAGAGGGGAGTCAAACAATGATTGCGAAGGATTTATAAGCAATGAAGTGGCTGGTCAATATCTTATGGCATTTGACCTTAAAGCGCCTTGGACCACTCATCGAAAATATCAAATCTTTGAAGATAAGCATTCAGATCTTTTTGGTCGCCCATTTTTCTGTAACAGCACATCGGATTATTATGTGTCATCTAATGGCGGAAGAAATAGATGAGCTAAAATTATATAAAAAATCAGCTTTTCACAAGGTGTGTGTGACAAAATTCTTATTCTATACATTCTACGGCTAATCCTAGAACAGGATGATGGTGGTCATCAGGTCATTTGAGTGGCCTGAAAACTTTGTCTTTGACTCAGGTGAAAGGTTCAAATTTTGTCAGACCATCAGGGAAATATTAAGAGAAGTCATTACTGACCTTGATGCAGAAATAGATCAATTAGGTGATGATTTTGATTATCGGGGCAGGCTTCGAAACGAAAGCTGGTGTGACAAGCTTGCACACGAAGTTGCGGCGACTCATAAAAAATTAGTAGACCGCGGTAGGTTAGAAGCATTTGAGCAACTTTATAGTAACCAAAATGTACGACAAGCACTAACACGGGCTGGCAATTCCGCTTCGCTTCATTACCAGCCGTCGTGGGTGGCGTTAAGCTAATAGTAGATTCGTTGAACTTTCCCATTTTCGATAGTTGGCAGGGGTTGTATATATGGCTCAAATCCCTGTGTTAATCAATATTGAATGGTTGATTTTCCCGAAAATGGTCAAATTAGGGAAAGTAAAAATGTAAAAAACAAGATCATTATAATAATAGGTCAGTTTTTACTAAGTGACCAGGCTCAGCGGTTTCAGGGTCATAGACTACTTCGGTAATAAGAGCCATCACGTACGCGTTCCACCGCTAGTGCATCAACATGCAGTGGCACCAGGAACCATTCTCGTGGTTTGACTGGGCGACCGAAACGGTCTTGTATTGTAAGCTCTAGAAGAGCTGGAGCAAATATTTATGCAACAAATTCTCTAGCTTTATTCGGTTGATGCCCACCAATTTGTACGACGCTACCAACTCGACATCAGCTAATAGATAGGTAGGTTGGTTTGCTGCATCGGCGATACGGGTTTCGACCTTCCGCCTGCAGCACCGATCTTATGGATTCATTCCGGTGCTCGGCAACGTAGGGATGGTCAGACATACTTTCGCAAAATATCGATCGTGCCTGTTTCTATGTCTTCATCATCCAGGCTATTCCCGAATGGTGGTCCAGCGTCTGGTCGGTCAGTCTTCTGCCGGCCTTCGTCCTTGTATAGAGCACGCTGTCAAGAGCCTCAATAACAGGTTGCTTTCGGATTCCATCGATAAAATCAGACGCAGCCGAGCATCATTTCCAGTTCGGTGCCTTGAAGGCTTCTCCCACATGGGCGACATATACAAGCTGGCCGCCGAGAATGAAGAACTCACTTGAGTTTGGATCGCGGTATCCTTACCGAAACGCGGTGCTTCGGATGCCGCTATGTAGCTCTTCTTTCGCTTCTCAAATAACGGCGCAAACTGATCAAAATAAGAAACATTGGCTTGCGGTCAGCAATTTTGTCAGCGTTTCCGGATTACAGACCTGAAGACGGACATGTTTCAGCTTTGTTCCGATAGTTTTGCTGCGAAAATTGTCCACTGCAAGCTCCAGCCAACTTCATCATCATCAATATCCTCGTCAAGCTCCTTTCCAAGCCTACTACCAGCTTTCAGAATGACCTTTCATAGAGGGGCAACAACAAGCACGGCACTACCACCAGTTGCCACAGCGATCTAAACGTACAGCATCAGATCCTCTCGAAAATGTCCCTATCTTCACCATGCTCTGGTACGCGACCTTGGTGTTCGCGAATCGCTGTACTTCCTCAAAGCCGGCAATAATTCGTTCATCCTGGGCAGAGCGTGGTTTTTCTTTTTCGGTCGAGCAAACTCGTCCAGTTCTGCTCGGAGTTCGTCGTCAGTGGTCATAGCGCCCCTCATCCTTGAATCGGACGAAGGCTTGTGCGCCTTCGGCCATACGCTTGCAAGCATCGGTAGAAGTGATCGAAGGCGACCGGCCGCATTTCTCGCTTTGACCCGAGGGCACAAATAGCGAGGTCTCGGGCTTCATCCGGGGACAAACTGGTCTTTTTCCTGGAAATAATCGCAGCGACCTGCTTCAGGCTGTCTTCACTCATAGTCTTTGCAAGGATGGCGTAGGCTTCACCGAACGGGTTGATTCGGTCAATCAGGTCGATGTCTCAAGAATCACGCACGTCCATTCAAACTACGCACACCCGTAATCAGCGCAGTATTGCGAGAGGCTGTTCCATCATCTGTTCCTAGCACGGCCTGCTTGGCCTGCTGTGTCATATTCAGTGCCGCAATGGCGTGCTGGCGTACAGCTTCTTGGTCCTCTTCGTCTAGGCTAGGGTATTTTTCTTGTATAATCTTACCCAGTTGGGACCTGCTGTTAGCTCTTCAGGTACCAGCTCCTCATCAAACAGTCCACGTTCCAGGGCAGTTTTGTCCTGCAATGAGGGAGCAATCACCTCGTTCAGGTCCTCACGACAAATACGCCCAGCTTCCTCACTCTTCGGCTCCGCGAGACCTTTGATCTCAATCTGAAAATTGCCGGTATCGTGATTGACACCGACATTGCATTCATCTGGATTGTAGCCTTTCTCGCCATAGTCGAGGTTAGGATAAGGCTCATTGGTGGTGTTCTTGGGCCTGAACTCAAATCGTGGCGCCAATACTGTTCCATAAGGTGAGCTGGCAGCGATGGCCTTCAATGTATCATTGACCGCATCAGTCACGGCCTGCTCGGAGGCATCGGGTTCTGCCGGACTTGATTTTGTGAAGCGGGTACGTGTTTTACCCTGGCGCATCGCCACGGGTAGATTCGACCAATGATCTGTACAACTTCTATCAAACTGGCTCTGTATCCAACCGTCAGGGCGTGTTCAGATCCATCAAAACCCTCCTTGGCCATGCCAAGTGCAATAATAATATCGACATGATCTCGATTATTATTACACGCTGGATCTTTTCAAGTGAACGCGCACGATCTGGCTAACTGATCATCATACCAAATCAGCAATCCGTAAAACACGTCCTCCTTGCGTTTTAACAAGCTGAAAACCAGTAGCTTCATCGATGCCCTGCCAATCACCAAGGGCATCAATGGCATATGCTCGACCTGGCGCGTTTGTTTAGTGCTTTCACGGGAGTTGACGTTTGGAATGTGAATGATCGTCTTCTCAGCAGGATCAAGTACATTAAGGATATCATTGGTATAGGAACCAGAATAGAAATAGTATCCAATATCGAGCTGCTTTAGGTGCTCATCGCCATTGAGCTGTTCATAATCATATAGGTAACCGTATCAAACTTGGCCTCATCTTCAGGGGCAAGAACTACTCCGCGTCCCCTCGGAAATATGAGCCGGTCATCGCCACGATATGCACATAGTTACGGGAAATAAACTGACCTAGAAGAGTCCCCAGCTTGTTGTCCGTATTAGCTGATGCATGATGGAACTCATCCACGGCAATAAGTCGATTATCAAAGCGCCTCCACGCCAAACTGGTCTACTGCGAAACGGAAGCTTGCATGGGTGCAGACAAGTACATCATCATCACTTTCTAAGAAAGCACCCACAGACTTAACCTTCCCACCATTGTCGGCTCCTGGGGCGTTGCAAAGGACCCACTTCAGGTTCAACATGCCAGTCCGCCCAGAAGCCGTATGGAGTAAGCAGCTCATCATGGAAATTCAGCCCGATAGCTTTCTCGGGCACAACAATGATGGCTTGCTTGACGCCATTGATTATGAAGCTTCTGAGCGCAATGGACATGAGCGCGCGGCTCTTGCCTGAGGCCGGAGGGACTTGATCAGATTGATTACTCTCTTCTACCACGACGTTCGTAGGCTCGCTCTTGCGTGGGCCGCATGCCCAGCTCATTAGAGTGCGTCGAGCTTCCGTTACAAGCATAAGTGACCGATACAGAGGGCACTGATTACGTATAGTTGGTCACGTATAAGCCCCTAGCCTCTTTGTAGTTCTTGTCAGATGTCACTGTCATTATCAGTGTACATCTCAAAAAGCTGCAGTCGCTCTGTATCGTTCTTGAAACGCCTTACCTATGAGATAGCTCCAGCGTTCTCATCATTGTCCATGAGCTAACCGTCATAAGGCATATTTTTCAGGATCATATAAAATCTGCCGATCTCGGCTCGAAAATGTGCCTCCCTACTCAGTAGTATGTTCTTTGCACAAAATGTACAATCGATTGTATTCTTCTCTGTAAGTGAAGGAACCAAAAATATCTTCCAGCCAAGCATGCCTGGAATCGTAATATGTTTCAGGCGACCAACCGCGGTCCGGCAAGTGCAGCTTTTGAAAAGTGTTGTATTGATAGCGACCAGGAGTCGGGTTTATGGCAACGTGCCAAATGCTCCTGGTGTTGACAATATAAAGACTAAACCTACTGGAAAATCCTTCCCTGGCTTGGGGCTTGGCAATTTGAACCAGAATCCCTTGCCAAATCTTAGTCTCCTTTCCCTTCTTCTGGATTGGTGGGATGGTGGCAGTTTTCTTTGTTGTTTTGTTTAAACCAATCCTTTTAACCTGAGCTCTTGTACTTTTCGTTTCGGAATGGTCGCATTGGGAACTTCCAGTAATGAAAATCCAAAAACGATCGACGGATGCCTGCATTAAATTCAACTTTCTTCGATCCTGAAATTGCTTCGAATTTCTCTGGTTGTCCCTGACTCACGCAGTTCATTCAGCCTCTGGCGATTCATGTAAGCGATCAACCGGCGGGGATTCGATGATGATTCCATATCAAGTTCATTTGTTAAAATCGGTTCCAATTCTAACCGTCAAACAATACCTGCGCAAAATGAACCTGGTCAGGGTTTATGCTCTCTTCCAAGCCCTTTTGGCTATAATCAATCGCCGCGCTCCCGGCTCCTCGATGCGACCAACGGCACAAACTGACCGATTATTTTTCAGGATTCCTCGTTGAATGGCGCAACGACAAATATCTGGATGAATATCGCGCAGTTGGCGGATGTGGTCGCCATGTGATGGGCCCTTGTTGCCCCTGACAAACTCTTTGTCCGCAAATGCAAAATGGGCATCGCCGGTGCTTGTTGCTTATGCCATTCTCAAACCAGCACCAACGTAATGACAACATTGTTCCATTTGCTTATGGTCTGCAAACTGTCCGTCCCTTGTTTCCTGGTGAAATTGTTTTCGGCTTGCAGTAAAAGGCGGATTGTCGCCAAATGCCGTTTACCGCCTGGTTGTGAAATGAATTTCAGTCTGATGCCGCGAGCGGAGTGTCGGAACAAATCCTTTGCTGATACTTAGCCTGTGTACCCAGTCGACATCTGTCGACCAACTGGGTCTCCAGGCGTACCGCGGGTGAGTACAAGTATCAGCTCCAATGGAAGAAACTGAGTTAAGGGCCTCTCTGGCCGAGGTACACCGCATGCACTGGTACTGGGCAATGATCGGCCAAGCGGCAATCTGTTGCCGAAAAGCTGGGCTGATTCCTGGGAATTGGTGAGCGGAATTTGGCTTCTTGCGCCCGCGCTCGTGACGCCGCTGGTTGATTGTTGAAAATGCCCGCACTCCTTCAGCAGATGACGGAAACCTGCTGACGGCGAATTTTGCTGAAAATTATTCATTCTTTCACTATCCATTACGGAGATCCAGGGGCTTTGCGCGGGCTTATCCAGCCTGCTGTTCATTGTTCTCCAGATCATCCGGGAATATGGGCTTCAGGCATTGAGGATCTGGGACATTGCTCATGCTGATGCCATTGCCGGTCACCGCAATACCTGGTGATACCGCTGTACAGCTGGATAACTGAACAAAGATGTACGGGTAAATATTCGTCCGGTGAGGTTACCGATATGTGGCGGGAAGGAGCGGGCTATCTTACTGAAAGAGGGTACATCCATTGCGCCTGGACAGCCCGCCGTCAACGTAGGGAAAGGCATGGCCCAGCGTGGCAGCTTTGCCTGTGTACGACTTTAAGAAGGAGATATTCAGTATTCATGGTACGGAAAATCTCACTGATCACCTCATATGTTCGACGCGTCACGCGCGCTCATCTGCTCAACCGTGTCCGGTAAAAAGAACCACTCCCGTTGAAGATGCTAGTGCTTTGCGACAAAGAAGCCGGAAATCAAACATGCCCGGTGAAGTGGTCATATCAGGCCGTCGCTCTGATGGAACACCAATGGGGATTGTCCTTTAGCAACTCAACAACATCGGTGCGGTTCGATTGTCGCCTTAATGTCGAAGGCATTTTCCCGAACTTGTTTGACTGTGGTGATACCGGCGAGAGGAACCCCGAAGTGGTCAGGGAAATTGGCGTATCACAGCGACCGTTTCGCCACTGTAGGTCTTCGGCCTCAAACGCCATTCGTGGCCAACACGAAACTAGGCTTCACCTCCTGCTCGTGGCAAAGTTTCTTCTCTCGTGTCGTCAGTTCTGGATTACTTCTCCCTGCAACTGGCCACCGCGATGTGAATGTTGTTCCTTTGTCGTACCCCACCCGAATCGGACTTGTTCACGGTGAGCCTGCGCGCAGACGTTTAATAGTCATGGCTTTGTTTCCAAATGCCTCGAGGAAAGCGTCGGGAACTCATCTGAGTCGAATGGCTGCTCAGCGAGTCGAGAGATGGCTTCCTCGATTTCAACGGCATTCATTAGTTTCACCCTCACTTCTACCGGACTCGATACAGTTAACCCGCACAAAATCGGTTACAATACTGGAGGTAAGAGGCCAGCTGCCCCATTTCGGTTTTTCCTGACCAGAAAAAACTTTATGAACAACAGTCAGCTGACTGGGAATCAACGATACTAGATTTGTGGACTCAGGAAAGGCACCCTGCCTAGCGTATAGCAGTGTGGGGACGATCAACATTGGGGTGCTGATCACCGTGAACTGCGATAGCATACCGGGGCTGTGGATATTCCACACCACACTAGGTTGAATCGGGGCCTGCGAAGGACGAGTGCATAAAAATACCTAAGCTCACCTTTCAGATCGATGGATTATACTAACTTTGTTAATCGTAATGACACTCCCTAGTAGCTCTGCAACCCTGTTTTCGCCGTAGAGGGCAATCCGGCAAATAGCCGTACTACGTGCCCACTTGTTCAGGCAGAGGATATCACCTTGCCGGCCTGTGGGAATACTGGGTAGGCGGAGGCGCGGAGCCGCTTCACTCCCTACACCCATCATTACCGGGGCTGCTGCGGAGAGTGTGAAGGACATACATCCCCGCATGCCGCTGGTATTGCAGGAATCAGCCTGGCTGCTGGCATGAATGAGCCCGGCAGCGTCAGGAGAGGTGCTCGCCAGGATGTTGGAAGCCCCGGAAACCGAGTTCCAGTCCTATCCAGTATCGACCCGCGTGAATAATCCCCGCAACGATGGGCCGGAGTTACTGGAGCCCCAGCAGTAGCGATAGCTCGCGCCTCTCCGGGTGGCTATATTCAGCGTGGTGGCCATCGAGCGATTCTACCGGCTGGCGCGCCTGTTGTGCCTATGAAGATCTGCGGGAGCCTTTCGAGGGCCACCTGGAATGCGACGAAACGACGTTTGGCGGCGAAAAAAGGGGCAAACGCGGCTGGGGCGCGGCCGGCAAGATCATCGTCTTCGGCATCCTCAAGCGCAAACGGCGCGGTCCAGGTCTTCCCGGTCAGCCGCCGCAGCGGTCAGAAGGTGCTGCGGCTTATCCAGTGCCACACCCGGCCGGGCGGCTGCTCGCGGACGACTGGCAGGCCACGTTGCCCTGGCCGTGCGCGGTGAGCACATCACGGTTCACAAACAGGACGGCGTGCCGAAAGGCCGGGACCACATCAACGGCATCGAAGGCTTCTGGAGTTACGCAAAACACTGGCTGTACATGTACCGTGGCGTGCCCCGGCAATTCTTCCACCTTTATCTGGGCGAAGTTTGCTACCGTTTCAATCATCGGCATGAGAACCTGAAACCCCTTGTTTTAAGCTATGCAGCACCTGAACTGATGATATACGACCACTTTTTGGTCCGGATTCGTTAGGTATTACCTAATTTGGATCTCACTGGGCAATATTCATAATATGTAGTTAAGCGAGCTCTGGCGGCAACGCTTCCTGCACCAACTCTTTAGCCAAATCATCAGGTTACCTGTATACCGCCCCCGACAAAGAGAAAACTGCGAGATTATCTCCAAAGGCTCTTCATGAACCTTAATATGCATGGGCTCACAGCCGCGTCCAAGATCGGACGTACAGACGCGATCTGGCGTACTATCCTGCCGGGCTGTCCCGGTTTGTCGGTATCTGGCGGGCAGAAAGAAATGAGGGTACTGGAGTGCACGGATTCTTGCTACTAATACGGACCAAACGTTCCCGGTGTCATCAGTGTTGATACGCTGTAGAGGGGCACAATGATATAACAGCATCGCACCAGATGCTTTGCTAGTTTTTGTTGTGCTCCTTCGGGCAGCGAAGTGCGATGTCATCTGCGGCGGTTGTCGCCAAGATCAAGGCTGGCCGCTTCTTACCTTTAGCAATCAAATAACTCTTCAGTACTGCTTAAATTAAGTTTTTTGATGGGAAGACGTTCGCGTTCCTTGAAATGGTCATTATTGACCTGAGTAATGTCAAATGCCGTTGCTAAGTGCTCATCTGGCGTGGCTCGTCTGACATTGAGGATCAAGGGTATTTCGTTTGTTTCAGGTCTGGGTACCCAGTAGAGATGCCCTGGCTGTGGTTCGCTTCCTGGTGGAACATCCTCAAAGAACTTGTCGTATAGCTGTAGAATGCCCAAAGAGCCTATCCTTATTCAATCTTTATTTTTGCTTCACCGCTTAAGCCTTCCTGCAGTGGCTCTCCACATCCAGCATTTCTAAAGCAGAATAATAGGTTTCATCATATGGACCTTCTGTTACTTTCTGCATGGCTTTTCTCTCGCGGATCAGCGTTGGATTTTCTCTCTTGTGTTCTTGATCGCTTTTGGCCGAAAAGGCAGCACATCTTCACATGACGGACATCCTCGATACTCATTCTCCTGCACTGGCTAAAATCTAATATCTCCCCCGGCTGAACAGATGCCATGGGCGTAGTGCGGAAATAAACATAATCAAGAAGTGCCGGTAGATTGTGATGGTAGCGTTTCAAATCATACTGAATACGGCGGGCGAATGCCTCCAGAGAGCCCTAACGACTTGAGATCTGGCACCTTATGATGCTGGTAAGTCATACAACACAAACTTGTTTGTCACCATGTTCGGTTTCCCTATCTGCGACCTCGACTTTCCGAGATTCAACTAGCTGCTCAACTTGCTCTGCGACCGCTCCCGCAAATGGGCCAAAGTGGACAAAACGCCACTTCCAGCTTAAAAGGGGACGACCCTTATTTTCTTCAGCGAAATGAACGTCTAGAAGGTATAAATATTTGATCAGCGCAGTCTTGAGCAATGGAGCCGTTCCTTGCTCTCTCAGCCTCTTGAAGAATGGCTACGACAGAATCAGATTGCTGGTGGGTCATAACAAGCGATGGATTGCCGAATGAATTTACGGCTTAGATGTGTCCACTATAGTGGAGCCTTGGCCCCAATGTCTATAGGTTCGATGTTATAAAAGTCCATGTCTACACCAGATTAGTCAATAATTTCAGGCCCATAGCCACATCTGACCTCAAACTTGTCCAGCGCATCATCCAAGGCTTCTCCGGGACGGGCGGACCGTACTGGGCCACTTCTAACCTCCGAGCCGGCGCGCTATTTGCGGCAAGAAACCAAGTAAAAAGCTGGACAAAATGCCCTGTTCTATGGTAAACTATTGAAATGAAAAGAAAAAATAATATAACAAAATATTTTCTAATAGGCGCAATAGCGTCCCTTGCTGCCGCTTGCAAGCGGAATCCGCTCTAACCGGCTGCGTTACTGATTGCGGGTATAGATGTTGCCCCTGTAACTACAGCCTCCACAGCAAACGGCGTACCGACTTCCGCTTTATCAAGCCCGCTGAACTTACAGGAAATTAAAATAGACGATGGCACGGTTACTATTACGTCTTTGTCAAAAGCACTTTAATACTACCGCCCCATCATATTCCGCTTGTAAGCCGCATAATCATCATCTGACATCTTGTTGAATCGAGAAGCTGCTTGGCCCCCTCGACTCATCTTGAGGGATTTTCTTAGCCGCTGGATGGCCCTTCTAGCGGCATTCAATGAGGCCTGCAGGATTAGCGCTTGCTCGCTTGAATCGCGGCGGGATGATCTCCGGTATCCACTTTTCCCGTTACCGGGCGCTCCCCAAGACCCGGTCAGTCTAATCCCCGTTGGCCGGGGTTCTTCTTCGGAATGGTCATGCAACTATAGTACACAGTTTCAGACATGTTCAGATTCCGGGACTGCTACCGGCGGACATGTTACGTGAGTGGAACGGCGCATGGACATCACATGGTTTGAAGAAAGGCATATGTTGGGTTGCTCATCGCTGGAATCGACCTTTACGGTGACGTGTAGCGATAATGATCGTCGGGAGGTTAATAGTCGGCTACTGACTAGAGTGCCAGTTTATATACTTAATGAATGGAATAAGCATAAAGGAGAGATTGTATAGCCTTATGTTTAAGGATAATGAAATCATTTGATTTTAGGTATATTCTGAACACGATGAATACAATTATCCTAGGCTGATTCAATACCAACTAGGGGATCACTAATATAATATTGTAATAATCAAAAAACCCGCTATTGGCAGGTACTAGTAAAGTTTATCTTAGCTATTTTTTCAGCGCCTTATCAACTGCTGGACGGATTATCTATTAGTTTGTGTGTTTGCTTTACTATCAGATTTTTTTGAGCCTAAAATATTAGAGGCCTGCTTTTGATATTTCACTTTTTGTGAGCTATTTTTTTTCTCCGGGCGAGAATTTGCCGGAAAATGACGCATAATTTCCTCCTGATTATTTATAATCAAATGGATTTAATAAAGGATCAAAAAAATGCTTTCTTCTAATCCATTTAAACCCTTCATAACGCGTTATAGTTGCTATTTCGACTGGCCCACCTACAATTTGTGCACGGGTTGCCGAAGTATAATATTGATAGCCGTCTCAACTAAAAATTCAGCAAAATCTATTGCATCTTTAATTGGCATGGCTGTATGAGTTAATAAAGTTTCTGTATGTTCGCTTAAGTCATTTGCTAATTGTGCACTATCGTCAGAACTAATATTTAATACCTTCATGAAAGCTGTTATAAGCTTATAGTCCCGTGCCTAGTACTAGGCGCTGAATTGGCTCAATTTGACCGCCGGGTGAGTCCTGTAGAACCACTTACGGCATTAGGGCCTTGTATTTTAGGTAGCCGGTAAAGCTAATATCAAAGGTCTCAGGTTCCTCCTCGACTGCATCATATCCGACTATGCGGAACCAAAATCGAGGCAATTCAAAGAATTCTGGAGGCTCCAGTTCAGGTTCATCCTCGCGCCTTGCTTCGTAATTTTCTTGATTTTTTTTGTTGAGTCTATCTAACTCAGATAGAACTTGCATTAATTTTTTGTTTAAAAAATATAAACTTTTCTGCAACCTCTTCAATAGTGTAGCCAACAGTACATCTTGGTATGGCGCTTTTCTGCAGCTGGGTCTCTATTAGAACTCTCAGTGAGTACTGGCGAAATTCCTTTGCGAGTGTTTCCATTGGCACGGCCAATGGAGCCAAGTCCCAAGTGGTTGCGCCTGCTGGGAGGCCTTTATCAAATTGAAGATTTTATCTGCGTTGTTATAGACCTGTGCATCCCCGCTTTGAGGCGAAGAGTGGTGGCACTATACAAGGCCAGGACTAATCCATCATTTACCACAACACAAGCAGCAATAGTCATGGCTTAGCCTGATCCTTAGCAGAATTCATAGACAAAGTAGCATATAGAGGAGGGCAAAGTACCTAGTGTGTAGTAACTGCCAGCATTACTGACAGCAAAAAGGCCCTGGAATGGGACCTTTAGTGGGGGACGGTGCGTAACCTATTGATTAATATGGCTGGGGAGGAGGATTCGAACCTCCACTGACGGAGTCAGAGTCCGTTGTCCTACCATTAGACGATCCCCCAGGGGTACGACAGAGTGTCGTAATCCTTTGTTGCAGGATCAGCGTTTACTGTACTGCGGACGCTTGCGGGCTTTGTGCGAAACCGATCTTCTTGCGTTCGACCTCGCGGTCATCACGGGTGACATAGCCGGCGGCACGCAGGGACGGGCGCAGCGTTTCATCATACAGAAGCAGTGCGCGGCTGATACCATGACGGATGGCACCGGCCTGGCCGGAAATGCCACCGCCGCTGACCGTAATGTCGATGTCGAATTTGTCATTCAGATCGACGGTCTCCAGCGGCTGACGCACCAGCATGCGGCCGGTTTCGCGGCCAAAATACTCTTCCAGGGAGCGCTTGTTGATCGTAATGGTGCCACTGCCCGGACGCAGAAAAACACGTGCCGATGAACTCTTGCGCCGGCCGGTACTGTATAACTGTTCACTCATGTTCGGATTCCGTTTCAGATATCGAGGGTTTTCGGCTGCTGGGCGTCATGCTTGTGTTCGCTGCCGGCGTAGACCTTAAGCTTGCGGAACATGTCGCGTCCCAGCGGGCCTTTCGGCAGCATACCTTTAACTGCCTGTTCGATAATGTATTCCGGTTTGCGCTGCTGCAGCTTGTCGAAACTGATCGAGCGCACGCCCCCCGGCCAGCCGGTATGACGGTAATACATTTTATCGGTGGCCTTGCGGCCTGTGACTTTTACCCCGCCGGCATTGACGACGACGATGTAATCGCCGGTGTCGACGTTCGGGGTATACTCGGCCTTGTGTTTGCCGCGCAGGCGCCTGGCGATCTCGCTGGCAAGTCGGCCGAGATTTTTACCGGTGGCGTCAACAACATACCAGTCGCGGCTGACCTCGGCGGGTTTGGCGTTAAAGGTTTTCATTGGTATTCAACAAGTTATCGGAACGCTAAAGGGCGGCAATATTAAGGCTTCCGGGCCGGCCGTGTCAACTTAAAACACTGCGGCAGAGGCCATGGGCCTTTATAATTCCCTCTGAATTTCAGACCATTACCGAGCGATGGCCACACTTGTTCGCAAGACCACGACAGCGGATGCCTTGATCGGCCGTTTTGACCGCTGGCTGCGCGGTTTCGGCACCGCCACCGCAGTCACGCGGCCGAATCCGGCTGCCCACCTGCCGGCAGCAACCCTGAGCGAGCCGCAGCGACGTGAGGTGGCCGGGCTGATGCGGGTCGACCATGCCGGCGAGGTCTGCGCCCAGGCCCTTTACCTCGGGCAGGCGCTCACGGCACGCCGGCCATGGTTGCGCGAGCACATGCTCAATGCCGCGGCCGAAGAAGCCGATCACCTGCAATGGTGCGCGAGCCGGCTCGGGGAACTCAACGACCATACCAGCTACCTCAACCCGTTCTGGTGCCTGGGCTCCTGTGCCATCGGCTCGATCGCCGGGTTGTCCGGGGATCGCTGGAGTCTCGGCTTCGTCGCCGAAACCGAGCACCAGGTGGAGCAGCATCTCGAGGGCCACCGCCGCCGCCTGCCTGCCGTGGACCGCCGCAGCCGCGCGATTATCGAACAGATGCAACTGGACGAGGCGCGCCATGGCCGTCGGGCGCTGGAGGCCGGAGGCAGCGAACTGCCGCTGCCGGTACGGCTGGGTATGCGCCTGGCGTCCAGGGTTATGACCACGACCGCCCGCTGGCTCTGAATACGGGCCATTGGCCACTGCCGTACTTGAAATAGCGACAGCCACCCCCATAAAGCAGTTAAGCCAAGTCAAGCGCGTATGGAGGTGCAATATGGCCATGATTCGTTACGAGCCGTGGAGCCTGCTGCGGCAAATCCAGCAGGACCTCAACAACAGTCTGAATTATTTTGAGGGCCCGGCGGCAGAGATACGGACAATGACAATTCCAATGTCGTGACCAGTCACTGGCGGCCGGCGGTCGATATTCGCGAGGAAAGGGATCGTTACGTCATCGAGGCGGATCTGCCCGGCGTGGATCCGAAGGATATCGAGGTTACGATGGAGGACGGTGTGCTCACCCTGAAGGGTGAGCGCAGGTTCGAAGAAGGATGCCTCGGGCGATAACTACAAGCGGGTCGAGCGTGCCTATGGCGTGTTTTACCGCCGCTTCAGCCTGCCGGACACCGCCGAACCCGGACAAAATCGAGGCCCGTGGTAAAAACGGTGTCCTGGAAATCATACTGCCGAAAGAGGAAAGGGTGCAGCCGCGGCGCATCGACGTTCAGTCCTGAGTGAACTCATGCAGACATCAGACAGGCGGGATAATCCCGCCTGTCTGTGGCTGAACTTTTGCCCTGCAGCTTCTTACTAACAGGCTGAATGAATTTTTCGGCAGTAATGCCGCCATCCACCCGTTTTCAAATCAAGGTTGAGGTCAACAGATGATGCCACTGACCCGCGAGCGTTTTCGTTTTTCCGTACTGTTATTGATCGTGCTGTCGGGCCTGGCTGCAATTGCAGTCCAGGCGGCGCTGCCGCAGAAGGCCGACGGCAAGGAGCTGCCGAGTCTGGCGCCGATGGTGGAAAAGGTCACGCCGGCGGTCGTGAACATTTCCACGGAAGGCACCGTACAGATACGCCAGAATCCGCTGTTCAACGATCCCTTTTTTCGCCACTTCTTTGATTTACCCCAGCAGCCGCGGGAGCGCAAAACCCAGAGCCTCGGTTCCGGTGTGATCGTGGATGCCGCGCGCGGCCTGATACTGACCAGTAATCATGTCATCGCCAACGCCGATCAGATCAGCGTCACGCTGCGCGACGGCCGCGAGCTGAATGCCGAGGTGGTTGGCACCGATCCGGCCACTGATGTCGCGGTCATCCAGGTCGAGGCCGATAATCTTACCGATATCGAAACAGCCGATTCCGAGGGACTCCGGGTCGGTGATTTCGTGGTCGCCATCGGCAACCCGTTCGGACTCGGCCAGACGGTAACCTCGGGTATCGTCAGCGCGCTGGCGCGCAGCGGCCTGAGCATTCTCGGCTACGAGGACTTCATCCAGACCGATGCCTCGATCAATCCCGGCAATTCGGGCGGCGCGCTCGTCAACCTGCGCGGTGAGCTGGTCGGCATTAATACCGCCATTTTCTCGCAGAGCGGTGGCAATATCGGCATCGGCTTCGCGATCCCGATCAACCTGGCGCTGAAGGTCATGGAGCAACTGGTCGAACACGGCGAAGTCAGGCGCGGCAGCGTCGGCGTGCAGATCCAGGATATGACGCCGCAGCTCGCCGAGGCATTTGAACTGGAGGAACAGCAGGACGGTGCTGTCATCGTCCAGGTTTACGAAGATACGCCGGCCGCCAGGACCGGTCTGGAGGCTGGCGACGTGGTCGTCGAGGTCAACGGCAAGCCGGTCAAGGGTGCAGCGGACCTGCGCAACAAGGTCGGCCTGATGCAGGTCGGTGAGACGGTAAGCCTGACGGTTCTGCGCAATGGCAGCAGAAAATCTTATGATATCGAGCTGACCGAACCGCAGACCCAGACTGCCAATGGCCAGCCGGCCACCCGTAACGAACTGTTGCAGGGTGTGACGCTGTCGGAGATCGATTCCCAGCATCCCGCCCACGGCAAGGTCAATGGCGTGATGGTGGAAAAAGTTGAACGTGGTACCCGGGCCTGGAATTCAGGCTTGCGGGACGGCGATATTATTACCTCCGTCAACCGTCAGCCGGTGACCGGTATGCGCGATTTCCTGCAGATCGTCGACCAACATGCAAGGGGCCATTACTGATGCGCATAATACGCGGTAACAGTGCCGCCTTTATTGTTATCAAGTAATCAGTTGCGAATTCGCCAGTTCAGGACGAGGCCGCGGCAGCGGCCTCGTCCTGCAGTGTTGTGATACAGGGCAGCGAGGTGTTACGGATCGCACTGGCAACGAGATCGACAAGCCTGGTCCGCGGGTAGGTTTTGCGATAAGCGATGGCCACATCACGGTAGGGTACCGGTTTGGTAAATGGCCGGAATGCCAGTAGCCCCTGGAGGTCGTCGCCGTTGGCCGCGGAGGTGCACGGCAGTACCGTCACGCCGGCGCCGGATCCGACCATGTGGCGGATGGTTTCAATGGAGCTGCCTTCCAGGGTTTTCTGAATACTGTCGTCGCCGGAATAACCGCCTACGCAGCCGGGACAGACATTGACTACCTGTTCGCGGAAACAGTTACCCGCGCGCAGCAATAACAATGTCTCTTCCGTCAGATCCTGTGCCTGAATGCTTTTCTTTTTGGCCAGCGGATGCCTGCTGGGCATCGCCACCACAAACGGTTCACGGTAAACGGGCCGGGTAACCACGCCCGCAACGCTGTAGGGCAGCGAGATGACAATTACATCGAGCTCGCCGGCTCGCAGCTTTTCCGTCAGCTGCTCGGTAAAGTGTTCCTCGATGAATAACTTGAGTTCCGGTGCCAGCTGGTGGATTTGCGGGATCAGCTGCGGCAGCAGGATAAGGCCCGATGGTATAGATAATACCCAGCCGCAATTGCCCCTTGAGATCGTCACGGCCTTCCTGGGCGAGATGGCGGATGGTTTCGGATTCCTCGAGCACGACCCGCGCCTGTTCGACCACGCGCCGGCCGATAGGGGTGATGCTGACGTCATGCTGGCGCCGCTCGAACAGCTTGACGCCGAGTTCTTCTTCCAGCTTCTTGATGGCGACACTGAGCGTCGGCTGGCTGACATGGCAGGCCTCGGCGGCCCGGCCGAAATGCAATTCGCGCGCCACGGCGACAATGTATCGTAGATTCGGTCAGGGTCATTTGCACGGCAAACCTTGAGTTCGGGTAGATAACGGGGAGCGAGTTGCCCGGGAACGAGATCCACCCGCCTCCGGGTCTATTATTGCACGCGGGGTGGGGGTGCTTTGTTTATATCGGAGGGTATCAATCATGCGCCTGCTTGTGACGTTAGTGCCGATACTGCTGGCGACCGGCTGTGCCAGTAACGTGCCGCGGGCGATTCAGGAAGCACCCGCCGGCAATCCGACCGTCAGCGAAGTCCGGGACGATATAGACCGCCTACCGGGAACCAGGGTGCGTTGGGGCGGGACCATCGCCAGCGTTGAAAACCGTCGAGAACGAGACCTGGATAGAGGTGGTTGCGCACGAAGCTCGGCAGATACGGGTCGGCCCGAGGGCAGCGACTACGCTTTGGCCGATTCATAGTACGGATCGAGGGATTCCTCGATCCGCAAATCTATGCCGAGGGCCGTGAACTAACTGTTGCCGGTGAAGTAGAAAGCCGGTTCAGTCAGGCCGATTGGCGAGCATCCTTATACCTATCCGCTGGTCCGGGCGAGTACTCATTATCTTTGGCCGTATTATGCCGACCGGGTATCACTATCCCTATTACCACGGCTACTATCGACCGGTACGGGTACCGTTACCATCTTGGCTTCGGACACCGTCACCACTTCGGATTCACGCACTTTCGCTACCCGTATTATTACTGGTAGGGATTTTAGTGGAGGAAGTAGAAGGCTGAATTCCGCTTGAGCGACAGCGGCAGGTTGCCTGGCAGGCTATTTTGCCATCGCCACGAGCTCCGGCTGCGGCCAGTCCTGTTCCGTATGCGGTTCGTAGGTCCCTGTCAGCAGGGCATCCAGCAGGGCGATATCCACGAACCGTGCGCCATGGGCATCGCCTTTCTGGACCGTGAAGGGCTGCCGGGGGCTGCCCAGTTCGTCGAGGATGAGCGAGGCACCGGTAAAATCATGATGGCGGGTGAAGCGGTGCGTGGTAATGACTGTTTTCAGCCCGGCTGCCAGGGCAGCGCGGTTGCCGCTGGCGGTATCCTCGATGGCCACGCACTCATCCGGGGCCAGTCCGAGTTCGGCCATGGCAAACTGGTAAACAGCTGGTGAGGGTTTCTTGTCGACGACGATATCGCTGGTCACCACGGCCTCGAAATAATCCGCAAGGGGCCGGTTGAGCACATGGTGCATCAGTGTTTCGACGTTGGACGTCGAAGTGCTGGTGGCAATGGCGCAGTGCACGCCGCCTGCCGGGCGTTCTCCAGCAGCCGCAACACCCCCGGACGCAGACCGATATGGCCGTTAGATAGCTTGTCGCGGTAGATTGCGGATTTGCGCGTGTGAATCCTGAGAGCCAGTTCGCGCAGAGCGGAAGCTCGCAGGCGGGGCTGCAGATGGTTTTCGCCATAGGCGCGGATGCGTTCGCGGCCGCCGGAGATGGCGAGAAGGTCGATGTACTCTTCCCGGCTCCAGTCCCAGTCGAGCTTGAATTCGGCAAAGGCTTCGTTGAATGCCTGGCGGTGGAACTCTTCTGTATCCGCCAGGGTGCCGTCGACATCAAAAATGATGCCCTGCAGGGTGGTCGTCGCGTTACTCAATGGTCCAGGACGACGGAAAAATGTTGAAAAAATGGCTGTTATTCATTGACGTCTCAAAGGTTTTCTGCTTGATGCATTGCAATATTAGGACATATTCCCGCTGTCGTCCACATCTGGCTCCATTTCGGCACTATTGGTCCCGTTTCCGTCCTCGCCGGCAGTCCCGTCGGGAGCCTCCTCTTCGAGCCCCAGTGCGACCGACTGCCGGCGCTCGAGTTCCACCTTTTCGATCTTCTCGAAGCGGCTGGTAATCTTGCGCGCCGAGGTGTTCACGTTCTCCACATCCTTGTGGGCCTGTTCGATATGCTTGGACAGGTCATCCATGCGGCGGCGGAAACGCTCGAAGTCCTTGGCAAGATACCCCAGATGCTCCTGAATAATGTGAACCTGTTCACGGGTTGCGGCATCTTTCAGCACCGCGCGGGCGGTATTGAGGGTCGCCCACATGGTCGTCGGCGATACCATCCACACCTTGGCGGCATGGGCCTGTTCGACCAGGTCCGGATGATGGGCCTGGATTTCACTGAAAACCGCCTCGGCGGGAATGAACATCACCGCGCCGTCCGAGGTCTCGCCGGGGAGGATGTATTTGCCGGCGATGTCCTGGATATGCTTGCGGACGTCCTGCTTGAACTGGCGTTCCGCCGTGATGCGTTCGGCTTCGGTAATGCTGAAGTCGGTCATGCGCCGGTATGACTCCAGCGGGAACTTGGAATCGATGGCGACATTGCCGGTGGGTTCCGGCAGAAACAGCATGCAGTCGACGCGAGTACCGTTGGACAGGGTGTGTTGCAGGGAGAAGCTCGATTCCGGCAGGACATTGCGTATCAGCGAGGCCAGTTGCACTTCGCCGAAGGTGCCGCGTGAGCGCTTGTCGGACAGTACTTCCTGCAGGCTGACCACATTGCTGGAAAGCTCGGTGATTTTTTTCTGCGCCTCGTCGATGAGGGCCAGGCGCTTGAGAATGTCACTGAAGGTGGCCGTGGTTTTCTCGAAGCCTTCGCTGAGGCGTTTTTCCACCTGGCCGCTGATGGACTCCAGCCGCTTGTCGGTTTTCTCGGCCAGTGCGTCCATGCGCTTGCCGAGCTCCTCGGAGTTGGTTTTCAGGACCTCGCTGGTCTGCTTCTGCAGGTCACTGACCCCGCTTTTCAGGGTATTAAGGTTTTCCACCTGCTGTTTCAGCAGGTCCTGGCGCAGGTTGCCGGCAGCCTCGTTCTGTTGATCCTTCAGCTCACCGAAGCGCTGCTCGACGGCAGTGATGCGGCGGCCGAGTTCGTCGAGGCGGGTATCCAGACGCAGCAGGGAGTCCCGGTTGCGCCCGCCCAGCAGCGGCTGAACGGCCAACCAGACCACGACCAGCAGCAGCAAAACCAGTATGATGTCAGATACTATCGGTGTCAGCATTATCGGCTATATATTACCCGGTTGGCTGATACCGGGTGTGCATTTTTATTTGGTTAGCTGGCAGATGGCAGAGTTGGAAAACATCCAGCAGACTATTGACCCGGACTTCGAGTGCATTGTCACCGGGCCGGATGATGAGATCAATCTTGCCGAAGCCGCGCTGTTGATCGCGCGCAGTGAATATCCGGGGCTTGATATCGACTATTACCTCGGCTGTCTGGATGACATGGCCGCCGGTATCGCCGGGCAGTTGCCGGACAGCTGCCCGATGCCGCAGATACTTGGTCAGATCAATCATTACCTGTTTAATGAACAGGGCTACAGCGGCAATCTGCATAACTTTCTCGACCCGCGAAACAGTTTTCTGAACGACGTGCTGGAGCGCAAACTGGGTATCCCCATCAGCCTGTCCATTCTGTACATGGAAATCGGCCGCCGGCTTGGCCTGTCGATCGAGGGAATATCCTTCCCGGCCATTTTCTGATCAAACTACCGGCCGACGACGGCGATATCGTGCTGGATCCGTTTGCCGGTGGGGTGTCACTGGATGAATCGGATCTGAAGCGTCGCCTGCAGCATGTTAATCATGCCCACAGCAGCCAGTTCACCAACAGTCTGGCTGACCTGCTGCAGGCCGCCAGTAACAGGGCCATACTGGCACGGATCCTGCGCAATCTGAAATCCATCTACAGCAACAGCGGTGATCGGCTGCGCATGCTGCGGGTACTGAATTATCTGCTCGCGGTGACACCGGATGAAGTCCGCGAACTGAGGGCACGCGGCGAACTCTATGAACAGCTGCAATGTTACCGGGCGGCGCTGGATGATCTGGAACGCGTCTGTCTGCTGACAAAACAGCCCGGGGAAAGCGAAGAGATCGCCTCACGATGCACTACACTGAGGCGGCGCGCGGGTTTGCTGCACTGATATTGCTTATGACACATGGCTGACAGACAATTACACAAGCCGGGACCACGCAAGGGGCGGGGCGCCGCCAGCAAGCCGGATGCCCGCTACCTGGAAGACACGCGCACGGAGTTTGATGACGGCTGGTATCGGGAAGACGATCTGCCGGCGTTGCGGACCACGGTTACGATCGAACACAGCAAGACCATCATCAGCCGCAACAAGTCCCCCGATATTCCGTTTGAACAGTCCGTTAACGCCTACCGTGGCTGTGAACATGGTTGTGTTTACTGTTACGCCCGGCCGACACATGCCTACATGGATCTGTCTCCGGGACTGGATTTCGAAAGCCGTTTATTTGTCAAACCGGAGGCCGCGGAACTGCTGCGCAGGGAACTGGCAAAACCGGCCTATGAATGCAAGCCGATCGCGCTGGGCACCAATACCGATCCCTATCAGCCGATCGAACGTGAGTGGCAGGTTACGCGTGCGATCATACAGTTGTTGCATGACTGCAATCATCCGCTGACACTGGTTACCAAGTCATGGATGGTTGAGCGTGATATTGATCTGCTGGCGGCGATGGCCGAACGCCGGCAGGTACAGGTGTTTCTCTCGATTACGACGCTGGATCACGAACTCGCACGTAAACTGGAACCGCGGGCGACAGCGCCGGCACGCCGTACTGAATGTCTGCGACGTTTATCGGCTGCCGGGATCAGCACCGGTGTCATGTTCGCGCCGGTAATCCCTGCCATTAATGAGTCGGAACTGGAACGCGTACTGGAAACGGCCGCGGAAGCCGGGGTCAGCCATGCCGGTTATGTCATGATCCGCCTGCCGCACGAGGTCAGGGACCTGTTCCGGGAATGGCTGGACAATCATTATCCCGATCGTGCCGCCCATGTGATGAATCTTGTTAGTGACATCCGCGGCGGCCGTGATAACGATCCGGCATTCGGCAGCCGCATGCGCGGGCAGGGCGTGTTTGCTGATCTCGTGCGCCACCGGTTCCGTAAAACCTGTAAGCAACTCGCCCTAAACAGCTCGGACTATCAACTCGATACTTCCCGCTTTAAACCACCACGCACGAACGACTCGCCGCAGATGTCACTGTTTAGTGAATAAGTATTGCGTTTTATATATATAGTGGTGTGACAGTGACGCCACTCTGAAACTGGGGCACACTTTTTAACAGAAAATTTCGAACATATGCGTGATCTGGAACGCAGATCAGAAATTCTGCTGTAGCAAAAGACTACGGCAATGTCTTAAACTCTATTCCTGGTGCGCCCGCTATTAGCCGGGCGTTGTTGTCAATAAAACCTCAATCAAGGGGCTTGGATCATGTTCGAATTCAACAAGCGTGAAACCTTAGACAAGGATGATGACTTCCCCGACCAGAATGTTGCGGATCTGGAGGCCGGTTCCGGCAGATCACAGTCTGCGCAGAAAACCGATCAGCCTGTACGCAGTACGGGCCGCCGTGAGGCTGCTGTTATCGGTCCATCCATACATATCAATGGCGATCTGCATGGTGAAGAGGATCTGATTATTGAAGGTGAGGTAAAAGGTACGGTTCATCTCAAGAATAACAGCCTGACGATCGGCAGCCAGGGTAAGGTAACCGCCAGATGTTTATGCTCATTCGGTTTTTGTCGATGGTTATATTGAAGGTGATCTGTCTGGATCGGAACAGATCAGCATTCGCAAAACCGCTGAAATGAAAGGTAATATCACTTCGCCACGGGTGAGTCTGGAAGATGGTGCCCGCTTCAAGGGTTCCATAGAAATGGATCCCGAGGTGTCACAGAATGTATTCGGCAAAAGCCAGGCAGGCACAAACAAGAACGCAGCATCTGCGTCCGCTTTCTCCGGAAAACAATCTGCCTCTACGGCTGGCAACAGCAAGAGTCAGCCTGCTTCCGCAAAATCGGATAATGGTGGCGGTAGCGTCGCCGTAAGTGGCGAATCGGCTGGCTAACACGCATGAAATTCAGCAGTGACGCAAGCCGCGCCTGACGTGGCGAGTCCCCTTCGTTCGACAGCAAAACAGAGCGGTCCGGCAGCGCATATCGTGAAGGCGCCATTGTTCCAGTGGCTTGCCGGTCAGATGCGCGCCGGTAAGCGCTGGGTTATTCTCGATCTCGGGCCGGCAAATGCGGCGACCATACGCTACCTGAATGAATTCCGCTGTCGCCTGGATATTGCCGACATGCCGGCCTGGCTGCACAGGCTCAGCAGCGATGATGAAGATACCGATCTGCGGCAAAGAGCCGAGTCGATACTGCCTGTTCGTGGTGAAGAACCCACCGATATTGTTTTTAGCTGGGATTTGTTCAACTATCTTGACCGCCCGGCTCTGAAGGTGCTGGCAGAACGCATCGCCGCCCGTGCCCGCTCCGGCACGTTTGTACACAGCCTGATCGTGTATTCATCCAGCCGCATGCCGGTCAGTCCCTCGGTGTACTATCCCGGTGAAGATGATTCTCTGAATACAATCCCTGTCACTGGCGAGGAACGTGATGCACCACGTTATACACCGGATGACCTGGCACGCTGCATGCCGGCTTACCGCGTCGAGCGGGCCATGTTGCTGAATAACGGCATGCAGGAATTTCTTTTCCGGCTTTGAGTGAGAGCCGGCAACCGCTGCCACGGCATGGCTATGTCATTCATTCCTGCCATCCAGGCTGTACTGTTTAGCCCCTCTCTGTAATATCGTTATCCCTGTCATGGCATCGTCCCTGCCAGTAGTGGTCGGGATATGCCATGTCAGCAACACCAGTTAACCGGGTCATCTCTGGACAGGTGACCGTTTTCAGCCGGGGCAGCAACAGTATGAGTCTTGAGCAGGTGCCTCTGGGTATAGTCATCGGTATACTCGCGGCCGCCGCAGCCGTGATCGGTGTTACCGGTACGCTTATTGCCCGTTTTGCTGATGAACTGGCCGTGCGGACCGGCCTTGGGGAAGCGGTCATGGGGGCCGTGTTTATCGGTGCCAGCACTTCCCTGCCGGGCATAGTGACCTCAATGACCGCGGCCGCTGAAGGCTATCCGCAACTGGCGGCCGGTAACGCGCTGGGCGGCATTGCCGTCCAGATAGCTTTCCTGTGTGTAGCCGACCTGGCCTATCGCAAGGCCAACCTGGAATATGCCGCTGCCTCGGTCGCCAACCTGTTGCAGGGTGTACTGTTGGTGGCGCTGCTTGCATTGCCGCTGATAGCTGTTGCATTACCACCATTCACGATTGCCGGCGTCAGTCCCGTATCACTGCTGATCGTGGCGGGATACCTGGCAGGCCTCAAGCTGATTACCTCCGCCGGCGAACGGCCGATATGGCGGCCGTTGCGCACACGCGGCACCCAGCGCGAGGAAAATGAAAAACCGGGCAAGGTGCGTGGCAGTACCCGCGCCATATGGATGCGTTTTGCAGTGCTGGCCGTGATCATGATAATCGCGGGCTATGCCGTATCGGCAGACCGGTATCGAGATTGCAATACGCACGGCTTGTCGGAAACCGCGGTCGGCGCCCTGTTCACGGCTGTCGTCACTTCCCTGCCGGAACTCGTGATTGCGGTTGCCGCGGTCCGCCAGGGTGCGCTCAACCTGGCTGTAGGCGATATCATTGGCGGCAACTGTTTCGATGTACTGTTTCTGGCAGCTTCCGATATGGCCTATCGTGAGGCTTCGCTTTACCGGCATTTCTCGGGCGGGGAAGTCTGTCTCACCTCTGCCTCGATTCTGATGACGGCCATCCTGCTGTTGGGCATGCTGTATCGACAGAAACAGGGCTTTGCCGGCATCGGTTTCGAAAGCGCACTGATTTTGCTCATTTATCTTACCAGCGTGATCGTCATTGTTAATTGAGCCGGCAGGCGCAGGAGCCGTTTTTCCCGATACAGGAAGATTCCAGTCGAAGATACGACAGGTTATCGTGGTCGCTTTGGGGAACAGAAAAATACCAGCATGACACCACTTGAAAACTACCACGAAGAGATCAGAGCGGGACGGCTACGCCCGGATGCGGCACAGGAAAAGGCCTTACGCAAGCTGCAGCGTTTATACGATCGATTAACCGAGGCGGAACAGGGCGGTAATGTTTCATGGCTGGAGTGGCTCAGAAAGCAACTGAAACCCGATACAACTGAAACAATCAAGGGAATATATCTCGGGGTCCGGTCGGCCGCGGCAAGACCCTGATAGTTGATATGTTCTTTCACAACCTGCCATTCGATAAAAAACTGCGCATGCATTTTCACCGCTTCATGCAGATGGTCCACAACGAGCTGCGGATCTCAATGATACGAGTGATCCCGTAATGATTGTCGCCGAGCAGGATCGCTGAACGCGCGCGGATCATCTGTTTTGATGAATTTCATGTCGCTGATATTACCGATGCCATGCTGCTGGGTGGGCTGTTCCGAGCCCTGTTTGAACGCGGGGTTGTTCTGGTAGCGACTTCGAACACCGAGCCTCGGGATCTTTTACCGGGACGGACTGCAACGTGAACGTTTTCTGCCGGCAATCGAGTTGATCGAATGGCATACGCATGTTGTGCGGATCGGCGGTGACAAGGATCACCGTCTGGAATTTCTGGATCATGCCGAGATCTATCACTGGCCGCTGGATGATGCCGCCCGTGAATGCATGGAAAACAACTTCGTCAACCTGGCGCCGGAATCCGGCAGCCGTGACGAGATCATTAAAATCGAGGACCGTGATATCCGGACGGTGCGCAATGCTGATGGTGTCGTCTGGTTCGAATTTGCAGAACTGTGCGGCGGGCCACGCAGTGCCGTGGACTACATCGAGATCGCGCGAACTTATCAGGCAGTCCTGCTGTCGGATATACCGAGACTGATTGGTGATACTGAAGACGAGGCGAAGCGTTTCATTAATCTTGTCGATGAACTCTACGATCGTCGCGTCAAGCTGATTGTTTCCGCGGCCGAGCCGCCCGATAAGCTGTATTGCGGTTCGCGCCATAGCGCCGACTTCCAGCGGACTGTCAGCAGGCTGCAGGAAATGCGCTCGCACAGCTACCTGGCCGGCTCTCACCGGCCTTGATCGGCCGACCAAACCAGTCATATCATGCTGTTCTGCAACATTTTTCGTACTGACAATGAGTTACCCGTCAAATTTGACACAGGTACTTAAATTGTCTATATGATTAGTAAGCGTTATTAATTGTGTAACTCTTTGATCTGTATCGGACGATGACGTAGCGACCCGGCAATCCGGTAAAATCGCTAAATATTCCAATAAAATCAAGTATATGCAAACAACGAAAACAAGCAGCAATCTGCAGAGCCTGGAGGCGCGCATTGCCCAGGTACTGGAGCACCGTTATGGCGACGGTCTGGTGTATCTGCCGAAAGAATGGCCGGAACAGTTGCTGTCGCTTGCCAGGCAGTTTGAATTCATTGATGCGGAAGGCTATCTGACCCGTAAGGGACGTACCCTGCTGGCACGTTACCAGTTTATCTGAAGTCCGGCCTCCATTCTGCCGTATCCCGGCAACCGCCCGGTTGCCGCGGCACGACCGCTTACCGCGGCTTTCCGGTTGTATGCCCGCTATACTCATTGCTATAACCGGATAACAACATGATCCCATCAATCCCGGTGTGGAGGTCAGGGCAGTGGCCGGCTATTCCACTGAATCGATTCGCAATATCGCGCTCACGGGCCAGAGCGGCTCGGGCAAGACCACGCTGGTAGAGGCGTTACTGGCGGCCACGGGCGCCATCGGCAGCCCCGGCTCGGTAGAGCAGGGCAGCACCGCTGCCGATTTCGACGAACTCGAAAAGGCGCATGGCCATTCGCTGGAGACTGCGCTGGTCAGCCTTCAGCATGCCGGCCGGCATATCAACATCATCGACACCCCGGGAGCGCCCGACTTGCTCGGCCGGGCGCTGGCAGTGCTGCCGGCGGTGGAAACCTGCGCCGTGGTCATCAACGCCCCGGCCGGTATAGAGCTGGTCAGCCGGCGCATGCTGGAGACAGCCCGCCAGCGTAACCACGACTGTTTAATCATCATCAATCACATCGACGCCGAGGGTGTCGACCTGTCCGTGTTGCTGAACCAGATCCGTGAAGCCTTCGGTGATGAATGCCTGCCGCTCAACCTGCCGGCCGAGCAGGGCGGCAGGGTCGTCGACTGTTTTTTTGAACCCGAGTCATCTGCAGCCACCGATTTCGCCTCGGTGGAAACGGCGCATACCGAGATAGTCGACCAGGTGGTCGAACTGGATGAGGCGCTGATGGAACAGTATCTCGAGCAGGGCCAGTCGCTGTCCCCGGAACAGCTGCATGAGCCATTCGAAACAGCGTTGCGCGAAGGCCATCTGATCCCGGTGTGTTTCGTCTCGGCCACGACCGGTGCCGGCATCGACCAGTTGTTACGGATCCTGGCCGAGTTAATGCCCAATCCCGCCGAGGGCAATCCACCGCAGTTCCTGAAGGATACCGGTGACGACAGCGTGCCGATCATGGTGGTGCCGGACGCAGAGCAGGCATGTACTGGCGCATGTGTTCAAGATCACGCATCGATCCTTTGTCGGCAAGCTGGCGGTGTTCCGTATCCACCAGGGTACTGTTGCAAAAGACAGCCAGCTGTTTATCGGCAATGCCCGCAAACCGTTCCGGGTCGGGCACCTGTTCTCTTTACAGGGCCGTGATCACAGTGAAATCGATTGCGGCATTCCGGGTGATCTCTGTGCCGTCGCCAAGGTCGACGCGATTCATTACGACGCGGTACTGCATGACTCGCATGACGGAGGATCATATTCACCTGCGGCCGCTGGCTATGCCACAGTCGATGTATGGCCTGGCCGTCGCGGGCGAAAAGCCGCGGCGATGAACAGAAGATCTCGGATGCCCTGCACAAGCTGGCGGCCGAGGACCCGAGCCTGGCTGGTCGAGCATCATGCCAGTCTGAATGAAACCGTGCTACGCGGTCAGGGCGAACTGCACCTGCGCCTGGTTCTGGAGAAACTGAAGAATCATTATCACGTTGATGTTGAAACGTATCCACCGCGGATCGCCTATCGCGAAACCATTACCACGAACGCCGAAGGCCATCACCGCCACAAGAAACAGACCGGCGGCGCCGGCCAGTTCGGCGAGGTGTATCTGCGGATAGAACCGTTGCCGCGCGGCGGCGGTTTCGAGTTTGTCGATGCCGTGGTCGGCGGCGCCATTCCCGAACAGTTCATTCCCGCGGTGGAAAAAGGCGTTCGCCAGGCCATGGAAGAGGGTGCCATTGCCGGTTATTCGCTGCAGGATATCCGCGTGACGGTCTATGACGGCAAGCACCATCCCGTCGATTCCAAGGAAGTGGCATTTGTTGCCGCCGGCCGCAAGGCGTTCCTCAATGCCGTGTCAGAAGGCGCGACCGGTCGTGCTCGAACCGCTGGTCACTGCCGAGATCGAAACGCCGGCCGATACCGTCGGCGATATTACCTCGGATCTGTCGGCACGACGCGGCCGCATCAACGATACGCGACCCAAGACCAACGGCACGACCAGTATTGCAGCACTCGTGCCGCTGGCCGAGCTGGAAAATTATGCCTCCAGGCTGCAGTCCATGACCGGCGGCGAGGGCAACTTCAACATGACCTTCAGCCATTACGAGCCGGTACCCGCCAATATCCAGCAGGAGCTGACTCGGGATTACAAATCAGCCGGCAGCGAATCATCGGCCATGTGATTGCCACGAAAGTGGCTAATCCCGGCCACCGCCGGCATATACATGTCATTTCGTACGGAGCGAGAAAGCCCGGTGTGAGGATTTCTCCCGCTGGCCGAAATGACGATATGCTTGTCAAATCCTGCAAGTCTGAATACCAGCGTATCATTGTGACCGCGAGCGCATGCGAACCGGGGAACAATCTCGTTCCAGTGGCCGGGGTGCTTACGCAACGAGGTCACCACGGCGCCGCCTCACAATGACACAATTTTTTGTAGGAGCGGACTTCAGTCCGCGATTGCTCGATCTGTGTAATTGCCGATCGGAACCGGCTCCCACAAGGATGGTTGAAAACGCTTGACTTCAAGTACAGTTCATTTCGACCAGCGGGAGAAATCCTGTAGCATTGCTACTGGATATCTGCAGATTTCTCGCTACGCTCGAAATGACATTCAGCCGGCTTATCAATCGAGCGTCTTGCTAAATGAGTTGAATCACGCTCCAGGGATTTTCCAGTGACTGTTTCCGAAGAGGTAAAACGAGAAGCCGTGCCCGGATTCGCAAACCGGCGTGACTGGTGCAGTACGGCCTATTTTCACCAGTGCCCGGTACTGAGCCGGTCGTGGCATGAATCCGCGCAGACTTACGCGCGCGTGGCCGCCGCACTGGAGGATTTCGATCAGCATGCCGGGCAGGTGATCACGCTGGCTGCTGCCGGTTCGCTTGGGCGCATGGAGGTGTTACCGCATTCCGACTGTGATCTGATCGTCATCGTGCCCGATGATGTCGCGCCCGAAAGTGATGTCGCGCACGACATCATGAATGCAGTCTGGGATCGACTGGAACCACTCGATCTGCGGCTGCCGAAATCATGGGGCATCTTTGTGGAACCGGCCAGCATCGCCAGCCTGACTCGCCCCGACGATCTTGGCCATCTGGGTGATTCACGCTCCAATTTTGGCAAACGCCTGCAGTGCCTGCTGGACAGCCAGCCCCTGTTCCGGCCCGAACGCTTCCGCGAACTGCAACAGCGTATTCTGGAATGGTATGCCACGGCCTTTGTCGAGAGTGGTCATGCCAAGCAGTGGACATATCTGCTGAATGACCTGATCCGTTATTACCGCTCCTATGCCGCCTGGCAGCAGTTCGAACTGAAGGTCGAACACGATGACAGCTGGTACATCCGCAATGCAAAGCTGCGTACAAGCCGCTTAATTATGTATGCCGGCATGCTGCTGTTGCTGGGCGAATCCAGTCGCCGCCAGCCGCGTGACAAGGTGACATGGCTGCTCGAACGCCTGGGCATGACGCCGCTGGAACGCGTGATCTGGTGCATGGAGCAATGCACACGGGGACACGGATGACGATATCATCGCATTGCTGCATGCCTATGAAGTCTTCATGGCGGCAATGCACGATGATATTGTCCGTCAGGCGCTGATCGACAAGGCACCGCGTACGCTGGATGATTTGCCGCCGGAGATGATTCCCGAATATGAGCCGATCCGGAACAGTTCCGCGGATATCATGGATATCCTGACACGCTTCGTGCTGGCGCGCCGGAACGACTGGCATCCGAAGTTCATGCGCTACTTGTTGTTCTGATTGTTGAATAGTGAATAGTGAATTTTTTGACATTGGGAACTGAAAAGTTCCCCGGCATTTCAAATTTAATCACCAATCACCAATCACCAATCACCAATCACCAATCACCAATCACCCACCCCCGGCAACATAATAGTGAATCGTGAATCGTAGGAGCGGCGCCCTCGCCGCGAACATTCGGCCCGAGGGCGGGCCTCCTTGCAAATTGATTAATAAATCTATTGCCCGATAACCACTCACGGCAATTCTACCGTCACCTTCAGTCCCCCCGCTGCCGATTCATCGAACGGCAGCTCGCCGTCATAAAGTTCAACAATATCATGCACGATCGATAGCCCCAGCCCATGGCCACCGGTCTTTCATCGAATCGCCGGCCGCGTTCGCGCATTTGACCCCGCATGTCGGAGAGCAGCCCGGTCCGTCGTCTTCGACGGTCAGTTGCCATTCAGGGGTTTCCTGTACTGTTACGATGACATCGTGTTCGGCCCATTTGCACGCGTTATCGATCAGGTTGCCGCAGAGTTCCAGCATGTCCTCCCGTTCCGCGGGCCATGGCGATGCATTCCTGCTGACTTCAAGCCGGATGTTTGTGTCCGGGTAGGCCTGGCGCAGCACATTTATCAGGTCCGTCAGATCCACTGCCGGATTGAAACTTCTGCCGCCGCTGCTGTCTCCGGCGAGGCGCGCGCGGCTGAGCTTCGCGTTCCGGCAATCCTGTATCGACCGGGTACTGCTCAGCGAATCGCCCGGCGAATGCGTGGCCGGTCGTCCGAGCTTCCGGGGATTCACCGCTTTGCACCAGTACGCTCAGCGGTGTCTTGAGCGCATGGGCGAGATTGCCGACCATTCGCCGTGAACGCTCGACCCGCTGCGTGAGCAGATCGAGGAGGCGGTTGAATTCCCTGACCAGCGGCCGGATTTCGGCCGGTACCTCCTCGCGTACACGCTGCTGTTGTCCCTGCGCAAGTTTCTTCAGATCCGCCTGTACCCCCTGTAGCGGCCTGAGGGTCCTGCGCACCAGAACATGCTGCAGTATCAGCAGCAAGGCCAGCAGTCCCGCCGACATCAGGAAATATCGGTATTGAAAGGCGGCGATCTGTTCTTCGATGGCCGAAATATCCTCGGCAACGGCAACTGTTACGCTGTGCCCCTGCTTGCTGAATCCCTGTGCAAGAATCAGCAAGTGCTGATCGAGCGGGCCGGGCAGCCGCATCTGTCGGTGCTCTCCCGTGGGAACCGGATCGATGGGCAGGTCATGATCCCAGAGTGTCGACGAGCGCATGATACTGTCGTCGATCTGTATGCGGTAATAGTGTCCGGAAAAAGGACGGCCGTCGAACTGTGTCTGTTGATCCAGGACCAGTTCGGCAACACCGCTACTGTCGAATGCCAGTGCACCCAGCAGCATGTCGACTTCGTGCTGCAGCCTGGATACAACATAGTTCTCGGTGATTTCCCTGAACGTGACACTGACCAGCCACCACTGGAGCAGGACAATGGCCGTCAGACTGATGATCAAGCCGAACCCGAGTGTGGCCTTGAGCGATCTCACGACTTGTCCGTAAACAGATAGCCCTGGCCGCGGCGCGTCTCGATCAGATCCTCGCCAAACTTCTTGCGCAAACGTTTGATATAGACTTCTATCGTGTTGCTGTCTGCTTCATGTTCTCCGTCATATACATGTTCCGAGAGCCGGTTTTTCGACAGGATATGCCCGGGATGCATCATCAAATAATGCAGCAGACGGTATTCCAGACCGGTGAGGCTGATGCTGTTGCCGGAACGGTCGGTGACGGACTGGCGCTCGGTATCCAGCGTCAGACCGCCGGCCTCGATAACGGATCGTGAGAGGCCATGATGGCGGCGCGTGACCGCCTGTATGCGGGCGAGCAGTTCTTCCGTATGAAATGGCTTGGAGAGGTAGTCATCGGCGCCGGCATTGAAGCCGTCGACCTTTTCGTGCCAGGCACCGCGCGCCGTCAGAATGACTACCGGTACGGTGTTGTTATTGCTGCGCCACTGCTTCAGTACATCCATGCCGCCAAGTTTCGGCAGGCCGAGATCAAGCACAACGGCGTCGTAGGGTTCGGTGCTGCCCAGGAATTCGCCCTCTTCCCCGTCAGTGGCCGTGTCCACAGCATAACCGGCATGTTCCAGGGAATGCTTCAGGTCTTCGCGGAGGGCGTCATCATCTTCGACCAGTAACAGGCGCATGGTTGTCCCATGTTAATGAATCAGCAGCGCGGCTTGTTCAGTCATCCACTTCGCGTTTGATCAGTTCGCCGCTACGGGCGTCCAGTTCGATATCCCAGACAATACCCTCATCATCAACGATTTCAAGCTCGTATATATAACGGCCGTTTTCCTCCTCGAGCTCGATCTCGATAACACGGCCGGGGTATTCCTGCCGTACCTGTCGCAGCAGGGCCTCAAGTGACATGATATGTGCGCCGGTTGCCTTGAGCCTGTGGACCTGATCGGCCTTCATTTCGGCAAGCAGCAGCGGTTCATCGCCTGCCGCCATCGATGGCAGCGCCAGGCCGAGTACGATGGCTGCCAGGAATTGAGGCAGCCTGAACCCTTTTGCCTGATACTGGCTGTATCTATCTCGAGTACAGTTATTCATTGGTATTCCATACGTGGCAGTATGCGTTTCATCGTATTGTCCCGGAGTACATAATGATGGAAGAGTGCGGCGAGGGTATGCAGGCCGATCAGGAAATAACCGGCGATACCGACGATTTCATGCACTTCCTCGACTATTTCACCGAATGAGTGGCCCAGGCCGGATAGTATCGGTACGTTCAGTCCGAGAAAAGTCGATTCATGTCCCTCGGCACCGAGGGTCAGCCAGCCCGTGACGGGCATGAGTATCATCAGCAGATAAAGGAGTATGCGCATACCGCGTGCCAGTTGCTGCATCAGCGCCGGCAGGTTCGGATCGGCGGGTGGTACTCTGCTGGCCAGACGGAGGATCAGTCTGATCCAGACCAGCGCGAAGATCGCGTAGCCGAACTGGAAATGCCAGAACATGAATAAATCGCCGGTACGGCTCTGCTCGTAAATTTCATGCAGCTCTACCGTTGCGTATACGCCGATGAACAACAACAGCATCAGCCAGTGCAGCGCGATAATGCCACCGCAGTAGTGACCCTGTCCGCTACTGCCGGTCTGCTCCCTCTCCATTGTCATATCCTCAATTCAGTAACCGTTAACTGCACCCTCTCCGGGGGAGAGGGTGCGAGCTATCCGCCGCGCGATTGTCAATCGTCACGCTCGCGTTTTTCCTCGAGGATTTCGCTGGTTTCGGCATCAACCTCGACATCCCATTCATAGCCATCGCCGGTGCGAATCTCGACCTCGTAGACATCACCGCTCCATTCGCGGTCAAGTTCGATCTCGGTCACCGTGCCATTGTATTTCTCTTCCATCCGGCGGATGACTTCTTCCATGGATATGGCCGGCTGCTTGCTGTTGGTTGTGTTGGCAGCGACCTGCCAGGTCTCCGGTGCGTCAACGGTGGGGCCTTCCTCGGCGCGAATACCGATGCTCATTACCAGGGCGGCGCCAAGCAGGGCCCCGCCACCGGTCATTGCCAGGTACTTCAGTTTCATTTCAGTCTCTCCTGTGTTCGGGTTAGTTGACCAGTGACGGGGAGTCTAGGGCGGGGTACTGAAGTCAAACTGAAAGGATGCTGAATCCGGGCTGAAAAACGCGACAAAATGGCCTATGCGTGAGAGTGTTTTAATAACGATTTTTCATATAGATAGTCGCAATTAGCCCTTTTCCGAATATAGATAAGTTGTTATCTTGCTCGACCCTGAAAAGCGGGAGGCCGCGCATGGCCCGCCGCTGGCTGCATTCGAACCCGGAAGCTGCACCCTTATGACGACCTGGAAAGAGACCTTAAAAGACCGAATGCCCGCGGATCTGGCCGAGGAAATCGATACCTTCGAGACCCAGATCGACCTGAAAAAGCAGGGCAAGATCGACGACAAGCTGTTCGCCGAGACGCGTCTGCGCCGCGGCGCCTACGGCCAGCGCTACGACAATGGCCAGCGCCACGACGGCATCGAGACCCGCGAGCTGCATTACCCGACGGACGGCGACCAAGGGCCCGGATACCCTCTGGGACGCGCCCGGCATGATGCGCATCAAGATCCCGTTCGGCGGCATGACTGCCGAGCAGATGGAAGTCCTGGCCGACCTGGCCGAGGAATATTCCGACGCCATCTGCCACGTCACCACGCGCCAGGACATCCAGCTCCACTACGTGCATATCGATGATACGCCGGACCTGCAGCGGCGCCTGGCCGCGGTCGGCATTACCACCCGCGAGGCCTGCGGCAACGGCGTGCGCAACGTCACCGCCTGCCCGATCGCCGGTGTCTGCAACGATGAAACGTTTGACGTCACCCCGTATTCGAAGGCGATGGCGTTCTTCCTGCTCGGCCACCCGGATACCCAGGACTTCGGCCGCAAGTTCAAGGTCGCCTTCTCCGGCTGCAAGGGCAAGGCCTGCGGTCTGACCAATATTCACGACCTCGGCCTGATTGCACGCAAGAAGACCGTCGACGGTGAACAGAAGCGCGGCTTTGAAATGTATGTCGGCGGCGGTCTCGGCGCCGTGCCATACGAGGCCAAGCTGCTCGATGAATTCGTGCCGGAAGATGAAATCCTGCCGCTGGCGCAGGCCATCTCGCGCGTGTTCGCGCGTCTCGGCGAGAAGACGCAACCGCGGCCGCGCGCGTATCAAGTTCCTGGTCGACAAACTCGGCATCGACGAATTCCGCCGGCTGGTGTTCGAGGAGCGCGAGATCCTGCCGCACGACGAGCGCTGGACCGATTATCTTGAGGATGTACGCGCCTGGGAAGAAACCCCGGTCAAGGAACCGGCCGAACTGACCAGCGGTGTCAGTGACGCCAATTTCGAAACCTGGCGCGCGACCAATCTCTATCGCCAGAAGCAGAAGGGTTATGCCGTCGCCACGGTGGCGCTGCCGCTGGGTGACATTACGTCCTGGCAGATGCGCCAGCTCGCCGATATCGCCCGCAAGTATTGCGGTGACAACATCCGTACCACGGTGGAACAGAACATCGTCCTGCGCTGGGTGGCCGAGGCCGACCTGCCGGCACTGTACGAAGACCTGAAAAATGTCGGCCTGGACCAGCCGGGCGCCGGTACGATCTTCGATGTCGTCGCCTGCCCGGGAACCGATACCTGCAAGCTGGGCATCGCATCATCGCGCGGCCTGGCCGGTGAGCTGCATGAGCGTCTGGCGACCAAATACCAGCAGTACGACAGCGCCATCCAGGGTCTGAAGATCAAGATCAGCGGCTGCTTCAATTCCTGCGGCCAGCATCATCTCGCCGATCTCGGTTTCTATGGCGTGTCGCGCAAGGTCGGCGGCACTACGGTACCGCATTTCCGCGTGGTGCTCGGCGGCCAGTGGGAAAACAACGGCGGGTCTTACGGCATAACGATCGGTGCCGTGCCGTCGAAGCGCGTGCCGGACTTTATTGACGAGATTACCGACAGGTATCTGAAGGAACGTGAGGGCGACAAGGAGGATTTCCAGGCCTTCATCCAGCGCATTCGGAAAGCGCGAACTGAAAAAGACTGCTCGACGAGTTCTCGGCCGTGCCGCCGTATGAACTGGACCCGAGTTACTATTCGGACTGGCGCGATCCACGTGAATACAGCATTAGCGACATCGGTGTCGGTGAATGTGCCGGCGAAGTCGTGTCACGTATCGATTTCGATATGCAGAATGCCGAGCGCCTGTATTTCGAGGCCCAGCTTGCCCATGAAGAGGGTAACTACCAGAAAGCTGATGAAACCGCGTTTGCCGCCATGATCGCGGCGGCCGGCGGCCTGGTGCGGCTGGAAAACCAGGATATCCCGGATGACCCGGACCAGGTGGTGCCGGAATTCCGCAAGCGTTACTACGACACGAAGCTGTTCCATGACAAGTACGCCGGCGGCAAGTTTGCCGAGTACCTGTTCAACCGCTACGAGGACACCGGGCGTGAATACACCGCGGACAAGGTACGGTTGTTACTCGAGGAGACGCAGCTCTTCATCGAGGCCGCACACGCCTGCAATGCCAAGCTGATCGAACAGGCCAATGCCGATCGCAAGGCCGCGCTCAGTGACAGGAAGGGCAAGGGCAGGGACAAGACTACCAGCGCCGCCAACGCGTAATCATTTATTTGAGATACTATCTATCCCGTCATTCCGGGTTCGACCCGGAATCCAGTTAAACTAATGGATTCCCGTCCGGGCGGGAATGATGGACAAGATTTAGTTATTGCCAATACAAGTTATAAAAAATGACTGCTGACCTTCACCGCATAGGCATCAAGTTTTTCAACAAGACTGGCCAGGACGTGCCGCTGACTGATTTCATTCCGATCTTTCATCACTGGATCCAGGACAAGAAACTGGACGACCTGCTGATCGATGTCGCCGACTACAGTCATGTACCTGCCGGCCCCGGTACCATGCTGATCGCCCATGAAGGTAACTACGCCGTTGATGAAACCGGCGGCAGGCGCGGTTTCCTTTACTACAGCAAGCATGAGGTGCCGGGCGCGACGCTTGCCGATCGGCTGGCCGTTGTCTGCCGCAGAAATCTCGCGGCCTGCAAATTGCTGGAAGAGGACGAGGAAACGAAAGACCGCATGAGCCTGGACTACGGCCAGATCGAGATATTTTCCAATGACCGCCTGCACGGCCCGAATACCGATGAAACCTGGGCCGAGTTCGAACCGGTGCTGAAGGAGTTTCTCGAGAAGCTGTTTCCGGGTACCGCCTATGACCTGGAACACGATGACAGTGACCCGCGCGAACGTTTCCGGGTGACTGTCTCCCTCAAGAGCGATGCCGAGAAGGCCGAGGAATTACTGGCGAGACTATAATACTTGTCATTTCGAGTGAAACGAGAAATCTTTATTGCAGGATTTCTTCCTGTGGTCGAAACGACGGAAAGCCAGTGAAAGGGTATAAAAAGCCGGCCCAGTGCCGGCTTTTGTTATAGGGCCCTGATTCCATCAGCAGCTGGATACCCGTCAGTATGATCAGGGCAATGACAACGACAATGCTGACAACCAAATCCACACCGCTTGCCGTCTGGTGAATTGTCCAGTAACGGTGAAATCAACGACGACTTTGTCAGCGTGTGTTCCATTCTGTCGATATGTTTGCGGGCCTGTTCGGGGCTCGAAGTGGACAGGATCTGATCGAGCTGCTTCTCATAGGCCTGATACAGTAGCTTGTTATCCTGGTCGATAATCAATTGCGTGCATTTTTCGATGCGTTCCTGTTCATGGGGATGCATCGACAGGACCTGTCTCTCCTTTTCGCGGACAGTGTCTTTCACGTCCATGGTGTTCAGTTCCCGTTTGTTCGCTGGCCACTAAAAATAATTGCCATGACCGGCGGATGCCAGTAGCGATTTCCTCCTCCGGATACAAAAACCCCCGCATGCGCGGGGGTGTAAGGGGTACAACGTTTATTGTTGATAGTTATTCCTTGCGCAGCTTGCTCAGCCAGTGCTCCATCTGTTTGCCTGCGGCCTCACGGCCCCCCAGTCCGAAGGACAGCGCGACCGCGACTGCCACGGCACCCAGGGTCAGGCCGAAGGCCAGATTGACAATATCATCGGCAATACCCATGGAGCGCAGACCCATGGCAATCACCAGTGTCAGAATGGCGACCCGTGCCAGCCCGGCGAGTGCGCGGGAGTTTTCTCCACTCACCCGCAGGATACTCTGGTGAATCAGGTTCGCCAGCCAGAAACCGATGGCCAGGATGATGGCGCCCATCACTATCTGGCCGCCAAACGCGATGAACATCGTGATGATTTCACTCACCTGTTCGAAACCGAGGCTGTTTGCGGCTTCCACAGTCGCGAACAGCATGGCAAAGAATACAATGATATTGCCGACCAGTCCCGCCGGTGTCAGGCCGGTGTCGAACGCCCCGGACAGCCCGAGTTTTTCCGGCAGGGAATTGAAGTCCATGCTCTCGAGAAGATTCACAACCAGCCCCGAGACCAGTCTCGCCACGTAATACGTCACGAAGATGATCACGACGGCGGCAAACAGGTTCGGGATGGTATTCAGTACGACCGCCAGCATGTCGGTTGCCGGATCGGAAATCGCACCAATCTGCAGTGCATTCAGCGCGGCAATCAGGGCCGGTATAAAGACGAATATGAAGATGACGATACCGACCAGTCGTGAAATGCTGAAGTCCTGTTTCAAACCTGCTTTCTGTCCCAGCGCGATTCGGTACCGGCAGCCATCAGCAGATTGGTAACCAGATCCCGCAACACCTTGGCAACATACCAGCCGACGACACCCAGTACTGCGGCCGCGAATACATTGGGAATGAAAGCCAGCACCTTGTCGAGCATTGACTGGACCGGTGCCAGCAATCCCTCCAGCTGAAATGCATTCAGTACCGCCGGCAGGAAGAGCAGATAACGAACCAGTATATGGCATTCGATAAACTCTGGCTGATGGAGGTGACGCCCGCTTCGGCGGACAGCTTGCTCATCTATGCGTGTCGATGAAAGCGTTTTGAAACCAGAAATCGAATGCCGGAGGCGACCAGCCACGCGACGACAATCAACAATGCGCCGCCAATAAGATTCGGCATATAGTCGAGTATCTGGGTCAGCCAGTGCATTCAGTGGCGTGGAAACCAGCTGCATGCTCAGTACATCCAGAACGGCGATGGCAGTGATAAGAATTATGAGCCAGAAAAAACCGGCGGCAATGCCTGTTTCAAGGTCAAGTTCGGTTTTTTCATGGCTGCTTTCGCTGACGCGGCTGTTGAGTTTCAGCGCTGTAAGTGACTTGCGAACTCCGGCGCGTATCACGACGGCCAGCAGCCAGCCTATGATGAGTACCGCAACTGCGCCCAGAATGCGCGGCAGTTGCATGCCTAATACTTCCTGGAAGGATGTGAATGTCGATCCGACGTCCATATTACTTCCCCCGATGTGTATTTTGACGTATGGATAATGCTCAAGTCATATCGTGTTGTTTATCCATGACTTGTAGATACATGTGATTTACTATACGTAGAGGGAGGAAGTGATTCAAACCGGATCAGGATTAAAGCCAATCGAATATTTCCCACTTTTGACCAAGACTCAAGCAGTTAGAGATATATGTCAAATGGAATGAATGAATGAAGGAGGATGGGCATAGTGAAGCCATGCTGCGCGGCAGCATGGCTGGATTAAACCACGTTTAAAATATGAATCCGAAATATTGATTATTACGTCGCGGATATCAGTCAATATCGAACAATAAGGCAAAATTATTCGAAAGGATTGTCGTGTTGATGTCCTGTACAGGATTACACACCGATATCCTCGTTCCACAGTTCGGGACTGGCCTCGATGAACTCGCGCATGAGCTGCATGCACTCTTCATCATTCAGTACGGTTAACTCGACACCGCGCTCACGCAGCAGGGTTTCCTCCCCCATGAAGGTTCTGTTTTCACCGATAATCACCCGGGGAATACCATAGAGCAGGATTGCACCGCTGCACATGGAGCAGGGTAGAGGGTTGTATACAGCAGGGACCCGGCATAAACGGCAGCAGATAGCCGGCCCGCCTGTTCCAGGGCATCCATCTCGCCATGCAGGATGGCGCTGCCCGATTGCACGCGGCGATTGTGGCCACGGCCGATGATCCGGTTGTCGTGGACCAGGACCGATCCGATCGGAATGCCGCCCTCGGCGAGGCCGACGCGGGCTTCTTCAATCGCGGCTTGCATGAACTGATCCATGCTTTCCTCCGCAGTGATGTCTGTCCGTCACCGGGGCTGACGCTGATCGCGCCGCGACCGAAGTACTGGCCTCAGTACATGGCCTGATCGACGCGGCGCATGAGCGAGGCAATATCTTCATGATCCAGCAACTCGGCCACGCCAATGCTGGCGGTGAGCGTGATTTTCTGTCCATCGGCCAGTCTCAGCGGTGTGTCTTCCAGTATCGAGAGAATGCGTTCCGCCACCATTTGTGCATCCTTCGCCGTGGCGTTCGGCAGCAGGATCATGAACTCCTCGCCGCCTACACGCCCCACGCTGTCAATGCTGCGCACGGCGCCGCGACACACCGAGGCCACGAAAACCAGTGCCCTGTCGCCGCCGATGGTAAGTGTCATTGATGTGTTGAAATAATCGAGATCCAGCTCCAGCAGTGACAGTGTGGTATCGTTGCGTTCGGTCCGATCGAACTCTTCTCCAATAGTTCCAGGAAACCACGGCGGTTGAGCACGTCGATGCCGTAATCGGTCTATGGCGCGTTCCTGAGTTCCTTTCCAGCGCCATGCGGCGCTGCTGATTTTGGCCTGCAGATGCCGGTTGAGCCTATAGAATTTGGCGAGTATCAGAGTAATAACAATGATCAGAATCGCGATGACCAGCAATACGTTCAAAAGCCATTTCCAGTTATTGGTCTGTGTTCTGAACAGGAAACTGTCGACATCCACCTTTTTATCCATCAGGCCCGCTGCCTCGAACTCATCGGCAATATGTTCCCAGCGCTGCGGATTCATGTAGCCGATTTCAATCAGATCAGGGATCAGAAGGCGGCGGATATCATCGGCCTCGTAGCGCAGGTAGTCATGGGTATGTTCGGTGTTGTACTCACTAAGAATGAGATCAGTAATTTTCTCCTGGTTCTGCAGGGCATAGCGCCAGCCGCGAATGACCGCTCACGCAGTGCGGTTACAGTATCCGCATGGGCTTTGGCGTATTCAGTTGTGGTAAACAGTGTATCACCATAAAAATCGATGCCGGCCACCTCGGGATCAAACACATGATAGGGTTTGCCGCCTCTGAGCATGTAGGGTTCGGTCGTGGTGTAGGCCGTCAGTCCACGGCCCTGTCGGTATAGATATCCAGTACATCACCGCTGTGTTCGACCAGGTTCACTTCGTCAGGATCAAGACCTTGATGGACCAGCGCAGGCAATTAGCTCTGGAATACGGGCTGAAGCCATGACTGATCGGCCCTCGAATATCATGCACGGTTACTGATTTCGGGATCATCGCGGGTAATCAGAATATAGGGTGAATGCGCTGTAAAACGGCGGCCACCGCGACCACCGGCTTGCCCTTGCTTCTCGAGACCAGCAGGCCCGAGGTCCCGATACCGAAATCGGCGTTGTTCGTGAGCACCTCGTTGGTGGGATTGATATGCGGCCCGCCCTCGATCAGGGTGACGTCAAGGCCGGCCTCGCGGAAGTAGCCCTTCTCAAGGGCGGCGTAGTAACCGGCAAACTGGAACTGGTGGAACCACTTCAGCTGGATGCGGACGTCGGTGAGTGCCTCATCCGCGGACGCAGGGCTCACCCACGTGAGACACGCCAGCAGCACCAGCTTCCTTCGGCCTAGACTCATTGCATCAGGCCCTCACTCCCCCGTTAAGAATTGCTGTGAATACAGGAAAGTCATGATAGGCGTTTGGGCAGATGGGGTAAATTCGGTATGTGGTGCGTAATGAGGTTGGCAATCGGGCACCCCTAGGATTTAGCGATAAAACTTGCATCCTGCAGACACTGGAAAATAAACCAGTCACTTTTTTCCGCAGGATTTCAGTCATTGAAAATTGGCGTTCGCTAATATTCTGGATAGAAAATAATCAGCTCATGGATTTAGCAGGGGGATCGGCAGAAATGATTTGTTATTGGCAAGAACAGGTCGAAAACTGATAAAACAAGCCGAGATCGGTCAGTCTGCTTGCGCGAACGGTGATTGTTGCGCTTTCGGACCTGGTGGTCTACTGTTGCTAACAGCAACAGCGTTTTTAATTATCCCGGGAAGACAGTGTGTTAACCAGAGACATATTGGGTCAAGTACAAGTCATAAGGGCATCAACTGCAAGGTTGCTGTTAATTATGAATGATGTCTAGATGACAGCTCTGTCATGCCCTCGCAAGAATCATGATGGAATATGATGCGCTTTTCCGTGAAGTGTTTGAATCATCGGAAGATGCTGTATTCATTCTTGATGACGACACCTTGATAGATTGCAATCCGGCCGCTGTCCGGATGCTGGGCTGTGCCAGCAAGGATGAACTGTTGCCTGCCTTCCCGTGGGGTCTGTCGCCGTCCATGCAGCCCGATGGCCGGTCCTCGCCGGAGAAGGCCGAGGAAATGATCCGTATCGCGCATGAGCGCAATTTCCACCGCTTTGAATGGATCCATACCCGTGCCAGTGGCGAGGAGTTTCCGGTTGAAGTCACGCTCACGCCAGTCTCTCTGGAAGGAAAGCGTGTGCTGCATGTCGTCTGGCGCGACCTTACCGAGCAGAAACGCGCAGAACAAAAACTGCGGGAAAATGAGGAACGCTTCCGCAATGTGGCACGTGTCACTACCGATGTGATCTGGGACTGGGATCTGCATACCGATACCGTATGGTGGAGTGAAGGCATGCAACAACAGTTCGGCTACCTGCCTGAGGAACTGGAGCCGGACTCGAGCTTCTGGACGCAACGTATTCATCCCGATGACCGGGACCGTGTGACGACAGGCATATACGACCTTATCAACGGCAACGGAACGGAATGGAGGGATGAATACCGGTTCGTGTGTCACGATGGATCGATCGCGGAAATCATGGACTGGGGTATCGTAATACGGGATGATGCCGGCAAAGCGCTGCGAATGGTTGGCGGTATGATCGATGTTACCGAGCAGCGGCATTATGAACTCCAGTTGCGCCAGGCCGCGCACGTACTGGCCAGTACCCGGGAAGGCGTGACCATCACCGATCTGGACAAGCATATTCTCAGTGTCAATCAGGCCTTTACCGACATCACGGGCTATACGGAAGAAGAGGTCCTCGGCAAGACCCCTGCCGTCCTGTCGTCTGGCTACCACGGCAAGTCTTTCTATGAGGCCATGTGGCGTTCCATTATGGAGACCGGACACTGGCAGGGAGAAATTTGGAACCGGCGCAAGTCCGGTGAAATCTATCCCGAGTGGCTGACGATCAGTGCAGTCCATGACGATCAGGGCAATATCACCAATTATGTCGGCGTATTTTCCGATATCAGTCATATCAAGCAGTCGGAAAGCAAACTTGAACGCCTGAAGCATTACGATCCCCTTACAGAGCTGCCTAACCGCGAACTGTTCATGACACTGTTACAGCAGGGTATTGCCCGCATGAGTCGGCGGCGGGGACGGCTGTCGCTGCTGTATTGCGATATTGACAGGTTCAAACCCATTAATGACGGCCTCGGGCACAGGGCCGGTGACCAGGTATTGCAGCAGATGGCAAAACGCCTACGGGGCCGGCTACGCGCAGAAGATATTCTTGCCAGGTTGAGTGCCGACGAGTTCGTCGTGATCATCGAGTCTCTTGAAGATCATGATGCAGCTGGTCATCTGGCACAGGATATCGTGCGGCTTGCCGATGAGCCTGTAGCTCTGGATGATGGCAATGAGGTCAGGGTCGGCATGAGTGTCGGTATTGCCATGTTCCCTGAAGATGGTGTCAATCCGGAAACTCTTTTGCAGAGTGCCGATAACGCCATGAACCAGGCCAAGCCGATGCAGCATGAACATTTCAGTTACTATACGCCGGGACTGACAGAACTGGCACAGGAGCGCATGCAGCTGGAGGCCGATCTGCGTCATGCCCTGGAGCAGGGGCAGCTGATGGTCTATTTTCAGCCGCTGCTGTCGGTCAGCAATGGAACCATCAAGGGAGCCGAGGCCCTGGCGCGCTGGCGGCATCCCGAGCAGGGCATGATTCCCCCGGACCGTTTCATCCCGCTGGCAGAGGAAAGCGGGCTTATCGGCCAGCTGGGCGAACAGGTAATGCGGCAGGCATGCACTACGGTGGCCGGCTGGCATGAGAACGGCTACGGCAAACTGCGGCTGGCGATTAATTTTTCAGCTAACCAGTTATTGGATCCGCATCTGGTGGACAAGATGGCCGCCATTCTGGCTGATACCGGTTTTGACCCTGAATACCTGGAGATGGAATTAACCGAGAGCATATTGATGCTGCAGGGTGATCGATCCCTCAAGGCCTTGCAGGATATCGGCGCGCTAGGTGTACGGCTTGCGATCGATGATTTCGGTACGGGTTACTCTTCGCTCGCATATCTGCAGGAGATCGCTGCCGATACTCTCAAGATCGACCGCCGTTTCATCAGTAACATGACGCAAGACCTGCAAAGTGCCCAGATTGCCTCGACCATTATCGCGATGGGAAGGAACCTCGGCATGGAGATTGTTGCAGAAGGTGTCGAAACCGCTGAGCAACTGAATTATCTGCATACCCAGGGCTGCGATCTGTTCCAGGGTTTTCTGATCAGTGCCCCGGTACCTGCTGAGGAATTCCAAACATTCCTTTTTAAAGAAAAGGATGCGAGGAAGTCTTTCTTTTCCTGACCAGCCTGGCTTTGATTAATACGATTACGAATCGCGGCGATCTGCCCGGTCATCATCCGGCCCACACACTAAGGGAACCTCTGAATAATCCCCGCATGTCATTTCGACCAACGGGAGAAATCCTTGTCTCGACCGAAGGGAGAAGTATTGTCAGAAGATCCCCTCGCTACGCTCGGGACGCCTGCGGCGGATTTCTCGCTGCGCTCGAAATGACAAATTATTCGGAGCTTCCTGAAGAGGGGTCGTTGATGAGGAATGGGGAGCGTAGATGTCAGCCAGAAAAGTCCCAGTGGAGCTTACGAATCAGGAGCCGGAGCAGAGTATTTTTTTGCAGGTATTTGCTTATTACTGTATGGCTTAAACCATCACTGCCGTTACCGAAGGCGTATTCCGCATCGGTTCACTGTGGAATCCCCTGACCAGCAGAATGTAGTCGCCGCTGCTTGCGAGTTCCAGCCGACTGGCGATGTCCCTTGCCGGGATATTCGGGTTTTCGTGACCGGCGTCGTTCGAGAGTATGGGAATCACGCCCCACATCAGTGCCAGTCTTCTGCTGACTTTCTCCCTGCCGGTGATGGCCAGTACCGGTGCCGACGGCCGGACCGAGCTGATGGTTGCCACCGACATGCCTGACTGGCTGATGACGCAGATGGCGCGCACCTGCAGGTCGTTGGCCAGTCCCGAGGCTGGCGCTCGCCATGGCATCCCAGATCGGCCAGATCTTGCGTTCGGCCGGGCGTTTCAGCGGCGTCAGGCCGCCCTCGCGCCAGATGTAGGTCTCTGTATTGCGCACGACGCGGTCCATCATGCGTACGGCTTCCGCCGGGAACGCGCCGACGGCGGTCTCGCCCGAAAGCATGACGGCATCGGCGCCGAGTGACACGGCATTGGCGACGTCTGCAACCTCGGCACGCGTCGGCCGTGCATTTTCGATCATGGATTCCAGCATCTGTGTGGCGACGATCACCGGTTTGTAATGGCGCCGGGCCATTTCGATGATCTGTTTCTGCGCGACCGGTACCTGTTCGGGACTGAGCTCGACGCCGAGATCGCCGCGCGCGATCATGACGGCATCGGTGGCCGCAAGAATGTTGCTCATGTCCTGCAGCGCTTCCGGTTTCTCGATCTTGGCAATGATCGGCGTGTCGTGGTCGCTGGTCCTGATCAGTTCGCGCAGGTCCTCGATATCCTCGTGCCGGCGCACGAAAGATAGCGCCAGGTAATCCACACCGAGATCCATGGCGAATTTTCGCATCGGCGCGATCCTTGTCGGTCAGCGCGGGGGCGGAGACGTTGACGCCGGGCAGGTTGATGCCCTTGTGATTGCCGAGATAGCCGCCCTGGATAACGCGGCACTGGATGTCGGTGTTCTCGACCCGGTCCACGCGCAGTTCCATGACACCGTCGGCAAGCAGGATAGAGATCACCGGGGTTTGACGTCGCCGCCCAGTTCCGCGTATTGCGACGGGATCAGGCCCAGTTCGCCCATCACGTCGCGCGTGGTGACCGTGACTTCCTCGCCGATGGTGAGCTGAATACCGTCGTCCCTGAAATCGCCGGTGCGGGATCTGGGGCCGCAGAGATCGGCGAATGCGGCGATGAGGTTCATTGAGTTCGGTGGCAATACGGCGGATATGGTCAAAGGCCTGGCGGTGCGCGTCGTGTTCGCCGTGCGACATGTTGAGGCGGAAGACGTTGGCACCGGCGGCCAGCAGCCCGCGGATGCTGTCGGGATCGTCGGTCGCCGGGCCAATGGTGGCGATAATCTTGGTACGCCGCTTCTTCAGCAGGTCCAGCTGTGTCACGATTGTCATGCGGCGTTCTCCCCGGCACGTAACCAGAAATGATGAGCCTCATACAATAATCGGCACATGCCGTCCGGAACAGGATCACGACCCTCATACATGAGCCAATTCCGCCTGCTTGGCACGCGCCGTTTTGGGCCGCTGTTCGCCACCCAGTTCTTTGGCGCGCTGAACGACAATGTCTACAAGAACGCGATGGTCATCTTCCTGGCCTTCGCTCTGGCCGACCGCAGCGGTATCGACAGTAACATGCTTATCGTGCTCGCCGGCGGCATTTTCATCCTGCCGTTTTTCCTGTTTTCCGCTACCGCCGGCCAGCTCGCGGACAAGTTTGCCAAGGCCCGGCTGATACGCTACATCAAGCTGGCCGAGATCGGCTATCATGAGCTTGGGCGCGGTCGCCTTTACTTTCGGAAAGTGTAGTACTTCTGTTCATTGTACTGTTTCTCATGGGTGCGCAGTCGACGCTGTTCGGTCCGCTCAAGTACGGCATTCTGCCGGAACAGCTGGAACTGGCCGAACTCACCGGCGGCAACGGCATGATCCAGATGGGGACCTATATCTCCATCCTGCTGGGCACCATGCTCGGCGGTGTGCTCATCGCCGTCAGCGGTTACGGCCCTTACCTGATTACCATCGTGGTGCTGCTGTTTGCCTACAGCGGCTGGTTCGCCAGCCGTCATATTGCGCGGGGCACGGCCGCAAATCCGGTATCGTCCTCGATCCCAATTTCGTGCGCCGCACCTTCGTGCTGCTCGGTTACTGCTTCCGCGACCGCATACTGCTGATCGCGGTTGTCGGCATTTCCTGGTTCTGGTTTCTGGGTGCGACATTCCTGTCGCTGAGTACCGGCTACACACGGGATCTGCTGGGCGGCAACGAACATGTCGCCACGCTCCTGCTGGCGCGTTCTCGGTCGGCATCGGCACCGGCTCGCTGCTGTGCGAGCGCTTCTCGCACAGATGCCATCGAACTGCGGCTGGTAATCGCGGGGTGCTCGGCATCACGCTGTTCGCCCTGGACCTGTTCGTGCAGGGCGACCCCGGCACCGGGACGGGGTCCCTGATGACGGCGGGAGTTTTTCTGCAGCACGCCGCGCACTGGCGGATTATGCTGGACCTGACGGCGATCGGGCTGTTCGGCGGGCTGTACATCGTGCCGCTGTATGCACTGGTGCAGTACCATGCCGCCCCGGATCACCGCTCGCGGGTCATTGCCGCGAACAACGTGCTCAATGCCCTGCTGATGGTGGGTTCGGCGCTGGTAACCATGGGTCTTCTGGCGCTGGGCACCAGTATCCCCCTGATTTTCGGCCTGATAGCGCTGGCGAACATCGCCTTTGCGGTACTGGTGCTGAGTCGGCTGCAGCCGCTGCGGGCCCATCTCGGGGTGCTGGCGCGTTGGCTGCCCGGCGGCAGCTAGACGATGCAGTGCACATTTCGGGCAGGCAGATTTGACACCGCCATCCCGCCCTGTAGTCTCATGATTCGGAATGGTTTTTTGTGGCCGGTCAGAAAGGGTTACACTGTCCGGATAATCAATGCGATAAGGAGAAGCTGTCACAATGAAATATCAAACACTGCTATTGATCGCGGGCGCCCTGATGCTCGGCGCCTGTGGTAAAGAAGAAGATGATGGCGCAGGCGGCGATGAAGGCCAGGCATCCGACTGGGATGGTGCCGGCGGCGTCGCCGAAATGGCTTCTTCAGGTCGAATGCAGGATTCCGGCCTGGGTTACGAATATGTCGTTGTCGACCACAGCAAGGACGTGCCGGAATTCGAGCTGCGCAAGTCCATTGGCGGCAAGGAAGCCCTGATCGAGCATTACGAGGAAAACGGCTGGGACACCGCGGAGCTGGAGAAGGAACTGAAAAAGCTGAAGAAACAGCTGGACAAGCTGTAAGCGCTTCCCCGTCTGTATTCAGCCGTTATGGCCAGCGCCCGGGCATAGCCCGGGCCGCCGGTTAGAACGGGATGTCGTCGTCGAAGTCATCGCCGCCGGCCGGCTGCTTCGAGGCGGCCGATTCGTTGCGGGCGGGGCGCTGATCCATACCGTCACTGCCGCTGCTGCGGCTACCGCCGCCGCCACCACCGCCTAGCATCTGCATTTCATTGGCGACAATTTCGGTCGTGTACTTGTCGTTGCCGTCCTTGTCCTGCCATTTGCGGGTCTGCAGGCGGCCCTCGACGTAGATCTGCGAGCCTTTCTTGAGGTATTCACCGACAATTTCGGCCAGGCGGCCAAAAAATACGATCCGGTGCCACTCGGTCTTTTCCTGTTGTTCGCCCGATTCCCGGTCCTTCCATTGCGCCGTGGTTGCCAGGCTGACATTGGCAACCGCCGAGCCGTTGGCCGTGTAACGGACTTCCGGGTCGTTACCGAGGTTGCCGAGTAGTATGACTTTGTTAACGCCTCTGCTGGCCATGTTGGGTGCTCCATTTCGTGTTATTTGAAATTTGTCAGGCCGCCGGCCCCGGATAATCCCGGCCGGGCCGGAATTTATCCGTCCCGCAGGGTTCCAATCCCGTGGCCGGGCCGTTGCGCTGGCCGCCCTGACCCGTCCTGGTGCAGGGCGATCGCAGCCGATTTTGCCTGACCCGACATGAAAGCCGTATATTAGCAGTTTCGCCTTTAGCCCGCAGTACGAGCCGTAGGGATTTATGGATACCATTCGCATACGCGGTGCGCGCACGCACAACCTTAAGAGTATTGACCTGGATCTGCCCCGGGACCGTCTGATTGTCATCACCGGTCTGTCCGGTTCCGGCAAGTCGTCACTGGCATTTGACACCATTTATGCCGATGGCCAGCGCCGCTATGTCGAGTCACTGTCGGCCTACGCGCGCCAGTTTCTGTCGATGATGGAAAAACCCGATGTCGATCACATCGAGGGCCTGTCGCCGGCAATTTCCATCGAACAGAAGTCGACTTCGCACAATCCGCGCTCGACTGTCGGCACGATCACCGAGATCTACGACTATCTGCGGCTGCTGTACGCGCGCGTCGGTGAGCCGCGCTGTCCCGTGCATGGTGAAACCCTGGCGGCGCAGAGCATCAGCCAGATGGTCGATACTGTGCTGGCACGTCCCGAGGGTGAGAAGCTCATGCTGCTGGCACCGGTGATACAGGGTCGCAAGGGCGAGCATGTGCAGGTACTCGAGGGTTTGCGCGCCGAGGGCTTCGTGCGTGCGCGTGTCAACGGTGAGGTGATCGAACTCGACGAGACCGAGTCGCTGGCGCTGGAGCGCTACAAGAAACACGATATCGAAGCGGTTGTGGATCGTTTCAAGGTCCGCGAGGACATGAAACAGCGGCTGGCGGAATCGTTTGAAACGGCCATTCGCATCTCCGGCGGCCTGGCAAGTGTTGCACCGATGGAAGGCAAGGGCGAGGAACTGCTGTTCTCGGCTCTGCATGCCTGTCCGCACTGCGGCTACAGCATCAGCGAACTCGAACCCAAGATGTTCTCCTTCAACAACCCCGCCGGTGCCTGTCCGAACTGCGACGGGCTTGGCGTGATCCAGTTTTTCGATCCGGACCTGGTCGTGCAGGACAAGAACCTGAGCCTGCCGGGCGGCGCTATCCGCGGCTGGGACCGGCGTAATGCCTATTACTACAATCTTATCCAGTCACTGGCGAAACACTACAAGTTCAATATTGACACGCCGTTCGGCGATCTGCCGAAGAAAACCCGTGACGTCATTCTGTACGGCAGCGGCGACGAGGAGATCCAGTTCACTTACCTGAATCCGCGCCAGGGCAAGGTGAAACGCAAGCATCCGTTCGAGGGCGTGGTACCGAATATGCAGCGGCGCTATCACGAGACCGACTCGCAGATGATCCGCGAGGAACTGGTGCGTTACCAGGCCAGCCAGCCTTGTCCGCAGTGCGAGGGCAGCCGCCTGAACGAGGCGGCGCGCAATGTGTTCATCGGCAATCATCGGTTGCCGGATATTACCGCGATGCCGGTCGGCCATGCCGAGGCATTTTTCAACGAACTGAAACTCGAGGGCCGGCGCAGGGAGATCGCCGCCAAGATACTCAAGGAAGTCGGCGAACGGCTGAAGTTCCTGATGAATGTCGGCCTTGATTACCTGACACTGGATCGCAGCGCCGAATCGCTATCCGGTGGCGAGGCGCAGCGCATTCGCCTGGCGAGCCAGATCGGCGCCGGCCTGGTCGGTGTCATGTACATTCTCGATGAACCGTCCATCGGCCTGCACCAGCGTGACAACCAGCGCCTGCTGGCGACGCTCAGGCATCTGCGCGATCTCGGTAACACGGTGATCGTCGTCGAGCATGATGAAGAGGCGATCACCGAGGCGGATCACGTGGTCGATATGGGTCCCGGCGCCGGTGTGCATGGCGGCCGCGTCGTAGCCCAGGGCAGGCCCGAGGATATTGCTGCTCACGAAACCTCGCTGACCGGCCAGTACCTGTCCAGGCGCAGGGTCATTCCGGTGCCCGGCAAGCGCACGCCCGCCGACAGCAAGTGCATGATCAGGCTTACCGGCGCCACCGCCAACAACCTCAAGTCGGTGACACTGGAACTGCCGGTCGGCCTGATGACCTGTGTCACCGGCGTATCCGGTTCCGGCAAGTCAACGCTGATCAATGACACGCTGTATCGTATTGTTGCCCGCGAACTGAACGGCGCCAGTGAACAGCCGGCGGCATATAAAACCATCAAGGGCCTGGATTTGATCGACAAGGTCGGCTCAACATCCGATCGAGCCCGCATATCGGACGCACTGCGCGCGCATCGAATCCGGCGACGTATACTGGCCTGTTCACGCCGATCCGCGAACTGTTCGCCGCGACACCCGAGGCGCGTTCGCGCGGCTATCAGCCGGGGCGTTTCAGTTTCAACGTCAAGGGCGGCCGCTGCGAAGCCTGTCAGGGCGACGGCGACATCAAGGTGGAGATGCATTTCCTGCCGGATATCTACGTGCCTTGCGATGTCTGCAAGGGCCAGCGCTACAATCGCGAGACGCTGGATGTGCGTTACAAGGGCAAGAATATCCACGAAGTGCTGGACATGACCGTTGAGGAGGCGCGTGCCTTTTTCGATCCGGTGCCGGTGGTGGCGCGCAAGCTGCAGACACTGATGGATGTCGGCCTGTCCTATATCCGCCTGGGCCAGAATGCGACCACGCTGTCGGGCGGCGAGGCCCAGCGCATCAAACTGTCACGCGAGCTGTCGAAACGCGATACCGGTCGCACGCTGTACATACTCGACGAGCCGACAACCGGCCTGCATTTCCAGGATATTCAGCAACTGTTGAACGTGCTGCACCGGCTGCGCGATCACGGCAACAGCGTTGTCGTGATCGAACACAATCTCGATGTTATCAAGACCGCCGACTGGATCATCGACCTGGGGCCGGAAGGCGGTGATCGCGGCGGCGAGATCATCGCCACGGGCACGCCCGAGGATGTCGCTGCGGTCGAAGTTTCACATACCGGTCGCTACCTGCAGTCGATGCTCAATATCAAGCCACGAGGACGGAAACGCCAGCCGTCGCTGGCTGTGTCCGGTTAGGCAATTCTGTTACTCTCAAATATAAATGATGATCTGACGGAGGCTCGGTAATGGTTAATCAGGAAGAAAGCCGTGAGGATCTGCAACGCCAGCGGGATGAACTGCTGGAACGTATTGATGCCATCAAGCGCGATTATGCCAGCGGGCTGGACCAGGACATGGAGGAACAGGCTCAGCAACTGGAAAATGCCGAGGTGCTCGAGGCATTGCTGAAGCAGGCCTATGATGAACTGGCCGTGATCGATCGCAAGCTCAACGAGTTCAATCGGTGATGGCCGTCATCAGTCGTTTGTCCTTTCTAAGGAAGCTCTGAATAATCCCCGCATGTCATTCCGACCAACGGGAGATACTGTTTAACTTATTTATTTACAAAAAGCTATTTGCACAAGGATTTCTCGCTGCGCTCGAAATGACAAATTACTTCAGAGCTCCCTAATGAACGTGAGAAAACTCGTGTTTCTGCTGGGAGATATCTTGAAATCCCTCGCAGCGATCGGGACGCCGGTGGATTTTTCAGCCACTTCGTGGTTTCGACATGACACAGCGTTTTATCATGTACTTCAGTTCAGGTGGCTGCCGAGGCTGTGGGCGTAGATAATGATAATAGGTGCCTGCAGGATCAACAGCAGGACATTACTGATCATCTCGTGACTGCCGGTGACATGCCAGCGCGCGTCCATGTCGTGTCCCAGGTATTCACCCGCCAGTACTGATACCTGATAGGCTACCCACGCCACAACCGCCAGCGAAATGACCGTCAGCCAACCGGGCCAGTAGGCGGACAGCGCTAGCATGGTGGTTCGGTATCCAGCTTGAAGATCTAGGGCCACCGCCGTCAATGCCCTGCAGGGGCAGCGTCAGTGCATGCCAGTCACCCATCACCGGGATCAGCGGCAGGATCACGGACAGTGACTAAACAGCAGGTTGATCGAACCGAATGCCGCGACCACTGTCCACCGACAGTATGGCAATCAGCATCCGGCGCCGCTGTGTATGCCGTACAGCTCCGGCCAGGCCAGGGCAATGAATAACAACAGTAACAGAATTCGCAGCCAACGGCATGGCGACGTGTTCCCATTGCCATTGCAGCAATTTCGATGGCAGACGGGCTTCGATCAGCCATACCAGCGGCATGAGGACAAGGCCGCCGAGCGTGAACAGGGCAATTGCCAGCCACAGGGCCGGCTGCAGAAATGTTTCCGCCAGGGACATTGGTATGATCAGTATTGTGTACTATTACGATACCGGAACATTGTATCCACCTGAAATAACAAGGCAGGCCAGCCATGGGGCCGGCGGAGAACAAATTTGCGGAAAATGTTATAATTTTGCGCTTAAGAAATCTTTTACTGACAGAATCGGCTGTAACTTCCTGTATATAAAAAAATTGGCGGGAGGTTGGTAAAACAGATGCAATTATCGCAGGCCGGCTTTGCCAGCAATGAATTTTCGATTTTAAAACCTAAATTTGAATGCAAGGACTGATTGGTTATGTCAGCACTTATTTGCGGCTCGTTCGCTTTCGACAACATTATGGTTTTCCCGGATCGGTTCAAGAGACCATATCCTGCCGGAGAAGGTCCATATCCTGAATGTTTCCTTTCCTGGTGCCGGAAATGCGCCGACAGTTCGGCGGCTGTGCCGGTAATATTGCTTACAATCTGAAGCTGTTGGGTGGTGCGCCTCTGCCAATGGCCACAGTCGGTTCGGACTTTGACGATTATTCGGCATGGCTCGACAAGCACGCGATCCCGCGCGATCACATCAAGGTCATCGACAGCGAGTTCACCGGCCAGGCTTTCATCACGACCGACCTCGATGACAACCAGATAACGGCCTTCCATCCGGGTGCCATGCAGCATGCCCATACCCAGAAGGTCAGTGATGCCAAAGGCGTGAAGATCGGTATCGTGTCACCGGATGGCCGTGACGGCATGTTGCAGCATGCCGAACAGTTTGCCGAGGCCGGTATCCCGTTCATTTTCGATCCGGGCCAGGGCATGCCCATGTTCGATGGCGATGAACTGCAGAAGTTTGTCGAACTCGCTACCTACGTGACACTGAACGATTATGAATGGCAGCTGCTGCGCGAGCGCACCGGCCTGAGTGAAAAGCAGGTGGCCGACAGGGTAGATGCACTGATCATTACCCGCGGCGGTGACGGTTCCGACATTTATGTCGGCAAGGAACATCATCAGATCCCGAGCGCCAAACCGGAAGCGATTAACGACCCGACTGGCTGCGGTGATGCCTATCGTGCCGGCCTGTTGTACGGTTTCGAGCAGGAACTGGACTGGCCGACAATCGGCCGTATCGCCTCACTGCTGGGTTCCATCAAGATTGCCAAGCACGGCACCCAGAATCATTCGTTTACGGTGGATGAGTTCCAGGACAGGTTCAACAAGGCGTTTGGATATAAATTCTGAATCCGATAGAAGATATAAACCAACAATCGAGAGCCGGCGAACGCCGGCTCTTTTTTTTGAAAGTCCGCCAATGAACGCAAATACACACAAAGGATACGAAATCCAGTCAACCAAAACTGTCATTTCGACCAACGGGAGAAATCTCTCTCAGGATTTCTCGCTAGGCTCGAAATGACAAAGAGATATTTGCGTTCATTCGCGTGTATTTGCGGACTGTGTTATTTTTTCGTGTCGCTGCCGATGGCGTTGGCACCGGCAATGGCGCAGACATTGTCTTCATCCGGCGCGCCGCCGCCGATGCCGATGGCGCCAATGACATGACTGTCCTTCCAGATCGGTACACCGCCTGGACTCGGCAGGGCCTGGGCCGGCATGACGCTGGGCAGGGAATACCACAGCAGCGGGTTCTGATCCTTGTTCTCGGTGATATCGGTCGTCGAGCGGCGGAACGAGGCCGCAGCCATGGCCTTGGCACGCGAGGTATCAAACGTAAAGAAACCGGCACCGTCGGCGCGTGAATAGAAAACCAGCCGGCCGGCTTCATCCACTACTGAAACGCTCATCGGTTTTTCGAATTGCTTGCTTGCCTCGTGCGCGGTCTCGGCGGCCATCCGGGCCATCTCCAGCGTCATCTCGATCATGACAGTATCCTCTTGCTAATTATTTTTCCGCAAATGAACGCGAATAAACGCAAAGGATATGAAATCCAGTCAACCAAAACTGTCATTTCGACCAACGGGAGAAATCTTTAACAGGATTTCTCGCTACGCTCGAAATGACAAAGAGATATTCGCGTTTATTGGCGTGCATTCGCGGACTGTTTTGTTGTTTTGAAAATAACGAGGCCCGCTGCCGTGACAGCGGGCCTTGTCTGTCACACTACTGAAGCCTGCTATGCAGCCTTGGTGCTGGCAGCACTCAGGTCCCAGACCTCCGGCGAGTTGTCACTCTGGACAGGAACAGTTCCAGTTCCAGTTCCATCTCGCGCGGCAGGTGGTCGCCGAACTTGGCAAAGAATTCGCGCTGTTCCGCGGCTTCTTTCTCGGCCTCTTCGCGGCTGACGTTCATGATTTCGTAGTAACGTTCAGCCGGGAAATTCAGGCCTTCCCAGTTCAGCGCTTCATACGGCGGTACCCAGCCGATCGGGCTCTGGATAGCCTGGGCGCGGCCATGGCAGCGGTCGACGATCCATTTCAGTGCGCGCATATTCTCGCCGAAGCCCGGCCAGATAAACTTGCCGTTCTCGTCCTTGCGGAACCAGTTGACCCGGAAAATCAGCGGCGGTGTGGCTACCTTGCTGCGGCCGATCTTCAGCCAGTGAGCCCAGTAGTCGGCCATGTTGTAACCGCAGAACGGCAGCATGGCCATTGGATCGCGGCGCATCGCCGCCTGGCCCACGGCCGCTGCGGTTGCCTCGGAGCCCATAGTCGCGGCTAGATAGACACCATGCTCCCAGTCGTTGGACTGGAACACCAGCGGGAAATTCTTGCTGATGCGGCCGCCGAAGATGAACGCGCTGATCGGCACGCCTTCGGGATTTTCCCAGTTCGGGTCGACCGACGGGCACTGGCTGGCCGGTGCGGTGAAGCGGGCATTCGGATGCGCCGCCGGGGTTTCGGATTCCGGAGTCCAGTCGTTGCCCTTCCAGTCAATCAGGTGTGCCGGCGGTTCCTTGGTCATGCCTTCCCACCAGACATCGCCGTCATCGGTGAGCGCGCAGTTGGCGAACAGGCAGTTTTCCTTCAGGGTCAACATGGCGTTTGGATTCGACTCCATGTTGGTGCCAGGGGCAACACCGAAATAACCGGCTTCCGGATTGATGGCGCGGAACTTACCGTCCTTGCCGGGCTTGATCCAGGCAATGTCGTCACCGATGGTGCTGACTTTCCAGCCGTCAAAGCCCTTGGGCGGGATCAGCATGGCGAAGTTGGTCTTGCCGCAGGCACTGGGAAAGGCGGCCGAGACATAGGTTTTTTCGCCTTCGGGTGATTCCACGCCGAGGATCAGCATGTGTTCGGCCAGCCAGCCTTCGTCACGCGCCATCACCGAGGCGATGCGCAGGGCGAAGCACTTCTTGCCCAGCAGCGCATTGCCGCCGTAACCGCTGCCGAATGACCAGATTTCGCGGCTTTCCGGGAAATGCGTGATGTACTTGGTGTCATTGCACGGCCAGGCAGTGTCTTCCTGTCCCGGCTCCAGGGGTGCACCGACGGAATGCACGCAGGGAACGAATTCACCGTCACCGAGTGCATCCAGCGCCTGCTGGCCCATGCGGGTCATGATGCGCTGGTTGATGGCAACGTATGCCGAATCGCTGATCTCGACGCCGATATGGGCGATCGGTGAGCCGATCGGTCCCATGCTGAACGGGATCACGTACATGGTACGGCCCTTCATGCAACCGTCGAACAGACCCTTGAGAATGTCACGCATCTCATTCGGGTCCATCCAGTTGTTGGTCGGGCCGGCATCCTCCTCTTTTTCGCTGCAGATATAGGTCCGATCCTCGACCCGGGCGACGTCGCTGGGATGCGAACGTGCCAGGAAGCTGTTCGGGCGTTTTTCCGGGTTCAGGCGGATCAGCGAGCCTTTCTGAACGAGTTCCTCGCACAGTCGGTCGTATTCTTCCTGCGAACCGTCGCACCAGTAAATCTCGTCGGGCTTGCACAGTGCGGCGATTTCATCGACCCAGGCGAGCAACCGCTTGTTGCTGGTCCTTTTCTGGCCATCGTGTTTGGCGGTCATGCGTCAACCTCTCTATTCTCTTGGCTTTATTTGTGAATTATTAATAATTTTTATATCAAGCCCGGTTCGGGCTGTCTCACTCCTCATGCCGGGTATGGTATGGGGGTCCTGGAGTCTGGCGCGGGCGAGCCTTTACGAGCAACAACTCGTCCTGACAGGGGAAGGGGACACCGCGGCCATACCATACCCGGCGGCCCGGACAGGGCTGCAAGCAATCTGGCGGCAGATACCCCGATGCCCCCTGGGCGGTTCTGCAGGCCGGTCGTTTGCAGCGATCCGGACCTCTGAATTACCGATTCTGCCGAAAGGGATGCCGGTCAGCAACTATTCAGCGGCCCGCCGGCCCGGATTCCGGTTGGCCGAGCGCAGTTTCCAGTGCTTGCGGCGTTTCGACAGGCGCGCTGCAGCTGGTTCCGGTGCAGACGTAGGCGGCAGGGCCGCCATTTTTCGCCGTCATGCCCGCCAGCGCCCCCGGCAGACCCGTTTCATCCGTGGGAATGGCGATGGCCAGCCGCCTTGGCCGGTAGCCGGCCCGGGTAATGGCCAGCCAGTCGGCAATCGGCGCCTGATTGCCGCGGATAATGACCAGCTGCGGCGGATAGAGGTGCTCCTCAAGGGCCAGCAGCAGGGCGCCGTGGGCGAACGGCAGGCGCTCGACCCCGGGCCAGGCCGCCTGCAGCGTGCCAGTGGCGGCGTCCAGGTAGCGCGGTTCACCGAGCAGGTGCCCCAACCGCTGCAGGGCGAAGGCGGCGATGCCGTTGCCGTTCGGCAGCGAGTCGTCCATCAGCGGCTTGCTGCGCTGGATGAGTTGCTCGTGATCATCGGCCGTAAAGAAAAAGCCACCCTGCGGATCCCGGTAGTGGGTCAGCAGCACTTCCGCAAGTTCAATCGTGAAATCCAGGTCTGCGCGGCGCCAGCGTGCCTCCAGCAACGCCCCGATGGCATGGATCAGGAAGGCATAGTCATCGAGATAGGCGTTGAGGTGTGCGCGGCCGTCTTTATAAGTCGCGAGCAGTCGGTCGTCCTGCCATAAGTGCCGCTTGATACAGTCCAGGGCACGGCCGGCGGCATCCACCCAGTCATCGCGTTTCAGTATCCGGCCGGCGACGGCCAGGCCCTTGATCATCAGCGCGTTCCAGCTGGTCAGCAGTTTGTCGTCGCGACCGGGACGGACGCGCCGTTCGCGTACCTCGAATAATCGCTGTCGCGCCGTGTCGAGCAATTGGCGAACATCGTCTTCGGACCGGCCGAGCTCCGCCGCAATTTCACCGAGTGGTTTATGGATCCGCAGATGCCAGTGGCCCTCGAAGTTTGGCGGCTGGTCGAGACCGTAATGCTCTGTCACGAGCCGTTCGAGCAGCTCTGCCTGCGGGTGATCGGCCAGGGCCGCGCGTACGGCCGCCGGTGTCCAGATGTAATACTTGCCTTCCTCGCCCTCGGAGTCGGCGTCCAGGCTGGAATAGAATCCGCCCTCGGGGCTCTGCATCTCGCGCATGACCCAGGCGGCCGTTTCCTCGCAGACCCGCCGGAACTGATCCTCACCTGTGATCTGCCAGGCCTCGGCATACAGCGCCAGTAACGGGCCGTTGTCGTAAAGCATTTTCTCGAAATGCGGGATCATCCATTCCTGATCGACCGAATAACGGCAGAAACCGCCACCGATATGATCGTAAATACCGCCTTCGGCCATGTTGCGCAGCGTATTGCAGCGCCATGTCGAGGCCGGCCGGTGATTTTCCAGTGTCCAGTGACGCAGCAGGCCCTCGATATGCGTCGGATGCGGAAACTTTGGTGCCGCGCCGAAACCGCCACAGCGGCTGTCGTAGTTTTCCTCAAGCTGTTGCAGCGCCAGTGTCAGCGGTTGCGCGTTGAAGTTGCCGGCGTCGACGGGCGTGGTCTGCTGCATGGAAGCAAACGCCTGCTGCAGCGATGCATTCTGCCGGCGGATTGCTTCCTGTTCGGTCTGATAGAACTCGGCGATGCGGTGCAGGACTTCCTTGAAGCCCGGCAGGCCGTAACGTGATTCGCGCGGGAAATAGGTGCCGCCGAAGAACGGCAGGTGATCGTCATGGGTCAGGAACATGGTCAGCGGCCAGCCGCCGTTGCGCTGGGTCAGCATCTGCTGGGCGATCTGGTAAATGCGGTCCAGGTCCGGGCGTTCCTCGCGGTCGACCTTAATGTTGATGAAATGCTCGTTCATGATCGCTGCGGTCTCTTCGTCCTCGAACGACTCATGCGCCATGACATGGCACCAGTGACAGGCGGAATAACCGATCGACAGCAGTATCGGTTTGCCTTCCTCGCGTGCACGCGCCAGCGCGGTTTCATTCCATGGATACCAGTCGACCGGGTTGGCCGCGTGCTGTAACAGGTAGGGGCTGGTCTCGCCGGCCAGCGCGTTGCGGTGTTGTGATTGATCGGCGGTCATGGGGAAACAGCGGCTTGGAGTGGATCCGGGACTATAACCAATAGCCGCCGCTCATGCACAGTGCCGTCAGGATTATGCGGCAATCAAGCCCGGTCATGCCGGGTCCATGATAAACTTGCCTGCGCCATGCTCGAATATCCCGCCATTGATCCCGTCGCCATCAATCTCGGCCCCCTGCAAATCCGCTGGTACGGCCTCAGTTATGTTGCCGGTACCCTTATCGGCTGGTGGCTGCTGCGGCTGCGGGCCGCGCGTCACGGCTGGACTTATGAACAGGTTGCCGATCTCGGTGTTTTACTCGGTGCTGGGCGCGATAGTCGGCGGCCGGCTGGGATCGATACTGTTTTATAACCTGCCGTATTACCTCGATCAGCCCCTGGCAGCACTCAAGATCTGGCAAGGTGGCATGTCGTTTCACGGTGGTCTGCTGGGTGTGCTTGTTGCCGTATGGCTGTTTGCCCGCCTGCAACAGCGGCGTTTTTTTGCTGTCACCGATTTTCTGGCACCGGTGGTGCCGGTCGGCCTGTTCTGCGGCCGTATCGGCAATTTCATCAACGGCGAACTCTGGGGCAGGCCGACGGATCTGCCGTGGGCGATGGTATTTCCGGATCCGGCCGCCGGCGCCATACCCCGGCACCCGTCGCAGCTGTACGAGGCCGCGCTCGAAGGTGTATTGCTGTTTATCATCCTGTGGTGGTTTTCGGCCCGGCCACGACCGACCATGGCGGTCTCCGGGCTGTTTCTGGCCGGTTACGGCGTGTTCCGCTTCCTGGTGGAGTTTGTCCGTGTCCCGGATCCACAGCTCGGCTACCTGGCCTTCGGCTGGGTGACGATGGGGCAGATGTTGTCGTTGCCGATGTTTGCAGTTGGTGCCTTGTTGCTTTATCTGGGCTGGTCTCTAGATTCTAACGCAACAGTTCGTTGAAAGCTTCGAATGGCGTTTGTGCATCAAGGACTTTACGCGGTCTACCATTGAGCCGGTCCTGGACCTTGCGGATTTGATACGCACTGACTTCATTGAAATCGGTACCTTTCGGAAAGTACTGACGTATGAGGCCATTGGTGTTTTCATTGGTACCACGCTCCCAGGGACTCTGTGGATGAGCAAAATAGACTTTCATTTTCGTCTTACGGGTGAACAGGCGATGTTCCGTCATCTCCTTGCCACGGTCATAGGTCAGCGACAGCTTCATCTGCTTCGGCACATGACGCAATTTGCGGGCAAACGCCTGGCGAACGCTGGTGGCATCCTGCGCCGGCAGCCGTACCAGCAACACGGTACGCGTGGTGCGTTCGACCAGCGTGCCCAGCGCGGACTGATGACCACGGCCCAGGATCATGTCGCCTTCCCAATGACCCGGGATCGTCCGGTCGGCGACCTCGGGCGGGCGTTCGGCGATGCTGATCATCTCGGGGATTTGCCCGCGCCGGTCAGCCCCGCGACTACGCGGCCGGCGGTGTTTGCGGTGCTGGCGCAAATGGCTCAACAGTTCGCGGCGCAGCTCGCCACGCGGCAGTACGTACAGATAACTGTAGATGGTCTCGGCGCTCACCTGCAGGCTCGGTTCATGCGGATACTGTCGGCGTTGTCGATCATGAATCTGTTGCGGCGACCACTGCCGGCGCAACAGGCGAAAGACAGTGTGCCGCAGGCGCGGCTCCACGGCCAGTCGCCGGGGCTTGCGATAGCAGCGCTTACGCGCTTTCTTTTGGGCGGTGACTGCCCGGTAATCGGAGCCCGAGCGGTTACGGGCCAGCTCCCGGCTGATGGTCGAAGGACTGCGCCCCAGGTCGCGGGCCATCGCTCGAATACCCAGACCCTGGGCATGGCGAATGCTGAGTTCCTCGCGTTCAGCCAGGTTCATGCGCTGATAACACTTTGACATGCAACACGTCTCCTCAATAATGGCAGCATTATTATCACCGTGTTGCGCTAGGAATTAGAGACCGCCTGGTATATAAAAACGAATAGTGAATAGTGAATAGTGAATAGTGAATAGTGAATAGTGAATAGTGAATAGTGAATAGTGAATAGTGAATAGTGAATAGTGAATAGTGAATAGTGAATAGTGAATAGTGAATAGTGAATAGTGAATAGTGAATAGTGAATAGTGAATAGTTCGATTGAGGAACTGAAAAGTTCCCCGATTACACTTTTTTATCATCTATTGACTATCTTCTATCCTCTATGATCCTGTAGGAGCGGATTTCAATCCGCGATTTACTCTGTCAGTGATAGTGATCGTCTTCTATAGAGTACCATTTACCGGGCTTCGCTCTACGATATGAAACAATATTTGTCACTGTTGCAGAAAATACTCGACGAGGGTATCCGCAAGGATGACCGTACCGGCACCGGAACTTACAGCCTGTTCGGGTATCAGATGCGTTTCGATCTTGATGATGGTTTCCCGTTATTGACAACCAAGAAGCTGCACCTGAAGTCCATTATTCATGAGCTGCTGTGGTTTCTGCGGGGCGACACTAATATCCGTTACCTGAAGGAGCATGGTGTACGCATTTGGGACGAATGGGCAGATACCAATGGTGACCTCGGCCCCGTCTATGGTGCCCAGTGGCGCAGCTGGCCGGCAGCAGACGGCCATACCATCGATCAGATCAGTGAAGTTATCGCAGGGATTGAAAACAATCCTGATTCCCGACGGCTGATCGTCAGTGCCTGGAACGTCGGCGAACTCGACAAGATGGCACTGCTGCCATGTCATGCCCTGTTCCAGTTTTATGTTGCCAATGGCAGGCTGTCCTGCCAGCTGTACCAACGCAGCGCCGATGTGTTTCTCGGCGTGCCGTTCAATATCGCCTCGTATGCGTTGCTGACGATGATGGTGGCACAAGTGACCGGTTTGAAACCGGGCGATTTCGTACATACATTCGGTGATGTGCATTTGTATCTGAATCACGTCGAGCAGGCGCGCGAGCAGTTGCAGCGCGAACCGTATCCATTACCGCAGATGCATATCAATCCGGATGTTAATGATATCTTTGCCTTCAAATACGAGGATTTCGAATTACGACAATTACCAGGCGCATCCGCACATCAAGGCGCCGGTAGCGGTATAAATTGTTGAATAGTTGATTGGTTTATTGGTTGATTAGTGATTGGCATGGTTAGTTATAAACAGAAACATGAAACCACATCTCTAATTTTAATCCATGGACTGATTAACCAGTTAACCAGTTAACCAGTTAACCAATGAGCCAATGACTCAAAAACCCTTCTTCTCCATCGTCGTCGCCATGGATCGCCGTGGTGCCATCGGCAACAATGGCGATCTACCCTGGCACCAGCGCACCGATCTGCAGCGCTTCAGGGCCATTACCATGGGCAAACCGATCCTGATGGGCCGCAAGACGCATGACTCGATCGGCCGCGTGTTGCCCGGGCGACACAATATCGTATTGACGCGGGACTGCGACTACCGGCCGGTGACAGGCTGCACGCTCGTGCACGATCTGGAGTCGGCGCTGGCCGTTGCCGACAGCCCCGAGCTCATGATCGTCGGCGGTGCGGATGTGTTCGCCATGGCGCTGCCGCGAAGTGAAAAGATGTATCTGACCGAGATTCATGCCGAGGTCGAGGCCAACACCTTCTTCCCGGAGTTCGATCGCAGTGCCTGGAAAGAGATCAGCCGTGACAGTTATCCGGCTGATGAGCAGAATGATTATCCATACAGTTTTGTCAAGCTGATACGCATAAATTGAATAAATAGCAGACATGGAATAAAATGATGTGACGTTGTAGGGAATAAACTGAATGGACTAAAGGGAGTTTCCCATGGATGGCGGCATACGTACCCCCCTATTCTTCTTGTTGTTACTGGCGGTCAATATGCTGGCTGCAGAATCAAATATCCCCGTCAAGACCCTCGAGGAAAATAGTATTTGATAATACTGTACATAAGTATGGTGATTGGGAGCGGATTCGTCTTGAAGGTAAAAACGGCTGTATATGGAAAGGTCAGACCGAATATTTACCAGTTCTGGAGCGTGCCCGCATCGTTGTGATGACTCGCCAATGCGGGACCGGGAAGGAAGAGATTTTCCGGGCCTACACCTTGGATGTGGATGGCATAGAGGGTGTTTATATTGGTTGTGATCAATATCACGAGGAAGGGCATTGCCTAAAAGCTATATTGCCCGCCGGGTCAGAAGGTCTTGTCTATACTAATGGTGGGGTCTGGTAATCCAATAACTCGGTATTGACTGACTATTCAGCTCAAGCCAGGGATTTGGTTTTTATCATAAAATTTATTTCTCTCTCCTGGGTTTCCCGGTAAAGCTCACGCAGCTCATCCTTGGCCTTCTCCAGACGCTTGCGCTGTGCGTCCGGTAGCTTGCTGCCCGCCCGGTTGATATAAAAGGTCAGCATCGACATCGCCGAGCGGTAGGGATCCGATTTCTTCGTGCGTGCTGCGCTCGGCGGACCGTTTCAGCGACAGGGCGATCTCGTGCGGGTCCTTGAGCGTGAATACACCTTCATCCAGTTCCAGGGCATGACTGGTCTCCGTGACTTTCTGCGACCATTTTTGCCGTTTCGTTGCCGCCATGCTCGGAATTTGGGGGCAGTATAGGATTCGGGGACAGTATACTGATTCCTGCTTATCGGAGTCTGGCCGGCGCTATTGATTATTGCCGCATGTCCGTAATAAGCGGAAATCGCCTGCTGTATTGCCTCAGCGGTTAAGCCATATAGCAGGGCCATTCGGCGGTTGTGTCGCAGAAATTAGTATACTGTCCCCGAATTTCTTTCGTAATCGACCGGGTTCATGATGTGAATGCCATCGGCCAGCAATGATACCCGGATTTCCTCGCCAATATCGATGGCGTTGCGTCGTGCCGCGTGGGTATTGAGCTGCAGCCGCAGCGGTTCATTGGTACCATGGCAGCGCATGGTCACATCGGTGCGGGCGCCCAGGGTCACGCATTCCTCGACAATGCCGCCGATCGGATTTTCCCGTTCCCCCAGTGACGGTCGGCCACGCCGGTGCAGGATGATATCCGAATCGGGAATGAACCAGTCGACCAGCGTACCCCGCGGCAATGGTGGCGAGGTGGCGATTTCCAGCCGATGGTGACCCCACTGCAGCCAGGTTCTGCCGTCATGCTCGACGATTTCTCCAGTAAAGACATTGTAATGGCCGGTCAGGCGCGCGACCTGCGGGCTCAGCGGTCGCCGGAACAGCACATCCGGTACTGCGGTCTGCAGCGCATTGCCGCCATGCAGGACGCAGATGCGATCGGCAAGTGCGGTCGCCTCGTTGAGATCGTGCGTGACCAGGATGATCGGTACTTCGATCTGGCGGCGCAAACGGGCGAGTTCATGCTGCAGTCTCTGGCGCGTCATCTGGTCGACAGCGGAAAAGGGTTCATCGAGTAGCAGTATGCGCGGCTGCCGGGCCAGGGCACGGGCGACGGCGACACGCTGCTGCTGACCACCGGACAGTTCGCGTGGATAACGATTCTCCAGGCCCTTGAGATGGACGATCTCCAGCAGGCGCAGGGCCTCGGCATGACGCGAGGCGGGCGTACCCGTATCCATGGCCACCGTCAGGTGCTCGAGCACGTTCAGATGCGGGAACAGTGCGTAGTCCTGAAAGACAACACCCACGCGCCGCTGTTGCGGCGTTTCGCGGATCCCGTGGTGCGTATCGAGCCAGATGTCATCATTGCATCGAATGAAACCGTAGCGCGGCTGATAGAGCCCGGCGATCGCGCGCAGCGTCGTGGTTTTGCCGCTGCCGGATGGTCCGACCAGTGCCAGCAGCTCGCCGGGGCGTACGTTGAGCTGCAGCCGTAACGGAATTGGCGCGGTTTGCCTGATATGAATGAACAGCCAGTCACCGGACACGGATCGGCCTCCTGCCGGTAAGACTGTAGACAATGCCGATAGCGATAAAGGAAGCGACCAGCAGTATCAGTGACATGGTACCGGCGGCACTTTCGTCAAATGCCTGCATGCGATCTGTAAATGGCAATGGCAATCGTGCGCGTCTCGCCCTCAATGGCGCCACCGACCATGGAGAATGACGCCGAACTCGCCCAGCGTATGAACGAAAGTCAGTATCATGGCGGATACCAAGCCCGGCCAGACCAGCGGCAGTTCGATGTGCCAGAAGGTTTTCCAGCACAGAAAGACCTGAACACCAGGCGGCCTCGCGCATATAGGGCGGTATGCCTTCAAAGGCGCGCTGGATCGGCTGCACGGCGAACGGCAGATTGAATATTACCGAGGCCAGTACGATGCCGGCAAAACTGAAATTCAGACCGCTGCCCGTGATTTCCTGCCACAACCATCCCGGCAGTCGGGCATCGCTGAACATGACCAGCAGGTAGAAGCCCAGTACGGTGGGTGGCAGCACGAGTGGCAGGGCAACGGCGGCTTCCAGGAAACCGCGGCCGCGCAGATTGGTGTATGCAAGCCAGCGCCCGGCCAGCAGGCCGACGGGCAATAACAGTCCGCTTGCCCATGCCGCGAGGCTGAGAGATATGTTCAGCGCGGTCCAGTCCATACCGGTAAATATTATTGCGTGTCTTCGGGCAGCAGAAAGCCGTATCGATTCAGTATGTTTCTGGCCGTATCTTCCTGCAGATATTCATAAAAGGCCCGCGCGGTTTCGCCGGCACCTTTTTAAAAGTACCATGCGCTGCCGCAGCGGTTCATGATATTGCGCCGGTATCAGGGCGTGAACCGCACGTTCTTTTAATGGTGGCGCCAGGGCAAGGGAGTAGGCAACGATACCGCCGGCTGTTTCCCCGGACAGGGCGAACTGGGCGGCCTGGGCAACATTTTCGCCAACGATCAGGCGCGGTTTTGCGGCAGTCCATAGATCCAGCGACTGCAGTGTCTGCCTGGCAGCGACCCCGTAAGGGGCATGAGCGGGATTGGCAATCGCTAGACGCCCCCGGCCGTTACCGGCCAGGTATTCGCGCAGGCCGGTCAATGACTCATCCACAATGGCTGCATTATGTTCAGGTGCAATGATGGCGAGTCTGCCCACGGCATATAACACACCCCGGTCTGCCGTGTGGCCTTCACGATGCAGGGCAAAGACATAGTCTTCATCCGCCGACAGATAGAGCTCAAACGGTGCGCCCTGGGCTATCTGGCGGCGGAAATTGCCGCTGGAACCGAAGTTCAGCCTGACATGCTGGCCGGTCGCGGCCGTGAACCTGTCGGCGATGTCCCGCAGCGCGAACTGCAGGTCCGATGCCGCGGCGACAATCGGCGCCTTTGCTGCCGATAGCGGCGTCATCGTGACCGACAGCAGCATCAGGCACACCGCAATTCTTGGGATAATAGATGTCATGATGGATATTTCTGTTTGAGCGGGCTGGCATACATTTATAGACTGCAATACCGGTTGATCCGCGGGTTGTCTGATGCACGACCATAAGCTGAGCCACGATCGAATATACAGTGTGGTTTGCCGTATTCCAAAAGGGAAAGTGGCAACCTACGGCCAGATCGCGGCACTGATTGGTTTCCCACGCCATGCGCGTCAAATCGGCTATGCCCTGGCAGCACTGGATGATAGCCGGGGCGTGCCCTGGCACAGGGTAATCAATGCCAGGGGTGAAATCAGTCAGCGCCGCAAACCGGGTTACGAGGACTACCAGCGCATCCTGCTGGAGGACGAGGGCGTAACGTTTGACCATCGTGGCCGGGTATCGCTGGCAACGTATCAGTGGCAGGAATCTGTGTGATTGAAAGGAATCGCGGATACAGTCCGCTCTCACGGGTTTTAATGATTTCCCGAGCTATTCTGCGGGAGCCGGTACCGGCGATTCAGTCGTGAACCGCAGGCTGCCGGGAAGGCACGCTGAATTCTTTCTGATCCTCCAGTCGCAGCGGCGGCGAGGGTGCGACCCCATGAGACAGCCGGTATCCAGCGGAAAAACATTGTACCGGTGGTAATCTTCGCCGGTCAGCCGCAGTGTGGACCAGTGGCCGAAGATGATTTTCAGATTACTGTTTCTGCGTTTGCCGATCTCAAACCAGGGTTTCAGGCGGGAGTCCTGGGTGCCCGGCGGCCCTTTCTGTTCCAGTGCCAGCCGTCCGTCGCTGTCACAGTAACGCATTCTTGTCAGTGCATTTACCGTATAGCGCCACCGTTCGATGCCCGCAAGTTTGTCATTCCAGTGATCCGGCTTGTTGCCGTATATATCGCGCAGAAAATCGCGGTGGTTATCCCCTGACAGTACATCCTGTACTTCCCGCGTGCATTGGATCGCGGCGCCAAGGTCCCATGGCGGCGGCAGGCCGGCATGGCTGAGCGTATAACCAAGCCCGTCATCATGATGCAGCAATGGCTGGCGGCGCAGCCAGCCGAGCAGTTTGGTACTGTCATGCGCTTCGAGTATCGGCTGCAGGGTGTCTTTTTTACGCAGCTGCGCATCGCCGAACGCAGCCGTGCCGAGCAAATGGAGATCATGGTTGCCGAGAACGGTTACTGCCGCCTCTCCCAGATCACGGACGAAGCGCAGCGCCGTCAGGGATTCGGGACCCCGGTTAACAAGATCGCCGACGAACCAGAGCCTGTGAGTCGCTGGCTCAAAGTTGATGGTGTCCAGCAGATCCATCAGTTCCTGGCAACAGCCCTGAAGAATCGCCTATCGCATATGTGGACATGGAAGGTTGGTAATGAACGATCCTATGGAGCAGGAGACCCGTCCCCGGGCCGAACGCTGTTTTTCAGTAGCCTGCTAATGAAGAATGTTGGGTGTGGAGATGAATATCGGTATACGCGCATCAAACTGCTGTCCGTCATCGGTTACCATGTGATAGCTGCCTTCCATACAACCCACCGGTGTCTCGAGTATAGCGCCACTGGTATAGCGGTAGGCTTCACCTGGCTGCAGATGTGGCTGTTCGCCGACGACACCCTCGCCCCTGACTTCCTGTACCTTGCTATTGGCATCGGTAATGATCCAGTGGCGCGACAACAGCTTCGCCGGGACATGACCGGCGTTGGTAATGGTCACGGTATACGCGAAGACATACCGCTCCTGTTCGGGCTCGGACTGGTCCTCGACATACGCCGTTTCCACCCGGATATCGATATCATGCCGGACTTCGGTTTCCATGCCGCGTTTGTAACTGAATCGCCCGGTGTGCGCAAGCCGGTCACGTAGCCGGCAGGGCCTGTTGTCGCTCCAGTCTGCGGTAACCGATCGCTTCACTGACATCGGTGCTGACGGATGTCGCTTTCGTCGTCGAGATCGGCAATCGTGCGTGCGACTTTCAGGATCCGGTGCATGGCGCGCGCCGACAGGCCGAAACGGTTGAGTGCCGTTTCCAGCAGGGTGCGGCTTGCCGTGTCCAGTGCACAATCACGGTTGACCTCCTGGTTGCCGAGGGCGTTGTTGGGTTTGCCGGCGCGCCGCATTTGCCGCTCGAGTGCGTGCTCGACCTGCTGTCTGACGCTGCGGCTGTCGACGGCGTCGGAATCCGGCTGATCCGTCAGTAATTCACTCTTCAGGTTGGGGACCTCGACATGCAGATCGATGCGATCCAGCAACGGGCCCGAGACACGCTGGCGATAGCGCCGCACCTGCTCTTCCGTGCAGTGACAGCGGCCGGAAGGATCGCCGAGGTAACCGCAGGGGCACGGGTTCATTGCCGCGACCAGTTGAAACCTGGCCGGGAAATACGCCTGCCGTGCGGCGCGGGAAATCATGATCTGGCCGGATTCGAGCGGCTCGCGCAGGACTTCCAGGACCCGGCGGTCATATTCAGGCAGTTCATCCAGAAACAGGATGCCGTGATGGGCCAGTGATATTTCGCCGGGCCTGGGCTGGCTGCCGCCGCCGACGAGGGCCACGGCCGAGGCCGTATGATGCGGTGCGCGAAACGGACGCTGGCGCCAGTTTGCCGGCTGCAACCCGACGGCGCTGACGGAGGCCACGGCCGCGCTCTCCAGGGCTTCCGCCTCGGTCAGGGGCGGCAGCAGGCCGGGCAGCCGCTCGGCCAGCATGGTCTTGCCGGTGCCCGGTGGGCCGATGAACAACAGGTTATGGCGCCCGGCCGCGGCAATGGTCAGCGCACGTTTGGCGTGGGCCTGGCCGCGCACGTCCGCCAGGTCCGGTGCCACCGGGCTGTCAGGGAGTGTGGCGGTTGCCGGTTGCGGCGACCAGCGGCGTGGCCGCGCTGCAAATGGGCACACACGGCGAGCAGGTGATCGGCCGGATAGCCCTCGGTATCAGCGACAAGCGTTGCCTCGGCGGCATTGATAGTCGGCAGGATCAGGGCCCGGCCGCTGTCGCGGGCTGCCCGCGCCGCCGGCAACGCCCCGCGTATGCCACGTAATTCACCGGTAAGCGATAATTCGCCCAGCAGTTCACATCCGTCAAGCGCTGCCTGCGGGATCTGGCCCGAGGCGACGAGAATGCCGAGCGCGATGGCCAGATCAAAGCGGCCGCCTTCCTTGGGCCAGATCCGCCGGCGCCAGGTTGATGGTGATGCGTTTGAGCGGAAACTCGAAACGGTTGGCCAGCAGGGCGCTGCGCACGCGGTCCTTGCTCTCACGGACTGCGGTCTCGGGCAGACCGACAATGGACAGACTGGGCAGGCCGCTACTGAGGTGCACCTCGACGGTGACCAGCGGGGAATCAATACCGGACTGGGCGCGACTGTAGATGATGGCGACACTCATTCCCTGTGTCCTTGGTCAATGCATGGCTGCCGTGCCATGCCGGTTGGTTTTGTTCAGGTATTACTGGCTGTCGGAATTGTCTGGCTTGCGCCCGGCCTGTTGCGACTCCAGTTCGTCCAGTCGTTCGATCATTTCTTCCAGGCGTTCGCGGGTTCGTGCCAGCAATGCCGCCTGGACGTCGAGCTCTTCCCGGGTCACCAGATCCATCCGGTTGAAGACGGATCTCAGCGCCTGCCGTAACTGATCCTCAAAATCGGTTTTTACCTGCTGCATGTCTGCCGGCAGGGCGGATATGACGCGGTCTATCAGTTCATCAATCGAGGGTCGTCTCGAATCGGTCATGACGCAGGACTCATTGATTCAATGGCTGTATCGGTTCGGCTGACAGCAGCAGAGTAACACTCGCTCACTGGCGCGCAAAGCGCGCTGACGCCGGATATCGATCAGTACGTGCGTGCAATATTCCCGCCTGCCCGTCGGCACAGAAACAGTGCGGCGCCCGGATAGTACGCACCATGCTTGTGCGTTGTAACCGGCCATCGGCGTTGTTTGGCTGCCACAGGTTTTCAAAATCCATTGTAATTCGCTGATTGTAAAAGACTTCCATGAACTGGCACGGAAACTGCGATGTATGTGGCCATCAAGAAGTGAATTCTTCGGTTCGCAGTCATGGCAACACATCATTTCAGAGGGGAACACATGAAAAACTCAACCAAGTGTCTTGTTGCAGGTGCGCTGGCGCTGGGCACACCCATGATTGCACAGGCTGACTCGCCGCATTCATTCAGTGCCAATACCGCATTGACCACGAATTACCTGTTCCGTGGTATTTCGCAGACGGATAACAATCCGGCCATGCAGGGCGGCTTCGACTATGCCTACGAGACCGGCGGCTTTGCCGATGTCTATGCCGGTGTCTGGGCTTCCAATATCGAATTTCAGGGTATGGCAACTGATCCGGCTTCGATCGAGATCGATTACTACGGCGGTCTTACCGGCGAGTTCAATAATGGCATCAGCTGGGATGTTGGTGGTCTTTATTATCATTATCCGGCGCAGAATGAAGATGCCGGTGGCGGTGACTTTGACTATTGGGAAGCATACGGAAATCTCGGCTACACGTTTGACGCCATGTATGAGCCGACTGTCGGTGTGGGCTTCGCCTATTCACCGGATTTCTTCGGTGAAGACGACGAAGGCATCTATGTCAATGGCACGCTGGACCTTTCACTTCCCTATGGAATCGGTCTCGGGTTCCTGCTCGGTTACCAGGATGTTGAAGGTGACAAGACGACACCCGGCGGTTTTGATTACAGCCATTACAGCATCAGTCTCAGCAAGGATGTCAGCATCCTGAATCTGTCGCTGTCCTGGAATGGCGGTATCGACGCTGACGATCTCCCCTTCACACTGATTGACGAGCAGCTCGTGCTTTACCGTTTTCCAGGCATGCCTCCGATCGGGCCCGTCAAAGGAACACAGTGCAAGACCCCGCCCCGAATGCCCCTGACGGCCAGGGGCGGGTCCACTACCCAAGCAATCGGGAGGATTAATTCAATGAAACTGGTCACAGCGATCATCAAACCCTTCAAGCTCGATGATGTGCGTGAAGCACTGTCGGAAATCGGGGTACAGGGCATGACGGTGACTGAAACCAAGGGTTTTGGTCGCCAGAAAGGGCATACCGAGCTGTATCGTGGTGCCGAATATGTCGTCGACTTTCTTCCCAAGATGAAGCTCGAAGTCGCCATCGAGGACAGCAAACTGGATGAAGTGGTGGAAGCCATTACGTCCGCATCCAAGACCGGCAAGATTGGGGACGGCAAAATCTTCGTATTCAATCTCGAACAGACCGTGCGTATCCGTACCGGAGAGACCGGCGATGCTGCGCTGTAAATGGCGTACTCAGCCCTCCGAATGTCTGTCGATTGCAATCCTTAATCCGGGAGGAATCTAACAGTGGACGCAGTCAACTCACTTATCGAAGTTAAATACGCTCTCGATACATTTTATTTTCTGGTCATGGCAGTCTTTGTCATGTGGATGGCGGCCGGTTTTTCCATGCTCGAATCGGGCCTGGTGCGATCCAAGAATACCGCCGAGATCCTGACCAAGAACGTGGCCCTGTATTCCATCGCATGTCTGATGTACATGATTATGGGTTACAACGTCATGTATCCGGGCGAGGCCGCCAATTCATTCTGGTCCGGCATCAGCTTTTTCCTCGGCGGCGACAACACCGTTGAAGAAGTGCTGGCCAGTGACGGTGATATTTATTATTCGAATCTGTCCGACTTCATGTTCCAGGTCGTGTTCGTCGCGACCGCCATGTCCATCGTTTCCGGTGCCGTGGCAGAGCGCATGAAGCTCTGGGCATTTCTGGTGTTTGCCGTCGTCATGACCGGCCTGATTTACCCGTGGCAGGGTTACTGGAGCTGGGGCGGCGGCTTCCTGAGTGAAATCGGTTATTCCGACTATGCCGGTTCCGGTATTGTCCACATGACCGGTGCGGTTGCCGCGCTTGCCGGCGTACTCCTGCTCGGCCCGCGCCGGGGCAAGTACGGTCCGGATGGCAGGGTGAACGCGCTGCCCGGCGCCAATCTGCCAATCGCCACCCTGGGTACCTTCATCCTGTGGATGGGCTGGTTCGGCTTCAATGGCGGTTCCGAGCTGATCGTTTCGGATGTCTCCTCGGCGAACAACGTGGCGATGGTCTTCGTCAATACCAACCTGGCCGCCGCCGGCGGCGTCGTTGCCGCGTTGCTGCTGGCCAAGTTCCTGTTCGGCAAGGCCGATCTGACCATGGCCCTGAACGGCGCACTGGCCGGTCTGGTGTCGATCACGGCCGACCCGCTGTCACCAACGCCGGGCCTGGCCGCCATCGTTGGTGCCATTGGTGGCATCCTGGTCGTACTCTCGATTGTCGGTTTCGACAAGCTGAAGATCGATGACCCGGTCGGTGCCATCTCGGTCCACGGTACCGCCGGTATCTGGGGTGTACTCGCCGTATTGCTGTCGAACGGTGATGCCACTTTCAAGGGCCAGATTATCGGCCTCGTTTCCATCTTCGTGTTCGTCTTCGTTGCCAGCCTGATCGTCTGGTCAATCCTCAAGGCAGCGACCGGTATCCGGGTCTCGGAAGAAGAGGAAATGGAAGGCCTCGATGTTACCGAGTGCGGCCTGGAGGCCTATCCGGACTTCCAGCCGGCATCGAAATAACTGAAGTCATCATTATCTCCAACTCCTCAAGGGCGCTCCGGCGCCCTTTTTTTATGCCAGGGTAAAGACGGTTCCCGCTGCCGGAAAAGGGGACTACAATCCGGTGCAGCTGTACATGAACCACCGGGAGTGGAGGCTATCCGCAATGAAGCTGATTACTGCAATCATAAAACCGTTCAAGCTGGATGATGTCCGCGACGCCCTGTCGGAAGTCGGCATCAAGGGTCTGACGGTCACCGAGGTGAAGGGGTTCGGGCGCCAGAAAGGGCATACGGAACTCTATCGTGGTGCCGAGTATGTCGTTGATTTTCTTCCCAAGGTCAAGATTGAACTGGCGACAGACGACGATCGTGTCGACGCCGCCATTGAGGCCATAACCAGCTCTGCCAGTACCGGCAAGATTGGTGATGGCAAAATCTTTGTCACAACACTGGAACAGGCCATCCGCATCCGTACCGGGGAAACCGGCTCCGAAGCCCTATAATCGTCAAACGTGAATCGCAAGCCGTGAACCGTTGATCCGGTTTGCGGGGATCCGGGGGAAATCATCATGCATACTCAATTCTATCGGGGTGCGACCGGGGCGGTCGGCCTTGTAGTGCTGTTGTTTCCATGGCTGGCCCTGGCACAGGATGACACGGCGATTGATGCCGGCAATACGGCCTGGCTGATCACGGCAACTGCGCTGGTACTGTTCATGACACTGCCGGGGCTGGCGCTTTTTTATTCCGGCCTGGTGCGCGCCAGGCATGTTCTGTCGGTGCTCATGCAGTGTTTCGCCATTGCCTGTCTGGCCTCAATCATGTGGTTTGTGCTGGTCTATGGCCTGGCCTTTGGTGACGGCGGCGCCCTGCAGAACTGGATCGGTGGCGGCAAACTGTTCATGGAAGGTGTCGGTCTTGCCAGTAACAGCGGCGATATACCGGAAACCGTATTTTTCATGTTTCAGATGACGTTCGCCATTATTACGCCGGCGCTGATAGTGGGTGGTTTTGCCGAGCGCATGAAGTTTTCGGCCGTACTATGGTTTACCGCGTTATGGCTTATTTTTGTTTATGCACCCGTGTGTCACTGGGTATGGGGCGGCGGCTGGCTGGCGGAGCTCGGATTCATGGATTTTGCCGGTGGCACCGTGGTGCATATCAATGCCGGTGTCGCCGCGATTGTCGCGGCGGTTGTTCTCGGTCGGCGGCGTGGTTTCCCGGACACCGCCATGCCGCCGCACAATCTGACCCTCACCGTTGCCGGTGCCTCCATGCTCTGGGTGGGCTGGTTCGGCTTCAACGCCGGCAGTGCCCTGGCGGCGAACCACAGTGCCGGCATGGCCATGGTTGTCACGCATCTCTCTGCGGCAGCAGGTTCGCTGACCTGGATGGCCTGTGAATGGCTGCGTACCGGCAAACCGACAGTGCTCGGCATTGTCACCGGCATGGTCGCCGGCCTGGGCACGATCACGCCGGCGTCCGGTTATGTCGGCCCGCTGGGCGGGCTGTTGATCGGTGTGCTCGCCGGCGGTATTTGCTATGCCGCTACCCAGTACATCAAACGGGTACTGCATATTGACGACTCGCTGGATGTTTTTCCCGTGCACGGTGTCGGCGGTATTCTCGGCACATTGCTGACCGCGGTATTTGCCAGCGCAGCGCTTGGTGGCCTGGGCCTGGAAGGATCCATCTTGGGCCAGTTCGGGGTGCAATCGGTGGGTGTACTGGCCACCGTTATCTGGTGTGGTGTTGTCAGCTTTATTCTGCTGAAGATCCTCGATGCCACCCTGGGTCTGAGGGTTTCTGCCGATGAAGAAACCGAGGGTCTGGATACGGCACTGCATGGAGAGCGTGGTTACGATTTGTAGCCGCAACATTAATCTACCCGGAACCCCGTCAGCGGCGGGGTTCCGCTTTTCCGGCGGGGATTTCCCGGCCAACAATATTTGTGAAGTCGGTGCTGAACAGAATACAATTCGATATTAGCCATAATCATATTTTCCCGGACCGACTCCGGTCTTCTGTCGAACGAGATAAATCAATGTCACAAAAGCTAGTTGACAAGGCTTTGCTGAAAAGCCTGGTACCTGCAAGCGCGCTCAATGCGGAGAATTTCGAGGAGCTGGCCGGCAAGGCCTTTCAGGAGGATGTGGCGGCGGGGGCTGTCATTTTCAAACAGGGCGATCATGACAAGAAGAATGTGTATGTGCTGGAGGGCGAGGTCGAGCTAACCAATGCCAAGGGCGAGAAGGCCTCGGTCAGGGGAGGCACGGATGCAGCCCGTCACCCTCTCGGCAATCACCAGCCGCGCAACCAGACGGCTGTCGCCAAAACGAATTGCCAGATAACACGTATTGATGGCGACCTGCTCGATATCCTGCTGACCTGGGACCAGCTCTCCGGAATCGAAGTCGACGAGATTGCCGAGAATGGCGAGGAAGAAGAGGGTGACGATAGCGACTGGATGACCCGTATCCTGCAGTCGAAGGCATTCCTGCAGGTGCCACCGGCGAACATCCAGGCCATGTTCATGCGCATGCAGGAAGTGCCGGCGCGCAGTGGTGAGTCGATCATCAAACAGGGTGACGACGGCGATTATTACTACATAATCAAGTCCGGTAAATGCAAGGTTACCAGGACTTCGAAAACCGGCAGTGAACTGACGCTGGCACAACTCAGTGATGGTGATGCATTCGGTGAGGAGGCGTTACTGTCGGAAGCCAAGCGCAATGCGAATGTAGTAATGACCACCGATGGCACGCTGATGCGCCTGTCGAAGGAAGACTTCAACGAACTACTGAAGGAACCCATGCTGAGCTGGGTGAGTAAGGAACAGGCCGATGAAATGGTGAAACAGAAAGGCGCGGTATTGCTGGACGTGCGCCTGGAGACGGAGCATCAGAACAACGGCCTTGAAGGCAGTATGAATATCCCGCTGTTTATGTTGCGGCTGAAGGCTGACAATCTTGATGCCAGTAAACCCTATATCACCTATTGCGATACCGGCCGCCGCAGTTCCGCGGCAGCCTTCCTGCTGAGCGAACGCGGGCTGGAGGCATACTGTCTGCAGGGTGGGCTGGTTGCACAGCCCGCCTGAACCCCGCTTTAATTAATGATTATGCAGGATGATATTGCCTGTTGGTACAGTTCAACCTGAAACCCGGTATTGATCATTACTGCGTGATGGGTAATCCCGTCGCGCACAGTAAGTCCCCCCGTATCCATCAGGCCTTTGCCAGCCAGACCGGCCAGTCGCTTGATTACCAGGCGGTACTGGTACCCGAGAATGAGTTCGCCGAGACGCTTGAGGCGTTCAGACAGCAGGGAGGCAAGGGCGTCAATGTCACGTTACCGTTCAAGGAATCCGCCTGGGAGGCTGCAACGGCACGTACGGAACGTGCCGGGCGCGCCGGTGCCGTCAATACCATCTGGTTCGAAGATAGTATGGTTCATGGCGACAATACCGACGGCATCGGCCTGATCAGGGACCTGCGTGATAATCTCGATTGCCCCTTGCAGGGCAGGGATATCCTGATTCTTGGTGCCGGTGGCGCCGTCCGTGGCATTATCGATCCGCTTTTTGATGCCGGCGTGGCCAGTATCGCGCTGGCCAATCGAACCGTGGTCAGGGCGCAGCGCCTTGCGGAGAAATTTGCCGATCGCGGCGCTATCCATGCGGTCAGTTATCCGGCACTGACCGGTTCGTATGCTGTCATTATCAATGGCACTTCACTGAGCCTGCAGAATGAGGTTCCGCCGTTGCCGGATGGTGTGCTGGCAGCCGGCGGGATTGCCTATGACATGATGTACCAGCCCACGGCAACCTGCTTCATGCGCTGGGCCGCCGAGCGGGAGGGCGGCATGACGGCTGACGGCCTGGGTATGCTGGTGGAACAGGCCGCGGAATCGTTCTGTATCTGGCGTGGCGTGCGCCCCGAAACGGCGCCGGTGATCGCCGAATTACGTGCCTGAACGCTTTCTTTGCGGCCATGTGAAACGCGGCGCGTTCGGGTTTCACGGCGGGTTTTATGCACATTTGCCACAAAGCTGCCCGGCGCTGCTCGCTGTTCGTATAAGTTATTGATCCGATAACTTAACTATTTGTTTTCAATCAGCAAATTCTGCAATTGGATAGAACCCTGCTGAATTTCCCGTGCACGCTATTGTGAGCACGGGCTTATTTGTCCACGAAGTTATCCACAGGCGGGCTGTTAGTATAAGTACTTGATAATGCATCAGCGAGGGCGGCGAACTGGGCCAGGTTGAGCTGCTCGGCGCGCTGGCCGGGATCGATGCCCGCGGCTTGTATGGCTTTTGCCGGCAGCACGGCGCCGAGGCTGTTTCTGAGGGTCTTGCGGCGCTGGCTAAAGGCACGCCGCACGATCTCATCCAGTGCCGCGGGATCGATGTCGGGAAACAGCGGTGTCCGGTGCGGTACCAGCCGGACGACGGCGGAATCCACCTTGGGTGGTGGCTGAAAGGCACCTGCGCCGACGCTGAACAGCGACTCTACCTCGCAGGCGAAGCGGGTCATGACGGACAGACGGCCATACGTTTTGCTGTCAGGTGCCGCGGTCATGCGTTGAACAACTTCCCGCTGCAGCATGAATAGCATGTCATGGATGACTGCCGCGTGATCCAGGCAGTGAAAAATCAGCGGCGTGGAAATGTTATAGGGCAGGTTGCCGATGATACGCAGTTCGTGTGGGGCTTGGGCCAGCGTGGTGAAATCGAATCGCAGGGCATCGCTGCCGTGGACAGTCAGGTTGCCATGATCGGGGAACCGGTCGGGCAGTCCCGCAGCCAGATCCCGATCCAGTTCGATCACATCGAGCCTGCCGGTAGCTGCCAGTAAGCGCCCCGTCAGGGCGCCGCGTCCGGGGCCGATTTCGACAATTTTCTCACCGGCCCGCGGATTGAAGGCGTCAATGATACGTTCGATGACCTGCGGGTCGTGCAGGAAGTGCTGGCCGAAGCGTTTGCGTGTCCGCGGCTGCGCCGGCGTGTTCATTGGGCCGTGCCGACACGGCGGCCGGCCATCTTCATGGCAGTGCTCACGGCACACAGCAGGCTGCCGGGATCGGCCTGGCCGGTACCGGCGATATCCAGTGCGGTACCGTGATCAACCGAGGTACGTATGATGGGTAGCCCAAGAGTGATATTGACCGTATGACCGAATCCCGTGGCCTTGAGTACCGGCAGGCCCTGATCGTGATACATGGCGAGTACGGCGTCGTAGCGCTCGCGGGCAGCGGGCGTAAAGGCGGTATCCGCAGGAACCGGACCGCTCAGTGCCAGCCCCTCGCGCCTGAGCGCATCAATCACCGGCATGATGATATCGATTTCCTCGCGGCCCAGATGGCCGCCTTCGCCGGCGTGCGGGTTCAACCCGAGCACGCAGATGCGTGGTGCGTCGAGGTCGAACCAGCGCTGTAAATCCTGGTGCAGGATGCGGATAGTGATCTCGAGCTGTTGTGCAATGATGGCAGCGGCCACGTCGCGCAACGGCAGGTGGGTCGTCATCAGGGCGACACGCAGGTTGCCGTCGGTCAGCAGCATGACCGTGTGTTCGACATTACAGCGATCGGCCAGGTATTCGGTATGGCCGCTGAAGCGGATACCGGCGTCATTGATAATGCCTTTGTGCAAGGGGCCGGTGACCATGCCGGCGAAACTGCCATCCAGACAGCCCCGGCAGGCGGCATCCAGCGTTTCAAGCACGTAAGCGGCATTCGCCGCCCGAGGTGCGCCTGGACTGATCTTGTCGCGCAATGTTACCGGCAGCACCGGGATCTTGCCGGGCAACGGCGCTTTGTTCGGATGATATTCGCTCAGCTGGATGTGCAAGCCCAGCTGCCCGGCCCTGTCACTCAGCAGTGCCGGGTCGGCGATAATGACAATGTCGGGAGGCAGCCGACCGGATGCCGCCAGCAGAACTACGAGATCCGGACCGATACCGGCAGGTTCGCCCGGGGTCAGGGCGAGCCGCGGTCCGTTGTTATCATTCATCCTGCTCGATTAGGCGTAATTCAACATAGGCTTCATCGCGCATTTCCCGAATCCAGTTCTGTACCGCCTCTTCGCTCTTGCGTTTGCGGATGGCCTCGCGCGCCTGGGCACGGCGGTACTCCTCGGTATTATCGTGTTCGCGCCGTTCCAGTACCTGGACAATATGCCAGCCGAAATTGGTCTGGAAAGGTGCGCTGATCTCGCCCGACTCCAGGGATTGCATGACCTCTTCAAATTCAGGCACCAGATCGCCCGGCGTAATCCAGCCCAGGTCGCCACCCTCGACTGCGCTGACGGTATCTTCCGAGTTTGCACGCGCGAGTTCACCGAAATCGTCGCCGCTGAGGATACGCTGGCGCAGTTGACTCAGCCGGGTGCGGGCCTCCTGTTTGGTTGTCAGTTCATCCGGTTTCAGCAGGATATGGCGGGCATGTGTCTGCGTGACCATGTGGGTGTCTGCGCTGCGTGTGCCAGTCAGTTCAAAGACATGGAAACCGCTGTCATTCTCGATAATGTTACTGATATCGCCCTCTTCCATTTGCCGGACTTCATCACTGAACAGTGATGGGATTTCATTGAATTTACGCCAGCCCAGATCACCGCCGTCTCCGGCCTGTTGACCATCGGAAAATTCGCGCGCCAGCGACGTAAACTCACGGCCGGCCTCGATCTCCTCGACGATCTTTTCAGCGATCATGCGCCGTTGTTCGCGCTCACTTTCGTCGGCATCCTCGGGTACGGCGATCAGGATGTGTGACAGGCGGTACTCTGACTCGCCGCTGCCCCGGACCTCCTGATTGGACAGATAGTTCTCAATTTCCACATCCGTAACGCTGATGCGGTTTTCGATCTGGCGCTGACGCAGTCGCGCGATGATCATCTCCTGCCGAATTTTCTGGCGGAAACTCTCATACTCATAGCCGTCACTTTCGAGGATCCGGCGGAATTCTGACAGGGACAGATTATTCTTGTTGGCGATTTCGTTGATTGCCCGGTTCAGGGCATCATCATCGACATGGATACCGTTATCCTCCGCAACCTGCAGCTGTAATTTGTTAACGATTAGCTGTTCCAGTACCTGCTCTTCCAGTACCTGCCGTGGCGGGGGTTCACTGCCCTGCTGCTGGATCTGGCTGCGGGCGGTGCGAACGGCGTCCTGCAGCTCGCTTTCCAGTACAATGTCATCATTGACGACGGCAACGATGCGATCCAGCGGGATTGCCGCGCCGATCGGCCGAATCAGTGCCAATACTACAAATAAAATCAAATAGATATACTTCATCATGTCGGTGGCGGGGGTAGATGAATACGTTGTGACCGCTTTTCAGGCCACCATTCTAGCAGAGTCGCGGGCGGACTCTAGAACTGATCGGGATCGTAGCCGCGGATGCTGCGCTTCAGGAAATCACCGGTGCCACGGCCCAGACCGGTCAGGCCCTTCATCTCGAACTGCAGGAAGATGCCGGTCGAAAACTCGTCATCGGCGCCGATGCGGTTATTCGTGACAAGTGTCGTGGCATTGATGAAGCGCCGGGCCACCGCCCTTATGGCCCAGCAGCAGCTGTCGTACTGGACACCGCCGAAGATCTCCAGTGTCTTGCTCTCGGGCAGGGCGTAATTCCAGCGGCCGACCACGCTCCATTCGCGGGTTAAGGGCCAGCTGAACGAGACATCGGTTTGCTCGACACTGAGCAGATTGACCCGGTTATTGCTTCTCGGTGTCACGCGTAATTCGTCACGCCGATCGCGGCGCATGCGATAGGCAAGGTTCAGCACCCGGCCCTCACCGTCGTTATAACTGATCCGTGTGGCGAGTTTTTCCGTGCGGCTGTCATTCGGGTCCCAGTGTATGGTGGCCGCGGCCTCCCAGTCGGGGATGATGGTGGTTGCCAGCTCGGCGACAATCGGCGAGACGTCATCCGTCTCGCGGCGGAAACCGGGCAGGGTGACGTCACGGTCATCGAAAAAATAGGTCTGGCCGATGCTGAAGCGGCCGAGTTCGCGGCCGCGCTGCAGATCCAGAATGCGGCTGGTAACGGCAAGCGTGACCTGGTTGGCATCGCCAAAGCGATCCGCGCCACTGAAGCGGTTTTCCCGGAACAGCTGGGCGAACGAGATATCGTAAAAATTGGTATCGAAAACCGGTAGATCGCTTTGATCTTCGTCCGGCACATAAAGATAGAAAAGCCGCGGCTCCAGCGTCTGCTGGTAATCGCGCCCGCCCAGGGAAAAGTCACGCTCGAAAAAAAGTCCGCTGTCGACAGAGGCAAACGGCAGCGTCCGGCTCGGATCGTCATCGAAACTTTGTCCAGGACCTATATCATCGCCGTGCAGGTCATACTGGGTAAAGCGGATGCCGACCTTGGGTTCGATATAGCCGCCGAGCTGGCGCATCGGATAACTGACCGAGGGCATGAGGTCATAACGTGCCCCTTTAACATCATTAACTGCGGTGCCGATTTCATCCCGTGTGAAATAAACCGCCTCACTCTCGAGCTGGAAATGTGGCGACCAGTTCTCGGGCAGGAAACGTGTCCCAAAACGGAGCTGTGGCAGGCGTTTAAACGGTTCCGTGGTTACGTTACTGTCGACAATATCAAAGCTTTGCACATTGGCGCTGGCATGCCACCAGCTGCCGCTATATCGAGTCAATGCGCGCTGGCGCAAGAAGCGGGTACTGGAGACATCAAGTGATGTACCAAAGTCTTCGAGATAGAATCGATCGCTGGCCTCGGCAAAATCAATATCAACACTGCCACGGTTGTTGGCAAATTCCTGGTAATGCTGGATACCGAAGATGCTGCGGTTGCCAAGGTTGGAACCGCCGTCCGACGGCAGGAACTCACCATCGATTTCGCCATGGCCGTCTTCGAACAGATAACGGTATTCGCCCATCAGCATGATGCCGCGGTCCGCCATGAACCGCGGACTGATGGTGGCGTCCATTTGCGGGGCGATATTCCAGTAATAAGGGGTGATGAGTTCGGCGCCGGTCCTGGAACCGGTTCCAAAGCTGGGCGGCAGAAAACCGCTTTTGCGCTTGTCGCTGAGGGGAAACGATGCATAGGGTGTATAAAAAACGGGAACGTCCCGGATCCGGAGTACCACATTTCTCGCCGATCCCCATTCTTCTTCGTGATCGAGGGTCAGCTTGCTGGCTGAAATCTTCCAGATCTCGCTGCTGGTGGGGCAGGTTGTGTAATCGATAACCTCGCCGCGGCTGATTTGTTCACGTTCATTATGGTAAATCGAATCGGCCTCGCCGCGCCCGCGATTGACCGGCAGCCAGTAATTGGCGTTGTAAAACGTGCCATGATCCTCATCCAGTTCCATTTCGCCGCTGTCGCTGGTCATATATAAATCCGCATCCCATAGTTCCACGTTGCCTTCCAGTTCACCCCGTTCCTGTGACTGGTAGTAGCGCATATGGTCGGCGCGCGCTGCCTGGTCCCGTCCTGTTACCACAACATCGCCCCAGAAATCCGCTATCCCGCCTTCGGTGATATCGGCATCATCGGCATTAATCTCGACTTCCTCGGGATCGAGGCTGGTATCAAAAGCGGGCCGGGGAGGAATACCGAAATCCCCGGGGCATAGTGGCCAGCGGTCCTGATTACCGGTCCGGTCCTGGGCGAGTGCTGCATGCGCGCATAAACACAGCAAAAGTAGCGAGCCGGCGACTAGGCGTGACAGTAGTGGCGGTTGCACGTTGGTTATTCAGTTATCAGGTTGATTAGCAACTGGAACATCCGGATACCCGCCTATGGCATGGTATCCTCTATTCCGCTGGCTCCATCGGTCATACTTGTATGAAACCGTATTCCCCGGCACCGATGGCATGGGGCATCAAAAATCGCATAAGAATTTGATGATATTCAATTATCTTCATTTGTCCTGGCATCGGATCTGAACCGGCGCGAGGGCCGCGGCTTCATTCATTTATACTGAAATTGCCTGCAATATGCTCAGATCCGGCTTGTATCTGCTGATCATTGTCGGCCTGACCGGGCTGCTCACGGCTGTGCTGGTCTGGACCGGCCCCGAAAGCCGGGCCACCCTGCAGCCGCAGCCGCCGCAGCATGTGGTCACGGCCGAAGTCAGGGAAATCGACTTTCAGCCGGTGACCCGTCTGACCGGGCAGCTGCAGCCCGTGCGGCGTGCACGTATACACTTCGAGGTTTCAGGCCAGCTCAGGGAGCGGCATGTCGAACCCGGCCATAAGGTGGCGGCCGGTGATGTGCTGCTGGAGATCGAAAGTGGCGACTACCAGGATGCCGTAACTGAGGCGGAGTCGGAGTTGCAGCAGGAACGTGATGCACTCGCCAGAGACAGGCGGCTGCTGGAATTGATGCAACAGCAGGTTGAACTGCAGCGGCAGGAGGTTGAGCGCATCAAAAGGCTCGGCCGCGATTCCCTGGCTTCCAAATCCAATTATGACACCACCCTTCAGGCGCAGCTGCAGCTTGAATCCGAGGTTGCCCGCCTGCGTCATAATATCGATAGCGCTACGGCCAGGCTGAACCGGCTTCAGGCCGCCTACAACCGTGCCCGGCGCAATCTGGAACGCACCCGCCTGCTGTCGCCTTTTGCCGCCACCGTGGATGAAGTTGCAGCCGATGTGGGTGACTATGTCACGCCGGGCGAGATGGCCGTCAAGCTGGTGCAGCTGGATGAACTTGACCTGGCGCTTGATGTACCGGCTGCACTGATGGCTTCGCTTGACCTGGGCCAGAACATCACTGTCACGCTCAATGACCAGGAACGCGAAGGCCGGATCGTGGCGCTGGCGGCCGATCCCGATCCGCAGACACATACATATGCTGTACGTGTTCGTCTGGCGGCTGACGGGCTGATCGCCGGCCAGCTGGCAGAAGCCCATATACCGGGGCGACATTATGTTGATGCCCACGTGGTGCCGGCGACCGCTATTTTGCACGATGAGGGCGAGACTTACATATTCACTATCAGGGATGACAGGCTGGTTCGCGTAGCTGTAAAGGTGTTGCAGCGTTATAAGGAATGGCAGGTTATCGAGGGTGTGCCTGCCGGGACGATTGTTGCCGCCCGTGATGTAGCCGCTCTCGCGGATGGCCAGCAGATCACCGTGGAACGGTAAATGACATCCACTGAGAGTTCACCTGCCGGTAAAGGGGCCACTGTTTCCTCATGTGGCTGATTCGTTTTTCCGTTAATAACCCGTTACTTATCAACCTGACGCTCGTCATTCTGTTGATTATGGGCGTGCTGTCCTGGCGCGCCATGCCGCAGGAACTGTTTCCCGTCATACAGCTCGATATGGCACAAATCCAGACGGAGTTTGAGGGTGCCTCGCCGGCCGAGGTTGAACAACAGGTTACTATTACCATTGAAGAGGAATTCAAGGAAAACGAGGACATTGATTATATGTCCTCAACCAGCAGTGAGAATTTCTCGAACATATATATCAAGCTGAAGCCGGGTTCCAATGTCGATGATTTCATGCGCGACGCGCGCACGATACTCGACCGCATCACGGAGCTGCCGGATTTGGCCGAGGAGCCCGAATTGACGCGCATTCGTGCGCGTTTCCCGGTCATCAGTCTGAGTCTTTCCGGTGCAATTGCCAACGCCGCCCTGTATGAATATGCCGAACAGGTGCGCCGGCGAATGATAAAGGTAGGCGGAGTTGCCAACGTATCGGTGACCGGCGATCGCGAGTGGGAGATATGGGCGGTCGTCAATCCCGACACATACTCGCCGCCCGCAGAGTCACCTTGGAAGAAGTCATCACGGCCCTGCGGGAAAATCTGCGCGATCAGCCCGGAGGCAATATTGAATCTTTGGAAGGGGATATCCGCCTGCGCGGGCAGGGGGTACCGCCCGATCCGGAAGCAATCGAGAATATCGTTTTACGTACCAATGATCGCGGCGGGCAGTTACGCCTGAAAGACATCGGGCACGTCGAACGGCGCTTCGAAGAGGCCATGACTTACGCCCGCTTTAATGGCAAGCCTTCTGTTAATCTGATTGTTACCAAGACAGCGGATGCCTCAACCATCGATGTAGCGGATGATGTGAAAGTCCTGGCGGATGAATTGCGTGCCACTCTGCCGCAAAGTCTCGAGATCGGTTATCACACGGATATGTCGCAGTATGTCAAATCCAGGCTGAATACGGTTAAGTCATCCGGTTTGATTGGTCTGGTACTGGTTCTGTTTTCTCTTTATGTATTACTTAACTTCAGGGCTGCGGCAGTCACGTCTTTCGGTATTCCGGTTTCATTTCTCGTCGGTATCATTCTGCTGTATTACCTGGGTTTCAGTATCAATATGGTGTCGCTATTTGCCTTCCTGATAGTGCTGGGCATGATCGTCGATGATGCAATTATTGTGACCGAGAATGTTTACCGGCATATTGAGGAAGGCATGCAAACGATGGAGGCAGCCCTTACCGGTGCCCGGGAGGTTATGTGGCCGGTTATTGTCTCGACCATGACTACAATGGCGGCCTTTCTGCCCATGTTTGCCATCGGCAGTACGCTGGGGGCTTTCATCAAGGTCATCCCTGTCGTCGTGACATGTACGCTGCTGGGGTCCTTGATAGAGGCATTCATGGTTCTGCCGTCACATGCCGCTCACCTGCTGCGCCGCGAAGAGAAACGCCGCCGGCAGTTGATTAACTGGCGTGCCCTGCTAAACCATTATGCAGGCCTGTTGCACTGGTCGGCCCTGCATCGGTACCTGGTCGTTTCAGGCGGTATCGGGGTGCTGGTTGTCACCCTGACCTATGCTCATACGCGTCTGCCGTTTGAAATGTTCGGGAACGTCGAGATCGGCCAGTTCTTTGTCAATATTGAAACACCCAACACCTATAGTCTTGAAAAAAGTCTGGAGCTGGCCCGGCAGCTCGAAAATGAAATGCTCGATCTGCTTGATGAGGACAAGGAACTGGCGACCATGCAGACCAATGTCGGTGTCAGCATGATCGATTTCAACCGGAGCAAGACGGGATCCAACCTTATCCAGCTGATTATCGATCTGAAGAAACCGGTTCCGGATGGTTTTATTGAGCACTGGGTATCGCCGTTGGTGAATTTCAGTTACGAGGATTTCGGGCCCCGTGAACGCAGTGCCGAGGCGATTATCAATCAGGTGCGTCAACGCTTTGCACGAATCGCCGGCATTGAACGCATGGGTATTTTGAAGCCGGACGCCGGTCCCGCCGGTAATGATATCGAGGTCGGCGTCGTCAGTGACGATCTCGGGATTATCGAGAAAAAGACGCGAACCATAACCGACTACCTGCGCCAGATGCCCGGCATCTACGATGTGCGCAGTGACCAGGAACCGGGCAAGCTCGAATATCAGTATATACTGAATGAACAGGGCAGGCGCCTGGGGCTCAATCAAAGCCAGATAGCTACCGCAGTCCGCAGCGGTTATCTGGGCAATGAAGTCGTTTACGTAACCTGGAATGAAAAGCGTATTCCGGTGCGTCTCATTTATCCAGAGAGCACCCGCCAGAGCTCCGAGAGTCTGGCTGATTTGCCGATTGTACTACCGTCCGGCGGGACCGTTTACCTGGACGAGGTGGCCGATATCACCATCAGGCGTGATCTTAATGACATTCGCCGCAGGGATGGACAACGCATGGCCAGGATTACCGCTGAAGTCGACAGTGAAATCACCACGCCGCTGATTGTCACCCAGCAGCTTGCGGAGGAATTCGAGCCGGGGCTGGGGGATAACAATTATTCCCTGCTGTTTCTTGGTGAAAAAAAGGATGCCGAGGAATCATTTGCGGGTATGTTCGAGGCGTTACTGATTGCGCTGGTGCTGATATTTTTCATGCTGACGGCCCTGTTTCGTTCATTGCTGGACCCGCTGGCCGTAATGCTGACCATACCGTTTGGTATCATCGGCGTGGTTATTGGTCATGCCATTTTTGGTTATAACCTGCAGTTCCTGTCGGCAGTCGGCATGCTCGCCCTGTCGGGTATTATCGTCAATGATTCATTGATTCTCGTGGATTTTATCAAGCGCAAGCGCCACGAGGGGCTGGATCGCATTACCGCCGTGATCGAAGCCGGCCGGGTCCGCGCCAGGCCGATACTGCTGACAACCATTACCACTTTCCTTGGTGTTTCGCCGTTGATATTTTTCGCAACGGGCCAGACCGCTTTCCTCAGTCCCATGGCCGTCAGCCTCGGTTTCGGCCTGATCTTCGCGACGGTACTGATACTGCTGGTTCTGCCCAGCCTGTACCTCATAATTGATGATACCCGCGGGCTGTTGATGAAAACATTCAACCGGCTGCCGGCAGCACAGCGGTCAACACAATGAATTCGGCGTCTGAAAAATCCGTGCTTGTCAGCGGCTGTTCATCCGGCATCGGCCGGGCGGTGGCGACGGGACTGAGAAACCGCGGTTACAGGGTATTCGCGGGCATCCGTCACCGTGAACAGGCGGATGAACTGAAGGCGGCGGGCCTGGAACCGGTACAGCTGGATCTGACCAACAGCGAATCCATTCATGCCGCGGTGACGGATGTTGTCGATGCCTGTCAGGGGCGCCTGTACGGTTTGTTCAACAATGCCGGATTCGGTCAGCCGGGCGCGGTCGAGGACCTGGGCCGGGACGCGTTGCGCGAGCAGTTCGAGGTCAACGTGTTCGGTACTCATGAGTTGACCCGGCTGCTTATTCCGGTCATGCGCCGCCAGGGTGAGGGCCGTATCATACAGAACAGCTCCGTGCTCGGTTTCGTTGCCCTGAAATACCGCGGTGCCTACATTGCCAGTAAATACGCCCTGGAGGGACTGACGGATACACTGCGGCTCGAGCTGGCGGGCAGCGGTATTCATGTCAGCCTGATTGAACCGGGCCCCATTATCAGCCAATTCCGCGCCAATGCCCTGCGTGCGTTCCGGCGTAATATCGATGCGGAAAGCAGTTTCCATGCAAAAACGTATCGGGCCGTATTGAGCCGCCTGGAGAGCACTGAAGACAATGTGCCATTCACACTGCCGGCCGAAGCGGTGCTCGGCAAAGTCGTTCATGCGCTGGAGAGCAGGCGGCCAAGGGCGCATTATCCGGTTACTGTGCCGACCTACGGCTTCGCGGTCCTGAAACGCCTGTTGCCGGTGTCGTGGCTGGATCGATTGCTGATTTACGCCTCGGGCGCCGAGAATCGCCGCTAGACGTGATGTAAGGCGGCGGTCGCCGCCAAGTCGCTCACGGACGTTTATTGTAGCGGTGGCGGGCGCGGCTGCGGGCAACGGCCGCGGAGATGACCCGCTGCTTCTCTATACGGTCAGCGCTTGACCGCCGCGCCTGCCGGGCGGCGGCTTGCTGCTGCAGACGCCGCTGCCGGCGCCGGAAATGGGCCCGCGCGCGGTCCCTGTCGGCGGCTGTCATGCCTGTTGCCGGCCCCAGGCTGATGCAGTCGACCGGGCAGACCGGCATGCACAGTTCGCAGCCGGTGCATTCGGCGGTGATGACGGTGTGCATCTGTTTCGCCGCGCCGAGGATCGCATCCACCGGACAGGCGTGGATGCATTTCACGCAGCCGATGCAGGCGTCCTCGTCGATGCGCGCGACCTGCGCCGGCAGCGCGTGACCGCGTGCCGGGTCGATGGGCCGGACCGGCCGATCCAGTAATGCAGCCAGTTCAACCATGGTCGATTCGCCGCCCGGCGGGCACTGGTTGATATCCGCCTCGCCGCGTTGCAGGGCCTCGGCGTAGGGACGGCAGCCGGGATAGTCGCATTGGCCGCAGTGAAGCTGCGGCAACAGCGCATCGATCTGTTTGACGCTGGCGGTGCGGCCCGGCATGAATTTACTTGATCCTCATGCCCGGTTCGGCACCACTGTCGGGTGACAGGATGAATAACTCTTTGCCGCCGCTGCCCGCTGCCAGCACCATGCCTTCCGATGTGCCGAAGCGCATTTTGCGCGGCGCCAGGTTGGCGACCATTACCGTCAGCCGTCCCTCCAGCTGTTCCGGGGTGTAGGCCGATTTGATCCCCGCAAAGACGGTTCGGGTTTCGTTGCCGATATCCAGCGTCAGTTGCAGCAGTTTGTCGGCACCGTCGACATGCTCGGCCTTTACGATTTTTGCCACGCGCAGGTCGACCCTGGCAAAGTCATCGATGTTGATTACGTCGGCGACAGGTTCAATATCGCTGTTTGCCCCGCCCGGATTGTTTGGGGCGGATGCGGGTTTCTGCAGGTCTTCACGACTGTCTTCAATCATGGCATCAATATGCTCCTGTTCGACCCGGGTCATTAGCGGTTTGAAAGCCTGGATGGTATGACCCAGGAGTGGTTTGGCCAGATCCGTCCAGCGCAGTGCCGGGATATCGAGAAAGGCTTCCACTTTCTCCGCCATTACAGGAAGTACCGGTTTCAGATAAATCATCAGTACACGGAAGGCGTTCAGCCCCATGGTACAGACTGCCTGCAGTTCCACTTCACGGCCGTCTTCTTTCGCGATCACCCAGGGCTTGGTTTCATCAATGAATTCGTTGACCTGGTCCGCCAGCGCCATGATTTCACGCATGGCCCGGCCATATTCGCGAGTTTCGTAGGCCTCGGCGATGGCGATGGACTGTGCTGTCAGCTGCTGCCAGAGATCATCGTCATAAATCCCGTCGGCGAGCCGGCCGTCGAAGCGTTTATTGATAAAACCGCTGCAGCGGCTGGCGATATTCACGACCTTGCCGACCAGATCCGAATTGACCCGCTGCCGGAAGTCGTCGAGATTCAGGTCGATATCATCGATACCGCCGCCGAGCTTGGCGGCAAAGTAATAACGCAGGTACTCGGCATTGAGGTGATCGAGATAGGTCCGCGCGGTAATGAATGTCCCGCGCGATTTTGACATCTTCTGGCCGTTGACGGTCAGAAAACCATGCGCGTAAATCGCCGTGGGTGTACGGAAGCCACTGCCGATCAGCATGGCGGGCCAGAACAGGGCATGGAAGTTGATAATGTCCTTGCCGATGAAGTGATAAACCTCGGTGTCTGAATCCTGGCGCCACCAGGATTCGAAATCCAGGCCCTGGCGGTTGCAGAGGTTCTTGAAGCTGGCCAGATAACCTATCGGCGCGTCCAGCCAGACGTAAAAATATTTGTCCTCGGTGCCGGGGATCTGAAAGCCGAAATAGGGTGCGTCGCGGGAGATATCCCATTCCTGCAGGCCGGACTCGAACCACTCATCAAGCTTGTTGACCGCTTCAGCCTGGACATGGTCCGGGACCCAGGCGCGCAGAAACTTTTCGAAATCCGGCAGGCTGAAAAAGTAATGCTCGGAGTCTTTTTCAATCGGCGTTGCACCGGATAGCGCCGATACCGGATTTTTAAGTTCCGTAGGGGCATAGGTGGCACCGCAGACCTCGCAGGAATCGCCGTATTGATCGGCTGCACCGCAGCGTGGACATTCACCGCGGATGAAACGGTCCGGCAGGAACAGCCCTTTTTCGGGATCGAATGCCTGTTTGATGGTGCGGCGGCTAATATGATCGCCACCCACCAGGCGCCGGTATATCTCCGCCGCCAGTGCCTCGTTCTCGGGCGAATGGGTGCTGTAATAGTTGTCAAAATCGACAGCAAAATCCTCGAAATCGGCGCGGTGCTCGCCGTACATGCGCTGGATCAGCTGTTCCGGGGTAATTCCTTCGGCCTGGGCCTTGAGCATGATCGGTGTGCCATGGGCGTCATCGGCGCAGACGTAATAGCAGTGGTGGCCGCGCAGCTTCTGGAACCGGACCCAGATATCGGTCTGGATGTATTCCACGAGGTGACCGATGTGGATCGGACCGTTGGCATAGGGCAGGGCGCTGGTGACGAGTATATCGCGGGGCTTGGTCGGCACGGTCTGGTCTGTCTCGGCGGCTGTTGTTGATGGATTGTGGTCGGCTAACGGGCCAGGTCCATATTGTAACGCATCAGGGCGCTGACAAAGCCTCGCAAGATGCTAAGATAGCGCGTTCAAGTCAATCCCGTAGTGAATGTCCCCCATGCCTGAACTGACGAGCGAGCGCATTAACGAGGCCCTGGCCGCCTGCCGCCTGCCTGCCATGGATATCGACCCGGTATCCGCGGGGGCGGTGAAGAATATCCAGGTCGACGCCGGCCGCGTGCGGGTCTCCCTGGAACTGGGATTCCCGTTCGCCGGCGCTCGTGACGCGATCGGCCAGGCGGTACGCGAAGCACTGGCGGCGATCGCCGGCAGGGTCGATATCGAAGTCGATTTGCAACAGAACATTGTCGCCCATGCGGGCCAGAAGGGTATCAAGCAGTTGCCGCAGGTGAAGAACATTATTGCCGTGGCCTCCGGCAAGGGCGGTGTCGGTAAGTCCACCGTCGCCGTCAACCTCGCCCTGGCCCTGCAGGCTGAGGGCGCCAGCGTCGGCGTGCTTGATGCCGACATTTACGGTCCCAGCCAACCGCGCATGCTCGGTTGCCAGGGCAAACCGGAAACCACCGACGGCAAGACCGTCGAACCCAAGGTCAGTTACGGTATCCAGTCGATGTCGATTGGCTACCTGATCGATGAGGAAACGCCGATGATCTGGCGCGGGCCGATGGTGACCTCGGCGCTGGAGCAGTTACTGAACGATACCAACTGGCGTGACCTGGATTACCTGGTCATCGATTTGCCGCCCGGGACCGGCGATATCCAGCTGACGTTGTGCCAGAAGGATTGCCGGTCAGTGGCGCGATCATTGTCACCACGCCGCAGGACATCGCCCTGCTGGATGCGCGCAAGGCATTGAAGATGTTCGAGAAGGTCGAGGTGCCGGTGCTTGGCATAGTCGAGAACATGAGTATTCATATCTGCAGCCAGTGTGGCCATGAAGAACATGTGTTCGGTGAAGGCGGTGGTGACCGCATGGCCGCGCAGTATGATACCGAGATGCTCGGTGCGTTACCGCTGGCTATCGATATCCGCGAGGGGGTGGATAACGGCAAACCGACAGTCGCACTGCAGCCGGATTCCCGCACCACGGAGATATTCCGCTCCATCGCCCGCCGGGCTGGCGCAAAACTTTCCGAGCGTGCCCGTGATTACAGCGGCAAGTTCCCGAATATTGTGGTTGAGAATACATAAGGCGTGAATGGTGAAACGTGAAATGTGAATCGTAAGGAGAACAGGATTATGGCAAGGAGGCTGCATGAAGATCACAAACTTCAAGGATTTGGAAGTATGGAAACTGGGCAAAGAAATTGTTATGGACGTGTATACAGTGACATCTGGTTTCCCGCGAACAGAAATTTACGGTTTGGTCTCACAGCTTAGACGTGCGGCGGTGTCGATTCCCTCGAATATCGCGGAAGGATTTAATAGGGAGCATAATAAGGATTATAGGAGATTTTTATTTGTTGCATTGGGCTCCTCTGCCGAAACTCGAGACACAGCTGGCTATCGCCTCTGATTTAGGCTACTTATTGGCAGCAGAGCAAGAAAAGATACTAGAGAAGCTGGATCATGAAAACCGAATGTTATGGAACTTGATAAAGAGGCTTACAGCTAATGAGCTTTAATGATTCACGATTCACGATTCACAATGACCATAAAATCTGACCACTGGATCCGGCGCATGGCCGAAGGTGAGGGTATGATCGAGCCGTTCGAGCCAGACCAGGTTAAATATAATGGTTCCGAACGTCTTATCTCCTATGGCACATCAAGTTACGGTTACGATATCCGCTGTGCCGATGAATTCAAGATATTCACCAATATAAACACGACGATCGTCGACCCGAAGAAATTCGATGCAAAATCCTTTGTGGATTTCAAGGGCGATGTCTGCGTCATCCCGCCGAATTCATTCGCCCTGGCGCGGACCGTTGAATATTTCCGTATTCCCAGGAACGTATTGACGATCTGTCTGGGCAAGTCCACCTACGCCCGTTGCGGTATTATCGTCAACGTAACGCCTCTGGAACCTGAATGGGAAGGTCATGTGACGCTTGAATTCTCGAATACGACGCCCCTGCCGGCAAAAATCTATGCTAATGAAGGCGTGGCACAGGTCATATTTATTGAGTCGGATGAACCCTGTGATGTGTCGTACAAGGATCGCGGCGGGAAATATCAGGGCCAGGAAGGCGTGACGTTGCCTAAAACGTGAATCGTGAATCGTGAATCGTGAATCGTGAATCGTGAATCGTGAATCGTGAATCGTGATGTGATCGTGAATCGTGAATCGTGAATCGTGAATCGTGAATCGTGAATTTTGGAAATTAACCAATTAAAAAGTTCCCTCTCCCTCTGGCAGAGGGTCAGGGTAAGGGCAGAACTGAATCAGAAATGATTCAGTATTATTGCCTCGTATGAATTATCTTCCCATATTCCTCCAGCTTGCCAATAAACACTGCCTTGTTATCGGTGGCGGCGATATCGCGCGGCGCAAGGTGGATCGACTGTTGCGCAGCGAGGCCGATGTCACGGTCGTTGCCCCGGAACTGGATCCTTCGCTTGCTGCACTGAAAGCAGATGGCAGCATTCGTCATATCAAGTCGGAGTTCGATCCTGTTCATCTGGATGACCAAGTGATTGTCATTGCCGCCACTGATGATGATGCCGTTAACCGGGCTGTCGCCGTGGCTGCAGGCGAGAAAAACATCCCGGTCAATGTCGTAGATAACCCCGGGCTGTGTTCCTTCATCATGCCGTCGATTATCGATCGGGATCCGGTACAGATCGCGATTTCTACCGGTGCCGCCTCACCGGTGCTTGCACGCCTGTTACGGGCACGGCTGGAAACGCTGATACCGTCGGCCTATGGCCGTCTGGCCTCGCTGATGCGTGATTTTCGTGAAAGGGTAAAGGCGCGTTTTCCCCGGCAGAGTGATCGGCGCCGGTTCTGGGAGGATGTCCTGCAGGGGCCGATCGCGGAAATGCTGCTGGCCGGTCAGGACAGGGCGGCACTGGATGCACTCGAGGAACGGCTCGACGCGGGGACTCTGAGCGGTCCGCAGGGCGAGGTGTATCTGGTCGGAGGCGGGCCGGGAGATCCGGATTTGTTGACATTTCGCGCGCTGCGGCTGATGCAGCAGGCCGATGTCGTGCTTTACGACCGTCTCGTGGCACCACAGATTCTCGAACTCGTGCGCCGAGATGCGGAGCGGGTTTATGTCGGCAAGGCGCGCGATCAGCACACGCTGCCGCAGGAAGATATCAACCAGTTACTGGTCAGGCTGGCAAAAGAAGGTAAACGGGTATTACGCCTCAAGGGCGGCGATCCGTTTATATTCGGCCGCGGCGGCGAGGAGATCCAGGATCTCACTGATGCCGGCGTGCCGTTTCAGGTTGTCCCCGGTATTACAGCGGCCGCGGGCTGTGCCAGTTATGCCGGCATACCGCTAACGCATCGTGATTACGCCCAGTCGTGCATATTTGTCACCGGTCATCTGAAAGACGGCCGCATGGATCTTAACTGGGATGCACTGATCCAGCCGCACCAGACCATTGCAGTGTATATGGGGGTGCAGGCTGTCGAACGCTTATGCGCCGAGTTGAAAGATCGGGGTATGACGGCAACAATGCCGGCGGCACTGATTCAGAAAGGCACCACCCCGCAGCAGCGGGTTTTTGTTGGTACACTGGAAACATTGCCCGGCATAGCCGCCACTGCCGAGATCAGTCCACCCAGCATGATCATCATCGGTGATGTGGTCAGGCTGCACGAAAAGCTGGCCTGGTATACCCCCGCAGAATAATCCCCGCCTTTCTTTCTCTCCGGTGTCAGCATGCCGCCAGCCGCGCTTGCCGCCCGCCATGGAATCGAACTGCATATTCCTGATGAATGAGCCCCTTTGCGGGCGGTCCGGTTACTGCCCCTCTAGCCCGGATGAGGCCATTAAAATGTGAACTGTGTCACATTTTGATGTACTTACTAATTGCCGGCATGCCGTGTTAAGCATCACTGGCTATAGTTGTATATATCAAGCCTTAATAACAGGATAATATTTATAAATATTCAGGGAGGAAGCAACTGTCATGCGGCGGTTGAGGAAAATCTTTTATTAATCTTGCGGAGACAATCCGGCGTATCCGGGCGATTCGGCTTCTGGAATCCATCAAGGGCTGGCATGTTTATTCAGCCCTGGCGATCGTGCTGTTGTTTTTTTCCGCCCTGGCATGGATCACTTATCAGGCCATTGACCGTGAGCTCACCGATTCAGTCCTCTCCAAGCGTGAGTCCATAGCCGGGCTTGCTGCCGCAACCCTCGATGAAAAATTCAAGCGCCTGACCAGTATCGGTGTCGCTCTGGCCACACGGGTCACTTTCCGCGAATCGATAGCCGCCGGTGAATGGGACGAAGCCATCAATATCCTGAACAGGGTACCCGGTGATTTTCCATTTATAGAAAGAATGTTTCTGACAGATCCGGAAGGCACGGAAACCGCCGATCTGCCGGCACTTGAGGGCGGTGTGGGGAAAAATTTCTCATTTCGTGACTGGTATAAGGGCGTTTCCCGTCACTGGGAGCCTTATGTTTCCCATGTCTACGAAAGGACCGCCAGGCCCCGGCTTAATGTTTTCACTGTTGCCATACCTATAGAACAGAACGACGGGAGGATCCTGGGAATACTGGCGCTGCAGATTAATCTGAACGGCTTTTTTTCTTGGGCTGAAGGTCTGGAAATAGACCCCGGCGGCTTTGTCTATGTGGTTGATAGTCGCGGAGGGTTGGCCTATCACCCGAAATTTCCGTCCCAGGAGGCCATCACGGATTTTTCCAGTGTGCCGGTCGTGCAGGAGCTTATGCAGGGCAATGCCGGCATCGAGGTCAATTTCAATCCCATTGAAAATGAGGAACAGCTTTCGGCCTATGTGCCCGTTGCCTATGGCTGGGGTATTGTTGTCCAGCAACCGGTCAGTACGGCCTTCGCATATAAAAACCAGCAGCTCTCGCGGGTTCTTATCGGTTACGGCCTTATTCTGATATTCACACTGCTTATAGCGCTGTTGTTCATCAGGATTTTACGGCAACGCATACGCGCCCACGAGGATCATCGTTTCCGGGAGGAACTGGAAGAGCAATGGGCTTTTTTCCGCAATGTGATTGACATAGACAGGAATATGATCTTCGTCAAGGACGGGGAGGGGCGTTTTGTCCTTGTAAACGAAGCCCTTGCCGAGGTGTTCGGGACAACCGTCGAGGACATGATTGGCAAGACCAACTCTGATTTTATACCCAGCAAGGCACTGGTTGATAGATTTTTCCAGGATGAGCAGGAAGTAATCAGGGCCCAGCAGGAAAAAATAATTCCGGAGGTTTTCGTCAAGGACACGAGCGGCAGGGCACGCTGGCTACAGGTGGTCATGCGTCCGATCACATCGGTGGACGGAAAAAAACAGATGGTGCTGGGTGTATCCAGTGACATAACCGAACATATACAAATGGAAGCCGAGCTAAGAAACAATGTCGAGCGTTTTAAAATCATTGCCCGTGCTACCAATGATGCCATATGGGACTGGGATCTGAATAACGACAGCCTTTGGTGGAATGAATCTTTTACGACGCTGTTCGGTTACAGGGATGAGGAGATCGAGTGGGATATCGATTTCTGGAAGACACGAATACACCCGGAGGACAGGAACAGGATTATCGAGGGGATTGAATCCGCAATTGCTGCCGGTGAGGATCACTGGGAAGACGAATACCGCTTCCAGCGCAGGGATGGTACTTATGCCTATGTACACGATTATGGTTATATAGTCCGTGACGAGAAGAACAAGGCCTACCGCATGCTGGGATCGTTAACGGATATTACCGAACGCCGCGAGCAGGAAGAAAAGATTTCCCGTCTCAGCCGCATACGCGAGATATTGCGCGAAATCAATCATGCCATGGTCCATATACGCGATCGTCAACAGCTGTTACAGGAAGTGTGTCGTATCAGCGTGGAGCATGCCGGTTTCGGCCTCGTATGGGTGGGGCTGGTGGACAATGCCACCCAGGACATCAATCCCGTTGCCAGTTACGGGGAAAGCAGGGACTACCTGAAAGCTGTGAGCTTTTCATCCATGTCGGGGAAACGCGAGGGCCAGACTATCACCGGCCGTGCATTACGTGGCATGAAACCGATTGTCTGTAATGATATAGAAGAGGGTGATGAGGTAATCTACAAAAGGGAATTGCTCCAGCGCGGTTACCGTTCCATGGCTGCGTTCCCGATACTGGTTGATGATCGGTAGTATTGGAACGATGTCATTGTATGGTCGTGAGACCGGCATATTTGACAGGGAAGAGGTGGAGCTACTGAGCGAACTGGTGTCGGATGTCGCTTTTGCGCTGGAGTACCTGGAGAGAGAGGATAAGGCCAAATTCCTGGCCTATTATGATCCTTTGACAGGACTTTCCAACCGTGACCTGTTTCTGGATCGTCTGGCCCAATATCTTCATTCGGCGGGAGAAAACGATACAACTGGCATCGTCTTGATGGATATAGAACGGTTCTCCTATGTCAATGAAGTTTATGGCCGCCGTGCCGGCGATGAGTTGCTCAGGAGTTTTTCGGTCAGGCTCCAGCAGGTGGTTGAGGAAAGCGGGCATCTTGCCAGAATCGCTGCGAACATGTTCGCAATAATGCTGCCCGATATTCGCAATTCTGCGGATGTTGCACATTTCATTGAACAGGAGCTGTTACCGCAGTATCCAGGCCGGTGGTTTTTGAAGACCATGAACTCAATATTTCAACCAGGATTGGTGTGTCGATTTCACCGCTGGACGGCACCGAGGCAGAGACGCTCAGGTAAATCATGCCGAGGCGGCACTGAAAAATGCCAAGCAGGGCGGAAATAAATACCTGTTTTATACCAGCGACATGAATGCACGCGTTGCTGAAAAGCTGATACTGGAAAACAAGCTGCGTAAGGCGCTGGATAAAGATGAGTTTGTGCTGTTTTACCAGCCCAAGCTCAATGTATCAAACAATAGTATTTGCGGTTTTGAAGCGTTGATACGCTGGAACAGCGATGATGGCATGGTATCGCCGGACAGGTTCATTCCCGTTCTTGAGGAAACCGGCCTGATCCTGGATGTCGGGCGATGGGTAATAAGGCAGGCCATGCAGGATTATCAATCCTGGCTGCAAAAAAATCTCGACCCGCCACCAGTCGCAGTTAATATTTCAGCCATTCAGCTCGCGCAACCAGATTTTATTGGCCGGATCGATGAAATTGTAATGCAGAATGCCCATAAAGCACCATGGCTAGAACTTGAAATCACGGAAACTGTCATCATGGAGCAGCTGCGCGAGACTATCAGAGAAACTCCATGCACTCAGGAAGCGGGGCATAGGTATCAGTATCGATGATTTCGGTACCGGCTATTCATCGCTGCGTTATATGAGCAAATTGCCGGTAACTGCTCTCAAGATCGATCGGTCTTTTATTGCCAACCTGATTCGTAACGCGGACGATACCGCCATCGTCACGGCGGTGATTCCTCTGGCCCATTCACTCAACCTGAAGGTGATTGCCGGAGGGAGTGGGAAACGGATGAGCAACTGGATTTGCTCAGGCAACTCAAATGTGATGAATATCAGGGTTACCTGTTCAGCCGTCCTCTGCCGGCTGAAGATATTTCGTCATTTCTTCTACAGCATCGCGGTAACGTGCGCTGAACTCGCGACAGTCAGTCGGCCGGTAATCTGCCGGCTCGCATTGGCACTCTTGCTGTGATGCTGTTTTGTTCCCTACCTCGACACAGTCGTTGTGCAAGGTTCTTTGCCCCTATCGAAGTTCGTCTGTTGCCGTAATTGGGATAGCCTGGATATGAAACCGCCTACAGGGATATGTTGACAGTACCAATACCGTTTCTGACGCACAACGCGTTTCCCGATATCAGAAGGATCGACTCACGCCGAACATAACCTGGTTGCTTTCATAGCTGAACCGGTCAAAATTGGAATCGTTGTCAGTATAACGATATTCTCCGAATGCCGCCCACTCGCGTACGAACTCGTACTCGGCCCGCAGCGAAACACTGATGTAATCATCATCGCGCTCGTCCGTGACTACTGTTCCATCCGCATTGATCTGGCGATTGTCGTCCGGATAGAATTCTTGCGGTATTCACCGCGAAGATTGATTATCCATTTGGGGGCGACAAAATAATCGAAATCCACATAAACCTTGTTGCGGATGGGAGAGTAGCTGAAAAATTCGTTGCCTATGCTCTGATCGTTCCGGTCGTTGAGTTCGAGCTGGTAGCCGACCCGAACCTTGCCGATATCCAGTGGCCGCAACAGCTCGATCGTGGACTGGTTTCTGATCCCGGATAGAAAATCGAAGCTGTCCCGGGTATCAATACCGCTCAGGTCATTCTGCAGCCGCAGCCGGAAGGGATCGAAATTGCGCCGTGCTGCCAGGCGCAGGGTGCCGGTCGTGCCGAAGTAGTCGTCTTCGAGTATGCTGCCATTGACGAGAACGCCGACCTGGGTATGCCAGGTATCCCATTGCTTGTCACGGGTCAGCCCCAGAAACAGCGTGCTGAAACTGAATTCGGATTCCTCGAAATACTGCCGCGTATAAAACCCGCCGTTCAGCCGGTAACCGTCACGGAAGTCGCCTTTCAGGTAATAGTTGGCAAAACCGAACAATTCGGTAAAGGCGTCGCCTTCCTCGCTGATCCGGTCATCGCCCGTATCGGAGGTCAGGTTGGCATTGTCGTCATAGCCGACGGCGGCGGACAGCAGGCCCTGCCACTTCCGGGTCGTGACGCTGACATCACGGTCCGGTTTCAGTTCCTTGATCTTGAGTACGGCAAGTTCCCTGACCTTGCTGCCGGGGGTAGAGATCCGGTATGCCTGTGTATAGTGATGTACTGCAGAACGTTGATCCTCCACACTCTCGGCGATCAGTCCGAGATCGTAATGGGCCAGCGCCCCCACTTCGGGTCATCCACGATTCGGCTGAAGTACTCCGTGACTGGTTATAACGGTCCAGCTTGTAATAGGTCGATCCAAGATTGAAATACAGCCGGCTATTGTCTATGCCGGCATCCTCTGCCGCCTTGAAGTGTTGCAGTGCGGTTTCATAATCCCCCGCGCGGAATGCCTGAATGCCGGCCCTGTAACTGTCATCGACCCCGGCTATCGATTGTGGGGATAACATGATGAGAATCGGTATGAGCCATAATCTGAGTAATTTCATCCTCTTTTCCCCTCGTGCTCTGATGTTCGTCTTTCGGTATCTGCTCACGCACGAAATCGCAACCGACCACGGAGGCCGGTTGCGATAGTGCAGGTATTGTTTTTGTCAGTCGGCAGGCTTGCGTCGAGCAGTCGTCGACTGGTCCTCCCGTATCTGTTGCCGATTATGGTGCGCCTCCACCGGGGTTCTGCGGGATATTCTGGCGACGCTCTTCGGCCACGTTTTCGCGGATTGCTTTCGTCCCGGGTACCCTGGCGGGCTTCCTCCAGATCTGCTGGCCGAATTCCTGGCCCATTTCCTGTGCCTGCTCTGCAGTCTGCTGGCCGAACTCACGGCCTTCTTCCCGTGCCTGATTGGCGGTGTCTATGCCGAACTGTGAACTCTCCACGCCGGTGGGCGAGGCGTCCTCGGGCAGGGCCAGGGTGTTATCGATATCCTCCGGCTCCTCGTCTTCCTCGATAACGGTCATGGGTCATCGTCCTCCGGCGGTTCCTCGGCATCCTGGGCGAAGACGGGATTGCCGACTATCAGCCCGGCACCAAACAGCAGTGAAAGATAAAGTTTCGTATTCATGACTTGATGTCTCCTGTCAGATTGAAGCGGGTTGTCAGCTTCTTTCATTTCGTAAAGTTGAATCCGTACTACCGGCGCTAACGGTAATCCGGACCGCCTGACTCCGATCCCCATGGCGATAGCCGATATTGATATAACCATCGCCCGGTTCCCTTAGCACCAGCGGCAGCGCCAGCAGGTTTTTCCCCTGTTTCAGGTCTGTCTGCCAGACCAGTTGCCGGCGGTCGGGATAACCCTTGATCTCGAGATTTTCCGCCAGGTCGATCGTCAGAGTCGCGTTCCGGCGTTCCGCTGTGGTGCTCTATCAATACCCGGACGGTCTTTTCCCGCTCGGCGGTCATGACGATTTCTCGTGTCCGTCGTACCCGCCGATTGCCATGGTTCCATGATCAGGGCCACAGTCACGGTGAGAAGTATCGCTGCCGCCGCGGCAAGCGGGATCGCGAAATGCCACTGTTGCCAGTAGCCGCGCAAGCGGGCCCGGCGAAGTGCTTCGTCCTCGAAGCCCGGTCGCGGTTCGGGAGTCTCCAGCCGCCGCAGTTGCTCGCCAATCATGTGATCCTCGTAAAATTCCCTGCACGATTCGCATGTCTCCAGGTGTTGACGGAGGGCGGCATCTTCGCCGCCGGGTGATCCCTGTTGCTGTTGCTTCAGTAATCGCTCTCGTGCTTGTTGGCAATTCATCCCTCTTCCTCTGTGTATTCACGACAATAAATGAAAAACGGGTTCACTCCGCCAGCAACCGCCTCAGCTGCGCCCGGCTCCGGCGCAGCCGGGTGCGCAGGGTTTCCAGTGGCGTATCCAGTTGTTCGGCCAGTTCGTTCAATGTGTAGCCTTCGACCAGGTGCAGGACAATCAACGCACGCTGCTCCGTATCGAGCCGATCAAGCGCTGCCTGCAGCCGCTCGCCGGCCTGGCCCTGTTCCAGCCTTGTTTCCGGCCGGGAAAGCGGACTTTCCAGCCGTTCGATATCCTCCATTGCATCCGGAGAAGCAGGGTTGTTTTGCGGGATTCGGCTACGCTTGCGCAGCGTGTCGATGCACTGATGATGCAGAACCCGGGTCAGCCATGGTCGCAGTTCTTCCACCGATGCCAGTTCGTGGGTACGGGGGTACAGTTTGGTCAGTACGTCCTGTACCAGGTCCTCGGCATCCTCGGCTTTTCCCAGCAGGCGATAGGCGACCTTGTAAAGATGCCGGACGTGCGGACGCAGCAGGCGCTCGAATTCCTCGGATTGCGATTTTTTGCCGGAGATCCACTTCATATCTGTCTCGATTCTGGTCCTGCCGGAGATAAAGAGGATTGCATACCCGTACGGCAATGCAATAAATATTGCATATGACGGTTCTGGTTGCTCCTGCAGTGAGCAGGGAGCCAATAATGAAGGGGTGGTTCAGTCGGAAAACGGAAAAACGCCTGCGAATGAAAAGCGGAAGAATACCGAATCAACAGCCACCACCAGCACCGTTACAAGGGTCTGGACCCGGGCTGCCGGCTGATTCAGCGACAGAAGAATTGCCCTGGCCGGCCGATAGCAGATGATCGAACCAAAGTATGCCCCAGGGAAGCCCTGAACAAGTGCCTGGTGTCATTTCGACCAACGGGAGAAATCCCTGACTCGAGCGTAGGGAGAGATTTTTCATGAGATCCCTTGCGCCGCTCGGGACGCCTGTGGCGATTTCTCGCTTCGCTCGAAATGACAGGGTATTCAGGACTTGCCTAGTTGCTGTTGCCGGGTTTCTTGTCCAGTTTCAGCGATACCGAGTTGATGCAGAAACGCAGTCCGGTCGGTTCCGGGCCGTCCGGGAATACATGCCCGAGATGGGCATCGCAGGCGCTGCACAATACTTCAACACGTTGCATGCCGTGGCTGTTGTCTGAGCGGGTACGCACCTGTTCATCATCTATGGGGGCATAAAAACTTGGCCAGCCGCTACCGGAGTCATACTTGGTCCCTGAACTGAACAGTTCGTTGCCGCAGCAACTGCAGCGGTAAATACCGTCTTCCTTGCAGTCATGATATTTTCCGGTAAAAGCCCGCTCCGTGGCGCTTTGGCGGCAGACGGCATACTGTTCGGGGTGAGTTCACTGCGCCACTGTGCCTCGCTCTTTTCGACGCGTGTAGGCTGTGTCTCGGCCCTGCGTGTATTCGGCATCTCACTCTCCTGGTTCTGTTGTCGTTATATGGCCGCTTGAAAACGGCTCTGTTTGATCAGCTGACTTTATAAATTATAGGCCGTTCCCCGGTAAATGATGCCGTCAACCGATGCGGGAATTTTTTCATCGCAACGGGACTAATTTCTCCGGAAGTTCTCCCTGCCCGGGGGTTCCTGCTTGCAAGTTCTCTTTTTGTACTCTATCTTTATATGGAGAATGAGTGGAGAACATTAATGCTGACCCGTCTCGAAGAGAAGATTCTGCAGTTCATTACGCGCTATATCGCCCGGCAGGGCCATGCCCCGACCCTGGAAGAGATTGGCGAGGGAGTGGGTGTCCGTTCACGGGGAACGGTACATCGCTATATACAATCACTCGTGGACAAGGGCCATGTTTATCGGGAAGGCCGGAGCTGGCGCTCGCTGCGCCTGACGGGAGAGCGTAGCAAACGCTCACTGACATTACCTCTGGCAGGCCGTATTGCCGCCGGTAACCCGATCGAGGCCATTCCCGGCGAAGAGGAACTGGACCTGGGCAGCCTGTTCGGGGGGCCGGATCGGTTTGCACTGAGGGTCAAGGGTGACTCGATGATCGAGGCCGGCATTCTCGACGGTGACTATGTGGTACTCCGCCAGACCGTCACCGCCCGCGACGGCGATATCGTGGTTGCGCTTATCGACGGCGAAGAGGCCACCCTGAAGCGTTTCCGCCATAACGGCCGGCAGATTGAGTTGATTCCCGAAAACAGCGAACTCACCCCGCTCGTTTACCCCCCGGACCGCGTTCAGATCCAGGGAGTACTGATCGGACAGTTGCGTGGCTACCAGCAGGGCAGTGGCGGCCCGGGAAATAAACCCGCTTAAGGAGAAATTGCCATGCGCTGGAAACCGTCAGCGGACTGGCCTGTCGGCGCTGCCTTCGTTAAAACCGCCCCCACAGTGACCTATCGCCCGGAAACGACGCTGCTGGTGCGGGCTGCGCCGGCACATCCCCGCACCGTGGTCACAGCCACGCCGGGTCAACGGCCGCTGAAACGTCCCGGGCAGCCGAAAGACAGTCCGCAACTGGAACTGGATCTGGAATGACCGTCACGCGGTGTTATTAAGTGGTTGTCTGTACCAGCAATAAAAAGGCCCGGAGCCACCCTATCAGGGGGGAGGAGGGCGAGGGTAACTCCGGGCCCAGCCACAAACAAAACATCAGGGAGGTACAAATGATGTCTCGCGAGATGAAGTCTAATAGATGCACCGGAAAATCAATGTGAACAGGCTCACAGACTCGATCCTGGATTCAGGAAATGCGAATTTCATCACAGTATTCACTCCCCGCTCATGTCAGGAAGGTCATCCGACAGCGATTCTTCCTCTTTTTCCTCCTCGGCGTGCCGGGCCTTGTAGGTTAAACTCGAGTTCTCCGGCGCTATCAGGCTGACAATTGTCCAACTGGCCTCTGGTTCCAGCGGTTTATCGGCGGTAAATACAGACAGCTCCTCCTTGCTATCAAGGGCAAACAAGGGGATGCAGCGATCCCGGTACTTCTTCAGGTATTCGTCGAAGCCAAAGGATTCGCTGAGCTGGGTGGTATGCAGCTTGGCATCGGCACGCAGCCAGCCGGCCAGCATCGCATGTGTTACCTCTTCGCCGAACAGGCGGTGCCCACGGTGTTTGTTGGCAATGCTGTGTTTTTCGCTGGTAGCCTGTTCCCGTGATGTCTGTAATTGATACAGATTATTGTCGCCGTATTCGGATTTGAACCGCATAATGGCCAGGGAATCAAAATTTGTACGACCCGACATGGCGAGCAGGCGCCCGATGCCAACAAGATCGAGATGGGTGTCGGCGTGTTCGGAGATCGGATTACCGTAATAAACGGGCAAACCATCCATACGAGCGGCACGGGTATTTTCCCAGTTGCTGTCGGTGAGCAGGACTTTATATTCCTTTTCCTTAAGCGCCTTGCCAATCGCGCGGGCCACATTACCGGCGCCGATGATCAAGAAACCCTTGGGTGGAGGCTCAGCGACCCTGAGCAGTCTGGCAAGTGGTGCTGCAGTCGCGCTTTGAATGACGGACCGTGCCAATAATCACGGTGAAAGTCAGTGGTACGATGAATTCCGCGTTGAGATAGCCAATTTCCTCCAGTCGCAGTGCAAATACCGCAGCCACTGCCGCGGCAACAATGCCGCGCGGCCCTATCCATGCAATCAGGGTTTTTTCACGCCAGTTCAGATCCGAGCCCCAGGATGACAGGGCGACAGCCAGCGGTCGTGCCAGAAACATGATGATCGCCAGTACGCCGAGCGCAGGCCAGCCGATGTCGACAAACTGGTGCAGTTCGACACGTGCTGCCAGGATGATGAACAGGGCGGAGATCAGCAGCAGGCTCAGGGTTTCCTTGAAGTTGAGTATGTCCTCGATATCAAGCTCACGGATGTTGGCCATGGCCATGCCCATGATCGTAACGGCCAGCAGGCCGGATTCATGCTGCAGGAGATCGGAAACGGCAAACGTGCCTATGACCACGGAGAGTACAAACATGTTACGCAGGTACTCGGGGATCAGGTGGCGGCGCAGGATGAAACCGGTGACAACGGCCGCCAGCATCCCTATAACAACGCCGATAGTGATGGTTTTGAAAAATGTCAGTAGAACCGTACCCAGGGCGGCGGAGGCCTTCCCGGAGAGGATGAAGTTATAGACCAGCACGGCGAGCAGCGCCCCGAGCGGATCGATAATGATTCCCTCCCAGCGCAGGACATTGGAAATTTTGGCATTCGGTCGGACGCTGCGGAGCATGGGCACGATCACGGTCGGCCCGGTTACCACCACAATCGCGCCGAACAGCGTCGCCAGTCCGACAGAGAAATTCAGCAGATAATAGGCGGCCAGTCCGCTGACCAGCCAGGTAATGCCGGCGCCGATCGTGATCAGGTTACGGACGACCTTTCCCAGACCGCGTATTTCGGACAGTTTTAAAGTCAGGCTGCCTTCAAAGAGAATGACGGCAACGGACAGTGATATGAAGGGGAAAAGCAGATCGCTGAACAGGGCATCGGGATTCAGGTAACCAACGACCGGCCCGATAACGATACCGGTTATAAGCAGATATAGTATGGCGGGCAGGCGTGTCAGCCATGCCAGTATCTGGCAGGCGATGCCGGCCCCGGCGATGGCGGCCAGTATAAGCAGTGTATTACCGCCCATTCAGCATCCTGGATCGAACAGCCCTGTTAGTTTACTGCGGGTTTGTAGTTAACGTCACGCCGGCTCAGATCCTGCTTGGCATTTTTCAGCATCTTTAATGTTTCCTGCCGTATTTTCTGTTGTTGGCCTTCGCGGGTAAACAGGGAGAAAACGACAACGATGTTACCTACAGCAAGGGCGCCCTGGGTCAGATATTGATATTCGTCTTTGCCAGCATCCATATCCGTAAGATCAAACAGATATCCGATACCGGAATGACCCACGACCTCTTCAAGATCAAGCGAATGCTGGTCAGCCTGCTCCAGTATATTCTGGCCGACATTTTCAACGAATCTACGCAGATTATGCGGATCAGTCAGTTCGCGCAGTGCGTCGGTTGACCAGAATATTCCAACGGAAAGCTGAAATGTGTCCGGCCCCTTGAAAGGATGAAAGGAAATAATGGGAAAACTGTCATCCTCCGGCTTATAGAATGTTGCCTGCCACTCAACGGGGACATCCATAATCAAGGTGCCGTGGTCGGGAATTTCATATTCCTCGCGACCGGTTTCATTGTCAGCCCTGGCCGGTTTGCCGGCCAGCATGACGGCGGCTACAAGCATGAACAGCAGAGAAATATGTCGCTTCATGATTCGATCAATATTGATGGGTTTCATTTATTGACGTTTGCATCCGCCGGGCGTTCCCCGCTACCGTGACATGGTGGCAGGACCATGCGGATAAATGCCACTTCGCCGTAGGCCCGGGCTACATATTCACGCTGAATGGCGTAGGCTTCGCGTTCACGCTTGACGTGATCCGAACAGTCTGAGGCATTGTAACGGCCGCTTTGGTGCTGCAGGTAATGGACGAACTCGTGCACCAGCAGGCTGCGGCTGAACCTGTCGTCGCGATCGCGCAGGCGGTCGTCGATAAATACGGTCCCCTTGTGGTCGTACCAGCCGAGTGTACGGCAATTCTTGCTGCGGCAGACCTCCTCAATAAAGAAACTTTCCGGGCGGTATTCCACCCGCGGCAGATTTTCAGGCATGGAATAACTGGACAGATGCACGGCCCAGCCGAGCAGCACAGCAATGGTCTCTTCCACGCCCATGCCGGCACTATACCCCAATCCCGGGATGCCTCGCGCCCCCGCCATGCCTGTTAGTGCACCGCAACGTATGAGATAATTTGCGCCCGCTAGTCAGATTACAGAGCAGGGGTGCCACCATCCCCCAGAGGTCCACAGCAGAAGATGTCAGCACAATTTGGTTCCCAGGGCCGGCGCGGGAGTGTCGGCGTAAAAGTAGGTCCCGTACAGGTAGGCGGCAGCGCACCGATTGTTGTTCAGTCGATGACCAATACAGACACCGCCGATGCGGAGGCAACCGCCAGACAGGTCCAGCAGCTGGCAGCCGCGGGCTCGGAACTCGTCCGTATTACCGTGAATACCGAAGCTGCAGCAGCAGCGGTCGGTACCATCCGCGACAAACTGGAAAAGGTCGGCTGTCGCGTCCCGCTGGTCGGAGACTTCCACTATAATGGCCACATGTTGTTGACCAAATACCCTGAGTGCGCCGAGGCCCTGGCCAAATACCGTATCAATCCGGGTAACGTTGGTTTCGGCCGCAAGAAAGACAGCCAGTTCGGCACCATGATCGAGAAGGCCATCGAGTACGACAAGCCGGTCAGGATCGGTGTCAACTGGGGCAGCCTCGACCAGAATCTGCTGGCCGAACTCATGGACAAGAATGCACAGTTGCCGGAGCCCAAAGAGGCCGAGGAAGTCATGCGCGAGGCACTGGTTGTTTCGGCGATCAGCAATGCTGAAAAGGCCGAGGAAATCGGTTTGCAGCGCGAGCGTATCGTGTTGTCATGCAAGGTCAGCGGCGTGCAGCAATTGATAGCCGTCTACCGCGATTTGGCCCGGCGTTGCGATTACGCTCTGCACCTGGGGCTGACCGAGGCCGGCATGGGCTCGAAAGGCATTGTTGCCTCCAGTGCCGCAATGGGTGTGCTTCTGCAGGAAGGCATCGGCGACACCATCCGCGTTTCACTGACACCGGAGCCGGACGGTGATCGGGCCAAAGAGGTCATTGTGGCCCAGGAACTCCTGCAGACCATGGGTCTGCGTTCCTTTACACCGCTGGTTACCGCCTGTCCCGGTTGCGGCCGCACGACCAGCACCTATTTCCAGAAACTGGCCGACCAGATCCAGGCCTATGTCCGCAGCCAGATGCCGATCTGGCGGGAAAAGTACCAGGGCGTCGAAGACATGAGCCTGGCAGTGATGGGCTGTGTCGTGAACGGTCCCGGCGAAAGCAAACATGCCGATATCGGCATCAGCCTGCCGGGTACCGGCGAGGCGCCGGTCGCGCCGGTTTTTATCGACGGCAAAAAGGCCATGACCCTGCGTGGCGACAACATCGCCGAGGAATTCCAGCAGATCGTGGATGAATATGTCGAGCGCCGTTATTCCCGCAAAGCCTCCTGAATTACCCCCCGATATGCTATATTGTGCGATAACGCACAGAGAGCGGTTTCACTGTGGTCTAGGTTGAATAAAGAAGCGAATTGAAGCCCTGAATCAAGTGATACGACAGTTTCCCGTAGTAGGGACAAAGGCCCTCCTGTCTGGTTGGGCAGGGCCAGTTAGAGCTTTCGTGCCTGTTTGTGGGATAAGCGGGCATATCGTTAGTCATGTCCGGAAAATCGGAATCATTTATTTTCTGAAAGTCACAGGCTGCTGCAGTGAATATCTGACAGCTGTAATACAATTCAATCAATATCTTATGCAATCACACTGTCCAATTACATCCCAATTTAGGGAGGATGAATCATGAACAAGCTTTTTATTAAGGCCGTTTCGATCGGACTGGCAACTTTGGCAGTATCGGTTTCGGCCCCGGTGTTTGCTGATGATGTCGGCTACTGGACAAGTTCTGCCGGCAAGGTCTGGAAGAACAGATTCGGGGAATGCTGGCGTAGCGGTGGCTGGAGCTCGGATATGGCGGTGGAAGAATGTGATCCCGTCAGTCGGGATGAACCTGAACCCGAGCCCGAGGGCTTGCTGGATTCTGACGGCGACGGGGTGCCGGATTTCCGTGACTGGTGCGCCGGCACGCCTGCCGGTGTCGAGGTCGATAACCGTGGTTGCCCGCTGGATTCCGATGGTGACGGCGTTCCCGACTATCTGGATCGCTGCCCGAATACCGCGGCCAATACCAGAGTCGACGAGCATGGTTGCCCCTATCCAGGAACTGCATTGTTTACCCTGGAAGGCGTCCACTTCGAATTTGACAGCGCCAGGCTCAAGTCGAGTGCAGAAGCCATCTTGCAACAGGCGGTACGCAAGCTAAGGGACAACTCGGGTGTCGCAGTCGATGTGGTTGGCCATACCGACAGCACCGGACCGGATGCCTATAATCGGGACCTGTCCAAGCGTCGCGCCCAGTCGGTTGCCGATTATCTGACAGCCAACGGCATCAGTTCCAGCCGTCTTACGGTCCGCGGCGAGGGTGAGAGCAACCCGGTTACCAGCAATGACACCAGGGAAGGCCGGGCCATGAACAGGCGCGTTGAGTTAACCGTAGGCGAGTAACAGCAACAGGCAAGCAGCTGTAAAATTAGCCGCCGATAAGTTCTATCGGCGGCTTTTTTTATGCCCGGAATCCGGATGCCTCGATCAGGCGAAATTCAGATCGAACTGTGAGCCGTGTATAAAATCGCGCTCGACCCAGTCAATAACCGGTTGCCATTGCTTTCTGTCGCGACTGGTACGGGATGCGGGCTTGACTTCAAAAATGCCGCGGCCCTGTTCTGCCGCACGTACATACTGCTGGGTATCACGCAGGATCGTGATCAATGGAAACTGCAGTTGCTGCAGAAAACGATTGAGTGACTGGTAGATAATCGTGTTGGATTTCACGCGGTTGGCAATAACACCGACCCTGGCGCCGGATGCCTTGACCCGCGCATCAAGCAGCAGTTCGGCAATGAAATTGGCGGCCGAATGGATATCGGCATCGGAGGGTAGTACCGGGATAATAATGTAATCGGTTTCCCGGACCAGCTCCTGCAGATCGGGGCCGCGCAGGCCGGCAGGTGTATCAATGATAACGCGCTGCGTACCCGGCGGCAGACGCATGTTGAAGCTACGGGTCATCTGTCCGGAACGTGCTGTCGCATTAATCCCGTGTATCAATGGCATCGATTCATCACGCAGGTTCAGCCAGCGTAGCGAAGTGCCCTGCGGATCGTGGTCGATCATCACGGTTTTCGAGCCACTGCTGGCATAGTAGCTGGCCAGATTGGTCGAGATCATCGACTTGCCGCATCCGCCCTTCCAGTTCAGGACGGTAATGCGGCGGATATTGGCCGTCAGATTGGGTATGGAATACAAGCCCATAGTGTCATTTATTACATGTACTTTTAAGGTTATCTGGCTAACTTCCTGATAAGTAATAGCACGTTTGGTGACAATGCGCCAAAAATTGCACAATCTGGTGCTCCCATGGCCGCATGAGGTGCCGTTCCAGGACGTCAGTTTGGCGTTGCCGATGGTACGGTGATCATGCCCTCCGTGAGGGCAATTGGAATCGGTGGTTCAACAGCCGGGTACTACTGCGACAAACCTCCCATTAATATGTGCTCGCTACTTGTGCTTTCAGGGCTGATATTGGCTATTGCAGGCGGCCATATATTTCAATATTATTTGAAATGATGAAACGTCAAACGGCCATTAATGCCTTTGCAGCCTTGGCGCATGATGTGCGCCTGGGGATATTCCAGCGGCTGGTAGAGGCCGGGCCCGAGGGCATGGCCGCCGGCCGAAATCGCCGACAGACTGCACATCAGCCCGTCCAGCCTGACCTTTCATATCGCCCATCTGGAACGCGCCGGTCTGGTGCACTCGCAGCGTGATGGCCGTTCCATTATCTACTCCGCGGATTTCGGAGCCATGGGCGATCTGGTTGATTACCTCACGGACAAGTGTTGTGGCGGTTACCCGGAAGTCTGTCGTTCCCTCAGTAAAACCCGCCGCAGGGCTTCATAGTGGCATATAAGGTGCTGTTTCTATGCACCGGCAATGCCTGTCGCAGCCAGATGGCCGAAGGCTGGTGCCGTTACCTGCATGGTGATGACATCGAGCCTTGGTCGGCCGGTGTGATACCCCATGGTGTCGACCCGCGTGCTGTCAGCGTGATGGCCGAGGCCGGTGTGGATATCAGCCGGCATACTTCAAAGTACGTCGACAGCCTGCTCGAGATCCCCTTTGACTGGGTCGTTACCGTATGTGACAGCGCCGCAGAAGTCTGTCCGGTATTTCCCGGCAAGACAAGAATTCTGCATCATGGCTTTGAAGACCCGCCCCGGCTCGCCCGATCAGCCCGTACCGAAGAAGAGGCCCTGTCTCATTACCGCCGTATACGCGATGAAATTCGTGATTTTATTGAACACTTGCCACAGCAGATAAATTAATCGACCGAAAGCGTGCGACCCTGTGGCCCGTTCGCGGAAGAAGGGCAGGTCAGTCGGAATCGCTGTGTTTTAGATAAGGGCAAATATAGACCGTATTCGGTACCAGAACGAGGCTGTGACACCGCCGGACAAGACTATGGTTCAAATGATCGAATGCGTTGTTGCTGATGGCAGTGGCCCGCATGCATGGTCGGTCGTGGCAAGGCTGCCATGATCATCTATCCGACGGGCTTGGACAGAATATTTGAACTCGTGGCCTATTCTTCCTGCAAGGGCATCATGAGCACCGGGCGCCGCGCGATTTCGCAGACCCTGGCCGCCGTGCTGCCGATGATCTTGTCCGCAACCCAGTTCCGGCCGTGCTTGCCGACAATGATCAACGAGTAGCCCTCCTGGCCGGTGCGCGCGATGACCTCGGCGGGGTCGCCCTGCTCGATCCGCGAACCGGTACTGGCATCGGCGCCGCCGTCCTTGATGCGCCGGACAAGATCCTCGTGCCTGCTTTGGGCCGCCTGTCGCTCGTCGTCGCCGGCATCCGCGGCAAGCACCGTGAGGCAGTCGATATGTCCGGCTTTGCCTGCCAGTCGCACGGCCGCGTCTTCCGCCGACCTGGACTGCGCGGACAGGTCGGTGGCCAGCAGAATGCGCTCCAGCGCGCGAGTGCAGATTGCGGCACATGTCTCGCCGTCCCCTGTTTGCGTCGGCTCGAGCGACTCGACCAGGACCGGCAGCTCCGACTTGCGGATAAGCTCCCTGGCGACGCTGCCGAGGAATATCTCCTCGAGAAAGCTGTTGCTGCGGGAGCCGACGACGAGCAGATCGGCCTCCTCCGCCCGGGCCAGCGCCAGCAGCTCGTCGGCCGGGACGCCACTGTCGGTGATCGAGGTGGTCACCGACAGTCCCGCTGAACGAAGCGGAGCGGCACGCTCCTCCAGCCATGACCGACATTCCTCCTCGTGTCCATACTCCGCACCCTGCACGTATCCTACCCGGATCACGTGCGCGAGGATCATGGATTCGATGCCCCAGCGCGCCAGATCGGGCAGGCAGGATAGAAGCGACATTTCGGCCGGAGACGGGTCGACGCCGACCAGGGCTTTTTTGAACATCTTAATCTCCTCTGTTTGCTGGTTCCGTTCCGGCAACCAGGTATGCAGGCATCTCGTCCGCCGGCCTGGCGGCGAGCTCTTCAACAGTCAATCGTGCATAGATTTCGATCAAGTTACCGTCGGGGTCGCTGAGCCATAGCTCATGCAGCGGCGTCCCTTTCCAGGTGGTCCGCGGCGGCTTCTCGACGCGCGCGCCGAAAGCGACGGAACGGTGGTAGGCGTCGATGACCGCATCCCGGCCGCCCACGCCGATGCCGAGATGGTAGAGCGTATCGTGGTGGAGCGCCTTGCCATCCGACACCAGCAAGACGAAGTTGAGCTTGAGGTCCGGTCGGATGAAAGTGGCATAGCGGTGCGTCCAGTCCTTGGGCCAGGTGCCGAGCAGCCAGGCATAGAACCGTACGCTGTCGGGCAGGCTGCCCACGCGGATGCTGCCATGGAATTCGTCGGACGGCGGCCCTTCGGGCACATCAAGGAGCCCTCGCAGAACATCGATACGGGCCTTGATTTGCTCGCGCGCCCTGCGGAATCGCGTTCGCATTTCGTCCGGCGCCAGCGAGGGATCAGTTGACGCCGGGTCGGCGATCGGCCAATGCAACCGTCGCACGCCACCCGGAAGGACCGGACAGATCTCTTCAGCACAGAGCGTGACGACGAGATCAATCCCGGTGACATCGACGTCATCGACCGGTTTCGACTGCTGGTCCGATATATCAATGCCAATTTCGGCCATTGCTTCGATGGCGTAAGGGTTGATACGCGCGGGCTCCGACCCGGCGCTCATGACCTCGACGCCAGTGCCCAGGATGCGGCGGGCGAGCCCTTCCGCCATTTGGCTGCGGGCCGAGTTGGCGACGCAAAGAAAAAGCACACGTTTCATGACTGGACCATTCAATCGGCGTGTCGCAGAACCTTGCTGTGGCGCTGCACGGCCGCTCCGCGCTCATACCAGGGTTTGGTCGCATTCACGATTTTCACGACCGACAGCATTACCGGAACCTCGATCAGCACGCCCACCACGGTCGCCAGCGCCGCGCCCGATGAAAAGCCGAACAGGCTGATGGCCGCCGCCACCGCAAGCTCGAAGAAGTTGCTGGCGCCGATCAGCGCCGAGGGCGCGGCGACGCAGTGCGCCTCGCCGGTGACGCGGTTAAGCAGATAGGCGAGGCCGGAGTTGAAATACACCTGGATCAGAATCGGGACGGCCAGCAGCACGATGATCAGCGGCTGGGCGATGATCTGCTCCCCCTGAAAGCCGAACAGCAGCACCAGGGTAATCAGCAAGGCGCCGAGGGATATCGGCTGCAGCGTCCCGAGCAGGCGCTCGAGCGCCCGTGAGCCGCCATAGGCGAGCAGGCGCGTGCGAACGACCTGCGCAATAATCACCGGGATGACTATGTAAAGACCGACCGACAGCAGCAGCGTGCCCCAGGGCACCGTGATGGCCGAAATGCCGAGCAGCAGCCCCACGACCGGCGCGAAGGCAACCACCATGATGGCGTCGTTGAGCGCAACCTGGGTCAGCGTAAAATGCGGCTCACCGTCCGACAGATTGCTCCACACGAACACCATTGCCGTGCACGGAGCGGCGGCAAGGATGATCAGGCCGGCGATATAGCTGTTGATCTGCTCCGCCGGCAGATACGGCGCGAAAAGATACCCGATGAACAGCCAGGCGAGCGCCGCCATCGAGAAGGGCTTGACCCCCCAATTGATAAACAGGGTCACCCCGACGCCGCGCCAGTGCTCGCGCACCTTGCCGAGGGCGCCGAAATCTATCTTCAGCAGCATCGGAATGATCATGAGCCAGATCAGCACCGCCACGGGCAGGTTGACATTTGCGGCTTCCATGCCGCCGATGGCCTGGAATACGCCGGGGAAAAACTGGCCCAGCACGATGCCGGCCACGATGCACAGGGCGACCCAGAGGGTCAGGAAACGTTCAAAGAGCGACATGGCGTGTATTTTCCTCCCGGGGCCCGGTTTCTGTCTGATCTGTTGGGGACGCGCAGAGCGCCTTCAGTCTTTCGGCGCCGACCGGCTCTTCGGCCTGCATCGGCACGACGGCGTATCGCGCCGACAACCCGTCGCGCACCTTGGCGATCGACTCGGTTTCCGAAGCCGCCCGCCGGCGCAGAAGCGGGTGCCCGGTCCGTGCCGCGGCAAGACTCGCATTGATGATCCAAGCCCAGGGCTCGATGTCGGCGCGGCGCAGATCCTCCTGCAGATGCGTCGCCTCCAGCACGGGCGTTGTCTCCGGCAGCGTGACAATGAAGATTTTGGTCTGCTCCGGGTCCTGCAGACGCATCATCGGCGTGACCATGCGGACCTGCGAATCCGGTGCCGCATGCCGAACGATGTCGCGGTGGTAAGACCCGGTGGCGTCGAGCAGGAGCAGCGTATGGCCCGTCGGCGCGGTGTCCATCACCACGAAACGGCGGTTGCTTTCGCGAATGACTCGCGAGAACGCCTGGAAGACCGCGATCTCTTCGGTGCAGGGCGAACGCAGATCCTCTTCGAGCATGGCGCGACCCTGGTCATCCAGATTCCTGTCCCTTGGTCTCGAGCACATGCTCGCGATAACGAGCCGTCGCCTCGGCGGGATCGATGCGGCTCACGGTGAGGCCTGGCACCTCGCCGCCGAGCGTCTCGACCAGATGCGCGGCCGGATCCGTCGTGGTCAGCAGCACCTCGTGTCCCCGGGCCGCGAGCTCGGCCGCGACGGCCGCAGCCATCGTCGTCTTGCCGACGCCGCCCTTGCCCATGAACATCAAAAGACCCTTGCCGGGCTGCTCGATATCGTCGACCAGCGAACCCAGATTCGGCAGGTCGTCACGCGGCGCCGATTCAGTGTTGGTGGACGCTTCGTTCATCCGGTCGGGCGCGCCCGTGGCAAACCGGCGCAGCGCATCGATGCCGACGAGATTGTCCGATCGCAGCGCAAATGTTTCGCGTGGCAGGCCCGTGAGCTGCGCGTCCATCGCGGCAAGCGCCGCCCGGTCCCGCTCGGCCAGGGCCGCGGCGAGCGGGTCGCCGCCGACCTCGTCCGGCATCACCCCGTTGACGGCGAGCTGCTGATTTCGAATGCCGATTGCCGCCAGCTCGCGCGATGTTCGAGCCGCTTCGGCCAGGGCCGATTGCCGTGGTCGAGCGACCAGTAGCAACCTCGTGACCCCGCCGTCAGACAGTTGCGCCACGGCGGCCGCGTAACGCTCACGCTGCTTCTCGAGCCCGGCGAGGGGGCCGAGACAGGATGCGTCGCCCTTGCCCGCCTCGAGGAATCCCGACCAGGCGCCCGGCAGTTGAAGCATGCGAATGGTGTGGCCGGTCGGCGCCGTGTCGAACACCACGTGGCGGTAACGGCCAATCAGGTCATCGTCGGTTAACAGCGCAGTGAACTCGTCAAACGCGGCGATCTCCGTCGTGCAGGCGCCCGAAAGCTGCTCCTCGATGCCCTTGAGCGCCTTTTCCGGTAGGACGTCGCGCATGGGGCCGACGATGCGGTCGCGGTACTGCGCGGCTGCCTCCTCCGGATCGATCTCGATGGCATCGAGGCCGGCGACCTGCGAGAATTGGCGTGAGGCGGTTGCCGATCTCGGTCTCGAACACCTGACCGACGTTGGAGGCTGGATCGGTACTGACGAGCAATACTCTGTCGCCTTTATCGGCAAGGTCCAGCGCAGTGGCACAGGCCAGCGATGTCTTGCCGACTCCGCCCTTGCCGGTGAAGAAAACGAACTTGGGAAGATCTTTGAACATAATTGTAAAAGTCCTTACGATGCTGAAACCGTAGCTCAGCAGCACTCTGTTGATGTGTTTTCCGGCTTGGCCTCGTCGCCGCCGCAGCAGGATCCGGTTGCCGGCTTCGGCTCGTGCGCGCCAATCGTTCGATCGGCGAGCCCGACGATGTTTTTGGCGGAAGCCGCCTTGACTGCCTCGCCGATGCGGACAGCTTCGCGCATCGCCTCGACCGAGACCCCCAGTTTCCGGGCTTTGTCATAATGAAACTCGAAGCAAGGCTCGCAGCTCGCGCCGATGGCAGCACCAAGCGCAACGAGCTCCCTCATGCCGCTCGGTCATTTCGGCAGTTGTCCGAGCGTTGCCTCGACACCCGCCATGGCCGCGAGCTCGTCACGAGGCGGGTAACGTCCGCTGGCGACGAGCGCTTCGCCAATCAGGATTACTGGCAACTCGTCGCTGCCCGAGCGGTCCAGGACCTCCTTGACGGCGGCGTTCTTGACGAAGCGATCCGGCTCATGCGCCAGATTGATGCGCTCGACTGTTACCCCCTGGGACTTGAGCCAGTCGAGGTCGCCGGCGAACTGTGCCAGCCTTGAGTCGACCTCGGGGCCGCAAACGCCGGTCGAACAACACATTGGCGGATCGTAAACCGTGACAGTGGTCATGACAGTGCTCCTGATCAATGAGAGGTTTTCATGGGTTTGCGGTTCGCCGGCGGGCAGCAGATGGAACCGCCAAGCTTGCTGTGGCTGTCCTGCTCGAACACCGCGTTCAACATCCCGGCCAAGGGGGCCAGGCTGTCCGGATTGAGTGAATAGCAGATGCGCGGGCGCTCGATTTCGCCCGTGATAATCCCTGCCGCCTTGAGAATGCGCAGATGCTCGGAGACCGTGGATTGCGGCAAGCCCCACCTCATCCACGATATCGCAACCGATGCAGGATTGCTTCTCCAGCAACAGCTGCACGATGTAAATGCGCGCAGGATGGCCAAGCGCCTTGGCAATCGAAGCAACGACTTCGGGCGACGCCGGCTTACCGGCTGACAAATACGCGGGCGTGGCTCGTTTTTTTTCAACCGCAGGCATCAATAATCCTTAATTATCGTATATCGTCGATTAACGATATATAATATAAGCAAGATGCAGGATATGCAAGGGAAATCTCCCTATTTACCTGTTATTGGGCGCGGGCACATCTAATCCCGCAGGCCATCTCGTAGCAAGCTGCCCTTTCGCAACCGCCACTACCTCACCCTTGCCGAGTGCCAACCACGATCAGCCCGTGTACGGCGCATCCAGGTTCCCGATGCAATTTTCACGGCGTGTTTCCCCTTTTATGCCTGCTGTTCGGGTGTAACAGCTGTCTACGAGAACACGTAACCCCAGCCGAACACCGGCGCCGGACCACAAAGCGAAGACCTTCGCTCAGCGGGCCGCGGCCCCGTTCGTGTCCCAACCGGGGACGGAGGCCAAAATTCTGACTGATAGCTACTTGCAGGCCGATCGGGCGTGAATCCACTCCTGACCAACACCGCTTGGCGCCGCCAAGATCAAGCCTGCAAGTACCCGTCAGGGGTGTCGGTTATCATGCCTATCCCTGAGCGGGAAAAGGGCAGCGGCACCAGAAAATGGAAGCGGAGTACGGCGCGATGAGCCGGGAGGAGGCCTGCAAGATCCCCTGTATCCCGCCGGACAGGCTGGCCGGGGTCCCCGCTGTCAGGCGTTGACCTTGTGCAAATAGGGCAGCAGGTGCTCGGCTTCCTTCTTGACCACGGCGTAACACTCACAGCAAAGCTTTTCCAGATAGGGCCGGTCCAGCACCGTGATATGACCACGGTTGTAATTGATAGCGCCGAGTCTCTGTAGCTTGCCGGCCGCCTGGGTCACGCCTTCGCGGCGCACGCCCAGCATGTTGGCAATCAGTTCCTGGGTCATGGTTAACTGATTGCCCGGTAACCGGTCAAGCGACAGCAGCAGCCAGCGGCACAGCTGCTGGTCAATCGAATGATGCCGATTGCAGACCGCGGTCTGGGCCATTTGCGTGATCAGCGATTGCGTGTAACGCAGGAGCAAACCCATCATTTCGCCGTGGCGATTGAACTCGTCCTTGATCCATTGTCCCGGCAGCCGAAAGGCGCTACCGGCGCTTTGCACGATGGCGCGGCTGGTGGTGCTCTCGCCGCCCATGAACAGGGCGACACCGACAACCCCCTCATTGCCAACCACCGAGATTTCCGCCGACGAGCCATCCTCCATGACATAGAGCAGGGAGATAATCGAGTCGGTGGGGAAATACACATGCCGCAAGGTATCGCCGGATTCATACAGGACCTTGCCGAGCGGCAAGGGCACGAGTTCGAGATGTGGCAAAACACGCTGGCGCACCTCATCCGACAAGGCGGCCAGCAGGTGGTTTTGGTGTAGAGCGGCGTTCTTTGGCATACAGTTTTCCCGGGAGGCAGGCGATATTTCTGCCCCATATAGATTATAGCAAGAGCCCATGCCCGGTGTGTACGCTGTCGTACATATTGAGGGTGCCTCCGGCATCGTGCGCCTCTCCGTGCGGACGGCCAGGCGCCAGCAAGGCAGGAATCAATTCACCCTGTGTGTGCTGACGTACAGACCCGATCGGACGCTGCGTTCAATCTGTCCCCATACGAATTGGGCTTGGTCAGCAATAGGAGATTGGAGCAGTGCTGGAAACTATCGTCGTCATTTTATTGGTACTGTGGGCATTGGGACTGGTTTCATCCTATTCCATGGGCGGGCTGATTCACATTCTCCTGGTCATTGCGATCATCGTGATAGTGATCAGGGTCATCCAGGGTAGACGGTTATGATTTTTTCTCTCCGCCTTGTCATTGCCTGCTTGCGTTTCAGCTGAGGCCCTAAAGGAAGACAATATGGGTATTGCAAAAATAGCAGCAGTGCTACTGATAGTGGCCGGTGCATTGGCGCTCGGCTATGGCGGATTCAGTTATACCCGGGAGACCCATCAGGTGGATCTCGGCGCACTGCAGATGTCGATTGATGAAGATCGACGCGTCAATATCCCTGTCTGGGCGGGAATAGGGGCTATTGTCATTGGCGGCGTGCTGTTGCTTGTGGGCAGGCAAGGATGATTGCTGTGCGGCGCCAGCTCACTGGCGATCGGAAATGAAGGATTAAAGATTGATCGATTTAAACTTAGGAGAACGTAGGTGAATCAGATAATGCAGATATTTAAAGCAAGGAAGAACTACTGTTATTCCGGACGTTTTGCAACCGCAATGACAATCCTGTTGTTGCTTGTAGTCGGTACCAGCGCCGGCAGCCGCGAGGCAATAGCCGATGATGTCGGCTATTGGACCAGTTCTTCCGGCAAGGTCTGGAGGAACGGTTTCGGGGAATGCTGGCGTGGTGGACACTGGACTGCCGATATGGCCACAGAAGCCTGTGATCCGGATTTAATGGCACAGTCCGAACCGGCCCCGGAACCCCGGGAGTTAGATTCCGATGGTGATGGCGTGCCGGATAGCAGGGATTACTGCCCCGGGACACCGTCGGGCGTCAAGGTAGACAGCCGTGGTTGCCCGCTGGATTCCGATGGTGATGGTGTTCCCGATTACAAGGACCGTTGCGCGAATACACCGCCCAATACTGAGGTTGATGAACATGGTTGCCCGCTGGCCGGCGCCAAGATCTTCACGATTGAGGGTGTTCACTTTGCTTTTGACAGCGCTGAACTGCGCCCTGAAGCCAGGTCAACCCTGGACGAAGCGGTTCGTGTACTGCGTGATAATCGGGGTGTAACAGTTGCCATCGTTGGTCATACCGATAGCACTGGTAGTGATGCCTATAATCAGGACTTGTCCAAGCGCCGAGCCCAGTCGGTTTACGACTATGTGGTATCCCATGGTGTAGACACCAGCCGGCTGCAGGTTTATGGCCGTGGCGAGAGCGAACCGGTCACTACCAATCAGACCAGGGAAGGGCGCGCCGAAAACCGTCGTGTAGAGTTTGTCGTTGAAGAATAAGCAAACATGACGTAATTCAATACAAAACCGCCGGCATGGAATGCCGGCTCGTTAATTATGGTTGCTGATCAGGTAAGCGCGCCGGCGGACCGGTGTCGTAATAATTAAGGCGATAGTGTTGCTGTGTAATAATGTATCCGGCGTTTCGCATAATGCGGATGGCGGGATCCATCCAGAGGATAGTATGAAAAAATCAGGCAAAAACAAGACTGCCGGAACTGCCGGCCAGACAGGCGGGTATGGTGTTCATAAAGCTGTACCCAATGTGCCCATCAAGGAACCATTCAGTATGGTTACCAAAATAGATATGATCACAGCGCTGTCGTTTGCAGCTACGGGCAATGACGGCCTCATGTGCCAGCAAACATGCTAACGTTCGGAACGGCGCCAATGAGCGGTAGCTCTATCCGAAGCTCAGCAGAACACGGGTATCGGCATTGACGACTTTTTAATCCGTATTAGCATCTGGATAAAATACCGGCTATAGCGGTATTTCGTTCAAACAGCCGGTTGTAACATCGAATACAAATCCGCGTACGGCCTCTTTTTTTGGAATGAACGGGCTTGCGGCTATACGCCGCATGGACTGGCGCACGTCTTCCGCCGGGTCGTCAAACGCATCCAGGGCGAACGGCGGCCGGATTCCCGTTTCCTGTTCGATCTGTGCCTTCAGTTCGTCGTCACGAAAGGTCAGCATGCCGCAGTCGGTATGGTGAATCAGCACGATTTCCCCGGTGCCCAGCAGCCGCTGTGAGATCGCCAGTGACCGTATGACATCGTCGCTCACTACGCCTCCGGCATTACGGATCACATGGGCATCGCCCTCGCCAAGCCCGAGCATGCGGTAGACATCCAGCCGCGCGTCCATGCAGGCGACGACTGCGATCTTTTTGCCCGGCGGCATGGGCAGATTGCCCTTGTCGAATTTCGCCGCGTAGGCCTCGTTGTTCTTCAGCAGTTCGTCGGTGGTGCTCATGGTCAGGCCTCCCGTGACTGGTATACGGATTCTCCAGTGGAATTATAGACATGGTGCGAGGCCTCCTGCTCGGCCGCCATGCAGACCGGTGCCTAGAGCGGCAGCCGCATACCCTGCGGCGAAGCCCTTTATCATCTATTATTCCGTTAACTCCATTCCTGCCGCCATGCGTATTTCATGATGAAAGCCATAATTCACTGGCAAGCGGGCGTGTTGTTGTTTGCGGGCATGGCCGCCGCCTGTTCAATGCCGCAACGACAGGTTCTGGTCACCATCGCCGATGCGCGAGTACACGCCGCCCGGGTCATCGACACGGGCGAAACCGGCGATTCCGTGGGCGATATCCTGGTATTCGTTCAACCCCTGCTGGATGAAGCACATCGCCGGATTGGCAACAACAGCGGCATGTGCGTACGGACACGCGTCGGGCACAGCCTCCAGTGCCAGTGGACACTGGCCTTCGAGGACGGGACAGTCCAGGTAGCCGGAAAGGAGTTCGAACGGGGTGAATCGTGGGTCACGATCGTCGGTGGAACGGGAAAATATGCCGGCATCAACGGCGAGATGAAATCCGTGAACAACGACGATGGCACCTTTACCCAGACCCTGTATTACCGGCTTCGCTAACGTTTCGCCGGGACAGTCTTTTCTGTGGTTTGATTAGGCATACAGTCAGCCTTAGCTGAGCTGATTGCTGATAGTGGTTTGCCAAGACGTAGTTAAAAAGGCCACCGAAGTGGCGTTTTTAACGAAGACTGGCGGGAGGCGACGAGCTTACGGCCTACGTCCCTGTAGGCCACCCTTCGGGCCGCCGTCATTGCGCTCCAACGTTCCGATTCATTCGAACCCGCTACGTTCGTTCGATTTCGGCATCATCCGGTTCAATAAAAAAGCCTCCGCAAGGGAGGCTTTTTTATTGATTGGTGGAGGCGGCGAGAATCGAACTCGCGTCCGCGGGTCCTCCGCCGTCGGTTCTACATGCTTAGTTGTCCTATTGATTTAACTGTCTGCTACCCGGGCAACAGGGAGCACAGACAGCGAGTCCGTTAGGGTTTTAACGACTTGGTTCCGGACAAACCGCATCGCGATCTTGTGAGATATGATACTCGATGGCTGAACGCACAAGCACGGCTTCAGTCGAGCATTAGCCGGGTTTAAGCGGCTAAGGCGTAGTTGTCGTCGTTGGCAACTATATTGGTTGCAGTTGGATTTACGAGGTGTACTGCGCCTCGGCATGCCCCTCAGGTTTTGTGACCCACGTCGAAGCCAGGTCGCCCCCAGGGAAAACATTATTGCCCCTCTGGCCAGGCTAGAGGGGCGTAAATCATAACAGAGGAGGAAATGATTTGTATCGATTAAGACTGCTGCAGGGCAGCCGGGTTCCCCTGCTTTCAGATTTTTTGCTTCAGTAACCGGCTGCGCTCGCGGTTCCAGTCGCGCTCCTTGTCCACTGCCCGCTTGTCGTGTTCTTTCTTGCCCTTGGCCAGCCCGATTTCCACCTTGGCGCGGCCGTTTTTCCAGTACATGGCCGTGGGCACGATGGTATAGCCCTTGCGATCGGCGGCCCCGATCAGTTTGGCAATCTCGCGACGGTGCAGTAGCAGCTTCCGGGTCCGCTGGGGATCCGGCTGAATGTGTGTCGAGGCCGTTGGCAGCGGCGTAATGAGGGCACCGAACAGCCAGGCCTCGCCATCCTTCAGCAGAATATAGGATTCGCTGATCTGGGCCTTGCCCGCGCGCAGGCTTTTGACCTCCCAGCCTTCCAGGGCAATACCCGCCTCCAGCCTCTCTTCAATGAAATAATCATGGCGGGCCTTCTTGTTCAGCGCGATAGTCTTGCTGTGGTCTTTCTTGTCTGCCTTGCCGGCCATAATTATAGTGATAGCTTGGTTGGGGTATCTGCCCTTGCTGAATCGGGCGGTCCGGGTAAAGCAGCAGATTATAACAGGCGGCAGGCAGACTATGCCCGTGAACGCCCTGGGTAAGGAGAATAACTAGAAACATGCCCCGCACACGCAAATCCATCCACGGCCAGTGGTCATCCCGCTGGGCCTTTATCCTCGCCGCCACCGGCTCCGCGGTGGGTCTTGGCAATATCTGGCGTTTTCCCTATATCACCGGGGAACACGGCGGTGGCGCCTTCGTGCTCGTTTATATTCTCTGCATTATCGGGCTGGGCATCCCGATTCTGATGTCGGAAGTCATGCTTGGCCGCCGTGGCCGGCAGAGCCCGATCAACACCATGCGTACCCTGTCGGAGGAAGAGGGCGCCAGCCGTTACTGGCAATACCTTGGCTGGATGGGGGTACTGGCCGGTTTCCTGATCCTGTCCTTTTATAGCGTGGTCGGTGGCTGGACCATGGCCTATGTGGTCAGGTCCGTGGGCGGGACCTTTGCCGGTGTCACGGCAACGGATACCACCAACATATTCAATAACCTGGTCAGTGATCCCGAACGCCTGCTGGCCTGGCATACCCTGTTCATGGTACTGACGACCATTGTCGTCGCGCGCGGCGTCCAGCACGGTCTGGAAAAGGCTGTACGCTTCCTGATGCCGGCGCTGTTTGTACTGCTGCTGATCATGGTCGGATATTCTCTCAGCACGGCCGCCTTTACCCAGGCGGTGCATTATCTGTTTACTCCCGATTTCAGCAACCTGCAGGCGGACGATTTCCTGGTGGCACTGGGCCAGGCCTTTTTCAGTCTCAGCCTGGGTATGGGCGCCATCATGATCTACGGTTCGTATCTGCCGGCCAAGGCATCCATTTCACGCACGGCGGTCACGATCGCCTTCATGGATACCATGATTGCCATATTCGCCGGCCTGGCCATATTTCCGCTGGTTTTCAGTTATGGCCTGGAGGTGGGCCAGGGCACTGGCCTGATCTTCCAGACACTGCCCATTGCCTTCGGCCAGATGCCGTATGGCACGCTGTTCGGCACGCTGTTTTTCGTGCTGCTGATGTTCGCGGCCTGGACGTCGTCGATCTCCCTGCTGGAACCGGCGGTGGCCTGGCTGGCCGAGAATCGTGATATGCGCCGGGTGAATGCCGCGATCATTGCCGGCATTATCGCCTGGGTCATGGGCGTCGGTTCCCTATTGTCGTTTAACCTGTTGTCGGATAACAAACTGTTTGGCAAGACATTCTTCGAGCTGGTGGAGTATCTCACCACCAATATCATGCTGCCGCTGGGCGGTCTGCTGACAGCGGTGTTCGCCGCCTGGATCATGAAGCGCATGTCGAGTACCGAGGAACTGGATATTGGTGATGGTCTGGGTTACCGGCTGTGGCTGTTAGCCACCCGCTATCTGGCGCCGGCCGGCGTGACAGTCATATTTCTCCAGGCCATCGGCATAATCAATCTGGGCTCGTGACCGACATTCAGCGTTCCGCACACGTGCCTTACACGGCGGCACAGATGTATCAGCTCGTGAATGATGTCGCGGCGTATCCACAGTTTCTGCCGTGGTGTCATCATGTCGATATTCTCGATGAAGGTGAGCGCGAGCTGACGGCCCGGGTGACACTGTCACTGGGCAAACTGCAGCAGAGCTTTACCACGCGTAACCGTATGTATCCGCATGAGTCGATTGAAATGGAACTGGTTGAAGGCCCGTTTCAGCATCTTATGGGTATATGGGCATTTGAGCCGCTGGATTCCGGTTGCCGGGTATCGCTGGATATGCGCTTCGAATTCAAGAGTAAACTGGCACGCATGGCGATGGGCGGACCGTTCCACAAGGTGGTCAATAGTCTGGTGGATGCGTTCATTCAACGCGCCCGTTCGGTCTATGGCTGAGTGTCTTCATGTGGAAGTGGCGTATGCACGTCCCGGCGGGGTTTTCTGTATACCGCTGGAACTCGCGCCCGGGTCGACCGTCGCCGACGCCATCCGTCAATCGGGCTTGCTGGAGCAATGCCCCGAAATCGATTTGTCGGTGAACCGGGTCGGTATTTTCGCCAGCCTGTGTGAACTCGATCATGAGGTCGCTGCCGGCGATCGGATCGAGATCTACCGGCCGCTCAAGATCGATCCCAAGGAGGCGCGCCGCCGGCGTGCCGCCAGTCGCAGTAGCCGGCAGTAATGTTCGCCCGGCGTTTTTTCCTGCTGTTTGTTGTTCTGCTGGCCAGCATGGTGTTTGCGCTGGTCACGGGCAGCATCGAGATCAGTGCCGGCGATCTGCTCGGCACATTGCTGGGCGGGGGCGATCCGCTGCAGCAGCGGGTTATCTGGGAGCTGCGGCTGCCGCGGGTCGCCAGCGCTTTCACCGTCGGCGCCCTGCTGGCGCTGGCCGGTGTGCTCATGCAGGTGCTGTTACGCAATCCGCTGGCCGAGCCCTATATCCTCGGTGTCTCGGGTGGCGCTGCGGCCGGTGCCCTGCTGGCCCTGATGGCGGGCATGGCCGGTGTCTGGGTCAGCGGCAGCTCGCTGCTGGGCGCACTGATTTCCATGCTGCTGGTGTTCGCCCTGGCGCACGGCCGCGGTGACTGGCAGCCGCTGCGGCTGTTGTTGACCGGCGTCGTGGTGGCCGCCGGCTGGGGCGCGCTGATCAGCTTTCTGCTGGCCATCAGTCCGGACCAGTCGTTGCGGGGCATGCTGTTCTGGCTCATGGGCGATCTCAGCCAGGTGCGCTTTACTGCAATGCCCTTGCTTGTACTGATTGCCGGTACCGTGCTTGCCATGATGCTGGGCCGTCAGCTGAATCTGCTGCAGCGCGGCGACCTGGAAGCCGCGGCACTGGGTGTTTCGATAACCCGGCTGCGTATCGTGCTGTATCTGCTCGGCGCGGTGCTGACCGCAACGGCCGTCATGCAGGCCGGCACCATCGGTTTTGTCGGCCTGGTTATACCCCACCTGATGCGCATCTGGCTGGGTACCGACCACCGCGTCCTGTTACCGGCGAGTGTGCTGGCGGGCGGCAGCCTGGTGGTGCTCGCCGATACCCTGGCACGCAGTCTGCTGGCGCCTCAGCAGCTGCCGGTCGGTGTCCTGACCGCATTCATCGGTGTGCCGGTGTTTCTGTTCCTGATGCAGCGCCAGGCCGGGGTACAGCGGCCATGAACCTGCTGGCCGCCGACAAGCTCCATGCCAGCATCGGCAACAAGCCGATCTGCCGGGACCTGGATTTCACCGTTCAGGCGGGCCAATGCTGGGGTATTCTCGGCGCCAACGGTGCCGGCAAGACCACGCTCCTGCATACCCTGGCCGGTCTGCGCCGGGCTGTCGCCGGCCGCATCAATCTCCGCGACCGGCCGCTGGATCAGTGGTCCATGGCGGAGCTGGCGCGTTTCCGTGGCGTGCTGTTCCAGGACAGCCACGACACCTTTCCGGCCACGGTCATGGAGACGGTTCTGACCGGCCGCCATCCGTATCTGCACTTCTGGGAATTCGAAAGCAGGCGGGATTACGAGACGGCGCGGCAGGCATTGCGCCAGGTTGAACTCCGGGATATGGAATCTCGCCGGGTCGACACCCTGTCCGGCGGCGAGCGCCGGCGGCTGGCCCTGGCGACATTGCTGGTCCAGGCGCCGCAATTGTTGCTGCTCGATGAACCGAGCAACCATCTTGATCTGCGTAACCAGGTGCGGCTGCTGGATGACCTGTGCCGGCAGACGATCGCGCGTGAAGGCGCGTTGATCATGAGCCTGCATGACGTCAACCTTGCCCAGCGGTTTTGCAGCCACGTCATATTGATGTTCGGTGACGGCGCTGTCTGTACCGGTGCAATTACCGATACCCTGTCAGAGGATACCGTCAGCCGGTTGTATAATTATCCCGTGCACGCGGTGCAGGACGGGAACAGGGTTTTGTATTCTCCCGATTGATCAGCGTATTTCTCCGCGGCTTCCAGAACCCGCGCGATTCACTATTCACTTTTCGTCCGCGCCTGTTCCAGTATCCGGCACAGTTCCGCGGCGCCCTCGAGCAGCCGCGGACTGTGGCGCTGCAGGAGGTCCGGGTGAATCAAATACAGCTGCTCATGCCGGACCGCGGGCAATTGCGGCCACTGGCGCCAGTTATTCAGCCAGGCCGGGCGCTCGTCGTGACTGCCGCCGGCGATGATGACCTCGGGTGCCGCCGTTAATACGGCCTCGATCGAAATCCGCGGCGCGAGCTGGCCTATGTCGCTGAATACATTGCGGCCGCCGCAGAGGTGGATGACTTCGTCAATGATGTGGCCACCGCCGATAGTGATAAGCGGCTCGTGCCAGATCTGATAAAAGACAGAAACCGGTTCGCGGCCGCTGTATTTCTGTTCGAGAGCCGCCAATCGCTGACGGAAATCCTGTGCCGCTGCTGCTGCGATTGCCGGCGTGCCGGCCAGTGTCCCCAGGTCCTCGATGGTGGCTGCGATGTCTTCGAACGTCCGCGGCTCGGAAATATACACCGGCAGCTGCAGCTGCTGCAGATGCCGGACCTGTCCGGCCGGGTTACCGCTTTGCCAGGCCAACACCAGGTCCGGTTTTCGGGCCAGTATGCGCTCGATATCGAAGCTGTGGGCGTCACCGACCCGTGGGATATCACGGGCAGGCGGCGGGTAGTCACTGTAGCTCACGACGCCTGTCAGCCGATCACCGGCACCGGCGGCAAACACCAGCTCGGTCAGGTGCGGAGAGAGGCTGATGATGCGGCCGGCGGGCTCGGCCAGGCGGATTTCAGTGCCGGTGTCGTCGGTGACGGCCGCCGCGGTAGCCGGTCCAGTCCATAGCAGGAATCCGAGGCACAGCAGGTAACGGCTAATATTCGTCGCCGCCCGGGCCGCCCTCGCCCGATTCCTCAATGATATCGATGTTTTCCTCGGCACGTCCTCCGGTCTCGTCTTCGCCCTCAACCCTCTCATCCGGCCTGTCGATGAGGCGCCCGAACAGGCCCGGCTTGGGGCGGTCCGGGACCTCGTACGATTCCGGCTGCTTGTCCGTTTCCGGTTCGGCGAGCAGGTCCGGGTTGACGACCTCGATGTCACCGCTGATATGGGAGAGCTGTTCATTGTCGTTAAAATGGAGGGTGACATGGCGCTGCTCGCGCACCCGGTCACTGCCTTGCTTGAAGGTATAAATGTACTCCCAGCGGTTGCTGTGGAAAGGATCGACTATGACCGGTGTCCCCATGATGAACCTGACCTGGTCCTTGTCCATGCCGGGCTTGAGCTTGTAGACCATGGATTGTTCAATGACGGTACCCTGCTGGATCGGGATGCGATAGACCCCGGGGAGTTTCCAGTTGTAGTCTGCACAGGCGCCGATAATCACCAGCGTGGCACCTGTTAATAAAACCCTGACTGAACGCATAAATACTGACCCGTTGGCGGTAAGTTCAGGCGCACGAACCATTGTGCCCCGGCGGTTTCGAAGCCTGCGATTATAAATGAGTATGCCGGGATTTTCCGGTATGGATTGAGTATAATTTGCCTTATTGCCCACGCGGGAAGCAATACAAACACCCGTCCCTTGGACAGGAGCCCAACGGTGGAAGCACAGGATCTTAAAAAAGCCGGACTTAAAGCAACCCTGCCCAGAATACGTATTCTCCAGATTCTGGAGGATTCAGACCAGAAGCATATGAGTGCCGAGGATGTCTACAAGGCGCTTATTGATGCCGGAGAGGAAGTCGGCCTGGCGACGATCTATCGCGTACTGACACAGTTCGAGGCGGCCGGGCTGGTGATGCGGCACAATTTTGACAGTGGTCACTCGGTTTTCGAGGTCGCTGAAGGCGAACACCACGATCACATGGTCTGCAGCGAAACGGGCGAAGTGATCGAATTTCAGAATGAGCAGATCGAAAAACTTCAGCGCGAGATTGCCGAAAAGCACGGCTACGAGCTGATCGATCACAGCCTGGTTCTGTATGTGAAGCCGAAGAAGGGCAGGAAGTGAAACGTGAATCGTGAATCGTGAATAGCAGAAAACTCCGGTAGGCTGGCCGTATTACAAACTACTTTTCACGTTTCACATTTCACGCTTCACGACTCACCCTGCCAGCATTTCCCGGGCATGCGCCCGCGTCTGCTCGGTGATCTTGAGGCCGCCGAGCATGCGCGCAATTTCTTCCACGCGTTCATCTTCCGAGAGCGTTGTCACACGGGTCCGGGTTTCCTGCTCGCCGGTCATCTTGAGGACCCGCAGATGCTGTCGTCCCAGCGATGCGACCTGCGGCAGGTGAGTGACGCAGAAAACCTGACGCTGTCCGGCAATCTGCCGTAACAATTGACCGACAATCTCGGCGACGCCGCCGCCGATACCGGCATCGACTTCATCGAAGATCATGGTGGCTGCACCGCTGTCACTGCTGGCGGTAACCTGCAGAGCCAGACTGATGCGTGACAGTTCACCGCCCGAGGCGACCTTGCCCAGTGGCCGCATCGGCTGTCCCGGGTTTGTGGTGACGAGATATTCGATTTTGTCCTGGCCGTGCGGGGAGGGCCGGGTTTCCTTGTCGTCCTTGACCTGGATCGAGAATTCGCCGCCCGGCATGCCGAGCTCGCGGATTTGTTCGGTGACAGTCTGGCCCAGCTTTTTCGCCGCTTTCTGCCTTTCGGTGTGCAGCCGCGCCGCCGCGGCCCTGTATTCGTCGAGCAGTTCGGTTTCGCGGGCTTTCAGCCGGGCATAATGTTCGTCGCTGTCTTCCAGTGCGGCCAGCTGTTCGCGCAGGGTATCCAGGTGTGCAGGCAGGCCTTCCGGCTGAACATGATGTTTCCGTGCCAGGTCGTGCATATCAGACAGGCGCCGTTCAACTTCCTGCAGGCGTTGCGGATCGAGCTCCAGCCGGTCGAGATAATGCCGCAGTTCATCACCGGCTTCACCCAGCTGGATATTGGCAGCATCGAGCAGATCGGCAATGGTCAGTAATGATTCGTCATACCGCGAGAGCTCGCGCAGCTCGCGTTCGATTTTTTTGACCTGCACGTTGATGGCCTGGTCATCTTCGGTAATCCGGTTATGCGCATCCTGGGCGCCCTCGACCAGGCGGCTGGCATTGGCCAGGCGGCTATATTCGCTATCCAGCTGTTCGAATTCATCTTCGCGGGGATTAAGCGCCTCGAGTTCCTGCACCTGATAACGCAACAGTTCCAGTCTGGCCTCGCGGTCTTCACCGCTGCCGCTCAGATTTTCCAGCTGCTGGATGACATCGCGCCATTCCCGGTACAGATCGGCTACCTTGTCGATCGCAGCCTGATAGTCACCGTATTCATCCAGCAGCCGTCGTTGGGTGTCGCGCTTCATTAATGATTGGTGAGCATGCTGGCCGTGAATGTCGACCAGCAATTCACCGACCGGCTTGAGTATCTGGATGGCGGCCTGGCTGCCGTTGATGAAAGCCCTGGAGCGGCCGTCGGCATTCAGCACCCGGCGTATGAGCAGTTCATTGTCCTCGGCGGGGATGTCCTGTTCGCCAAGCAGCGCCGCGAGCTCGTCATTGCCGCTAATGTCGAAGGTGGCAGTGATCTCGCAACGTTCTGCTCCGCCGCGCAGCATAGTCGAATCGGCCCGGTCACCGAGTATCAGTCCGAGCGCATCGACAATAATGGACTTGCCTGCGCCGGTCTCGCCGGTGAGCACCGTCATGCCGGACTCGAAATGCAACTCGAGTTCATCGATGACGGCGAAGTCGCGGATGTGGAGGGCGGTTAGCACTATGTATGTCTATGTTAAAGCTCACGTAAATTTTCACGATCAAGATTGTTGATACGCGATAGTTGTGAATCGTGAATCGTGAAATGTGAGTTATTAGCTGAGTGCATTTATAAAGATTTTTGCGAGTCACGAACGACGTTTCACGTTTCACTGTCAGCATAATTCCCGCCCCCAGTGCAGCTTGTTGCGCAGCAGCCGGAAATGTTCGTAATCAGCCGGGTGAATCAGGTGTATGGACTTGTCCTTCTTCGTGATCAATATCCGATCACCCGGCGCCAGTTCCACCTGGCTTTCACCATCGGCAGTCAGACGCGCCTGACCGCTTTCCTGGGTAACGACACTGATTTCGATCTGCGCATTGCCGTCGACGACGATCGGCCGGTTGCTGAGATTATGCGGGCAGATCGGCACCAGCAGGATCGCATCCAGGCGCGGATGCAGTATCGGGCCGCCGCTGGACAGGGCATAGGCCGTGGAACCCGTCGGGGTGGCGACGATCAAACCGTCGGATCGCTGGTTGTTGACCAGGGTACCGTTGATATGGGTATCGAATTCGATCAGCCTCGCCGTATCCCACTTCTGGATGATCACATCATTAATCGCTTCGGATTCATGGATGACCTCGCCCTGTGCGGCTGACGGATGCGTGGAGCAGACAGCGCTCGTCCTCTTCATAGTGGCCGTCGAGGATGGCATCCAGGTTTTCGGCAATGGCATCGGCGGGGATGTCGGCCAGGAAGCCCAGCCGGCCGAGGTTGATGCCGAGCAACGGCACCTGCTGTTGCGACAGCTTGTGCGCCGCCTTGAGCATGGTGCCGTCGCCGCCGACGGCGATGGCCAGATCGCAGTGCTGGCCCATTTCCGACGCCGGCATCATCTGTAGATCGTCACGGCCGAGTATCTCGGCGCAGCATTCATCGACAATGATCGGTGCCGCTGCCGATCCTGGAGATACTGCACCAGGTAACTCAGGGTATCGCGGATTTCGACAGCCCCGCTTTTGGCTATCAGGCCGATACGTTCAAACATGGATGAAAGTCCCGGAAAGATGGCCGTCAAACTTAGCATGGCCGCCGGGACCCGCCAACACGTTTTGACACTCTCAACAGGAGAGTGCTAAATTCAAGGCCAATTTCGCGTCTGATTCAATCACACGCAACATGCCCAAGCCAAAGACCCACAAGGAATTATCCGAACGCAGCCTGTACCTGTTCAAGGCGCTGGTCGAGCACTATATCAACGAAGGCCAGCCCGTGGGTTCACGTACGCTCGCCCGCGAGACGGACCTCGACCTGAGTCCGGCGACCATACGCAACGTCATGGCCGATCTCGAAGACATGGGCCTGGTGACGTCGCCGCATACCTCATCCGGGCGCATCCCTACCGCCAAGGGCTATCGCTTCTTTGTCGACAGCCTGCTGCGCATCAATAAGCTCGAATGCAAACGAGGTCGAAGCGCATCGCCGCCGAGCTGGATTCCGACGGCCGACATCAAGGCGCTGCTGGAACGCGACCTCGACCATGCTCTCGGAAATCACGCACCTGGCTGGCATCGTCATGCTGCCGCGTACCGAGCACAAGTCGCTGCAGCATGTCGAGTTCGTCAAGCTGTCCGACAGCCGGGTGTTGGTGATCCTGGTTATGAGCGACCGCGAGGTACAGAACCGCATCATCCAGACCGCCAAGAACTACAGTAATGCCGAACTACAGGAAGCGTCTAATTACGTCAACAGCCATTTTATCGGCAAGGATTTGAACACGGTCCGGGTGGATCTGCTGCGCGAATTACAGAAGGCCAAGGATGAGGTTAACCAGGTGATGCAGACCGCGATCGAGATGGCGGGTAGTGCCATTATGAAAGGCGACGGCAATCACGGCGATTACCTGATGACCGGTCAGACCAACCTGATGGAAGTCGCCGAACTTTGCGACCTCGACAAGCTCAAGCGGCTGTTCGAGATATTCAGCCAGAAGCGCGACATCCTTCATCTGCTGGACCAGGCCATCGATGCCGACGGCGTGCAGCTGTTCATCGGCGAGGAATCCGGTTATGAAGTCCTGGATGCCTGCAGCGTTGTGACTTCACCCTACGAGGTCGATGGCGAGATTCTCGGCGTGCTCGGCGTTATCGGGCCGACGCGCATGCCCTATGATCGGGTGATCCCCATCGTCGATGTGACGGCAAAAATGCTGGGGTCGGCCTTGAATTCCCAGTCCTGAGTCTCCATCTAGGTCTGCAAAGCAGTCGACTCGGTCGAGCGGGTTTCTATTGTCTTTAATACAACGAGGTAAACATGGTGAGTCGATCACAGGAAAGCACACCTGAAAACAGCACCGGCGCCCCGGACAGTGGTGACAGAACCGATGACCAGGCGGTAACCGGCGAAGTGGTGCAGGACGCGGACGACGGCCGACGCCGATGCCGATCCGGAATCGGACGACCCGGCAGAACTGCAGGCCGCGCTGGACAAGGCGCGTCGGCAGGCCGAGGAGAACTGGAACAAGCTGGTCCGGCTGCAGGCGGAAATGGACAATCTGCGCAAGCGTACCAGTCGCGACGTCGAGCACGCGCACAAGTACGCCCTGGACAAGTTCGTGGCCGAACTGCTGCCGGTGATCGACAGCCTTGAACTCGGTATCAGTGCCGCCGACGACAGCAGCGAGGCGGACAGCCTGCGCGAGGGCATGGAACTCACCCTGAAGAAATTCCTGGATGTCCTGAGCAAGTTCGGCGTGCAGCCGATCAATCCGCAGGGCGATAAATTCAATCCCCGAGCTGCACGAGGCGGTCTCCATGCAGGAAAGCGCCGAGGCCGGCAGCAGACACGGTGATTACCGTGGTACAGAAGGGCTACACCCTGAACGATCGCCTGGTGCGCCCGGCCATGGTCGTGGTGGCCAAGTAGCACCCGGCGGCCTCTGAACGGCAGGCGCGCGCGCCCCCATATTCAGCGCGTTAGCCAGACGAATTATTGAAATCAGTCACTTATGCGAATTCAGTATTCCGGAGAGTTAGGAAATGGGAAAGATAATCGGCATTGACCTGGGTACGACCAACTCCTGTGTGGCCGTCCTCGAAGGCGGCAAGGCCAAGGTCATCGAAAACAGCGAAGGCACGCGCACGACGCCGTCCATCGTCGCCTATACCGAGGATGACGAGGTCCTGGTCGGCCAGTCGGCCAAGCGCCAGGCGGTCACCAACCCGCACAACACCCTGTACGCGGTCAAGCGCCTGATCGGCCGCAAGTTCGACGATGAGGTGGTTCAGCGCGACATCAAGATGGTGCCGTACAAGATCGTCAAGGCCGACAACGGCGACGCCTGGGTCGAGGTCAAGGGCAAGAAGATGGCGCCGCCGGAAGTTTCCGCGCGCGTGCTGCATGAAGATGAAGAAGACCGCCGAGGACTATCTCGGCGAGGAGGTCACCGAGGCGGTGATCACCGTGCCGGCCTACTTCAACGACTCCCAGCGCCAGGCCACCAAGGACGCCGGCAAGATCGCCGGGCTCGAGGTCAAGCGCATCATCAACGAGCCGACCGCGGCGGCGCTGGCCTACGGCATGGACAAGAAGCGCGGTGATCGCAAGGTGGCGGTCTACGACCTCGGCGGCGGGACCTTCGACATCTCCATCATCGAGATCGCCGACGTCGAGGGTGAGCACCAGTTCGAGGTGCTGTCCACCAACGGTGACACCTTCCTCGGTGGCGAGGACTTCGACCTGCGCGATCATCAATCATCTGGCCGAGACCTTCAAGAAGGAAAGCGGCATCGACCTGAACAACGATCCGCTGGCCCTGCAGCGCCTCAAGGAGGCCGCCGAGAAGGCCAAGATCGAGCTGTCCTCGAGCCAGCAGACCGATATCAACCTGCCGTACATCACGGCCGATCAGAGCCGGTCCGAAGCATCTGAACATGAAGCTGACCCGGGCCAAGCTCGAATCGCTGGTCGAGGATCTGGTCGACGCGGACGATCGAACCCTGCAAGACGGCACTGAAGGATGCCGGCCTGCAGTCGGGCGATATCGACGACGTCATCCTGGTCGGTGGCCAGACGCGCATGCCGAAGGTGCAGGAGGCGGTGCAGGACTTCTTCGGCAAGGAGCCGCGCAAGGACGTCAACCCGGACGAGGCCGTGGCCATCGGTGCCGCCATCCAGGCCGGCGTGCTGGGCGGCGACGTCAAGGACGTGCTGCTGCTGGACGTGACGCCGCTGTCGCTGGGTATCGAGACCCTGGGCGGCGTGATGACCAAGCTCATCGAGAAGAACACCACGATCCCGACCAAGGCGAGCCAGGTGTTCTCCACCGCCGAGGACAACCAGACCGCGGTGACCGTGCACGTCCTGCAGGGTGAGCGCGAGATGGCCAGGGACAACAAATCACTCGGCCGTTTCGATCTGACCGATATTCCGCCGGCACCGCGCGGCACGCCGCAGATCGAGGTCACGTTCGACATCGACGCCAACGGCATCATGCACGTGTCGGCGAAGGACAAGGCGACCGGCAAGGAGAACAAGATCGAGATCAAGGCTTCCTCCGGTCTGACCGAGGAAGAGATCGAGAAGATGGTCAAGGACGCCGAGGCGCACGCCGAGGAAGACAAGAAGGCGCGCGAACTGGTCGAATCCCGCAACCAGGCGGACAACCTGATCCATGCCGTGCGCAAGTCGATGCAGGATCTCGGCGAGACCAGATCGAGGAGCAGGAGAAGACCGACATCGAGACCGCGATCAGCGAGCTTGAAGAAGCCATGAAGGGCGACGACAAGGAAGCCATCGACGAGAAGACCCAGAAGCTGGCCGAACTCAGCGGCAAGCTGGCCGAACGCGCCTACAAGCAGCAGGCAGAAGCCGAGCAGGCGCAGTCTGGCGCTGAAGGTGATTCCGGCAACACGGGTGACTCCGGCTCCGACGACGATGTTGTCGATGCCGAATACGAGGAAGTCGACGACAGCAAGAAGTAAACGGCGGATCCATTGCTGCAGCCGCTGACCGGCTGCAGCCCGAGCAGCGCCGGGTTGCCGCCAGCGTGCGGCATCCGGGCGTCGTTTGTTGTGTAATCACGATTGAACTAACAGGGAACTAACGGCTAATGGCCAAACGCGATTATTACGAAGTCCTGGGTGTTGAACGCGGGGCCAGTAGCGACGAGATCAAGAAAGCCTATCGCCGGCTGGCGATGAAGTATCATCCGGATCGCAATCCGGACGATGAATCCGCGACTCGAACGCTTCAAGGAAGTCCAGACGGCTTACGATGTGCTGTCCGACAGCCAGAAACGCCAGGCCTATGACCGCTTCGGCCATGCCGGCGTTGAAGGTGCCGCCGGCGGCGGTGGTCATGCCGGCGGCGGTTTCAGCGGTTTCGGCGATATTTTCGACAGCGTCTTCGGCGATATCTTCGGTGGTGGTGGCCGCGGTGACCAGGTCTTCCGTGGCTCCGATCTGCGCTATGACCTTGAACTGTCGCTGGAAGAGGCGGTCACCGGCACAACGGTCAAGATTCGGGTACCCAAGCTGGTCACATGCGAGACCTGCAGCGGCTCCGGCGCCAAGCCCGGCAGTTCGCCGGTAACATGTTCGACCTGCGGCGGTGCCGGCCAGGTTCGCATGCAGCAGGGCTTTTTCGCCATCCAGCAAACCTGTCCGGCCTGCCGCGGCCAGGGCCGGGTTATCGAGGACCACTGTACCTCCTGCCGCGGTGAAGGCCGCGTGCGCGACAACAAGACGATCTCTGTGAAGGTGCCGCCGGGTGTTGATGACGGTGATCGCGTCCGCCTGGCCGGCGAGGGCGAGGCCGGCGTCAACGGCGGACCGGCCGGCGACCTGTATGTACAGGTACGCGTCAAGGAGCATCCGATATTCACCCGTGACGGTGCCGATCTGTTCTGCGAGGTGCCGATCAGCTTTGCCACCGCCGTGCTTGGCGGCGAACTGGAAGTGCCGACACTGGATGGCAAGGTCAACCTGAAAGTCCCGGCCGAAACGCAGACCGGCAAGCTGTTCCGCCTGCGCGGCAAGGGTGTGCGTACCGTGCGCAGTGCCGCCAAGGGCGATCTGATCTGCAGGGTTGCCGTCGAGACACCGGTGAATCTGAATCGCAAACAGAAGGAATTGCTGCAGCAGTTTGACGAGGCCATGCGTGAAGACAACGTCAAGCACAGTCCGCGTGAGACATCCTGGTTTGATGGTGTGAAGAAATTCTTTGAAGATATGAAGTCGTGATAAGCTGATAGCGCATAGCGATATAGCTGCTCGTCAATGGATATTTATTAGCGGCAAGTAAGCTATAGACCGGCGACGAATTAGTCTGGATGAACAATGTATAGCGGTGCCGTCGGCTCGTGACAGCGTATCTAGTGATGCTGTAGAGCGGCGCCCTGCACGCGAACTATATACTGATTGCATTTGTTCGCCGCGAGGGCGAGGACCTCAGGCTCGAGAAGTGCAGCTCGCTGCGCGAATCAAAATGTAAATCGGGGAAATAACCAATGGCCAGAATCGCCGTTGCCGGTGCCGCGGGCCGCATGGGCAAGACCATAATTGATGTCATTCATGAAACCGGTGACGCCGAGCTGGCCGCCGCCATCGAGATCGCGGGCTCCACGCTGATCGGTGCCGATGCCGGGGAGGTGGCCGGTATCGGCAAAATCGGTGTCGCCATTACCGATGATATCGGCAAGGTTGCAGCACGATTTCGATGTCCTGATCGACTTCACCATCCCTCAGGCCACCATGGCCAATCTCGAGGCATGCCGCAGTCACGGCAAGGCCATGGTTATCGGCACGACCGGCCTCAGCGATGGCGAGAAGCAGACCATCAGCGAGGCCGGTGCCGATATCGGTATTGTCCTGGCACCGAACATGAGCGCCGGTGTGAATCTCTGTTTCAAGCTGATAGAAATGACAGCCCGCGCCATCGGTCAGGATGCCGATATCGAGATCATCGAGGCCCATCACCGCGAGAAGAAGGATGCGCCGTCGGGCACCTCGCTGCGCATGGGCGAGATCGTCGCCGCGTGAACTAAGCCGTGACCTGAAGGAATGCGCCATCTATGGCCGCGAGGGTTTTACCGGGCCGCGCGATAAGAAACACCATCGGTTTTGAAACCATTCGCGCCGGCGACATCGTCGGTGAACATACCGTGATGTTCGCGCTCAACGGCGAACGTGTCGAGGTTTCACACAAGGCCACCAGCCGCAAGACCTTTGCCGCCGGTGCCGTGCGCGCCGCCAGATGGGTGCTGGAACAGGGCAAGGGTCAGTATGACATGCAGGACGTGCTGGGATTGCGTTGATTAAATAGTCCGCAAATGCACGCGAAGAGACGCGAATGAAATGAATTATGGATACCCGCCATTGCGAGTGCCGGCAGGCACGAAATAATGTAGTTGATATTCCGGCATTAAGGTTCCACATCCGAAGGTGCGGGTTCCGTTACTCTTGCTTGTCCGGGTGAAAGACACCCGGGTGACATGCGGCTTCTGTGGGAGCCGATTACATCGGCGACACAATGGCGAGGATGATCGCGGTATTGAAGTCCGCTCCCGCAATCTATTCACAAAGAAATATTTGTGTTCATTCGCGTGCATTCGCGGACTGAAATAGCAGATAAACTACAAGGTCAGTTTTCCGCCACATTTTTTCTTACCTTTTTCATTATTCTGCCTGTCCCCTGCCTGAACTATCTCCTGTAATTGTCCCTGATAACAATTTTCAGGGAGACAGGTTATGTGGGGACGATCCCAGACACCGAAACGGCTGCCGCCGGTACGGCGCAAGCCGGTCAAAAGTCGCCTCTGGCTGCAGTTCCTGCTTTTTGTCACCCTCAGCCTGGTACTGGCCGGGTCGGTATTCGGCTGGCGTACGGCAGTCGCCGACGATAACACCCGCCGAAACGTCGACGCCGGCCAGCTGCTGTTGAAAGCGGATGCTGGCAGTTTCCGCAGCGCGGTGATCGCTGGAAAGCAGTGCCGATTTCCGCATCAGCGGCATGATCGCCGAGGTCAGCATGACCCAGGCGTTTCGCAACGACAGTGGCGACTGGCGCGAGGCGATTTATGTTTTTCCACTGCCCGATCAGGCCGCTGTCAGGGCCATGCGTATCCGCATCGGCGAGCGTGTGATCGAGGGCGAGATCCATGAACGTGCCAAGGCAAAAAAAATCTATCAGCAGGCCAGGACGCAGGGCAAAAAGGCCGGGCTGGTGGAACAGGAACGACCCAACCTGTTTACCACCTCGGTCGCCAATATCGGTCCGGACGAGACAGTTGTCGTTGAGCTGCAGTATGTGCAGACCGTGCAATACGCCGCCGGTGAATTCAGTCTGCGTTTTCCGATGACGATCACGCCACGGTATATACCCGGTGATCCGCTTGTGGAGGACAATGCCGAAGCAACCTATGCCGTGGCCGGGGACGGCTGGGCCCATGCCACGGACCAGGTACCGGACGCCGCGCGCATTACGCCCTACCAGAATCCGGTACCCGCCAACGAGAACAACATTGTCAATCCGATAACTATCACCGCCGATATTGATGCCGGCCTGCCGCTGACGGCTATAGAAAGCCCGTGGCACGACATCCGGGTTTCCCGCCAGGGTCGCCATTACCGCCTCGAACTTGCCGACGGCCCGGTATCGATGAGCCGGGACTTTGAACTGCGCTGGCGGCCGGAAGCGGGCCGCGCACCGCAGGCGGCGCTGTTCACCGAAACTGTCGATGATCAGTATTTTGCCCTGTTGATGCTATTACCACCGGGTCAGACAACGGAACAGGAACTGCTCGCGCGCGACATGGTATTTGTCATCGACACCTCCGGTTCCATGGGCGGGGTTTCCATCGATCAGGCGCGCCGGGGTCTGCTGCTGGCGCTGGACCGGCTGCGTCCCGGGGATCGTTTCAATGTGATCGAGTTCAATTCGACACCGAACGCACTGTTCAGTGAAAGCCGTCCGGCTGACGGCACAACGTCTGCAGCAGGCAAAACGCTTTGTGTCCGGCCTGAAGGCGCGCGGCGGCACGGAGATGCGCTCGGCGCTGGAACTGGCGCTAGGCGATGAAGCCGAATCCGGTTACCTGCGCCAGGTGATATTCATGACCGACGGCGCTGTGGGTAATGAAGCCGCACTGTTCAAATTAATCCGGGCGCAGCTCGGTGATTCCCGTCTTTTTACCGTCGGTATTGGCTCGGCGCCGAACAGTCACTTCATGCGCAAGGCGGCACAGTTCGGCCGCGGCACTTTCACCCATATCGGTTCCGCTGCCGAAGTCAGCCGGCGCATGCACGAATCGTTCGGCAAACTGGAGTCGCCGGTCGCCGGTGATCTGCAGGCAGAGTGGCCCGACGGTATTGAGGTGCTGGCTTATCCGTCCAGGCTGCCGGACCTGTACCGGGGCGAACCGGTGATGCTGGCGGCAAGGCTGCAGGACGCCGCCGGCAGTGTCACTGTCAGCGGCCGCACTGCCGGTCAGGATTGGCGTCGTGAACTGGCACTGGCAAGCCACAGGCAGAGTCCGGGTATTGCCAGCGTCTGGGCGCGCGCCAGGATAGCGGACCTGCTGGATGAAAAAACCGCCGGCCGGCCGGAGGACGAGGTGCGCAATGATGTACTGGAGGTGGCACTGACCCATCGATTGGTCAGTCCGTATACCAGTTTCGTGGCCGTGGAAAAAACGCCCAGCCGGCCGGCTGATGAAGCGCTGGATAAATCGGCAATCCCCAACGCGCGGCCCGACGGCCAGTCGGATCAACCCTATGCCTGGCCATCGACGGCGAGTAACAGCCGCTGGCAACTCGTGACGGGTGTCCTGTTGTTGCTTGCCGCCCTGTTGGTTCATGCGGGCCGTCGATTCCTGCCGACGAGGCATCCGCATGCGCTGTAAGGTTTCAACAGTGCTGGCGCCGTTACTGCTGGCGGCCGGCGCCTGGCAGTTCGGCAGCGGTATATGGATCCACGCCAAGGCACAGCTGGCCCGGTATCTTATCGACCAGGCCTGGCAGCGGACGCTGGTGCGCCAGGCACCGGTGAAACCCTGGCCGTGGGCGGATACCTGGCCGGTGGCAAGGTTGCGCTGGAATGGCGAGGTCGATGTTCATGTACTGGCCGGCGTTAACGGCGCGGCGTTGCCGTTTGGCCCGGGCATGGAAACCCGTACAGCGACCAATGACATATTGATTGCCGGTCACCGCGATACGCATTTTGCCTTCCTGGCCCGGGTCAGACCGGGTGACCGTCTGACACTCACCAATATACAGGGCCGGGACACGGTTTTCCGGGTGCAGGCACGGCAAGTCATCGATAGCCGCAATACTGCACTGGCGGTCAATCATTATGTGCCGGCGTTGCTGCTGGTAACCTGTTATCCGTTTGATGCGTTGCGCGCCGGTGGGCCGTTACGCATGGTTATCACATCCGTCCCGGAAAAGGTGATCGAAAACCCGCAAACAGAAGAGGCATCGGCCGGGGCAGGATCTTTAATGATGACAGCAAGGGGTTATCGCGTACAGGATCCTGTAGCGGATACCCTCTGGAATTAACGGCACACCGTTACAGGGTTGATACGATGCGTTGTCATGGTCTGCAAATCTGTTTTGAACTGTGGCCGTTGTGATCCATCGAATCAGCCACGATATGTTTTTTGGGAGACAGCCGGATGCAGATCGAATTTGAATCGAAGAATCTCGATGTTACGCCCTCACTTCAGCAGTATGCGCGTGAGAAAATGGATAAAATCGAAAAACGCTGGGGGGATCGCATTACCCGCGTCCGCGTCTTTATCAGCGACATAAACAGTACCAAGGGCGGTACCGATAAACATTGCACGATCGAGGCAAGGCTGGCGGGTATACAACCGGTGGTTGCCGAAGCCACAGCTGACAAGGCCTATGATGCGGTGAATGCCGCGGTGGACAAGCTGATTCGTGTGCTCGAGCATGAGACCAAAAACCGCCATGCGCACTGACTGCGCACTCACCGCCGGTTAGCCGCAGGCGCCGAGTTCACCACAGGCGGTACAGAAATCGCAGCCGTCCTTGCGGATGACGGTATAGGCGCCGCAACTCGCGCAGCGTTTGCCGGGCATCACCTCCTGGGCACCGGCCGCGCGCTGCAGGGGCACCACGCCCTCGGGCAGATCGAGTATGCCCATGGGTTCAACCGGATAACCCTCTTCATCGAGTATGCCGAGCATGGCGTAACGGTGAATGATCAGCCGGGACATGTAGGCAATGGTCGACGGCCAGCTCTGCTGGCGTTTTTCGCCCGGCACCCAGGCGAGGAAGTCCCCCTGCGCCTCGGGGTAGTTCAGCAGCTTGCGCAGCTTGGCGCCGATTCCAGGCCGGGGTCGACCACGCGCATGTCGAATGACAGCACCTTGCACAGACCATCGAGCGAGCGCGGGTATTCGCCGGCCAGCCAGACGGAATACGGGCAGCGCTGACCGCCGGGCAGCACCAGTTCCTTGAGACCGAGCACGAAATCGTCATCGGTGGCCGGGTTGTAAATGTCGACCGTCCAGGACATGGTGCCGTCGGGACCGGTCTTCGGTTCCTTCGGGCTCATCAGCGCACTGAGCACGGGTGTCTCGTCCATCGTGCCGCTGAATACACCGAGTTCCTCAAGCCGGTAATTGATCAGCGTGGCCACGGCGCTGACCAGGCTCGGTACCCAGCGCGGTTCACCATCGGGCGGCATGGGCAGCCAGAAGGCGTCATCGCCCGAGGCCTTCATCAGTGATTCGAGCTTGTGTTTCAGCCAGGCGCGATCATCGGCACGCATGTCCATCGACAGCGTCTTGGCGAGTGCCCCCAGGCCGCGTGGCTGCTCGGCGCCGTTGACCCAGACCTCGAACGGGTAGACCCGGCGATCCCGTTTTCGACATGGCCGACAAACAGCGCGAACTTGGCGCCGTTCGGGTGTTCGATCATGTAAGTCCAGGCCGGATTGCCGTTCGGCAGTGCCGGCCGGCCCGGCCAGCGCAGGCTTGCCAGCGCCGGTTTCGGTATGTTTTCGAGGGAAATGCGGCGGTCCGGATCCGATTCGTCGAAATCCTGCGGCTGGGCTTTCTCCTCCTCCGGCGCTTCACCGGTCTGCAGCACCGCGCCGGTGATGGTATTGGGGCGGAACGTCGCCAGACCCTTCAGGCCGGAATGCCAGGCCTCGAGGTACAGATTGCGGAAATCATCGAAGTTGTAATCCTCGGGCACGTTGACGGTCTTCGAGATCGAGGTATCGATATACGGCTGCACCGCCTGCAGCATACGCATGTGATCGAGGGCGCTGATCTCCAGGGCCGTGACAAACGCCGCCGGCAGATTGTCGACATCGCCGCCGCCCTGCTTGAACAGGCGGTAGGCATGATCCTCGACGATGTAGACGCGAGTCGAGTCATCCGGCATGCGCTTGATGCGCCGGTAGGTCCACGAATAGGGTGGCTCGATGCCGTTCGAGGCATTGTCGGCGAATGCCAGGCTGATGGTGCCGGTCGGTGCAATCGACAGCAGATGACTGTTACGGATGCCGTGTTCGCGTATCTGATCGCGGATATCCGCGGGCAGGCGTTGTGTGAAACCGGAGGCGAGATACTGGTCGGCATCGAACAATGGAAACGGCCCCTTTTCCCGGGCCAGCGCGATCGATGTGCGGTAGGCAGTGTCACGCATGTGCGCGGCGATCTGCGCGGCCGTGTCGCGGGCCTGCTGGCTGTCGTAGCGCAGGCCCAGCATGACCAGGGCATCACCCAGACCGGTAAAGCCGAGACCGGTGCGGCGCTTGTTGTCGGCCTCCTGTTTCTGCTGCGGCAACGGCCAGACGGTAACATCGAGTACATTGTCGAGCATGCGTACCGCCGGCTCGATGACATTCGTGAAGGCATCGAAATCGAAATGCGCCTGCGGCGTGAAAGGCTCGCGCACGAAACAGGTCAGGTTCAGGCTGCCCAGGCAGCAGCAGCCGTAAGAAGGCAGTGGCTGTTCGGCGCATGGATTACTCGCTTCGATAACCTCGCAGTAATGCAGGTTGTTGTCGCTGTTCATGCGATCGATAAACAGCACGCCGGGTTCGGCATGGTCATAGGTCGAGGCGGCTACATCGGCCCACAGCTGGCGGGCGTTGATGCGCCGGTACACCCATAAGCCGTCATCCCGCTGGTAGGCCCCGGCCTGTTTCAGGTCGTCACCGGGCTCGACCTGGTGAGCCAGCTCGAATTCGGTGTCCGCCTCGACCGCGCGCATGAAGGCATCGGTCACGGCGACGCTGATATTGAAGTTGGTCAGTTCACCGGTCTTGTCCTTGGCATGCACGAACTCCTCGATATCGGGATGATCGCAGCGCAGCACGCCCATCTGGGCGCCGCGCCGCGAGCCTGCCGACTCGACGGTCTCGCAGGAGCGGTCGAATACCCGCATGTAGGAAATCGGGCCGCTGGCGCGGGAATTGGTGCCGCGAACCAGCGCGCCCTTGGGGCGGATGGCGGAAAAGTCATAGCCGACACCGCCGCCGCGGCGCATGGTCTCGGCGGCTTCCGCCAGCGCCGTGTAAATGCCCGGTTTGCCGTTGATGATCTCGGTAATGGAGTCACCGACCGGCTGCACGAAACAGTTGATGAGCGTGGCGCAGAGCTCGGTCCCGGCGGCGGAATTGATGCGTCCGGCAGGTATAAAACCCTCGCTCTGGGCCTGGTAAAAAACCGCGTCCCAGTGGTCCGGGTCCGGTTCCAGCAGCGCCAGCACTCGGGCCACGCGTTGGCGGACGTCTTCAATGCTGGCTTCGTCGCCTTTGGCATACTTTTCCAGCAGCACGTCACGGCTGACCTGTTGGGAGGCGAGTTCCAGGGATTCAGGGGCTTTTTTCATCGGCTGTTCAGACTCGGTCTAATAGGTTGTTATTCAATATCTGGGTAATGCCAGAACAATAATACATAGATGTTGGGTTGTGCCAGTCCGAAAGTGACTCCGACCTGCAATTTTTTTGACGTGTCACGACTCGCCCCTGGTTCCACCCGGATGCGCTGCTGCGGGGCCACCCTCAGCAAATATCTACGCAAGAATATGAATCATTCTCATATAAACAGGGTGTCAGCTGCCGGTGCCCGTGGCGACGGCTTTGCAGCCGCTTGCCTGGCGTAGCAGTCATTCAATCATTATCGAACCGAGGCAGCGGACATGTGAGGCGGCCGGCAGCATTAATGACGATCTCTCTGGTTACTATTTATCATCCGGGTACGACAGGAACCGGTGCCCTTCAGTAACCATTCGATATGCCTTGTGCGGCCAGAAAGCTGGTTCAGCGTGCACGGACGGCATCCGGTCCTGGCGGTACGGCACGTGGCTGTGATGTGCTTCAAAGTTTGATGAATTTCAGTCCGCAGTCAGGAGCAGAGCCAGTCCCGATTGGATTTTGGTTTCTGAATCATTAAGTTAGGTTATTCATGCAATAACTTGCAGTGCATAGACCAGGCGGGGCAAGTTCGGTAAAATTCCGGCAGTTCTAGGAGCGGGAGTACCCGGCGGGTGACTCCCGCTTTGCATGTCTGGCGTTCGATTTCATCATTGTGGAGACTTTCTATTGGCTAAACCGGCCCTGCTGGCGCTCGAAGACGGCAGTCTGTTCAATGGCCGCGCCATCGGCACAGAAGGACAGACTGTGGGAGAGGTTGTTTTCAATACGGCAATTACCGGTTATCAGGAAATCCTCACTGATCCCTCTTATTACAAACAGATCATCACACTGACCCAGCCGCATATCGGCAATGTCGGCACCAATCCGGAAGATGAAGAATCCCTGCGTATCTATGCCGCGGGGCTGGTGATACGCGACCTGCCGGTAGAGCTCAGTAACTGGCGTTCGACATCCCCGCTGCGGGATTACCTCGTCCAGAATGGTATTGTTGCGATCGCCGATATCGATACCCGCCGCCTGACCCGGCTTCTGCGTGAGAAGGGTGCCCAGCGTGGTTGTATCGTCGCTGGTGATGATATCGATGAAAAGGCCGCTGTCGGCGCGGCGCGTGAATGTGCCGGCCTCAAGGGCGCTGATCTGGCCCAGGAGGTGACTACCGACAGTGCCTACGAATGGCGCAAGGGCAGCTGGCAGCTGCATGACGGCGACGGCGAAGTCGCGGCCGATACGCTGCAATGGAATGTCATTGCCTATGATTATGGTATCAAGCGCAATATCCTGCGCATTCTCACCGATCTCGGCTGCCGCCTTACCGTCGTGCCGGCGAAAACACCAATCAAGGAAGTGCTGGCGGAAAAGCCGCACGGCCTATTTTTTTCCAATGGCCCGGGCGATCCGGACCCCTGCGATTACGCGATTGATGCCATTCGCGAGTGCATTGCCGTTCAGGTGCCGACCTTCGGCATCTGCCTTGGCCATCAGCTGCTGGGCCTGGCCGGCGGCGGCAGGACTATCAAGATGAAGTTCGGGCATCACGGCGCCAATCATCCCGTGGTCGATATCGATTCGGGCCGCGTGATGATTACCAGCCAGAATCACGGCTTTGCAGTGGATGAAACGTCACTGCCAGAGGACATGAAAACGACACACCGGTCGCTGTTCGATGGAACACTGCAGGGTATTCATCATAAAACCGCACCGGCGTTCGGTTTTCAGGGGCATCCCGAAGCCAGCCCGGGTCCGCATGATGTTAAACCCCTGTTTGACCACTTTATTGAATTAATGCAGTCCGCGAATGAACGCAAATGAACGCGAATGGGATGACAAATCCGAGGGAATAGCAGGTGACTTATGGAATTTCAGAAAAGGATTTCTGAACGAGTAATAGGTTGTGCCATGACAGTCAGCAGCACTTTGGGTGTGGGTTTTACAGAATCTGTGTATGAAAATGCTCTTGCAATCGAGCTGATGAAGTCGGAATTGTCATTTGAACGGCAAAAGCCACTACAAGTAAGTTATAGGAACAAAATTGTTGGCAATTTTTATGCGGATTTTATAGTTGAAGATAAATTAATTTTAGAACTGAAAGCTTTAAGCCAGTTGCGCTCTGAACACGAAGCACAAGTAATGAATTACCTCAAGGCGGGTAATTTAAATGCGGGGCTTTTGTTGAATTTTGGTTCGCCTCGACTTGGTATCAAAAGAATAGTTTTGAATTATGCTGAACATAAAGCCATTTGAATTCTTATTCGCGTTTATTTGCGTTCATTCGCGGACTTTTGACTAAATAATGCCTAAAAGAACCGACATTGAATCCATTCTTATCATAGGAGCCGGCCCGATCGTCATTGGTCAGGCCTGTGAGTTTGATTATTCCGGCGCCCAGGCCTGCAAGGCGCTGAAGGAAGAGGGTTATCGTGTCATTCTGGTGAATTCGAATCCGGCCACCATCATGACGGATCCGGAAATGGCCCATGCGACCTACATCGAGCCGGTACGCTGGCAGGTGGTCGAGAAAATAATCGAAAAAGAACAGCCGCACGCCTTGTTGCCAACCATGGGCGGCCAGGTGGCACTGAACTGCGCTCTCGATCTCTACAAGCGCGGTATTCTTGAAAAGCATGGAGTACAGCTTATCGGTGCCTCGCGTGAGGCCATCGACAAGGCCGAGGACCGCCAGTTGTTCCGCGAAGCCATGGCGCGCATAGGCCTGGCGACCCCACACTCAGAGATTGCCCATACCCTGGAAGAGGCACGGGCCATTCAGGCTGATATCGGTTTTCCGACCATTATCCGGCCGTCGTTTACCATGGGCGGTTCCGGTGGTGGTATCGCCTATAATCGCGAAGAGTTCAATGACATTGTTGAACGCGGCCTGAAAGAATCCCTGAACCATGAAGTATTGCTGGAACAGTCGGTGCTCGGCTGGAAGGAATACGAAATGGAAGTGGTGCGGGACCGTAACGATAATTGCATCATTATCTGCTCGATCGAAAACGTCGATCCCATGGGCGTACACACCGGTGATTCGATCACCGTGGCACCGGCACTGACCCTGACCGACAAGGAATACCAGATCATGCGCGATGCATCGATTGCGGTATTGCGCGAGATCGGTGTCGAGACCGGCGGGTCCAATGTTCAGTTTGCGGTCAATCCGGCTGACGGCTCGCTGATCGTGATCGAAATGAACCCGCGCGTCTCGCGTTCCTCGGCGCTGGCATCCAAGGCGACCGGTTTCCCCATCGCCAAGGTTGCTGCCAAGCTGGCTGTCGGTTACACATTGGATGAACTGGCGAATGAAATTACCGGCGGTGCAACGCCGGCCTCGTTCGAGCCGACCATAGACTATGTCGTTACCAAGATACCGCGGTTTACCTTTGAAAAATTTCCGCACGCGGATGATCGCCTGACCACCCAGATGAAATCGGTCGGCGAAGTCATGGCCATCGGCCGGACGTTCCAGGAGTCACTGCAGAAGGCCATTCGCGGCCTGGAGACCGATCATGACGGTTTTACCGAACGGCTGAAGGCGGACGAACCCGATGTGATGGACAAGATCATTGCCGAATTGCGTGTACCGCGTGCAGAGCGCCTCTGGTATATCGGCGAGGCATTTCGATTCGGCATGACTATCGAGGAAGTTCATGACCATACCTGGATCGATCCCTGGTTCCTCGCCCAGATCCACGATCTGATGCTCGAGGAAGGCCAGGTCAAGACCGACGGCCTGGCCGGCCTGACGGCCGAGCGTATCGTTCAGCTCAAGCGCAAGGGTTTTTCCGATCGGAGGTTGGCCCGGCTGCTGGGCACTCATGAGGATGAAATCCGCGGTCTGCGCCATGAGCACAATATCCGGCCGGTCTATAAACGTGTCGATTCGTGTGCCGCTGAATTCGCCACGCCGACTGGCTACATGTATTCGACCTACGAGGAAGAGAACGAGGCCGAGCCGACCGATCGCAGAAAGATCATGGTGCTCGGCGGAGGTCCCAACCGTATCGGCCAGGGCATTGAATTCGATTACTGCTGCGTGCATGCCGCATTCGCCATGCGCGAACTCGGTTATGAAACGATCATGGTGAACTGTAATCCGGAAACAGTATCGACGGATTACGATACTTCCGACCGTTTGTATTTTGAACCGCTGTCACTTGAAGATGTGCTTGAGATCATCGATCTGGAAAAACCTGAGGGGATCATCATTCAGTACGGTGGCCAGACGCCGCTGAAACTGGCACGGTCGCTGGACAGGGCCGGTGCACCGATTATCGGCACGTCACCGGATTCGATCGATCTGGCCGAGGACCGGGAACGCTTCCAGCGATTGTTGAATGACCTTAATCTGCAGCAGCCGCCGAACCGCACGGCGCGCACGCTGGAACAGGCCATCACTCTGGCCGAGGAGATCGATTATCCGCTCGTCGTCAGGCCATCCTATGTGCTAGGTGGCCGGGCCATGGAGATCGTTTTCAGCGAGGAAGACCTGCGTGAGTACATGGACAAGGCGGTATCGGTATCGCACGAATCGCCGGTTTTGCTGGATCGTTTTCTGAATGATGCCATTGAAGTGGATGTGGATGCCGTATCCGACGGTACCGATGTCGTCATCGGCGGCATCATGGAACACATCGAACAGGCGGGCGTGCACTCCGGTGACTCGGCCTGCTGCCTGCCGCCGCACAGTCTGAGCAGGGAAGTCCAGGACCAGATCGCCGAGCAGGTACACAGCATGGCCCGGGGCCTGAATGTCGTCGGGCTGATGAATGTCCAGTTCGCGATCCAGAATGGTGCGATTTTCGTACTGGAAGTGAACCCGCGCGCCTCGCGTACTGTCCCATTTGTCTCCAAGGCGACCGGCGAGCCACTCGCCAAGATTGCCGCCCGCTGCATGGTCGGGCAGACGCTCAAACAACAGGATTTCACACAGGCGATTGTTCCCGACTATTATTCAGTCAAGGAAGCGGTATTCCCGTTTATCAAGTTCCCCGGTGTCGACCCGTTACTGGGGCCTGAGATGAAGTCCACCGGCGAGGTCATGGGTATTGGCATGAATTTCGGTGAGGCCTACGGCAAGGCCCAGCTGGCCGCCAATCAGCTTATCCCGCGCAATGGCCTGGCTTTTATCAGCGTCCGTGATGCCGACAAGGCCCAGGCCCAGATCGTTGCGGCGGAGCTGGACCGGCTCGGCTTTACTCTGTGTGCCACGCATGGCACGGCACGCGCACTGCGCGATGCCGGCCTGAAATGTCTTGGTGTGAACAAGGTCAGGGAAGGCCAGCCGCATATCGTGGACATGTTGAAAAATGACGAGATTAACCTCATCGTGAATACGACAGAAGGCAAACAGGCGATCGCCGACTCGTTCACGATTCGGCGCACCGCCCTGCAGCACCAGGTGTTCTACACGACCACCATGGCCGGCGCGACCGCTACCATTCTTGCTCTCAAGGAAAAGGATTCGCATCGCGTTAACCGGCTGCAGGACCTGCATCAGGGAGTTATCAGTACGCATGAGTAAATCGCCAATGACAGCCAGAGGCGCGGAGAAACTGCGCGAACAGCTCAACCGGATGAAATCCGTTGAGAGGCCAAAGATTATTGAGGCTATTGCCGAGGCACGTGCGCATGGCGACCTGAGTGAGAATGCGGAATATCATGCTGCCAAGGAACAGCAGAGTTTTATCGAGGGCCGCATCAAGGAAATCGAATCCCACCTTGCCGACGCGCAGATCATTGATGTTACGACATTGAATGCCAACGGCAAGGTTGTTTTCGGTGCAACGGTCGATCTTTTGCACCTGGAGAAGGATACCGAGGTTACCTACCAGATCGTCGGTGAGATGGAAGCCGACATTGATGCCGGCCTGATTTCTATCAATTCACCGATTGCACGTGCGCTGATCGGCAAGAACGAAGGTGATGTTACCAGTGTCCAGGCACCCGGTGGTGAAGTTGAATACGAGATTCTGGAAGTACGATATGAATAACGTGAATCGTTACTCGTGAATCGTTGTTCGTCAGTGTTCGTAATAGCTATGCGATTCACGTTTCACGTTTCACGATTCACGGTATGAGCCGGTCCCGCAGCCGCGGCTGGTTCCGGAAGCACAGCGGCGATCCCTATGTCCGTCAGGCCCGGGCCGCCAAATATCGTGCCCGTTCGGCTTTTAAGCTGGCTGAACTCGACCGACGGGAAAAACTGTTCAGACCGGGCCAGACCATCATCGATCTGGGGGCGGCACCTGGCAGCTGGTCGCAGTATGCCCGCGAGCGGCTCGGGGGAAACGGCCGTATACTGGCCATCGATCGCCTCGCCATGGATCCCATAGAGGGAGTTGATATCATCCAGGGTGATTTGGCTGATCCCGGCCTGGTAGAGCAGTGCATGATCTGGCTGGGCGAACAGCGTGCCGACCTTGTAATTTCCGATGCGGCCCCCAATCTAACAGGTATCAACGTGACGGATCAGGCCAATATGGTGGAACTGGCACGCCTGTTGTCCGGCATGGCCCGCCAGACACTGAAACCGGGCGGGCATTTTCTGATCAAGCTGTTCCAGGGCGTGGAACTGGATGCGTATGTTACGGATTTGCGGGAACATTTTCGTGAGATTGTGACTCGAAAACCACAGGCCTCTAAAGATGCCTCGCGCGAGGTGTATGTCCTTGCGCGTGGCTATAATGTATAGTGAATAACAGAGTTTCTTTATGGCAATCAGGACGTTGTGAGGAATTAGATTGAACGACATGGCAAAAAATCTGGTGCTCTGGGTGATTATTGCCCTGGTACTGATGATGGTATTCCGTAACTTCGGCGCGCCGGAAATGGCGAACGAGATGAAATATTCTCAGTTCCTCAGTGCGGTCAAAAGCGGTGAAGTTACCTCCGTCACCATTGAGGGTCAGACCATCCGGGGCATGAAACAGGATGGCGGCCGCTTCATGACTTACAGTCCTGAAAGCAGCAACGATGCCCTGATCGGCACGCTGCTCGATAGTAATGTCAGCATTGAAGGCAAGGCGCCCGATCAACAGGGGCTGCTGACACAGATATTTATTTCCTGGTTCCCGATGCTGTTGCTGATCGCTGTGTGGATATTCTTCATGCGGCAAATGCAGGGCGGTGGCGGCGGTCGCGGCGCACTGTCGTTCGGTAAGAGCAAGGCGCGGCTGATGAACGAGGAACAGGTCAAGGTGACGTTCAGTGATGTCGCCGGTGTCGAGGAGGCCAAGGAGGAGGTTGCCGAACTGGTTGATTTCCTCAAGGACCCGACCAAGTTCCAGAAGCTCGGCGGCCATATCCCGCGTGGTGTGCTGATGGTGGGACCACCGGGGACCGGCAAGACCATGCTCGCCAAGGCGATTGCCGGTGAGGCCAAGGTGCCATTCTTCACGATTTCCGGTTCTGACTTCGTCGAGATGTTTGTCGGTGTCGGTGCCTCGCGTGTGCGTGACATGTTCGAGCAGGCCAAAAAACATGCGCCGTGCATTATCTTTATTGATGAAATCGACGCGGTTGGCCGCCAGCGCGGTGCCGGTCTAGGTGGCGGTCATGACGAACGCGAGCAGACCCTGAATCAGTTGCTGGTGGAAATGGACGGTTTCGAGGGTAACGAAGGCGTAATCGTTATTGCCGCAACCAATCGCCCCGACGTGCTAGACCCGGCACTGCTGCGCCCGGGGCGTTTCGATCGCCAGGTAGTGGTCCCGCTGCCCGATATCCGCGGCCGCGAGCAGATTCTCAAGGTGCACATGCGCAAGGTCGCACTGGGCGACAACGTCAATCCGGCTATTATTGCCCGTGGCACCCCCGGGTTTTCCGGTGCCGATCTCGCGAATCTGGCAAATGAAGCGGCACTGTTCGCCGCGCGCGCCGACAAGACCCATGTCGAAATGGAGGATTTCGAGCGCGCCAAGGACAAGATCATGATGGGTTCCGAGCGCCGCTCGATGGTCATGAGCGAGCAGGAGAAGAAGCTGACGGCCTATCACGAGTCGGGGCATGCCATCGTCGGCCGGCTGATGCCGTCACACGATCCCGTTTACAAGGTCACCATCATCCCGCGTGGCCGCGCACTGGGCGTTACCATGTTCCTGCCGGAAGAGGATCGCCTGAGTTACAGCAAGGAGCGCCTGAATAGTCAGATCTGCAGTCTGTTCGGCGGCCGTATTGCCGAGTTGCTGATCTTCGGCAAGGAACACGTGACCACAGGCGCCTCCAACGACATCAAGCGCGCCACAGAGCTGGCACGCAACATGGTGACCAAGTGGGGCCTGTCGGAAAAGCTCGGTCCGCTGACTTACAGTGATGACGAGGGTGAAGTATTTCTCGGTCATTCGGTGACCAAGCACAAGGAAGTTTCGGATGAAACGACGCACCTCATCGATCAGGAACTACGCAACATCATCGACGAGAATTACTCGCGCGCCGAGAAGATACTTACGGAAAACCTGGATAAACTGCACCTGATGGCCGAGGCGCTGATCAAGTATGAAACCATCGACTCGGATCAGATCGATGACATCATGCAGGGTAAAACCCCGCGCCCGCCGGCCGGCTGGGATGACAGTCAGCCGCCCGGTAAACCGAAGAGTGCCGGTGACGAAGATACCGCCACTGATAAGGCGGGCGATCGGGATACAGGTCCGTCGGTCAGCGGTCCGCCGGAACCGGCATAACAGGCAAGCATTTTACGCTTGCCTGTTATGCGTATCTCGTTTCTCGTGAAGCGTATCTTGTTAGGATTGTGGCCTTGGCCAGCCGGTTTGCTTATCATCCACCCTCAGAAAAGCAGGGCAAGATTGTGTTTGTTCGATAAGATGAAGCCTATGTCGGTTTTGATTTGTGTGGGAGCCGATTACAATCGGCGACATTTCCATTTGAGTAATCGTGGATAGAATCCACTCCCACAGGGTATAAGCAGCGTGCAAAGAAAGTATTTCGGCACCGATGGCATCCGCGGCAGGGTTGGTAAAGGACCGATAACTCCCGAATTCGTTATGAAACTCGGCTGGGCGGCCGGGCGTGTTATCGGCCGCGGCCACAGCGGCCAGATACTTATCGGCAAGGACACCAGGCTGTCCGGTTACATGTTCGAGTCGGCACTGGAGTCGGGTTTGTCAGCTGCCGGCATGGATATCAGCCTGCTGGGTCCGTTGCCCACACCCGCTATTGCCTATCTCACGCAAAATACCCGTGCGGTTGCCGGAATCGTCATCAGTGCTTCGCATAATCCGTTTGAAGACAACGGCATCAAGTTTTTTGCGGGTAACGGCGCCAAGTTACCCGATGCCATGGAGATGGCAATTGAAGAAGAAATGGACAGGCCGCTGACAACGGTGACTTCGGCCAGCCTGGGCCGGGCGCGCCGTTTTACCGATGCTCCGCGCCGCTACATGGAATTCTGCAAGAGCACTATCCGCTCGCGCCTGAATCTGGAAGGGCTTCATATCGTTGTGGACTGTGCCAACGGAGCCACCTATCAGATTGCGCCGGCGTTGCTGGAGGAACTGGGCGCGAGGGTCACGCCGATCGGCAATAGGCCCGACGGACTGAACATCAACCACGAATGCGGTGCCACGGCGCCGGAACAGCTGCGGCAGACGGTCCAGTCGACCGGCGCCGATCTTGGTATCGCCTTTGACGGTGATGGCGACCGGGTGGTGATGGTGGATGATCGCGGTGAATTGCTCGATGGTGATGAACTGCTCTACATCATGGCTTCGGATCGGCCGCAGGAACTCAATGGTATCGTGGTTGGCACGCACATGAGCAATCTTGGCCTTGAACTGGCCATTCGCGCCATGGGCCTTGATTTTCATCGCACCAAAGTCGGCGATCGCTATATCTTCGAGGCCATGACCGAGCGGAAACTGGTACTCGGCGGCGAAACCTCTGGCCATATCCTGTGCCTCGATCTGACCACAACCGGTGATGGTCTTATCTCGGCGCTGCAGGTGCTGGCAATCATGCATCGCACTGGCAAAACGCTGGGCGAGCTAAAGGCCGGCATGCACAAGCTGCCGCAAATGCTGGTCAATGTACAATTATCGAAACAAGTGGAAGTCGTCAGCCTGCCGGCGGTACAGCAGGCAGTCAGGGATGCCGAATCCACCCTTGGCCGGCAGGGCCGGGTGCTGCTGCGGCCGTCCGGGACCGAGCCGGTGGTCCGTGTCATGGTCGAAGGCGAAGACGCCATCTGCGTAGAACAGCTGTCCAATCAGCTCGCCGATGTCGTGCGCAGTGCCATTGGCGAGGGCTGAATATCGCGAAACGAAATGCTGCACAGCCATCTAATTACAACACCAATCAATGAAAGGTTATTTATGAGTTTACGCAACCGTTGCCCGGCCCTGTTTCTGGGCCTCGTATTTATTACTGCATCCATTGCCGGACAGGCCGAAGAACCGCCGCGCGAGGCCGAGCAGACCGTTGCCCGTTCCGAGGCTGTAGATGCCCTGCAGTCTTTCCAGAAGGATCCGCTGCACAATCTGGAAGCCGCCAGTGTCTTCATGACCTACGTCAAGGAAGACGGCGATGTCCATGTATCCATGACCGATAAACTGGTGCCGTGGATGCGGCCGGAACGTCCCATGCCAATGCGCGCCAGGGCCCTGTTGTTGTCGGCGTTCGTGGCCGGCAATTTCGATTCCCAACTCAAGGATGAAACCCAGCTGGACGATACCGTGGCCGGCCTGTCCTATACCGTCGAGGTCTACGAGCTGCTGAAACAGGAAGACCCGTCACTGAATGTGCCGGAGTTGGAGACGCTGCTGGAGGCCAAGCAGAATGATGACCTGCAGAATGCCGTCCAGGCGATGATCAATGATGCCAATCCGTCATACGAGGACTAGCCCCTTCCATTCCGGCCGTACCCGTTAGCCGATACTCCTGGACGGTTAGCGCCCTTTTATTGATAGTAAAAAACTATCAACTTAATTATTAAATTCAATTTAATTTATGCTGCAGCGCATCTATAATGACACATACACAAATTAACTCGTTGTATTAAATCCACAAATTCAGGAGGTTAGCAACATGAGTGTCCTCGTGACGAAACAAGCACCCGATTTTACCGCCGCCGCAGTGATGCCGGACGGCACGTTCAAGGAAGACTTCAAGCTGTCCGATCTGCGCGGCAAGTATGTGGTCCTGTTTTTCTGGCCGCTGGACTTTACCTTTGTTTGTCCGTCGGAAATCATTGCCCACAACAATCGTATCGATCGCTTCAGGGAACTCGGTGTTGAGCTGGTCGGTGTCTCCATCGACTCGCACTTCACGCACTTTGCCTGGAAGCAGACACCGGTCGAAAATGGCGGTATCGGCAACGTGCAGTTCCCGCTGGTCGCCGACGTCAAGCACGAGATCGTCCGCGCCTACGGCATCGAGCATCCGGACGGCGTCGCCCTGCGCGGCTCATTCCTGATCGACAAGGACGGTATTGTTCAGCACCAGACAGTCAACAATCTGCCGCTGGGCCGGAACGTCGACGAGATGATCCGTCTGGTCGAGGCCCTGCAGTTCACCGAGGAACATGGTGAAGTCTGCCCGGCGGGCTGGCAGAAAGGCCAGAAGGGTATGAAGGCCGATCCCAACGGTGTCGCCGAATACCTGAAGGAAAACGCCGAGTCCCTGTAAAGCGGGGCCGGTATTCCGGTACGGGGGCCGGTGTGGACAACCACACCGGCCTGTTATTAACCACAGAATTCACTACACTCGATTACAGACAAGGTAATCCGTCATGAGCAACCAGACGCCAAGACATATCCGATTGCTGATCCTGGGTTCAGGACCAGCCGGCTACACGGCTGCTGTCTATGCAGCACGCGCCAATCTCGAGCCGGTCATGATCACGGGCATACAGCCCGGCGGTCAGCTGACGACCACGACTGATGTGGATAATTGGCCCGGCGATGTCGAAGGTCTGCAGGGTCCGGCGTTGATGGAGCGCATGCAAAAGCATGCCGAGCGCTTCGGAACGGAAATCATCTTTGATCACATTCATACTGCCGGTGTGACCCGGCGGCCGTTTTTGCTGGAAGGTGACGCCGGTTCATATACTTGCGATGCACTGGTTATTTCAACGGGTGCGAGTGCCCGCTACCTGGGTCTGGAATCCGAGAGTGCCTTCATGGGCAAGGGCGTGTCAGCCTGCGCCACTTGCGACGGCTTTTTTTACAAGGGTCAGAAGGTGGCAGTGATCGGCGGCGGCAATACCGCAGTCGAGGAAGCGCTGTATTTATCGAATATTGCAGCCGAGGTGACGCTGATCCATCGCCGCGACGAGCTGCGCGCCGAGAAGATCCTGCAGGACAAACTGTTCGAAAAGGGAAAAAACGGCAATGTCAATATCATCTGGGATCATGTGCTTGATGAAGTCCTCGGCGACGACAGCGGCGTGACCGGCGCCCGTCTCAAGCACGCCAAAACAGGCGAGACGCAGGAAATTGACATCGCCGGCCTGTTCATTGCCATCGGCCACGATCCGAATACCGGTATATTCCGCGGCCAACTTGATATGAACGAGGAAGGCTACATCTACATCAAGAGCGGTCAGGCGGGCAACGCCACCGCAACCTCGGTCAAAGGCGTATTCGCCGCCGGCGACGTCTGTGATCACGTTTACCGCCAGGCGATTACCTCGGCCGGCTTTGGCTGCATGGCCGCGCTCGATGCCGACAAGTATCTCGGCCAGATGGAAGACGATTTCGAGGCAGTCGAAGAAGATACCGGCGCGACGGCTAAGACTGCTTGATAAACGACTGTATCGTGAACAAAAAAGGGCGGCCAATTGGCCGCCCTTTTTGTACGTTAGTAAGGATAATTACCTGGAGCGTCCATACGCAAAACCTTGTCCGTTATTTGTGCCAGCGGTACTGTTGCTTACAGCACTCGTACCCGCTGTTACAGCGGCATTGCTGCTGTTGCTGACTGCGGAAACACCGGCACTGTTGGCTGCTGCATTGCCTCCAATAGCAGTGCCGCTCGCAGCCGTTATGTCGCCGGCTGCGCTGACTGAGTGTCTGTTCAGGCCGTAGGCATTGCCACTGGCAGAACCGGCAGCGGTCGTTATCCCGCCAGCATTATTGCTGTTTCCTCCGACAGCGGTGACCAGGCCTTTATCGGCTTGACCGGCGGCATTGTCATGGGCCTGTTCCGGCAGACGATCGGCGCTGGTTGATCCCGCTACTGCAGCCGTAGAGATCGCTGCATCGGCAGCCGGCGTTGTGGGCAGATTATGAAGCTGGTACTGGCTTACCACTTGACCCAGGTTTTTGGCATCAATCAGTCCTTCGGCCTGCATTTGCTGGAAGACATTGCCCCAGCCGGTTTCATTCTTGGCCGCGGCGATCCGGTCCAGCGTCCACGGCTCGACGGAACTGTCGCCGGGCAGGGTTTGTGCATCCATCAGCGAACGCACGATCTTCTTGTTACCTGTTGAAAGGCTTTCGAACGAACCGTCTATATCAGCGGGTGTCTCACTTGCAGTGGTTTCCCCGGCCATGTCTCCGCCCGAAAATTCTTCGTTGACACCACTGTCAGGCGGTATACCAGCCTCCAGGGCGGCACCTTCAGTGATGGGCCTGTGCGTGGCGATTGCATGGGCACTGACGACTTCGCCGAGGTTCTTTGCCTCGATCAGACCCTCGGCCTGCATGTGTTTGAAGACATTGCCCCACCCGGTTTCCGAACGCGCGGCTGCAATGTCATCAAGGCTCCAGGGTTGGGTCGTGCCGTCAGCAGGCAAGGTTTGTGCATCCATGAGGGAACGGGCAATCATCTTGCTGCCGGGGGACAGTTCATCAAACCCGTTGGTTGTTGCTGTAGTTCCCAAGTCTGTTCCAGTTTCCGTGGCTGACTGGGCCAGCACGGAGGGAGACAGTATCAGGAATGCAATAACAGGTATTGTCATTAACTGTTGCATGGCACCTCCTTAAAACATAGTGAGGATTTTTTACAAGCTTCAGTTCTGGGCCGTACGTTTCTCGTCCTGTTCCAGCCGCTGTACCGACTGGGCGATGATTTCGGTCGCCGTTGCCCGATCCTTGAGCAGGCTGTTGTCCTTGTTGACCGTTACCCGCATACGCGTGGTAGTCGGTGTCAGGCGCTCCAGCTGTATGTCGATATCCCTGTCCGCTGCATCACCCGTAATCAGCCAGCCATCTTCTGTTTCCTCATCTTTTTTAATGTCCACTTCCATGCGGTTCAGCGCCTTCAGTGCCGCTAGCCTTGTATTTGGCAGCGGAGCGATGACGGTTTTATAGGTAATGCCGCTGAGCGTGTGATTTACGCCAACACCGGCAGCGATGCCGCCTGCTGTCAGTGCTGCTGCTGCGCATCCCTGCAGCAGCAGAATCGAGCCAAGCATCAGGATCAAGTGAATTTTTCGATAAATATCATGATGTAAGTGACTGCGTTGGTCAGGGAGAGGCTGCTGAAAGAATAGTCAGTAATTTTCCATACTTACAGCAGGGGATTTTGTTGCTGTGATGCCGTTCACAACCGGGTTGCATATCTGTGATGCAGTTGGCATCGCGGCCAGGTGGCAAGTAGATACTCACATTCTGCACAAAACGGCCTTTTTCAGTATTTCGCTGTCGTGTGGCTGGAAGGCGATGTGACCGGATAGTTACAATTCGATTACTATGCCGCCTGCACGAATAATAATAACGACGGAGGAGAGGCAGCATGGCGCTTGAGGCCGTGAGCGGGCCGCTGATCGGGGCGGATAATACTGCGGCAGGCAGATTGCTTAAGTTCGGACTGGCGCTGCTGTTTATCATCGGCGTCATTATCTACACCTATTTTTACGGTGACGGCCATGTGAGCATGATGCTGGTGATTGCCGCCGCCGTCGGCGCCTACATGGCGATGGGCATCGGCGCCAACGATGTCGCCAACAATGTCGGTCCCGCGGTGGCGGCCGGCGTGCTGACACTGGGCGGCGCACTGCTGATCGCCGCCATTTTCGAGGCTGCGGGAGCTCTCATCGCCGGCGGCAATGTCGCCGAAACCATCCGCAAGGGCATCATCGATCCCGGCCTGATCCCGGATACCCGCACGTTCGTCTGGCTGATGCTGGCCGCGCTGCTGGCCGCGGCCATGTGGCTCAATATCGCCACCTCCGATGGGCGCGCCGGTGTCCACCACGCATTCCATCGTCGGCGCCGTGCTGGGCGCCGGTGTCGCCGCCGCCGGCTTCGGCATCGCCGACTGGCACCTGGTCGGCAAGATCGTCGCCAGCTGGGTGATCTCGCCGCTCATGGGCGGGATCATCGCCGCCTCCTTTCTGTACATCATCAAGCACAGCATTACCTACAAGACCGACATGACCATCGCGGCGGGCAGGAGCGTACCGTTCCTGCTGGCACTGATGGTATGGGCATTCACGACTTACCTGCTGACCAAGGGCATGGGCAAGGTGCTGTCATTCGGTTTCGTGGAATCACTGTTCTACGGCCTGCTGGTCGCGCTGGTGGCCTTTGTGTTCCTGCGGCCTATCCTCCGGCGCAACGCCGCCGACATCGAGAACAGCAAACCGTCGGTGAACAGTCTGTTCAATATACCGTTGATCTTTGCCGCGGCGCTGTTGTGTTTTGCGCACGGATCCAATGACGTCGCCAATGCCGTCGGTCCCGCTGGCGGCCATCGTCGACGTGCATCGCGCATGGTGGCGAACTTTGCCGGGCAGGCGGCGATCCCGTTCTGGGTGATGATGATCGGCGCTCTGGGGCTGTCCGTCGGCCTGGCGCTGTTCGGGCCACGGGTCATCAGAACCGTCGGTTCCGAGGTGACCGATCTCGATCAGATGCGCGCCTACTGCATTGCCATGGCCGCGACTATTACCGTCATCATCGCCAGCCAGCTCGGTATCCCGATCAGTTCAACGCATACCGCGGTCGGTGCCGTATTCGGCGTCGGCTTCCTGCGCGAATACCTGAAGACCAGTTACGCGCGCAAGATCGAGGAGATCAAGCAGCATCACGCCGGCGAGGAACAGCATGTGCTCGACGATTTCCTGCGCGAGTTCGAACCCGCCTCGGCGAGCAGAAAGAAACAGATGCTCAAGGAACTGAAAAAGCGCGGCAAGCAGGACACGACCTCGGTCGTCATCTCCAAGCAGGAGCGCAAGAGCCTGCGCAAGGTCAACCGCGAGGAACTGGTCAAGCGTTCCCTGGTACTGCGCATCGTCGCCACCTGGATCATTACCGTGCCGGCCTCGGCACTGATGGCCGCACTCATTTTCTATACAATCCGCGGCATGCTCCTGCCCTGAATGCCGTCATAGCGATGTAAGCGGTCGTTTCAGCAGATCAGCATGAAGCCGGAAAGTCTCTGCGTTCCCGGCGGTTACGCAGTTCTCCGAGTCATACCTGGAATGATTGAATGGTTGTGACGACCACGGCCGGAGAGATGCAGAACGCCTCCGGCTGATCCGGAGTCGGCCCGCATTGTCATTGCTTATCCCGAAGTTTCTGGCCATGCGAGCCTATCGTGAAAATATGTTTTCCTTTAATCCAGTCTCTCCAGTGCGAGAGCTATGCCTTGTCCTCCGCCGATGCAGAGTGTGGCAATGCCCCGCCTGAGGCCGTCGCGTTTCATCGAGTGAAGCAGCCTCGTGGCCAGGATCGCACCGGTTGCCCCGATGGGATGGCCGTGGGCGATCGCGCCGCCTTCGACATTCACGATATCCTCGGGCAATCCCAGCTCCCGCAGGACGGCCAGCGCAATGGCCGCAAAGGCCTCGTTGATTTCGACACGCTCCAGATCCTTGACCGACCAGCCGGCGCGATCGAGCGCCTGGCGCACCGCGGGCACTGGCCCGATACCGAACAGACCGGGCTCGACGGCGCCGACACCGAAAGCGACAAGACGCGCAGCCGGTTGGAGATCGTTCGGCTTCGGCAAAGGCCCTGTTCGGCAACGATCATCGCGGCCGCACCGCTGTTGAGTCCGGGGGCATTGCCGGCGGTGATGGTTCCGTCCTTGCGGAAGGCGGGTTTCAGCCCGGTGAGCGATTCGAATGTCGTGTCGGGCCGGTTGTGCTCGTCCTTGTCGAAGGATTCCGGTCCCCTTGCGCCCCTTGATCTCGACGGCAACGATCTCGGCCTCAAAGTTGCCCGCTGCCTGGGCATCCGAAAACCGGCGTTGTGATCGTTCCGCCCAGCGATCCTGATCCTCGCGGCTGACCTGATATTTCTCGACCAGGTCCTCGGTGTGCCAGCCTGAATGCTGGTCGGAGAACGCATCGTTCAGGCCATCCCGCAGCATGGCGTCGTAGATCTGGGCGTCGCCCATGCGATAGCCCCAGCGCCCGCTGCCCATGAGGTAGGGCGCCATGTCCATGTTCTCCATGCCGCCGGCGATCATCGCCTTGGCAAAGCCGAGCCAGACTTCCTGTGCCGCCGAAGCGACCGCCTGGGCACCGGAACCGCAGACGCGATTGATCGTCATGGCCGGAACATCTACCGGTATTCCACCGTGGATCGCCGCCTGCCGGGCCGGATTCATCTTGTTGCCGGCCTGAATCACGTTCCCCATAACGACACCATCGATCTTCGCCGGATCGATGCCCGACTTGCGAAGCACCTCCCTGACGGCCACCGCCCCCAGCTCCGTGGCCGGCGTCGTCTTCAGCGAGCCGTTATAGGTGCCGATGGCTGTGCGTACCGGAGTACAGATTACGACCTCAGGCTTTGACATTGCAGTTATTCCTCATTTCACAGGTCAGGATGGAATAGCATCATCCGGCCTCGCTTGGCTTTGGTTCGTGTCAACTGACTGGGCTGTAGTGTGACATGCTGATCGAGAAAAGGTGACAGATTTATTGACAAGGTACCCGGACGAGTTCTCGCTGTCGTCCTACGCAATCCGGACGGTGGACTGAATGCATCAGGTTATCCGCAGTAACTCGTTGATGCCGACCTTGGCACGGGTCTTGGCATCAACCTGCTTGACGATAACGGCGCAGTAGAGGCTGTAGCTGCCGTCGGAGAGCGGCAGACTGCCGGAAACAACGACGGCACCGGGCGGAATTCGGCCGAACGTGGTTTCACCGGTTTCGCGGTTGAAGATCTTGGTGCTCTGGCCGATATAGACACCCATTGAGATCACGGCACCTTCGCCGACGATCACGCCTTCGACGATTTCCGAGCGAGCGCCGATGAAGCAGTTGTCCTCGATGATGGTCGGTGCGGCCTGCAGGGGTTCCAGTACACCGCCGATGCCGACGCCGCCGGACAGGTGCACGTCCTTGCCGATCTGGGCGCAGGAGCCGACGGTCGCCCAGGTGTCGACCATGGTGCCGGAGTCCACATAGGCGCCGATGTTGACGTAGCTCGGCATCAGTACCGTGTTCGGTGCGATGTAGCTGCCGTAACGGGCGGTGGCCGGTGGTACCACGCGCATGCCCATCTTGTCGAACGCCGACTGGTCCAGACCGCTGAATTTCAGCTTCACCTTGTCATAGTAATTGGTGAAATTGCCCTTGATGACCTCGTTGTCATTCAGGCGGAACGACAGCAGTACCGCCTTCTTCAGCCATTCGTTGACGACCCATTCGCCGTCTGTTTTTTCGGCGACGCGCAGGCTGCCGTTATCCAGCCCGGCCAGTGCCTCGTCGACGGCGGAGGTGAGTTCGCTGCCGGCGTTTTTGGTATTGATATCGGCGCGGCGCTCGAAGGCGTTATTGATGATTTCCTGGATGTTGCTCATATAAATCGTCCTTAGTGCTTTGTACTTGTAATGCCTGCTGAGCATGTCATTTGACTATGCGGATGACAGGATTCTCGCTGCGCACGAAATGACAATATTTGCTTACAGCGATTGTACTAGATCCCGGATGCGTTCGGCTGCTGCCACGCAGTCCTCGACCGGGGCGACCAGTGCAATACGCACGCGGTTGGTACCGGGATTGCTGCCGTCGGACTCGCGCGACAGGTAGCTGCCGGGCAGCACGGTGACGTTTTCGCGGCGGCGCAGTTCGCGGGTGAATTCAGTGTCATCGATCGGGCGTCTGCGGCCAGAGGTAGAAACTGCCGGCCGGGCGTTCAACGTCCATGACCGGTGTCAGGATTTCCAGTGCACGATCGAATTTCTCGCGGTACAGGTTGCGGTTTTCGAGCACATGGCTTTCGTCGTTCCATGCGGCAATGCTGGCCATCTGCGCGTACGGCGCCATGGCACAGCCGTGATAAGTGCGGTAGCGCAGGAACTGTTTCATGATGTCCGCATCACCGGCGACGAAACCGGAACGCATGCCCGGTGCGTTAGAGCGTTTTGACAGGCTGTGAAAGGCAACAAGCCGTTTGAAATCGGTTCGTCCCTGGCGTGCCGCCGCCTCGAGAATGCCGATTGGCGGGCCGGCTTCATCCGGGTAGATCTCGGAATAGCATTCGTCCGCCGCGATCACGAAGTCATGTTCGTCGGCCAGCCGGAACAGCCGGGCATAGGTATCCTGCGGGATGACGGCACCGGCCGGATTGCCCGGCGAACATAAATACAGCAGCTGGCAGCGTCGCCAGTTATCCGGGCTGATAGTCGTAAAGTCGGGCAGAAAGCCGTTTTCCGGCGGGCAGTTGATGTAAGCAGGCTCGGCGCCGGCCAGGAACGCCGCACCCTCATAGATCTGGTAGAACGGGTTCGGCATCAGCACCAGCGGCGTATCGGTGCTGCTGTCGACCACGCACTGGGCGAAGGCGAACAGCGCCTCGCGCGTACCGTTGACCGGAATGATGTGCCGGTCGGCATCGAGGCTGTCAGGCGGCAGCTTGAACCGTCTGGTCAGCCAGCCGCGGATGGCCAGTCGCAGTTCGGGAACACCGTGTGTCGTCGGGTAGCGCGATGCACCGTCGAGGTTATGCGCCAGGGCCGCGCGGATCAGATCCGGAGTCGGGTGCTTGGGTTCGCCGATCGACAGATCGATCGGGCTGTGATCCGGTGCCGGTTGAACGTCTCGTAACAATGCCGCCAGTTTCTCGAACGGATACGGCTGCAGTGCGTCGAGGCCTTTGTTCATCATGGGGGCGCAAGCTACCGGAAAAGGCCGGTTTAGTATAGTTTGCCAGCGCCTGCATGCGCGGAATTTCTGCTAGGCTACGCGGCTTATGCCCGCTTCCAGCCGCACCCTGTTGGCCGTACTCAGTTGCCTGCTTGCCGCAACGCTGTGGGGGACTTTCTGGTTCCCGCTGCGTGAGTTCCGGTCCATGGGACTGCCCGGTCTGTGGACGACGCTGACGATTTATATAGGTGCCCTGCTGGCACTGCTGCCCTGGTTCTGGGGCAGGCGTATTGGACTCCGCCGCCAGCTGGCTGGTCATCCGGTCAACCTGATCGTCATAGCCGCCGCAGCTGGCTGGACCAACCTGGCATTCATCCTTGCCGTGCTCGACGGCACGGTTGTCCGGGTACTGTTGCTGTTTTACATGGCGCCGATGTGGACCGTGCTGTTCGGCTGGCTGATCCTGCGCGAACACCCGGATCGTGCCGGTGTGCTGACGCTGCTGCTGGCCATGGCCGGTGGCGTGATCATGCTCTGGCCGCAGCAGGGCGACGTGCTCACGACGGCGGTGAGTTATGCCGACGGGCTGGCACTGTCGGCGGGCATGGCCTTTGCCCTGAACAATGTCATGGTCCGGCGCTCGGGGTATCTGCCCATCGGCTTCAAGATGCTGGCGGCATGGACCGGGGTACTGATACTGACCATCGTCGGCGATCCTGCTGACCGGCAGCGACTTGCCGCAGCCGGTCATGCCGGCTGGCTGGCGGCATGTCGTGTTCGGCCTGCTGGGCATGACACTGATGACCTTCACGGCCCAGTATGGTGTCACCCACCTGCCGGTATACCGTTCGGCGGTGATCTTTCTGTTCGAGATCGTCGCCGGCGCCGTGTCGGCCTGGCTGCTGAGCAACGAGATCATTCACTCGCGCGAATGGCTCGGCGGGGCACTGGTCATTGCCGCGGCCTGGCAATCTGCGCGCGCCGAACGCCGGCGCGAGGTTGCCTGATTCCCCTGTCGGCAGGTTTTTGTCATTCCGAACGAATGTGAGGAATCCTTGTTTCAGGTACAGACAAGATTTCTCGCTCCATGCGGACGTCTGGCAACTGACAGCCCTGACTCTGAGTGATTGAATCGATTGCGCTGGTTATTCAAGCGCGCGGGTGAATTGCGGTATGCTTAGCGACTTTTGACGGCCGTCGCATTCGGCGGCGTGATTTCAGGCAGGAATCCTTTAGAAATATGCCCTGTGAGATACTGATATTGCCGGGTGACGGCATCGGTCCCGAGATCGTCGCCGAGGCGGAAAAGGTGCTGAATGCGCTCAGGCAGCATCACGGCCTCGATGCGAATCTCAAGCATGCACTGCTCGGTGGCGCGGCGATTGATGCCGTCGGCAAACCGTTGCCGGATGCCACCATGGAGGCCGCACGCCGGGCCGACGCCATATTGCTCGGTGCCGTCGGCGGCCCGAAGTGGGATGCTATCGAGCGTGCCATACGGCCGGAACGCGGCCTGCTGGCGCTGCGCTCCGGTCTCGGTCTGTTCGCCAATCTGCGCCCGGCCATGCTGTACGAAGAGCTGGCCGGGGCCTCGGCACTGAAGCCGGAAGTCGTTGCCAATCTCGACATCATGATCGTGCGCGAGCTGACCGGCGGCATTTACTTCGGTGAACCGCGCGGCATCCAGACGCTGCCGAATGGTGAACGCGAGGGTTTCAATACCGAGCGGTACAGCGAAAGCGAGATAAAGCGCATTGCCGGAATAGCGTTCGAAATCGCCGGCAAGCGCCAGGGCCGGGTGTGCTCGATCGACAAGGCCAACGTGCTCGAGGCGACCGAACTGTGGCGCGAGGTTGTGACCGAAGTCGCAGCCGATTATCCGGATATCACGTTGACTCACATGTATGTGGATAACGCCGCCATGCAGCTGGTGCGGGCACCGAAGCAGTTCGATGTGCTGCTGACCAACAACATGTTCGGTGACATTCTGTCGGACCTGGCGTCGATGCTCACCGGCTCCATCGGCATGCTGCCGTCGGCGTCGCTGGCCGCCAGCCGCCAGGGTTTGTATGAACCTATCCATGGCTCGGCACCGGATATCGCCGGTCAGAACCTGGCCAATCCGCTGGCGACCATACTGTCGGTGGCCATGATGCTGCGCTATTCGCTGGATGAACGCGACCTTGCCGATCGCGTCGAGCGTGCGGTCAGCCAGGTGCCTGCGCCGGCGGGCCTGCGAACCGCGCGATCTGTGCCGGTGACGATGACACGCCGATTGGTGACGCAGCGAGATGGGCGATGCGCGTCGTCGGCGGCGTTAAATGAGTTGAAATAGTTAACTGGTTATTGGTGATTAGTGGTTGGATATAGAGTCAGAGTGAGCGGTTCCAGGTTCCCAGCTGTCTCCAATTTCTGATCAACCATTTCACACTTCACGAGTCACTAATGACGAGGAATGAATTAAATGAGTGACAGGCAGTTCAATGTGGCCGTGGCCGGTGCGACCGGTGCCGTGGTGACAGCCATGCTGGCGATACTCGAACAGCGTGATTTCCCGATTGACAGGCTGCACCTGCTGGCCAGCAGCCGCTCGGCCGGAAAAAAGCTGGACTTTGGCGGTGAATCAATCACGGTCGAGGATCTCGACGGCTTTGATTTCAGCGGTATCGATATCGGCCTGTTTTCCGCCGGCGGTTCGGTGTCGGAAGTGCATGCACCGCGTGCCGCCGCTGCCGGCTGCGTGGTGGTCGACAATACGTCGCAGTTCCGGCTCAGACCCGGATATTCCGCTGGTCGTGCCGGAAGTGAATGCCGCACGCCATTGGCCGAGTACAAGACCGCGCGGTATTATCGCCAATCCGAATTGTTCAACCATCCAGATGGTTGTGGCTCTGAAACCGATTCATGATGCCGTCGGTATTGAACGCATCAATGTCTGCACGTACCAGGCGGTGTCGGGTACGGGCCAGCGTGCGATCGAGGAGCTGCTGCGAGCAGAGCCGGGCGGTGCTTGCCGGTCAGGCTAGTCGAGATCCGCCGTTTATCCGAAGCAGATCGCGTTCAATGCGCTGCCGCATATCGATAAATTCCAGGACAACGGTTACACCAAGGAAGAAATGAAGATGGTCTGGGAAACCCAGAAGATCCTGGCAAGCGATGCGATCCTGGATTAATCCGACCACGGTTCGCATTCCGGTGGTGTATGGTCATTCTGAGGCCGTGCATATCGAGACCACCGAACAAGATCTCGGCCGACGAAGTACGCGAGTTACTGGCGAACGCGCCGGGCGTGACTGTGCTCGACGACCGTTGCGACGGCGGCTACCCTGACCGCCGCCACCGAAGCGGCGGGCCGGGATGCGGTCTTTGTCGGCCGTATCCGCGATGATATTTCCCATCCTCATGGCATCGATTTATGGGTCGTAGCCGACAATGTCCGCAAAGGGGCAGCGTTAAATAGTGTTCAAATCGCTGAAATTTTGGTAAAAGACTATTTGTAAACTATAGTTAAAGAGCGTTTGTAAAGGAGCTTCGCAGGTTTGGCAACGGCTGATATGGTCAATTTTTGTTCAGCCTGGAGCTCGGGGTAGGGCTGTGCGCCGGATCGCATTCCGATGGGTCGGGTGTGTGACAAGTGCCTGATATTCTGTAAACTTACATATCACTCTTGATAATGAACAGTAAACTCGCTTGGGGGCTGGTTCTTTGCTCCTTCCTGCTGGCCGGAAGGGCCGCATTCGCCCTGGCGCCGACGGGGATAGCAAGTCGATTCGGGCCTGAATCAGCCGCTTAAAGCCCGCATAGGTATCCTCAATGCATCAGAGCAAGCATTGGCGAGCCTGAAAATCCGTCAGGCGCAGACGGGGGAACCCCTTGATCTTCGTTTCCGGATCGAGCGTGATGACAGTGGCGGCGCCGTGGTACAGGTAACGACACACCAGCCCGTACGGGAGCCGGCATTGAACTTCGTGCTGGAGTTCGAGTGGGCCAGCGGACGGCTGCTACGTGAGTATTCAATACTGCTTGATCCGCAGTAGCTTTCAATTCGGGCGGTTAGGCACGAAGACAGGTGCATGTTGATATGAAGCAGATATTCCGGGCTCTCGTTGTTGCAGTATTGCTGGCCATGGCTGGTTCCGTATCGGCCCTGGGGCTTGGCAAGCTGGAGCAGGATTCTTCCCTCAATGAACGTTTTGAGGGACGTATTTTCCTGTTGTCAGCGACGCCGGATGAGCTCGCCAGTCTGCAAGTAAGACTGGCCGACGAGCCCGCGTTTCGCCGCGCCGGCATCGACTATGCCCCTGTCCTGCGTGATCTGAAGTTCAAGCTGGTCGAGCCCGAGTCAGGGCCGGATTACATCCATGTCACCAGCAGCCAGCCGGTTCGCGAACCGTTCCTGAATTTCCTGGTAGAGTTGAACTGGTCTTCGGGACGGCTCTTTCGCGAGTACACTGTACTGCTGGATCCGCCGATGTATGAGCCGGACCAGGGCCGGATGGCTGCGCCGTCGCGTACAACAGCCCCGGCGCCGGCAGAGGAAACCACTGCCGCCGCACCATCCAGGTCAGGTCATCCGGTGATTATCCCGAGGATGAGCCGGCCAGGTCCGGCCCGCTCGGCGTATACCCCGTCTTACAGCGGCGGCGATTACGGCCCGGTACAAAGCGGTGAGACGCTCTGGTCCATCGCCAATGGCATGAAACCGGCTGCAGTGACCACACATCAGATGATGCTGGCGTTGCTGCGTGTCAACCCTGACGCCTTTATCGGCAATAACATCAATGGCCTCAAGCGAGGCGCCATCCTGCGGATGCCGGATGCGGACGAGATGGAGGCCATGAGTCAGGCCGAGGCACTGGCGCAGGTCAGAAGCCAGCACGGGCTGTGGGAGAGCGCCCGCCAGTCCGTGGCTGCCGACCCGGCGACCCGGGCAGAAACGGCAAGCCCCGCCCCTGTGGATAGTGCCGAGGAACTTGCCAGTGAAACCCCTGCCGCAGAAGCGGCTGAAACCGAGTCGCGCCTCGAGCTGGTCGGCGCCGAGCAGGGCGCCGCCGCCCAGACCGGTGACGCCGAGGGCGACAGCACCGACCTGTCACAGCAACTGGCGGTGGCCAATGAAAAGCTTCAGTCCATCAATCAGGAAAATGCCGAACTCCGCGATCGTCTGGCCGAAAACGAGGCGCTGATCGAGGATCTCAAACGGCTGATCGCCCTGAAGGACGATGAACTGGCATCGTTGCAGGACCGTACGGCAGAGGAGGCCGCCGCCGTGGAGCCGGCAGCCCCCGCCCCGCAACAGATCGACGGCGTTGAGTATCCCAACGGTGATCCCGGGCAGTTCATCGGTGAAGTACCACCGCTGGACGAGTTGCGACCCGGTCCGGTGCCGGCGGCCGCCGAGATCAGTCATACGGTGAACCGCCCCGAAGCGGCCCGGCAGCTGATGCCGGAGCGGAGGAAAAGGCCGCACCGAAACCCGCCGCCGCGACGGAGCCGCCGGAACCCGCGCCATCGGGGCCCGATGATGGCCAGACCGCTGGCGACACCACCCCGGCTGTGGCCGGAGGCGGTATCATGGGCATGGTCATGGGGCTGGTCGGCAGTGCCCGGGATTTCATATTCAATAATCTGATGATCGCCGGTGGTGTGGTGCTGGCGATTATTGTCCTGCTGGCAGGCATGATGTTCATGCGCCAGCGCCAGGTACGTATCGAGGAAGAAGCCGATGCCATGGTGGCTGCCGGTGTCGGTACCTTCCCGGACTTTGCCGCCGGCGATGATATCGGACCAGAGCCAGTTTCAGAAGATGATTCTGAAAGCGTTACCGAGGTCAATGCCGCTGTTGCTGAAAGCGGAGAAGATCAGGGATGCAACAGCAGTGAGTGCTGACGCAGCAGCGCGAGGATGATGACGATCTCTTTGTCGTGCCCCAGGGCGAGGCCGAACCCAGCCCGGCCTGCTGATGACGAGGAAGAAGACCCGCTGGCTGAGGTTAATGTGCTCATGGCCTATGAGCATTTCGATCAGGCCGAATCGTTCGTACGCAACGCGCTCAAGAGCGAACCGGACAAGGTTGAGTATCATGCCAAGCTGCTGGAAGTCTTTTATGCCGCCGGCAACAAGAAAAAGTATGAAGAGGCCGCCAGTGACCTCGGGATCTGACCGGGGGGCAGGGCGAAGCACTGGGATATGGCAGTCGCCATGTGGCAGGAGCTTTCACCCAACCGGGCATTGTTCGAAGGCGGCGGGGACGAAGAAGAACCTGCCGAAAGCACCGGTGGCGGTGCGGGTATTGTCGATATTACCGGTGATACCGCCGGCGGCGGCGAAGGGGATGCCAAGGGTGAAGGTACCGGCGGCGGACTGGATTTCGATCTGGGAGATTCCACCGGTGGCGGCAGCAGCGCCGCTGGCAGCGAAGGCGAGGAGATGCTGGATCTCACCGCCTCGGACGAGACGGCCGACGATGAAATGCTGGACCTGACGGCTTCAAGCCAGGATGAAGACGACGGCGATATGTTGGACCTGACCGCCGCGGAAAGCAGTGCGGGAGAATCATTCGAGCAGACCCAGGCTTTGAGCGGGAGCGCCGGTGAGCAGGACAATAATGCCCTGGATATTTCCCTGGAGGGTGGCGACGGCAGTGATCTGCTGGATGTAACGCGCAGCGGTGATCTGGATGCGGGTGAAGACTTGCTGGACGTAACCGCTACAGGCAGGCATGAAGAGGATATCAAGGAAACCGCGGAAGACGATGACGGCAGTCTGGATTTTTCCATGGACATGGATACGGCTGAAGAACCCGCGACCGAAGAACCGGAATCCACGGCATATGTTGATGACAATATGCTTGAGTTTGACAGTGATTTCAGTCTCGATACCGGTGACGGCGAAACCGCCGGTGCGGAAGAAAAGACTGCCGCTGCGGTTGAAGACGATAACTCGCTGGACTTTGATACGTCGGATCTGGATCTTGAAACAGGGGATGAAGCCTCCGATGCCGGCAACCTGGATGAAATCGGTGAAGAGCTCGATCGTCTTGAACAGACGCTGGGTACGCTGTCGCGTCAGGAAGCCACAAAGGGATTGGGCAGCAATACCTCGGATGCACTTGACGGTATCGACAGTGCCCTCGAAGGTTTCGGCGGTGAAGATGATGCCGAGTCCCTGCCGGAAACCAGTGATTCAGAGCTCGATATATCCCTGGGCGGTAATGAAACTGCCGATACCAGCAGCGAAGCGGATGAACTCGATATTTCCCTGGGTGGCACTGCAACAGCCGGGGAAAGCACCGGCACGGGAGATGACCTGTCGGATCTGAGTATTGAACTTGATAGCGGGGGAGATGAAAGCCTGTCTCCTGCTACCGGATCCGACGATGATGAACTTTCCCTGGATTTATCGGATCCGGATATGGAATTCGATAGTGATACCGAGCTGGATGCGGGCAGGGCTTTGTCTGAAGATGAGGACGAGATATCCGCGGAATTGTCGGAACTGAGCAAGGGTCTGGAAAGCGGCGATCTGGAACTGGGAGATGAAGGCGAGATCAGTCTCGAGACCGGTGGCGGGGAAGATGAATTCTCTATGGATCTGGATACGGGCGATGACTCCGGCGAGTCGGTTGCCGGCAGTGGTCTTGAAGCAGACCTGAATTATGAATCATTCGATACAGTCAAGATGAATGCTGTCGAAGACGAATCTGAAGATAGTAGTGGTCTCGATCTGGACCTGAGTGCGGATGACATCAGTTCTTCCGACTCCATTGATATGGACTCTACCGTCGAATTGCCGAAAGAAAAACTCGGCGGCGGCCTGTCACTGGAAGGTGATGAAGATAATGATGAAGAGGACAAGACAGTATTCGTCGGCCGCAGTAGTGATACTGAAGAACAGAGCCTGGAAGATGAACTGACAACCAAGCTGGATCTCGGCCAAGGCCTATGTCGAATTGGGTGATTCGGATAGTGCCCGCAGTATTCTTGAAGAGATCATGAAAGACGGTAACGAGGATCAAAAGCGCCAGGCCGGAGAACTCCTGAACCAGCTCTGAGTATCGGGCCATTCACAAGTCGTTTATAGTTTGCCTTACAGAGTGTCATGCCGCGTTGCCGGCTTGTCTCGATCCCGGTCGTATTCGCGAGGCAGGTTCCCGCCGAACTCCCGGCTATGGCAAGACATTGCCGATTATTTCATGTTCCAGCGCTCCGGCTTTTCCGCTTGTGAGGGTCGCTCTTACAGTGAGCGACGGCTTCCAGCATGCGTATGGCGCTTGCGGTATTGAATACCGTGGCACTCACTTTCAGGGCTGGCAGCGCCTGCGTAAAGACGGGCGCAACGTACAATCCTGCGTCGAAACGGCGCTCTCCCGGGTTGCTGATCACGAGGTAACAACGGCCTGTGCCGGTCGTACCGACAGCGGCGTTCATGCCCGTTACCAGGTAGTGCATTTCGATACTGAAGCCGAGCGCGACATGCATGGCTGGGTACTGGGCTGTAACACACATTTGCCGGGGGATGTCAGCGTGCTGTGGGCGCAGCCGGTGGAAGATCGTTCATGCGCGGTTCTCGGCGACTGCCCGCACCTACCGCTACTGTATTCTCAACCGCACGGCGCGGCCGGGGCTGCTGCACGGTCTGGTAACCTGGGAATGCCGGCCACTGGATGTCACGCGCATGCTGGTCGCTGCCGGAAACGGCTTATCGGCGAACATGATTTCAGTGGTTACCGGGCGCTTTCCTGCCAATCAACGTCTCCTGTCCGGCATGTCCGCCGACTGACCGTCTGCCGGCAGGATGAATACATTGTCATTGCGATAGAAGCCAATGCCTTCGTCCATCATATGGTCAGAAATATTGCCGGCGTCCTGATGACAATCGGCAAGGGCAAGGCGGACGTGGCCTGGTCGGCCGAAATCCTGGCCGGGCGCTGACCGTACCGCCGCGGCGCGTGCACGCGGCGGCCGGCCTTCATCTGGCGGCTATCGAATACCCCGACCGGGCGGCCCTGCCGCCGCCGGCCGCAGACTGGCCGGCATGGGACCAATGTCCGGCGGGTGGTAACACCCGCGCTCGGCCCACGGGCCGAATGCACGCCATGAACCCAGTGCCCGATCAGCATCGTATCCGCATCAAGATCTGCGGTATCACCCGCCCGGATGACGCGATCGCCGCGGCCGCCGCCGGCGCCGATGCGATCGGCCTGGTGTTTTACCCGCCGAGTCCGCGGGCAGTGGCGATCGAACAGGCGCGCGAGATCGCTGCGGCACTGCCGCCCTTCGTGACGCGGGTTGGCGCTGTTCGTTGACGCCGGCCATGACTCGGTGGCGGAGGCACTCGCCAGTGTGCCCATCGATCTGCTGCAGTTTCATGGCGATGAGCCGGCCGCTGACTGTGAAAGCTACGGGCTGCCGTATATCAAGGCGGCGCGTGTCCAGCCGGGTTTTGAGCTGGAGCGGTTCAACTCCCGCTATACCGGTGCCTGTGGCATACTGGCCGATACTTATCAGGCCGGCGCGCAAGGGCGGGACCGGTGAAGTATTCGACTGGTCGCTGATCCCGGTCCGGCGCAGCAAACCGCTGATACTGGCGGGCGGTTTGACGCCTGAGCAATGTTGCCGCCGCCGTTCGCCGGATACGCCCGTTCGGCGTTGATGTCAGTGGTGGTGTCGAGTCGGCCAAGGGCGTCAAGGATGCCGACCGCATAGCCGCATTTATACGCGAGGTAGAAAACGTTGAGACGTGAAGTCCGCAGCAGTCATGACTGAACCACACCCGCAGCTGCCCGACAGCCGCGGCCACTTCGGTCCTTATGGCGGCCGCTTTGTTTCGGAAACACTCATGGGGCCGCTGGAAGAACTCGAGCAGGCCTATGAACGTTATCTCAAAGACCCGGAGTTTATCGCCGAGCTGAACGACGAGTTGAGGGATTTCGTCGGCCGGCCGTCACCGCTGTATCACGCCCGGCGCTGGTCGGACAAACTCGGCGGCGCCCAGATCTACCTCAAGCGCGAAGATCTGAATCATACCGGCGCGCACAAGGTGAACAACACTGTCGGCCAGGCTTTGCTGGCTTATCGCATGGGTAAAAAACGGGTGATTGCCGAGACCGGTGCCGGCCAGCATGGCGTTGCCACGGCGACGATCGCCGCGCGTTACGGCATGGAGTGCGTGGTTTACATGGGCTCGGAAGATGTCAGGCGCCAGTCGATCAATGTCTATCGAATGCGCCTGCTCGGTGCCGACGTCGTGCCGGTTGAGGCCGGCTCGAAAACCCTGAAGGATGCGCTCAACGAGGCGATGCGCGACTGGGTAACCAATGTCGATACCACGTTCTACATCATCGGTACCGTCGCCGGGCCGCATCCGTATCCGGCCATGGTCCGCGACTTCCAGTCGATTATCGGCAGGGAAACCCGTGAACAGTCACTGGAGAAGCTGGGCAAGCTGCCGGATGTACTGGTGGCCTGTGTCGGCGGCGGCTCCAATGCCATCGGTCTGTTCTACCCGTTCCTGCAGGATCAGGCCGTGAAAATGTACGGCGTCGAGGCGGGAGGTGAGGGTATTGCCAGTGGTCATCACGCCGCCCCGCTCGCGGCCGGCCGGCCCGGTGTGCTGCATGGCAACCGGACCTATCTGATGGAAGACGAGCACGGCCAGATCATCGAAACGCATTCGGTGTCCGCCGGACTCGACTATCCCGGTGTCGGCCCGGAGCACGCCTGGCTCAAGGACAGCGGCCGCGCCGAATACGTGACCGCCGATGATGCCGAGGCGCTTGCCGCCTTCCACGAACTGACCCGTACCGAAGGTATCATGCCGGCACTGGAAACCGCGCACGCGCTGGCCTATGCTGCCAAACTGGCGCCGGCAATGGATCGCGACAAGGTCATTGTTATCAACCTGTCCGGCCGCGGTGACAAGGATATACACACGGTTGCAGCCCACGAGGGCATCAGCATCTGATGCAACGGGTGGATCGCAGGTATGAATAATCGCGAAAAATTTCTCACGCTTGTTTTCGATAATGAGCTCGATCGCTCCGATGTGGCGGAAATGCTCAAGGTAGACCGTGACCAGGTGGATCACTGGATGATCTCCCCCGAGTCGGCCCGGCACGAGGATATTCCGGACATGGCCATCGAATTGCTGGAACTCAAGCTCAAATTGCGTGAAGAGTCGCAATCCGGCTGATGTTTCACGCCCTTGTTACGGCCCCACGCGGCCGCGTGGTAAAATCCGTCATTCCTGGGCCTTACGGCAGGACCGTTCTCTGACACCATCCCCGGAAGCCTTGCATGAGCCGTATCAAAACCTGTTTTGACAAGTTGCACGCGGATAAGCGCCGCGCCCTGATTCCTTTCATTACCGCCGGTGACCCGAACCCAGAAGTGACGGTACCGCTGATGCATGCCCTGGTCGGCGGTGGCGCCGACCTGATCGAACTGGGCGTACCGTTTTCCGACCCCATGGCCGACGGGCCGGTGATTCAGCGCGCCAGTGAGCGTGCCCTCAAACACGGGGTGACCCTGCACAATGTCATCGATATGGTGACCGAGTTCCGGCGTGACAATGCGGATACACCGGTAATTCTCATGGGTTATCTCAATCCGATCGAAGTCATGGGCTATGAGGCCTTTGCCGCATCCTGCCAGCGTGCCGGTGTCGATGGCGCCCTGGTGGTGGATATGCCGCCGGAGGAGGCCGGTGATTTTGCCGGCCTGCTGCGCGGCCATGACATGGACCAGGTATTCCTGCTGGCGCCGACCACCAGTGATATCCGTATCGGGCGTGTCTGTGCGACGGCCAGCGGGTTTATTTATTATGTCTCGCTCAAGGGTGTGACCGGCAGTGACCGCCTGGATCTGGATGATGTGGCGGCGCATATTGAGCATATCCGCACATATACCAAATTGCCCGTCGGGGTCGGTTTCGGTATCAAGGATGCAGACACGGCAGGGCCGTGTCGCCGGTTTCAGTGATGCGGTCGTGGTCGGCAGTGCACTGGTGGAACGTATTGCCGGCTACAGCGGCGATCGCGAACGGATGACGGCCGAGGCAACGGCATTCATGCAGTCCATGCGCGTGGCCATGGATGCCGCGTGAACAGAATCTGATGATATGAGTCAGGAGCGCCAATGAGCTGGATCAAGAAACTGCTGCCTTCGCGTATCAAGACGAATGGCTCCAGCCGTCGTACCGTACCCGAGGGACTCTGGACCAAGTGCACTTCCTGTAATGCCGTGCTCTACCGGGCCGAGCTCGAGCGCAATCTCGAGGTATGCCCGAAATGCAGCCAGCACCTGCGCATAAATGCGCGCAACCGGCTCGACGGCTTCCTCGACCCGGAGCCGCGCACGGAAATCGGCGCCAACATCAGGCCGGTCGACAAGCTGCGTTTCCGCGATCAGAAAAAATACCGTGACAGGCTCAGCCAGGCGCAGCGCACAACCGGCGAGCAGGATGCCCTGATCGCCATGGCCGGGCAGGTCAAGGGCCTGCCACTGGCGGCGGTGGCTTTTGAATTCAATTTCATGGGCGGGTCAATGGGTTCGGTAGTCGGGGAACGGTTTGTCCGTGCTGCCGAGTACAGTGCCGACAACAACGTACCCCTCGTTGCCTTCTGCACCAGCGGCGGTGCCCGTATGCAGGAGGCGATCATCTCGCTGATGCAGATGGCCAAGACCAGCGCCGCCATCGGTACACTGAACCGCCGGGGCATCCCGTTTGTCACGGTACTGACCGACCCGACCATGGGCGGCGTTTCCGCGAGTCTCGCCAGTCTCGGTGACATTATTATTGCCGAACCCAATGCCCTGATCGGCTTTGCCGGTCCGCGGGTCATTGAGCAGACCGTGCGCGAAACCCTGCCGCCGGGGTTCCAGCGCAGTGAATTCCTGCAGGAGCACGGTGCGATTGATATCATCATGGATCGGCGCGAGATGCGCGATCGCATTGCCTCACTGCTGGCAATGCTGAGCCGCCAGAGGCTCGCCGGTTGAATGCAGCAATTGCAAGTTCACAGAGAGGGTCTTCGGGCATGCAACTAGGCTCGCCATGTACCGCCAGCGGGGCCGCCAAACCCGTACGTTTCAACACCCTCGACGAATGGCTGCGCTGGCAGGAATCACTGCATGCCACGGAAATCGAGCTGGGTCTCGATCGCTGTCGTCAGGTTGCCGCCAATCTCGGGCTGCTTGAACCGGCGTATGCGGTCATCAGTGTCGCCGGTACCAATGGCAAGGGTTCCAGCGTCGGCATGCTGGACAGTATTCTGCGCCGGGCCGGCTACAGTGTCGGCAGCTACACTTCACCGCACCTGGTCCGCTATAACGAGCGCATCCGGATCAACGGTGAGGAGGCTTCGGATGCGGCGCTGTGCAGTGCTTTCGAGCGTATCAATGAGGCCCGCGGTGATATTTCCCTGACCTATTTTGAATTCGGCACGCTGGCGGCGCTGGAATTGTGCCGCGCGGCCGGCGTCGATATCGCCGTGCTGGAGGTCGGGCTGGGCGGGCGTCTGGATGCCGTGAATGTACTGGATGCCGACGCCGCACTGGTGACCGCGATCGATCTCGATCACCAGAATTTCCTCGGCGATACACGGGAACTGATCGCTGTCGAAAAGGCCGGTATTTACCGCGGCGGCAAACCGGCAATATGTTCGGACCCGAATCCGCCACTGTCGCTGCGCGATTATGCCGCCGGCATCGATGCCCGGCTGGCGGTTCGTGAATGATGGGTTCCGTATCACCCGCCACGTCGATAACTGGGACTGGTCCTGTCGGCGACAGTGCCTGGCGAGCGCTGCCGTATCCGGACCCCTTTAACAGCTGCCAGGTCATGAATGCTGCCGGTGTGTTAATGGTATTGCACGAACTGCTGGACCGCTTTCCGGTAACCGTTGATGCCATTCGCGAGGGCCTTGCCGGATTCCGGCTCAACGGCCGCTTCCAGGTGATTCCCGGTGAGCTGCAGTATGTGCTGGATGTGGCCCATAACCGTCACGCGGCATTGACACTGCTGGAGAATCTCCGCCATGTACCGTCGCAGGGCCGGACCCATGTCATTATCGGCATGTTGCGGGACAAGGACCGGCGCAGTGTGTTCGAGGTGCTGAATGCTGTCGCCGACAGCTGGCATACCATCAGCCTGACGAACAGCCGCGGTACGGATGCCAGCGTTCTGACCACGGAACTGGAGGCCATGCATACCGGCAAGCCGGTAACGACCCATGACACCATGGACGCTGCACTGGCCACGGTACGTGCGCAGGCCACCACCGGCGACCGCGTGCTCATAACCGGGTCTTTCCTCACAGTCGGTGCCGCCCTCGGCTTACTGGAGACCAGGAACTGAACATGGATCGGGGATTGAAGGAACGTCTGGTCGGCGCGGCGGTACTGGTGGCGCTGGCCGTCATATTCATTCCAATGCTGCTGGACGATTCACCCTCCGGTCCCGGGCCCATTACCGGCACCAATATCCCGGAAAGGCCCGATGCCGAAGACGGCTTCAGTTCACGCATCATCCCGGTCAAGCCGGAGCCGGTGGAAGTTGAACTGCCGGAATCCCGGCCCGCTGACGATGCCGCGGCAGAGCCGCAGGCGGCCGAACCGGCGCCACAGCCACAGCCGGCAGAATCCGGAGCCGAAGCGCCGGAGTCCGACGCTGCAACGGCAACGGAACCGTCCGGGGATGGACAGGAACCGGCACTGACCACGGCCATGCCGGCCCCGGAGACCGATACCGATACTGGCAAACCGTCGGGCTGGGTCATCCAGCTGGGCAGTTTTTCGCAGGAAAGCAATGCCCGCGAGTTGGACGAGAAGTTGCGCGAGGCCGGCTATCCGGCTTTCGTCGAGCCGGTGACGCAGTCCGGCAAGCGGGTGTATCGCGTGCGTGTCGGCCCCGAAGTGATGCGCGGCGATGCCGAGAAAGTACGTGACAAGATTGCCACCGACTTCGATATCAAGGGCATCGTTGTCAGCTATCCCTGATAGCTGGCTGACGACCCGGAACATAGCGGACGCACGGCGTGGGCATACACTGGGCTGATATTGTCATCCTCGCCGTCATAGGCGTATCGGCGCTCATCAGCGTGCTGCGTGGCTTTCTGCGCGAGGTCTTGTCACTGCTGGCATGGATACTGGCATTCTGGGTGGCTTTCACGTTCACATCACAGCTGGCACCGCTGCTCGAAGCCTACGTCGAGGTGCCGTCGATCCGTTTCATCCTGGCTTTTGCCGCTTTGTTCGTGGTGACCCTGCTGGGCATGTCACTTATCGGTCACTTTGTTGTTAAACTTGTCGACAAGACCGGTCTGACGGGCACGGATCGCATGCTCGGCCTGCTGTTCGGTATGGCGCGCGGCGGGCTGGTTATTATAGTGCTGGTACTGCTGGCTGGACTGACCCAGGTGCCGCAGGACCCCTGGTGGCGCGAGTCCGGCCTGCTGGCGCATTTTCAGCGTGCCGCCCTCTGGGTACGGGAATATTTGCCCGAATCCATTGCCGAACATATCAGGTACGATGTTGTGGTGTCGTCCGCCACGGCTGAGGAGACAGAGGTAAACTAAATGTGCGGAATCGTCGGAATCGTCGGCAAGAATCCCGTTAACCAGCTCATTTATGATGGCCTGACCATGTTGCAGCACCGGGGACAGGATGCCGCCGGTATGGTGACGTGGGAGAATGGCCGCCTGCATCTGCGCAAAAACAACGGCATGGTAAGGGATGTGTTCCATACCCGGCACATGTTGAGTCTGAAAGGTAACGTCGGCATTGGTCACGTGCGTTATCCGACTGCCGGCTGTGCCTCATCCGCGGAGGCGCAACCATTTTATGTCAATTCGCCCTATGGCATATGCCTGGCGCATAACGGTAACCTTACCAACAGCGATGCCTTGAAGCGCGACCTGTTTATCGAGGATTTGCGCCACCTGAATACCGAGTCCGATTCCGAAGTCCTGTTGAATGTCTTTGCCCATGAGCTGCAGCAAATGCGCAAGCTGCAGCTCGAGCTCGATGACATTTTCAATGCGGTCAGTGCCCTGCACCGGCGCTGCCGTGGCGGTTACGCGGCCATTGCCATGATCAACGGCGTCGGTATCCTGGCGTTCCGGGATCCTCATGGTATCCGCCCGGTGGTATTCGGCGAACGCACCACGGATAAAGGCACCGAATACATGATTGCCTCGGAGAGCGTTGCGCTGGACGTGCTCGGCTTCCGGTTGATCCGCGATCTGGAACCGGGTGAAGCAGTATTCATCAGCATGGAAGGCGAACTGCACACACGCCAGTGCGCAGAGCATCCCGAATATGCGCCGTGCATCTTCGAACACGTCTACCTGGCACGACCGGATTCCATTATTGATGGTATTTCAGTCTACAAGGCACGGCTGCGCATGGGGCAGAGGCTGGCACGCAAGATACTGCGTGAACGGCCGGGCCATGACATCGACGTGGTCATCCCGATTCCCGATACCAGCAGGACGGCGGCCCTGCCGCTGGCTTATGAGCTGGGCCTTAAATACCGTGAAGGTTTCATCAAAAACCGCTATATTCCGCGCACGTTTATCATGCCGGGCCAGAGCGTACGCAAGAAATCGGTGCGGCAGAAACTCAACGCCATCGACCTCGAGTTCAGGGGCAAGAATGTCCTGCTGGTGGACGATTCCATCGTCCGTGGTACGACCTCCCGGGAAATCGTACAGATGGCCCGCGAGGCCGGGGCACGCAAGGTTTATTTTGCCTCTGCGGCGCCGCCGGTTCGCTACCCGAACGTCTATGGCATTGATATGCCGGCAGCGGACGAGTTCATCGCCTTTGACCGCACGGAAGAAGAGATCTGCCGCGAGATCGGTGCCGACTGGCTGATCTACCAGGATCTGGAAGACCTGGTTGCCGCGGCCAGCAAGGGCAACCCCGCCATCAGGAAATTTGATACCTCATGCTTCAGCGGTGACTATGTGACCGGTGACGTCAGTCAGGACTATCTCAATCAGATCGCGTCCGTACGCAACGACACTGCCAGGTACCAGGGTGAACAGGAAGAGGACAGCCTGCGCGATCTGAGTAACAGTGCCTGATAGCCGCCCGTGCCACAGGCAGCAGCGTATCCGGCCTTACCTACTGGCCAAACACTTTCTGCAACAGTGCGGTTGTCCGCTTCGCCGGGTCCCGGCGTATGGCTGCCTCCTCGATCGCCAGGTAGTCAAAGATCGCAGTGATAGCGTGATCGACAACATGTGTTGACAGATCGGCGCGGATATCGGGGACGAACGGAATCTGCCGGTAGCGGTTGACGATGTCATCGTAGGTCCTGAGGGCACCGACCTGTGCCAGACTCTCGTTAACGATCGGGGTGAATTCAGCCGTTAGTGGCTGTGACATCCGGGCCTGAAAGTAACGCGTGGCTGCATCTTCGGGACCACTATAGATCCGCCTCGCATCGTCGAGCGTCATGTTACGGATGGCCTCGATAAACATGGTCCGCGCCCTGGGTGCGGCCGCTTCGGCGGCGCGGTTCATGCGCAGTTCCAGATCATCCAGTGTGTCGCTCATGCCGATTCTTGCCAGCGTATCGCGGGTCCGGTTCAGGCTGTCCGGCAATGGTATATGGGCCTTTGGATCATTGAAGTAACCGTTTCTTTGCCCCAGTTGGCTGACGACATTACCGGTGCCAACACGTAATGCCTCCCGCAGTCCGCTGGCTATTTCGGTATTGGTCAGTGCGCCACTGTCCGAACCGGTGAAATCCTCAAACAGTACTTTGCCACGTTCCCACCAGCCGGTTTCCGCCGGCACGTTCCGGCCGGGCGCAAGTATAAGTATGCCGGCGGTCAGCACCACAATGGATAATCTGATGACAGGTTCCCGCATCTCTGGCAGGCATGATACTACGGATGGCGGTTGCCAATAAAAAAAGGGTGCCATCTTGGCACCCCGACAAGTTTTGCCCTCACTATGGCAGGGGGGAGGTGACCTGCTGCCATCCCTTTTTTATTATTGTGCTTGTGGCTGGATTCAGTTCAGCAGTACGCTTTCCCTTTCTCCCACGGGATTGCCGGTCCCGGAGACGCGAATCATGCTGAGGATGGCAATCGCCTCGTGCAGCCCGCTTTCAAAAATCCGCATGGTTGCGGGATCTGCTGCATCCGCCAGCAGATGATGCTGTAGCTGGACGTTATCGAGTTCACCGTGCTGCTCCTTGTAGGCAGCGACATACAGCGCCAGCAGACGGACGCTCTGTATGAGTTCACTGCGTTCGCTGCAGTCCATCAGGCTCTGCAGCTGATGTTCCGCCAGGTGGATACGGGTAATTTCTGACATGACTGGTCTCCTCTATCGCAATAGATTGGGGCAATTCACGTGCCACTGATTTAATATTTATTAAAAACAATTGGTTATAAATTCCCCGTCGAATTTGACAGGCATTCAGGAGGCAGATTTGTCGGTTTCTGGCGACAGCATTTAAAAAGTCATCGGCCATACACCGGTGGCCGGGGTGCATTGATCACAGATTCATGACCGGGAGTGTGATGGCTATCGCAGTAACTGAGTGGTGATGTTGCCGGCACGGCTAAAGAGCGCTAAAACCTATATAAATCAACGGCTAATTCTTATTGTTGCATCTCATGATCTGGATGAAGCACTGTCAGTCCGAAAATCCTTTGACGCAACTGTTCGCCAGGGCCTGTCGCAGGACCTGTCATTTTCTGGCCGGTACCCCGTCCCCGGATGACACGGCCCGCCGGGATCAGGGCGGGCGGCGGTGGCCGGAAACGCCGGGCGAGGAGGATTACGACAGCGAGTCGCCGACTATACCCCGCCGCCACCACTGACAGCGGTCGAAAATTTGACTTGCCGGGCCAGTTTCACTAATCTGCCGACGACAATCGAGAAACAGCGCCGATTTGATCATCAGCTTGCGGGCGCTTAAAAAATACTGCTAAAGAGAGTCAACCTGCTTTAGCGTAAGCTGAATGCGGGTTTTTTTGTGCCCACCTCCCGTCGCTATCGACGCCAACGGCCACTGACTCGCAGGCAGCAGTATTCCGGTTTCGCCCGATCTCCCAATCGGGCCAGGCACCGGGAGATTATGCAAGGGGCTGGCTCAATGGCATGCGCTGATTCAATGTAAGGAAATGGCCGTTATGTCTGAATACGACGAATTTGAACTCAATACCCGCGCAGTCCGGGCGGGGCAGGTACGCAGTGCCGAGGGCGAGCACAGCGAACTGATCTATGCGACTTCGAGCTTTGTTTTCGGCAGCGCCGCCGAGGCGGCCGCGCGCTTTGCCGGCGAATCGCCGGGTAATATTTATTCCCGCTTCACCAACCCGACCGTGCGCATGTTCGAGCAGCGACTTGCCGCCCTGGAGGGCGGTGAGCGCTGTGTCGGCACGTCCTCCGGCATGAGCGCAATCCTCAGCACCTGCATGGGGTTGCTGGAGGCCGGCGATCATGTGGTTTCATCGCGGGCGATCTTCGGCACCACGGTAAACCTGTTTAATAAAATCCTGAGCAAGTTCGGTCTGGAGACGACATTCGTGCCGCTGACCGATTACGATGCCTGGGAAGCGGCCATCCGGCCGCAGACGAAACTGCTGTTTCTGGAGACACCGTCGAATCCGCTCACCGAGATTGCCGATATCGAGCGCCTGGCCGATCTGGCTCACAGGAACGATTGCCTGCTGGTGGTGGACAACTGTTTCTGTACACCGATCCTGCAGCAACCTTTTCAATACGGCGCCGATATCGTGATTCATTCAGCCACCAAGTATCTGGATGGCCAGGGCCGCTGCGTCGGTGGTGCCGTGATCGGGCCGAAGGAGATGATCGAAGAGCATGTATTCGGCTTTCTGCGCACCGCCGGCCCGACCATGAGCCCGTTCAATGCCTGGGTGTTTCTGAAAGGACTGGAAACGCTGGGCGTGCGCATGCGCGCGCATTCGGAAGCGGCCAATGAACTGGCGCACTGGCTGGCCGCACAAACGGGCGTACGCCATGTTTATTACCCGGGCCTGAAAACGCACGCCCAGTATGAACTGGCGGCCCGCCAGCAGCATGGCTTCGGCGGGATAGTCAGTTTCGAGCTCGAGGATAACCGGGATCGGGCCTGGCAGATGATTGACCGGCTGCGGCTGTTTTCCATCACGGCGAATCTGGGCGATACCAAGAGTACGGTGACACATCCGGCCACTACCACGCATTATCGCCTGACGGACGAAGAGCGGGCTGCCGCCGGTATAGCCGACAGCCTGGTGCGGCTATCGGTCGGTCTCGAGGATCTCGGGGATTTGCAAAAGGATCTGGCGGCGGCGCTGTCGCAGGGGTGAAAATCATACCGCAGGTCAAGACCTTGGCGGGCGGAACGTGAACCGCTTCAGGTTTCCCGATTTCAAGGGCTTATGCTAGCATTACGCGTTCTCGCGCCGGGGGCAGGGAAGCATACCCGGTTACTGAGCGGAAGTTTCATAAATTGCACTGATTTCTGTATTTCTTTTATTTATTAATCAATTAATTAGAGTATAAGGCAACGAAGGAGAGTCACGATGCCCGGACGTAATTTCCTGTTTATCCCCGGTCCGACGAATGTCCCGGAACGAATCATGAATGCCATGCATGTCTCCCAGGAAGACATGCGTGCCACCGACTTCCCCGAATTCACCCTGCCGCTGTTCGAAGATCTGAAGAAAGTCTTCAAGACCAAGACCGGCCGGGTATTCATTTACCCCTCTTCCGGTACCGGTGGCTGGGAAGCGGCCGTCAGTAACACCCTGTCGCCCGGCGATAAAGTGTTGATGTCCGGGTTCGGTCACTTCAGCAATCTGTGGATCGACCTGTGCCAGCGCCACGGTCTCGACGTGCAGGCGCTGGAAATCGAGTGGGGCAAGGGTGTGCCGGCCGAGCAGTACGCCGAGATCCTGAAGGCTGACAAGAATCACGAGATCAAGGGCGTGTTCGCCACCCATAATGAAACCGCCACGGGTGTCGCCAGTGACATCAAGGCCGTGCGCAAGGCGCTGGACGATGCCAATCATCCGGCCCTGCTGTATGTCGATGCGGTCAGCTCACTGGCCAGCATCGATTTCAAGATGGACGAATGGGGCGTGGACCTGGCCGTCAGCGGTTCCCAGAAAGGCTTTATGCTGCCCACCGGCCTGGGCATCGTCGCCGCCAGCGAAAAGGCCCTGGAGGCCATGAAGACCGCCAAACTGCCACGCACCTTCTTCTCGTTTGAAGACATGATGAAGGTCAACGACAACGGTTTCTTCCCGTACACGCCCGCCACCACGCTCATGCGCGGCCTGCGCGAGTCGCTCAGCATGCTGTTCGAGGAGGGCCTCGACAACGTCTTCGCCCGCCACAAGCGCATGGGTACGGCGGTGCGCAAGGCGGTCGAAGCCTGGGGCCTGAAGACGGTAGCTACAGGGCCGGAAGTGTATTCCGATACCGTGACCGCCATCTATGTGCCGGAAGGCAATGACGGCAATGAAATGGTGCGCCATGCCTACCGTCATTACAATCTGTCGCTCAGCGTCAGCGTCGGCAAGATTGCCGGCCAGGCCTTCCGTATCGGCCATCTGGGTGATATGAATGAGCTCATGGTGCTGACGCCGGTCACCGGCGCGGAAATGGCCATGAAGGATATGGGTTACAACATTGAGCTCGGCAGCGGCGTTGCCGCCGCACAGGAATATCTGTGCAGCACCAAGAAGCAGATTAAGAACTGAGTTATACATTATTTTAAGTGTATTCGCGGGCGCCGGAGCGGCGCCCGCCCTTATGCCCGAACTTTGAAGTAGGAGGCTGCATGAGCTTCACTCAATACCCGCAGATCAAGCAGCGGCTGCAGCGCAGCGAGCTGGCGGTACCCGGCAGTAATACCGGGATGTTTGAAAAGGCCATGAAAAGCGAGGCCGATTTTATATTTCTGGATTGCGAAGACGCCGTTGCACCGGATGACAAGGAACAGGCACGCAAAAATATTATCGAAGCCCTGAACGATCTTGATTGGAAGGGCAACAACAAGACTGTATCCGTGCGCATCAACGGTCTTGATACGCACTATATGTATCGTGATGTCGTCGACATCTGTGAACAGGCTGGCAACAATCTCGATACCATTTTGATCCCGAAAGTTGGCGTCCCGGCGGATGTCTATACCGTCGAATGCATGGTTACCCAGATCGAGACGGCGAAGAAGCTGGATCACAAGATCGGCATGGAATGCCTGATTGAAACCACACTCGGTATGGCCAATGTCGAGGCAATTGCCAGCTGCAGCAAGCGCATGGAAGCCCTGCACTTTGGCGTCGCCGACTACGCAGCCAGTTGCCGTGCCCGCACCGTGGTCATCGGCGGGCTTAATCCCGATTATCCGGGCGACCAGTGGCATGCGGCGCTGCATCGCATGCTGGTGGCCTGCCGTGCCTACGGGGTGCGCGCGATCGACGGCCCGTTTGGTGATTTCAATGATCCGGAAGGTTACAAGGATGCCGCCCGCCGCGCCGCCGCCATGGGTTACGAGGGCAAGTGGGCCATTCATCCGAGCCAGATTGCACTGGCCAATGAAATCATGTCACCGCCGGACAAGGTGGTCGAGGATGCCCGCGCCACACTGAAGGCGCTTGAAGAGGCCGCCAAGGCCGGCAAGGGCGCGGCTTCACTGAACGGCCGTCTGATCGATGCCGCATCGGCGCGTATGGCCGAGAACGTTGTCAAACAGGCCGATGCCATTGCCGCCAAGGGAAAATAACAATCCAGTTTGGATTAACAACATTCAATAACTACTGGTTACGTTTGGAGGTCTCGTTATGGAGATCCATGAGTATCAAGCAAAAGAACTGCTGAATGACTTCGGCATCCTGACCCCGTCCGGCGGCCTGGCTTACAGCCCGGAACAGGCCGTCTATCGCGCCAAGGAAATCGGCGGCGAGAAATGGCTCGTCAAGGCCCAGATCCATTCCGGCGCCCGCGGCAAGGCCGGCGGCATCAAGGTCTGCAGCAACGATGAGGAAATCTGGAATGCAGCCGATGAACTGCTGGGCAAGAAACTGGTAACCAACCAGACCGGCCCGCAGGGCAAGGTGGTGCATCGCCTGTACGTGGAGGCGGCTATCGACATCCAGCGTGAAATCTATCTGGGTTTCGTGCTGGACCGTGCGGAGGAACGCGTCGCTGTTGTTGCCTCTGCCGAGGGCGGCATGGAGATCGAGGAAATCGCCCGTGAAAAACCGGAATCGATCATCCGGGTCTCGGTTGAGCCGGCGGTCGGCATGCAGCCATACCAGGCACGCAAGATCGCATTCGGACTGGGCCTGGAGAAAGGCCAGATCAGTCAGATGGTAACAACCATTCTCGGCTGTTATCGCGCCATGCGCGACCTTGACGGTACCATGGTCGAGATCAACCCGCTGGTCATTACTGCTGATGGCCGCGTACTGGCGCTCGATGCCAAGATGTCGTTCGATGACAATGCGCTGTTCCGGCGCCCGAATATCTCCGAACTGCGTGACAAGTCGCAGGAAGATCCGCGCGAGATGAAGGCCTCTGATCGCGGCCTGAATTATGTCGGTCTCGACGGCAATATCGGTTGTATTATTAACGGTGCCGGTCTGGCCATGGCCACCATGGATATGATCAAGCATGCCGGTGGCGAACCCGCCAATTTCCTGGATATCGGTGGCGGCGCCTCCCCCGAGCGTGTTGCCAAGGCCTTTAACCTGGTGCTGGAGGATAAAAAGGTAGAGACCATGCTGGTGAACATCTTTGCCGGCATTAATCGCTGTGACTGGGTTGCTGAAGGTGTGGTACAGGCCGTCAAGAATATCGATCTGAAAATTCCACTGGTAGTGCGTCTGTCGGGTACCAATGTCGAAAAAGGCAAGAAAATCCTCAAGGACAGTGGCCTGCAGATAATCATGGCCGATACCCTCAGGGAAGCTGCCGACAAGGCAGTCCAGGCCTGGAAAGACCATACCGGTAAATAGGAGATCGAAGCATGGCAATTCTCATAGATCAGAATACAAAAGTCATCATCCAGGGTTTTACCGGGCAGATCGGTAGTTTTCACAGCCAGGAGATGATTGATTATGGCACCAATGTTGTTGGTGGTGTAACGCCGGGCAAGGGCGGCACCGAACATCTTGGCAGACCGGTTTTCAATACCGTTGAAGATGCGGTCAATGCGACAGGAGCGGAGGCCAGCATCTGTTTCGTGCCGCCGCCGTTTGCCGCCGATTCCATCATGGAGGCCGCCGATGCGCGCCTGAAATACTGCGTAGCCATCCCGGATGGTATCCCGTCACATGACATGATACGGGTGAAGCGTTACATGAAGCGCTTCCGGCGCGAGGAGAAAATGATCCTGACTGGCCCGAACTGTGCCGGTACGATCAGTCCAGGCAAGGCCATGCTGGGCATTATGCCTGGTCATATCTGATATGGAAGGCAGCGTCGGTATCGTCGGCCGTTCCGGTACGCTCGGTTACGAGGCTGCCGATCAGATGAAGGCACTGGGTATCGGTATCTCCACCAGCGTCGGCATTGGTGGTGACCCGATCAATGGCAGTTCGTTCAGGGATATGTTTGAACTGTTCGAGCAGGATGATGAAACCAAGGCCATTCTGATGATTGGTGAGATCGGTGGCCCGCAGGAGGCTGAAGCCGCGAAGTTTGCCCAGGAAAACATGAAGAAACCGATTATCGGTTATATCGCCGGATTGACTGCACCGAAGGGGCGCCGTATGGGACATGCCGGTGCGATTATATCCGCTTTCGGCGAAAGTGCCGCCGAAAAGGTGGAGATTCTGGAAGAATGCGGGGTGATAGTCTCGCCCAGCCCCTCGGATATCGGTGATACCGTTGCCAAGGTATTGGCGAAGGTTTAAAGCACACCTGTAATGAAGGATCGGTATATATTCAACAGTCGGACATTCCCCCGCCAAGGGAATGTCGCCTAGCTGTAGCTGCCGCCAGACTCACAGACAATCGATGAATCGACAGCTGGAGTGATGGTTCAGTCAATAATCAAGGACAGGTCGGTATGAGTAAACCCAAGGTAATTATAACCCGCAAACGGCCCGCCGAAGCCGAGGCCAAAATGAAAGAACATTTTGATGTCGTCCTGAGTGACGATGATCATCCCATGAGTGTCGAGGAATTGCAGGATGCGTTTAAAAACGCCGATGCCGTATGCCCGACTGTTACCGACAAGATTACCGCAGAGGTCATGGATGCCGATCCGCGGCAGACCAAAATTATTGGTAACTTTGGTGTCGGTTTCAACAACATCGATATCAATGCTGCCAAAGAGCGCGGACTGATCGTTACCAATACGCCGGAGGTGCTGACGGACTGTACAGCCGATATTGCCATGACGCTATTGCTGACGGCAGCACGACGTACCGGTGAGGGTGAACGTCATGTACGCAACAAGGAATGGACCGGCTGGCGCCCGACCCACATGCTGGCAATCAAGGTAACGGGGAAAACTCTCGGTCTTGTCGGTTTTGGCCGCATTGCCCAGGCCATGGCCCACCGGGCACATTTCGGTTTCGGCATGAAGATTATCTTCCATGATCCGTTCCCGCCGTCAAAGGAGGTCATGAACCGCTATGGTGCGGTCCAGTGCGACAGTCCGGAAGCGGTGCTGGAGCAGGCTGATTTTGTTTCCCTGCACTGCCCCGGTGGAGAAAAAACCCGCCATCTGATTAATGCCGAGCGACTCAAGAAGATGCAGTCGCATGCAATTCTTGTGAACAGTGCGCGCGGCGATGTTGTGGATGAGCAGGCACTGATCAAGGCTCTCAAGGACGGGACCATTGCCGGTGCCGGACTGGATGTATTCGAGAACGAGCCGCGGGTGACCGAGGATCTGCTCGATATGGAAAATGTGGTACTGCTGCCGCACCTGGGCAGTGCTTCGACCGAGACCCGAGTTGCCATGGGATTACGGGTCTTTGCCAACATCAAGGCCTTTTTTGATGGTGAAGTCATACCTGACCGTGTCGTGTGAGTGACAACAATTTAGCCAACTTCGCAGGCGAGGAGCCGGTACCAGCCGACGATCAAATCGACGCTGCTGCCGCTGCCTATGCCAAGCAGATAGTTGATCTGCTGGATGAGCAGCTGCGCGGGGTTATTGCCACGCGTTGTCCGTCGATTCTGGAATACTTTCTCGGCCAGCAGGCGTTGCCGGGCACCGAGAGAGACGCCCTGGTCAACAGCCTGCAGGCCTGGGGGATATGGTTCCAGCTGTTGAACGTGGCGGAGGAAAATACCGCCATGCGCCGCCGCCGTCAGACCGAGAAGGTTCGCGGCCCCGACAAGGTGCCTGGCACCTTCCCCGGTGTCATTGCCGATGCCAAGGCACTTGGTGCCAGACCGGATGATATCCAGGCATTGCTGGACAATGCCCATATCCAGCCGACAATTACCGCACATCCCACCGAGGCCAAGCGGGTCACGGTGCTCGAGATTCACCGGCGCATTTACCTGTTGCTGTTTGAACTCGAGGGCACCCGCTGGACGCCGCGTGAACGCCAGCGCATGCTTGACCTTATCCGCAACGAGATTGATCTCCTGTGGCTGACCGGTGAACTGCGCCTGGAAAAGCCGAGCGTCGCCCAGGAAGTCGCCTGGGGGCTGCACTTTTTCGAGCAGTCGCTGTTCGAACGTATTCCAGAGCTGATGGAAAAACTGGTCTGGGCGTTGGAAAGACATTATCCCGGGCATCGGTTCGATCTAAAACCCTTCTTCCAGTTTGGCTCATGGATAGGAGGTGACCGCGACGGTAATCCCTTTGTCACCAATGAAGTCACCAGGGATACATTATTACATAACCGTCACATGGTTCTGCATCATTACCGCCAGCAATTTCTGCGCATGGTGCACAAGCTCAGTGTTTCTGAAAACTTCACCCGGATTACTGATGAATTCCGCCAGGCTCTGGTGGTCAAGCTAGAAGAAAGCGGACAGGGTGAGAAACTTGCCAGCCGCAATCCCGGCGAGGTATTCCGTCAGTACATGACCTGTGTGCTTATGCGGATGCAGGCGACGATCGATCATCACGAAGGCAATGACAGTATCCCGGCAAGTGCTATCTATACGGATGTGGATTCACTGATTGAGGATCTGGATATTCTTGAGAGCGGACTTGTGGATGCCAATTGCGAGAATCTGGCCAGATCAGTAGTGCGTCCGGTACGCCAGGAGGTCGAGGCCTTCCGTTTCCGCACGGTGCGTCTGGACCTGCGCGAAAACACGACCGTTACCAACGCCACGCTGGCTGCGATCTGGCGTGAACTGAACAATCAGCCGGCAGATGCCGATGTCCCTGCCACCAATTCCGATGAGTGGATGGAGTGGATCACCGGTGAACTGGCCCGGCCACTCGACAAGTTACCGGATTTCAAAACACTGAATGACCAGGCACGGTCAACCCTGGGTCTGTTCCGTCTGGTTTGTGACATGCGCGAGCAGCTGGATCGTGAGGCATTTGGTCATTTTATTCTCAGCATGACCCAGAATGTCAGTGACGTTCTCGGCATTTATCTCCTTGCCAAATACGCCGGTCTGTTTGATGACAACGAGGGGGTAGAAAGCTGCGTACTGCCGATCGTGCCGTTGTTTGAAACCATTGATGACCTGCAGCGCGCACCGGCGATGATGAAGGAACTGTTGGGGCATCCGGTTATCCGCCGATCGGTGAAAAACCAGAATGGCGTGCAGGAGGTCATGATCGGCTATTCCGATTCCAACAAGGACGGTGGCTTTTTCACCTCCAACTGGGAATTGAGCAAGGCCCAGGCACGCCTGACCAGACTGGGTGAAGAAGCGGGTATTCCGATATCGTTTTTCCACGGTCGCGGCGGCTCCGTCAGCCGCGGTGGTGCCCCCACGGGCTATGCCATTGCCGCCCAGCCATTGGGCTCCGTGCAGGGCCGTATGCGTATCACCGAGCAGGGGGAGGTCGTGTCGTCAAAATACGCCAACCAGGGCACCGCCGAATATCAGATGGAATTGCTGGCGGCCAGCGTATTTGAACATACCATCAAGTCGGAACATGAGGCCGATACACTCAAGGCCGAATATGATGAAGTTCTCGAGGCCCTGTCAGGTATGGCCTATACGGCCTACCGTGGTCTCGCCGAACAGGAAGGCCTGGTTGATTATTACCAGGCGGCAAGCCCGGTCGAGGAACTGGCGCTGATGAATATCGGTTCACGCCCGGCACGGCGCTTTGGAGCCAAATCCCTTAATGATCTGCGTGCCATTCCCTGGGTGTTTGCCTGGACACAGAACCGGCACATCGTCCCCGGCTGGTACGGTGTTGGAACAGCGCTGGAGAGTTTTATCGAGGTGCGTGGTGAAGAAGGTGAAAAGTTGCTCAAGCGCATGTTCGAGGAATCACGCCTGTTCCGCCTGATCGTCAATGAGGTGGAAAAAACACTGGCGCTGGTGGATATGGATGTTTGTCAGGCCTATGCTGCACTGGTGCCAGATACGGAGATCCGTGAGCGCATATTTGGCATGATTGAAACCGAATACCGTAAAACCTGTGACATGGTGCTGCGTGTTACCGGTGAAAGCCAGCTGGGTACCCGGTTCCGCAAGTTCAGCCGCCGTCTTGGCCGCCGCAATGCAATCCTGAACCGTGTCGGCGTCGCCCAGGCACATCTGGTTGGGCATTTCCGTAGCCGCAGTGATGAGGAGAAGAAGCAACTGGACGACCTCATCCCGCTGTTGCTGTCAATCAACTGCGTGTCCTCGGGGCTGGGGTGGACGGGGTAGTTTCGTCGCTCGTCACTCGTGAAGCGTATCTCGTGTAGGAGCGCAGCTTTGCTGCGCGAATGAACGGATTGTTTTTTTGAACAGTCCGCAAATAAACGCGAATTGCCGCGTTACTTGTCGCTCGTTCATGGCAGTTCGTACTGTGGGGGCGCAGCTTCGCTGCGCGAATTGATGGATTTCTCATTTGCCCAGTAAATCGGGCTCCTGGATAGTGGATCAGTTTGAAACCCGTCAACTCAGCATTATCACTAAGATCCCTCACGTGCGTTCGGGATGACAAACTGCAGCATTACCGGTTCCTGCGCAGGTTGACATGGCTGATTGCACAGCCAAACTTTGTTGGTTAACGAGATACGAGATACGAGATACGAGATACGAGATACGAGATACGAGATACGAGATACGAAGATACGAATGGACAGCCGAGTCAGGATTGTGCCGCCGCTGTATTTCCTGTTAAGCCTGCTTGTCATGGCAGCCTTGCACTACTGGTATCCCGTGGCAATATGGATAGAATCCAGCTGGCGTTTTGCCGCCATAGTTCTGTTGTTGGCCGGTACGCCGAATACCGCCCTGGCGGCACGGTTATTCAATAGGCTGGAGACTCCTATCCGGCCGTTCGAAAAACCCGCAGCTGCCTGGCGACGGAAGGCCTGTTCGCCTTCAGTCGCAATCCCATGTATCTGGGTATGGTCATATTCCTGATCGGATTTGCAGTGATACTCGGTACTGCCTCCCCGTGGCTTGTCATTCCCGTTTTCATATGGATTATCCAGAGCCGCTTCATACGGCCGGAAGAGGCCGGTGGGAAGCGCAATACGGTGATGAGTACCGGCGTTACAAGCGCCGTGTGCGGCGCTGGATCTGAATTCGATACATAAAAAAGCCCGGCAATGCCGGGCTTTTATCTATTGGCTATCAGCTATTCTCTGTTAACTAGAAAAGTCCGCTAATTTCTCCCTTGTCATCGACGTCAATCTTCTCGGCTGCCGGTACCTTGGGCAAGCCCGGCATGGTCATCATGTTGCCGCAAATGGCGACAATGAAGCCGGCGCCGTTGGCCAGGCGTACCTCGCTGACCTCCACGGTGTGATCCGAGGGTGCACCGCGAATGGTCGGGTCGGTCGAGAATGACATCTGGGTCTTGGCAATCGCATACCGGGAACTTGCTGTAATCCTTGTCGAGCTCCTTGAGCTGGGCCATGACCTTGGGCGGCGCTGTAACTTCGCTGGCACCGTAGACCTTGGTGGCAATCGCCTTGATCTTGTCGAACAGTGGCATGTCGTCTTCGTAAACATAGGAATGTTTGCCGGGTTTGTTGTCGACCACGTCGACCACCGCCTTCGCCAGATCCTCGGCGCCGGCGCCGCCGTCGGCCCAGTGTTTGGAAACGACGCACCTGCCGCCGAGTGCCTCGACCTTTTCCTGCAGCAGTTTCACTTCGGCATCGGTGTCGTGGGTGAAGTGATTGATGCAGACCACACACGGCAGACCGTAATGCTTGGTGATGTTGTTGAGATGGCGTTCGAGATTGACCATGCCCTTTTTCAGGGCCTCGAGGTTTTCGTTGTTGAGGTCTTCCTTGCCGATGCCGCCATGGAATTTGAGTGCGCGGATGGTGGCGACCAGGACCACGGCCGACGGCTTCAGGCCGGCCTTGCGGCACTTGATGTCGATGAATTTCTCGGCACCCAGGTCGGCGCCGAAGCCGGCCTCGGTAATGGTGTAGTCGGCCAGCTTGAGCGCGGTCTGGGTGGCGGTGACACTGTTACAGCCATGGGCGATATTGGCGAACGGACCGCCATGAACGAAGGCCAGATTGTTTTCCAGCGTCTGCACCAGGTTCGGCTTGGTGGCATCCTTGAGCAGGGCGGCCATGGCACCGTGGGCGTTGAGATCGCGCGCATGGACTGGTTTCTGATCGCGGGTGTAGCCGATGATGATGGCACCGAGACGCTCCTTCAAGTCCTTGAGCGAGGTTGCCAGGCAGAAAATGGCCATGACCTCCGAAGCGACGGTAATGTCGTAGCCGTCCTGGCGCGGATAGCCGTTTGCTGTCCCCCCCAGGGCGATGACGATATCGCGCAGGGCACGGTCATTCATGTCGACAACGCGTTTCCAGGTAATGCGGCGGATATCTATCCCCAGGCTGTTGCCGTGATTGATATGGTTGTCGACCATGGCCGACAGCAGGTTATGGGCCGCGCCAATGGCATGGAAGTCGCCGGTGAAATGCAGGTTGATGTCTTCCATCGGCACGACCTGGGCATAACCGCCGCCGGCGGCGCCGCCCTTGACGCCGAAGCACGGCCCCAGCGAGGGTTCGCGCAGACAGATCAGGGTCTTTTTGCCGATGCGGTTCATGGCATCGCCGAGGCCGACCGTAGTGGTGGTTTTGCCCTCACCCGCCGGGGTCGGGCTGATGGCGGTCACCAGGATCAGCTTGCCGTCTTTCTTTTTCCCGAGGCTGTCAATGAATTCAAGTGACAGCTTGGCCTTGTAATGGCCATAAGGCTCCAGGTGTTCGCTGTCGATGCCATAGTGTTCCTTGGCCAGCTCAATGATGGGCTTTTTTTTCGCTTTCTGGGCGATTTCTATATCGGACATGCCGGGCTCTCCTTCAGCTGTTGCGCGAGGCTGTCTTGCTTATTGGAAAATCATCCTGCGTCACACCGCGATCAATGAACGCCGTAACGCGTCGGGGTGGATAAGGCCGCTCTCCGGCGGAAGCCGGATATTCTACCTTGAAGACGCACAATTTCTAAGGGCGGATGACAGAAACCGGCAGCCGGGCTTTTCGGGGTTGCCATGAGAAGTCTTCAGTACCGGCCTTTCCCCGGCAGTTCAGTGGGTTAAGACCAACAATCCGCCGCTTCAGTCTTATCCGTACCGGGGTGCCGCCGCGCAGGGTCATGATGCCGGCAATGACGATCAGGGCAGCGCCGGCAAACTCGGCCGGATTCCGGTGTTTCATTCCACAGCAGCCAGCCGAATAAAGCGGCAAATATGACACTGGCATAGGTGTAGGGGCCGACCTGTGCCGCCGGCACCAGGCTGTAGCTTTTGGTGAGCAGCAACTGCGCCGCCGTGGCGCCGGTACCGGCCAGGGCCATGGCGGCGAAAATTTCAAGCGACGGCGCCTGCCACGCCCACAGCATCGGTACGGCGGAGAACAGCGTGCCGAACAGGCAGAAGTAGAACACGATCCGGCGGGTCGGCTCGGTGGCCGAGAGATGGCGGATACCGACCATGGCCAGGGCCGCGAAAACACCCGATGCCAGCCCGATCAGGGCGGCTGGCGACCAGACTCCGGTGCCGGGCTTGACGATCATGCCCACGCCCAGCAGACCGATGACAATGGCCGCTACCAGGCGCCGGTTCGCGCGCTCGCCGAGCAGCAGCAGGGCAAAAACGGCAATGAACAGTGGTGAGCTGTAATTCAGGATCACGGCCTCGGCCAGATGCAGGTGGGCGAGGGCATAGAAGAAACAGTACATGGCCGTGAGGCCGGCAACGGCCCGGAACAGGTGTGCCGGCAAGCGGTGGGTCCCCAGTGCCTGCAGACCGCGCGGCATGGAGAAGCCACGGCAGCAGCGCCAGCAGCCCGAACAGGTTGCGCATGAATACCACCATCGCGGCTCGGCAGTTCCGCGGATGCGTAGCGCACGGCGACTCCCATGCCCGCAAACAGCAGCGAGGCAAGCAGGGCGTAACCGGCGGCGCGTAGGAGAATGGCTCGTTCCATTGCAAATCTGTGCGCTGACACAATATCGCTTGATGACAAAAGGCGCGCATTATACGGCAGCGGGGCATCCGGCCCTAGCAGGCAGCCTATGCAGCCCGGGGTCATAGAGAATTCATGGCTATTCTGGTAGCATCCTTTCCGTCTATGAAGCCAGCCTGCGTCCTCATTCCCCCGGGCCCTGACCGCAACCCACCGGTCAGCGGGGACGCTCCTCCCCAGTCATTCGTTCCGGTGCCAGTTTCGTGAATACGCGTTTTGTCTTTATTACCGGTGGTGTTGTTTCCTCGCTCGGCAAGGGCATCGCCGCGGCGTCCCTCGGCGCATTGCTGGAGGCGCGTGGTCTCAAGGTGACACTGCTCAAGCTGGATCCCTATATCAATGTGGATCCGGGCACCATGAGCCCGTTCCAGCATGGTGAGGTATTTGTCACCGAAGACGGCGCCGAAACCGATCTGGATCTGGGCCATTATGAGCGTTTCGTACGTACCCGCATGAGCCAGAGCAATAATTACACGACCGGCGCATTTACCTGAACGTGATCCAGAAAGAGCGGCGGGGCGAATACCTGGGCGGGACCGTGCAGGTGATTCCGCATATCACCGATGAAATCAAGCGTTGCATTCTCGAGGGTGCCGGTGACGCCGATATTGCAATGGTCGAGATTGGCGGTACGGTCGGTGATATCGAGGGCCAGCCGTTTCTGGAGGCCATCCGTCAGATGCGTATTGAACTCGGGGCGGAACGGGTGATGTTCATCCACCTGACGCTGGTGCCTTATATCGAGACTGTCGGTGAAATCAAGACCAAGCCGACCCAGCATTCGGTCAAGGAATTGCGTTCCATCGGCATACAGCCGGATGTGCTGTTATGCCGTACTGACCGGCCGCTGCCGGAGAACGAACGCCGCAAGATGGCCCTGTTCACCAATGTCGAGGAATCCGCGATTATATCGGCGCTGGATGTCGACAATATTTACAAGATTCCGCGGCTGTATTTTGAACAGGGGCTGGACGAGATCGTCATCCGTAAATTCGGCATTCAGGCACCGACAACAGACCTGAGCGAATGGGATGCCGTGGTCGAGGCCATGGAGAATCCGCGTAACCGGGTGGATATTGCCATGGTGGGCAAGTACATCGACCTGGCCGATTCCTATAAATCGCTGTCCGAGGCCCTGGTACATGCCGGTATCCATACCCGTACCACGATCAATATTCATTATGTGGATTCCGAAGATATTCAACGAAATGGTCCGGAATCCCTTGCCGATATGGACGCCATACTGGTGCCGGGCGGGTTCGGTAACCGCGGCATCGAGGGCAAGATCAAGGCGGTACAATATGCACGCGAACACGGAATTCCCTATCTGGGTCTGTGCCTGGGTATGCAGGTCGCCGTGGTCGAATTCGCCCGTAATGTCGCGGGTCTCAAGGATGCGAACAGCACCGAGTTTGATCCGGATACGCCACACCCGGTCATTGCATTGATTACCGAATGGCTGGATGCCGCCGGCAGGATAGAACATCGCAATCAGAACTCGGATCTCGGCGGCACCATGCGCCTGGGCGGACAGGTCTGTCGCCTGTTACCGGGCTCCTTGTCCGCGAACTCTATGGCCGGGACGAGGTCATGGAGCGCCACCGGCATCGCTACGAATTCAATAATCAATACCGCATCCAGCTGGAACAGGCGGGGCTGCGGATTGCGGGAATTTCGCTGGACGAACGGCTGGTGGAGATTGTCGAGATCGACAATCATCCCTGGTTTGTGGCCTGTCAGTTCCATCCGGAATTCACATCGACACCTCGCGACGGTCATCCGCTGTTCAGGGGTTTTGTCGAGGCGGCTGTGGGTTACCAGAAGAGCAGGCAGAAGGTGGCGACTGATGCGGTTATGTGATTTTGAAGCCGGTACCGACAGACCGCTGTTTCTGATAGCCGGGCCGTGCGTGATTGAAAGCGAGGCACTGGCAATGGATACCGCCGGCCAATTAAAGGAAATGACGGCCGCCCTCGGTATACCTTTTATTTACAAGTCTTCCTATGACAAGGCCAATCGGACCTCGGCGGACAGTTTTCGCGGGCCGGGACTGGAAGAAGGTCTGCAAATCCTGGAGAAGGTAAAACAGCAGGTCGGCGTACCGGTACTGACCGATGTCCATGAAGACACACCCATGGATGAGATCGCCGCTGTGGTTGATGTTCTGCAGACACCGGCATTCCTGTGCCGGCAGACCAATTTCATCCAGCGCGTGGCGGCTGCAGGTAAACCTGTCAATATCAAAAAAGGCCAGTTCCTCGCCCCGTGGGATATGCAGCATGTTGTCGATAAGGCCAGGGCTACCGGAAACGAACAGATCATGGTTTGCGAGCGCGGTGTAAGCTTTGGGTACAATTACCTGGTTTCCGATATGCGCGCGCTGGTGGTGATGCGTGATACCGGTTGCCCGGTGGTTTTCGATGCCACACATTCAGTACAGATGCCGGGTGGACAGGGCGGACGTTCGGGAGGCCAGCGCGAATTCGTGCCAGCGCTTGCGCGTGCCGCGGTGGCAGTCGGTGTGGCGGGTATATTCATGGAAACCCATCCGGATCCCGACAAGGCACTGAGTGATGGCCCCAATGCCTGGCCGCTGGGACAGATGCAGACTTTGCTTGAGATACTCGGTGAAATCGATCAGAGCGCCAAACGTGTGCCCTGATAGTCATGGGTAGCGGCCGCCTTGAAACAAACATCAGAACAAAGGGGAACAGCAGGTGTCAGGAATCCGAACCATCCATGCGCGTGAAATCCTGGACTCACGCGGCAATCCCACTATTCAGGCCGAAGTCATAACGGCAAACGGTGCCCGGGGCAGTGCAATGGTGCCGTCGGGCGCCTCGACCGGGGTTCGTGAGGCCCTGGAACTGCGGGATGGCGACAAACAGCGTTATGGCGGCAAGGGCGTGTTAAAGGCCGTCCGCAATGTAAATGAAGCCATTGCACCGGCTTTGGCTGGCCATGATATTACTGATCAGGCCGGTATCGACCGGATAATGCTGGAGCTCGACGGTACGGACAATAAATCAAAACTGGGTGCCAATGCCATCCTGGGTGTTTCCATGGCGGTGGCACATGCCGCCGCAGCGGAGGAGGAGCTGCCGCTTTATGCCTATCTCGGCGGGGAAGGGCCGTTCCGCATGCCGGTGCCGATGATGAATATCATTAACGGCGGCGCCCATGCAGATAACAGTGTTGATCTACAGGAATTTATGATCCTGCCGGTCGGTGCAAGCAGCCTTCGTGAGGCGGTACGTTACGGTGCCGAGGTCTTCCATGCCCTGAAAGCCGTTCTGAGTGACCGTGGTTTGGGCACCACGGTCGGTGATGAGGGTGGATTCGCCCCCAACCTGGAATCAAATGAGGCGGCCATCGAGCTTATACTGCAGGCCGTTGAAAAAGCCGGTTACCGTCCCGGGGAGGACATCCTGTTGGGCCTCGATGTAGCCAGTTCCGAATTCTTCAAGGCCGGGAAATATCAGCTCGCTTCGGAAAATAAATCCCTGAGCGCTGAAGAGTTTGTTCAGTATCTGAATCCATGGTTCGACAAGTATCCGATTATTACCATGGAAGACGGTATGGCCGAGGATGACTGGCCAGGCTGGCGCAGGCTCACGGATGAATTCGGTGAAAATGTCCAGCTGGTCGGCGATGACCTGTTCGTGACCAATACCGAATTGCTGGATCGCGGTATTCGCGAAAACATTGCCAATTCCATTCTTATCAAGGTCAATCAGATCGGTACGCTCAGCGAAACACTGGCCGCGATCGATATGGCCAAGAAAGCCGGATATACAGCGGTAATATCACATCGTTCCGGTGAAACCGAAGACACTACGATTGCCGATCTTGCTGTTGCCACTTCCGCCGGACAGATAAAGACCGGCTCTTTGTCGCGTTCTGATCGGGTGCGCCAAATACAATCGCCTGATGCAGATCGAGGATGAGCTGGGTGACAGGGCCAGTTATCCTGGTCTTGATGCGTTCTATAATCTCAGAAATAACGGATTGTAATGAGAGGACTGACACTACTGTTACTGCTGATACTGTGTTTTCTGCAGTACAAACTGTGGATTGGCAATGGCAGTCTGACAGAAGCACACCATATGGAAGCGACGCGTGATGAATTGCGCGCGGAAAATAGGCAGCTTGCCGAACGTAATAAGTCTCTGGCGGCGGAAGTCATGGATCTGAAACATGGACAGGAAGCTCTGGAAGAGCGTGCCAGGAGTGAACTGGGAATGATCAAGTCGGGTGAGACGTTTTACCAGATTATTGATAGTGAAAATCTTTCCAGTATCCGGGAGGATTGAACTGAATGTCGGCGATACGCTTCTGGGCTGTTATTCCGGCAGCCGGTGTCGGCAGCCGCATGACTTCTGATATACCCAAACAATATCTTTCTATAGGTGGTCACACGGTTCTTGAACATACCCTGATGCGCTTTTGCCGGCATCCCCGCATAAGTGGGGTTGTTGTCGTGATTGCCAGGGATGATCATCGATGGCCGCAACTCGGTATTTCTAAACATACAGGGATACGCCGGGCAGAGGGAGGTGCAGAGCGCATGCATTCGGTAGTGAGTGGTCTACATCTGCTGGAAAATGAAGCAGATCAGGATGACTGGGTACTCGTACATGATGCCGCTCGTCCCTGTATACGCCAGGCGGATATCACCCGTCTGATTGAAAAGCTTCAGTCACATCCTGTCGGTGGCCTGCTGGGCTGGCCTGTCCGCGATACCATGAAACGGGTGGGGAATAATAACGAAGTTCTGGAAACCATCGACCGTACCGGTTTATGGCATGCCCTGACTCCGCAGATGTTTCGTTTAGGTGAATTGAAGTCAGCACTGCAGCTGGCGCTTGAGGCAAATAAAACCGTGACTGATGAGGCCCAGGCCATTGAGATGAGCGGTCGTCAGCCCATGTTTGTCAAGGGCGCGCCGGATAACATCAAAATCACTCTGAACACTGATCTGGAAATGGCCGAGATATGTATTCGGGCACAGGAGACGGAAACGGTATGCGTATAGGTCATGGTTACGATGCGCATACCTTTGTCTCCAATAGACCGCTGATCCTGGGCGGTATCAATATCCCGTTTGAATATGGTCTTGCGGCACACTCTGATGGTGATGCCGTAATACATGCCTTGTGTGATGCTCTGCTGGGTGCGGCCGCACTCGGGGACATCGGCCGGCACTTTCCGGATACCTCATCGGAATTTGAAAACATAGATAGCCGGGTTCTTCTCAGGCATGTTGCTGGCTTGTTACAGAATCATGGCTATAGTCTGGTTAATGCTGACATAACAATACTTGCACAGCAGCCAAAAATGGCACCGCATATTGAGGAAATGCGTATCAACCTTGCCGCCGATCTGCAAACAGAACCTCCCAGTATTAATATCAAGGCCACTACGACAGAGGGTATGGGCTTCATTGGTCGCAGTGAAGGTATCGTGGTTTATGCCGTGGCCCTGCTCGAATAATCCTGGATACAAATTGCTGTATATAGAATCCTGCCGCCCGCAAGTCTTTGTAGAATAAAAGAATTATAAATCCTGCGGTCATTCCGGATAGCCGCATTCTGCCTGTGTTCTACACTGTAGGTGTGAGTGATCACCGCCGCTGGGAATGACTTCCAGCGTGAGCGGATAGTCACCCTATCCTTATTCCAAAGCCCATAACGGGTCGGGAGGCAAAAATAATGGAAGCTATCAGCAACGCTAAGATATCGGGACAGTTCGAACAGATAAAACTTCATATGGATAAGTCGGAAGGGATTCTGTGGCTGTACATGGATCCAATAGGCCGTCCGTGTTTTTCAGTTGAACTGGTAAATGAAATAATCTCCTCGCATCGCACACTCATGAAGAATCATGGTTACTATGCGCTAAAGGATGATTTAACCAGGGTAAATTATCAGGTAATGACGTCCATGCCTGGGAAACCTTATAATCTTGGTGGCGACCTGGAACTGTTTGTGCATTGCCTGCAGCAGCGAAATCGCCAGCAACTTACCGAATATGCAAAACTGTGTATCGACGGGCTTTATCCGACGAGCTGCAATTTCCATGGCTTGGTAACCACTATAGCTCTTGTGCGTGGTCAGGCTTTGGGCGGTGGTTTTGAGTCCGCTCTTTCAAGCAGCGTCATTGTAGCCGAAAGGGATGCCAGGCTTGGCCTGCCCGAGGTATTGTTCAATCTGTTCCCGGGTATGGGTGCCTATCAATTCCTCTCCAGGCGTCTGCCCGTTATTGAAGCAGAGCGTATGATTATGAGCGGCAAGCTGTACGAAGCCGAAGAACTCCATGATATGGGAATTGTTGATGTGTTGGCGGAACCTGGTGAGGGTGAAGCGGCAGTTTATGAGTTTGTCAGACGTAACAGGAGACATCATAATACACAGCTGGCTATGCAAAAGGTACGGCAGCTACATAAGCCCGTGAGCTACCACGAGTTGATGCGTATCTGTCATCTGTGGGTAGACGCCGCAATGCATCTTGATGCCCATGATTTCAAGGTTATGGAACGTCTGCTGAATGCGCAATACCGAATGGTATCCAGTGAACAAAGTGCTGATGATAGCCGTCTCAAGGCGATTGCCTGAAGCTAGATAGCGGCCGAGGCCTGGCGATCCCGGTAAGCGAGAAGTCCTGACCGGGTTGCCTCCATGGCCTCCTGTATGGCCGCGAGTTTTTCGTGGCCGTCAGAATCCAGCATATCGTCAGGCATACGGTTTATCTCGGAGCATAGCTTGCCTAATCTGTGCGCGCCGATGCTCCGTGCGCTGCCTGTGATCGCGTGAGCCAGATCGCGGAACTGACTGTGATCCCCGTTTTCCAGGGCCTCCTGCATCCTTGAAAGCGATTCGGTGTTATCCAGCAGAAAACCATCGATAAGCTCACGTATGAATGTCGAGTCATGTGCAATAGAAGCAAGGCTTTCAAGTACATGTTCATCAATAATTGCAGGATTGATATTGGCTACACTACGGTTGGTTGCCGGTGTATTTATTGGCAGATCCGTTTTTTCGGGTAATACGAGTCGATCGATGGCATCAAGTAGTTTATCTGCTTCAATTGGCTTGGTCAGATAAGTATCAATGCCACTATTCTGACATGCCTGCAGTGCCTCCGGTGTCGCGTTGGCCGTAAGCATGATGATGGGAGGCGGTTTATCGGCATATGTAAATCGGATAATTTTTGCTGCCTCCGCGCCACCCATGACCGGCATGTGCATATCTACAATAATCAGATCAAAACCTCCTTTATCCAGCGTATCAAGCACTAGTTCGCCGTTTTCAACCATGGTCACGTCATGGCCTGCATGCTCAAGCATCTTGGCGATCACCTTCTGGTTAGTTGGATTATCTTCTCCAACGAGAATATGTTTCCCTTTTGTCTTCGTCCCTAAGTGGGTTGGTGCATAGTGATCAAGCAGATTGGCGACCCTGGAGCTGTAGAGGTCATCAGCTGTAGCCGCATGTACTACATTGAATATAATCCTCTTGTCAAGTGGATGATTGATAATACAGAAGTAGCCGCTACCCAGGAGGCGCTGTTCCGTTTGCCTTTGTAATGACTGCTCGTATATAAGTACCTGGCGTAAATTACTTGCATGCTTGCGTACCTGCGCGGCAAAGGATTCCTCACCGGGCTCAAGAATACCAGCATCAATAAACAGAACGTCAGTACGGTCCAGACTGAGTGAACCATTTTCAATTTTACTCAGGAATGTCCGGTGATCAGGAACATTAACAGCACTGATCCCCCACTCGCTAAGCATATCATGCAGCTGTTGCTGCCTTTCACCAGGTATCATGAGTGATATTATCTGGTGATAGCCGGCCAGGGACGGCGTAGCCTCTGCCTGGGTTTGTACCTCCTGCTTGAGTTCTGAACCAGAAGGTTGAACCGATATCCTTGCGGCTTTCCACACCCAGCTCCCCGCCCATCAGTTCCACAAGTTGTTTCGAGATTGAAATGCCTAGCCCTGTGCCACCAAATTTGCGGGTAATGGAATCATCCGCCTGGGAGAAGCTCTCGAAAATCCTGGCCTGTGCCTCTTTGCTGATGCCTATGCCTGTATCTATGACCTGAATCTGCAGGCCTATTCGGTTAGAAGCTGTGCCAATAGAGTGATAGGAATTAACAACGATCTGAATCTTGCCTTTATTCGTAAACTTTATGGCATTTGAAATCAGGTTAATTAAAACCTGGCGCAGATGATGAGAATCCCCCCTGAGCTGGTAAGGCAACTCGGGAGCAATATGAAGGTGCATTTCCAGGTTCTTTTCGTCTGCCTGCTGCTTGAACATGCGCACTACACTATTAATAAGAACATGCAGATCATAATCCACATTTTCAATAGTGATTTTTCCAGCTTCTATCTTGGACAGATCCAGGATATCATTAACCAGGCTGAGCAGCGTGTGCGCGGAATCATGAATTGTTTGTGAATAATCTTTTTGCTCATCATTCAATGGTGTGGTAACGAGCAAATCACTCATGCCGATAATGCCATTAAGTGGCGTCCGTATTTCATGGCTCATGTTGGCGAGAAATTTTGATTTTGCCTCATTGGCAACATTAGCCTTCTCGACAGCTTCATTCAGTCTCCTGATGAGAATAGCAACATAAGCTGGAATTACTATCAGTGCCGCAAGTAGCCCAATCGCCAGTACCCGGTGTTCCATCCAGTAGGGAGAAATAAACATTACCGTGAGAAATCCAATGACACTCAGTAATGCAGAGATGTAGAGATATCTGGCGCCATAGCGAAATCCGTTACCGAGTGTTACCCATAGGTAGACACCGAATATTGGCGCTGCCGATGCCATTGTGGACATGAAAAATGTTGTAGCGCCAAGATCGAGCACCATGCCGAAAAGGCGTCTGCCAATGGATACTTGTCTTGAAAGAAAACAGAGTGCGAACAATACGAGAGCTGTACAACTTACTACTGCAATTCCCGTCAATATAAGCTGTTCCTTTCCATCAGGAAGATTCAAAGACAGATACGTAAATACAATTGAAAGTATTGCCAGTCTTACTGATGCCTGTTCAAGTTCAGTGTCTGGCCTGGGGGATGGTCGTTTTTTGATAGTATCGTCCATTATTATGGTTCTATTCTCAGGAGCCGCCGGCACCCTGTATGAAAATATCAGTAGTTCCGTTCTCAAATTCGTTTATACATGAGATTTTATCATTCTGATTCCTGATAAACGCATCCACGCATTCTGGATCCAAATGCTTCCCGCGTACGGAATGTATATATTCGAGCGCCTCATCAGTTGCCCAGGCTTTCTTGTAGATCCTTTTGCTTATCAGGGCATCAAAAACATCAGCAACAGCCGCAATGCGTGCAACCTGTGGAATATTCTCCCCTTTTATAGCATCCGGGTATCCTGTGCCATCATACCTCTCATGATGACGCAGAGCGATCACGGCGCCCATCTGCAAGTAAGGAGATGGACTATCCTTGAGGATTTCATAGCCTATGAGTGTATGCTGCTTCATCCGTTTGAATTCATCCTGGTCAAGCTTGCCCGGTTTCTTCAGAATATTATCGGGTATGCCGATTTTTCCGATATCATGCATTGGTGCTGCGTACTCAAGAACATGACATTGTTCCTCGGAAAGTCCCATGGCGCGCCCTATAAGCATGCTTAAGCGTCCCATTCGCAGCAGCCTGTTGCCGGAAGTTCCCTCCCGGAACTCGCCGGCCCGGGCAAGGCGATACAGGGTCTCTTTCTCACGGATGTGTATGGCCTTAGTCGCCCTGCTGACATGCTCTTCGAGGACACTTGCGCGATTGCGGATTATCTTTTGCTGTTTGTGAAGACTCAGGAGATTACGGCAGCGTACCTTGCATTCATAGTGATCGACAGGCTTACGCAGGAAGTCAGTTGCTCCGGCATCAAGGGCCTTATACAGAATAGAGCGGTCGTCATATATGGTAACGATGACGACCGGTACATCCTTGCATCCGGCAAGGGAGCGTAACTGGCAGGTAAACTCTATACCATCCATATTTGGCATCTTGAAATCAGCCAGTATCAGGTCTGGGGGATTGTCCTTGGCGATCTCCAGTGCCGTTTCGGCATTGTCGAATGAGTGGATATTGATATTATTGCCGATACCTTTGATAATCGTTTCGAGTATAAGGCGGCTCGTCATCTGATCATCAATGATCATGACAGTAGAGTGCAGACTGTTCCCCACGGTTTGGTCGGTTTTGTTATTCATCGAACACTTTCCTCTCATGGTGGCATGAGATGATACCGGCAGTATTTACTGCCATGGCTATCTGATTTCTGCATTCTGGTTCCAGGTTGTCCGTGGACTGGAACTTGATGTCATCCAGTACTGGAATAATAGCGTATTTGGTTGCTTCTGGCAGAAATTGGATATTATTCAGCGGGATTTTTTCTGGCGTAGCAGGACGTAAATAGCACCGGTCCCGCCATCGACCTGCCGTGCGGAACAGAATGCCAGTACGTCATCACGTAAACGTAACCAGCGATTTACGTGGTTCTTCAATACTGGCTTGCCGCCCTGGGAACCGCGCCCTTTGCCGTGAATAATACGAATGCAACGCCTGTTGTAATGGCGGCAGGCATTTAGAAAATCGGCAAGCTCACGCTGAGCCATGTCACTTGTCAGTCCGTGCAGATCCAGTTCCGCCTCGATGATATACTGACCCCGGCGCAGACGTTTGAACATCTGTGCCTGGATACCGGGCCGCTGGTATGAAAGCTCCTCACCGGTTTCCACTTCGGCGGGGTCCATGGTCCCGCTGGCCATTTCCTGCAAAACCTCTGCTTCGGCCTCGCGGCTCTTTAATGGTCGGGCATCGGGACGGGGAATATCCGGAGTGACACGCTCTGGCTTGCGCACCGGCTCGTACGGGACCCGACGCTGGCGCGAAACAGTTTGCTGTCTTCCGGGCTGATATCGTCTGGCTTCGACATGGCTCACTCCGGTATCAGGACGAGTGTAAAACAGCAAATCCGGAATGTCAGGCCGATTCCGGTAGTTATCGCCGGGATGTCTGGCGGCCTGTGCCCTATCTGTTCAGCCAGTCGCGGGCGTTCCTGAACAACCGCAGCCAGGGTCCCTCGGCAGCGTGCCAGTCGTCCGGAAGCCAGGAAAACTGCTGGCTGAGGAATACCCGTTCCGGGTGCGGCATCAGTATGGTCACCCGGCCATCGCCTGTGGTAAAGCCGGTTACACCGCCTGGCGAACCATTGGGATTGGCGGGATATGCAGTCGCTGCGTGGCCGTAGTTGTCGATATAACGCAGTGCCGGTATTGCTTTTGCTGCATCGGATTCCCTCACGAAGCTGGCGTATCCCTCACCATGAGCGACGGCAATCGGCAGCCGGGCGCCCTGCATACCCTTGAGCAGGATGGACGGTGACTCGAGTACTTCCACCAGTGCCAGCCGCGCCTCGAACTGTTCCGAGCGGTTGCGCAGAAATCGCGGCCAGTGTTCGGCGCCCGGTATCAGATCGCGCAGCTGCGCCAGCATCTGGCAGCCATTACACACGCCCAGGGTGAATGTATCACTGCGGCTGAAGAATGCGGCGAATTGATCACGCAGGCGCTCACTGAAGAGAATTGACCCGGCCCAGCCACCGCCGGCGCCGAGCACGTCACCATAGGAGAAACCACCACACGCGGCGAGTCCGGAAAACTGCTGCAGGTCAGTATTGCCGTTAACCAGATCGCTCATGTGTACATCAACGGCATCGAAGCCGGCGCGGTCGAATGCCGCCGGCCATTTCCATCTGGCCGTTGATACCCTGCTCACGCAAGATCGCCACGCGCGGCCGGGACCCGGCGGGCAACGGCGCCGACAGGGATTCGGCAGGAAACGGTACCTGGCACTGCAATCCCGGATCCTGCCAGTCCTGAATGGATTCATGTTCCTCGCGGGCACAGTCGGGATTATCACGCCGTGCCTGCATATGGTAGCTGGTCTCCGACCACCAGCGCTGCAATTCGGGCAACCGGCCGTTGAATACGGATTGATTGCCAACACGAATGTGCAGTTCGTGTTCTGCGGTAACCCGGCCAAGTTCGTGTATATGCCCGGCCAGAGACGTCTGCTCAAAGTGTTGCCGGATTGTCACGACATCTTCCTGTCTGACCTGGATGACCGCACCGGCCTCTTCATTGAATAATACTGCCAGCGTGTCATTTCCCAGTGCGGCAAGATCAATATCCATGCCGCAATGGCCGGCAAAACCCATTTCGCACAATGTCGTGAACAATCCACCATCACTGCGGTCGTGATAGGCAAGCAACAGACCGGCATCGTTGAGCAACTGGATGCCGCGAAACAGCTCAATGAGATCCACCGCCTGTCCCATATCCGGTGCTTCACCGCCATTCAGTCCATACACCTGGGCCAGCGCCGAGCCACCGAGCCGCTGGTGACCACGGCCAAGATCGATCAGTAACAATGTGGCTGGCTCAACAGGTTTTTGTAACCGGGGCGTCAGTGACTGGCGAACATTCGCCACCGGTGCAAACGCCGAGACGATCAATGACAGCGGTGCGGTGACACGCCTGGTGTTGCTGTTCTCCTGCCAGACCGTCTGCATTGACAGCGAATCCTTGCCGACCGGAATCGCGATGCCCAGATCAGCGGCAGAAATCGGAGACCGCCCGTACCGTGTCATATAGGGCGGCATCTTCGCCTTCCGCACCACAGGCCGCCATCCAGTTGGCGGACAGGGCGATGTCTGCGGGCCTCAGTATGCGTGCGGCACAGATATTGGTTATGGCTTCGGCCACCGCCATGCGCCCGGATGCCGGTGCATCGAGCAGCGCCAGTGGTGTCCGTTCACCGATCGCCATCGCCTCTCCTGTAAGCGTATCGTAGCCGCTGGCGGTTACCGCACAGTCGGCTACGGGTACCTGCCACGGGCCGACCATCTGGTCACGGACCACCAGTCCGGATACGGTGCGATCACCGATGGTGATCAGAAAACGCTTATCAGCGACCGCCGGCAGTTTCAGTATCCGTTCAGCTGCTTCTTTTATATTTAACGCACCGGTATCCAGTCCTGAAGTTGTATGTGCTTCACGATTGGCACTGCGTTGCATGCGCGGGAGATCACCCAGCAGGAAAGACATGGGCAGGTCGATGGGATCGTTACTGAAATATTCGTCATGAACCCGTAGTTGGTCCACATCGGTTGCCGTGCCGAGTACGGCAAACGGCGCGCGTTCACGCTCGCATATCTGCCGGAATAAGGCCTCACTGCCTGGTTTCAATGCCAGCACGTAACGTTCCTGGGCCTCATTGCACCAGATTTGCATTGGTGACATACCGGGCTCGGCATTCGGGATACTGCGCAGCTCTATCCCGGCGCCACGGTTGCTGCCGTCGGCGAGTTCCGGCAGGGCGTTGGAGAGGCCGCCGGCACCGACATCGTGAATGCTCAAAATCGGATTATCGCGGCCCAGTGCCCAGCAACGATCGATGGCCTCCTGGCAGCGGCGCTGCATTTCCGGATTATCACGCTGGACGGAAGCGAAATCGAGTTCAGCATCACTGCTGCCGCTGGCAACGGATGAAGCCGCCCCGCCGCCAAGACCGATGAGCATGGCCGGCCCGCCGAGCACCACCAGGCTGGCACCGTCCGGTATGTCCTGTTTATGTACATGGGCATCACGAATCATGCCATAGCCGCCGGCTATCATTATCGGCTTGTGGTAACCGCGCAAGCGCTGGCGGCTGTCATGCATTTCGAAAGTGCGAAAGTAACCGGCCAGTGCCGGCCGGCCGAATTCATTATTAAAGCCTGCGGCCCCGATCGGGCCTTCGATCATGATGTCGAGTGCCGAGGCTATGCGCTCCGGTTTGCCGTTATCGTTTTCCCATGGCTGTACGGCACCGGGTATGCGCAGGTTCGACACTGAGAAACCGCTCATGCCCGCCTTGGGTTTGGCGCCGCGTCCGGTCGCCGCCTCGTCGCGGATCTCGCCGCCGGAACCGGTGGCGGCACCGGGATAGGGCGAGATCGCCGTCGGGTGGTTGTGCGTCTCCACTTTCAGCAGCATATGCACGGGTTCTTCGTGATAGGCGTAGCGGTTATCGGGGCCTGGAAAGAAACGCGTGGCATCGTAACCGCTGCTGACGGCGGCGTTGTCCGTATATGCCGACAGTACGCGTCCCGGATTTGCTCTGTGGGTCAGACGGATGTAATCGAACAGCGACTGGTTGTCCTGATCGCCGTCAATCGTCCAGACAGCCCGGAATATCTTGTGCCGACAGTGCTCGGAGTTGACCTGTGCAAACATCATCAACTCGATGTCAGTGGGATCGCGGCCAAGGTTTTCGTAGCCCGCGGCCAGGTAGTGGATTTCCTCTTCGGATAGCGCCAGCCCGAGCCGTTCATTGGCATCATGAAGTGCGGCAAGGGCATTAGTGCCCATGGCGATCGTGGCGGCTGCGGCCGGTTCCCATGTTGCGAACAGTCCGGGGACCCGATCACGCTCCGTCAGCATTACCTCAGTCATGCGATCATGGAGCAGGGGTAGTAGATTATTGATGTCCTTTTCGGTCAGGGGACCCCTCGCCTGCAGATACCAGGCCGTACCGCGTTCAACACGCCTGACTTTGCCGAGACCACAGTGCTGCAGGATGTCGGTCGCCTTGGTCGACCAGGGAGATTGTGTCCCGAAGCGCGGTACGGCGATCAGTTCGGTACCGCCGGTACCGCCGGTAAAGGCCTCGCCGTAACCGAGCAGCGACTCAAGGTGTTGCTGTTCATCTTTATTGAGCTCACTGTCGAGATCGACAAAATGCAGATGGCGTGCCGAAACCGACGTAATATCGGGAACAGCGGACCGGAGTTCGCTCAGCAGTTTCTGCAGGCGGAAATCGGAACGTGCCCGGCCGCCGTCGTGAATATCAATCATCTGTGGCTGATTGCCTGGTTGTTGAAAAACAGGGGAATAATGAAATTCCGCGGCGCGCCTTAGCGCTGGATCTCATCAACGCGAATGAGTATATCGCTTTGCTCACGGGTCTGGCTGTTGCTGCGGCGTAGTATCTCCTGATCGCTACGGTTGCCGGACTGGTTAACGCCCCCGATGGGAATCCATTCACCCAGCCGGCCGCTGATCACTGTCTGCACATCCTGCAGCCTGATGATCGGCGGGCCGTGTCCGGACTGGACCTGTACCATCCGGGGCGCGATCTCCAGGGTGACCATATTTCCCTGTACACGTGGCAGTACATAAAAGCCGGAAGTGGCATCTTCGTAATGATGGTTATCATGAACGATTACATTGCCCGGTGCGACATAGATATTACGGGCGGGGAATGGCAGCGATACGCCCGCCTGTATATGTGCCGGGTATCCCTCTGTAGCCTGTACACGATAGGTATTTTGATTATCACTACTGCGCGTACGGTCCTGCATTTTGTATTTCAGCCGGTCACCGTCACGGTTTTCGATCTCGGCCAGCAGGTCCTCGCGCTCGCAGGCTGCCATCGGTCTCCACCGTGATATCACCGCGATTATAGCGACCGTCAAGTCCCTGTGCTTTTCGTTGTTCGTTCTGACTCTGGTTCTGCCTGACCGTAATCATCAGTTGCCGGGGCGCATGATCGATATTGTCGAGGGCTTCCTTGATTTCAGCGATATTGGCCGGCGACGATTTGATAATGAGCTGGTTGTCCATGCCGGTTACGGTACCGCCGGGTTCAACCAACGGTTGGATGATCGGTAATACATCATTAACCAGCCTGTGCTGAAGCTGGATGACTTCGAGCTCACGGTTATCGGCGGCCGCGGTCGTTGAAATTAGCAGCAGTATGAGCGCCTGTAGTCGATACATTATATGGACAGCCGCCGCAGATAGACACTGGGCGTTGCATGGTCCCACATGGTTTCGAACGTGTTTAATAATGGCTTGCACTGGTGCCGGTCGTTAAAATTGGCATTTGCCTCGTAACGGTTCCACAACATGCGGTGGATATAACCGCACTCGTCGGCTACCAGCATGGCTTCGCTGTATTGATCATGTTCGCTGCTGCCCTGCCGGACTTCGATGAAACTGCTCAGGTCGCCGGCCAGTTTCAATAACTGATGGCCGCGCCGTGCCAGCGCCTGGGCATCAAAGACGATAATGCGTATTCGCGCCCGCCGGTTTTCCAGAATCATGTTTCTGAATACATCGATTAGTTCCGGTTGATCGTAAACCGCCGGATCCAGATCCCGGCTGGCAATCTCGACACGCAGGCGTGCCTGCCGGATCATCTCCAGCGTGGCGAGTTGATTGTCTTCGCGGGTATCCAGGCTCAGTTCCGAGCTGGAGCTGCCGAGATTGTATTCATTGAATTGGATCATGGTGGCTGCTGCCGGCATGTTGATGAAATGATAAATGAGGCCAGTCATCCATACAATCGACTGCCCGCAAGACACCTGAAATTCAACGATTCACGGCATATGACGCGGGATATTCCGAGCCATGGGCCGGTGCAGGATACCGGCTTCCTCGAATTTCTCGCCATTAAGCTCGAAGCCATGTCGCAGGTAAAATGGCACTGCACGGACCTGAGCGTGCAGGAAAACCCGTGGCAGCCCGCTGTCGCCGGCGGCACGAATGAGTGTGGCCAGCAGCAGGCCGCCAAGGCCATGGCCGCGGCTGGCGGGCAGGACCACCATACGACCGATCTGGCCGCTGCCAAGCAGGCGACCGGTGGCGCAGGACGTCTGCCCGGTGAAACCGCCGAGAACATGAATCGCGCCGGCATCCAGCCCGTCCCATTCCATGTCTTCCGGTACCTGCTGTTCCTCGATAAAGACCCGGCGGCGGATGGCACTGATAGTCTCCCGGTCGTAAGACCAGTCAGCACGCCAGACATCGATCGGAATTATTGCGTTTTCCATTCGTTCTTCAGGCGTGTTCGATTGTGCTTATTCTATCCTTGATTTGATTCAGGACGCGCCCCCGCGCAGGCGGAAATTTCCTTTCGTCATTCCGGAAACCGCGTAGCGGTTATCCGGAATCCAGTAGGTAAATTGATCTCCTTAATTTTTCGAGCACAGGTTCCGCCCAACAGGGCGAAACCTGTTCGTAAATGATTCAAGGAGATTAATTATTAACTGGCCGCTCTCGCGCATCGATGCGCTCCGTGGCATTGGTACATCCCTGTACGGCAGATACCGGGGCAAGCCGGCATGACGGAAATACATTCCCGCTCGCGCGGGAATGACAGCTAAAGATAATTCGCGCAGCAAGCTGCGCTCCTGCCGCTTTTCGGGATACGCTTCGGCCGGAATGACCGGGAATTGATCCCTGTCATTCCGAACGTATGTGAGGAATCTTTATTCGCGCGTGTTCGCGTTAATTCGCGGACCGCATTAACAACACGAGATACGTTTCACGAACGACGAGATACGATCACCATTCGCATTCATTCACAAACCGTATCTTCATCAACATCATCAAAACCCAACAGCCCGCGATTGAACAGCGTGCACAGCAATTCGACAGCGGCAGCGGGCAGGGCGTCGATATCGGCGACGTCGAGTACGCTATTTTCCGCGATCCAGATCGCAATCTGACTGTCATCGATCGAATAGTTTTCGCCGTTGGCATAGAGGGCAGCTCCATTGTCGGTCATCTGGAACAGGAACCGGGCATCGAGGCTTTGATGCAGCTCGCCGTAACGGATGCAGGCCTCACGAAAGGTTGCCGGTTTCCATGGCGGATCGCAGGGCACAGGCAGCGGCTCGGTTTCAACGCGTGTTAACTGGCGGCCGAGCCATTGATCCACCGCATCGTCATCGGCCAGCGCCTCGCGCAGCAGTTCACGCAGTCCGGCACGTGCCGCGGCCGGTAGCTCGTGGCTGTGTCGGGGTGGTTCGAGCAGAGGATCGCTGTAACGGCGGTCATCACCGGCCAGCAGGCAGTCGTCGGCGAATACCGATAGCAGGTCAAGCCGGCTGGGTGCCCGGAAGCCTACTGACAATGTCATGCAGTTGTCCCTGGCGATACCGTGATGGGCGATACCGGGTGGCAGGTACAGCATGTCACCGGGTTCGAGTATCCAGCTCCCGGTCGCCTCGAAATGCGGAAGCAGTTTCAGATCCATGTCCGACAGGTAATCGTCCAAGCTGTAATCACAATCATTGATCTGCCATTCGCGCCGCCCCTGTCCCTGGAGCAGGAAGACATCGTAATTGTCGATATGTGCGCCGACGCTGCCGTATTCGGGGGCGTAGCTGATCATCAGATCGTCTATACGCCATGCCGGAATGAACAGGAAATGCCGCAATAGTTCAGCAGCGGCGGGTACATGCCGATCTACGCGCTGGACCAGCAGCGACCAGTGGGTTTCGGGCAGACGGGCGAATGCCTCTTCGGGAAACGGACCGTTTTTCACCTGCCAGGGATATTCACCGTCACGCTCCAGCACCAGCCGCGATTCGACCTCGGGCTCGCAGGCGAGCCCGGCCAACTCCTCGGGCGTAAGCGGTGGTCTGAAATCCGGCCAGGCATTGCGGATGAGCAATGGCTTCTGCTGCCAGTAGTCGTGCAGAAACGCCTCGATACTCAGGCCGCCGAGAAGTGAGGGTGGGACAGGGAAGGTGGTATCAGTTTGAGCGTTACGACTCATGGATTTTGGTTTCTATTGAAGAGGGAATAAGTCCGCAAATGAACGCAAAGAACGCGAATAAAGGCAGGGATGATCTGGTTAAGTCATCATGGTCTGTGTTGCATTAAACCGAGAATCCCTGGCTCTGTACACTTCAATATTTCTTAGTGTCTATGCAATAAATGTATGGGGAGTTATTGCTCTTACATTTGTGTTCATTTGCGTTTATTCGCGGACTGAATAAAGTCGGTCTGAAGCGAGACCGTATGTCAGTTGTCTTTCCCGACACTCTTCGCCAGCGTAATGGCGTGGCCGATGTAATCCTCGGGCCGTAGGTTGAGCAGTTTATCCTTTGTCGTGTCCGGCAATTCCAGCTGGCGGATGAATTCGTGCAATACATCCTTGGTAATCGGTTTGCCGCGTGTGAGTGCCTTCAGCTTTTCGTAAGGTTCCTCAATGCCGTGGCGGCGCATCACGGTTTGCACCGGTTCGGCCAGGACTTCCCAGGCCTCGTTCAGATCCTGGGCCAGCATCTGCGGATTGGCCTCGAGCTTGCCGAGGCCCTTTTCGAACGCCTGCCAGGCAATCACGCTGTGTGCAAAGCCGACACCGAGGGTGCGCAGGGTGGTTGAATCGGTCAGGTCACGCTGCCAGCGTGAAGTCGGCAGTTTGCCGGCAAGATGATCCAGTGTTGCATTGGCCATGCCGAGGTTGCCCTCGGCGTTCTCGAAGTCGATCGGATTGACCTTGTGCGGCATAGTCGAGGAGCCGACTTCCGTTTCAACCGCGCGCTGTTTGAAGTAGCCGAGCGAAATATAACCCCATAGATCGCGCGCACAATCGATCAGTATCGTATTGATACGCATGAGGGCGTGATTGTATTCGGCGATACAGTCATGCGGTTCGATCTGTGTCGTCAGCGGGTTGAACGACAGTCCGAGCTTTTCTACCGTTTCCCTGCAGACGGCGGGCCAGTCGGTTTCGGGATAGGCGACCGTGTGGGCATTGTAGTTGCCGACGGCACCATTGAGTTTTCCAAACAGGGTGACATTCGCGAACACTTCACGCTGCTGTTCCAGGCGGTTCACGAAGACTGCTATTTCCTTGCCGAGCGTCGTCGGTGTCGCCGACTGGCCGTGCGTGCGCGCCAGCATGGCGGCATCGGCATAACGCAGCGCCAGTTCGCGCAGCCTGTCGATGACGCTGTTCAGCATCGGCAGCAGGACTTCCTTACGCGCGGTCTTTAGCGCGAGTGAGTAACAGAGATTGTTGATGTCTTCGGAAGTACAGGCAAAGTGAATGAATGCGGACAGGGGTTTCAGTTCGCTGTCGTTGTTAAAGCGTTCGCGCAGGTAATACTCAATCGCCTTGACGTCGTGATTCGTGGTTTCCTCGATAGCCTTGACATGCCAGGCGGCGTCGACGTTGAAATCCCTGCCGATAGCCTGCAGCCTCTGGCGCGCGGCATCGTCTATCTGCGGAATATCGGGGATGTTGTTGCCGGCCAGGGTTTCGAGCCAGGTCAGCTCAACGATAACCCGGTGGCGTATCAGTCCGTATTCGCTGAACAGGTGCCGTAGCCGGTCGGCCTTGCCGGCATAGCGGCCGTCCGCCGGTGACAATGCGGTAAGCGTTGATAGTTCCATTCTTGTTTCCCGTTCGTAATATACAGTATCCACTGGCCGCCGTGACCCACGTTGACGGCTGGATTGGTCGTGCGAGAACGTCAGCACGAAGCAGCCCCGCTCCGCCCCGGCGCCGCCTTATGGACACGGGTTCGGCTGGCGGGTGTGAATCGCCTCGATTTCATCCAGTATCCCGGGCGGCAGGTTGATGTCGGCAGAGGCTATATTCTGCCGTAACTGCTCCATGGACGTCGCCCCGATTATGGTACTGGTGATAAACGGCCGCGAATTCACGAACGCCAGCGCCATCTGCGCCGGCTCCAGGCCGTGCCGGCGGGCGAGTTCGACATAGTCCCCGGTGGCGGCTACGCCTTGTGGATTGGTGTAGCGGGCAAAGCGCGTGAACAGGGTCAGCCGCGCGCCCTCGGGTTTGCGGTTGTCGAGATATTTGCCGGTCAGGACACCGAAACCGAGCGGCGAGTAGGCCAGCAGGCCGGTTTGTTCGCGATGCGCGAACTCGGCGAGGCCGACCTCGAAGGTGCGGTTGAGCAGGCTGTAGGGATTCTGGATCGAGACAATCCGCGGCAGTCCCTCACGTTCCGCTATACGGAAATATTCCGCCACGCCCCACGGAGTCTCGTTTGATACGCCGATGCAACGGATCTTGCCGGCCTGCACCAGATCGCCAAGCACACCGAGGGTCTCGGCGATCGGTACGCCGTTCTTGTTCGGACTGTGGCTGTAGCCGAGTTTGCCGAAATAATTGGTCTGCCGTTCCGGCCAGTGCAGCTGGTAGAGATCGATGTAATCGGTCTTCAGCCGTTTGAGACTGGCATTGAGCGCTTTCTCGATATTCTGGCGATCGAGCCGCGGCTGGCCGTCGCGCATGTAACTGACCCAGTCGCCGGGACCACAGACCTTGCTCGCGATCACGAGCTGGTCGCGATCTTTGCGCTTTTTGAGCCATGAGCCGAGATATTTCTCCGTGCGTCCCTGGGTTTCCTTACGTGGCGGTACGGGATAAAGCTCGGCGGCATCGATGAAATTGATGCCCTCGCCAACGGCGTAATCCAGCTGCTCGTGGGCCTCCGCCTCGGAGTTCTGCTCGCCCCAGGTCATGGTGCCGAGACAGATGAGGCTGACGCTGATATCCGTATTGCCCAGTGTTCGGTATTGCATGGGTGAGTTATGCTTCTGTCAGGGGAGTGGGTCCGCCATATTAAAGTGACAGGCTCACATTACAACCTTGCAGACCGGGACGCTTCATGGGTGACTTCATTCTCCATGCCTTCGTACTGATGCTGGTGGTGGTCGAGCCGTTCGCGCTGACACCGCTGTTTTCGGCGCTTACGTCCATGGAAACGCCGGCACACCGCCGTAGAACTGCCGTCAAGGGTGTCGCCATCGCCGCTGTCGTGCTGGCATTGTTCACCATCGGCGGCACACCGGTACTCGGTTACCTCGGTATCGGCATGCCGGCCTTCCGTATCGCCGGCGGCATGCTGCTGTTCCTGATTGCTGTAGACATGCTGTTTGTGCGCAATTCCGGGCTACGCACCACCACCGTCAATGAACAGCGCGAGGCAGCGCAGCGCGCCGACATCTCCGTGTTCCCGCTTGCCATTCCTCTGATAGCCGGTCCCGGTGCGCTGGCCACCGTCATGCTGTTGGTCAACGAAGGCGGGCCGGGCAGTGTCTGGATCGTGCTGGGAGTTACTGCCGCAGTGTTGCTGATTACTTTAACGATGTTCTTCAGTGCCGACTGGATCCAGAAAGTGCTCGGCGAGACCGGCACCAATGTGATAACAAGACTGATGGGTATCCTGCTGGCGGCACTGGCCATGCAGTTCGTGGTGGACGGATTGAGGGAGAGTTTTCCGCGACTGGTAAGTTGAGAATTGATGTAAACGTTAAGGAGATACAGATGACGAATCAGAAGGCTGGCAGGGGAGGCTGTCTGTGCGGTGCCGTGACCGTATTTGTCGAAACCCCGTCCAACAGCGTCGCCGCCTGTCACTGCAATATGTGCCGGAAATGGACGAGCGGACCATTGTTTGCGATCCAGTGCGACAGCGGGGTGTATTTCGACGGTGAGAAAGATACTTCTGTTTTCAATTCCTCCGAGTGGGCCGAGCGCGGTTTCTGCAGCCACTGCGGCAGCCATCTCTTCTATCGGCTCAAGGAAACAAACCAGTATTTTATTCCCGCGGGACTATTCGATGACGTTAGTACTTTTGTTTTCGAGCATCAGATATTCATCGAAGAAAAACCCGTGTTTTATGACTTTGCCAACAAGACAGAGAACATGACCGGCGCCGAAATATTTTCGCAATATTCGCCGGAATCGGAATGAGCGTTTCTCGTTGAGGAGAACGTGATACATGGAAAAATCACAGAACGGGCGGTTTGCGGTTTTTGTGGCAGCAGGCGTTGTATCAGGCGTGATCTGCTGGTCGGGCTTATTCTTCATCCCTGAAGGATCCATCTGGCTCAGGATCTATCCCGGCGTGGTCTTCGGTCTGGTACTGTTTGCCGTCGGTCAGTTCTATCAACTGAACAGACGCAGGTCCCGGGCTTACCCGCTCATCGTCATCGTGGCAGCCTCGATCGCCGGCTGGTGGGCGGCCCCGGGCATCGGATTTGTTTACGGCAGGCCGGTGCCCATGCTGACTGCCGGCGCATTTGGCGCACTGATTGTTGCGCTTGGGCTTATCGGGGCATGGGGTGTCCGGAAACGGATCGGCAGCTTTCTGCTGCTGATTACAATTACCGGTGCATTGGGCGGCCAGATCGCGCAATTGCTATGGGATTACTCGCCGCAACTGGATGACGATCTATGGACGTTGATTCTTTTTATAGAATGGCAATCACTGGTGATGATTGCAGTTGCAGTGGCAACGCGTTGGTCAACGCATCTGTCCAGCAGAAATTGAGGCGGGTATAAACTTCAGCGCCGCGCCGTTGTTACACCACCTCTCACCCGTCGGCTGTGGCCCGTCCTCGAATACGTGTCCCTGGTGGCCGCCGCATCTCGCGCAGTGATATTCCGTGCGCGTCGTGAACCAGGACCTGTCTTCCTTGGTGCCAATGTGATCGTGCATGACCGTCCAGAAGCTTGGCCAGCCGGTGCCGCTGTCGTATTTCCATTCCGACCTGAACAGGGGCAGCTCGCAACCGGCACAGACGTAGGTGCCCTCGCGTTTTTCGTCATTCAACGGGCTGGAGCCCGGCGGTTCGGTACCTTCCCTGCGCAGGATGTTGAACTGGGTGGGCGTCAGGATTTCGCGCCACTCTTCTTCCATCTTGTCAATCTTCTCGATCCTGCCGTGGCCCGCGATCGCGCCCGTCGACAGGCGATACAGCGCCAGGGGAGTAAGTGCCACGCCTGTGAATGTCAGTAGCAAACGGCGTCTGTTCATTGTCCGTCCCGGTATCGTGTCAGCGTATAATTTTACGAGTGCTTCGCAAGCGTATTGGTTCCCTTGGCGGCCCTCACCGGCCGCTGCGGTGACCTCGCCCAGGGAGAGGTGCTAATCAACTTGTAATTGGCCAGAGGGTCGATGTGGGCTGAATCAGTTTTTTGTATCCATCCTTCCCGTCAATCTTCGCGCCAGCAGGACGGTGGCTGTCAGCAAAATCACAAGCAGCGGGGCGGATACAGCCGGGCCGGCTGTTTCGAAAACCAGATAAATATAACTGTTGGCAAGTACAAACAGCGGCAGGCACAGTAGTGTCATGGCAGTGCTGGTTACCGCGGTCTGCCACGCACCCTGATAACCCTTCAGGCGCAGCAGCAGTCCGCAGCCGCCGGCTACGCCCAGCAGGATGCCTGCATACAGTCCGATCAATACCGGAATGATTGCCCCAAGCTCGGCATGCGGCATCCACAGCCGGATATAGAGCATTGCGCACAGCAGTCCCAGTGCGCCGAGTACAAACGCACCCGCCAGGCTGCCGGCGACGGCGTAAAGATAACCGCCGGGGTCGCGGTAACGGGATGGTCGGGCAGTCTGCAAATCGGCTATCCGCTGCTTTTCTCAATATCTGCGGCCAATACCTCTGTTTGAAGTATAGCAGCGGTACATGGGCGACTGACCGGCAGGCATGTGTAAACGGCTTCAGCGCCGGAAGAAAATATTGACGATGATCGTCAGTACGATACTGATAACGATCATCGACGTGATGGGAATGAATACGGTGCCTTTCTCACCCTTGATGTAAATGTCGCCTGGCAGCTTGCCGAACCAGTTGATGAGCCAGGGGGCATAGGTCACTGCCAGTCCGGCGATGAGCAGGATGATGCCGATAAAGATGAGCAGCTTGCCGAGCATATGACAATAAAGTCCGCCAATGAACGCGAATCAACACAAATGAAATGAAGAAGTCAGCCCTTCAGGTATAGACAGCATCCGAGAGGGGCCCAATTTTCGCGTTCGCGTTATTTGCGTCCATTCGCGGACTGGATTTTCAGTGGCTACAGCTTTTTCAGCAAATGATAGTGATCCTGCTTGCCTACTTCGGCTGCTTGACCACACGCAGGTAAGGCTTCAGCGTTTTCCAGCCTTCGGGGAATTTCTGTTTCGCATCCTCGTCACTGACAGTCGGTGGAATGATCACGTCCTCACCCGTTCTCCAGTTCACCGGCGTCGCTACAGTATGTTTTGCCGTTAATTGACAGGAATCGAGCAGCCGCAGGACCTCGTCGAAGTTACGACCGGTGCTCATCGGATAGGCAATCGTTGCCTTCACTTTCTTGTCGGGACCGATAACGAATACCGTACGCACAGTTGCATTATCGGCGGGAGTGCGGCCCTCGGCACTGTCACCCGCACCGGCGGGCAGCATGCCGTAGAGTTTCGCGACCTTCAGATCCGTATCGCCGATCATCGGGTAATTGGGCGCGATGCCCTGGGTTTCCTCGATATCCCTGGCCCAGGATTCGTGATTACCCACCGGATCGATCGACAGACCGATTATCTTGCAGTTACGTTTATCGAACTCGGGCTTGAGCTTGGCCATGTAACCGAGTTCAGTCGTGCACACCGGCGTGAAATCCTTGGGGTGCGAAAAGATGATGCACCAGCTGTCGCCGATCCAGTCGTGAAAACTTATTTTGCCTTCTGTTGTCTCCGCCTCGAAATCGGGGGCGGTATCGCCTATCTGCAGGCCCATGTCGAACACCTCCTGTAACTGTAGTCTTGGCCTTAATTATACGAGTATAGCGCCTGCCGGTTTATTCGATTCCGCTATGGACTATGAGGCCGCCGTATATATACCGTAGCCCGCCGAGTACCGCCGGCAGGGGGCATGTGGTAATTTGCACACCCCTGACCCTCACGCGCTGGCCGCGACCATATGCAGACACTGACTCTGACCCGCCCGGACGACATGCACCTGCACCTGCGTGACGGGGACGCGCTCGTGTCGGTCGCCGGGGACTCGGCACGGCAGTTCGCGCCGCGCCATCGTCATGCCCAACCTCAGGCCGCCGGTGATCACGGTAGCCGATGCGGCGGCCTATCGCGAGCGTATACTGGCGGCCCTGCCCGGGGGCATGGCGAGGGCCTTGATTTCGATCCCCTGATGACACTGTACCTGACCGAAAACACCGATCCGGGCGAGATCCGGGCAGCGAAGGACAGCGGTTTCGTGCAGGCGGTGAAATATTACCCGGCCGGGGCGACAACCAATGCCGACAGCGGTGTGCGCGCCATCGCCAGGGTCTACCCGGTGCTGGAGGCAATGCAGGACGCGGGTCTGCCGCTGTTGATGCATGGCGAGGTGACCGATCCGCACGTCGATATATTCGACCGCGAAAGCGTTTTCATCGACCAGGTGCTTGCCCCCTTGCTGGACGAGTTCAGTACACTGCGCGTGGTTCTGGAACATATCACCACGGCGCAGGCAGTGGAGTTCGTGCAGTCCGGTCCGCAGCGGCTGGCCGCGACCATTACGCCCCAGCATTTGCTGCTGAACCGCAATGCCCTGCTGGCCGGCGGCGTTCAGCCGCATCATTACTGTCTGCCGGTGCTGAAGCGGGAGGAAAATCGCGAGGCCCTGGTGGCCGCGGCTATCGGTGACTGCGATCGGTTTTTTCTCGGTACCGACAGTGCACCGCATGCGCGTGAAGACAAGGAATCCGCCTGTGGCTGTGCCGGTATTTATTCAGCGCATACGGCACTGGAGCTGTATGCGGAAATTTTCGAGACGGCCGGCGCGCTGGACCGGCTGCAGGCATTCGCCAGCGAACGCGGCGCCGATTTTTACGGTCTGCCGCGTAACACGTCGACAGTGAAACTGAAACGTGAATCCTGGCGGGTACCGGAAATCCTGCCGTTCGGTAACAGGGACATCGTGCCGTTCCGGGCGGGAAGTGAGTTGCAATGGAAACTGATGACATCCTGACAACCGAGACAACGATTAATCCCGTCAGTAGCCGTTTTCGTGGCTACCTGCCCGTGATTGTTGATGTCGAAACCGGCGGATTCAATTCGCGGACCGATGCACTGCTGGAGATCGCCGCCGTTGTCGTTATTCCTGATAGCGAGGGGCAATGGCAGCCGGTGCGCACTATTGCCTATCACGTCAAACCGTTCGAAGGTGCCAACATTGAACAGGCAGCCATTGAGTTTAATGGTATTGATCCGTTTCATCCGCTGCGCCCGGCCATCGCGGAGAAGGATGCACTTGGCAGGATCTTCACCGCCGTACGCACGGCCATGAAAGAACACAGTTGCAAGCGCGCCATTCTCGTCGGTCATAATGCCGCCTTCGATCTGAATTTCCTCAATGCCGCCGTCGAACGCTGCGGTATCAAGCGCAATCCGTTTCATCCGTTCAGTGTCTTCGATACGGTGTCACTGGCCGGACTGGCTTATGGTCAGACAGTCCTGGCGCGCGCTATCGAGGCTGCCGGTATTGAATGGGAGAACGACCGCGCGCACTCGGCGGCCTATGATGCCGAAAAGACCGCCGAGCTGTTTTGTTCAATCGTGAATCGGTGGGATGGCTCGGCCGTGAATCGTGAAACGTGAATCGTCGTTCGTCTACGGTACACGATTCACATTTCACCATTCACGATTCACGAATTTTCATCCGCCAGTCCTCCGCCAGCGCAATTATCCGCTCTACGTCGATCGTCGTCAGTTCCGAATCTTGCAGTAAATGTTTGCCGTTAATCCAGACATCACTGACCTGCTGGCGGCTGGCAGCGTATATGAGCTGTGATACCGGGTCATAAACCGGCTGCGTTGCCGGCTGCATGAGATCGACGGCGACAATGTCGGCGGCCTTGCCGGTTTCCAGTGAGCCGATGTCATGATCCAGGTTCAGTGCAGTGGCACCGTTGATGGTAGCCATTTCCAGTGTCTGCCATGCCGGCACGGCAGTGGGATCGCCAGCGACGGCCTTGGCGAGCTGGGCCGCGGTACAGGCCTCGCCGAGCATATCCAGATCGTTGTTGCTGGCGGCACCATCCGTTCCCAGTGCCACGTTGACTCCATGCTGCAGCAAGGCGCTGACGGGGCAGAAGCCGTTGGCGAGCTTCTGGTTGGATTCCGGGCAGTGCACGATATGCACGCCATACCTGGCAACAAGCTCGAGTTCACTGTCGTCAAGCTGGGTCATGTGCACGGCGAGCAAACGGTTACTCAGCATGTGCATGGATTCGAGTTTCTGCAGCGGTCGCATGCCATGCTGTTCCATCGCCTGATCGACCTCGAAGGCGGTTTCATGCACATGCATGTGAATCTGCAGGTTCAATTCCTCGGCATAGGTGGCCAGCTTGTGCATCGGTTCGTCGGACACGGTATAGGGTGCGTGCGGGGCGAATGAACTGGTTACCAGTGGGTTGTGTTTATGTTTGTCATGCACTTCCAGACCTTTATGGATGTATTCGTCGGCGGTCTGGGCCCAGGGCGTCGGAAAATCGATCACAATCAGGCCGATGTTGATACGCATGCCGACGCCGCTGGCGATCTCGGCGGCGTGATCCGGAAAGAAATACATGTCGTTGAAACAGGTCGTGCCACCACGCAGCATTTCGGCAATTGCCAGTTGCGTACCGTCCTCGACGAAACCCGGCGCCACCCACTGCTGTTCAGCCGGCCAGATGTAATCCTGCAGCCATGTCATCAGCGGCAGATCGTCGGCCATGCCGCGGAACAGGGTCATGGCGGCATGGGTATGGGTATTGACCAGGCCGGGGATCAGTACATGGTTGTCCAGTTCATGGGTTTCCACGGCGACATATTCTTTCATGGCCCGGGCCGTGGGCAGGACGGCCTCGATACGGCCGTTGCTGATGGCAATGGCATGGTTTTCAAGCACCGTGTCCGCGGGCCGCACCGGCACTATCCAGCGGGCGGTAATCAGCGTATCAATGTCGGCAGGCATGTCAGCGTCCCTGACTTATTTGAATGTTATTCTTGGCTTGTATTGTAACAGCAGCCCTGACTTTTCAATCACAGCGCGGTCCAATCAATTATGAACACCAACAGCCAACAGGCCGAAGCCCTGCTTCCCGATACCATCCGTGCCGTCGCCTGGAAAGACGGCCGCCTGCATCTGCTGGACCAGCAGCAACTGCCGCAGACCAGTGAATGGCTGCAACTGGATGATGCCCCGGCGGTGGCACAAGCCATTCACGAGATGGTCGTGCGCGGTGCGCCGGCCATCGGCATCACCGCCGCCTACGGTGTGGTGCTGGCGGCACGCGGTGCCTGGCTGACGGCCGGGGAAGACTGGCGTGAGGCCATTGAACCGGACCTGACGACGCTGGCGGCGGCCAGGCCGACCGCCGTTAACCTGAACTGGGCACTGGCCCGGTTGCGGGCCCGGTTCAGCGGCATCGAGGGCGACCCTGAACCGGCCCTGCTGGCTGCCGCAAAGGCCATTCACGACGAGGATATCGCTGCCAACCGGCGTATGGGCGAACTCGGCGCCGGGCTGGTTGCCGCCGACGACCGCCGCGGCCAGGCCGTGCTGACCCACTGCAATACCGGCTCGCTGGCCACCGGCGGCTTCGGCACCGCCCTGGGCGTGGTGCGTACGCTCTACGGCCGTGGTGCCATCGACGCGGTCTATGCAACGGAAACCCGGCCGTGGCTGCAGGGTGCCCGCTTGACCGCCTGGGAACTGCGGCAGGACGACATCCCGGCGACGCTGATCGCCGACAGTGCCGCCGCCGCATTGTTGAACCGCGGCGGTATCCGCTGGGTCATCGTCGGCGCCGACCGGGTGGCCGCCAACGGTGATGTCGCCAACAAGATCGGTACTTACGCGCTGGCCCTGGCCGCACGCCGGCATGGCGTCGGCTTCATGGTTGTCGCCCCGACCAGCACCATCGACATGGCCGCGGCCACCGGTGCCGACATACCCATCGAGGATCGCGGTGCCGCCGAACTGCTGAGCTGTGGCGGCCAGGCTATCGGTGCCGCGGACATGCCGGTGTGGAATCCAGTCTTCGATATTACCCCCGCCGAACTGATCGACGCGCTGGTCACCGAGAAAGGCGTGCTGGAAGGCCCGGACAGCGCCGGTCTGCGCCGGCTCATGCAGTAGCTGCAATCCCGGCTCCGGTGCATGAGGCCTGCCTGTGTTCGACGCTGATTGACACCGGTCCCTGTGGGGCAAAGTCCGGACGGGTTATGACCGTGATCCCATCACGCAAATGAGCGCTTTCAGCGCCCATCTATGGTAAAATTTTCTCTTTTAAATGCAGTCGCCCGACTGCGTTTTCGGGCCGCTTACAGGGCCCTGTAAAGCAACATGCAAAACTGCATAACTGGTTACCTGCGAACCCCTGTCTGACAGGGGTTCCGCTCTGAATAAGGCCTGAAAAAAGGCCTGAATGATTGACTCAGAGCCCGAGATTTCTGGATTGAACTGAAGAAAAATATGGCCGAACCCGGTATCGCGCGCAGTATTTCTCCCGTCAACATCGAAGACGAAATGCGGCAGTCCTACATGGACTATGCCATGAGCGTTATCGTCGGCCGGGCCCTGCCTGATGTTCGCGACGGCCTTAAACCCGTACACCGGCGCGTGCTTTTTGCCATGCACGAGGCCGGCAATGACTGGAACAAACCCTACCGCAAGTCGGCACGCGTCGTCGGTGATGTCATTGGCAAGTATCACCCGCACGGTGATTCCGCCGTTTACGACACCATCGTGCGCATGGCGCAGCCGTTTTCGCTGCGCTACGTGCTGGTCGACGGCCAGGGCAACTTCGGTTCGGTCGACGGCGATGCGCCGGCGGCCATGCGTTATACCGAAGTGCGCATGGCGCGCATCGCGCACGAAATGCTGGCCGATATCGACAAGGAAACCGTCGATTTCGTCCCCAACTATGACGGCAGCGAACACGAGCCGTCCGTATTGCCGGCACGCATTCCGAACCTGCTGGTCAATGGCGCCAGCGGTATTGCCGTCGGCATGGCGACCAACATTCCGCCGCACAACCTGAATGAAGTCCTGCGCGCCTGTATCACCCTGATTGACGATCCGGGCACGCCCATCGAAGTGCTGATGCAGCATATCCCCGGGCCGGATTTCCCGACCGCCGGCATCATCAACGGCACCAGCGGCATCCACGAGGCCTACCGTACCGGCCGCGGCCGGATTGTCATCCGCGCACGCACGCAGATTGAAGAGGACGAGCATACCGGCGGTTCGCGCATTGTCGTTACCGAGTTGCCGTACCAGGTCAATAAGGCGCGGTTGCTGGAGAAGATCGCCGAGCTGGTCAAGGACAAGAAAATGACCGGTATCCGTGAGCTGCGCGACGAGTCCGACAAGGACGGCATGCGCATGGTCGTCGAGCTCAAGCGCGGTGAAGTGCCGGACGTCATCCTGAACAATCTGTACAAGCATACTGCGATGCAGACCGTGTTCGGCATGAACATGGTGGCACTGGAAGATGGCCAGCCACGGCTGCTGAACCTGAAACAGCTGCTGGAGGCTTTCATCCGCCACCGTCGTGAGGTTGTTACCCGGCGTACGGTGTATGAGCTGCGCAAGGCACGGCAGCGGGCCCATGTACTGGAAGGTCTGGCGGTGGCGCTGGCCAATATCGATGATGTCATCGAACGCATCAAGCAGTCGCCGACTCCGGCCGAGGCCAAGCAGGCATTGCTGGAACCGATATGGAATTCGGGCATGGTCAACGAGATGCTGAAGCGCGCCGGTGCCGAGGCCTCGAAGCCCGACGATCTGCCGCCGGAGTTCGGCCTGCAGGATGACGGTTACCGCATGTCGGATATCCAGGCCCAGGCCATTCTGGACCTGAAGCTGCAGCGCCTGACCGGTCTGGAACGTGACAAGATACTGAAGGAATACGGTGAGCTGCTGGATGCGATCGCCGATCTGCTGGACATACTCGCACGCCCGGCACGGCTCATGGATGTAATCCGTAATGAATTAAACGAACTCAGTGAGCGTTTCGGGGATGCCCGTCGGACGGAGATCGTGGCCGATGCCCAGGACCTGCGGATAGAAGACCTGATCACCGAGGAAGACGTCGTCGTGACTCTGTCACATGCCGGCTACGCCAAGCGCCAGCCGATTTCCGATTACCGATCACAACGACGCGGCGGCCGCGGCAAGGCGGCCACCACCATGAAGGATGAAGACTTCATTGATAAAGTCTTTATCGCCAGTACGCATGATACCGTGCTGTGTTTCTCCAGCCGTGGCAAACTTTACTGGCTGAAGGTATACGAGATGCCACAGGCAACGCGCACGGCGCGCGGCAAACCGATCGTCAACCTGTTGCCTCTGGAAGAGGGCGAGCGCATCAACACGCTGCTGCCGATCCGCGAATACGGTGACGACAAGTTCGTGTTCATGGCGACCGCCGACGGTACGGTGAAGAAAACGCCATTGACCGCCTTTTCGCGGCCGCGGCCGTCCGGCATCATCGCCATCGACCTGGCCGAAAACAACTGGCTGATCGGCGTGGAACTTACCGACGGCAAACAGGATGTCATGCTGTTCAGTAACGCCGGCAAGGCCGTGCGCTTTAATGAGAGCAGCGTGCGCGCCATGGGCCGTACCGCCCGCGGTGTCCGCGGTATCCGCCTGGGCAATGATCAGCGGGTGATTTCGCTGCTGGTGCCAGTACCGGGCTGCTCGGTGCTGACCGCGACCATGCACGGTTATGGCAAGCGTACACCGGCGGATGACTATCCGGCCAAGGGCCGCGGTAGCCAGGGGGTGATTTCCATCAAGACCACCGAGCGCAACGGTGAAGTCGTTGGCGCCATCTGCGTCGGCGAGGATGACGAAGTCATGCTGATCAGTGATCGCGGCACTCTGATCCGCTCACCGGTGCGCGATGTTTCGCTGCTGGGTCGTAATACCCAGGGTGTCAGGTTGGTATCGCTAGCCGAAGGTGAACGCCTGGCAGGATTGCAGCGTATCAGCCAGGAGGAAGAAGCCATCGAAGACAACACCAATGCAACTGAAGAGTGAGGTGTCATCAACTATGGATAGTGTTTTAAAGGAAGTTGTGAATCGAAAAACTGCCCTGAACGGACCGGCGCCGGGGCGCGCCTGGAATTTCAGTGCCGGTCCGGCCATGCTGCCGCAGGCGGTCATGGAGCAGGCGCAGGAAGAACTGCTGGACTGGCAGGGTACCGGCATGTCGATCATGGAAATCGGTCATCGCACACCGGAGTTCCTGCACATCGCCCGTCAGGCCGAGGCCGACCTGCGCCGGCTGCTGGGTATTTCCGATGATTATCATGTCCTGTTTCTGCAGGGCGGCGCCACCGGCCAGTTCTGCATGGTGCCGCTGAACCTGCTCGCCGGCGACAGTAGCGCCGATTACATCGTTAGCGGTCACTGGTCGAAAAAGGCCTATAACGAGGCCGTGCGCGTTGGTCGTGCCAGGCTTGCCGCCGACAGCGCCGCCGACCACTATCGTTCCATACCGGCACGCGAGACCTGGCAACTCGATGCCGATGCCGCCTATGTCTATTACTGCGCTAACGAAACCCTGCTGGGGGTCGAGTTCAGGGATATTCCCGATACCGGCGATGCGCCGCTGGTCAGCGACATGACCTCGAATCTGCTGGCCCGGCCGCTGGATGTATCCCGCTTTGGCATTATTTTCGCCGGCGCCCAGAAAAACATCGGCCCCACCGGACTGGCGGTAGTCATTGTCCGCAAGGATCTGGCGGGCCGGGCACGTGCGGACATTCCGAGCCTGGAAGACTACGCCCTGCAGGCCGATGCCGAATCCATGCTGAATACGCCGCCGACTTTCAACTGGTACATGGCGGGGCTGACATTCCGCTGGCTGCTCGATCAGGGCGGGCTGGAGGTGATGGCCCAGTGCAACCGGCGCAAGGCGGAAAAACTGTACCGGTTCATTGATGACAGTGCGCTGTTTTACAATGATATTGACCCGGCCTGCCGCTCGGACATGAATATCCATTTCCGCCTGCGCGATGACTCGCTCGAAACCCTGTTCCTGCAGGAATCCGCGGTCGAGGGCCTGCAGGCACTGGCCGGTCACCGGGCCACCGGCGGCCTGCGTGCCAGCATCTACAATGCCATGCCGGAGGCCGGTGTCGACGCACTGGTCGATTTTCTGGGTGAATTCGAACGCCGTCACGGCTAGGCTGTAACAGCCGCTGACAGGCAGCGGTCCCTGACTGGCCGGGGCCGCTGCCTGTTTTGTATAAGAATCATACGCCCGGGGAAGGCTGCATCCCGAAACCTGCCATGTGCCGGAACAATGTCGAATAACAAGCAACTCAACGAACTGCGGGCGCAGATCGATGACCTCGATACCCAGCTGCTTGAACTGATTAGCCAGCGCGCACGGCTGGCCCGGGCCGTCGCGCAGGTCAAGAATAGCGATGACGGTGACGAGGGTTTCTATCGCCCCGAGCGCGAGGCGCAGATCCTGCGGCGGGTGATGGATAATAATGCCGGTCCGCTGCCACAGGAAGAAATGGCACGGTTGTTCCGCGAGATCATGTCGGCCTGTCTGGCACTGGAACAGCAGCTGCGGATCGCCTACCTGGGGCCGGAAGGCACATTCACGCAACTGGCGGCGCTGAAGCATTTCGGTCATTCCGTGACTACCGAGTCACTGGGCAGCATTGACCAGGTATTCCGCGAGGTCGAGGCCGGCGCGTGTCATTTCGGCGTTGTGCCAATCGAGAATTCCATCGAGGGTGTCGTCAATCACACGCTCGACATGCTGATCGATTCGCCGCTCAAGATCAGTGGTGAAGTGGAACTGCGTATTCATCATCACCTGCTCGGCAGGGCGGAAGACCTGTCCGGCATTAAACGCGTGTATTCGCATCAGCAGTCGCTGGCACAATGCCGGCGCTGGCTTGATGACAATCTGCTTGCTGCCGAACGTATTGCCGTCAGCAGCAACGCGGAAGCCGCGCGTCGTGCCGCCGGCGAGCCGGACAGCGTGGCCATTGCCGGTGAAGCGGCGGCGGAGATTTATGAACTCGATTACCTGGCCCGAAATATCGAGGACCATCCGGATAACACCACCCGTTTTTTGGTAATCGGCCGCCATATCACACCGCCGTCCGGTGACGACAAGACCTCGCTGCTGGTGTCCGGTCCCAATCGCTCCGGCCTGCTTTATGATCTGATCAAGCCGCTGGCGGACAACGGCATCAACATGACACGGCTGGAATCACGGCCATCGCGACAGGGACTGTGGGATTACGTCTTTTTCATCGACATACTGGGTCATGCTGATGACAAGGCTGTCGGCAAGGCAATGAAGGCACTTGAAGCCAAGGCGGGTGTATTGAAGCTGCTGGGTTCGTATCCGCGCGCAGTCTTGTGAAACGTGTGGGAGCGGACTGTGTCCGCGATTCATGAATCGCCGATTGTAGTCGGCTCCCACAAGTTTCTTTCCCCTTGAGGGGGAAGATTAAGATGGAGGGTGATGAACAATATTTCACGCCCTGCGGGCGCGAGTGACTTTTGTTACGGCAAAAGTCACCAAAACCACTGGCGCCGGATGAGCGCGGTCTTCCGTACGTCCATGTACTCCAGACTGTCCTCGGTGCTCGCCAAATGGCCGCCGCAGCCCCATGCGCACAAACAACGTGCTTAAAGGGCTGCTCTTCCCGGCCATTTGATTGCGCGCCTCGGCGCGCTCGACGGCGCCGGTTTAGCTGGCCATCCATGGCCAGTATGGTGAGGTATTAAGTGATCTGGGAAACATGGGATACTTGTGAGCAAAGACTGGATCGTCAATGAAGAAACCGCCGGCCGGGCCGACTGGCTGGACTGTGATTTCACGCACCTGGCCACGCCGGGCGTTGCCGGTCTGACGCCGTATCACCCGGGCAAGCCGATCAGCGAACTCAAGCGCGAGCTGGGACTGGATGACATCATCAAGCTGGCGTCGAACGAGAATCCGCTCGGCCCCGGCGACAAGGCGCTTGCAGCACTGAAGGAACTGCCGGATCTCGGCCGTTATCCCGACGGTGGTGGATTCGCCCTGCGTCGCAGGATCGCCACGCATCACGGCGTGCGTCCGGAGATGGTAACGTTGGGCAATGGCTCCAACGATGTCCTCGAGCTGATTGCACGCGCATTCGTCGAACCGGGCGACGAGGTCGTGTATTCCGATCACGCCTTCGCTGTCTATGCGCTGGCTTCGCAGGCGGTTGGTGCGAAGTCGATAGTAGTGCCGGCGGACGACAATTACGGTCATGATCTACGCGCCATGATGCGAGCGGTGACGGATCGTACGAAGGTGATGTTCGTGGCCAATCCGAATAATCCGACCGGCACCTGGAGCAGCGGCGGACAATTGCGCGAACTGATCGAGGGCCTGCCGGATCATGTCATCCTGGTGATAGACGAGGCCTATTTTGAATATGCCGAAGCGGCGGCGGCCTATCCGAATGCCGCGGTCTGGGTAAGCGAAGTCCCGAACCTGGTGGTGACGCGGACCTTTTCCAAGGCGCATGGCTTGGCCGGACTGCGCGTCGGTTACGGCCTGTCGCATCCGCAGCTCGCAGAGCTGTTGAACCGGATCCGCCAGCCATTCAATGTCAATGTACTGGCGCAGGTTGCCGCCGAGGTGGCGCTGAACGATACCGATCACATACAGCGCAGCCAGCAGGTCAATAAAAACGGCATGCAGCAATTGACCGAGGGCCTGGACAGCCTCGGCATTCATTACCTGCCGTCGCTGGCAAATTTTCTCTGTATCGACATGGAACAGCCAGCGCTTTCAGTCTATGAAATGCTGTTGAAGAAAGGCATTATCGTACGGCCGATCGATAATTACGGCATGCCGAATCATCTGCGCATCTCCATCGGGATTGAGGAAGAGAATGAGCGATTTCTCAAGGCACTGGCGGAAGTGCTTGGTGATTAGTTAACTGGTTGCTTGGTGATTGGTTACTGGTTACTGGTGATTAGTGATTAGCAAGGAAATATTTGTGGGAGCGCAGCTTGCTGCGCGAATCAATTGAAATGGTCCGCGAATGCACGCGAATGATTGCAAATCAACTCGTGCCGACACGGATCAAATTCGTTGTTCCTGACAATGTATATTAGGGAACTTCTGATTAATTGTCATTGTAGGAACGTAGTGACGAAGCGATCTCATAACTACTTGATGTATGTAACGAGATTGCTTCGCTGTGCCCGCAATGCCCCGTGTTATGATTTTAATCATAGATTCCTTGGCGTTCATTTGCGTTTATTTGCGGACTTTTCATAAATTAGGGAAAAATCTTGGCAGAAAAATTCTATGTCGATCATCTCGCCGTCATCGGCGTGGGTCTTATTGGTGGATCGCTAATCCGCGCCCTGCGCCGGACCGACTGCGTCGACCGCGTCAGCGGCTACGGACGCACGCGCGCATCGCTTGAGTCGGCGTTGTCACTGGGCGTGATCGATGAAGCCGCAAATGACGTGGCTGCGGCGGTCAGGGATGCCGATATTGTTGTTGTTGCATCCCGCTGGCAACGAATGCGGACATATTCGCCGCGATGCGTGACGCGCTGAAAGATGATGCCATCATTACCGATGTCGGCAGCGTCAAGGATTTCGTGATCGAGGCGGCGCGTGAAAGGCTGACGCCGGAACAGTTCAGCCGTTTCGTGCCGGGTCATCCGGTGGCCGGCACGGAAAGAAGCGGTGTCGGGGCATCGTTTGCGGAACTGTTCGATGCCCACCGCGTGATCCTGACACCGGTGGCGGAAACGGATGACGCCGCCCTGCAGCGCATCGCTACCATGTGGCGCACGGCGGGTGCCGAAACCATTCAGTTGCCGGCGCATCAGCACGACACCATTCTGGCCGCAACCAGTCATTTGCCGCACATGCTTGCCTACGCACTGGTGGATTGTCTGGCCGGCATGAACGAGCATGAAGACATTTTCCGTTTTGCTGCCGGCGGTTTTGCCGATTTCACCCGCATTGCCTCCAGCAGTCCGCGCATGTGGCACGACATCTGTTTTGCCAATCGCGAGGAACTGCTGACGGCGATGGAGCGTTTTCAGGTAGAGCTGCAGGCATTGACGGATGCCATCCGCGAAGATGATCGCGCTGCCGTCATAGAAATGTTCACGCGGGCCAAGACGGCCAGGGATCGCTTCAGCGATCTGCGGCTGGCCGGCAAGACGGTCGGCGGCCGGGACGGGGACACCAGCGAATGAATGACCCCGGCCTGGTCCGGTATACGGTCAATGCCGGCGGCGCGCTTGTTGGTCGGCTGCGGGTACCCGGCGATAAATCCATTTCCCACCGCGTGGTCATGCTCGGCGCGCTGGCCGCGGGAGATAGCCATGCCGGCGGCTTCCTGCACAGCGAGGATACCCGTGCCACCATTGCCGCGTTCCGGCGCATGGGTGTGACGATCAATGCCGGTGATGACGGTGAGATCCACATTAAAGGCGTCGGCCTGCGCGGACTCCGGGAACCCGCGGCGCCATTGGACCTGGGCAATTCGGGCACTTCGGCCCGGCTCATGACCGGCCTGCTGGCCGGGCAGGCGTTCGCCAGCGATATTACCGGCGATGCTTCACTGCGACGCCGGCCGATGAACCGCGTGGTGGAGCCGTTGCGGCAGATGGGCGCGCATATCGAGATGAGCGCCGGCGGTACGTTGCCGCTGCATATCGACGGCGCGCCGCTGAAAGGTATCGATTACACGCTGCCGGTGGCCAGCGCACAGCTGAAATCCTGCCTGCTGCTGGCCGGCATGTACGCCGGCGGCGACACGGTGCTGCATGAGCCGGTAGCGACCCGGGACCATACCGAGCGCATGCTCGCCGCCTGTGGCTGGCCACTTGAGCGCAATACCAGCGGCAGCCTGCATATCAGCGGCGGCGGCGAACTGCAGCCGTTCAGCCTGGAAATACCCGCCGATATTTCCTCGGCCGCGTTTTTCCTCGCCGGCGCCAGCATGGCCCCGGGTTCCAAGGTGCTGCTGGAAAACGTCGGCGTCAACCCGACCCGGGCGGCGGTGATCGATATATTGAAAATGATGGGTGCCGATATCGAGATCACCGGCCAGCGTGAACTCGCCGGTGAGCCGGTTGCCGATCTGCAGGTCCGCTATGCGTCGTTGCAGGGCATCGAGATACCCGAGGCACTGGTACCGATCTCAATCGATGAATTCCCGGCCATTCTCATCGCGGCAGCGACCGCCGAGGGCACGACCGAACTGCGCGGCGCCGAAGAACTGCGGGTCAAGGAAAGCGATCGTATCCAGGCCATGGCCGACGGTCTGAATGCCCTCGGCATCAATGCGCAGGTGAAAGCGGGCGGCATGGTCGTCCACGGCGGCCGCCTGCGGGGCGGCCGTATCGACAGCCACGGCGATCACCGGATCAGCATGGCCTTCGCCATGGCCGCGCTGGTCGCCGACGGTCCAATCGTGATCGATGACTGTGCCAATGTCGCGACGTCCTTCCCCGGCTTCGCCGGTGCCGCCCGCAGTCTGGGGCTGGATATCCGCGAAGAAACCGCATAGTTCATACGAAAACAGCCCGGCCGGGAGCGATTGCTTCCAGCGGATAAGAAAGTGAAAAAGAATTCATACGATCCACTGCAACGCGAATACGCCGGACTTGCCAGCCGTTACGATAACCGCTGGTATTCATATGTGCAGGCATCGATCAGTGAGACGCTGCAGCGGCTGGATTTGCCGGCTGAAGGACGGGTGCTGGATGTCGGCTGCGGCACGGGTGCGCTGCTGGTGGAACTGATGGATAAGGCGCCGGCTCTCGGCTATGCCGGTATTGACCTGTCCACTGAGATGCTGAAAGTTGCACAGCGGAAACTGGGCCAGGGAGTTACCCTAAAGCAGGCACCGGCGGAAGAGCTGCCGTATGCCGATGGGGAATTCGATGTCGTGGTTTCGACCAGCGTATTTCATTTTATTCAGCAGCCCCTCCAGGCGCTGCGCGAAATGCGGCGGGTACTGGCGCCGGCTGGCAGGGTGGTTATTACGGATTGGTGCGATGATTATCTGAGTTGCCGCGTATGCGATCGCTTTTTGCGCATGTTCAGTCGAGCGCATAACAAAATTTATAATACCGTCGAGTTCCGCCGTTTACTGACTGAAGCGGGTTTTCAGGATATTTTTATCGACCGTTATAAAATCAACTGGCTGTGGGGAATGATGACGGCGCAGGCCAGAAAGATGGAAACTCAGTAGCCTGCCGGTAAATGATGCGGGTTTGTCATCGGGGGATTCGGCGTCTGCGGTGATAGAGAAACCTGCCGGAGCGTACCGGAGTGCAATATATCCGGCCGGATTCTCGCCGCCGTCACTGAAAACAGGGGATACCGGGAGCTGAATAATCATGAAAATGTGGGGTATCGCATTCATTCTGCTCGGCGGTGGCGCCATACTGGCCGCCATTTTCAACTGGGATCCGTGGTTCAGGATCAGCAGTGCAGGTGGACATATAGTGCATGACACCTTTGGCCGCTGGTTTGCCCGTATGCTCAATGTCGCCGTGGGTATCCCGTTGCTGGCGCTGGGCATCGCCGATGTGACCGGCCAGCTGCCGGTGAGTGAATACATGAATATCTGGCTGTTCAGGGAAGGCTGGTACGTTTGACGTCACACGTACCAGTTGCTAGTCTGTCTTCATGATACGGAACTTCCGCGACAAGGATGTCGAGGCCCAGTTTCGGGGCCGACATGTACCGCGATTTCAGGCTATCGAGAGGCAGATCCAGCGCCGATTATCATTAAGGTGCAGAACCATGGCCATACCCACGGACAAAATGCTGCCGATACACCCCGGCGAATTCCTGCGCGAGGAACTCGACGAGCTGGGCCTGTCGGCACGCGCGTTTGCCAATGCCCTGGGCGTCCCGCACAACCGGATCGCCGCGATCCTGCGTGGCCAGCGGGCGGTGACCGCCGATACCGCGCTGCGTCTGGCGGCATATTTCGGCACCAGTGCCGATGTGTGGATGAACCTGCAACAGAGTTACGATCTCAAGCAGGCCGAGCTGGAACACGGCCGCGAGATCCGCGCGACCGTCAAGGCATCGGCGCGGCCGAAGTCCTGAGGCGTTTTTCCGGTTGTCCGAATCCCCGGTGCAATCGGCTTCCACAATCGCCATAATTGCCCGGCCCGCGGCACAGGCGGGTTTGCATTTGGATAACACCACCGGAACGACAAATACATGAGTGATGTTCCCGTTATTGCCGTCGACGGTCCAAGCGGTACCGGCAAGGGCACGGTCTGTGGCCGTCTGGCCGACTGGCTGGGTTGGCACCTGCTCGACAGCGGTGCGCTGTACCGGCTGGTTGCCCTGCAGGCCGAGCGCACGGGCACGCCGATCTCCGACGAGGCTGCGCTCGGTCGCCTGGCGGCGGACATGGAACTGGATTTCGTCCGCGGCGGCGAGGAGATACCGATCCGGGCGCTGCTGGCGGGCGAGGATGTCTCGGCGGCCATCCGCGGCGAGTCCATCAGCCGCCTGGCCTCGGAGGTCGCCGCCCGTCCCGCGGTGCGGCAGGCGCTGCTGGCGCGCCAGCGTGCCTGCCGCCAGCCGCCGGGGCTGATCGCCGACGGCCGCGACATGGGTACGGTGGTGTTCCCCGACGCGCCGCTGAAGCTGTTTCTCACCGCGAGCCCCGAGGAGAGGGCCCAGAGGCGTTATAAACAGTTGAAGGACAAAGGAATTGGTGTTAATCTCCGCCAGCTTTCGGCTGATATAGCCGAGCGGGACGCCAGGGACAGTCAGCGAAAAGTATCTCCGCTAAAACCCGCGCCGGACGCCGTCATCATCGATACCACCGGTGTCGATATTGACGACGTGATGCAACGCGTTACGGCGCAGGTTATTGAGAATATTGCCGATCTGCCTGCCTCAATCGGTCCCTGAACTGAACCATCAATCCACCAACCAAGCTTTATTGAGCGTTCGCACCGGTAGCAGGCTGTATGTAAGGTGTTGAATAGGGAAAGAATTTTACATGAGTGAGAGTTTCGCCGAATTATTTGAACAGAGCCAGATCGAAAACAAGATGCGCCCGGCACGATTATCAGTGCCACTATCGTAGATGTCGGTGATGATACGGTCGTTGTCAATGCAGGTCTGAAATCCGAGGGGCTGATCCCGATCGACCAGTTCTACGATGAGAAGGGTGAACTGGAAGTCTCCGTCGGCGATCAGGTCGATGTGGCGCTGGATGCGGTAGAGGACGGCTTCGGTGAAACCCGCCTGTCACGCGAAAAGGCCAAGCGGCTCAAGGCCTGGCAGAAACTCGAGGAAGCTCATGAATCCGGTGAAACCGTCACCGGCATAATTACCGAAAAGGTCAAGGGCGGGTTTACCGTCGATATCGATCATGTCCGCGCCTTCCTGCCCGGCTCTCTGGTTGATGTGCGTCCCGTCCGCGATACTTCCTACCTGGAAGGCAAACCGCTGGAATTCAAGGTTATCAAGATCGACCGCCGCCGTAATAACGTGGTCGTCTCACGCCGCGCCGTTGTTGAAAACGAAAACAGTGCCGAGCGCGAGGCACTGCTGGAACGCCTGACCGAGGGCGAAGTCATCAAGGGTATCGTCAAGAACCTGACCGATTATGGCGCCTTCCTGGATCTGGGTGGTATTGACGGTCTGCTGCATATCACCGACATGGCCTGGAAGCGGGTCAAGAATCCCGCTGAAATTGTTTCCATTGGTGACGAGATCGACGTCAAGGTGCTGAAATTCGATCGCGAACGCAACCGCGTATCGCTGGGCCTGAAGCAGATGGGCGCCGATCCGTGGGAAGATATCACCAGGCGTTATCCGGAAGGCGCACGCCTGCTCGGCAAGGTGACGAATCTGGCCGACTACGGCTGTTTTGTTGAACTCGAAGAGGGTGTCGAAGGCCTGGTTCACGTTTCCGAAATGGACTGGACCAACAAGAACGTGCATCCGTCCAAGCTGGTGCACGTCGGTCAGGAAGTCGAGGTCATGGTGCTCGACATGGACGAGGAACGCCGCCGCATCTCGCTGGGCATGAAGCAGTGCCAGCCGAATCCGTGGGAAAACTTCGCCGCCACCCACAACAAGGGCGAGCACGTCACCGGCACGATCAAGTCGATCACCGATTTCGGCATTTTTATCGGCCTGGAAGGTGGCATTGACGGCCTGGTACATCTGTCCGATATTTCCTGGAATGAGACCGGCGAGGAAGCCATCCGCAAGTATTCCAAGGGTGACGAGATCGAAACTGTAGTGCTGTCGGTGGATGCCGAGCGCGAGCGCATTTCCCTGGGGATAAAGCAGCTCGAGCGTGACCCGTTTACCAGTTATGTGGCCGAGTACGGCAAGGGCGATATCGTCAACGGTGTTGTGGGGGAAGTCGATCCCAAGGGTGCCGTCATCCAGCTGGCTGAGGGTGTCGAGGGCTATCTGAAGGCCAGTGAAATTTCACTCGACAAGAAGATCGACGATGCCCGTCATGAAATCAAGGAAGACGAGGAACTCGAGGTCAAGATTGTCAATGTCGACCGTAAGAAGCGCTCAATCAACCTTTCCATCAAGGCCAAGGAAAGTGATGAAGAAGCCGCCGCGGTCCAGGACTATGCCCCGGATGAGTCCAGCGGCGCCAAACTGGGTGATATCCTCAAGGAACATCTGGAAAACAAATAATTGATGGATGGCGGATATCCGTTGCATCCTGTAGGGGGTCGGCAGCTACTGTATTCAGCAGAGGTGTCGGGTCAAGAACAAGAGTCGAGCCTGATTCGAGGGGAGAACGATGACCAAATCAGAGCTGATTGAATCATTATCCCGCCGCCAGTCCCAGCTGGCCTACAAGGATGTGGAACTGGCGGTCAAGACCATCCTCGAGCACATGGCGACGACACTGTCGAGCGGCGAGCGTATCGAGATCCGGGGATTCGGGAGTTTTCTCTGCACTATCGGCCGCCCCGCGTCGGACGGAATCCGAAATCGGGCGAACCGGTTTCCCTGCCTGCCAAGTATGTTCCGCATTTCAAGCCCGGCAAACAGCTACGTGAACGGGTGGATATGTGCTGCAAGAAAGAAACATCGCCGAAAAGCGAAATACAGTCGAACTGAATCCAGAGCCCTGTCGATTTCCGGTGGCCGCAACGGCCGCCTGCTATGTGCCTGTTCCGTCCCGCGCCCCTTGTCTTGGTGCAAACCCCTGCGTAAGGTTGAACCTGTCCGCCTTGCCTGTTACTGGCGTGCCTGAGGAGGTCCCATGTCCCGTCTTCTGAAACTGTCCCTGGTTCTCGTCGTGTTTCTTGTCGGCCTGGCGTTCCATCTCAGGAACGATCAGTTCGTCAATTTCAATTACTACGTTGGCAGCATTGATTTGCCGTTTTCATTTTTCATGGTGGCGGCCCTGGGTTGCGGTGCGCTGCTTGGTGTGCTCGCCTGTATGCCGATGATCGTCAGCCTGAAGCGCGAGAACATGAAACTGTCGAAACAGGCATCGCTGGCGGCGCGTGAGATCAATAACCTGCGTGTCATACCCGTCAAGGATACGCCTTGATAGCTGAACAGACCCTTATCCAGTATTTTCTGTTGCTGTTACTGCCGGTCGCCGCCTGGTCCGGCTGGTGGATGGCGCGCCGCCATTATATAAAGCGTGATGCACACAACCGTCGCGGTATGCACCCGGAATATTTCAAGGGCCTGAATTATGTTCTCAATGAACAGCCCGACAAGGCCATTGAGGTTTTTATCAAGATGCTCGAGGTCGATAGTGAGACGGTGGAAACCCATCTTGCGCTGGGCAACCTGTTCCGCCGCCGTGGCGAGGTGGACCGTGCCATCCGCATTCATCAGAACCTGATAGCCAGGCCGACACTGGATAAGGAGCAGCGCGCGCTGGCATTGCTGGAACTGGGAATGGATTACATGCGTTCCGGCCTGTTCGATCGCGCCGAAAGCCTGTTCGAGGAACTGGTCGAAACCGGCAGTTATTCAATCCAGGCGTTTCGCGAGTTGCTGGATATCTATCAGCAGGAAAAGGACTGGGACAACTGTATCCGTACTGCCCGCCGCCTGGAGGCGACCTCCGGCGAACGGCTGGACCCGGTCGTGGCGCAGTATTATTGCGAGAAGGCTGAATTGTTACGCGACCAGGGCCAGTACAAGCCGGCGCGTGATAATGTCCGCCGGGCGCTGACCATCGATCCGGACTGCGCCCGGGCAAGTATTCTCGAGGCCGAACTGGCTGTCATGGCCGGCAAGCTGCGCCATGCCGTGCGTGCCTATAAACGCATCGAACGCCAGGATGCCGATTACCTGCCCGAGGTGATTCCGCAACTGCTGGAGTGTTACCGGCAGCTCGACAGGCTTGATGAATTCATGGCGTATCTGCAGGAAGTCGTCGATCGCAACGGCGGTATAACCGCCATGCTGACGCTGACGGACCTGATCGCCCAGCGCCGCGGCGAGGAGGCCGCGGCCGAGTTCATCACCAGCGAACTGCGCAAGCGGCCGTCCGTACGCGGTCTCGAGCGGCTGCTGGCGTACGCACTCGAGCACGCCCATGGCCGCACCCGTGAGAGCCTGATCACGATCCGCGAACTGACGGGGAAACTGCTGGAAGATCGGCCCGTCTATAAGTGCATGCATTGCGGCTTCGTCGGCAAATCCCTGCACTGGCAGTGCCCGAGCTGCAAGCAGTGGAATACCGTCAAGCCCATCCACGGAGTCGAAGGTGAATAACGCGTACGCTAGCGGGCCGCGTATTATTGTTGCACTGGATTATCCCGCCGCGGCGCCGGCACTGGCCCTGGCCGACAGCCTGGATCCATCGCGCTGCCGGCTGAAGGTCGGCAAGGAATTGTTCGTTGCTGCCGGACCCGGACTGGTACGGGAACTGGTGGGGCGTGACTATGATGTGTTTCTGGACCTGAAATTTCATGATATTCCGGCCACGGTCGCGGCCGCCTGCCATGCGGCCGCCGAACTCGACGTATGGATGCTGAATGTTCACGCCAGCGGCGGCCGGCGCATGCTCGAGGCCGCCACCGACGCCGTCAGGCAGTTGGAACACAAGCCGCTGTTGATCGGGGTGACGGTATTGACGAGCATGTCGGCACAGGACTTTGCCGAACTCGGCCATAAGCGTGACATCCCGGGCCAGGTTATGACCCTGGCGACGCTGTGCGAGGCGTGCGGGCTGGATGGCGTGGTCTGTTCGGCCCGGGAGGCGGACATGCTGCGCCGGGAAATGCCACGTGATTTCCGGCTGGTGACACCGGGCATCCGTCCGGCCGGCAGCGATGCCGGCGATCAGCGCCGCGTCCTGACGCCTGCAGAAGCTATCCGTGCCGGGGTGGATTACCTGGTCATCGGCCGGCCGATTACCGCGGCCGCCGATCCGCTCGCGGCGCTGCAATCGATCGAACAGGAAATCGCCACCGCTGCAGAGGAAGTTGTGTGAGCCGTATCAGTCCGCTGTCACCGCCGTCACCCCCCGCAGCCGGATACACCGCCCACTGGACGCGGCTGGCCGGCAGCAGCCGTGCACTGGCCCTGGCGGCGCTGGCGGAGTCCGCCGCCCGGCCGGTGCTGGTGCTGGCGCCGGACAGCCTGACCGCGCAGCGACTGGTGGATGAACTGCGATTTTACCGCGCGGACGAAGACGCCTGGCCGATCCTGCTGTTCCCGGACTGGGAAACGCTGCCGTACGATATTTTCTCGCCTTACCAGGACATAGTTTCCGAACGCCTGGCGGCACTGGTGCGCCTGCCCGATATGCATCACGGTATTCTCGTGGCGCCGGTCAACACGGTTATGCACCGGCTGCCGCCGCGCGAATACCTGCTCGCCCACAGCCTGGACCTGGCGGTCGGTCAGCAGCTCGATGTAGGCGCGTTCCGCCGCCGTTTGACCGACAGCGGTTACCGGATTGTTTCGCAGGTCATGGAGCACGGCGACCTGGCGATACGCGGATCGATCATCGATGTGTACCCGATGGGAACGCGGCAGCCGCTGCGTCTCGATCTGTTTGACGATCAGATCGAGACCCTGCGGGTGTTCGATCCGGAAACCCAGCGTTCGCTGGAGACCGTCAACGAGGTCCGTGTACTGCCGGCACGTGAAGTGCCGCTGGTCGACGATGCCATTGCCCGCTTCCGGGCCGGCTGGCGCGCCCGTTTCCCCGGCAATCCGAACAACTGTCCCGTCTACCGAGATGTCAGCCAGGGGCTGGCGCCGGCCGGTGTCGAGTATTACCTGCCGCTGTTTTACGACGAGACACAGTCGCTGTTTGAGTACCTCGGCGATGATGCCGTGCTGGTTGAAGTAGATGATATAAGCTCGGCGGCCGCGGGTTTCTGGGAAGATATCGAATCACGTTATGAATCCGGCCGCCATGATATCGAACGGCCGTTACTGCCGCCGGCGGAGATATTTTTCGATCCAGCCCGGCTCGAACAGCACATCAGCCTGCAGCCGCGTATCCGTATCCATGCTGTCGGCGGGCCGGAAGGCGCACATGAATTCGCCTGTACCGTGCCCACCCAGTTGCCGATCGATGCCCGTGCCGCGAAACCATTGGGGATTTTGCAGCGTTTCACTGACCAATTCGACGGCCGCCTGCTGCTGGTTGCCGAGTCCGGCGGTCGCCGCGAAACCCTGATGGACCTGCTGCAGCATCACCACATGAAACCGCAACTGGTGAATGACTGGCAGGCTTTTATCGACGGCAATGAAAAACTGGCGCTGACGGTGGCGACCTTGGAACAGGGCGCGCAGATCGAGGATCCGCGGGTCGCGGTGATTGCAGAATCGCAGCTGTTCGGCGAGCGCGCACAGCAGCGGCGCATGCGCCGGCGCTCCAGGCGCGATCCCGACAGCATCGTCCGCAACCTGACCGAACTGACCGACGGTGCGCCGGTTGTGCACGAGGAACACGGTGTCGGCCGTTACGCCGGTCTGCAGCGCCTGACGGTCAACGGTATCGAATCGGAATTCATCATGCTCGAATACGCCGGCGGCGACAAACTCTATGTACCGGTGGCGAGTCTTGATCTCATCAGCCGCTATACCGGCGCCGATCCGGAATATGCGCCGCTGCACAAGCTCGGCAGCGGTCAGTGGGAGAAGGCACGGCACAAGGCCGCCCGGCGCGTCCACGATGTCGCCGCCGAACTCCTGGACCTCTATGCCAGGCGAGCGGCGCGCGAGGGGGTCAGTCAGCCGATCGATGAAGACTCCTACCATGCATTCGTGCAGGGTTTCCCGTTTGAAGAGACCCCCGGCCAGCTGGATGCCATTGAGGCGGTGCTCGATGATCTGAAAAGCAGCAAGCCCATGGATCGTCTGGTCTGCGGTGATTCCGGTTTCGGCAAGACCGAGGTGGCGCTGCGGGCGGCCTTCATAGCCGTGGAGAATGGTTACCAGGTCGCCATTCTGGTACCGACGACACTGCTGGCGCAGCAGCATTACCAGACATTCCGCGACCGCTTTGCCGACTGGCCGGTACAGGTTGAACTACTGTCGCGTTTCCGTAGTACCACAGAACACAACGACACGCCTGAAAGGCTTGCAGGATGGCAGGGTCGATATCGTTATCGGTACACACAAGCTGCTGCAGTCGAACGTCAAGTACAAACGCCTGGGACTGGTGATCATCGACGAGGAACACCGCTTCGGTGTGCGCCAGAAGGAAAAAATCAAGGCCCTGCGCAGTGATGTCGACATTCTTACGTTAACGGCGACGCCGATACCGCGGACGCTGAACATGGCATTGACGGATCTGCGCGATATGTCGATTATTGCCACGCCCCCTTTGAGACGTCTGGCCGTTAAGACATTCGTACGTGAATGGGACGATGGCCTGTTGCGCGAAGCCCTGTTACGCGAGATCAAGCGTGGCGGCCAGGTGTACTTTCTGCATAACAAGGTCGAGACAATCGACAAGATGGCCAAACAGATCGAGGATCTGATGCCCGAGGCGCGTGTGCGTATCGCCCACGGTCAGATGCCGGAGAAACAGCTGGAACAGGTGATGCTGGATTTCTATCACCGGCGTTTCAACGTGCTGGTCTGCACGACGATTATTGAAACCGGTATCGACGTGCCCAGTGCCAATACGATCATCATCAACCGTGCCGATCGTTTCGGCCTGGCGCAGCTTTATCAGTTGCGCGGCCGGGTCGGACGATCGCATCATCGTGCCTACGCCTATCTGGTCGTACCGTCGCGCCGCGCCATGAGTGCCGATGCCGTCAAGCGGCTTGAAGCGATCGAATCGCTGGAAGAGCTTGGCATCGGTTTCACGCTCGCCACGCATGACCTGGAAATCCGTGGCGCCGGCGAAATCCTCGGCGAGGAGCAAAGCGGTCAAATTCACGAGATCGGTTTCGGCCTGTACATGGACATGCTGGAGCGTGCCGTGACCGCACTGAAGGCCGGCAAGCAGCCACAGCTTGATCGGCCGCTGGATACCGGCACCGAAATCAATCTTGCCATTCCGGCCCTGCTGCCCGAGGATTATCTGCCGGACGTGCATGCCCGGCTGATACTTTATAAGCGCATTGCCAGCGCCAGGGACATGGAAGAACTCAATGATCTGAAAGAGGAAGTGATCGATCGTTTCGGGCCGCTGCCGGAGCCGGCCGTCAACCTGTTCCGCCAGACCCGGATCAAGCTGAAAGCCAGGCCGCTGGGGGTGAGGAAGATCGATCTTGGTACCAGCGGTGGCCGGATCCAGTTCGATGAACAGGCAACTGGCGTCGACCCGCAGAGAATCGTGAATCTGCTCAAGCACCAGCCCCAGACCTATCGCTTCGATGGTCCCGACAAGTTGCGCATCATGGCGGATTTACCGGAAGCCGACATGCGTTTCAAGCTGTTGCATGATTTGCTCGATGAACTGACAACAAGGGATGCTGCCTGATGGCCTGTAAAAGACTGCAGATAATAATCATGGCCGTTTTTTTCGCGCTGGCCGGTTCGGGCGCGGCGGCGGAAAACCGTTATCAGGTCGAAGTGCATTATTTTCGAGCATCTCATCATGGATGATGGCGGCGAAATCTGGCCGGAGAAAGACGAGCGTCCGCAGTGGGATAATGCCCTGGCGATTTTCAGGGATGCGAACGATAGCCGGTTCACGCCATTGTCATCGTCCCGTTACAAGATGAGCGGTATCTACCGCGTGTTACGTTCCTCGCAGGGTTACCGGCCGATCCTGCACCTTGCCTGGGAACAGGCCGGCCTGCCATCCTCGCGGGCGCGCCCGGTCTACGTGGCCAGCGACAACGGCCAGGTGGAAGGGACGCTGAAACTGGAGCAATCGCGTTTCCTGCATATCGAGATGGATCTGGTTTATCCGTTCGGCGATCAGCGCCGACCGCTATGCGCATCTAAAAGAACGCCGGCGGTTGAAACTGAAGGAGTTGCATTATTTCGACAACCCGGTCTTCGGCGCCGTCGTGCAGGTCACCCGGGCGGGAGGAGTGAATTGTAAATCGGGATTTCTTATTCGGTTTATTGGTTGACTGGTTAAATTAGGCAGGGAATTTTTCGCGGTTCTCGATCCAGGATACAACCGAACACCAATTAACCAGTTAACTAATTAACTAATCAACCGGTAAACCAGTGATCGGTCACTTTTCCTCTACCGTCGCTTTATCGAGCAACGGAATCGCCGCTTCCAGTAATTGCATGACCTTCTGCATGCCGGTTTCCAGCGTCAGGGCGATGGCTTCCATGGTGATGAGTTCGGTACCGCGGCCGGCGGCCCAGTTGGCGACCACGCAGCAACTGGCGTAGTCCATCTCCAGTTCGCGCGCCAGGGCGGCCTCGGGCATGCCGGTCATGCCGACCAGATCGCAGCCGTCGTGCATCAGCCTGTCGATCTCGGCGGCAGTCTCCAGCCGTGGTCCCTGTGTGGCGGCGTATGTAGCGGCACCGTAGATCTACCAGTTCGGCCTGATCGCCCGCCTTGATCAGCAGCCTGCCGCAGGCCGTTCGCTGTAAGGGCAGGTGAAATCGATATGGGTGATGTGACTGAGACCATCCTCGTAAAAGGTATGGCCGCGGCCCCATGTATAGTCGATGATCTGATCCGGGATCACCAGCCGGCCGGGATACATTTCATCGGTGATACCGCCGACAGCGTTAACGGCAATAACCTTGCGGATATTGTTGTCGTATAGCGCCCATAGATTGGCACGGTAATTCACCTTATGCGGCGGTATTGTATGAGGATTGCCGTGGCGCGGCAGGAATACCAGTTCATGACCTGCATAGGTGCCAAAGGTCAGCACACCCGAGGGCTCACCATAGGGTGTCTTGTAAACCTCCTGTCCGGTGATCCTGAGTCCCGGTAAGGAGGTCAGGCCTGAACCACCGATAATCGCCAGTTGTGTCATTTACATTCCTTTGACCGCGTAAATGCCGGGTAAATTTCTCAGATAACCCTTGTAATCCATGCCACAGCCGAAGACATAGCGATTCGGTACTGTGACACCGGTGAAGTCGGCCTGTTTAAGGCCGTCATCACGGTTGACCTGTTTGTCGACCAGCACGGCGGTAAGCACTTCACTGGCACCGGCCCCGTGACATGACGCCACAACCGCCTTTAGTGTATGCCCTTCATCAAGAATATCGTCGATTAACAGCACGCTGCGCCCGTTCAGATCCCCCGGCTCCCGGAGCCAGTGCAGTTTGCCGCCGCTGGTATTCTCACGATAACGACTGGCGTGCACATAGTCGACCTGTAACGGGAAATCGAGACGTGTGAGTAATGACGCCGTCGGGATGATACCGCCGATCAACACACTGAGTACGAGCGGATTGTGACCCGCGAGACGTTGGCCGATTGCCGCCGCCATTTGGTCAACAGCCCGTTCGACCTGTTCCCGCGTATACAGGCAGTCCGCCTGGGCACGAACAGTCTTTATTTCCTCAATGTTAACCGGTCTGTCAGACACTTGAGCAGTCGCCCCTGGAATCATTCATCAAGCTGCATGCGGCCGGACCGATCGCGCGCGAACTGCATGGCGGCGCGGCCGCTACGTGAGCCGTGCTCCAGCGCCCACTGCAGCGCAAGACGGCGGGTCTCATCATCCACTTTCCGGATACCGAAGTGATTCAGCCAGTGACTGACGATGTGCAGGTAATCATCCTGTGAAAACGGATGAAATGCCAGCCACAGGCCAAAACGTTCAGACAGCGAAATCTTTTCTTCCACGGCTTCACCGTAATGCAGCTCGCCGTCGATAATGCCACTGTCCTGATTGTCCTGCTGGTATTCCGGCAGCAGGTGTCGGCGGTTCGATGTAGCATAGATCAGCAGATTATCCGGTATGCGGCTTAAACTGCCGTCGATGGTGACCTTGAGGGCCTTGTAACCGGGGTCGCCCGCCTCGAACGACAGGTCATCGCAATAGATAATGTAACGGTAATCATCGGCGGGCAACTGCTCGACGATGGCCGGCAGGTCGCCGAGCAGGGATTTCTCGACTTCCACCAGGCGCAGGCCCTGATCGGCGAATTCGTTGAGCAGGGCCTTGAGCAGTGATGATTTGCCGGTACCGCGCGGGCCCCACAGCAGGGCGTTATTAGCCGGCAGACCGGCCAGGAACTGGCGGGTGTTACGGACGATACGGTTTTTCTGGCGTTCGATACACAGCAGATCATCAAGCCGGACCGGTGCTATATCCCTGACGGGCTGCAGCGCACCACGATAGCCCTGGTGCACCCAGCGGAATGCCGGCGACTCATCTGCGCCGGTGTTTTCCGCAGCCGGCGGCAACAGACTTTCTATCCGGTCAAGCAGGGCATTGGCCCGGCTGAAAAATGTTTCCTGTTCTGACATGGTCCAGGTGGCAAGGTGGGACAAACCAAGCCACAGACTTTAACGAATTTTCTCCGGCACAGGAATAGTAGCCGCAGGCCACACGGGCTTTTCAGCCGGTCACGCGTTACACTGTTGCCATGAGCAGAGCATGGTATTTCAGGCGTTTCCTGCGTCTTTTATCCAGCGGGTTGCTGGTTGCCGGCTGCACGCTGCTGTTGGCAGCCGGCGAACCGGATTCGACACCGGCCGAGGGTGAAGACCGGAAACTGGTGATCGAATTGACGATCGCCGACGCCATTGGCCCGGCCATCAGTGACTATATTCAGCGGGGCCTGGAACAGGCGGTCGAACGCCGGGCGGAAGTGGTGATACTCAGGCTGGATACGCCGGGTGGGCTGGATACCAGCATGCGCCAGATCAACCAGGCCATTATTGATTCACCGGTACCGGTGGTAACTTACGTACATCCATCCGGAGCGCGGGCGGCGAGTGCCGGCACTTATATGCTCTATGCCTCGCATATAGCCGCCATGGCACCGGGTACCAATCTCGGTGCGGCAACGCCGGTGCAACTGGGCGGTGGCGGCGGATTGCCGGGGCCGGCTGACCAGCCGGAAAAGCGGGACCGGGATAAGGATGGGGACCAGGATACAACGACGGATAACGGCGAAGATACGGCGGCGGAAACTGATGAAGCGGCCTCAGCCCCGGGTGGTAGTGACGCCATGTCGCGCAAAATGATTAATGATTCCGTAGCCTATATTCGCAGCCTGGCCGAACTGCGTGGCCGCAATGCCGAGTGGGCGGAAAAGGCCGTGCGTGAGGCAGCCAGCCTGTCGGCGAATGAAGCACTGGCACGTAATGTGGTCAATGTCATTGCCGCCAACAGCGGGGAATTGCTGGAGGCGATTGATGGCTATACGGTAACCGTCAGGGAACGCCAGGTAGAGTTGAATACGGAAAATACCACAGTTGAAAGTTTTGACCAGGACTGGCGTACCGAGCTCCTGGCAGTTATCACCAATCCTAATATTGTTTATCTGTTGATGCTGGTCGGTTTCTACGGCCTGATCTTCGAATTGGCGAATCCCGGCTATATTCTGCCGGGAGTTACCGGTGCCATCTGCCTGATTATCGCCCTTTACGCCCTGCAGGTATTGCCGGTCAATTACGCCGGTGTGGCGTTGATTCTGCTGGGGCTGGCCTTTATGACAGGGGAGATGTTTGTGCCGAGTTTCGGCGCACTCGGCATAGGCGGATTAATCGCATTTGTTATTGGTTCGATAATTCTTTTCGAGACAGACCGTAGCAGCTACGAGATATCCATATGGTTGATTGGATCGGCCAGTGTGTTATCGGGCCTGGTTATCATGGCGGCGATGGGTTTGCTTATTCGATCACATCGGCGGCGTGTTGTGACAGGCTCGGAGGAAATGATCGGCAGTGTTGGCCGGGCGATAGAGGATTTCGAAGGCGAAGGGCGCGTATTTGTACACGGGGAAATCTGGCGTTGCCACAGCGACCAACGATTCCATGTCGGAGACAGTGTCCGTGTTGTCAGCCGTAATGGACTACTGCTCGAGGTTGAGCCTTACAAGAGCGAGGAGAACTGATATGCCTGCAATCATGTTTGTTGTTATTGCCGTTTTAATTTTCATCTGGTGGGCTTTTTATATACTGCGTGAATATGAACGCGGTGTAATATTCACGCTCGGCCGTTTTACCTCGGTAAAGGGACCGGGGCTCACCTTTGTATTTCCATTGATTCAGCAGATAGAAAGGGTCGAACTGCGGATTATTACCATGGACGTGCCCAGTCAGGACGTTATTTCCCGGGATAATGTCTCGGTCAAGGTCAATGCGGTCCTGTATTTCCGGGTTTTGGATCCGGAACGGGCGATTATCCAGATTGAAAACTATCATGTGGCCACCAGTCAGCTCGCCCAGACGACACTGCGCTCGGTGCTCGGCAAGCACGAGCTGGACGAGATGCTGTCAGAGCGCGACAAGCTGAATGCCGATATACAGCAAATTCTGGACGAGCAGACCGATGCCTGGGGCATCAAGGTGACCAGTGTCGAAATCAAGCATGTCGATATCGACGAGAGCATGATCCGGGCTATAGCCCGCCAGGCCGAGGCCGAACGTGAACGACGGGCGCGGGTGATTAATGCCGAGGGTGAATACCAGGCTGCGGAAAAGATCTCGCAGGCTGCCGATGTACTGGCCCGCAGCCCGCAGGCCATGCAGATACGTTACATGCAGACGCTGGCGCAGATAGCCGGTGACAAGAGCTCGGTCATCGCCTTCCCGTTGCCACTGGACATGATCAAGCCGTTGCTGGATTTGGCCGAATCATCCAAAAACACCCAGCACTCATAATAAATATATATAAAACAGTCAGTTATGCTATAGTGGCCAATAGCTGAAAACCCCCGGCCGGGTACCCTGGCAGCCGTTTCGGCGGCCTGTACAGGCTGTTGTCCCGGGCATGCAAGGGGGACGGGATTTTGCTAATCTGTCGCGCTTTCGCGGGTTTGATACTCTGGCAGGGTGCCATGCCCGTGATACCGATAGCCGGGCCCGGTTGAATTGCATACTGCACGACAACAATGATGAAGAAGAGAGGAACGAGATGTTCACGAAAGACATGACGATCAAGGGCTACGATGATGAACTCTGGCAGGCGATGGAAGCCGAGGCCAAACGCCAGGAGGATCATATCGAGCTGATTGCATCGGAAAACAACACCAGTCCGCGTGTCCTGGAAGCGCAGGGTTCGGTATTGACCAATAAATATGCCGAGGGCTATCCGGGCAAACGTTATTATGGCGGTTGTGAATATGTGGACATTGCCGAACAGCTTGCGATCGACCGGGCCAAGAAACTGTTCAATGCCGACTGGGTGAATGTCCAGCCGCATTCGGGCTCCCAGGCCAACGGCGCTGTATACCTGGCGCTGTTGCAGCCGCATGACACGATCATGGGCCTGAGTCTTTCCGACGGGGGTCATCTGACGCACGGCGCCAAGGTGAATGTCTTCCGGCAAGACTTATAATTCGGTGCTGTATGGCATCAGATCGGATACGGCCGAGATCGACTACGATCAGGTCGAACAGCTTGCCCTGGAACACAAGCCGAAAATGATCGTTACCGGCTTCTCGGCCTATTCCCGTATCATGGACTGGAAGCGCTTTCGCGAGATCGCCGACAAGGTCGATGCCTACATGCTGGCCGATATCGCTCATGTTGCCGGTCTGATTGCCGCTGGCGTCTATCCGAGTCCGATTGACCATGCCCATATCGTTACCACGACGACGCACAAGACCCTGCGCGGTCCGCGTTCGGGGATTATTTTCGGCAAGAAAAATGACGAGATCGAAAAGAAGATCAATTCCATGGTGTTCCCGGGCTATCAGGGCGGGCCGCTGATGCATGTCATTGCCGCCAAGGCGGTTGCCTTCAAGGAGGCCCTGGAGCCGGAGTTCAAGACCTATCAACAGCAGGTTGTGAAAAATGCCAGGGTGATGGCGCAAACTTTCATGGACAAGGGTATAAAGATTGTTTCCGGCGGTACTGACAATCACCTGTTCCTGGTCGATCTGGTCGATAAGGGCATCACCGGCAAGGCCCTCGATGCTGCGCTGGGCCGGGCCAATATCACCGTGAACAAGAATGCCGTGCCGAATGATCCGCAGTCGCCGTTCGTGACCAGCGGTATTCGTATCGGTACGCCGGCGGTCACGACCCGGGGCTTCAAGGGAGAAGAATGCAAGCAGGTAGCGGAATGGATCTGCGAAATTATCGATAACATCGAGGATGATGCGACTATCGAGCGGATCAAGGGTGAAGCTACCGAACTTTGCAAGCGTTTTCCGGTTTACGCTAATTAAAGATTACCCGGATATAACTGTTGAGTCGGGCCCAGCCGGCAGGGCTCAAACTTTTCATGCCCCACGCCGGTGGCTGGTGCCGCCGGCTGCGGCAATCGGCAACTAGCGGGACGGATTATGCGCTGTCCGTTTTGTGCCAGTCTGGATACACGCGTTATTGATTCTCGCCTGGTCGGTGAGGGCGACCGAAATCCGTCGCCGTCGTTCCTGCAATGATTGTCAGGCACGCTTTACGACCTATGAGTCAGCAGAACTCAATATGCCGCGTATTATCAAGTCGGATGATCGCCGTGAACCCTTCAAGGAAGACAAATTGCGGGGTGGTATTCTCAAGGCGCTGGAAAAGCGGCCAGTTGAAATGGACAAGGTCGAGGTTGCCATCTCCAAGATCAAGCAGAAGCTCCAGTCGCATGGTGATCGGGAAATCCCGTCACTGAAGATTGGTGAGTGGGTAATGGAAGAACTGCGCGCAGCTGGATCAGGTTGCCTATGTGCGTTTTGCTTCCGTTTACCGTTCTTTCGAGGATGTGAAGGCATTCCTGGAAGAGATCGAACGGCTGGAAAACGAGCTGCCGCCTGAATTTCAGGAAAGCCAGCTTAAACTGCTGCCGTCGGAGTCAGAATCCGGCAGCGATGACAGCTGAACGAGTGATGACAGTTGAACTGGTCGGGGCAGGATTATGAATTCATGGCGCGTGCCCTGTGGTTGGCGCGCCGCGGCCTGAATAGCACTACACCCAATCCGCGTGTGGGCTGTGTACTGGTCAGGGATGGCCGGATTATCGGCGAGGGCTGGCATGAGCGTGCCGGTCAGGCTCACGCCGAAGTGCACGCACTGGGAAACTGCAGCGAAGCACCCGCCGGTAGTACCTGTTATGTCACCCTGGAACCCTGTGCGCACAGCGGTCGTACCCCCCCGTGCAGCGAGGCCCTTATTCAGGCCGGTGTCGGACGGGTAATAGCCGCCATGCGCGATCCCAATCCTGCGGTGGCCGGTGGTGGTCTGCAGCAGCTTGCCGCGGCCGGTATCGAGACAGGGGTCGGACTGCTCCAGGAACAGGCCCGGGACATCAACGCCGGTTTCTGTAAACGCATGCGTACGGGGTTGCCTTTCGTACGCGCCAAGCTCGCCGTCAGCCTGGATGGCCGCACGGCGCCGGCAAACGGTGACAGCCGCTGGATTACCGGTGATCATGCCCGGGCCGATGTTCATCGCCTGCGTGCACGAAGCTGCGCCATACTTACCGGTATTGGTACGGCACTGGCCGACGACCCGCGTTTGACCGCACGGCCGGATGATGCCGCAGCGCCTAGACAGCCGCTACGGGTGGTGATGGATACACGGCTGCGCCTGTCAGCGCAGGCGCGGCTGCTGCAGCAACCGGGCAAAACCGTGATCATGGCCGGCCCTGGAGCCAAAGCGGAAAGGCGGGCGTTGCTGGAGCAGGCCGGGGCGGAAGTAGTTGTGCTTGAGTCCATGGATAGCGGCGAACGGCTGACACTGGTATTGCAACGACTGGCGGCGGATTATGGAATCAACGAACTGATGGTCGAGGCCGGGGCGAGACTCAACGGCAGCCTGCTGCGCGCGGGTCTGGTCGACGAGCTGATTGTCTACCTGGCACCGCTGTTACTGGGTCATGAGGCGCGGCCGGTATTCGAGTTGGCGGGTATTGAAAACATGCAGCAGCATGTGCCGCTCAGACTTGTTGATATGCGACAGGTCGGTCACGATCTGCGGCTGACGTACCGTCCTGGCAACAGTGAAGTTAGCTGAAGAGGGTATTGATGTTTACGGGCATAGTGGAAGCCATCGGCAGGATCTCCGATATTGCGGATCGTGGTGATGATGCGCGCCTGTCGATCGATACCGGCAAGCTGGATATTACTGATATGGTCACAGGCGACAGTCTGGCAATCAGTGGCGTGTGTCTGTCTGTGATCAGCAAAAGCGGGCAGGCGCTGTCAGTGGATGTGTCGGCTGAAACATTGCGTTGTACCAAGCTGGGTGAACTGCTTCCCGGCAGTGAAGTGAATCTGGAGCGTGCGCTGCAGCTGAGTGATCGACTGGGAGGACACTTGGTCAGCGGCCACGTCGACGGTGTCGGCACGGTGGTGAGCCGTGAAACTGCCGGCGAGTCGCTATGCCTGAATATTCAGGCCCCACCCGAGCTGTCCCGCTATATTGCCGCCAAAGGTTCTGTCTGTATTGATGGTGTCAGTCTGACGGTCAATACGGTTGAAGGTGCCGAATTCAGCGTGAATCTTATTCCTCACACTCAGACAGTAACAACGCTCGATGCCCTGGAACGTGGCAGTCCGGTCAACATCGAAGTCGACATGATCGCCCGCTATCTGGAGCGATTGGTCGGTGAGCGGTAAATGCCAGTGGTTTATGGCCGATAGCTGATAGACAAAGACAAGCGAAACGGTAACCCTGCTTCGCTATCGGCTACAAGCTGTCAACGGTCAATCCATATCAGGGTATAATGCCAAGTTTGAATCCGGTACTGTCAAGCCTGAAACCTTTATCCATACCAGAGATGATTTCGTGTCACTGAATACACCCGAAGAGCTTATTGCCGATACTCCGTGCCGGGCGCATGGTCATCCTGATGGATGACGAGGATCGCGAAAATGAAGGTGATCTGGTCATGGCCGCCGAATGCGTACGCCCCGAAGATATCAATTTCATGGCCCGCTATGGTCGTGGCCTGATCTGCCTGACGCTGAGCAAGGAGCGCTGTGAGCAGCTCAATCTGCCGTTGATGGCCAGTAATTCACCCACCAGTCACGGTACCAATTTTACCGTGTCCATAGAGGCGGCTGAGGGCGTGACCACCGGCATATCGGCGGCCGATCGTGCCGTTACTATCCAGAAGGCCGTAGCCACGGAGGCAAAGCCCGCCGACCTGGTCCAGCCTGGTCATGTATTTCCGCTGATGGCGCATCCCGGTGGGGTGCTGGCGCGTGCCGGCCATACCGAGGCCGGATGTGACCTGGCGCGCCTTGCCGGCTTTGCGCCAGCATCGGTGATCGTCGAGATCCTGAATGACGACGGCAGCATGGCGCGGCGGGCTGATCTGGAGACCTTTGCCAGCGAGCACAATCTGAAACTCGGCACGATAGCCGATCTGATTCATTACCGTATCAGCAATGAAAAGACTGTCGTGAGGGTGGCGGAGACACCCTTGAATACCGAGTTCGGTCATTTCCGGTTAATTACCTATGAAGACAGCATTGACAAGGATCTGCACCTGGCGCTGGTAAAGGGCGATATTGATCCGGAACAGGCCGCACTGGTACGTGTACACATTGAAAATCCCGTTGCCGACCTGACCGGAGCCAGGAGTGATCAGTTCGGCTGGCCCTTGCGCGATGTGCTGACGAGAATCGGCGAGGCGGATGCCGGCGTTGCCGTTATTCTGTGCAACCAGCTTGCCAACAGCGAAGTCGTACGGCTGGTTCAGGATCTGGCGCGCAGCGCTTCGGAAGAAAGTCAACTCCAGCGCCCGAATGTGCGCGATCTCAGAACCATTGGCCTCGGCGCGCAGATTCTTTCAGATATCGGCGTTCGAAAAATGCGAGTGCTCAGTGCTCCAAAACGCATTCATGCCATTTCCGGTTTCGGACTTGAAGTGGTCGAATATATAAACGATTGAATACGATGAAAGCAGAAAAAAACCCGGCTGCCCCGCACTACAATGCGGACATTCAGAATGCCAGAGTGGGTATTGTGGCCAGCCGTTTTAACGGTTTTATTGTCGACCGCCTGGTGGATGGCGCACGTGCAACACTGCAAGAACAGGGTATCAGGGATAATGCTGTGGTATTTCTACAGGTACCCGGCGCATTTGAATTGCCTGTTGCGGTGAAAAAACTGGCCGATGAAGGGAATTGTGAAGGCATTATTGCACTGGGGGCGGTTATTCGCGGCGAGACGGCACACTTCGATTACATCTGCTCCGGTGTCACTAATGGCTTGATGCGTGTGAGTCTTGACCATGGACTGCCGGTGGGTTTCGGCCTGTTGACGGTGGATAACGAGGCGCAGGCACTGGCACGCGCCGGTGAAGAGGACAACAAGGGCCGTGATGCGGCACAGGCCGTTCTTGAAATGATTTCGTTATTGCGTCGTGTGCGCCAATGAGCATACTTCCGCAGCCATTTTCCCGTCGCGCACGCGAACGGGCCCGTCGCACCGCCCTGCAGGCTCTTTATGAGGTATGCATGAGTCAAAAAAGCGTTGCCGAGATATTGAATCGCTATGCAGATGATCCGGCACTGAAGCGGGCTGACAAGGAATACTTCCGCAGGCTGGTCGAGGGAATCTGTGAAAACCGGCAGGAACTGGACGAGCAGATAGCGCCTTTACTGGACCGGCTACTCAGAGAACTGGATCCCGTGGAAACGGCGATATTGCATATCGGCGTGTTTGAACTCATGTATGAGCCCAACATGCCGTCACGGGCGGTTATCAATGAAGCTGTAGAGATAGCGAAAATGTTCGGTGCAGCCGAATCGCATAAATACATTAACAGTATTCTTGATAAGGCTGCACGGCATATTCGCAAGGCCGAGTTTGGCGACACCAGCTAATAGCTCATGGTTAATAGTAGATAGCTTTGTTTCTATCATCTATACCCTATAAGCTATCAGCTTGATATGAACGAGTTCGATATCATCCACCGGTTTTTTAACCGCCCAGGAAGCGGCGACGGCGTTACGCTGGGTATCGGCGATGATGCCGCCGTTGTCCGTGTACCTCCGGGTTATGAACTCGTTCTGGCCATGGATACACTGATTCACGGTGTGCACTTCCCGGAATCCACTGCCGCCGACGATATCGGCTGGAAGGCACTGGCGGTTAATCTCAGCGACCTCGCTGCAATGGGCGCAGAACCATGCTGGGCGACACTCAGCCTGACACTGCCGGAAGCCGACGAGTCCTGGTTGCAGGCATTTGCAGACGGCTTTTTTGAGATGGCGGATAAGCATCGTGTCAGTCTGATAGGGGGTGATTTGTGCCGCGGGCCGCTGACGGTAACCGTTCAGGCGCATGGCCTTGTCCCTGCCGGCCAGGCGATCACACGCCATGGTGCCGTACCTGGTGACTTGATTTATGTGACGGGTCATCTCGGTGATGCCGGTTATGCCCTGGCGTCTGCCGTGGCCGGCTCCAGTGACTATGCTTATTTCCGGGAACGCCTCGATCGGCCACAGCCACGTGTACGAACAGGCGTGGCGCTGCGTGGCATTGCCAGCAGTGCAATCGATCTGTCCGACGGGCTTGCCGGTGATATCCGGCATATCATGAAGGCAAGCTACTGTGGCGCCGTAATAGAGGCCGGCAGATTGCCGCTGAGCGAGCCGCTCAGGTCGGCTGTGGATGAGGAGACTGGCAGCCGGCTGGCACTGACATCAGGTGATGACTATGAATTATGTTTTACGGTGTCTGCGGACCAGGCCGGAACATTGGAAAGTCGGATGGCATCCATTGGCGAGACGGTAAAACAGGTGGGTAAGATTACCGCCAGCAGTGATTTGATTTTTCGGGCAGCTGATGGTGAACAGCATTATTCAGCCTATTCGCATTTCGGCTAGCCCCGGCTACAATTTCAACTTGCTACTGTCTACTGTCCAATTATTCCTGAGGCTGACTCAGCTGGGATCTCCCGGTATATCAGGGTTGTATTCCGGTATTCCATCAGTGATCTCCTTGTTGCGCCGTCGCATTTCCTGCCGCATCTCACGGCGCATTTTGGCTGCTTCAAAGAGCTTTTTATCGAACTCTGTTTTTAACTCAAGCGGGGGTGCTGGTGTCGGCTTGCCATTCTCGTCCAGAGCAACCATGGTGAAATAGCATGATACGGCATGACGTTTGTTTTTGGTGCGCAGGTCTTCGGTTATAATCTTGACGCCGACTTCCAGTGAAGTTCTACCGACATAGTTGACATGAGAACGGAAGGAAACAAGCTCGCCGACCTTTATCGGTTCCCTGAAACTTACCTGATCAAGGGATAGTGTCACTACATAACTACCGCAATAACGTGCAGCACATGCATAGGCAACCTGATCCAGCATTTTCAAAAGCGTACCGCCATGCACATTGCCTGAAAAATTGGCCATATCTGGCGACATTAAAAGGGTCATGTACAGCGTTTTTTCCTGCATCATGTGATACTCAGCTCTCGGTAATTACCATGATTATAAAACCGGCCGGGCAGGGCAGCTTCAGAGACTGAAATAACCCGAGCCTTCCAGCCGTTGTCTTTCATCCGGTGCATAGGACACCCGATCGATAAAAGTGGGAATATCATATTCCAGATAGCCATACTGTTGCATGGCCTGTTGGCAGATTTTCAGATCGACGATTTCCAGCGCACCCAGCCGCGCCGTCAGGTCAATCAGTTCCTTGTTTTCCTTGTAGTCTTGTTTGGCAAACCAGCCAATATCGGGACCGTGCAGAATCAGATCTATATCCAGCTCGTCAGCACCGGGTGAGTTAACACCGGCAATTTCATCAGCTCCTTGCAGCAGGGCAGCAAGCTCTTTCTGCGAGTGATTGGAGACATCAAACATATACTGGCCGGTCCCTACGGAGAATTGCGGGTTGACTGCATTTCTGATAGGCGTCTGTGTCCGGGCGCGGGAATCTTGTCCGCTTTCTGATTGTTGCGGTCCGGTAACCGCCCGGTCATCGGTGCCGGCTGTCCGCATGGCCTCCGTGCTGGCGGATTGCGAGACTGTGCCGGGGGGAGCCGCGGTCGTAGCCGGCGTATCCGGTAATTCGCTTTCACAGGCGCTTATCAATACCAGCAACGGAAACATGACGAGCATACCCTGTACAGGGATATATCGGGAGATAACCACATGATTGCATGTAATCATAATTGGTGGTTTTTTGCCAGCAATGCGCCGGTCGCTTTGAAGGGGGTGTTTTTGCGACTGTGCCGTCCCCCGGCCTCCGGTAAAATAATGAATTCGGACCCGAACACGAAGATATCCTGATGTGTGAACTCCTGGGCATGAGTGCCAATACACCCACAGACATCTGTTTCAGTTTTTCAGGGCTGATGGAGCGGGGTGGGCGTACCGGCCCGCACCAGGATGGGTGGGGGATCGCCTTTTATGAAGGCAATGGCAGCAGGGTGTTTCATGACCCGCTAGCCAGCGCCGATTCCGAGATTGCCAGACTGATCCGGAATTACTCCATCAAGAGCCGGATAGTCATCTCGCATATCCGCCAGGCCAATCGTGGTAAAATCTGCCTTGAGAATACCCACCCGTTTGTGCGCGAACTGTGGGGACGTAGTTGGGTGTTTGCCCATAATGGCCAGCTGCGGGGAATTAAGAAATATCCACTGCATTATTATCACCCTATTGGCACGACAGACAGCGAACATGCCTTTTGCGTGATCCTGGATCGCATACGACGCCGATTTCCGGTGGCGCCGCGGAACGGCCGTAAACTTATCAAGTACATAAAAAAACTGGCGGAGGAACTTAACAAGCTGGGGATATTCAATTTTATGCTCAGTGACTCACGACATCTCTATGCCTTCTGCAGTACTTCATTGTGCTGGCTGACACGTCGGGCCCCGTTCGGGAAGGCCCGTTTGATTGATGCCGAAATGACTGTGGATTTTCAGGAAGAAACCACCCCTAATGATGTTGTCACCGTGATTGCAACGAGGCCGCTGACAAATAATGAGGACTGGATCATAATGCAACCCGGAGAATTGACCGTCTTCAGACAAGGGCTGCCGGTAACCTCTTGAATATAACGAATACAGTCCGCAAATGAACGCGAATTCACGCAAATATTTAATATAAATATTCTGACTTTATAAAAATCCGCGTTTATTTGCGTGCATTTGCGGACTAATGAATTGATTGAGCTATAAGAATAGGGGGTTGGGAAATGACAGAGAAGAAATTCCGAACAGAAAAAGACAGCATGGGCGAGGTACAGGTACCAGTAGATGCGTTGTATGCCGCGCAAACCCAGCGAGCTGTAGAGAATTTTCCCATCAGCGGGCTGACCATGCCGCGAGCCATGATCCGCGCCCTCGGCCTGATTAAATCCGCTGCTGCGGCAGCCAATGCCCGGCTCGGGTTTATGGACAGTGATATGAGCGAGGCTATCCAGGCGGCGGCAAAGACAGTCGCCGACGGTCGGCACGACAGCCAGTTTCCGATTGATATTTTCCAGACAGGCTCGGGTACCAGTTCAAACATGAACGCCAACGAAGTGATCGCCCGCCTGGCCTCGGAAAAACTCGGGCGTACAGTTCATCCGAATGATCATGTGAACATGGGGCAGAGCAGTAATGACGTCATACCTACGGCGATCCATGTCAGCGGTTGTCTGCTGGCCCATGAAGCACTGATGCCATCTCTCAGTCATCTGGCCGATCGCATAGGCCGGCGCGCCGGGGAACTGGAAAATACAGTTACCACCGGCCGGACCCATCTCATGGATGCCATGCCGGTAACGCTGGGACAGGAGCTGTCGGGCTGGGAGACCCAGATTCGTCATGGTGGCGAGCGCGTTCAGTCGGCCCTCGAACGGCTGCAGGCATTGCCACAGGGGGGCACTGCGGTTGGTACCGGTATCAATGCGCATCCGGATTTCGGCCATCTTGTTGCTGAGGAACTGGCCGTGCAGACGGGGATTCCTTTTTGTCGCAAAGAGAATCTGTTTGAAGGTCTGAGCAGTCAGGACGCGGCCGTCGAGATGAGCGGTCAGCTGAAGACAATCGCCGTCAGCATGATGAAGATTGCCAACGATCTCCGCTGGATGAACAGCGGACCACTGGCAGGTCTGGCAGAGATTGCACTACCGAGTCTGCAGCCGGGTAGCAGTATTATGCCCGGCAAGGTCAATCCTGTAATACCCGAGGCTGTATGCATGGTCTGCACCCAGGTTATCGGCAATGACGCCACAATAACCGCCGGTGGCCAGTCGGGTAATTTCCAGCTTAACGTCATGTTGCCGGTTATTGCCTATAATCTGTGCCAGAGTCTGGAAATTCTGGCGAATGCCGCACGGGTGCTGGCGGATAGTGCAATCGACGGTTTTACCGTTAACGAGGAACGCCTGCAGGCAGCCCTGGGGTTGAACCCGATTCTTGTTACCTCGCTGAATGCAGTAATTGGCTACGAGAAAGGCGCGAAGATTGCAAAAACGGCGTATGCTGAAAGACGTCCGGTCAAGGATGTCGCCAGGGAAATGACCGATTTATCAGAAGCCGAACTTGATCGTCTGCTGGACCCGGCAGAATTGGCCAAGGGTGGCATCGTCTCTTCTGACTAGCTCGTTCCGGGTCCGGCTGCCCGGGTGCAAGGAGGTGAGTCGTGAAGACAGTCCTTTATGCCGATGACAATCTGGAGATCATCGAACTGGTGAAGGTGTTGATTGAACGTGCTGGCTATCAGCTTCTTACTGCCCGGGACGGCAATGAAGCCGTGCAGGTTTCATTGGAAGAGAATCCTGATTTGGTTCTGATGGACATCAATATGCCGGGAATGGATGGCTTGTCTGCTGTTCGACAGTTGCGTGATGATGGCTTTAACAATCCGGTTATTATGTTGACCGCGTCTGAATCTGAAGAAGACCGCGAAAGTGCCATCGACGCCGGATCTGACGAATACGTTCTCAAAACCATCGATATGGGCGATGTGGAAATCGTTCTCAGCCGCTATCTGTCCGATGTCAGCGATTTCCTTTAAACTTCTTCGCTGACTTCCCTTCTGCTGATATCAATCCCTTTTTTAGTAAACAGCGAGTTACGGGCATTATTGTATATGGTGGTTGCCACCGGATCTTTCAGCCGCCGTTCCGGTGAGATCAAATAATACGATTCCTTGATGCTCGCAATATCAGCAACCGTCCCGACATTATAACGCCGGAGTATCTGTTTCTTGATAACTGTTGGCGCTACGAAAACGCCGGCACCGGATTCACCGATGTAATGCTGCAGGCTGCTGGTATCAAATTCACCGTAGACATAAGGCGTGATCCCGGACTGTCGGAACCATTGTTCCATCGTGCGCCGCAGCGGCGAGTTCATTGTTGGTAACAATAATGGTGCGTTATCCAGGCAGGCGGGGAAGTTGTCCCGGTATTCTTTTGCAAGGTCTGCGGCAATGAAAAAGGTTATGCCACTGTCTCCCATATGATGATTGTAAGCACGGATATTGCCGTTTGTATTGAATGGGCTGTGGGACAGGATAAAATCCAGGCGATGAATGGATAAATCCGCCAGCAGTTTATCGATTCTCCCTGTACGACAGTTGATACTGACATTATCGAATTCAAAAATCGGCTGTACGATCCGGTATGTAATCAGGTCCGGAAGGACATCGACAATACCGATATTCAGTGACTGGTTTTTGATCTGTATGCCGCGTTTGAGGATATCGGTCAACTCGTCGCCGAGTCGAAAAATGTTGTCGGCATAATCGTAAACCAAGCGGCCGGTATCGGTTAGCGCCAGTTTGCGTCCATCGCGGGTAAATAGGCGGGCATCCAGGCGCACTTCAAACTCTCCCAGCTGGCCGCTGATCGTCTGGGGTGCCAGGTGCAGTATTTCCGCGGCCCTGGCGACCGTGCCCTCGCGTGCAACAATCCAGAAATAATACAGATGATTATAGTTGAGTGTTCGCATTGTCTGCGGGATCATCCGGGATTTGGAGCCGGGCAGCCGGATAAGGACTGCGGCATTGAAAATGACAATAAAAGCTTCAATATTTGGGACTGTGCCGGCCTGACCGAGTTCAGACCGGGTCCAAACCGGTAGACGGGATACTCTGAAGCCTCAGGAGTCCGAGGGGGTGATGCGCAAGGCCGGCAGAAAAGGGCGGCAGTGGGTTTCTGCGGCGGTTTAACGGCCTGTGGCGCCGGGGGACAGCGGTTTCATGGCCGGGAGGCGGACCAGAGCTGGCCCGACTCCCGGAGCACGAATTGCCCGTACTGATTATTCAGGCGGCCAGCTGGCGCAGCACGTAATGCAGGATGCCGCCGTTGCTGAAGTATTCCCATTCCTTGGGCGTGTCGACCCGGACGTTGGCAGTGAAGCGGTTTTCCTTGCCGTCATCAGTCCTGGCGACAATTGTGACTTCCCTGGCGCCTGTCTCGAGATCCTCGATATCAAAAGTTTCGCTGCCGGCCAGTCCCAGACTTTCGGCGCTTTCGCCGTATTTGAAAGTCAGCGGCAGAACGCCCATGCCGACCAGGTTGGAGCGGTGGATACGTTCGAAGCTTTCGGCCAGTACGGCGCGACAACCCAGCAGCTTGGTGCCCTTGGCAGCCCAGTCACGCGACGAGCCGGTTCCGTACTCCTTACCCGCGATAACGATCAGCGGCACGCCATCGGCCTGATATTTCATGGCGGCGTCATAAATGGACATCTCATCGCCGCTGGGTATGTGTTTAGTGACACCGCCTTCGGATTCCGGCAGCAGCTGGTTGCGTAGCCGGATGTTGGCGAACGTGCCGCGCATCATGACCTCGTGATTGCCGCGGCGGGCACCGTAGGAGTTGAAGTCTTTCGGTTCGACGCCGTTGTCGATCAGGTATTTGCCGGCCGGGCTGTTGGCCTTGATTGAACCGGCCGGGGAGATGTGATCGGTGGTGATGGAATCGCCGAGCAGCGCCAGTACGCGGGCACCGGTAATGGGCTCGAGTTCGTCGGGTTCCTGACTCATGCCCGTGAAGTAAGGTGGATTCTGGATATACGTGGACTTGTCGTCCCAGGCATAGAGTTCGGAATCCGGTGTCTTGAGGCTGTTCCAGCGTTCGTCGCCATCGTATACGCTGGCGTAGCTGGATTGGAACATGTCCGAATTGATGGTCGAGGCAATGGCTTCCTGGATGGACTGCTGTGACGGCCAGATGTCCTTGAGATACACATCCTTGCCGTTCTGATCCTGGCCCAGCGGTTCCTGGGTCAGGTCCAGGTCGGTGCGACCCGCCAGGGCATAGGCGACCACCAGCGGCGGCGAGGCCAGGAAATTCATCTTGACCTCGTGATGCACGCGGCCCTCGAAGTTACGATTGCCTGACAGCACCGAGGCGACAATGAGTTCGCTATCATTGATGGCATCGCTGATGCTCTCGGACAGCGGACCGGAGTTGCCGATGCAGGTTGTACAGCCGTAGCCGGTGACATGGAAGCCCTGGGATTCCAGATGTGTCATCAGACCGGATTTCTTCAGGTAATCACTGACGACCATGGAGCCCGGTGCCATGCTGGTCTTGACCCAGGGTTTACGGGTTAGCCCCTTTTCGTGCGCGTTCTTGGCCAGGAGGCCGGCGGCGACCATGACCGACGGATTGGACGTATTGGTGCATGAAGTAATCGCGGCAATGACAACGGCGCCGTCTTTCAGGTCATATTCGTTGCCGTCTTCATCCTTGACGTGCACAACGCCGGTGTAATGCGATTCCTCGGCCGCCACCGCAGTGCCGCCGCCTTCACCCTCGAATTCGGCGATTTCCTCGCGCTTGGTCGGACCGCCGGAACGCTGGTCCTGCATTTCCGCCAGGTGATGGAGTATGGTGGATTTCGCTTTGGTAAGTGGAATGCGATCCTGTGGTCGTTTCGGGCCTGCCAGGCTGGGTACCACGGTACCCATATCGAGTTCCAGTACGTCGGTGTAGTCGGCATCCGGCTTGCCGTCCTCGCGCCACATGCCCTGGGCCTTGGCATAGGCCTCGACCAGCTTGACCTGTTCATCGCTGCGGCCCGACAGGCGCAGGTAGGTGAGGGTTTCCTCGTCGATGGGGAAGATCCCGCAGGTGGCGCCGTACTCCGGCGACATGTTGGCAATGGTGGCACGATCGGCCAGCGGCAGGTTGGCCAGGCCGTCGCCGAAAAATTCAACGAATTTGCCGACGACACCCTGCTCGCGCAGCATGCTGGTTACGGTCAGCACGAGGTCGGTGGCGGTGGCACCTTCCGGCAGACTGCCGGTCAGCCTGAAGCCGACCACCTGCGGGATGAGCATGGTAATCGGCTGGCCGAGCATGGCCGCCTCGGCCTCGATGCCGCCGACGCCCCAGCCCAGCACACCGAGACCGTTGATCATGGTGGTATGTGAATCAGTTCCGACCAGGGTGTCGGGATAGGCCTGGATTGTGTCATCGGTTTCCCGGGTGAACACGGTGCGCGCCAGATATTCGAGGTTTACCTGATGGCAGATGCCGGTATCTGGCGGCACGACCTTGAAGTTGGAAAAGGCTTCCTGCCCCCAGCGCAGGAAGGTATAGCGCTCCTTGTTGCGCTCGAACTCGATTTCGGCGTTCTTTTCCGCGGCATCGGGCCGGGCGAAGAAATCGACCATGACAGAGTGGTCGATGACCAGTTCGGCCGGCGCCAGCGGATTAATCTTGGCGGGATCACCGCCCAGGTGTTTCATGGCGTCACGCATCGCGGCCAGATCGACAACGGCGGGTACGCCCGTGAAGTCCTGCATCAGCACGCGCGCCGGCGAAAAGGCGATCTCCTTGTCCGGCTCGGCCTTTGCGTCCCAGTTGGCCAGCGCTTCGATATCCTCGTTGGTGACGTTGCTGCCGTCCTCGGTACGCAGCAGGTTTTCCAGCAGAATTTTCAGCGAGTAGGGCAGACGCGATACTTTATATTTATCTTCCAGCGCCTTGAGGCTGAAAATTTCGTAGGTTTTATCGCCGACATTCAGTGTCGTGCGGGCGTTATAGCTGTTGGTCATTAGCAGCTCCAGAATGTTGAATCAAATCGGGGCCTGGTTCACAGGCTTGTCTGGCCATCGGCTAGCCGATCCGCGGGGCGGTCATCAGGCGGGCCGCCATGCCGGCCGGGATATCCCCGCACCTGTGTGTGAAACAGCGCGTGTCCTGGCCGGCCGGACATGTCAATACGCTGCAAATCCCCGTTGAGGTGCGGCCTGGATTACAATCCGGCCGCCGATGCCCGGCGCGGGGCGCTTATTATGCTAGATTTGCCGACGCCGGGACAGGTTTGTCGGCGGTATTTCCCTCCATCCGGCAGTCGCTTACTGCCGGCCGCGTTCAATCGCCGTAATGCAGGCGCTGCCGAGGCATTCATCGTCGTTGTACAGGACTACATACTGTCCCGGGGTAATGGCCCGCTGCGGGGCATCGAATGTGACGCGGATACCCTCGGCATGCCCCGTCACCGAGCACGGCTGGTCCGGCTGGCGGTAGCGGATCTTGGCCGTGCATTCCAGTGGCAGTCTGGGTACGTCGCCCGCAACCCAGTGGACCTCGGCCGCCAGCAGGGCCGGTGCGTAGAGCAGTGGATGGTTATGGCCCTGGCCGACGATCAGGACATTGTTTTCCGGATCCTTGTCGAGCACATACCATGGCGCTTCATCGGCGCCACGCACACCCCCTATGTTCAGGCCCTGGCGCTGACCGATGGTATAAAACATGACACCGTCGTGTTCACCGATGACCCGGCCGTCCGGCGTGTGTATTTCACCGGGCCGTGGGCTCAGGTAGGCACCCAGGAAATCGCGGAACGGGCGTTCGCCGATGAAACAGATGCCGGTACTGTCCTTTTTATCATGCGTAATGAAGCCGGCATCGGCGGCCAGCCGGCGGACCTCGGGCTTGGTCAGTTCGCCCAGCGGAAACAGGGTACGCGCCAGCTGTGGCTGGCCCAGGCGGCAGAGGAAATAGCTCTGGTCCTTGTTCAGGTCGACACCCTTGAGCAGGCGATAGCGGCCGCCACGCCGGTCGATGCGGGCATAGTGGCCGGTGGCCACGCGATCGGCACCCAGTTCAAGCACATGCTCGACAAAGGCATTGAATTTGATCGACTGGTTGCAGAGGACATCGGGGTTGGGTGTATTGCCGGCGGCATACTCGGCCAGAAAGCGAGTAAAGACCTCATCCCAGTAGGCCTTCGACAGATTGACCGTGTTCAGCGGGATGCCGAGCTGCTCGCAGACAGCCAGGGCATCGGCGACATCGGCCTCGGCGGCACAGTAACCGGGCCGGTCATCACCCTCCCAGTTTTTCATGAACAGGCCCTGCAGCCTGTGTCCCTGCTGCTGCAACAGCATAGCCGTCACCGACGAGTCAACGCCACCCGACAGGGCAACAACGGTATCGTCATGGATCGCTTCGGCGGTGGTGACCATCGTCAGGCAGTCAGGTTATCCATGTTGATATGGTGCAGCATTTCCAGGGAATAGCGGCGCCCGGCCAGGTAGTCGTCAATGCAACGTGTCACCATGTCGCTGCGCAGCCGCTCGCCCAGGGCGCCGGTTTCCTCGCGGTTCAGCCACAGCGTGCGAATGATGCCGTCATCCAGCACGGCATCACCGGCCGGGGCCCTGGCCGAGCCGGCAAAGGAGAAGCGCAGGTAAACAATATCCACGCGCGGGTTGGGGTACAGGTAGACCCCGACCAGGGCCTGTGGTTCGAATTCGTGGCCGGTTTCCTCACGCACCTCGCGACGAACGGCGTCGAGCAGGGTTTCGCCGTATTCCAGGTGACCGGCCGGCTGGTTTACCAGCACGGCGCCGTCGGCCTCTTCCTCGACGAGCAGGAAATGGCCGTCGCGCTCGACAATAGCGGCGACGGTGACATTGGGTTTCCATTGGTGGTCAGTCATGAATCTTGCGTCACTCCGTCTTGACTTGGCCGGGAATCACCCGGCAGGTATGATTGAGCTAATAAACTGAATATTGTCACAAGATTGATGCCCAAACGCACGCTTGTTCTCATTGGCTTTCTGGCCGGTCTCTGGCTCGTTCTCTCGGGTTACCTGAAGGGACTGCTATTGCTGCTCGGCCTGGCCTCGATCGCGCTCGTGGTTATGGTCGCATCGCGTATGGATGTCGTTGATGATGAGGGGCATCCCTACCATTTACACCCGTTCAAGGTGCTACGCTACTGGGGATGGCTGCTGGTCGAGATCGTCAAGGCAAACCTTGACGTCAGCAAACGTATTCTGTTGCCCTCTATGCCGATAGGGCCCGTACTGCTCAGGGTACGTGCCAGCCAGCCCTCGGAACTGGGTCAGGTGATTTACGCCAATTCGATCACTCTGACGCCTGGCACGGTGTCGGTCGACATCAAGGATAATCATATCGAGGTACATGCCCTGACCCGGAAAACGGCACAAACACTGCGGTACGGTGAAATGGATCGACATGTAACAGCACTGGAGCTGCGCAAATAATGTTTATAACCGCCATGGCGTTTCTGCTGCTGGGTATGCTGTTGACGCTGATACGCGCACTGCTGGGCCCGACAGTTTATGACCGTATTCTGGCGGTCAATGTCTTTGGTACGATTACAGTATTGTTTATTTCTGTACATGGTTTCTTGCAGGGTCGTCCCGAATTTCTTGACATAGCGCTTGTTTATGCATTAATCAATTTTATCGGCACTGTTGCCGTTTTGAAGTTTTTTGAGTATGGCGATATGGGCCGAGCCACCAGCGATGAACAGGGGGATATCTGATGGCAGTACTGGCCAATATTTTTTCCTGGGCGTTGCTGGTCGGTGGCGGCATATTCGTGCTTGTAAGCACGGTGGGTATGCTGCGTTTTCCCGATTTTTTTACCCGTTTGCATGCAGCCAGTATTGCCGACACGCTGGGTTCCATGCTGATTTTAGCGGGCCTTATCCTGCAGGCCGGATTTGACCTGATATCCATCAGGTTGTTGCTGATTTTCTTCTTTATTCTGTTTACTACACCGACTGCCGCCCATGCACTGGCCAAGGCGGCACTGCATGGCAATCTGCATCCGGAGAACTGCCGGGATGAACGTGATCAATGAGTGACCTTTATGTGGACATGTCGGTAATTACACTGCTGGCGGTGACGGCGGTGGCTATTAACAATATCCGCAACCTTTTTGCGACAGCGATGCTGTCCGGCATATTCAGCCTGTTATCGGCGGCATTATTCGTCAGTATGGATGCAGTCGATGTTGCCTTTACGGAAGCCGCAGTGGGAGCGGGTATTGCGACCATATTGTTCCTGGGAGCGCTTATGGCCACAGGTCATGGACGTAGCGCACCGGTCAAGGATTCAAAGTTCGCCCTGTTGCTGGTCGTTATTACCGGTGCGGTGCTGATTTACGGTACCCTGGATATCCCCCATTACGGCGATCCATCAGCGCCCGTTCATCAGCATGTCAATCCCTATTATATCGAGCAGACGCGCATCGCTATTGATATACCGAATGCTGTTACCGCGGTGCTCGCGAGTTTCCGGGGCTATGACACCATGGGTGAGGTCGTGGTGATCTTTACGGCCGGCATAGGAGTACTGTTGCTGCTGGGTCGTGTCGGTCGGAGTACCGCATCAAAAGGCAAGGGCCGGTCTTAATGATTCATCATCTTGTACTGCGAATTGTCGCCAAGCTGCTCGTACCGTTTATTCTGCTGTTTGCCCTTTACGTCCAGTTTCATGGTGAATATAGCCCTGGCGGCGGCTTTCAGGCGGGGGTTATTTTTGCTGCCGGGTTTATACTTTATGGACTCATTTATGGTGTCGATCAATACAGGCAGGTAATTTCTCCCGACTGGCTTCGGCGCATGGCGGCGCTGGGCGTGCTCCTTTATATCGGGGTGGGGTTGACGACATTGCTGATGGGCGGCAACTTCCTGGATTACGATGTACTTGCAGACCACGCAATACAGGGCCAGCACATGGGTATACTTCTGGTGGAACTGGGAGTGGGTATTACCGTTGCGACTGTCATGATGAGCCTGTTTATGATGTTTGCCAAGCCCTGAAGGCCGGTTAGGGGTCAGTTGCCCTGACCCAGCAATTCGTGCTGCCGTTGCTGCTCCTGCTCCTGCTCCTTGTTCCGGTTCAGTGGTTTGATTACCGGCTCATCCCAGCTTCCCTGGACACTGTATTGATAACCCAGCATTTTATCTATTTGTTCAGGGATGGATTCAAACACTTTACCCGTCAGAAAGATGACAGCCCCTATACCTATGCCAATAGGACCAAATAGCGCACCGGTTACCGGCAGTGTGTCGCTGATCTGGGGTATTACCGTTACTATCTGATCATAATTTTGTGTTACCAGGCCGGTGCGCCCGGTTACAGTCACAAGGGCAGAGGGTCCATCCATTGTCAGGTCGTTGGTATAGGCATGACCGTCTTCAATGGTGAAATTCCCGTGAATTCGATCGAAGGCAAAACCCTTGTTGAAGAGATCAGAAAAATCCAGTGACAGACGCCGGGGTAACGCCTGTATACTCAACAATCCGAATAAACGGCCGGCTTTTGGCTCTATGTCGAGAAATCTGCCTTTAACGACATTGAGTTCCAGTGTGCCATTCATATTGGCCAGTCTGAAATCTATGGGGTTGCCGGGCCATGCGGCCACGAGGTTGATTTCGGTTTCACCACCTTCGAATGCCTCGTGGTAATACCCGAAGGTACTGAGCATTTCCGAGATGCTGCCGGCGCGCAGTTCGATAAAAAACTGCGAAAAAATTTCATCATTGACTGATCGCCATTCACCATTGCCCTGTATTTCAAGTTCGGGTTTGTCGAATGAAATACTGTTGATACGAAGACCGGCATTTATCTTATCAGCCTGTAGAGTAAAGTTGCCAAAGTCGGTGCCATCATATGTTAATTGATCAACATTGATGTTCAGGGCAGGGAAATCCCTTGGATCGATTTCGGCTGCCTGGTGTGCGCCATCCTTTGCTGTAACACTGGCAAGATTCAGCCGCTGGAAGTCCGCTGTAAGGGTTTGTTCCGTCCTGTCGCCGGGAACAGTAATCTGGCCAGCAATATCCCTGCCGGCAAGGGTGAATTCCCATTGATTCAGAGATTTGAGGATGGTCAGCCTGACAGAGCTGAAACTCTGATTATAAAATTCGAGCTGCTCGGCCGTCAGATCGACATTGACCGGCCATTTATTGTTTTTGTCGGTGACTTTCTCCGGCAGTAATTGATGCTCCATCAGGAATGCAAGCCAGCCATCCAGATCCAGTTCTTCAGTGTTGCCGATGATATTCAACTGGCGTGCGGATGGTGATGCGCCCGTATCGCTACCAAAGGCTATGGTTAGCCCATCATTGCCGAAATGGGCTGATACTATCTCTGTTATGGACAGATTCAGCGTACGAACAGGTTCTGACTCCGGAGGCAGCTCAAGGTCAATGAGAAAATCACGCGACGTGTTCTTCTGCTTACCCAATGGTGCGGGTAAATCTATGGCCAGTCCCTCAAGACTGGAACTGATACTGAAATCCTGGGGCTGGTCCGGCTCCAGGTTCGACTTCAGCTCCGCCGTCCAGACTGATTGGCCTGTCAGGCGTTCTCCAAAGGTTGTGACGTCGAAGACATCCGGCGGAATCCTGTCCTTCAGTATGCGGGTGAGCAGGTCTGCATGCACCTTGCCCTTCATGCTGAATGTGATAGGTGTGTCTTCCGCTTCGCCCTCACGGCTTACTGACAGTTCGACGGGGCTGTCGTAATAACTGGCCGCCAGTTCCCTGGATCGGATTTCATCGCCAGAGAAATGAATGTGACCGCTTGTGTCATTCAAATCCAGTCCCAGTCTCGGCACCTTGATCTGATTCCCTAAAAGCCTGACGTTGCCATTGACGTTATCTTCACCCGGGAACAGGGCGATATCCATATCGAGTGCCAGCTGGATATCACCATCCAGTCCCAGGTCTAACAGCCGCTTGATTGTCTTTTTCTTCTCCAGAGGGCTGTTTTTCAGGAACTTGATTGCATCTTTTGCGCTGCCTCTGGCATTACCTTCAATGTGCAGAATATGGTCATTCTCATAGAGATCTCTGATAGTGGCATAGACATCCATGATTCTGGACTGGAATATATCGCCACTGGGGATGTAAACAGAAAGCACGTCCTGCTCGAGGATCACATCACCATCTATTTGATAGAGAGGGGGCCATTCTTCGTGATAATCCATCGTAACTTCACTGAAACGGGTATTGATTTTGAACTGTCCCTCCCCGTTCTTAAAGGGAAAATCATCCAGATCACCGCGAAGCACCATGCCACCATACTCCAGATATCCACTGACAATACCGCGATCGATCCAGCGCTTAAGCTTGTCTTTTGCCCCTGCAGGCACAAAACGCTTTAGTGGTTCTGCATCTCCGTCGGTCAATGATGCGATAATGTCAATATATGGCAGGCTTTCACTTTCATATACTATATTGCCACGCAACGTCAGTGTGTGCGGCTCTGTATCTAACCGGAGAGAATCAGTCCTCAGCAATACGCTGTCATCATTGTTTTGATACCAATCCACGGTTCCATTTACGGATATATCTCTTACCGGCAGTTGAAAGATCGCCGGATCTCTAATATCGAACTGCGTATTATCAATAACCAGTCTGCCGCGATCAGAAGTGGATATGAATTTGCCTCCAATACCGCTTATTGTTGAGTTACCATGACGATCAATGAGTTCCAGATTGTTGATTCTGCCATTCGCTATCCAGCTATCGCTGTTGGAATGACGACGGTATTCAAAATTCTGTAAAACACCATGGAATGAATCTGCCCGATAATTCTCACCGAGATTTCCTGACAGGGCCTCATAAATGCCGGCGAGAGGCAGAAAATCCTCAATACGTGCATAGCTTATATATGCATAATCAATATCTTGGTCCCTGCTGCCACCTAACCTGATATCTGTTGCCGGCCAGTTGCCGCTCCAGGTCGATAAATCCCTCAGCAGAATCTGAAGCGACCAATCAGCATTTTTGCTTCGCTGCAGATTAAATTCTGCATTCATATTACGGATCAACTTGTTGCTATCATGGCCGCGTATCAGCGTATCTTCAGAGGAAACAAGCCCTTCAGCCGATATCAGTCGCGCGTCTTCCCATCGGCTCCATATATTGATATCAGTTTTACCTGCAGCCAGACTTATGTCCTGCCAACGACTGTATTCAGGCCACGCCGAAGGTTCCAGATCGTCAGCAGTGACATAAGCCTGCCCTGACCATTGACCGCTTAGCAAATCACCCGTGGCATCCAAGGCGAAGTCGACCGACTGTCCGTGACCACGTGGCAGGCTGGCGCTTCCATCTATCTGGATTTGCTCGCGCCAGGTACGCAGATTCAGTGATGCCTCACGCAGCTGCAAGGGCGGCTGGTCTCTGAGTTCATCAATCCACAGGATTGATGTGTCATTCAGGGTTATCAGCGGCTGGCTGAGAAGCCAGCGCGTAAGTCTTTTGCTAATCTGACTTTCATCGCGTTCCTGCGCATACTGAATATTTTCGTCACCAAAACGGATGGATCCGTCGCTAGCGCGGATTAACTTGAGGTTGGCGCCGGATACGGTCAGTGACTCGGGTACAACACGTTGATGGACAAGAATGTCAAAGAACGCAAAACTGACATGGGCGCTCTTGAAGGTAGCAATGGGCTGTAGATTATCCGGATCATGGAGGATCACGCCCTCAAGATAAAGATGCGGTTTCCATCCCCGCCACTCGGCGTTGACGGAATCGATACTTACCGGGTATCCACTGTACTGTATTGCAAGGTTTTCAATTTCCTCGCGGTAAGCATCAATACCGGGCAGCAGGAGCCTGATGATGGTGATGCTAACGGCCGCCAGCAGAATGAAACCGCCGACCAGATACCAGCAGGCATTATAAACTCTTCGTATCATCAGCGGATCAGTCAGTTACAGATCTGAGGCAGAAAACACGTCAGTAAAATACAGAATCAGAGTAGTACAATGTCATATTGTTCCTGACCGTACAGTGTCTCTACCTGAAAGGTAATAGGACGGCCAATAAAGGCCTCCAGTTCTGCAACACTTGTAGATTCTTCATCAAGCAGCATATCGACGACGGACTGTGAGGCGATGACCAGCAGTTTTTTGGCATCAAACTGGCGGACTTCCCGGAGTATTTCACGGAAGATCTCGTAGCAGACACTTTCAGCCGTTTTGACAGTGCCACGGCCGTTGCAGGTAGGACAGCTATCGCACAAAACATGCTCGAGGCTTTCCCTCGTCCGCTTGCGCGTTATCTGCACCAGACCCAGCGAAGTGACTTCGCTGATTGAGACCCTGGAGTGATCCCTCTCCAGATTCTTTTCCAATGCCCGTAATACCTGACGCTGATGCTCGGCATCCTGCATATCTATAAAATCAACAATAATAATGCCACCCAGGTTGCGCAGCCGTAGCTGGCGAGCTATGGCATGGGTGGCTTCAAGATTGGTTTTGAATATCGTTTCATCCAGATTACGATGGCCAACAAAAGCCCCCGTATTGACATCAATTGTTGTCATGGCCTCGGTTTGATCGATATACAGGTGTCCGCCCGATTTTAGCTCTACCCGACGACTCAGGGCTCTTTGAATTTCATCCTCGACAGAGTACATATCCAGTATCGGATGTTCGCCGTCGTAGTGCTCTATGCGATCAACAAATTCAGGAATGAAACGCCTGGCAAAATCGATGAGCCGATCATAGGACTCGCGGGAGTCTATACGTACTTTTTCGGTCTCGGTGTCGACCAGATCGCGCAGGGTGCGTATAAAAAGGGGTAAATCTTCATAGATATTACCCGGTGCGGCAACATCGCTGATACGGTTTTGAATGGATTGCCAGAGCCGGCATAGAAAATCGATATCCTTGCTGATCTTCTCATTACTGATGCCTTCGGCGGCAGTACGCACGATGAAGCCACCGTTATTGGGGACATCAACCGGTAGCGCCCTGACACCAGTAGCCTGGCTGTTGTCACCAACGGCAATGGGTATGACGCCATTCTGGTACTGATAGACGAGGCTGCGCAGCCGTTCGCGTTCGGTTTCGTCTTCAATGCGCTGGGATATGCCAATTGATGACTGTGACTCGGGAATCAGTACTAAATAGCGGGAAGGTACTGCCAGGCGGGTAGTAAGCCGCGCGCCTTTCGTGCCGATCGGATCCTTGATCACCTGCACCAGGACTTCCTCACTTTCACGGAGCAGTGATTCAATGGTCGGTTGTCGGGCACCTGCTTGTCCCGCCGACTCGGCCGCCTCTTCAGATACGGGGTCAACAATATCGTTACGATGCAGGAAGCCGGTACGGTCCAGGCCCATATCGATAAAGGCTGCCTGCATGCCGGGCAGCACACGTGATACTCGCCCCTTGTATATATTGCCGACAATCCCCCGGCATTTACGGCGTTCGATGTAGACTTCCTGCAGCACACCGTTCTCGACGGCGGCAACCCGCGTCTCCTGAGGCGTGATATTGATTAGAATTTCCGAACTCATACTGAATAGCCGCTTTGGGCCGGGTCATGCATGTCAGCTAACCATATCATAATCAAGCAGTTTTCGGACCCGATTTGGTGCGCTATGCGTCCGGATGGGGCGGATGCCTGATTTGACTCATATTTTACTCCTCTATTAATCTTTTTTATCTTATTCTTGCGCGTCGCGCCTCTCCCGGCCGTCGATGAACCGGGCGGGCGGGATGAGCTCTCCGATAACCCTCATCTGCTGGATTCAGATTCACATGTCCCTCACTCAGAAAGTGAATGTGGTGGTTCTCGCCGAAAGCGGGGGCCGCGAACTTGAACCCCTGTCGGCACAGCGTGCCAAGGCGGCTATTCCGTTTGGCAGCAAGTACCGGATCATTGATTTTGCCCTGGCCAACTGCCTGCATTCAGGCCTGCGCCGGGTATTCGTATTTACCCAGTACAAATCGCACTCGCTGGCCAAGCACCTGCGCGACGGCTGGTCTATTTACAATCCGGAACTCGGTGAATACATCACCATGGTGTCACCGCAGATGCATGCCGGTAATGCCGGTTACAGCGGCAGCGCCAATGCAATCTATCAGAATCTGTTCATTCTGCGGCGTACCGGCGCAGAACATGTACTGATTCTGCCAGGTGACACGGTTCATCGCATGGACTACGAGGCCCTGCTCGAGCAACACATGAGCAGCGGCGCCGATGCCACCCTGGTCTGCAAGGAACTCGCGGACACCGATCAGGAGCCTGGCCCCACTGTTGCAGTCACTGGCAATAGTCGTATTGAATCGCTGGATTTCGAACCGGCGCAGGATAATACTTCGCAATTGGTACTGGGTATTGTCGCGATACGCCTGTCAGTGCTCGAGGCGGCCCTCGAGGCCGACTACGCCCGTCCCGGTTCCGGCCACGATCTCATTCGCGATGTGATGCCGGAATTGTTGCAGAACTATCGCGTGCGTCCGTACCCGTTCGGTGGCAGCAGCGGGCGGGTGACGCAGGATCGCTATTGGCGCAGTCTGGAGACGCTTGACGGTTATTACCAGGCCAATATGGATCTGCTGAAGAGCGAGCCGCCGCTGGATCTTTATCAGAGCGACTGGACCATTCGCACTTATCAGTCGCAGAATCCGCCCGCCCGCACCGTACCGGGGAAATCCTGCAACGAGGGGATTTTCATCAACTCGGTGGTTGGTGGCGGCACGGTAATCGCCGGGGGCGGCGTGAATAATAGCATCCTGTTTTCACAGGTCCGGGTCGGCGATGCCGCCACCATCGAAAATTCGATTATATTCGAGGGTGTAAATATCGCGGAACGGGCACAGCTGCGCAACTGCATTATCGATAAATATGTACGGGTGCCGGCGGCCGAAAGCATCGGTTTTGATGCCGAAAAAGATGCCGCACGCTTTACGGTCTCGGATAATGGTATCGTGGTCGTACCCAGAGGCTATGTATTCGAATGAGCGCTAAGCCAGCACAGTCCGGCCTGGCCGGCAAACCGGATCTACAGGCCCGGTTCCTCCGGCAGTTGCAGGCATTACTGCCCACCGATGCCGTCATCATCAATGCCGAGGGGCGGCGTGTCTATGAATGCGACGGGCTGTCGGCCTACCGTGAATTGCCGGGCTGCGTCGTGCTGCCGGAGACCGTGGAACAGGTACAGGCCGTCCTCAGGCTCTGTTATGACCATGCAGTCCCGGTCGTGGCCCGTGGTGCCGGTACCGGCCTGTCGGGGGGCTCCCTGCCCATCGCCAACGGGGTGCTGCTGAGTCTGGCCAGGTTTTCCGAGATTCTGGAGGTTGACCCGCTGGCCCGTATTGCACGGGTCCAGCCCGGCGTGCGCAATCTCAGCATTTCCGAGGCCACGGCACCGCACGGGCTGTTCTATGCGCCGGATCCCTCATCACAGATAGCCTGCACTATTGGCGGCAACGTCGCCGAAAATTCCGGCGGCGTGCATTGCCTCAAGTACGGCCTGACGGTGCACAATGTACTCGGTATCAAGTTCATTACCATGGATGGCGAACTGGTCGAGCTTGGCGGCGCCATGCTGGACAGCCCGGGTTATGATCTGCTGGCATTGCTGACCGGTTCCGAGGGCATGCTCGGGGTTATCGTCGAGGTCACGGTCAAACTGTTGCCGGTACCGACCACCCACGAGGTGCTGCTGGCCGTCTTTGACGACGTGCGCTGCCGCCGGCAATGCCGTTGCCGATATTATTGCCGGCGGCGTTATCCCCGCTGGCCTGGAAATGATGGACCAGGGCATCACCCGCGCCGCGGAGGATTTTGTCCACGCCGGCTATCCTACCGATGCCGCCGCCATTCTGATCTGCGAGCTGGACGGCAGCGTTGCCGAAACCGAGGCCCAGATCACCGCGGTCCGGTGCATTCTCGACCGGGCCGGTGCCACCGACATCCGCATCGCCCGTGACAATGCCGAGCGTGAGCGTTTCTGGGCCGGCCGCAAGGCCGCCTTCCCGGCGGCCGGGCGCATCGCGCCCGATTATTACTGCATGGACGGTACCATTCCGCGACGCCGCATTGCCGAAGTGCTCGGACGGATCGCCGAACTCTCTGCCGAATACGGCCTGCCGGTGGTGAACGTGTTTCATGCCGGTGATGGCAACCTGCATCCGCTGGTGTTATATGATGTCAGCAAAGCGGATGAACTTGAGCGTGCCGAGGCCCTCGGCGGCCGGATACTGGAGATCTGTGTCGAGGCCGGTGGCACAGTAACTGGCGAGCACGGCGTCGGTGTCGAAAAGCTCGACCAGATGTGTGTGCAGTTTCGCGAGGCCGAGCTGCAACAGTTTCATGCCGTCAAACAGGCCTTTGATGAACGCGGTCTGCTGAATCCCGGCAAGGCGGTGCCGACGCTCAGCCGCTGTGCCGAATTCGGCGCCATGCATGTCCATCAGGGGCAGCTGAGTCATCCCGAACTGGAACGGTTTTAATCATGACGCTTACTCTGTCAGAGGATGCCCGCTCGGATTTACAGGAGCTGATCAGCTCGGTGAAACCAGAAAGTGTTCTGCTGGCAGGCGGTGCGCATGAATATGGTGATCTGGTCGATGAATCGGCAGCTCAGTGTCAAGTGAAACCGATCGATGTGGCCGGCCTTTGCTCGACCATCGATCAATTGCCGGTATTTGATGTGATATTGCTGGCCGATGTACTGGAATATCTGGACAAGTCCGCTGCCGAGGCACTCATAGGTCGTCTGCGCGATCTGCATTCACGACACCTGTTTCTTTTTATTCGTATCGGTGATGACTGGCCCGATATTCAGAGCCGGTGGCGGCGCAATGATCTGCTTGCCCATGGCTTCTGTCTTTACCGCCGCTACGACAAGGATGGCCACGAATACCACCTGTACCGTTTTGAACTCGAAACTTACAAGGCGACCCCGGAATGGTTGAACAGCCAGTACTGGGCCAACCCGGAACTGTTCGACAAGTACCGCTGGTAGCATGGCTGTCGTGACCGCAGAGGCCGGGGTTCGCGAGCTACAGGAATTAGTGCAGACGGCCTGTGAAAGCGGTGAGCCGCTGGTGATCACCGGCGGCGGCAGCAAGTCCGCCGCCCCCCCCACCGACACCGGCCGGGTCCTCGAGACCCGGGCCCTGCAGGGTATTGTCGATTATGAACCCACGGAACTGGTAATCACCGCCAGGGCCGGCACGGCGCTGGATGAACTGCAGCGGGAGCTGGCGGCCGCCGGGCAGATGCTGGGCTTCGAACCGCCGGCCTGGGGTAAATCCGCCACCATCGGCGGCACAGTGGCCTGTGGTCTGTCGGGACCGCGGCGGCCCTATGCCGGTGCCTTGCGCGATTTCGTGCTCGGTGTCCGTTGCCTCAATGGCCGTGGCGAGGATCTGCATTTCGGCGGTCGGGTGATGAAGAATGTTGCCGGTTACGACATCGCCCGGCTGATGGCCGGTGCCCGGGGCACGCTGGGCGTGCTGCTGGAAATCTCCTTCAAGGTACTGCCGCTGCCGGAATGCGAACACACATTCTGCCGGCGGCTGCCGCCCGCAGAAGCCATTGATGCCATGAACCGTCTCGCCACACGACCGCTGCCGCTGTCGGCAGCGGCGTGGGTGGACGGGGTGATGTATGTGCGCTTGTCGGGCACCGCTGCGGCAGTCGAGGCCGCCGGCCGCGAGGCGGCACTTGAGGCCTGCGCCGATGGTGATGCCTTCTGGAGCGCGCTGCGCGAACATCAGCTGGATTTTTTCAACACTGATGACCCCGTCTGGCGGCTCAGCCTGCCGGCGACCACGGCCATGCCGACCGTAACGGGTGACTGGGCCATCGACTGGGGTGGCGCCCAGCGCTGGCTGCGCTCGACGGAGCCGGCAGCCAGCGTCCATCATGCCGCCGCCGCTGCCGGCGGTTATGCGACCTTGCACAGGGGACCGGCGGATCTGCCGGCATTGCCGGATCTGCCGCCGGCACTGCTGAAACTGCATCAGCGGGTCAAGCAGGCCTTCGACCCGGCCGGCATTCTCAATCCCGGGCTGCTGTATACGGGGGCATCATGCTGACCGAACTCCGCGACGATATCCGCGATACACCCACGGGCAGGACCGCCGACCGCATCCTGCGTAACTGCGTGCACTGCGGTTTCTGTCTGGCGACGTGCCCCACCTACCGGTTGCTGGGCGATGAACTCGACAGCCCGCGCGGCCGCATCTATCTGATCAAGTCGGTACTCGAAGGCAAGCCGGTGAGTGGCGAAACCCGGCTGCACCTGGATCGCTGCCTGACCTGCCGGGCCTGCGAAACGACCTGTCCTTCCGGTGTGGAATACGGTCGCTTGCTGGAAATCGGCCGCGAGGCCGTGGAAGCCGAAACCCGGCGCCCCTGGCATGAACGCTGGCAGCGCCGCCTGCTGCTGCAGGTATTGCCGTACCGGCGGCGGTTCACGCCGTTGCTGAAGGCGGGTCAGTGGCTGCGGCCGTTGCTGCCGTCGATGCTGAAACGACAGATACCGCCGCGGCAGAAAGTTTCCGCACTGCCGGCCGGCGATTACGAGCGCAATGTGATTCTGTTTCAGGGCTGCGTACAGCCGGCGCTGGCGCCGGGCATCAACAGCGCGGCAGGGAAAGTGCTGCAGCGCGCCGGGGTGGGGTGCCGCGAGATTGGGGAGGAGGGCTGCTGCGGCGCGCTGAGTCTGCATCTTGGCAATAATGACGGTGCCCGCCGTTTCGCCCGGCACAATGTCGATGCCTGGTGGCCGGCAATCGAGGCCGGAGCCGAGGCCATTGTCGTCACTGCCAGCGGCTGTGGTGTCATGATCAAGGATTACCCCACACTTCTGGCGGATGATCCCGAATACCATGAGAAAGCGGTACGCATCAGTGAACTGGCGCGGGATCCGGCGGAATACCTGAGCGCCATGGATCCGTCGCGGCTGCCGGTTGCCCGTGGCCGCGTGGCATTCCAGTCGCCGTGCACGCTGCAGCATGGCCAGAAACTGGGCGGGGTGACGGAAGCCTTGCTGGAGACAATCGGCTTCGAGCTGACACCGGTGCCGGACAGCCACCAGTGCTGCGGCTCGGCGGGAACGTATTCGATACTGCAGCCACGGCTGGCGGCAGCGGTGCGGGACAGAAAGCTGGCGGCCTTACACCAGGGTTCGCCGGAACGAATACTGACGGCGAATATCGGTTGCCTGCTGCACCTGCAGCAGGCAACCGCAACCCCGGTCAGCCACTGGCTGGAAGCCGTGGCAGCAACAGACGGGTACTAGTTTACTGCCACCCAGCGACCGTCGGCCTGGCGGCAGGCGGTGCCATGGACAACCTCGCGCTGGCCGTCGATGATCGCTTCGGTGGTGTATTCGCGGCACGGTCCGCTGTCGCGTTCGTAGGTTCTGGTCGGCGTGACCGCATATTCGGCACCCGAATCCGGGTTCTGCCAGGAGTAGGTTTCGCCGGTTGGCTGCCGCTCCAGGGCCTGCTCCATTTTCATGCGATCGACTTCGTCCAGCGACCGGCCGATCGATTTGCCGATATAGGCACCGATCAGGGTCCCTGCCACGACCGCGGCCAACTGCCCGCGGCCACCGCCGATCTGGGTACCGACTGCGGCACCGGTACCGGCGCCGGCGAGGGTGCCGATATCTTCCTTGGTCGGGCTACAGGCTGTCAGGACCAGGGTGCTGGCTAATATAAAGCTGAGCGCTTTCACTTTCATCTAAAACATCCCTCCACAAGGAAACCATTATCGGTTGTATCGTTTGACAGGTGGCGAGCCGGAAGATCAGGGAAATATCGTGCATCTGTGAAATATCGGGCACGCCGCATAATCGCGACTATCTGCGGCAGTAGATGCCAGGATGGTACTTTAGTTCACCGAGCATCTGCCAGCATGAAGGAAAATGCTAAAAATATCACAAAACAGCCACAATTCTAGGATGTACGGGTTCCCTCAGTCTACTCCACCCGCAGCATATCACCGGATTCTTCGCCGCTATCCAGGTTGAAAATATCATCATAGCCTTCCAATGGCGGGTTACCATCATGTATCAGGTAATTACGCCGTTGCAGATAGGCCTCGCGGGTAAAGATATACGGGTCGATGGAAGCCTCGTCGCGCAGTCGGGTGGCCTCCAGCAGTTGAGCGCGTTTGTTGATAATCCCCAGCGCGGCGACCGGGTAGAGCACGGCACTGGTGACATAAAACAGCGGATTGGTCAGCGTGCTGCTGGCAATATCGGGTGTGTCACGCACGGTTTGGGGGCCGACGATAGGCAGATACAGATAGGTGCCCTGGTCGCTGCCCCATACAGCCAAAGTCTGGCCCAGGTCTTCCTCGTGGCGCGCGAAGCCCATGCCGGTTGCGACATCGAACAGACCGCCGATGCCGAGCGTCGAGTTGATCAGGAAACGCGATGTATCCGACCAGCCCTGGTCGGCCTTGCCCTGCAGAAATGAATTGAGTATGACGTTAAGGTAACCCAGGTTACTGAAAAAATTGCTGACGGATTCGCGCATCGGATCCGGCATGACATAAGCATAGGTGCCTGCCACGGGTTTGACCAGCATTTCATCCAGTACCTCGTTGATCCCGTAGAAAATCCGGTTGGCGGGTTCGATAGGATCCACATCCTGCTCGGTTGTGTTCTGTGTCTCCGTGCCCTGGGTGGTCGCACAGCCGCTGATGGCCAGGCATGACAGCAGGGCGATTATCCAGAAATATTTCCGGTAGCTAAGGCACATGGTGAATCTCGCTGACTGGCTTGAAGATACTGATTTATTGATCGTTGTTTTCGGGCTTCAGTGCCGCGATTTTGTCGTTAAGTTCGGCGACCAGACCGTCAAAACCCCTTGATTCCATTATGGCGGTATAGTCGGCGCGCTTCAGGGATAAATCATTTACGCCCTGGGCAACAATGCTCATAATATACCAATTCCCGTCACGTTGGTGCATGAGATAGTCGAATTTTACATCATCGCCATCCGGTCTTGTCATCCGGGTCCGTACAAGCACACGTTGTTTATTGAGCGACTCCGTGCCCAGATATTCGAATTTTTCACCGTCATAGCTGCTGAACCGGTTTGCATAAGTGGTAATACTGAGTTCGTTGAATATATTGATGAACTGTTGTTTTTGCTCGTCGTTCAGGCTTTGCCAGTGGCGCCCCAGAATTACCTTGGCGATAAGGGGTGTATCAAAATTGCTTTGGACGACCGGTTCCAGGGTGTCATAACGGCCATTGAAACCCAGACTCTCGGCGTTACGCATGATCTGCCAGCAGGGTCTCGTGGAACTGCTCCACGCTAGCCGGCGCCTCGGGGTCGGCAGCCCGGGCATATGTGCCGGTAAAGGCCAGCAGGATAACCACAGCATACGCAAACTGCCGTCCAGGCAGGTACAGGCCAGCAATCAGTCTGTTCATCAATCGTACCTTGGTTGGATGTTTCGTGTTTGACTGCGGCCCCCGGGAGTGGTTGCAGAATATACGGGCGATAACGGCCGTGACAATCCATTCATGTGCCGGTATAGGTCCGGTTTTTCCAACGGGCGCCGTGACCGGCCAGGTGACGTCGGGCCGAGTCGAGTGTCATCAGTCCGAACAGCATGGCCGCAACCGGCAGTATCAGTACCCGCCACCCTGGCAATCCATAGTATCGCAGTGTCGGTAGATAACTGCCACACATGCCGAGCACGGCCAGCACTGCTAGCCAGCGCGCGGAACCCGGATAAAACAGGCCTGCCACCGGCACGGCATAGGTTTCCAGCAGCAGGAGAATACAGGCGGTCAGCAGCCAGGGGGAATAATGCAATTGTGTATAGGCCGTGCGCGTGACCATTTCCCATATCGTCGCGAGATTCTCATAACGCCGCCGGCTGATTGCCGCATGGGTGAGACCCAGCCAGATGCGACCGCCGTTGTGTTTGACTCGCCGTGCCAGAGCGCAGTCATCGATCAGGGCGGTGCGCAGGCCCGCCGGCCCACCGACTGCCGCGAATGCCCGCGTGCGTATGAGAATGCAACCCCCTGCGGCCGCGGCCACCCTGGAGTCCGGGTGGTTGGCCAGGGCAAACGGGTACAGGAGCTTGAAAAAATAGATGAAGGCCGGCATCAGCAGCTTCTCCCAGCCGCTGACCATGCGCAGCCGCGCCATGAGCGAAATCATCTGCAGGTTTTCCCGTTCCAGTTTGTCGAGCAGGCCGGCAATGACACCCGCCTGGAGTTCGATGTCGGCATCCAGCAGCAGGGTGTAATCCGTCTGTACCCGCCGGAAACCCTGTTCCAGTGCCCACAATTTGCCGCTCCAGCCGGCCGGCAACGGTGGTGCTGACAGGATTTGCAGCCGCGATGTGCCGTGCTCACGGGCGCGGTCGGCAGTGGCATCGGTCGACTGATCGTCAACAAGGATAATGCGGAGGTCCGGGTCCTGCTGTTTCAGCGCGGCCAGCGTGCCGGCAATGACATCGGCCTCATTGCGAGCCGGGATAACGACGGTGACGGTATCGAGCGAACGCCTGCGGTCTGCTTCAGGGGTGAACTGTTCCCGTGTCCGCCATGGCTGCCACGGCAGTATCAGTACGGCCAGCCAGATAACGGTCGCGCCGGTGATAGCCAGTTCCGGCAGCATCAGCCAGATTGCACTCCAGGTTGGATAACCGCGTACAGGGACAAAGGGCCGGCATTGCCGGCCCTGCATGGCGCTTTGTCAGGCGACTTTCTGACTGCTGCAGCCGGCACCGCCCTTGCCTTCGGAGACCAGATGCGGTTTGGCGAGATGATCGTCGCTGTAATAGACCGGCAGTTCCGGCGCCATCGGTCCATCGGTACGCGGACCCTTGAGGAATACTTTCAGGGCCTTGAGCGGATGTCGGAAGGTGTCATCGACGGCCGTGGGTTCATAGCCACAATGGACCATGCAGTTGGCGCACTTGGGATTACGCCCGGTGCCCCATTTCTCCCAGTCGACTTCTTCCATCAGCTGCTTGAAGCTGGCGGAATAGCCTTCGCCGACCAGCAGGTAACAGGGCTTCTGCCAGCCGAAAATGTTGCGCGTCGGATTGCCCCAGGGCGTGCACTGATAGGTCTGATTGCCGGCCAGGAAATCGAGATACAGTGACGACTGGTTGAAGCGCCAGTTCCTGCCCTTGCCGAGCTTGAAGATATCACGGAACAGCTGCTTGGTTTCGCTGCGCTTCAGGAACACATCCTGGCGCGGTGCGCGTTCGTATTCGTAGCCGGGAGAGATGGTCGTGCCCTCGACACCAATCTCCATCATCGTATCCATGAACTCGGCTACTTCTTCCGGTGTTTCACCCTGGAACAGGGTGCAATTCACGGTCACGCGGAAACCGCGATCCAGCGCCTTGCGCACGACCTCGATAACCTTGTCATAGACACCTTCACGGCAGACCGAGGCGTCATGATGCTGACGGTTGCCGTCGAGATGAATCGAGAATGTCAGATACGGTGACGGGCTGTAGTCATCCATGTGCTTGTCGAGCAGCAGCGCATTGGTACACAGATAGACAAACTTTTTCTTCTGGATGAAGCCGTCGACGATCTGCGGCATTTCCTTGTGAATCAGGGGTTCGCCGCCGGCGACGGAGACAACGGGGGCACCGCATTCATCGATGGCATCTATGCACTGCTGATAGCTCAGGCGCTTGCGGAGGATTTCGTCCGGATAGTCGATCTTGCCGCAGCCGGCGCAGGCCAGGTTGCACTGGAACAACGGTTCCAGCATCAACACCAGGGGGTATTTTTTCTGCCTGCGGAGTTTCTTGCCGAGGATGTATTTACCAACACGATATTGCTGAATCAGGGGTACGCCCATTCGTGAAGCTCCCGTTATTTTTGGTTTACAGGTAGCGCGACCCGTAGGCTGAATTTCTGACTAAAAGACTAAGGTTAAGGGATACGTGCTGAAATGTACAGCACGCCCTTTGCCCTATGTTACTCATATCACACCGAAAGCTGGGACAATTTCCCGGCCGGTGGATTTCCTTGCACACCCCGGATGTCCCAGTAATAATGCCCGTTTGATTACAGGAATTCCGATAGAGTCATGGCTGAGAAGTATTCTACCCCGTTGCTGGATACCCTATCTTCACCGGCGGATCTGCGGCGCCTGCCCGAGTCGCAACTGGAAACCCTGGCGGAAGAACTGCGCGGCGCGCTGCTGGGCTCCGTCAGCCAGAGCGGCGGCCATTTTGCCGCCGGCCTGGGCACTATCGAGCTGACGATCGCCCTGCATTATCTCTATAACACCCCGGAAGACCGCCTGGTCTGGGACGTCGGCCACCAGGCCTATCCCCACAAGATCCTCACCGGCCGCCGCGATCGGCTCGGCACCATCCGCCAGTGGGGCGGCCTGGCGCCGTTTCCGCGCCGAGATGAAAGCGAATACGATACGTTCGGCGTCGGCCATTCGAGTACCTCGATCAGCGCCGCCCTGGGCATGGCGATCGCCGCCAGACATGACAACAGCGGCCGCAAGACCGTGGCCATTATCGGTGACGGCGGTCTGACGGCGGGCATGGCCTTCGAGGCGCTCAATCACGCCGGCGACCTCAAGGCCGACATGCTGGTGATCCTCAACGACAACAACATGTCGATCTCGCCGAATGTCGGCGCGCTGTCCAGCCGTTTTGCCCAGATTCTGTCCGGCAAGCTGTATGCCTCGGTCAAGGAGCAGGGCAAACGGGTGCTATCGATAATGCCACCGATGTGGGAGCTGGCACGACGCGCCGAGGAACACGTCAAGGGCCTCATCGTGCCCGGCACCCTGTTCGAGGAGTTCGGATTCAATTATATCGGCCCGATCGACGGTCATGACCTGCCGACCCTGATCAGCACCCTGCGCAACATCCAGGCCCTCGAGGGCCCGCAGTTCCTGCACATCATCACCCAGAAGGGCAAGGGCTACGCGCCCGCCGAGGACGACCCGGTCAAGTACCACGGTGTGACGCCGTTCGATCCCCAGCTCGGTATCGTGCCCTCCGGCAAGGCCAAGAAGCCGACCTACAGCAATATTTTCGGTGACTGGGCCTGCGACATGGCCGCCCGGGACGAACGCATGGTGGCGATCACGCCGGCCATGTGCGAGGGCTCGGATCTGAAACGCTTCTGCAAGGAATACCCGGATCGCTATTTCGACGTCGGCATCGCCGAGCAGCACAGCGTGACCGTTGCCGCCGGTATGGCCTGTGACGGCCTCAAGCCGGTGGTGGCGATCTATTCGACGTTCCTGCAGCGTGCCTACGACCAGCTGGTCCATGACGTGGTGGTACAGAAGCTGCCGGTGCTGTTCGCCATCGACCGTGCCGGGCCCGTCGGTGCCGATGGCCCGACGCATAACGGGTCGTACGATATCAGCTTCATGCGCTGCCTGCCGGACGTCGTGGTCATGACGCCGGCCGACGAGAATGAGTGCCGGCAGATGCTTTATACCGGCTATTGCCTGGATCAGCCGGCGGCCGTGCGTTACCCCCGCGGCGGCGGCCCGGGCGTCGAGGTACACAAGGAGATGACCGCGCTGCCCCTCGGCAAGGCGCAACTGCGGCGCCGGGGCAGGGGTACGGCCATCCTGGCTTTCGGTACCCCGCTGGATATTGCCGCCGAAGTTGCCGAGCGGACTGATGCCACGCTGGTCAACATGCGCTTCGTCAAGCCGATCGACGAGGACATGATCCTGCAGCTGGCCGAGAGTCATGACCAGCTGGTGACCATCGAGGAGAACGTTATTCAGGGTGGTGCCGGCAGTGCCGTGAATGAGGTACTGGCCGCCCATAATGTCAGTGTACGGATCGCCAACTATGGTCTGCCGGATCGGCTTATCCACCATGGCTCACGCGATGACATGCTCAGGGACGCGGGCATGACCGTGGAAACCTTCAGCGAATTCGTGCGGAATCTGCAGAAAGGTCTGGAGCCGGTGGCCGCGCGTGAAGCGTGAATAGGGATTAGGGAATGATGTGATAGAGGGAATTGAAAGGTTCCCTGTAGGAGCCCGGTTTACCGGGCGAAGTTGGTATTTCTTCGCGCAGCAAGCTGCGCTCCTGCACGAGATACGTTTCACGTTTTACGTTTTACTAACCTGCCCACTTCCTCCACCAGCCGCTGCAAATCACTTTCACTGACCGCGCCCATCACCGCGATGCGGAAGATGGTACTGGCAAGTTCACCCTGGCCGGCGTAGATGATGAAGCCGGCCGTCTTGAGGGCATCATGCAGCCGCGCATACTCCATGCCGGCCGGCAGCCTGAAGGCATTCAGAACGCAGGAACTGGCATCGGCCGGCAGCAGCGGTTCGATACCTTGCTGCTCGAAACCCTCACGCACCAGGGCCATTCGCCGGCGATAATGATCACGGCGGGACTGCCAGCCCCCTTCTTCAAAAAACTCGGCCAGCGCTTCGGCGAGTGCATAACAGCACTGCACGGATTGCGTGAACGGCGTGCCACCGGCAATCTGCTGCTGTTCATACGTTTCCAGATCGAGATAGACACTGCGGGATGTGCCCCGCTCCAGCGCTTCTCTGTGCGTAATTACAAAGGAAACACCGGGCACCCCATGCAGGCACTTGTTCGCCGTGGCGGCGCAGCCGGCTACGGGCCAGTTATCGAAATCGATGGCCTCGGCGCCGAAGCTGCTGACGGCATCGATCAGCATTTCCGCCTGGCACAGTTCGGCCAGCCTGCCGATGGCTGCCAGATCGTTGAGCCGGCCGGTCGTGGTTTCGTGGTGAACAATCGCAATATGGGAATAATTGCCGGTCTTCAGTTGTTCTTCCACCATGCGGTTATCAACCGGCTCGCCCCAGCTGGCGGTTACCGTGTCATGTTCAATACTGTAAGCGGCAGCCATTTTCGCCATGCGCGCCCCGTAGACACCGTTGTCAATAATCAATATTCGGCCGTCGGCCGGTACCAGGCTGGTCAGCATGGCTTCAACTGCCGCGGTACCGGACCCGGTCAGCAGGATGGCCGACCATTGTGACGGTTTCAGGCCATAAACCTTTAACAGTTCAGTTCGAATGCCGGTCTGCAGCTCGCTGAACTCCGGTTCGCGATGACACAGGTCCGGGCGCAGCAATGCCTGACGTACGCGCGTACTGAGCGTTACCGGACCGGGATTGAGCAGAAGATTCATATAAAATGATTATAAGCGTTGGCAGGTCGTTAAAGACAACCTGTCAAAAATGCGAGCCGATATGCTGCATCAGCCGCCGCAGTATATCGGGAGGTGTTATTGCCGGGCGCGGCAGGTCCGCCAGCGTGCCGCTTCTGATTTTGAGATGCGCGAAACGCGGTCCCGCCATAGTGTCAGCGCTCATGATATGTTCGATCACCTCTGTCGTATCACCGTCGATTGCCAGTGCATAGCCGCAGGCCGTCGCGATGTCGGCAAAGCAGATACCCCCGGCGACGGTTGCCTGGGCACCGGTGGAATCATGTACCTCGTTATCCAGCAGGATGTGATGGAAGTTCGGTCCCGCATAAATACCCGCGGTGGCGAAATTGCCCATGCGCATGAGGGCGGCACCATCTCCGTCGATGACAACGACTTTCAGGTCGGGCCGTGCTAACGCCAGGCCGAGAGCGAATGATGATGCGCAGCCCATGGATCCGACCATGTAAAGTTGGTTAGGCCGATCTCCGAGTGCATAAAGTTCGCGGCCGGTGTAGCCGGTTGTGGCGATCACTACCGTTCCCTGTTCCGGCGTATACCGGCGGATGATATCAAGTGCCTCGCGGCGAGATGGGCGCTCGCCGTGCCGCCATTCATACTGGCGCCGGCAGTGACCATTATCAGCACACGGTACAGGATCACGCTGTAATTCGTGTGCGGCTACAGTATCCTTGCGCATGAGGAAACCAAAGGGGCGCTGCTGCTCGTGCAGGTATTCACCCGCGCGCAGCAGTGCCGGCATGACCCCCGCGCTGCTGGCGGGAAATACTTCCCATGGCACTTCCATTGTTGTCAGCATGTCACCGGTAATCCGGCCCATCAATTCATGTTGCGGTTCGTCACTGACATCGGGTGCACCACGATGGGTGCAAATCAGCAGTAATGGAATACGGAACACCCACGCCAGCGATGTCAGCGGACTCACTGCATTGCCAAGCCCCGAGTTCTGCATCATTACCACGGCGCGTTCCCCACCCACGGCGGCACCGGCGGCCGTTGCCAGTGCGTCGCCTTCATTCGCCGAGGAAATGTAATTCAGCGAGGTGTCGTTGATAACGTAATTAATGAACGGCGTCAGGAAAGAGCAGGGTACGCCGGTGTAGCGGCTGTAGCCGAGCTGCTTCGCCGTGTCGACAAAATCACTCGCTTCGATGGTCATTGGTTAAATAGTGAATCGTGAATCGTGAATCGTGAATCGTGAATCGTGAATCGTGAATCGTGAATCGTGAATCGTGAATCGTGAATCGTGAATCGTGAATCGTGAATCGTGAATCGTGAATCGTGAATCGTGAATCGTGAATCGATAGATTGATAGGGGTAATCGGAAAAGTTCCCTGTAGGAGCCCGGTTTACCGGGCGAATGGGAAATCGGTTCATTCGCGCAGCAAGTCGCGCTCCTGCAAGTCGCATTTCACGTTTCACGTTTCATGCTGCCCTGGGCAAAATCACCGGCGCGATCGATATCATCCAGTGTGTTTACATCCAGCCAGTGACCGTTAATGTAATTGACCCGGATCGGTCTGTCGTTTTCCACCAGATGGTTGAGCAGTTCCGGCAGGCCCAGCTGGCTGAAATCATTGCGTGACTGCAATTCATGCAGGCCTTCACGCAGCCATTTTACGCCGTCACCGCGGGCGTGAAGCATGCCGATCCAGCGACCCGATGGTTCACCATAACGCGAATCGGCCTCGGCCGACATATGCTGCAGATAGACGTCTTCCCGGAACAGGGATCGGTCATCGTCGCGGCTACAATAGGCATAATCGGGAGAACCGCTGATATAGCTACCGTTAATCTGTGAATCAACGACGACGCTCAGTTCGCCGTTACCATCCAACAGATCGCGCAGTATGTAACTTCGAAACAGCAGGTCACCATAGGTGAGCAGCAGCTCATTGCCGAAATCATTTTCAGCACAACTCAGCGATACCAGTTCGCCGGTTGACTCGTGCCGGTCGTTGATACGTATATTGATGCCACTGGGATCAATGGCGTCGGCACGGTAGCCGGCAACGACCGTCGTCTGATTGATACCGTGGCGCTTGAATTCATCCACCAGCCGTCTCAACAGCGGCTTACCGTTGACCGGCAGCATGACCTTGGGGCGGTCATGGGTCAGCTCCCGCAGGGCACTGCCGCGGCTGGCAGCCAGCACAACGGCACGCGTTTCACCACCGGCCGGCTTCAGGTAACGTTCCTGGGCGCGGGTCAGTTCATCCGCTCCCTGCAGTTCAAACAGATGGTCGACGCTGGCGATGCGATCTTCCACGTCGGCAACGGATTCATTCCGCTGTATAGCCTCGGCAATATGCTCCATGGCTGTGACCGACGCGCGTATCATTTGGTTGGCCCAGATCACCATGCTGATACCGGCCTGGCGAAAGACATCCGTCGGTGTACTGTAATACTTGGTCGGCACAATAACCAGCGGGCAGCGATTGCCCCATTCGCGGGCAAAGTCGAGTATCTCGGTCGGGCGTGAAAGTTTGCTGTGAATGAGGATACCGTCCCGCGCCGGCGGCATAGTAGGCCTCGGCGCGATTCAGCGCCTCAGCTCATGCCCCAGCCGGCGATTAATGCTTCAATGCGGGCAATGATGCAAAAGTCGGGGTCCTTCTGGCTGTCCTTGCCGGCCTTGATTTTGCCGCAGAATTCGTCGATGTCCGCCAGCGGCTGGCGTTCGCCGTTGATAAAGCTGTTCAATTTCGGGAATTGCTTGTCCTCTATTGCAACCCCGGCAATATTGCGTTGCTCGAGTTTTTTTACCAGCCGGCGCATGTTGTTGAAGTTGCCATAGCCGGTATCGCCATCCAGCAGGATGGGAATATCGGTGATATCCGACATGAACTCCAGCATATCGACGATTTGTGTCCAGCTGGCTTCATTGCTGTCACGAACACCATACTGGGTGGATATTGCCAGGCCGCTGGCCCAGATTCCCTGAATCCACAGCGCTCGACAATGCGCGCGGAGACACCATTGTGTGCCTCCATCATGAATTCAAGCTGCTGTGATTCCAGCAACTGCCGCAGGCGTCCCGCCTTGGCCGGAAATTTCAGTGTTTTTGGCTGGCTTGTCATTTATGTGCCCGGCAAGGTGATTCTTGGCAGTATATGCTGTTCAGCCAACTGCACATCAGCGGGAAAATCAATCTCGATCCAGGCCGCACCCGTAATGTCCTCATAACCAAAGGCTTCTGGCGTATCCAGCAGTTTGTCGCGGAGTACTTCCTCATAAGGCTCATCCTGCCGGTTATCTGCCAGGTAGCGGCTGCAGGTGGCCGCGATACTGCCGGCCATGGCCGGTGCAAATCGGAAAAAACCGACCGATTCCCCCTGGAAATCGAATTGCAGATTCTTGTCGATCCGCTTGCGGAAATCAATCAGGCGGCCGTTACTGACACAGAGCTTTACCGGTTCTTCACCGGTCTCAAAATTACGGTCCAGCAGAAAACAGTTTTCGTGTCGACTTGTCAGCAGGCGTTTCATCAGTGTGTGCTCATAGAGTACGTCAGCGTCCATCAGCAATATCGGATTATCGCCGGTGAGAATATCAGCCGCACTGTGCAGGCTGACTACGCTGCCCCGGCGGTAGTCGGGATTGTGGCGCGTGTCTATCGTCAGACCGTGGCCGTGCCGGGACAACTCATGCTCGATCTGGTCGGCCTGATAGCCGGTGACCACTGTGATTGTGCAAACATCGTAATGGCGCAGTATGTGTAGATGACGGGCCAGCAATGACATGCCGCCGAACTGCAGCAGGGATTTCGGGCGCTCGGCGGCTGTTTCACCGAGGCGCTGACCGACCCCGGCGGCGAGAATGACGGCATGCATGGGACTGGTACTCGTTTCAGTAAACTATCAATATTAAATGCTAGCCACGGGCAACTCAAAGGCCGGGGATGCTATCGTGAAGAAAACAGGTTCTGCAGCATATCGGGTTCGAAGGAAGGTTTGACTTCGGCGTCCTCACGCCATTCCAGATCGCAGCAGAGTACAGCGCGTTCACGTTTCAGTTTGACTACGCGGGTCAGCGTCAGACACATTCGGGCATCGGTCAGCGACAGGTACGGGCGGGTCAGCTGTATCTGGTCCGGATGTGCCATGGCCCGCCGGAAATAGGGCCTGTGGGCCCAGTTTGCACCCTGGGTATCGAACAGAGGTGCCAGACGCATGTCCCGCCGGCTGTTATGGTGCTGGGAAATAATATTTTCCCCGATCTGGGTGCCGAATTCATCAAGCAGATAAAATCGCAACACCCGGTCCATCTGTGCCATTTCCTGCGTGGCCGTATAGATATTGAGGCCGGCCTCCAGCATGTTGGCACTGCGGTTGAAGGCATCTACATAGCTTTTGACCGAACGCCGGAAATCGCCTTCCTCGTCAATGTTCTGCTGTATCATCAGATCGTGGATGCGCTCGAATAGCTCGGAACAATCCGGCTGGCCGCTGGCCGGATTGAATGATTCGGAGAACAGAAATCCCTGGACCAGGTCGACGTCGGCATTGATAGCCATGACAGCCTGCTGGTCCGTTTCAATACCTTCGGCCAGGACCAGTCCGCCCATTTCGTGGACCAGGGCGACGATCATTCCGAGACTGCGGCGGATGGTGGAGTCCATGGCCGCGCGCTGGATCATCACCGATCGAGTTTGACGATGTCCGGCTTGAGGCGCCATATACGTTCAAAATTGGAGTGCCCGGCGCCGAAGTCGTCTATCGCCACCATGCAGCCGAGATCCTGGTAATGCGATACGGTCTTTTCCAGCACATCCTCGTCCGGGATGGCGGTTTCCATGATCTCGATTACGACCCGGTGGGGCGGAAAATCGTATTTTTTCAGCAATTCAGCGAAAAAGGGCTTGTGCTGGCTGCCATTGATAACGACTACGGGGTTGACGTTGAGAAAAATCCAGGAATTGTCACGTTTGCGGGTGCTGTAATTGCCGACATGCAAAGCCCGCATTAGACGGTCCAGGAACATGATCTCCTCAACACTGTGAACGCTGCCAAACAGGCGGCCGGGCGGAATAAGCCTGCCGTTGTCGTCTACACAGCGGGTCAGGCCTTCACAGCCGACCAGGCGTTTGTGGGCAAAACTGTATATGGGCTGGAACAGGCTGAATAATTCATATTGAGAATAGCGGGCTGTGAGGAGACCCCCGCTTTCCTGTATGGAACGCTCGATCTGCAGCATGGAATCAGTCATGGGCGTAGCCTGATATCGGAAATCAGTTAAAATCTGTAGCCTGATATATTAGGCCGGGACAGGGCCTGATAAAAGTACCGGGATGCAAGCAAGCCGTATTCCGGGGATAAAATGTATAAATCCGGCCATGCAGGCCGGAATAGCAGAGATTGTCGCATTTTTTCAATCAGCGACAGCCATTAATATTAGAGATATTGGAAGCCCGAGAGGGCCGGGTAAGTTAGGGGTATACAGACAGCGTGGCCGATTCGCTCCCGAGTAAGCTGGGCAAATACGAGATCCTGCGCCAGATAGGCCGCGGCAGCATGGGTATTGTCTATGAGGGCTACGATCCTTACGAGGACCGGAAGGTGGCCGTCAAGGTGGCACTGGCTGATTCTCTGCGTGATAAGGAGGTCGGACCGCGTTACCGGAAAATGTTTTTTAATGAGGCGCATACGGCAGGTCGACTGCGGCATCCGAATATCGTACAGATTTATGATGCCGGTGTAGATGGTGATAGCTGCTATATCGTCATGGAACTCATTGAAGGTGCCGACACGCTGCGCAGCTATTGCCGGACAAGCACGATGTTGCCCTACAAGCGGGTTGTCGAGATTATATTTGTTTGTGCAAAGGCGCTGGATTATGCCCATCGCAAGGGGGTTATCCATCGTGATATCAAACCTACGAACATACTGCTGACACAGGATGGCGAGGTAAAAATCGGTGATTTCAGTATTGCTCATTTAATGACGGCTGATACTGCGAATACACTGCCGACCGGATTTGTCGGTTCTCCGCGTTACATGTCTCCGGAACAGGTGCAGGAAGATACGATCGCCAACCAGACAGATTTGTTTTCTCTGGGCATCATCATGTATGAATTGTTGACGGGTAATCATCCTTTTGCCGCCGACAGCTTTTCAGACTAATACACAAGATCATCAATGAGACCGCCCCGCTCAGGACCTATCGTGCTGATATCCCTGATATCCTGGAAAAATACATTTATCACTCATTGCAGAAGCTGCCTGCCAGGCGATACAAGATGGGGCTCAACCTCGCCGCGGACCTGAGTCTCGCTTTTGACCATCTTGAACAGCCGGAGACGGAGATCGAGATCAAGGAGAAATTCAATGCCATCCGTGATCTGAGTTTTTCAGTGAGTTCAGTGACGCCGAACTGTGGGAAATCGTCCGTGCCTGTAGCTGGCAGGAGTCCGAGACAGGTGAGGAAATCATAACTGAAGGTGATATCGATGATTCGTTCTTTATAATTATCTCGGGTATTGTCGAGGTCAGAAAGGGGGGGGGCTATGTCGGCCTCCTCGAGGCAGGTAACTGTTTTGGTGAAATGGGTTACCTGACCAAGGCCAGCCGCACGGCGACAATTCTCGCACGCAATGATGTAACCCTGATGAAGATCAACGCTACACTGATCGAGCAGGTATCCACTGAATGCCAGTTGCATTTTACCAAGGTGTTTTTGCATACCCTGGTGCAGCGGCTATCCGATACGACCGCTATGCTGGTCGAACAGCCTTCCTGATTACCTGTTTCTTTTCCGGTACCGCTGTAACAGTCTGCGTGTTGAGCTGTCGAGATTACTGTCTGACAGATTGCCGGTATGCAGCCGATTACTGAGTTCTTGCGTGGTTATCTTGCCGAGTTCAACACCCCACTGGTCAAAGGGATTGATCCGCCAGAGCAGGGCCTGAACGTATGTCTTGTGTTCATAGATGGCCACTATGGTGCCCAGCACTTCCGGTGTCAGTGAATCGTAAAGGAGTATATTGCTGGGCCGGTTCCCCGGATATTGCCGGTGGGGTACAGTACTTTCGGCACCTGTCATGAGTGATCGCGACTGGGCCAGGCAACTGGTGAAAAGGTCTGCATGCTGGTTGTTGATGTCCAGCGAACTGTTCAGGCTTACCAGAAAATCTATGGGGATCATATGGGTGCCCTGGTGCAGGGCCTGGAAGAAAGAGTGTTGCGAATTGGTCCCGACACCACCCCATGTTACGGGGCCCGTAGACCAGCCAACCGGTTTGCCATCAGTCATCGTGGATTTACCGGTACTTTCCATGACCAGTTGAGCCAGGTAGGGGGGCAGAAGAGACAGTCTGTGATCGTCAGGCACAACTGCGTGGCTGTGGCAGCCGTAAAAGTTGATATACCAGACACCGATAAGGCCCAGCATGGCTGGCAGGTTTTTTGCCGTTGGGGCTTCGCGGAAGTGTCTGTCCACCAGTGCGCCGCCGGCAAGGAATTGACGGAACTTGTCCGGCCCAATTGCCAGAAAGGCCGCCAGCCCGGCCGCCGACCAGATCGAGTAGCGCCCGCCAACCCAGTCCCAGAAGCGGAAGATACCGTCAGGCGTGATACCTGCCTGCGTGGCGGCATCAGGATTGGCCGTCGCCGCCAGAAAATGCCGGGATGATTCGTTACCGGGGCAGCCGGCTTGCTCGAGCCAGTCCCTGGCCACGGCAAAGTTGCTGCCGGTCTCCCGCGTCGTGAATGATTTGGATGCAATAATGAAAAGTGTGGTTTCGGCATCGCACTGCCGTAATACACGGCTGATGTCGGCCGGATCCATGTTGGCAACGAAATGCACCTGCAACCGGTCGCCCGCTTCGTCTGCGAATGCCTCGGTCAGCAGCCGCGGTCCGAGATCCGAGCCGCCGATGCCGATATTCACAATGGTATCGATGGGTCTGCCACTGAACCCGGTAAGCTGGCCTGTGGCCAGTTTTGCATGCAGCGCAGTCATCCGGGTCAGTTCCTGATCAACTACCTGATTGATTTCTGAATCGGCGGCGGGAGTGCCGCGCAACGCCGTATGCAACGCAGCGCGGTATTCAGAGCGGTTGACGACAGCCCCTGAGTACAGCGAATCAATTGCTTCGCGCAGGCTGTTGTCCTCGGCGAGTGCCGCTAGCAGCCCTACGGTCTCATCAGTCAGGTGATTCTTGGAGTAATCCAGGTATAGCGGACCGACTTCAATAGCAAAGCGCTCTGCACGATGACTATCTTCGGCGAACAATTCATTGAGCGGTTTCTGACTGAGCCACTGATAATGTTCAGCCAGCTTCTGCCAGAATTCACCCGGCGGTAATGTTGTACGCATATGGCCGTGACCGTAGATATGATGATTAGGAGCGTGACTCCGAACGCGTCACGAAGTGTTCATAGATTTTGTACAGTTCTTTGGGGGTGAAGCCAATAATTACGATCTCCTGACCGGCGTGAACCAGATCCGGATTCTTGCCCATTATGCCTTGTTGATAATTATAAACGTAGGATTCATGGGTCTTTTGATCGATCATTTTGCCAAGAAAGGAGCTTGACTGGTCCGCCAGACGTTCATCCGCATTGGATGGAATATCCACCTGGTAATTGCGTATTTCCTGTCCCCGCCGTAATGCGATACCGCTGGCAAAATTTTTAACCAGGCCATTATGAACTATGCCCCACAATCCCTGAACATCTTCCTCTGTTACGTTTCGCACATAAAAAATCGAATTATCCGCGGCTGTTTTTTCTCCCATAAGCAGTTCGCCGACTGTCGTTGTCTGTAAGCGATAGGGTTCCCGTATAACCTTGAGTGACTCATTGGCAGCCAGATTCTCATTGTTCATGAGTTCTCTGAGAGTAGTGACTTCAAGGTTCTCGGTTTCCCTGATAATCGGAAATGGGGCTTTCCGGATTGGAGCGGTCCTTGATCACTTCTCCTACAGTTTTTTGCTTTACATTGCCTCCTTCGAGAACTTTTACAGGTGCATGTAGATTGCCCCCACTTAGAGCTAGCAGTTCGCTGGCAGTGGTCATTTCGACCTGTTCCTGTTCGCGAACAATTGTCAGTGGTGCATCAGGATTGGTAGTAGATTTCAGATCATTGATAGTATGAGTTTCATATTCCTTGGCGGGAAACAGGGAGATAGGTTCATCACGACTGACAAAATCATCCGCACTCTCAACCTCGACGGGGTTATCGTTATGTTCGGTGATTTCTGCTACGTACTGGCGCGCCTCTTCAAGTAAGGCTTGTCGTTCGCCAGAGTCGATTTCAGTATTTACAGGTTCCCGATCTGCTGCAGACGGGGTATCTTCAGCGGGTGTTTTATTGGATTCCGGGAAACCGGATTGATGCCAGTAAAGATATCCCCCTGTGATAAATATAAAGAGGACAATGATAAGCAGTATACTGCGCATTGAATCGTGGCTGTTCTCGGGAAACTGGGAGTATCAGCCTACGCCAGCAATATAGTTTTCCAGCTGCTCAATAATAAATTCTTTTTCAGACAGAATACTCTTGACGACATCCATAACAGAAAGCATACCAACGGCCTTGTCTCCTTCCAGAACGGGTAGATGGCGCACTTGGTGCTTGGACATGACGACCATGCAATCTTCGATATTCTGTTCCGGTCTGACAGCAATTACATTGCTGGTCATGATGTCGCGTACACGTGTAGTTTGTGATGATCGATTATTGAGTATGACTTTGCGGGTATAGTCACGCTCAGAAATGATTCCGGCAACCTTGCCGTCATCCATTACCAGCAGTGCGCCCACCTTGGCTTCCGCCATAAGCCTGATGGCATCGATGACCAGGTCATCGGGAGACACCGAATGTATGTTGTAACCTTTGCCTTCCAGTATTTGCCTGACTGTCGTCGTCATCTTTCTAACCTCCACACCGAGATATTCCCCATGACAACAACTTCTCGCTCCCGGGTGCTAAATTTATTATAATCAATATGTTAGGGTTGTATTGGCAGGCTGTACGGAACAGCGCCCCGCCAATCAACTGTTAAGAACGATCAGCATAGTACACAGCAAGGGCAAAAAGCAGAGTCATTGCTATCTGGTGCGTGGCGATTGAAGTACTATGTACCGGTATCCGTGTGTCTTTGACCAGACGGGGCCGGATTTTACCAGTGACATCTGACAGAATTCTACTTATTTTCTAACAAAAACATAAAGTTATGCTAAATAATATACCTGACAAACTGGGTAAGTACGAAGTCAAGGGCCAGATCAGCCGTGGCAGCATGGGGATCGTCTACCTCGGTTATGACCCGTACATCGACAGGGAGGTAGCCATCAAGGTGGCCCTGTCTGAGGCACTTAACGACCCGGAGTCCGGCGAACGTTACCGCAAGATGTTTTTTAATGAGGCGCATACGGCCGGCATGTTGACTCATCCCAATATCATCGGTATCTACGACGCCGGCGTGGATGATGACAATTGCTACATTGTCATGGAATTTATCGATGGCGGCCAGACGCTCAAGGATTTCTGCAAGGTCGACAATCTTGCTGCCGCTGGAAAAGGTTATCGAGATCGTATTCAAATGTGCCAAGGCACTGGATTATGCACATCGGCAGGGTATCGTACACCGTGATATCAAGCCGTCAAACATGCTTGTTACAACCGATCAGGATATCAAAATCGGTGATTTCAGTATCGCGCATATAAACAAAATGGATGCGACTGAAACCCAGCCCCTCGGTATGATTGGTTCACCCAGATACATGTCCCCTGAACAGTTACGTGAGGATTTTGTTACCAGCCAAAGTGATTTATTTTCCCTGGGGGTGGTAATGTATGAACTTTTGACCGGCCGGCATCCTTTCTATGCCGAGAATTTTTCACGGCTGGTCGGCAAGGTGCTGAATGAGGAACCACCTGACATGTGCAGTTACCGGAGCGACCTTCCCAAGTCGCTTGAGCCCATTATGCGCAAGTCACTGGCCAAGGATATTGGTGAACGCTATATCACTGGTCTGGACCTGGCATCGGATCTGAGCCGCTTGTTTGATTCACTGGAAGGGCCTCAGGTAGAAATTTCCAGTCAGGAGCAGTTCAATTCGATCAAGAGCCTCGATTTTTTTACCGGCTTCCCGGATGTGGAAATCTGGGAAATCCTGCGCGCCAGTACCTGGCAGGATTACACTATGGGTGACGAGATCATCGTTGAAGGCGATCTGGATGACTGTTTCTATATTATTGTGAGCGGCAGCGCTGCAGTGAAAAAAGGCGAACGCAGCATCCGTGTCCTGGGTAAAGGCGACTGCTTCGGAGAGATGGGCTATCTGGCCAAAACCAAGCGTACAGCTACTATTACTGCCGAAGAAAAAACCTCCCTGCTCAAAATCAATTCCACGGTCATATCCCAGGTTTCCCTGAATTGCCAGGTGCGTTTTCTGAAGGTTTTCCTGCGCACCATGATTCATCGCTTGTCGTCAACAACGGATAAAATAGCCAATGCTACTTGAAGCAGGTATAGATCGGGATTTTCACCCGTTTCTCCCTGCGGGGTAAATTTCCCCTCAAATGGGAATCCCGTGTTTATCATTCGGACTGGCTGCATAAATAATATGTCCCGGGTTTAATGGATTGACAGCTGTTAAATTTCAGCGGATAAAGCAAGTAAAGTGCCTGAACAGTGCCAACAGTCAGGGATGGAACCAGCAGTATACGAGATAGCCTTCAAGAGCGATGGCGAATACTGCCGTGGCATTCACTACATGCCCTCACTTAAAAGTGGCAGGATATCCCGGATAAACTGCCTTGCGTGATATTGGCTCATGGTTTTGGCGGGACGGCGGACGCAGGACTTGATCCATATGCGCGGATGTTCGCCGAGTCCGGTATGCATGCGATAATTTTTGATTATCGACATTTCGGATCCAGTGAAGGAGAACCACCACAGCTGGTATCAATCAGACATCAATTGCAGGACTGGCATGCCGCTGTTGCCTTTGCGCGGTCGCAGGAGGGCATAGACGCAGAACGTATTGTTCTATGGGGAATGTCATTATCAGGCGGGCATGTTATTCACGTAGCTGCCAGGGACAGGCGTATATCTGCCATAATCGCGCAATTCCCCATGCTGGATGGCCTGGCGGCCCTGCGGAATATTCTCGGTTATGCGGGTTATGGGCAGATACTGAAACTGATGTCTGCGGGCATCAGAGAATTTTCGTAAACAAGCTGCTGGGCATGAAAGCCGTGACGATACCTATAGTCGGCCCACCGGGAGAGTTGGCTGCACTCTCAACTCCGGATGCTGAGCCGGGCTATCGCGCTATTGTCCCCCCTCACTGGCAAAACGCGGTTTGTGCGCGGATTGCACTCACAATACCCTTATACCGGCCCGGCTTCCTGCTAAAGCAAGTCGCTATTCCGGTACTTGTACAAATTGCCGACCATGACGCCATTCTTCCTCCTTCGTCTCTGGAACGTTTCATGGATCCAGCGCATCCATATTTACAAGCCAGGCATTACTTGTCAGGACATTTCGATGCGTTTTCCGGTGAGTTGTTCAAGCTGTCAGCAGATGATCAAATCAGTTTCCTATCAACAGTATTGAGTGAGTCAATCCATGAAAGCGACCCGACACAGCAGTACGGCTGAAGCCACGGCTGCAGTAAGGGCCTGGCACAGGCTTAATCATACGCCTCTAATATTTGATGATCCTTATGCGCTTGCATTCACCAGTAAGCCCTGGCGTGTTATCTGCCACAATAAATTGCTCACCTGGCTCATCTTTGAGCGTGTTCTAAAGAAATTACAACCCGTTGCTGCCGAAATAATATGCCGTTCACGTTATACGGAGGACAAGCTGGAGTCGGCGATACAGAACGGCATAGACCAGTATGTATTGCTGGGCGCCGGTTTTGATTCATTCGTGTTGCGTCGCCCCGATCTTCTGGAAAAGATTCGCATCTATGAAGTGGATCACCCACTGAGCCAGCGGGTTAAAAAGGAACGTATTCAGCTGCAATCTGACAGCATCCCTTCGAATCTTGAATTTGTACCGATCGACTTCGAGAAAGAAACGCTGCCGGATGCACTCAGGGAATCGGGCTATGATAGCGAGCGACCGGCATTTTTTTCCTGGCTTGGGGTTGTTCAGTATCTTCCCCGGGCGGCCGTCTTCGTAACCCTGGAATCGCTGGCATCCACGGTTGCTGCCGGTAGTGAATTGGTCTTTGATTACCTGGTTCCTGAAGAAGAATTGCAAGGCCCCGACAGGCGAGTGCTGGAGGGGCTGAAGCGTTTCAGCGAAACGGCGTGGTGAACCGTTGGCATCAAGCTTCAGTCCTGCAGATATCGAGCGGGAGGCAAGCAGACGGGGTTTTGAGCTTATTGAAAACATGTCGCCGGAGGATCAGGCGTCACGGTACTTCGCTGGCCAGAATAATACGCTGCGCCCGTTCAGCGGCTATTACATTATCCATTTGCGCCGGGCAAGCGGCTGAATTCTGTCACCAGTTTACGGCAGGCAGAATTGCCAGGCCGGCGTTACAGGGGTATATCTGCATGTGCTGAAGACTGTATTCAGCCAATCAGTGTGTATCCATTGCTACCGTAATGCCGGGTGGGCATATTGAGTCAATTCCCCGTTCAGAATGTCCAGTTACCCTGGATGCCCAGGATATCGATAGAGGCATCGTATTTACCTGTAAGGGTGTTGCCCTGCGCGGCGTTGTTGATCCTGATATCGTCCGCGAAAAGATGCGCGTATCCAAAGTCGATCGTGGCGCGTTCCGAGAATGCATAATTGAAGCCGAAGCTTAACCAGGTGCGGTCCTCGTCGGGTACGCGCGGGGTCTGCAGGGTAGGACTGGTCTGCGGGGCCTCATCGAAAGCAATGCCGGCGCGCCAGGTCCATGGCCCGCCATTATGATAGCTTAGACCGAATGCGTAACGCATGGTGTCATCATAATCGAAGTCCAGTGTCGATACTGTAATGCCATTCGTGGTGTTGATAACCCTGACTTCGTCAATTGAACTCCACCCGGTCCAGCCGATATCGCCGTGCAGCGTCAAGCCGTTATTGAGCCCATGAGAGATACTGACAGTGACTACATCAGGCATCTCTATGTCGGCAGCTACACGGCCATCCAGAGTACTTGATACACCACTGCAGCCGGCATTGCCTACGCAGGCTGCAGACTGGTTGAAGCCTGCATCGCCCGTGAGGCGGAAGTTGCCACCCTCGCGGAACACGATGCCGATACGTGAGCTTTCACTAATCTCGAACAGCAGGCTCAGGTCAATTGCAAGATCACTGTCGTCGCCATCGATCCTCGCACTGGAATCCTGAGCGCGCTGACCAGGGGACAGCGCAGTACCCAGTAAGCCTCCGGCACAGGCTGCGGGAGATGCGCCGGGTGCCTGTGTACACGCGGCGAACGAGTCGACTTCGTTTTCCAGGGTTGCGTCCATGCGCTGGTAGTTTACGCCGATGCCGAATGAGAGCCGTTCGCTGAACCGGTAGGAAAGCGTCGGATTAATGTTGAACAGTGTCAGTTCACTATCGGTGGCATGATAGCGGCCAATCCAGTCATTGTCGTATTCGGTTGTAAGACCGAATGGCACATTGACGCCGATGCCGATGGCCAGCCGGTCGCTTAGCGGATGCGCATAATAAAAGTTCGGTACAAAGATTTTGTTATCGACACCATCATTCGGCCCCCTTAATGCCCTTCCGAACGAGTCGGTGGACCCTTGGTTGTTGAAATCGGCATCGGGCAGAATCAGGTTGGCCCCGGCGGAAATCATGGGCCGATCAAGCCTGGACATGCCGGCAGGATTGAAGAATACGGTCGTGGCATCATCGGCCGCCGAGGCAGTACCGGCAAAGGCAGTACCCATGCGTGATGGCCCCTGTTCTATGACCTGAAACGAGGCTGCAAACGCGATGACCGGCGACAGGGCTGTTGTCCAGACTATTGCAATAGTGATGCATTGCAGAGCGTTACGTGTCATGCCGATGCTCCTTTGTAGATGTTAGAATAATTGTTAATCGATATCTGGATATATCCCTCCCCGGGCATTCTCAACGGTACGGTTGAACGCCTATTTTTATATTATGATGCTACTATATGATTGATATGCAAGTACGCGCAAATTTTGTCTGGTTGTTGATTCTGCCTCGGGCTTGTTCCCGAACTCCTTACTTAATTTCTGGGTCTGTGGATATTCAGTGTGCAATGGTAGCCTGCGCCACGGTTTGTCGCTGGCTATCATCTCCTGATCACTTTGCAGAATGTCCGGCTACTGCCGCATGCTGGTATTATATTCGGATGCGATTGCTATCCTGCTCAACTTGCCAGATGCCTGGAATCTGCTGTTGGCTGGCAAATCTGTCGCCATGGCCGATGGGCAGGCTACAACACCATACCCTCGTGAATAATCCACTCCGGTACGATCCCTTGACAGGATTCATATACAGGCTTAGCTCATGACTGCTACAGTCATTGTTTGGTTGCGCCAGGATTTGCGACTGGCAGACAACCCTGCGTTACGTGCTGCCTATGAACGCGGCGGCGCCGTCATCCCGGCCTATATCTGGGCGCCGGCGGAGGAGGGTAACTGGGCGCCGGGCAGTGCCAGCTGTTACTGGTTGCACCAGTCCCTGTTGTCACTCAATGCCGAGCTGGAAAAAGCCGGTTCCAGGCTAATCATTCGCCAGGGCGGCAGTCTGGAAGAGCTGGATAAGCTTATTCGTGAAACGGGTGCAGATGCTGTCTACTGGAACCGGCGTTATGAGCCGGCCGCGAGACAGCGTGATGCAGATATCAAAAACCGGTTATGCAGCCGCGGCGTAACAGTCGAAAGTTATAACGGCAATCTACTGTTCGAGCCATCCGGTATACTGAATAAACAGGGCAGACCGTTTAAGGTATTCACGCCATACTGGCGGCATTGCCGTCTGCAGGGTGAACCGGAACCGCCACTGCCGGCACCACGCTCGCTACGGGCACCTGAAAATTGGCCCTTGTCCGTCAGCCTCAAAAAACTGCAACTCGAACCGTCTGTCGACTGGACAGCCGGCATTCGCGGAACCTGGAACTTTGGCGCTACCGGTGCGCGCAGGGCATTGCGTGATTTTTTGCGGGACGGTATTGAACATTATGCGGCTCAGCGGGACTATCCGGGCATCCGTGGGGTCTCACGGCTGTCACCGCGTCTGCACTTCGGTGAGATAAGTCCACGCCAGGTCTGGTCCGCCGTACGTGATCACGGGTCGGGAAAGGGTCGATTGAGCGAAAGCAAACATGCCGAGGCCTACCTGCGCCAGCTCGGCTGGCGCGAGTTCGGCCAATACTTGTTGTTCCACTTTCCGCATATCCCGGATGCGCCGTTCAATGATGATTACCGGAACTTCCCCTGGCAGTGGGATACTAGCTTACTGCGTTTGTGGCAGCGCGGCGAGACCGGTTATCCGATAGTTGATGCAGGTATGCGTGAACTCTGGCATACCGGTTATATGCACAACAGGGTACGCATGATCGTGGCATCCTTCCTGGTCAAGGATTTGCTCGTACACTGGCTCGAGGGCGCACGCTGGTTCTGGGATACTCTTGTCGACGCCGACCTGGCCAACAATACCCTGGGCTGGCAGTGGGCTGCCGGCTGCGGCGCCGATGCCGCGCCTTATTTTCGCATTTTCAATCCCACACGCCAGGCGCAACGCTTTGACCCTGATGGGACCTATATCCGCCGCTGGTTGCCGGAGCTGAAACGGCTGCCTGATAAGGATCTGCCGAGGCCATGGGAAGCCGGTGCCGCGTCGCTGAACAAGGCCAGTGTCGTACTGGGCAAAACTTACCCGGAACCGATCGTGGATCACCAGCAGGCGCGTGCGAAAGCACTGGCGGCGCTGAAAACGATCAGGAAAAACTGAAATTTGCGCAATCTGCAAGGACTGCTGCGGTTATTCCCACTCGAGTTCGGAATAGGCCCGGGAAACATTACGCCGGTGGTGCTGATCCGATAACTGCCACTTTCCGGCTTCCTCAGTTGCAACGGTATCCATGGCCTCATCCAGGAATGCGCCCGACTGAATGGCGGCACGGGTTTTTTCGAGCAGAGTTGTCAGGTAACGCCGCTCGGCGGATAACGCTTCGGGCCAGTCGGCACTGGCAGGCCCATGGCCGGGCACGACACGTTCAGCGGGGATCTTCTCCAGCTCATCCATCACCGCCAGCCAACCCTTCAGGCTGGCATCCAGTGCCGGTATGCGCTCCATAAACAGCAAATCACCGGACCACAGGGTGCGGGTCTTCTCATCGTATATGGTCAGATCGTTGTTGGTATGTGCGGAACGCCAGGCAGTCAATTCCAGCGTTCGATCACCAAGGTCCAGTTTCATACTGTCGGTCACGAGGTTGCCGGGCTCGATAACGGCCTGTTCAGGTCGATCGCCAAGATATTGTGGAAACTCCTCAAGGAAAAATGGCCGGCTGCCCGCCATCGCGTCGGCCAGTTTATGGTGACCAATAAATTCGACACCGGCATCCTTGAACGGCAGGTTGCCGAGAACGTGATCATAATGAACATGGGTATTTATGACATAACAGATCGGTGTGCCGGTCATCGACTCGATCGTTTGTTTAAGGGCACGGCCTATGTCGACAGATCCGCCCGTGTCGATTACAGCCACGCAGTCACTGCCAATGACGAAACCGATATTGGCAATATCATCACTATCAGGGGAGTCAAACGGGACATGTTTGCCGGTATGCACATAAATGCCATCAGTAACCTGCTGAACAGACAGGGCGGGTTAGGTGCCGGAGTTACCGTTTATGTCGGAACAGCTAGAGACAATAACAAGGTTGGCAAGCAGAAAAAAATATAATCGCTCTTTTTTCATGATATCAAGCATAAGGGGTTTCCATGATGGCTTTAAGAGGTCATGGCTTATAATGGCGCTCCAAGGCTAACCAACGTCACATACATACCTTGTACCAATGCAATAACAAGTATCAGGGCAACCGGATAAACCGATGAGTAGGAAACTATGGGCCGTTCAGAATCATCGGCTTTCTTGATGATATCCAGCCCCGGTGTAAACGTCATCCCGCCACATATGACTCCGAAGCATTCACTGATCGGTATTCTCATGAAGTAATGGCCAAACAGGAAACTGCCAGTCATCGGCACAATAGCGAATAATATGGCATACATGGCGTAGTAAATTGCCTGGAAATCCAGGAACTCGACAAAGCTTTTGCCCGTATCAAGACCGACCTGCACAAAAAACAGCGCCAGGCCGAGTTCTTTCAGGACAACAGTGGCGTTACGGGGAAATCGGCCTATAAAATTACCGATCTTGCCATAATGCCCAAAAATCAGCCCCGATACGAGTGCCCCCCCGGCAATGCCCAGCGAAAAATTACCCAGCACCGGTATCGGAAACACCAGCCCGCCGATGGCAAATGCCAGGAATAAAGTGGCTGCCAGAGAGCCGATATCGACCCGGCGTTGTACGGTATGGTGTTCATGCCCCAGGAATAATTCCAGCTGATCAAGCTGGTAAGGAGTGCCGACCGCTACCACGACATCACCATAAGCAAGCGAAAGGTCATGTTTGGGAACAAATTCGACATTGGAGCGAATAACCCGTGTCAATGAAACATTAAAACGCAGCCTGATACCCAGATCGCTCAGGGTTCGATTGAACACAGATTTGTTTTCTACAGCGATTGAGCGTGTGTCAAGTTCGGAATTCTCATCACCACGTTCTTCAACCCGCTCACCCAGCAAATTACCTACCGTATCGACATCATGCGGGAGGCCTTCAGAGCCTGAGAACATCGCCCTTGAGTAATACGCTATTACCACTTGCCGTTCGCATTGTAAGATCGCGTCAGTGTTCCTGAAACAACAACGTTATGGTTAGGAAATAAATCTATATCACGGATGAGGAGTCCATTCAGCTCCGCATTATCCATTTTGAATAATGCGGCATGCATCTGGGAGCGCTGGCTTAGCTCTTCTTGTAATTTGCCACGGAGTAACCTCATGGCAATCGTGATGAACAGAATAACTCCCAGTAGACCGAATGGATAAGCAACGCCATAGCCGAAAATCACCTCGCTTTCGGGGCTGTACTGAAGCGCGCTGACCAGCGCCGGACTGGAGCTGAAGGCCCCGGCAAATAATCCCAGTCCAATACCGATAGGAATGCCGGTGATGGCAATAATCGCAACTGTATTAATACCTGCAATCCCAAGCAGAACAATGACATTAGTAATATATTGGCGGCCATACTGCCTGAAGGCCGGAAAAAAACTCGGTCCTGCTTCGAGTCCCACACAAAGAAGGAACAGTACGATGCCCAGATCCTGCAGAATGGTTATGGGCTGAAACTGATAGAAGTAACCGACAATGATAGCGGCGATCAATACCCCGCTTGAACCGAAACCCACGCCCTTGATCTGAATATTACCGAAGGCAATACCGATCAGAACAATCAGAAACGTGACAACCAGCTCTGTCTTTTGGTAGAAGAATTCAATCGCAATCAGGCTGTCTGGTTCTGGCATAAAGCGTTCCTCGGTATATCTGCCCGTATTGTAATTTAATGTGTTAAACGCCGGATTGTCGGCTGCTGTCCTGACGACTGATATAAATTACGGGGAAGCTATGAATAATCCCCGCATGTCATTTCGAGCCAACGGGAGAAACCTTTTAACTTATTGAATCTACAAATATCTATTTGCAAAGGATTTCTCGCTGCGCTCGAAATGACAAATTATTCAGAGCCTCCACAGGTCATGAGTCGTGAGGGTAGATTATGAATTCCTTGCCTGATTCAGTGCAAAGAGGCATATAGCAGTATTATATATCCAGTGTAATTTGATGAATTCTAAATGATATTCCTGTCTGCACAAGCCATAGTACGGCCCTGATGGCCAGTCGAAGGAATCTTACCTGGTACGCCCCATCAGACGAATGGCCTATGGTGCGCCGATTACAAGGGCCGGTTCCGGCTCGGCATCGCCATTGAACGCATCCAGCCGGGCCAACCCCAGCAGCCGCCATGAGCGCTTGCAAGCGCCTGCATCTGATGCTCAAGCAAGAGACGACCCAGCCACCGTGTTATAACCTGCTGCAGTAACAAGGCTGCTTCGATGACTTCATCGCCGGTTACGATCAGGCCGGCCGCATCAGGCAGTCGTGGCCGCTACGCGGGGGAGGTCTATACACCGTCAGTCCGACAATACGAACCACCGGCCACACCGGCCACACCGGCCACACCGGCCTATTCCATGACCGCACCATCCAGGTTGCCCGCTACGGGCGCATCTGTATCAAGTGATGTAAGTTCAATTTGAGTGTGGTTTTCGTCGGCAGACGGTCTGCATTCGCGAAGTGGCTGACCACATTTGGCTAGTCAGTTTTATGGACTATGATCCGGGTTTCTTTGATGAAGACGAGAATCGGGTCGAGCCGGTCGGCGACAACCCATTCGCAATAAAAGTGTTACCCCTGTCCCCGGAATAAAGTGTTACCGATGTGACCGGTAAGCACCCTTGAAAGATTGGCGCCCTGACCAGGACTCGAACCTGGGACCTACGGCTTAGGAGGCCGTCGCTCTATCCCCTGAGCTACCAGGGCGTGTTATGCGGGCAAGGTGGCGGTGAACGGGTGGGGAAATGGTGGAGCGGAGGAATTCGGCCGCTGCCAATCACCAAATGTCGCTGCGCCGTCTGATGTTGTATCGTTAACCGATTGTGTCGTCTGCACTATTTGATAAATTTCTCGTTCAACTTGTTTCATACGTTATCACTGAGTATTCTTAGGTAGCAATAATTTTTTGTATGGATGCTTGTGGGGCGAAAATTACGTTCGAGTTTGGGTTCCCACTTCGATCAAAGTCGCGTGGGGGTTGATGTTGGTTTGCCCCGGAAACGCAGTAACAGATACCGGTTAGGCTGCCGAGTTCGATCCCGAGGATTTATGCCGAAGGTGGTCACGAAAGAAATGACGGCCGCCCAGGTCAGACGCCTGGGCCCCGGATCCCATAACGCCGGCGGCGTGGCCGGCTTGTACTTGCTGGTCCGAAAATCCGGCAGCCGGTCCTGGATCCTGCGTGCCGACCGTCGGCCGCCGGCGCCATGACATCGGCCTCGGCGGCTGGCGTCGGTCTGGCTCGCCGATGCCCGCGATCTCGCGCGCCAATGCCGGCGACGAATCCGTGAAGGCAAGGATCCGATTGCGGAACGCAGGGCTAAGGCCGCCGCGCTTGTGACTACAAACAATTAAACGAACTGACGTTTGCCGAGGCGGCGCGCCGGTGCCACCAGGTCAAGGCCCACGGGCATGCGCAAATAGAGGCGTCCAAAAGGATTGGCTGTCCAGCACGTTGAACGGCACGCGAACCCGATAATCGGCGACCTGCCGGTTCGATTTAATGCAATCGCAAGCACATGTGCTGGAGGTTCTGGAGCCAATCTGGCAGACGAAAACGGACACCGCGTCCAAGCTTCGGCAGCGGATTGAAGTTATCTTGAATTGGGCCCGGGTATCCGGCTTTCGCAGCGGGGACAATCCCGCGCGCTGGCGCGGCAATTTGCAGGAGCTGTTGCCGTCGCCGCGCAATCTCCATACGCGAACGCATTACCGTGCGTTGCCCGTGGCAACGAATCGGGGCGGTGATGCAGGATCTGCAGATCGCGCAGAAGGTATTGCCGCGCGCGCCCTGGAATTTTTAATCCTGACCGCGGCCCGCAGCGGCGAGGTCCGCGGGGGGCGCTGGGACGAAATCGACGCCGATCGCCGCCTCTGGTTGCTGCCTGGCACGCGCGCGAAAAATGGCCGGCCGCACAAGGTGCCGCTGTCGGATGCTGCCCTGGCGCTCCTGGAGACCCTCCACGGATTGATGACAGCCCGTATATATTCCCGGCGCCGCGTGGCGGCCAGTTGTCCGATATGGCGCTGACGGCCGTGGTTCGACGCATGGAGCTGATCGATGTCGTCCAGGTGCATGGCTTCCGCTCGACGTTCAAGGGATTGGGCGGAGGAATTGCACGCGTTACGCTGATGAGGTGTCTGAATTCGCGCTCGGGCACGCCAATAACGATGCAACCCGGGCGGCGTACGCGCGAGACGAGCTGCTGCCGCACCGGGCGCGCCTCATGCAGGACTGGGCTGACTATTGTGCCAGGCCGCACACGCAGGCAAGCGACATCACGCCGATTCGCCAGGCGGCTTCAGTGAAGTTCAGTGAAGAACAGGCGGCAACGATTGCCGCGGCGCTGCCAGTCCGCACCCTTGATGATTTGCTGGCGCACGTCAATTTTCATAATGCTGCAATATGAACAGGCATTATTTATATCGCGCGATACCAGTCCGACACAGCCGGAATTATCGCGACGCCTTAGCGAGGTTCGCGAGCATCTACTGGCGGCACAAACAGCGCTCATAGGCGAGCCCGAGGCACATGCAATCGCTGCGGTCGGATTTCTGGGGGCGGAACTGGAACACTCCGATCAGGCCTCCCCGGCTTTTGGGCGGCAACTGCAGACTCTGATCGAGGCAACTGATCGCCTGCTTCAGGATATCAGCGCGGCGGCGCCGGCGCGGGTGAATGGACAACGTCACGAGCGGCGCACGCGAACTGATACGCGCGACAATTTTCTGATCCCTGCGCTCACGGAGTTGGTCACCGATCTGCGTCGAAAGCGAGGATGGTCGCTCTTCGGCCGAGCGCCTGGATACCGCTTGTGAGTTCGTTACTGCCGTGCTGACGGCCGCCGGCATCCCGTGTCCGGCCGCCGGCCAGAACCGAACGCAGCGGCGAAGTCGGCCAGGGACGGCTCCGGCGCCAGATCAAGTGCGCAGCGCAGTGCAATTCGCGCATTACTGGACAGGCCTAATTCATTCCGGGAATCATAATTTTTTCTTTGTTTTTGCCTGCTTGATTTCGTTTCCCCCTTCTGTTTTTAACGCGTAGATGTCAAGGCGCGTTTTGCGCGCCGGGTATGGTTGTGCCTGCCTACGTATTCATCGCAGGTGAAACGCGATGAACCAAGACGATATCGGCAATCAATTTATTTCGGTCGAAAAGGTCGCCGCTGGGTACGGGGTTTCTATTCCGACCGCTTGGCGCTGCGGGCAAGGGTCAGGGCGGATTCCTGCTCCTCATAATCTGAGTCCTGGGTGCACGCGCTGGTCGCTCAACGAACTGCTCGAGCACGAGGCAGGATTCCAGGATAAACACTTGACGCCATCGCCCTGACGGTTTCCCGGGAAACCTCTCGTGGCTAACAACAAGCCTCGAGGCTCCGCGCCACGCGGCCAGGACTCGCACTCCGATCCAGGAGTCCCAGCAGGCCGAAGCGGAAGCCCGAATTTAAGCGGCGGCCGCACGAGCGACAAACTGGCGCCGTTGGATGTCGCGCGTCTGGTACGCAGCGACTGGTATCGATGGTCTGCTGCATTGGCAACAACAATTTTTTCGCTGGCGAGCGGGCGCGTATGAGCTCATGCCGGATGACGCCGTGCGGGCGTGTACACCGCAGAGATCGAGCAGCTCGCGCAAAAAGCGAATCGGGCAATCGTGAGCGATGCGCTGGACGCGTTGCGGGCTGTTGCGCACCGGGGCCGACATCGAACCGCCCTGTTGGCTTAATGACTCAATGGCCGCTGCACGGCATCTGCTTGCCGTACAAAACGGGGATCCTGGATCTTCCCCACCGGAGAGCTGTCGGATCCGTCTGCGGACTACTTCACGTTAAGTTCGCTGCCTGTTCCTTATAAGGCTGACGCGGTAGCGCCGCACTGGTGCGCCATTCCTTTGAATCCTTGTGGCCGGATGACCTGGAAGCCATTGCGACGCTGCAGGAAATGCTGGGCTACCTCATATCTGCGGACACCTCTTCAACAAAAGATCATTCTGATGGTAGGCCCGCGGCGCAGCGGCAAGGGCACGATCCTGCGCGTCATGACTGCCCTGCTCGGCCGGAGTAATGTGGCGGCGCCGACACTGTCCAGCCTGGCCGCACCGTTCGGCTTGCAGCCTTTAATTGGCAAAACTGCTGGCCTGATATCCGATGCGCGTCTTGGCGGGCGGGCAGACCGGGATCGATCGCAGAGCGATTGTTGTCGATAAGTGGCGAAGACTACGTCGACGTGCCGCGCAAGTTCTTGCCTGATTTTACGGCGCAGCTGCAGACTCGATTCGTTCTGGCGTCGAACGAGTTGCCACGACTGCATGATTCATCGGGCGCCTTGCCCAGTCGGTTCCTGATTTTGATGCTGACGAGATCATGGCTGGGCCGCGAGGATGGTCACATGTCGGCACGGTTAATGGATGAACTCCCGGGAACATTTCCAGTGGTCGCTGGAGGGTTATCGCCGATTGGAGGCGCGGGGCCACTTCCAGCAACCAACCAGCGCGAGCGAAATCCGCTGGAAACCCTCAAGGACTTATCATCGCCTATCGGCGCATTCTTGCGTGATCGTTGCCTGGTCCACAAAGACGCCGAAGTCGGCAAGGATGAACTCTATACGGCCTGGCGTGACTGGTGCGACGACCACGGCCGTGCAGGCCCGGAACAAAAGAAACATTCGGCCGGGATTCTGCGGGCTGCTGTGCCCGGGCTGCGCGTGAATCCAACCGCGCCAATCGACCGGCACCAGGACGCGTGCGTACAAGGGCATTAGCCTGGCGGGCCTGCCAGTGGCAAGACAATATCTCAGTGCGCACAAAGTCGATGATTACCGAGGCCTGCGACGGGCTAGAGGTTACGCCAGAATCAGTTCCTGATGGCGCTGTCGGCGGTGGATATCGATGATATCGACAATGGCAAGACATCGGTCGCGCTGCTGCGTGAGTACGCACAGAGGGCCGCCGCCGGCCGAGAGCTCGGACTGATGGTCGCGCTACCTGTACCCGCAATGAATCCGACTTGCACTTTGCCTGTGCCACCTGTGCCACAAACTGTTGTTTGTTCCATTGCATGCGGAAATAGTATTGATTCGTATCACGTCTGGCACAGGTGGAACATGTGCAACCGATCGTGGTTATATATTTATCTATTCCCTCGCGCGTACGCGTAACCCCCTAAATTGCCTGTGCCACCTGTGCCACCGCATATTTATAAGTGTCATATTATATTTATCGACATCAATACGGTTTGTAGCTGGCACAGGCAGACCCTGTGCCAGCCTGTGCCGGCCTGTGCCAGGAGTTCTCTATGACTGATGCAGCCACTGACAGCGATGACCGCATCAGAACAGTGTTATGAGAACCCGGACAGCAGTGAACATATACCGGTCATGCTACAGGGGCTGGAAGGTATTTGGTTGTGCCGCTGGTGCGGCAGGGACACCGCCGCAATTGGAATAGACAGCCTTCTGAATGCCGACTCTATAGCGGGTCCTTCTGGCGAGAGATGCAGTGCGGTAATCGCGACCCCAATAAGTGTGTAGTCAGTGAAGTTGGGAATTAGTGATCAATACACTGGTGATCGGCGATTAGTGATCATCGAGGTTTCCGGGGCAACCGGCTTGCATCGCCCGCATCGGCGGCCGCAGCGGTGACCGCCAGGTCCTGCATAGCGGCCGGGGTGTTCAGGCCGGTTTCCCGGGAAACCGATATGGCCCAGGAGAGCACTTAATGTTGAAAATTAGCCGTGAGCTCAGCCTGCCGCTGGAGATCGCCGGCGAGGCCAACGGCATCGTGGCCACACGCGGTGCCGGCAAGTCGTTCACGTCCGCGGTGATCGTCGAGGAGCTGTATCGCGCCGGCATCCAGTTCTGTGTCCTGGATCCGACCGGCAGCCTGATCGCGGATCTCCTCGTCGACACCGGGCAGTCGCTGATTCTCGATACTTCCCGATTTTCCCACGAAGGCCGCACAGACGCGGTTCGTGACGGACTTTGCCGAGCGGCTGTACCGGCGCAAGGCCCGGGCCCGCACGACGCTGCATGTGGTGCTGGATGAGGCCGAGGAGTTCGCGCCGCAGAAGCCGCAGCGGGACGAGGCGCGCATGCTCGGTGCAATGGAGACACTGGTCAAGCGCGGCCGCAGCCGCGGCGTCGGTGTCACGCTGATCACGCAGCGCACCGCCTCGCTGAATAAGAACGTCATCGACTTCGATCGCCATGCGCATCGGCAGCCCCCGCGATCGCAAGGCGGTCGATGGCTGGATTAACGTCAAGCATGCCGAGGACAAGCTCGGCGTCATCGATTCGCTGCCGTCCCTCAAGACCGGTACCGCCTGGGTCTGGTCGCCGGTGCGCGGGATCCTCGAACAGATTCAGGTGCGGCGGATCCAGACCTTCGATTCGTATGCCACGCCGAAGCCGGGCGAGAAGCGCATCGAGCCGAAAAAGCTGGCGACGATCGATATCGACGAACTCGGCGAGCAGATACAGGCCACGCTGGACAGGAAAAAGGCCGAGGATCCGAAGAATCTGCAAAAAGCGTTGCGGATCTGAAACGCAAGCTGCAGCAGGCCGAGCGCGACCGCGACCGGTACGAGGAAACAGGCGGAGAAAAAGCCGGAGCCGAGTAAAGGCGATGGTGTCGATCAGGACCAGTTCCTCGAGGTCGTGAATCACGTATTGAGCGACACGCATGATGCGATCGCCCTCTACAGGCGTCCGGCAGAAACTCGGCCAGTACGGCGTCGATATGAAGCGGGGCAGCGATACAAAGACGTCGGCGAAAACCACCGATACCGGCAACGATCGGCAGCACATTCTGGCGTACCGGCAGGGGGTTACCCGTGGCAGCTGTACCGGCGACGGCGAATTCGGCGCAGGTCAACGGGCCGTGCTCGCTGTCTGCCGGTCAGTATCCCGCCGGCGCCACACGCGAGCAGCTATCCGGTCTCACCGGCTACAAGCGCAGCAGCCGGGATGCTTATGTCCAGCGCCTCAAGAGCAAGGGGCTGGTGGAGCCTGTCGCCGGCGGTGTCGTGCGTATCACCGATGCCGGCGTGGCCGCCCTGGGCGATGACTTCGAGCCGCTGCCGACCGGCAAGGCGCTGCGAAATTACTGGCTGGAACGGCTGTCCGGCGGCGAACGGGAGATTCTCGCGATGCGTGCTGGAGTCGCCAACCCTGCCCTGGGATCGCGATCTGCTTAGTGACCGCGCCGGTTACAAGCGCTCAGAGCCGGGACGCCGTATATTCGACGATTGAAAGCACGCCAGCTGGTGACCATCGAGGGCGCCGGCCAGGTGACGAGTAACGATGTACTGCTGGAGGGTACCAGAAAAACATTAGCGCCGGCGAAAAGACAGGGGAGAGCGGTCGCGTGAACGGCAGCTGATTTGACTAGTGACATGTCACGGTCTATCCTCACATAAAAAGCAGGAAACATAAATGGCGAAATCAACGAAAGAAAGGCAACAACAGCGGCGCAAGGAAATGCACAAACGAGGTTTCAGTTATCGTTGTTACTGGGTTCACCGCGACGATGAGGAGCGAGTGAAGAAATATATTACCCGACTTTATCGGGCTCACATCAAATCATGACAGGAGAATTGATATGTTGATTGACTATAATTCACCGGCATTGACCCTCAACAACTGCGAAAATCTGGCCAATCTGTTGTCGGCGGTCGACGTTCAGGAGCTTAGCACGCACCAGTCGGAGGCCTTCGGTGCGATGCTAGATGAGCTCGGCCAGGCGCTCGCTCACGCCAATGAGAGTGATCGAGCATTCCGGTATCACTGCCGTTCATGCCGCGCCAGGCCGATGCCCAGGGAATACATGAAAATCGGTGTGCGCCAGGCTGCGCGATCAGCTGTTGGCCCAGGCTGATTTCCCGGTGCCGGCGCTGGAGGCCCTGCCGCCACAGCCGACGCGCGATCAATTCCGGGCTGCTCTGCGTGAGTCGACAGCCGCGACAGCGGTATAAATCTCTTAATCTGGAATTTGCGTGTTGATTAAGCGCCTTGATCGGGACGTGCTGCAGCGGGCGGCGGCGCTCGGCCGGCTGGCAGCTGCAGCGGCTGTCGGTGCCGATTCGGCAGATTCGTCTACACGCGCTGATGATGACCTTGTTGAGTTTACGCAAGCGCGAACGTCGCGATCATGGATTGAGCAGCATCGCGGATCATCCCGATGAGACTGTGCGGCCAGGTCGCGCAGGCTGGCGGCAATAGGGCAACACTCCGGCCAACGTCCGCCGCGTAGCTGGGCTTGTCGGTTCGCCGTGGCCGGCCAGACCTGAGCACAATAAATTCAGGCGAGCGGGAAAGCTGCTGGAGCTAATGCTGGCGACAGCCCGCGCTTGCGATTTTCGTCAACCGAATCGCGCGCTGAATGCAGCGCGCGCGGCAGGCATATCCGAGTCAGTGCGCGCATGACCGGCAGCGGTTTCTGGTGAAACCGACAAGCCCAGCTTGCGGCTATGCAGCGATCTAACACGTGACTATAAACGGCACAATGTCGGCCCTGGCCGATCTCACAGAATGGTCAGACCTGAGAGTGGCGGCATCGGAAATCGCGTCGAGGATGCGCTCGGCCGGCCCCTGAAGTTTCCGCCGCCGGCGGGGCCAGATCAGGAGATACCCGCTGATATATCGCTTCGGAATCCGACAGCAAATATTATGACGACCTGCCTGGACAGGATTGCGAGCACGGTACAACCTCAGAGTCGAGACGGCGCGGCTAGTAGTGAAGAGTTGTGATCCCTGAATTTATACGATAGAAGTTAGCAGTTCCCGCCTCTCCGCAGAGTTTGACCGATAGAAATTTAAAATTACTAAGTTTAACTCAGATTTCATTTTTGGCGTCGCGCCTACTCTTTGAGGCGTGGACTATCAACAGCACATCAGCAACGTCATCGAGTCTTATGCCATGGGCGCGATCGACACTGCAATTGAGGCAGGCGGCGACCGCGTCGACTTCGAGGCCGCGCTGCAGCAGGCGCGCGCGGCGATACTACGCGATATACCTCGCACTGGCAGGAGTCAGGCCTTACCACTGGCGAATACGCCAGGCGGCACCATCGTGGATCGCGATCTTCGTGCGCGCGCTGCATCCTGGACGTCGAACGCCTGCAGTTAGACGGCGCCGAGAATCAGATCACCGAGATCCTCCTACAGATCACTAATGATCACGCGATACCGAATTAGCCGCCGGCCCGCAACCTGCCTTGTGCAGTTTGCTGCTGGGCGTCTGCGAGGCCAATGAAATATCCTGCGCCTCTCCGCTAGGATGTGCGCCTAGTTCGACCTCAGGTCGGCAGTTATCAGTCTTGCGAGCGGGCTGAAGTGATCGATGTTGCCGCCGGCCTGGTGGCTGGTCTGGCTGGGATGTCTACCTCCCTGGGCGCCCAGCGGTTCGAAAACGGTGCCGTGGTCTAAGCTGCTACGCATTTGTTAGAACAGGCCGGCGGCTTTTACTACGATATGGAGGGACTGGATATGAGTCAGATCGATCGACATTGCGATATTCCGCGCACGCGCCCTGGCCGGCGCCGGCCCATGCGGAGCATGCGGTTTCCCCGGAAACCGATCCGGCATCCAGCGGCAAGATCAACCGCCGGCAAATTTCCAGGAATCGGGCAGCGGCTGCCGGCGTACTCTGCCGCGAACCGGAAGTGCTCGGCGGCGGCGGTAACCAGGCGCGCGCGACACCGCCAGACCCCGAAGGCGTTTATGCCCGGCGGCGCGCCGACCGCGCGAAGTATCTAAGTGAGGCCCTTCCCGATGCCGGTGCGGCGGCGGATTGACTTGGTCGTGCTACCGAGCCGGCCGCCGGTTTCCCGGGAAACCGTCACGGCCGCTGAGGAGTCTCCCGCGTGACCACCACCATCGAAACCGTACTGCGCGCCGACAGCACGCAGTTCCGCCGCGCCACGCGCCAGGCGGCGCAGGATTTCCAGCAGGGCTTCCGCGGCATGGCGCAGACCGCGCGGGCGTCCGGCAACGACATCCGCCGGGCCTCGGAGCGCCTCGGCGTGCGGCCGTTCCGCAACATCCAGGCGGAGATCGGCCGGGTCCGCAACGACTACCGGCTGCTGGCGGCGACCGGCTCGCGCAGCTCGCGCGAGCTGGTGCAGGCGAACATCCGCATGCAGGACAGCGTGCGCCGCCTGCGGCAGGAACAGGGCGGCATGGCGACGGCGCTGCGAGGAGGCCCGCGGCGGCCTGCTGGCCGTCACCGCCGTCACGGCCGGCGTCACCCTGGGGCTGAACAACGCCGCCTCGGCGGCGAGCGAATTCGCCCAGGGCATGGCCGAGGTCAACACCCTGCTGGCCGGCGACGACCCGGTGCGGCTGGCGCGGCTGTCGGCGCAGGTGCGCGAGACCGCCGTCGACCTGGGCGCGACGCTGCCGGATGCCACGCAGTCGCTGTACAACATCCTATCGGCCGGCGTGCCCGAGGGCAACGCCATCGAGGTGCTGCAGCAGAGCACGCGCGCCGCCATCGCCGGCGTCACCGATACCAACACCGCCGCCCGCGGCGGCCTGGCTGTGATCAATGCCTACGACCGCGGCGTCGACGAGCTCAGCGACGTGTTCGACGTGCTGTTCAGCACCGTCCGCCGGGGTGTGACCACGCTGCCGGAGTTGACCCAGAATCTGGGCCAGGTGCTGCCGATCGCCGCGGCCGCCGACGTGCCGTTCGAGGAACTGGCCGGCGCCGTCGCCCGGCTGACGCAGGTGGGCGTGCGCACGCCGCAGGCAACCACGGCGCTGCGCGGCGCCATCGTCGGCCTGCAGACGCCGACCGAGGCGGCGCGCAAGGCCATGGACGAGCTCGGCATCGAGTGGGACGGCCTGCTCGGCACGCTGGAACAGATCTCGGCGCTGGACCTGGCGGCCGAGGAACTGCGCGAGATCATCCCCGAGGTCGAGGGCCGGCTGGCGGTGCTGGCGCTGGCCGACAACATGGACGGCCTGCGCGACAGCATCGAGGGCATGAGCAGCTCCGCCGGCGCGACCGACGCCGCCTATGCCAAGATGGCGGACACGCCGGAGCAGCGCATGCGCCGGTTCAGTGCCGTGCTGGCCGACATCCGCGTCGACCTGGGCGACATGGTGCTGCAGGGCGTGCTGCCGGCGGCCGAGGCCCTGGGCTCGCTGGCGCAGACCGTGGCCGGCCTGCCGGCGGAGTTCCGGGTCATGCTCGGGCTGATCGCCGGCATCACGCTGGCGCAGGCGGCCTGGGCGATCGGCCTGCGGCAGGCGTACAACGCCCTGCGGCTGGCCGCGGCCGGCACCCTGACGCTGAACAATGCCACGCGGCTGCTGCTGCGCGGCGTGCCGCTGGCGGTACTGGCCGGCACAGGTCATCACCCTCGACGACGATGTTCCTGGAACACCGCAACGAGATGCAGCGGCTGGCCCAGCAGCAGGAGCGCCAGCGCGAAAACCTGCGGGCCAGCATCGAGGCGAACCGCGAGTACGCCGATACGCTGATCCTCTCGCAGGAGGAAACGAAGAACCTGACCCTGGCCGAGGCCGAGGCCTATGCCGAGCGGCTGGCGGCGCCTGCCGGCAGTACTGCGATACGCGAACCGCCGCCGCGAGATCGGAGCCGCGAGCAGCTTCGATCCCGAGGACCCGAGCGGCGCCGGTCTCGCCGAGGCGCTGGAGGCGGCACGGCGCGAGCGCGAGGCGCGCGAGGCGCTGGCGGCCCTGCAGGACCAGCTGGCCGAGCTGCGCGAGTCTTCGACCTCTGCAGGACCGACAGACACCGAGGTCGCCCGGATCAAGGCCGAGGAGACCGACATCATCCGCCGCGAACTGGCGGCGCAGCTGAACGAGTACGAGCAGCGCGCAGACGCGATCTCGAGCAGATCCAGCAGGAGCGGGTCGCCATCGAGGAGGAGTTCGCCTCGCTGGTCGACCGCATCCGCAGCCGCGGCGCGGCCGGGCCCGAGGAGGAACTGGACTTCATCGATATCGCCGGCATCCAGGCCCGCGCCCGCCAGGCGCTGGCCGCCGGCGACTTCGAGCGCGCCATCGAGCTGGCCCGCGAGGCCGGCAAGGGGCTGGAGGAACTGCAGGAGGCTGGCGAGACCAACACCCTGGCGCTGGCCGGCACCGCCCAGAACATCCGCCGCATCGCCGAGGAGGCGGCGCGGGCCCGCGAGGAGGCCGCACAGGCCAATGTCGAGCAGATCGCCGGCACCATCGAGGAGCTGACCGCGCGCGCCGAATTCCTGCGCCGGATCGAGATCGGCTTCGACGAGGAAAGCGCGGCCCAGAGCGCCGAGCAGTCTGCGCGAGCTCAGGTGCAGGCAGCAGCTGGAACAGAATCCGATCGTGATCCCGGTGCAGTTCGGCGAGGCGCCGGACCTGTCGGCCGCCGACGAGCTGCTGGAACGGGTCCAGGGCCGTGCCGGCGGCGGCTGGATCCGCGGCGCCGGCGGGCCGACCTCGGACAGCATCCCGGCGCTGCTGTCGAACGGCGAGTTCGTGCTGCGCCAGCGCGCGGCCATGAACCTGATGCGCGAGTACGGCGCCGGCTTCCTCAATTACCTGAACCGCACCGGCCGCGTACCCGGCTTTGCCGGCGGCGGCCTGGTAAGCGCGGCCGAACGGCTGCCGGCGGTGCCGCGGCTGGATTTTGACGACATGCCGGCGCCGGGCCCGGCCGGCACGCCGGTGCACCTGCACCTGCCCGGCGGCGGCAGCGTCGAGCTGGCCGGCGGCGACGACGAGGTGCGGCGCCTGCGCCGGGCCCTGAGCCGCGAGGCACTGACCGGAGGGCGCGCATGAAGGCGGGACTGATACTGGGCGGCGTGACGCTGCCGGCGGAGGCCAACATCGGCATCCGCCAGACCTACGAACTGCTGGGCGGCCGCGCCCAGCTGCGCATGGCCTCCGGCACGGCGCGGCTGCTGAACCGCTGGCAGAAACTGCGCACCCGGATCAGCGGCGACGGCTGGACGCCGCGCGAACTGGCGGCGCTGGATTTCGGCGAGCCGCTGCTGCTGGCCTGCGTGGCGCCGCGCGCGGTCGCGGCCTCGGGCAATGAATTCGATATCCCGGCGGCGCGGCGCAGCGACAGCGGCTACGGCCCGCTGGGCTGGGCACTGGTGAACGGCGAGCTGACGCGCACGCCGCTGGAGATGGACGGCGACACGGCGACACTGGACGCCGTCGCCGGCGCGAGCCGCTACGAGGTCTGGTACTGGCCCGAGGATCACGGTGCTGGCGCCGCGCGGGATCCAGGAAAGCGGCGATCTCGGCGGCGCCACGTTCGGCTGGACGCTGGATGCGGAGGAGCAATGACGCGGCTGTGCCGCGCGTTCCTCGTCGCTCGTGCCTCGTGTGGGAGCGGACTGTGTCCGCGATTGGTTTAACTGGATCGCCGGCCTGGCAATGACGGGGAAATGACATGAGAACAGTCAACAACTGGCGGCAGAAGCTGGCGGCGCCGATCACGACGGAGACGACGACGATCACGCTGGACGCCGGCCGCGAGCACCTCGGCGATTTCGTGGCCGACGGGCCGCTGCTGCTGACGCTGTCGAACATCGCCGGCGCCATCGAGATCCTGCGCGCCACGGGCCACGGCGGTAGCGCCGAGCAGATCACGGTCGAGCGGGCGGTGGAGGACTTCGACCGCTTCCCGCCGCGTGCCTGGCCGGCCGGGACCATCATCGAGGCCCGCATCACCGCCGGCATGTGGCAGGCGGTGCAGGACGCGCTCGACAGCACGGCCTGACCGGCAGCAGCCCCGGTTCCCGGGAAACCGTTCCGACATATCAACCCAGCCCGGCCGCGCCGGGCTTTTTCATCCCGGAGGATTCGACATGGCACATTCAGGTGCAACCCATACCCTGGCCAACCGCTGGCTGGACGCGCTGGCGCGCGGCATCGCCTTCACCCTACCGACGGAGCTGTACGTCGCGCTGATCCGCCAGGACGGCACCGAGGTCGCCGCCGGCGACTACGCGCGCGTCCAGCTCGACCCGAGCGAGTCGAACTGGCTCGGCACCGGCGGCGAGAACAGCGGCGCCTCGGCCGGCGAGGGCGAGGCCGGCAGCGCGGAGTACGTCGAGGTGGTCAACGGCGTGCAGATAGACTTCGGCCAGGCCAGCAGCAACTGGTCGAGCAGCGACAACCCGGTCGATCACTTCGACCTGTTCGACAACGCCGGCAACTGGCTGTGCCGCGGCAACCTGACCGACGCCAAGGTGATCAACAACGGCGACCCGGTGTATTTCGAATCCGGCGAGCTGTTCCTGCGCTTCCCGATCGTGAACCCGGCCGAAGCGTCGACGCTGATCACTGTGGGAGCGGACTGTGTCCGCGATTCATTCATTCGCGGATGTGATCCGCTCCCACGGGGAGATGATGCATGACCCTAGACGTACTGCACCGCGCCGCGCAGGAAGTGACGCCGGGGTATTCGATACATCTGGCGATACGGGCTGGACCTTCCCGGCAATTCGCAGAACAATTCGTCATTGTCGAATGGCTGTGCCGCCTTTGGGCCAATCTCGGGCAACTGGAGCAACGTCGGTAACATCCTGGCCAACGACGGGGCCAACGCCACTAAGGATACGAGCGGTGACAATGGCTCTGCGTGGCTGAGAAGCTACGATTACGGACTCGATATTCCGGACGGGGAGCCGATCACGCGCATTGAGGCCAAGTCGGAAATGGCGCATAGCGGCGACGGCGCTGTTGCCACCGGATTTTGCTTTACAGGCCCGAGCGGCCAACCGCCGAGCAGCGGCGCCACACTGAACTGTTTTCAGGAAAGTGGCAGCTTCAGTATGCAGGAATTTGTTTATGGAATTGATATCGACGGCGAAGTGGTCGCGTCCGATGTGGAGAACTCCGGTTTCGGTGTAACGACACAGCGCCAGCAAGTGTTCGCCTCCGGTACCGTGTCCGTCGACTTCCACCAGGTTCGCGTCTTTTATGGGCAGGTGATCGACGTGTTCTATCTGGACGGCGCCGCGGTCGAGGGGGAACGCACACTGGTCGCCGCCGGCGCCGTCGACGGTACGGAGTATCCGTACCGTGTTGATGAGGACGGCGTCGGCTGGGAAGTGACGCGGGGCGTGTTTGCCGATAACGCGGGGAACCCCTACATAACCCGGCCGGATACACCCAGTGCCAGCAGCAATGCCGGCGGCCAGGTCGCGTTCAGCACGCCTGTCTTGAGGGTCGACCTGATTGGCGGACTCAGTGCTCTCAAGGAATGTTTCGGGGTGGCATGATGGAGATAAGTAACGCCGAAATGAAACAGCGCCGGATCATGGTGGCGACCCCGATGTTCGGCGGGCAGTGCTGTACGGAATACCAGAACGCCATATCCAGCCTGATATATCTGTGCGCCGTGAATGGCCTGCCGCTGCAGACCCGCTGTGTCGGCAATGATGGTCTCATCACCGCGCCCGCAACATTCTGGCCGACCAGTTCATGCGATCGGATGCCACGCACTTGATGTTTATTGACAGCGACATCGCCTTTACTGCGCAGGACGTGCTTAACCTGGCCGCGCTGGCCGCGCCCGACAGTGAATATGCGATTGTGTGCGGGGCCTATCCCAAGAAACGGATCGCATGGGACCAGCTATGGCGTGCTATAGAAAATGGACTGGTGAACAGCGCCGATGATCTGCAACGCTATGCTGGCGATTTCGCGCTAAACACGACTGCCGGTGAATTACCGGACAGGGGATACCCGCTGCGGGTCCGCGAGGCCGCGACCGGGTTCATGATGATCCGGCGCGAAGTATTCGAAAGAATGCGCGAAGCCTTTCCCGATCTCGCCTGCAAGATTATGGGCGGCGGCAGTATCACGGCGTTTTTCGATTCACGCATCGACCCGGACACGAACGAGCTTCTGCCGGAGGATTATTCATTTTGCCGCCGCGCCTCGGCTCTGGGTTTCCAGACCTGGATCTGTCCCTGGATCCGTCTTCAGCACATCGGCACTTATGTTTTCGATGGTGATTTATTGAGCGTACTAGGAGTGCAGGAATAATGGTGCTCGGCGAACCTTTAAACGCCGCGGCACAGGCTGTCACGCTGTCCGGCGGCAACATCCAGTTCGATGGCGCGGCGGTCGACGGCCACCAGACGTTCGCCAGCGCGGGCGCGAATCAGGTCATACCCGCGGACGTGCAGCACATAGGTACCACCAGCAATACGTCAACAAAGTCGTCCTACACCTTTACTGGTGTTAATGCCGGTACTCCCGCGACGGATCGGCTGGTCGTGGTCGTGGTCCACGTAGAAAAAACCGGGGGGTCGGCGTTCAGTCTGTAAACATCAACGGCAGTGCGGCCACCCTAATCGTCCAGTCGGGCGGCAACGCCCAAGTCGTACTGGCACATCTACTCGTACCAGACGGTAATACCGTGGACGTGGACGTGACGCTCGACGCTGACGCTCGACGCTGCTTGATCGGCGTCTGGCGTGTCACCGGGCAGGGGGCTGCCGTCCCGGATGATTCGGACTCGGCTGGCGCGGCCAGTGGCACGGGCCTGACGCTGACGGTGGACGTACCGGAGGGTGCGGTGGTCGTCGCGGGGCAGTCGAACGGCGAAGGCGGCAACACCATATCGTGGTCCGGCGGTGCAGAACAGTATAACGTCGCACTGGATAACAACTCACAGTTCAGCGGTGCCCACGTCGAACCGGCTGCGAGCGACCGTACCGGCCACGAAATCACGACCAGTCACGCTTCGGATACTGAAGGCATTGCCGCCGTTGCCGCCGTTTGGAATCCGGCCCCGCCGGAGTACCACGTCGAGCTGCGGGACGACGACGACAACTGGGAGCTGCTGCGGATCGGGTACGAGCAGGGCAGCCCCGACAGCGCCGCCCGGCCGGCGCCGCTGGCCTCGAGCAACGGCGGCAACGCGGTGTCGTTCAGCGGTGGCGTCGAGGCGTTTTATGTGCTGCCGGGACTAAAGGGTGAGCTGCAAAACCTGTTGCAGTTTGACGCGAATCCCTACGCACTGAGCTTTGACGGTACGAATGATTATGTTGATGTAGGTTCATTCGGGTCTTTCCATTTAGTGGAGGAATAGTTTTACTTTTGAGGCTTATGTATTGGTATCCGAATTTCCTGGATCACAAGGTTCCTCGGATTCTCACATCATATTTTCAGCTAGAGGCGATTATGACGTTTTGATCCATATGGGGGATAGCGCCCCTGTTGATGAACTATCTTTTAGAGCAAACTTTGGCACCAGTGGATGGACCACAATCCTTCTGTCAGGGGTAGTATCGCTTAATACTTGGTATCAATTAGCGATAACCTATAATCCTTCTTCCGGTTATATTATGTACCTTGATGGAAATCAAGTTGATACAAGCGCAATGACTGAGAATATTGATGCGGCATCTTTCAGTAACTTTATTGCTGCTATGGGTAATTCAGAGGCCAGAGAGATTCTGGAATGGTAAATTAGATGAAATTCGTATATGGGACACGGTTAGAACCCAGCAGCAGATTCAGGACAACATGAATCGGCGTCTCATAGGTAATGAGACTGGTCTTATTGGCTACTGGCGCTTTGACGAAGGCTCGGGCATAACGGCAGGAGATGATTCTGGTAGTAATAATGATGGCACGATCAATGGCGCGACGTGGTTAACGGACACACCTATTCTCGATCTATCTTTAGGTATTCCTGACATCCTCCACCGCGCCGGTCAGATAGGGTCCATCAACGCGGGCAACGACACGGTGACGCTGGCCGGTTCGGCGCTGTCCGGCCACGACACGTTTGCTGTCGCCGGCGCGGCGGATACGGTTGACTATCCGGTGAGCGTCGAGCAGGGCGACGACTGGATATACTGCCGGGGCACGTTCAACACTGGTTCGCCGAACACCGTATCGCTGGGCACGGTACTGGCGTCCAGCAACAGCGACGATCCGGTGGACTTCGACGAGGGTTCGCCGGTGCGCGTGCGCTGCGTGATACCAGGGATCCAGTCCGAGCTGACGGCGCTGTTCGAGCCCGCGTGATGCCGGCCGCGCCCTGGCCGCTGTGTGTTCCATTCGATGTTTCCTTCCATTCCCGCGCGTGCCGGGATGACAGTCAACTGACAGTCGACTGACGGAGCGATTACTGAGTCTCGGTTCCTACGCCTGGGGCACCAAGGCCCTCGGCGGGCCGCCCGTCGACCAGGATGTGCAGCTCGCCGGCGGCGCGGTGTTCGAGTTCACCGCCGGGGCGCCGCTGACGGTCGAGAAGCCGCTCGCCGGCGGCGCGGTGTTCGAGTTCGACGCCGGCGCGACGCTGAATGCGGATATCCAGCTCGCCGGCGGCGTGACGTTCGAGTTCACCACCGGCGCGGACCTGGGCGTGGACAAGGCGCTGACCGGCGGCGCGGTGTTCGGGTTCACGGCCGCGGCGCTGCTGGACGTGGACAAGGCCATGACCGGCGGGTCGGTGTTCGAGTTCACGGCCGGCGGCACTCTGGTCGCGGACGCGGTACTGGCCGGTGGGGCGGTGTTCGAGTTCGCGCCGGGCGCCGGGCTGACGGTCGAGAAGCGGCTGGCAGGCGGGGCGACGTTCGGGTTCACGTCCGGCGGCTCGATCAAGGACCCGCGGCTGGCGGGCGGTGCGACGTTCGGGTTCACGGCCGCGGCCATCCTGGCGGTGGCGCAGCGGCTGGCGGGCGGGGCGACGTTCCAGTTCGGCAGCGGCGGCGACCTGGAGGCCGACGCGCGGCTGACCGGCGGCGCGGTGTTCGGGTTCACGGCCGGCGCACCGCTGACGGTGCTGAAATACGTCAACTGGCCGGTGACGCCGGGCGCGGTCAACGGCGCGGCGGTGAATGCGCATGCGGTCAACGGCGACGGCATCAGCGCCGAGCGGCTGGCGGTGCCGGTGCGGCAGGTGCTGTACGGCGAGCACCGGCTGGCGGTGCCGATCCAGCAGCTGGTGTACGCGAGCGAGCCGGACTTCAATGCCGCGTCGCTGTACTGGTCGGCGCAGGTGTTCCTCGGCGGCGAGGATATCTCGGCGCGGCTGGTGGGCACGGTGGACATCGCGGCCGAGGAGGGCATGGCGCGCACGGCGGTGTTCCGCTGGCACCCGGAGCCGGGCGTGGTGGACCCGTCGGCGTGGCAGGACCTGGACGTGAGCATCGATTACCGGCTGCTGTCGGCCGCCGGCGCGCCGCTGTGGATCGGGCGGCTGTTCAGCGGCCGGGTCGAGCGGCCGGAATACCGGGTGCTGGACGGCGAGCTGACCATGCACTGCTCGGACCAGATGCAGCGGCTGATCGACGGCCTCGGCGCGGCCGGCCTGGAGGCGCTGTCGCCGGACGCGATCGAGGCCGAGCGGCTGCTGGACAACCAGGCCAACCCGGGCGGCTGGGAGCGGCTGCAGAACCGTCTGGCGACGCTGGCCGGCGACGCCGACCTGGACGCCTTCCGCCAGCCGCGGTTCACGCCCTGGGCGGCGAAGGCGGGCGCGGACTTCACGTTCGACGACGACTCGGCGATCGACGAGTCGTATCTCATCGACCTGACGCCGGCGCGCGACGTGCTGAATGAGATCGATATCGAGTTCAGCTACGGCTACCAGCGGCTGAAGGAACGCGAGCTGGATATCGGCTGGACGTTCCCCGGCGACGTGTGCGATTTCCTGACCGAGCCGCGGTCGCTGCCGACCCGGCAGATGGTGCGCGACGCGCTGTCGCGGTCGGGCTGGATCGTCAAGGCGCTGAGTTTCGAGCCGCTGCCGCCGAACGGCGAGTACAACTGCGGCGGCACGACGCCGATCAGTTCCTGGCCTCGGCGCAGGTGCGGGCGCAGAAGATATTCGGTTACAGCGCCATCGTTGCCAAGCGCTACGCGCAGCCGATCACCGAGCAATACGGCCTGCGGCTGCTGGCGCCGCAGTCGGCGGCCGGCATCGGCACGCGGCCGGATTCGCGGCGGCAGGGTTTCCGGGCGCCGTACGACACCACCGAGTGGACCGAGTCGCAGGCGCCGGAGGACATCCAGACCGGCGTCATCCGGGTCGGCCAGACGGCGGACCTGGCGCGCGACCGCGACGACATCCCGGGTTACGACCGGGCCGCCGCGGACACGACCATGCGGGCGCTTGTCGCCCGCGCCCGGCGCGACATTCTCGACGCGCACCGGCGCAACTCGGCAGCCTGGGACACGGTGTGCCGGCCGGACCTGGACCTGACGCACACGCTGCGGCTGGCCGCGGCGCAGCTGCGCGCACAGGGCAAGGCGCGGCGGCTGGAGTGGCGGCTGGAGGTGATCTCGGGCGAGGCCGTGACCTCGGTGCAGATCGCGCTGTCGCGCCGCTACGGCAGCCAGGCGGCGCGCGACACCGAGGTGGCCATCCCGGCGGTACCGGCGGCGGCGCAGCTGCCGCCGGCTGGCAGCGTGCTGAGTACGGCGCAGAATTCGCAGTACGGCGCGCGCGAACTGCTGGGCGAGGAGACCCGCCGTTCGACGAGAACGAGCAGGGTTACGCGGGCAACTACGGCGTGCGCGTCGGGGTCATCGACAGCGAGGACGAGCCGTTCACCGACGAGGAGGGCGAGCCGGTGAGCGAGAACACGACGCTGTACCCGGAACGCCAGCTGGTGCGCACGCCGCCGATCGAGGACAGCGACATGGCCGAGCTGACGGTCGAGACCGGCACCGACCTGCTGGTCGAGATCCCGGACGACGAGCTGGAAGTGACGAACATCTGACCATGACCATCCGGACGCAGGGCGACTTCGAGATTACCTGCGCGCAGACGGAATTCGGCGAGCGGCGCGTGCTGTACAGCCACCGGCGGGTGAAGCTGACGATCACGGATCACTGCGTGACGGTGCGCGACACGCGCGGCCGGTTCGTCGGCGCATACCGGTTCTGGACCGACATCCGCCGGCTAAAGCAATAACAGAGAACGGGAGACGGCAACCATGACGGACACGAGGATCGGCAGCATCGGCATCATCGGCCACGGCTGGCTGGGCCGGGCGATGGAACGCACCTTCCCGTGGGCGCGGATCTACGATGCCGGGCGCGACAATAAGGACCCGCGGTTCGACCTGTGGTTCACGTTCATCTACCCGGACGCGCGCGGCTGCAATTCGAAGTGTATCGCCGAAGGATGTCCACGCCTGGCTGGCCTGGGCCGAGAGCAGCGGCTTCGATCCGGCGCTGACCCGGGCGCTGCTGGGTTTCAATGCGCAGCGATACCTGCGCGGCCGTGACGAGGCGGCGGCATGAGCACGGTTCCGAACCGCTTTGGGCTGTACCTGGACGCGCAGCTGACGGTGCCGCAGACCGGCCCGCTGCTGGCGGCGCAGAAGGACGACGGTTCGTCGGCCCCGGTCGAGCATGTGTTGTACCTGGGCTCGCCGGGCGACGACGCGTACCTCGAGGCGGTGGCCGGCAATCTGCAGGTCGAGGTGACGGACGCCGATCCCGGCGGCGGCCACGCGGCGGGCGAGATCACGCTGGCGCTGTCGGCGGCGGGGCTGGACGTGAACACGCCCCGGCGCGGCGCTGGACCTGGGGCAGTCGATCATCCAGCCCGGCCCGGACAATGCCATCGGCATCCATATCCGCATCGACGACGCGACCGGCGAGGCCGGCGAGGCCATCGAGCTGGGCATCCGCACGTCGCTGTTCAGCGTCAAGCCGGCCGCCTGAGCCATGCCGACCACGGGCAATACGCGGACGCTGATCCGCGACCTGTGGCGGCTGCTGCCGGCCGAGGACGGCACGCGGCGGGAACTGGAACCGCCGTCCAGGCAGCAGCCGATCGATGCCGCGCGCGGCCTGGGCCGAGCCCGAGGGGGCGCCGGCGAGGCCGGCATCGCCTCGCCGCTGACCGAGCCCGATGCCGGCGCGCGGACCCTGAGCGAGGATGCCTACGAGCTGACCAGCTCGGACGGCCTGATCGTGTTCGAGTACCGCAATATCCTGGCGATCGAGATGGAAGACGCGCAACGGCGCCGCCGTGACACTGGCGTTCGACGACCCCGACGCCGAATAATTTCCGCAATAAATTTCAAATAATTTCAATTTTTTCCGTCAAAATCCGGATCCCTGCGAACGATGCTGCCCGACCCTTCCGGCGCCTGTCGACGCCGCATTTCATCGGCTTCCCGTACCACGGCTGCGCGCGCGACGGCGTGCTCGAACTGGCGGACGACAACGGCACGGTGAATTTCCCGGCGCTTGTGCCGGCAAGTACATTGTTCGGGGCGTGGTTCACGCGCCCGAAAACGCGCTGTGTCAAATTAGTCGATGGTAATCGCATACTGCCGCAGCGTACGACGGAGCAACAGGCGGCAGATGCGGCCGCCGGTCGTGAATACCGTGATTATGGGCTTGTGACCGGCGACTGTGACAAGGTGAATGGCGTGCTCGCGCAGGCAGAGTCCGGCACTCCAGTGTGGCAGCGTGAGCTGTCAGGTGTGTACTTCGATTCCTCGGGGTATCCGTGGATGGTGGATCTGACCGACGTGCGCTTGGACCAGGAGGCGGACGTGCTGTCTGGAGACGTGGTGTTTCGCCGCCTATTTACCATCTCAGACTCGATGCAGGACGACGTAGCTGTCACATCGCTCAATCTGTCGCCGGCGGGGCTCGACGGGATCACCGATTTGCCAGCCGGGCCTGGTGTGGAACCGTGGTCTGTTGCTGTCGTCGTTGCCGATCAGAACGAGGACGGGACCCGGTTCCTGCTGACTAATCGCGGGCTAAACAATCAGGCGTCGATCGACGACGCCCACGCGCGGTATGACATTTTTCACATGTATCCGCTGGTCGTCTGGGAATTGACGATCACGGACGTGCCGGACTCTGGATATCCTCGCTCCGGTAACATCGATTTCAGCGTGACGGCGTCGGTTCGGCGCTCATTCATCTCGATCAGGGACGCGGTGGCGCACACTTTCCTGCGTGATGTGGATGGTACAGATGGCCAGGTATTGTAGCTCAGGTCAGCGACGGCGAGGGCGGAACCGAACTGGAAGTCAACACCACAGGTGGCCAGATTGCGATCAATCAGGGCGATTACCGGACAGACCAGCTAACTGTTATGGATCGTCTGTTGTCGGTCTGCTACGACGACCAGGGTAACTACGTCGAGCTGACGATAGACTTCGACAGCAAGATGAGTCAGACGGCTAGCGGAGAAGGCACGGGCGGCGGACAGTCGGTCACGTTGAGTGCCTCGATGTCGGGGCTGGGGTCGGTGACCGTGACCTTACGCCGCAACGGCAACACGTTGATCAGCCGTACCGGCAATTATTCGATCAGCGGCAGCGGCGAGACCATTGTGACTAATTGCCCGACCTATCCCTCGGCGGAGTGCAACTCACACAGCGGGTCGGGCAGCCGGTCCGCCGACTTCGGACCGTTCGATTTTTCATTCGACGACGAGGCGGTAGGGGCAAGTGCCTACGATCATGTGCTGGCCGGTTTCGGTGCCCAGTACGCTCACTTCGGGGAGGCGGTCGAGGCGCTGGCAGCCTCCTCGCCGACGATAGAGCCGGTGCAGTTCGTCCTCGGCAACTACTGGCCGCAAGGACCTGGCGGTGGCAACGTGCCCTTGTATTTCCGTGGGCTATATACGCCCGCGCGTGAATTCGGCTGTTTTACACCGTGCCTGTTTGCCAGTAATCGGATCGCCGGCATTATCGCGAACCGCTACATCATGAATGATGGCACGGGCGAAACCGGCCGTGTTGAGTCCGTGGACTTCCAAGCAGGTGATGTTGCATCGGGCGGTGATGGGAGTACGCAAGGTGTATCGGAGATACGCAGTCGGGATAATCCAGTATCTGATATCAGGGATGCGTTGCGCCTCGGCCATCCATTCTTCTTCTATGGCACACCGGCTATCTGGTGTGCAGCTGACGGCTCATGGGCGACGGCCGCGTGGCTTGAAGATGAACAGCGCTATGAACATCTGAACTGGGTCTGACGTGCTGAACGTCGTCACCTGGAAGTACCCGTCGCCGACGGGCCACCGGCACTACACGGCCGCGCATGTGAACCGCTTTTTCCGCCAGTTCGCCGGGCACTACCGGCGGCCGTACCTGGCCATCTGCATCACCGACGATCCGGCCGGGCTGGACCCCGGCATCGAGGCGCTGCCGAACCCGGTCACGCTGCCGAACAATTACCGCAAGCTGTGGCTGTTCTCGGCCGCGGCGGCGCGGGCCATACCGGGGCGGATTTTCCTGTCCGATATCGACGTCGACATCGTCGGTGACCTGACCGGGCTGCTGGACCGGGACGAGGACTTCGTCGGTTGGTACGACCCGCGCTACCCGAAGGTGCGCTGGTCGACCGGCAATTACCTGCTGACCGCCGGCGCGCGCGCGTTCGTCTGGGAGGAGTTCGAGGAGCTCGGCGCGGACGCGGCGGAAAACCTGCTGGCGGCCTGGTACCCGCGGCACCGCGGCATGCGCAAGGTCGGTTCGGACATGGCCTGGCTCAGCTACCGGCTGCCGGCGGCCGAGGCACGGTTCGGCCCCGGCATCTACCGCCGCCGCTTTATCGACCCGTCCGCCACGCCGGCGGACGCGAAGATCATCCACTACTCGGGGAAAAAGAAACCATGGAACTGAAGGCGTTGTGCATCGGCCTGCCGAAGACGGGCACGACGACACTGTATAAGGCGCTGTGCAGTGCCGGCCTGCACGCGGTGCGCCGGCACCAGCCCGGCAAGCCGGCGGCGGGCTATATCATGCACCGCAACCTATTGCACGGGCGGCCGCTGCTGCACGGTATGGAGACGGTCGAGGCGGTGACGCAGCCCGATACCTGCCTGCACGGCATGAACGTCTGGCCGCAGATGGATGCGGATTTCCTGTGCCGGGTGCGGGCGGAATTCCCTCGCTGCACCTTTATCCTGCAGGCCCGCGACACGGAACTGACACTGGCCAGCATCCGCGCGCACGGCGATCTGCGCGAGCGGATCGTGTATGCGCCGGGGCTATACGGCGCGGCGACCACGGATAACGATATCCGCGCCTGGATCGGCCGGCATTACGACAGCGCGCTGGAGGTGATCGCGACGCTCGGCGGGGTGACGTTCGACATCGCGTCCCCGGAAGCGCCGGCGGCGCTGATGCAGGCCATGGATATCGATATCGGCTGGTGGGGGCGCGCCAATGCCCGCGCATGACCTGACGGTGTTCACGTTCCTGTGGGACGGCTGGCGGGCGCTGTATGACGCGCGCCACGTCAACGCCCTGCACCGGATGGTGACGGCGCACCTGTCGATCCCGCACCGGTTCGTGTGCGTGACCGACCAGCCGGCCGGCATCGAGTGCGAGACCTGGCCGCTGTGGGACGAGCCGGCGCTGGCCGACCGGCCGTCGCACCATGACAGCTACCGGCGGCTGCAGCTGTTCTCGCCCTGGGCGGCGGCGACATTCGGGCCGGGCTGGGCGCTGCTGCTGGACCTGGACTGCCTGGTGCTCGACGAGCTCGCGCCGCTGATTACCTGGGACGATTTCCGCGGTCTCAAGGGCGCGGTGTGCACGTACAACGGCAGCATGTGGCTGCACCGGCTGGGCAGCCGGCCGCAGGTGTACGAGACGTTCAGCGGCGACGGCATGCGCGCGGCGCTGACGCGGACCAGCAAGCGCAAGCCGTGGCGCGGTTCGGACCAGGTGTGGATTTCGTACTGCCTGCCGGGCGGGCCGTTCTACGGCAACCCGGACGGCGTCTACCGCTGGGAGGGCAAGGCCCGCGTCGGCAAGCGTATCCCGGACGCCGCCCGGATCCTGTTCTTCCCCGGCAATTACGAGCGCAAGCCCTGGGCGCCGGAGTTCGCGCGCAAGTTCCCGGACGTGCACCGGCGCTACATGGACTGGTTTGGGGGCCCGGCATGAAACAGGTCGAGGGCTGGTGGATCCCGGAGACGGACGAGGCGCGGCACCCGGTGAAGCGGCGCATGAAAAAGTCGCGGGTGATCGATATCGCGTTGCTGTACGCGCGCGACCGCGGGACCTGCATCCAGGCCGGCGGCCATCTCGGCTACTGGCCGCTGCGGCTGGCGGCGAAGTTCGAGCGCGTGGTCACGTTCGAGCCGGAGCCGGGGAATTTCGCCTGCCTGGCGCGGAACTGCGCCGGCCGCGCCAACATCGAGCCGCGGCGCTCGGCGCTGGGTGCGGCGCCGGGGCGCGTGGCGCTGGTGCACACGCCGGCGTCGACCGGCACGCACCACGTCGACCCGGCCGCCGCCGGCGGCGACTGCCCGCTGGAGACCATCGACGCGCTGGACCTGGCGCCGGCCGCGATTTTCCTCGACATCGAGGGGCTGGAGCTGGCGGCGCTCGAGGGCGCCGAGCACACGATCCGCCGTTACCGGCCGCTGGTGGTGATCGAGGAGAACCGCTGCCTCGAACGCTACGGCCACGCCGCCGGCGACTGCGCGCGGTTCCTGGCGCGCTACGGCTACGTCGAGAAAACCCGCTACAGCCACGACATCATTTACGGATGCTGACCGTCGTCTGCTGGAAATGGCAACCGCGCAACGGCTGGCGGCGGCCGTACGCGCCGGCGCACGTCAACGCGCTGGCGCACATGGTGGCCGAGCACCTGGCGATCCCGCACCGGTTCGTGTGCGTGACCGACGACCCGGCCGGGATCCGCTGCGAGACCGTGCCGATCTGGGACGAGCCGCGGGTCAACGTGGCCATCGGCAAGCCGGACTGCTACCGGCGGCTGAAACTGTTCGCGGCGGATGCCGCCGGGCTGGCGGGGCCTGGGGAGCGGCTGCTGTCGGTCGATCTCGACACATCATTTATCAGGGGCCATGGCGCCGCTGGTCGAGCGGCCCGAGGATTTCGTGATCGTGCGCGGCCGCTGCTGCCCGTACAACGGCAGCATGTGGCTGCTGACGGCCGGCAGCCGGCCGCGGGCGTGGACGGAGTTCGACCCGGAGGCGTCGCCGGCCGCGGCGCGCGAGCACCGGCGTGGCAACGGCCGGCCCTGGTTCGGTTCCGACCAGGCCTGGCTGTCGCACTGCCTGCCGGGCGAGGCGGTATGGACCGCGGCCGACGGCGTGGTGTCCTGGCACAGCGATATGCGCGGCCTGGCCGAGCCGCCGGCGGGCACGCGCCTGATCCATTTCGCCGGCGGCGCCAAGCCCTGGTCGGCGCGGGTCAGGCGCCAGGCGCCCGGGGTCTGGGCCGAGTACCGGCGCCACCTCGACGCGGTTTCCGGGGAAACCTGATGCACGCACTGGTCACCGGCGCGGCCGGGTTCATCGGCTACCATGTCTGCCAGCGGCTGCTGGCGGACGGCTGGCAGGTGACCGGCATCGACTGCCTGAACGGCTACTACGACCCGGGACTGAAGCGGGCGCGGCTGGCGCGGCTGCAGGTGCGGCCCGGATTCGCGTTCGAATGGCTGGACCTCGCGGTCCATGCCGGGCCGTTGCGCGAGCTGGCCGCCGGCGCCGACAGCGTCATCCACCTGGCCGCGCAGGCCGGCGTGCGGCGGTCGCTGGATGTGCCGCGGGTCTATGTCGACGACAACATCACGGCGTTCGTGAACGTGCTGGAGGCCTGCCGCGAACCCGGCCCGGGCCGGCTGCTGTATGCCTCCAGCAGTTCGGTCTACGGCGACGCCGCGGCCGCCGGCGCGGAGACGGATCGCGCGGACCGGCCGGTGTCGCTGTATGCCGCCGGCGAGCGCCGGCGAGCTGATCGCCCACGCCTACCAGTGCACGCGCGGACTGCACTGCACGCGGGCTGCGCTTCTTCACGGTGTACGGGCCATGGGGCAGGCCGGACATGGCGTATTACGACTTCACCCGGCGCATCGCCGGCGGCGAACCGATCAGTCTCTACAACGGCGGCCACCTGCAGCGCGATTTCACCTGGATCGACGACGCCGTCGAATGCATCGCGCGCATCCACGCCCGGCCGCCGGACGGCTGGAGCGTGTACAACATCGGCGGCGGGCACAGAGTCGAACTGCTGGACTTCGTCGGGGTGCTGGAACAGGCCCTCGGCCGGCGCGCTATCATCCGCCACGAACCAATGATGCCCGGCGACGTGCACGCCACCCTGGCCGACACCGGTGCCCTGCAGCGCGACTACGGCTACACGCCGCAGACCCCGATCGAGACCGGCCTGCCGCGGTTCATGGAGTGGTGGCGGGGGTGCTGCTGATCGCGTTGCGGCGGCTGTTCTGGAGCGCCGCGCCGCGGCATGGGCGGTAGCGGCCGGCGGTGCAGGTATTCAGTCCGGCCGATCAGTGCAACAAGTTCGGTCTCCAGCCGTTCGGCCTCGGCGCGGGCCTGCGCCAGCCGCACCAGCGCCTCGTCGTATTCGGACAATTTCCACGCCAGATCGCGGCGGACGGCGTCGGCTGTGCCGGCTTCGATGAAGTCGATTTCCATGGCCGCCGGCACGCCGCCCCGGCCGCAGCGGCGCAGGTAACGGCGCAGGCACCAGTGCGCGAGCAGGGTCCGGAGAGTCACTGTTCCGCGCCAGTCGCCACTGCTGCCAGATGAACTTCACCAGCTTCTTTTCCATGTAACGCCTGGCGCGTTCATGGATGTGCTTCGCCGACCGGTAAGCCGCCGGGTTCTCCTTCCAGCGCCTGGCGGTGACGTGCTCCAGCGCCAGCCCCGCCGCGTGCCATTTGTCGACCGTGGCCCGGGTACTGCTGGCCGGGATGACGCCGTCGGTCGCGCATTTGTCGGTCGCCTCGGGCCGGCGGCGGGCGTCGTAGACCTCGCGCCACGGCCCGGCCGCGCGCAGCAGCTCCCCCGTTTCCTTGTCGACCCGCTCGCTCTGTGCCCTGAACAGGGAATCCCCGATCCGCCAGATGTCCGCACGGCGCTGTGGACTGTAGCCGTGGCGCACCGCGAGGTCGTTGTTGCCGGCGACCCGGCGCTGGCGGCCGCCGTCGATCACGGCCAGTCCCAGGCGTTTCCACAGTTTCGAATGATCCGGGTAGTCCGACAGGTTGCCGGCAGCGCCGACGATCAGCGCCAGGCCCAGGCTGCCGAGGCCGCGGATGTCGGCCAGTCGCGGCCAGACCGGCAGTGTCTTCGGCCAGCCGCTGCATGCGGCGCTCCTCGGCCTTGCATTCCGGCCTCGATGATGGCGCACGGGCTTCGAAGAACGGCATGGAGACGCCCGCCAGCGGCGCGGCCAGCTCATGGGTGCCGCGGCCGCAGAGGGCCTTGTACAGCCGGTCCGCCTCCTTTTTGACCTGGTCGCGGTCCAGGTTGTCGGTGGTGAAGTCTACATAGTGTCGGCACTTGGCCCGGATCTGGTTGGTCAGCGATATCTCGGCGCGCAGCAGGTCCGCACGCGTGCGGCCGTGCTCGACGAGTCCGTTGCAGGTGTCGGCCAGGGTGTGTTGCAGCATGGTGGTTCTCCTCGGTGTTGGGGGTGCCGCCAGGGCAACGTGCTGATGGCCCAAGAAGGGGATCTTATTCAGGGCCCGGCGGCGGGAAAGAACGACGCGGCGGCATGTGCCGCGTTGGCCCTGAGAAGGGCATCGCCATGCCGGCCGCCACGTCGTAAAAAGGGGTGCCGGCGGGCACGCCTCAATTGGCCCCGAGTAGGGCACTCGGCGTATGGCCCGCCGGCGGAAAGAGCGGGCCGGTCATGACCGGCCCCGGATAACAGGTGTGCGCCGGCAAAAACCCTGTGGCCCTAAGAAAGGCATCGATCGCTTGGCCGGCGCCCGGAAAAGGTTGCAGGCGGCACAAGGGCCTTGGCCTTAAGAAAGGCAGCGCGACTCCGGCCGCCCGCGGTGAAAAGTGTCATGCCGCCTGCCGCTCGGCGTTCTGGTACAGCTTCTGCAGCTGGTCCTCGCTGAGCGCGTTGCCGACCTTGCGCCGGCCGGCCTGCTTCGCGACCAGGCCGTAGAATATGCCGGTGGCGACCCGCGTGCGGCCGGCCTTGATCTCGTGTTCGCTGTGGCGGCCGACCTCGACGCCGGTGGCGTCGCCCAGCCGCTTGCCGTTCGGCAGCCGGCCAGTCCGCGATCAGCCGTAGGCCGTGATTGACCATCCGTGCCGCGACGCGCTTGCGGTCGGTAGCGCGTTGCTCGAAGGTCCGGCGGTCGGCGCCGGCCGGTCCGGTGCCGCCGGTCAGGGTGCGGCGTGTAGCCGCCCGGTTGCCGCGAATGGCACCGTGCACCGTTTCGGCAACACGCCTGTGCGAATATCATCCTCACCGACTATTAAGCGTAACAGGTCCGGGTCGCGCTTCGGCTTTCTTGTACAGCCAGTCGCAGGCCTTGTCGGCATGCGTTGCCGTTGCGCTCCAGGGCCATCAGCGCCCAGCCGTTGCGGGTCATATTCGGTTTTTTCGTCATGGTAATCTCCTTAAAAGTCCCAACCGTTGGTTGCTATTATCGAGTATAGATACTTCTGCAGCTGTTATGCGTACCCCTCTCGTGACACAAAATTATTTAATTTCATGTCATAAAAGTTGATGCCGGCAATCATCACACCGACCGCAACACATCACGGCTACGATCATGAAAATTCATTATAGAAATCCGCTGCCTACAGCCCGAAAGCGGGCCCCCGCTACCATCATTATAGGCATCGCCTCCCGATGCGAGCAGCAGTGATGCGCTGTTGACGGTCAGTTCGGCGTAGATGGCGCCGTTTTCGATGACGATTTCCCCTTCGCCGATCAGGTTCCTGATGATGCCGCGGGCGCGGTCCGGGTCGCGTTCGAGGTTGGCCTCGAATTCGCGGCTGTATTCGTGAATGCGGCGGTCGATGTCGGGCAGGATGTCAGGCAGGCGGGTGAGGCGGTGCCGCTGCAGTTCACGTTCGAGGTTGCGCTTGCGGGTCTCGGTCGCGGACAGGCGTTCGCGCAGTGACGGTGACCAGTCGCCGTCCTGGCTGACGGCGTCGACCAGGTTATCGATCTCACGGCGGCAGGTGTCGATCTCGTGCCGGAGCCGGGCGGCGGTGTCGTCGTTGCGCCGGGCCTTGATGGCGGCGCGGATCTTGCCGCGCAGTTTCTTGATAGCGGCGGGGCTGAAGGCGCCGGTGCGGATGGCGGCGATCAGTTTGCGGTCCATGAGGTGGCGCGGGATACGGAAGGCGGCGTCGCAGGTGCCGCGGTTCTGGTGGTTGGTGCAGCCGTAGCTGCGGGCGTCGGTACCGGCGATCAGGCCGCGGCATTCCGGGCAGCGGAACAGGCCGCTGAACAGGCGGCGCACCGGGCGCCCGGATTTTCCCTGGCGATTGCCGGCGGCCTGCTGCCGGCGTTTGACGGCATCCCAGGTGTCGGCCGGTATGATGCGCAGTTCCGGCACCTGACGGCGCAGCCATTCCTGCGGCGGCCGGTCGACGCGCCGGCGACGGCCGGTGGCGGGGTTTTTCTCCCAGCGGCTGCGGTTCCATGTCGGTGGCGTTGTAGAGTTCGTTGTTGAGGATGCCGGTGCCGCGGCCTGGGTTGCCGTAGATGGCGCTGACGGTCCAGGTGCCGCCGCGCGGGGCCGGTATGCCGTCGGCATTGAGTCCGGCGACGATACTTTTATATGGTGCGCCGCCGGCGAATTCGTCGAAGATCCGCCGGACGATGGCGGCCTGTTTCGTGTCGATGCGCAGCTGGTGGCCTCTCTTGACCTTGATGGTTCTGTAGCCGTAACTGATGCCGCCGGCGAACAGGCCGCGCTCGAACTGGCCGGCCAGGCCGCGGTGGGTCTTCTCGCGCAGGTCGTCGATGTAGACGGCATTGATAATGCCGCGCATGCCGCGGGTGATGATGCGGGTCTTGCTGGTTGAGTCGTAGCCGTCGGAATAGCCGACGAGGCGGATGCCGGCGTATTCGAGCTGCTCGACGATGCGTTCCTGTTCGCCCAGGTTGCGGGCCAGGCGGTCCAGTCCTTCGAGTATCAGGATCTGATAATCACCGGCTATGGCGCCGGCGAGCATGGCCTTGCCGCCGTTACGCAGGGCAACCGGCATCGAGCCCGATAGTTCCTTGTCGCTGTAGATCGGGCCAAGATTCCAGCCTTCCTGTTCGATGCGCCTGCGTGCCTGGTATATCTGATCGTCGAGCGAGGTTTCTTTCTGGCGCTCGGTGGAGAAGCGCGCGTAGATGGCGGCGGTGGTCATCTTCGATAGTCCCCGAAGTCATTGTCATATTCGTCATCTTCGATGCACCATGCACATTTTTCACATCGGTGCTTTTGATCGTCGCCAATGACTATCCTAAACCGACCGCAATTAGGGCAGCCGTTCGTTCGGGTTTTCATAGTCGCCATACTTGGCACGCTGCGTGTTCAGCCAGATTTCTTCTTGTCGCTGATATTCAGTAATGTCATCAGACAAACTCATCGCAGGTTCTCCGGGATCCCGAGCTGCAGTGCCAGTGCGCGGCATTTGTCCGCGTCGGGCAGCGGCCGCTGACCCTCGGCGCAGTCGAACAGATAGCGCTTCGACCTTTGCGCGGCGGTTCAGCTGATCGGCACTATGCCACCAGATCAGCCAGCGCGCACGCAGGCGGCGGAGTTTGCAGCGAAGGTTATCGAACATGCGAGCTCCCGTTCAGACGATCTGATTATTGGTCGGATGCGTTGCCGGTTTCAAGGTTCTTTAATATATCGTTATGCGCGAATACATCGAAAAAGCCCAGGGCGCCACGGCAAGGAATGTATTCATACCTGATCGCATCCCGCAGCACGAATCCGTAAGGCCCGGCAAACCATGAGCTGTCACAGGACGTAACGCAATCAACCAGTGTGGCGGCGCCGACAATCCCGCCGAAGGTGCGCTGCTGTTCAAAGTACATTTCGATGACCGTGAGTATGGGCAGGCCCGTCTGCCCAGCAATCATTTCCAGTACGCCTTCGATATCTTCGGTTTCTTCTTTTTTGCCGGCATGTATCAGTATTCGGCCGCGATAGCGCGTCGGCCATGTGCGGTTTTCTACCGGCTTCCAGCCATTTACGATGGCGAACGCCCAGGGTTGTCGGATTGATAACGCTTTCATGTTAGCGGCTCCGGATACTGATCCCACGTCCGGCCGTCGAGCGTGCGGCCGGCGCGTTTTTTGCCGACGCGCACCAAGTTAGCGTCGTCGTCACGGTCGCGGTGGAAGCCGGAGTAAACGTCGCCGGCAAAGGAGACGGTGCATGGCTTGATGTTGGACGATAGGCTTTCGTGCTGTTCCGCTGGCGCCCACTCACCCCACTGCTTAAAGAAAAATGGAACTCCAGCCGCGACACACTGATCGCGCAGTGACCGCACCCAGGCCGGGTGCATCGGCCGTACCTGCGGGCCCGATTCGCCGCCGGTGATTACCCAGTCGATAGTTGCGGTGAACGTTATTTGCGCCAACGCGCACAGGACAATAAAGGGCGTCGATCGTTATTGCTGGGCGACCATTTATAAATTTAGGGCCAGGCTGTGCAAGCGATGTCAGGTCTACAGGCCCGAGCAGCGGTTCAACCGACAGGAACCGCACCGCCGCCGGTGTCTGCAGCAGCAGCGGGATGCGTTCGTCGGCGGTTGGTTGGTCTTCGACGCTGACGCCGAGCCAGACGTTTGGCGGCGGCCAAGACGATGACACAGATGGTAAAAGACGCTCTCTGTCCCATACGGGCATCCCCTGTGAAATAAAAACTTCATCGGCATGGTCACAGGCAATGTCCTGCGTAAGAATTTCAACTCCAGATTCAGGGTGTAATGGCTGTTGGATGTTGATCCAATCCATAAACTCTTTCATTCTTTGTGGACGCTTCGTCAGCACTTGAAATGTGTGATCGCATGCGCAGCCCATGACGCCAAACACGGCTGCTATAAAAGTGAACGGCACGTCTTCGTGAAAGAGATCGGACATGCTGTTCACGAATACACGCCGCGGCTTGCGCCAGCGCAGCGGCTGGTCGAGTGCTTCTGGAACCAGGCGGACCTTGCCTGTCCATACCGGGCCGCCTTTTGTCAGTTTTGTCAGGCCCTCATACGGTTGTCCTTTGCCAGAAAATCTGTGTGCTTGTTTCATGGCGTAGCATGAACGACAGCCGGATGACACAATCGAACACCCGCGGATCGGATTCCACGTTGCGTCGGTCCATTCGATGCCGGATTTGTCACCCATTGCCTTCCTCGTTAATCTCGTAATGCTTGTCCAGTTCATGCAGGGCCTTGCGTAACACGTCACGCAAATCCCTTTTACCCCAAAACGTAATCGCACTAGAATCATCATCACCTGGCCGATGGATAAAGGGGCCGCTTTTATTGACGGGATTCCCCTCGCTGTCATATTCAACGGTTACAGGCAGCTCTAAGTGGAAACGCAGTCCGGTGAAGTTGTGCTCGTCAATCTTCTTACTTAATAATTTCCACACGGTTTGTCATCTCTTCTGCGTATATATTTACTCACATCTTATCTTCTCCAATTTATTGAGCCCCGCCACCAAGCAGCAGCTCGATGAACATGTGTTTTTCTACCTTGCGCAGATCGATCCGCTCGGGGTTATTACGAATGAATTCGCGCACATCGTCGCGCCGTATCCAGAACATGTCGCCGCCCTGCAATTCAGTGCGTGCAGTGCCGCGATGTTCAGCAGGCAGCATGTCGAGATGTATCCATCTTGTGACCGATTTACTGTCGAGGCCGAGTATTCGCGCCAATTGTGTTGCAGTGAATCTGTCCGGGTCGCGTACATTCAGATGCAGGCGCTTGCGGCGTACATTGATCGCGGTCTCGCTGCGGGTATAGCCGTGAGATTTGAAAATGCGCTGTATTACGGACAACGTTTTGTGCGAGTGCTGGCCGAGCAGTTCGTCCTCTGCTTCCGACCACGGCGGCTCAGACAACCGTGGCGACACGAAGCCGAGGTCGCGTGCGCGTTTCGATATCCACCAGCGCGGATAGCCCCACTTTTTCGCGAATGCGTATATGCAGCCCTTTTCTGGTCTTGATTGATAGAGCTCACGGATCGCGTCGTCCAGCATCGGAGTTGACTTGTGGCGTTGATAGCCATCACGCGGTGTTCTGGACTTTAATTTCATTTGATACGCGTGCTGCTGTATTGCGCCGTCGCTGCCGGCCCGGTAAAAGTTCGCGGCACGCAGGGATCCCGGCCTGCGGAAAGTGTTCGCGCAGTATCTGTTCCTCGATGGTGGTCCAGTGTTTCATGGTTCCGACTGATCCTGGTCGTCGTGCTGTTCCGCCAGCCAGTCGTCGACGATGTGTTCGGCGACGAGGTCGAGCAGTTCGTCGAGCGCGGCCGGGTCGAGCTCGATGGCGGTGGCGGTGTCGCCGGCGGCGCGCATGTCAGCCCGGGCCTCCGGGCGCGGTTTCCGGGGAAACCGGCGGCGGGTCGGTACCGGCGAGCGGTTGCCGGTAATCCGGCCGGCAGCGGAATATCTGGCCGCGGACGATGAAGCCGCGGATCTGCGGGTCGGTGCAGCTGCCGGCGATGCGGTTGAGGGTGATCTGTTCGCTGATATAGCCGGCATAGGCGGCGCCGATGAGGCCGGCGAACACGGCCAGGGCGACGGTCAGCAGCACGGCGTTGCGCGTGCGGCGGCGCTGGTAGCGGGTCGGGTTATTCACGCCCGTCGGCCTCGGTGAGGCGGCCGCGGTAGAACTGCTGGCGTTCGGTTGCCTGGTCGAGCGCGTGTTCGGCTTCCGCTGCCTTGTTGTCGACGGCGCGGTTGCCGCCGGTGGAGTACCAGGCCCCAGACCAGCAGGCAGAGCAGTATGCCGAGCATCCAGATCGTGTTACGCAGCCGGTTCACAGCAGCACCATGGCGATGATGAGCAGCAGGCCGGCTGCGAGGTCGATGATGCCGGCGGACGTCATGACCGGCAGACTCCGTCGCTTTCGTTCAGCGCCTGGCTGAGGAAGTCTATCTGTGCCGCACGCGGCAGTTCGTCCCACAGGCGAACGGCCTGATGCTCACTGCCGCCGAGCGGGCCGGTCATGTGGCAGATGTTGCAGACGACCTGGGAGCCGCGGTTGACACTGCTGAGCGGGCAGCGCGATGGCTGCGGCTTAATGTCCGTGCCGGGGGTTGCGTCGCAGCGGTTCGGGCAGGGTTTCACTTGTCTTCCTCCTGGTTGGCCAGCAGGAGGCCCAGTCGGCAGCTTTTTAATTAGTAGGCAGTCCTGACAGATGATCAGGCGGGTGTTGAATTCCGGGTTCTTGTCAGCTAAACGAACCGCGACATGGTTTGATGGCGCGAGTGCTTCGGCGATGGTTGCCGAGCCTGTCATCATAGTCAGGCCCTGCAGTTCCCTGATGCTCTTCGCGTCGATGAGTTGCCGGGCTGACGTCGACGACGTAAAACTGAAGGCCGAGTCTTTCCCCGCAGCTATCACATGGCCTGAGTTCTTCGGGATTCATTGCCCGGCCTCCTGCTGTTCGCGCCAGTTCTGCATGTGGCGGGCGATGCGGCGGGCATCGTCGATCTTGTCGTGTTCGTGGTGGCCGGTTTCATCGGCGGTCGCGGCCCACTCCCATGACGATGGCGGCGGCGAGAGGGTCTTTCGCGCGCAGCACGAATACGGGTTCGTCGGCGGCGGCCTTGTTCAGGCAGCTGCCCGGGTTGTTGATGGCTTCTGATTTGGTGGTCATGACGGGTTGTCCTCGAAAAACAGGTTATGGGCGCCCATTGCTGGACGGCTGTGCGGGTCGGTGATGATCTGCTGGTCCAGGCAGAGCGGGATCAGCCAGTGCAGGTTCGGGATCACGGCGTGCTCCCAAAGCAGCGGGACGGCGACGATCTGCGGTTCCTCGTCGGTGACGTCCGCGGCGTCGTAGATCAGGTCGTCGAAGGTGCGGAAGACGTTGATAATGATGTCCGCGCCGCAGTGCATGTCGACGATGTGCTGCCAGCCGTTGATGGCGAGGCTGGTTTCCTCGCGGCATTGGCGGTTCATCGGCGTCGGCCGGCAGTTCGTTTGACTCGACGCGGCCGCCGATGCCGTTCAGCAGGCCGGCCTGCCGGTCGGGGCGGCGCTTGCTTCAGCAGCAGGACGTGGCGGTGGTCGAGTGAGAAGGCGAAGCCGAGGCAGTAGACGGTGCGGAATTTCATGAATCGGCCTCCGGCTTGTTGTCCGGTGCCGCGGCCGACTGGTCGAGCTCGGCGAGCAGGGTGTCGGTAATGCGCACGGCGCGGGCGGCTATGAAGGCCGGGTCGAAGAAGGTGTCGGCGAAAGCGCCCTTGTCCTTTTCACGCAGCGGCGACTCATCAACCGAGCGCAGGAACACGTCGCTGCCCAGGAGTGCGGCAGACTGGCGGCCAAGGGCCTCGATAAGGCGCTGCGGCCGTGCGTGCGGCGATGTCGGTTCTGTCGGGCGCCGTGGACAGCGATTCGTATGACAGTTCGTTAAAGTCGCCGGCGTTGTTGAACGGCACCAGCATCATGGGGAACAGGCTGCCGGCGTTGCCGGCCGCGGCCGCTATGCGGATCTTGGCGACCATGTTGCTGAAGCTGTAACGGGCGGCATGTCTCAGCAGGTCGGTGCCGTAGTCGTCGCTTTGGGCGAGGAACTGGGTTAAGCGTGCATCCCAGATAACGTCCAGAACAGGTTCGACGGCGCTGGTGTTCATGCCTCGACCTCCCCGGCGTCGTCGCGCAGCAGGCGGCCGAGTTCGCTGTCGGTGGGCTCGTCGTCGATCTCGGTGCCGGCTTCATCGACGTCGTCATCGTCATCGTCATCGTCGCGCTCGCTGGCGCGGCGGCAGAGTTCGTCCCAGGCGGCGCGAATGCTGGCGGGGACGCCGACGTCCTCGTGCGTGGCGCAGCAGCCAGGCGCGTTTCGTGGCGACCTTGCCGCAGTCGCGATATCGAAGGCCGTATGTGCCGCCGCCTATTGCGGCCTGTTGTTCGGCCTCCTCGGGGTCAATGCCGGATCGTTCGAACAGCCTGTCGAGGGCGGCGCCGGTGTGCATGGCGAGGAAGGTTGCGTCGATGCGGTACGCGGCATCGAGGTTGACCTGCATGTACCGGGCGAGCTGGACGAGCGGCGCCTGGCTCATGCCCTGCACGGCGGCGATGGCCAGGCTGTGGCCGGCTGCGGCGTGGCGCCGGTTCGTCCCAGTCGATACCGAGGAAGTCGGCCAGGCACTGGCGGCCGGCGGCCGCGGCGACTTCCAGCGGCAGTTTGTTGCAGTCGTCGTCCAGCGGGCCCATGTACCGCAGGGCGCTGTCCGGCGCCTGGTGGGCGAGCCAGAGCATGATGCGGCGGCGCGGGTCGTCGAGACGGCCGGCGCTGTCCGGGTCCATGGCGGCGAGGATGTCGACCAGGTGGCGGCGCAGCCAGCGCGCCGGAGTGCGGCTGTTCCGGGTCGACGTAGTCGGTGAGGTAGCCGATGATCTTCTGCTGCAGCGGGCCGTCGGCGCGGCTGTTGCCGGCGGCCGCGGGTCCGGCGGTGGCGGCCGGCTGCTGTTTTTCGCGCTGTTCGCGCTTGGCCTTGCGTTCGCGGGCGGCCTGCTGTTCGCGCTCGTGGGCGGCCGGGTCGAGGGCGAACTTGAACTGGCCGACGTTGCGGGCCTTGACGGCGGTGGCCTTCTTCGAGTCGAGCTTGTACAGGCGGGCGTCGTCGCCCCAGTCGGTGTCGATGCGCGGGTAGCCGGCGCCCTCGAAGGCCCGTAAAAGGTGGAAGTTATTGACCTGCACGCGCTGGCCTCGGCTGGAGGTGATCTCGGGCTGCAGCTGTTTGTGGATGCTCTGCATGACGTCTGGCAGGTCGACGGCGCAGGAGCAGGTCGCGGGCGTCATGCGGCGGTCATCGGCCGGCGGCAACCCAGGTCGCACGCCCATTCCGGCAGCTCGGTGAGCCGGATCATGTTGCTGATGGTGCTGCGGGCGAAGCTGCCGAGGCCGTGGCGTTCGAGGAATTCGGGGATCTTGTTCGTGTTGACGCCGAAGTCGTCGCGCAGGCGGCGCAGGGCCTCGGCGCGGTCCATGGGGTTGAGGTCCTCGCGCTGGACGTTCTCGGCGATCTGCGACAGGAACAGTTCGATGCCGTCGCCGGCGGTGGTGATGATGCAGGGGATCTGTTTGAGGCCGGCGATTTTCGCGGCCAGCCAGCGGCGCTCGCCGTGAATGATAATGAAGCGGCCGGCGGTGCCGTCCTTGGCGCGCACGGTCAGCGGCTGCTGGATGCCGCGGGCGCGGATGTCGTCGGCGAGTTCGTGCAGCGGGCCGGGTGGGAAGGTGCGGCGCGGCTGGACGGCGTCGCGCTCGATGCTGCCGACGGCGATCAGGCGCAGTTCGCGATACTCGCCGGCGCCGCGGCCGGCGGGTTTCTTCGCCGGGGTCTTTTTAGCGCCGGCCTTCTTGCGGGCCGCTGCCTTCTGGCTGGTGGTCTTCTTTTTCGGCGCGGCCTTCTTGCGCACGGCCTTTTTACCGGGTCGCGGTCTTCTTCTTGCGGTGGTCTTCTTGCGGGCGGTTTTCTTTTTCGATGCGGGCATGGGTGTTACCTCTCGGTGTTGTCGGGTTCGCGGTGCGCGGCGGCGAAACAGGATATGAATTTCGATCACGGCAAGCAGGGATGATCACCATCGGCGTGAGCAGCGGATTGTCGCGTCTATGTCGGCGGGCATGGCTATCAAACCGGCTCATGTAAACGTAATCGGTGTATGAGGATGAGCCGCCGAGTATCCAGACGATGACGAGTGCAGCGGACAGAATGATTTCGAGGTTGGTCATGTTCAGTGCCTGGTCGGTGGCCACTGGAAGTCGCGGTCTGCCTCGCCGGCGTCGATCAGGTCCTTGATGCTCGTCGAGGCTCATGCCGATTTTCGTGAGCCAGGCGACGCTGGCGCCGAGCTGGAGCACGGCGAGGTCGTTGAGGCTAAAGCCCTTGCGCTGCATGCGCTCAAGGTATTTCTTGTGCTCGCGGGCCATGCGTTCGTTGCGGTTCATGTCACTAGTACCCGGGCGATCGTGTTGACAGCTGCCGCGCAGCAGCACCGCGTGTCAGGCTGTCGCGATAGCCATACGGGCGGACGCAATCGATATGCGGGGCACGCCTGACCTGCCGGGCGTGGCGGTTTTCGACTGCCTGTAACTGCTGCCGCTCGAACTCGGCGACGGCATAATCACTGATAGGCATGAACGCCAGATGCCGAGGGGGTGTCTGATGGGAAATTCATGCCGGAATGCGGCGAACTGAAATAAACGGTCCATTGCATCAGTCGTGATTCCTCCAGTGGGTGTCGCGGATGGCGGACTCGACCAGCGCGCGCGACTGCTGCGGGGTGAGGCCGGCGGCGGCCATGTCGTTGAGGGCATGGGTCAGCAGGGCGTTGATGACGGCCTCGGCCGGGACGCCGGCGGCGAGCAGGGCGTTGCGGCTGCCGGCGACGGCCTGCAGGGCGTCGGTGATGTCGACCAGGGTGACGGGGTTCATGCGATGCCGCCCCGGTCGCAGGCGCTGCACAGGCCGATGCCGGTGTTGACGTTGTATTCGATCCAGCGGCAGGTGGTGCCGGAGGCCGGGTCCCAGCAGCCGCGGTCGTTGGTGCAGCCGCAGCCGCGGCAGCGCACGGCGGCGGTTTCCCGGGAAACCTGGCGGCGGCGCTCGAATTCCACCAGGTCGCGCGCTTCCTGTAGGATGGCCTGCATGGCCCGGTCGGATTCGCGGCGGCAACCGACGCGGCGCTCCGGGCCGGCCCAGTCGCTGCGGGTGCGGCGGCTGTCGATGGAAACTACGGAGGCGGAACGATGGAGACGATTGTCGGCGTGGTGATGATTTTCCTGGGTGATCGGGATGATCGGGGCGGTCATGGCGATCCGCGCGGCGGCGGAGAGCGCCGCGGCGGAATTGAAAAAGCTGCGCGAACTGCTGGAGCCGGAGCTGCAGACGGTGAAACAGGCCCGGCTGGAGGCGGAGCGTGCGGCGCAGGCCGAAGTCGCGAAGGTCAGGCGGGAGGCGCAGCCCGAGGGCCGGGTGGCGCTGCAGCGTTGAGTTGCGGTCGGACATTGTCGGTCTCCAGTCAGGGGTACTGGGACCGACATTGACAACCGCCGGTTGCTTCATGTCAACAACCGCCGGTTGTTTTTTTTCAGCGGATCAGGTGTCGGGCGGGTCGCCGTTGCCGAGCCTGGATTTCATGTTGCGCAGCGTCATGGCCAGGGCGATGTCGCGCAGCTCGTTGCGCTGGGTCTGCGTTAGCCCTTCCCAGACGGCGACGATATCGTCGATGACGGCGCGCTCGAGGCCGTAGTCTGCGGCCGTTTCCTGGACCTGTTCGGTGCCTCGCATGGGGCCGGTGCCGCGCGCCAGCCATTCGTAGCCGACGCCGGTGAGCCGCGCCAGGCGGGCGAGGTTGTCATCGCTGGGCATGGATTCGGCATGCAGCCACGTGCGCACGGCCTGCGGCCGGACGTCGAGCTTGGCGGCGAGGGCACTGACGCGGCCGCGGCCGGCGGGGAAGTCGACGCGGTCCAGGGCGCGGTTGAGGCGGCCCGGGAAGCTGTTCAGTTCGTCCGGTTCATTCATGGCTGCATTGTAGGCGCGGTGCTGAAAACGGTCAGTTGTTGACAAACGCAACCGGCGGTTGCATATTCGTGGGCATTATGGATACCGCCGACGAAATCCTGACAATACGCAGCATGCCGTACGGCGCGCGATCGATCTGGCCGGCGGTATCGGACCGGCGGCGCGGCAGGTCGGCTGCAGTTACCAGTTCCATGCACCGCTGCTACACGCGCGGCCGGATCACCCAGAACCTGGTGGTCGGCCTGCAGCGGGCCTGCGAGGCGCAGGTCCACTGCGCCGAGATGCGGCCGGATCTGTATCCCGACGATGTCATGAGGGCGGCGGCATGTCGCTGAGTCACGTTTCATTGATCCTCCCCAGCTGTAAACCTGTCAGCGCCGCTGCCGGTCCGGCTTCCATGCCGCCTTTTGCCTTCCCTGGCGACATGCGGACCGGCGACGGCGCATTCTCATAACAGGGGGGTTGTCCAATCATGTCCAATTCTGCGCATTCCGATCGCGATGATTTATTCGAGGATGGCCTCGATTATGCCGATCTGGATGCCGCCATCGTCGAGGCCGGGGGTTACAAGGCGATCGGGTGGAGCTGTTCGAGGGCCTGACCGCGCGCAAGGCGGCCGAACGCCTGCATCACTGCCTGCATCCGAACAAGCGCGACAAGCTGAGCTGGCCGCAGATCAAGCTGATTTTCCGCATGGCGCGCGACCGCGGCGGCGTGGCCGGTATCAACGCGATGCTGGCCGAGAGCGGCTACCGGACCACCGAGGTGGAGCCAAATGCCGAGCGCGCGGCGGCGATCGCGCTGGAGATGGACGCGGTCGCGCGTGATCACGAGCGACGCATGGCGGCGCTGCTGCGCCGGGCCCAGATGCTGAAACGGGGGCGCTGACATGGGCGCGGGCCGGGTCAGAGCACAGCCCAACGACGCGGTCATCCGTGAGCTGTATCCGACCGGCGGCGCGGCCGCGGTGCAGCGGCTGCTACCGTACCTGACCCGGAGCCAGATATACAGCCGGGTCAAGCGCCTGGGCGTGCGGCGACGCGGCCGCCGCATACGCGGCGACCGCGATTGTGACGCGCAGGCCCTGGCCGGATTTGACGGCCAGGCGCTGGTGTCGCCGCGCTGCTACGAGATATCCGATATGCGCACGATCTGAGCGCCCGCGAGCTGGCCGCTCGATCCGGCTGGTCGTACACGGCGGTGCTTTCCGCCGAGCGCGGCCGGGGCGGGACCAATTACATGGTGGTGCGCGACCTGCTGCAGGCGCTGGGTTTCAGGCTGCGGCTGGAGCGGATTAGGGAGGGTGCTTCGTAGAACAGCGGCTGCCGGCCTACGGGCGCCAGCTGCAGGAGCGGCGCGAGGCGGGCGAGCACCCGGCGCGGGTGTTCGTGTTCTTTACCGATGCGGCGCGCTGGCCGCGGCCCGCCAGTTGCAGCTCCCTGCCTGTTATCGGTGCGGATGATTACGCGCCGGGGTTTTACGGTTTGCATGTGCTGGCCGGCTGCGCCGTGGTGGTGGTGAACCTGGCGTCGCCGGTGGCGCGCTGGTGTTTCGAGCGCAATGTGCTCGTGCATGCGCTGTGGCGGCTGGTCGCGGAGCGACCGGCACGGCGCGGTGGCGCGGTCGCGCGGCTGGCGCCGGTACCTGCGCAGCGAGCGTGAATGGGGTGACTGGTTCACGGCGACACCGGGCGCGGATCGATGCGTTCCGGATCCTGGTGCACGAGATCGCGCAGGTGACGGCGCCGGTGACGGCGGTGGCGAATCCGGGTGAGCTGGACTTGCTGATGACCGGCGCCGTTGTCGATGAGCTGGAGCGGCCGGGCGGGTATCTGCGGCCGCGCTGGCAGGCCATGGACGCGGCGGTGATGTGCCGCGGGCTGCTGGATACAGATGCGCGCGAATTGCGCTCGGTGCACGGCTGGACGGTGCAGTCGGATGCGGACTATGTCGCACGCCGGGCCGGCTGGCTGAACGATTACGGCAGCGAAAGCCGCTGCCGGCGGAGATCTGGACGCTGTGCCAGGAGGCCGGGCGTGGCGCATAGCGACGAGGAATACCAGGCGGCGAAGCCGGAGGAGGGCAGCGAGCCCGCTCCCGGTGCGGTCTGTATCGCCGGCGGCAAGCTGCATGATCTGGCGGACTCACTGGAGACGATACTCGGTGGCAATGCCGCGGCCGGGATCTATCAGCGCGGCGGCGCACTGGCGGAGATATCCACTATCCCGCAGGGTAACCATAAGGAACTGAAGCGGCCGGATGACGCGCATGTGATCGTGATCCCGCCGGCACCGCGGCTGCGCGAGCTGGGCACGCGCTATGGCGCCTGGCAGCGTTACGACGCGCGATCGAAGAAGTGGCGGTTCGTGGACTGCCCGCGCGACGTGGCGGAGACGCTGGCACTGCGGGGCAGCTGGCGGCTGCCGGTGTTGACTGCGGTGCTGGGGGCGCCGACGGTGGCGCCGGATGGGCGATTACTCAACCAGGCAGGCTATAACCCGGAGGGCGGGGTGTACCTGCATATCGGTAAATGGCGCAAGACGAAAGGGAAACCGACGCGCGACGATGCGGTGGCGGCGCGCGAGACGCTGGAGGACCTGATCTCTGAATTTCCGTTCGTGGACGGGCCGTCGCGGGCCGTTTGGCTGGCGGCGCTGCTGACCGGGCTGGTGCGCTGGTCCCTGCCAACCGCGCCCTTTTTCGGGTTCGATGCACCGGTCATGGGTTCCGGCAAAACGCTGCTGGCGAACCTGGTCGGGGTGCTGATCAACGGCCACAAGCCCGCGGCCCTGACCAAGCCGAAGGACGAGACCGAGATGCGCAAGGTGGTGCTGGCGGCGCTGGTCGAGGGGGATCCGGTGCTGCTGATCGATAACATCGAGTACCCGCTGGGCGGGGCCGAGCTGTGCAGCATTGCCACCAGCGAGACCTACAGCGACCGGCTGCTGGGGCAGTCGCGCAATGTCACGGTGCGCACGGCGGTGACCGTGATGATGACCGGCAACAACCTGACCATCCGCGGCGACCTGAGTACGCGGGTGCTGTCGGCGCGGCTGGACCCGGGCGTCGAGCATCCGGAGGAGCGCGAGTTCGAGCGCAGCGATATCACGGCCTATGCGTTGGACAAGCGCCAGGAGCTGGTGAACGCTGCGCTGACGATACTGCTGGCGCACCATCGCGCGAAGCAGCCGGACGCCGGGCTGAAGCCGTTCGGGCGCTTCGAGCAGTGGTCGCTGCGGGTGCGCAGCGCGCTGGTCTGGGCCGGGTGCGAGGATCCCTGCGAAACGCGCTCCCGGGTTGAGGGCATCGATCCTGAGCGTGAAATGCACCGCGAATTGCTGGAAAACTGGTGGCTGGTTTATGGCGCAACCGAGGTCACAACGCAGCAGATGGTGGCCGATTGCAGTGATGAATTGAACAAATCGAATGATAAATACGTCGCTTTGCGCGATGCGCTGGAGCTGATCGCCAAGGACGGCGGCAAGATCAATACGCGCCGCCTGGGCAACCGGTTCAGCCGCTGGGAGGCGAGAGTATTCAACGGGTTAAGGATTGTTCGTGGCAAGCTGTCGAGTGGTCGCCAGCACTGGCGACTGGAGCAGCTTTCCAGTGGTTTGGTGGGTTTCAGTGGTTTGCATAGTACCGGATCCGAAAACTGTCACAAAAGTGACAAACACGGGGGAAGCGCCTGAACAGACCACTGAAACCCACCAAACCACTGGAGTCCGTCAGGCCCTGCAACAGGCCTGCGAGGGACCTGGCGATTACACCTGATGAGTTGTCCGAAAAACTCTCGGAGACGGATCTCCGGGATATCGACCAGCGGCCGGATATCTACCAAGGACCTGCGCAGCCTGGCCGAGTATTTCAACCCAGGGGAGGGCAGACAATGACAGAACGGCTGAGGCTGTCGCCAAGTGGTCACCGGATGGGGGAGTCGCACCCGCGTGCGATATTGAGCGACCAGGATGTGGCGCTCATAAGGGGAGCTGCACTCCGACCACGGGCTGGGATACAAGCGCCTGGCAAAGAAATTCGAAGTCCCAATCTCGACGATTCAGAGTATCTGCACATACAGGACGCGTTATGCAGCCGCGGACTGAGCTCGGGGCGCTCGAACTGCAGTTCGTGACGACGATGCTGGAGACCTGGGCGCAGTGGTCGGCCAAACTGGAGGCCGATGGCCTGGGGTATCCCGAGCGGGTCAATTTCTACACCCAGCCGAGCCGTTATCCCGGCGACAGCGCGGGCGTGCCGGCGGTGATTATCACTGACGATATGGCCCTGGGTATAGAGCATTGCGTGCGGATACTGCCCGAGCCGCTGCGGCGGGTGGTCGTTCAGGAGTGGCTGCACGGCGGTGCGCTGACCAGCAAGGCGCGCCGCTGTCACTGCGATCCGAAGACCTTCCGCCGGCGCCTGAACCTGGCGTATGTGCTGCTGTATGAACCGTTGCGTGACCGGGCGCATGGAAAGGGTACGCATAAACGCCCGGTTGGTGTGCTATAGATCACTACACTTGCGCGAAGTTGTCACCCAGGGGTGGCGATTGATTGACGGAGCAGCCATAAACCCGTGAGCTTTGACATGACCGAAACCACAGAACCCGGCCCCGGCCGGGTTTTTTATTGCCATGCTGGATAGCACGCAGGTCCGCTTCGACGGCGTCGATGTCACCGTCCGCTCGCTGAACCAGGCCGACCGGATTGTCCGGCGGGCCGCTGCCATCACTCTGACGCGTATTGCACAGCAGAGCCGTCGGGAGATACGGGCCAACATCCAGTCGATATTCGACAGGCCGACACCGTTTATCCGGAATTCTGCGGTGTACACGCCGGCCGACGAAAAGGACACAAATCCCGAGGCGGTGGTCCGTATCCGTGATGCTCGGTTCAGCCAGGGGCGATATGGCCCCGCCGAGTGCTGGCACCTATGTGCGCCGCGCGGCCGAAGGTTCGGCCCCGGCCGGCGAGCGGGCAACCAAGGCCATGGAGAAGTGGCTGCGAGGCCAGGGCATTCTGCCGGATGACCGTTTCCTGGCGGCGGGCTATGACGCCCCGCTGGACCGGTTCGGGAATGTGCAACGCCGGGTGCTGCGGCAGGCCTTCGAGCAGCTCGGTAATCTCGATGACCCGCTGGCAAGGCGTGGACCAGGCGGTGCGAGCGGCAAGCGGTCGCGGGGCTGGCGTTATTTTGTGGTCGTCCGCGATGGTGTGCCGAACGGTATTTTCCGCGCCCGCGGGCGGTCGCGGCAGGCGCAGTCCGTGGTGATCTTCACTAAACGGCCGCGATACCAGCAGCGCCTGGAGTTCGACGAAACCATTCAGCAAATTTACAACCGCGAGTTCGGGCCGGGCTTTGACCGCCGTTTGCAGCGCGAGCTGAACGAGAGACTGCCGCGCTGAGCAAGGACGCAGCCGAAAAAGGGATTTGTAGGCTTTATGGGTCGGGTGGGGATTTTCTACAAAGCGGGTCCTTCCGCGAGCGAGACCGCAATGTCGTTTGACCCATTAGCGAAGTCGAGTTCTACATTTTCGAACTCCCGAATGTTCTCGTACCGTATGCCTGTGATTTTAAGATCCATCAAGTTCCTCCTCCTCGGATAGCTCCACGTTGTCGATGAGTCGTTCCAGCGAGGTGCCTCCCAGATTGTTCTCAACCGTGTTCTCGTAGAAGTTCATGAACCGGTCTTTGAAGTCCTCTGACTGGTCGTACTCTTCGAGTATCTCGTCCGCTATTTCTTCGATATCGCGTTGATCTGTCATTAGGTTAGTATTCTTGCTTGGTTACTTCACTGAGGTCCAGTAGCCATTCGTATCGCTCTTTGTCCGGTGGTGTTTCGACTTCATCCTCGCCTTCGTCTTCCTCGGAGTCTTCTTCGATGTCGCTTCTGACAACAAAGTCAACTATGTTAGCTGTTTTGCCTGGGTTATCGGGATTGGTTCTCATCGCCCGACCGATTCTCTGGATGGTAGTTCCCTTGGACCGGTTTGAAGTGAATAGGACGATGTTCTTCACTGATTTAATGTCTATTCCTTCGGAAATCGCTTTACTTGTGACGAGTGTGGAGATCTCTCCATTTGAGAAGTCTACTAGGTTTTTCTCGTCGTCTTCACCGTAGTAGGTCCTGTATCGTTTAGTGTGTTCGTGGATTATCTCTTGGACCTTTTTCCCGTATTCCTTGGTTTCAACGAATATGAGGCAGTCTTCGAGGACATCGGTGTTCTTCTCCAGGTATCGCTCGAATACTGGCAGTTTTTCTTCTGACTCTTTCCTGACCCGGGCCAGCATCATGTAGAGACGGCTTTTTGGGAGGGTGGGATTTTCGGCTTTCATCCCTTGGAACCGGCCGAAGGCGTCTTGTTGCTTCTCTTTGTCCTTGGGTGAGAGTTCGTAGAACAGGGGTGTGTAGTCGAGTTCGCAGAGGATTCCCCTGCGGATGGCGTCGGCTAATCCGAACTCGTAGACTACGGGGCCGACTTCATCTCGGAGGAAGTCGTTCCGGTCCGGATCGTATGGGTCGAAGGGGGTTGCGCTGAGGCCGAGGCGGTGACGGAATACGTCAAGTTCGCCTTTCAGGGCTTGTTTCCGCGTCTTGGAGCCCATGTTGTGTACTTCGTCGCAGATCAGCAGTGTTCTCTGCAGTTTGTTGTTGATATCGGCGTCTATGCAGTTCGTGGAGGTTGTCGTAGGAGATTATCAGGCCCTCCAGTTTGTCCCGGTTCTTGGTTAGGAAGGATCCAAGGTCGTGGTTTCCACCGTACTCCTTGTAGATCCACATTTCGTCGGCGCTGAAGTTCTCCAGTCGTGTGTTGTACCATTGGTCCAGCAGGTCGTTCCCGTAGGTGGCGACCACGACGTTGTCGACTTCGTCCTCACGTAGGAGCCGGTTCAGGATTTTGAGTGAGGTGCGTGTTTTCCCGGTCCCTGTCGCCATTGTCAGGATTCCGTGGCCTTCTTCGAGGAACTCGTTGACTGCTTCCTCTTGGTGTCGCCATCGGTAGGCGCTGGTCATTTTCTTGGATTCCGATGGGTTCTGGTATGGGCGGTCGTCGTCCCGTAGCTCCGCGATGTCGAGGGAGATGCTGTCAGGGAGAGAGATGCTGTGTACGCCTTGTTTGGCGTTATCCCAGATTTCGTCGAACCGTTTTTCGTGTTGGTCGATTCTTTGTTCTTCTCTGTCGGACATCCAGGAGGCGAAGACGGAGTAGGATTCGTAGTTGGAGAATCCTTGTCTACTGTCGTTCTGTGAGCCGTGGAAGGCGATTTTGTCGTCTTTGGCGTCTCTGACGATCCCCATTTGTCGTGGAAGTCGCCGGATAGGTTTTCTCCGGTTATTGCGATCCGGATGTCGAGGAGTCCGTCGGCGATCATCCAGGCGATTGTGTTCTGGGTTTCCTGTTCGAGGCCTTCCTCGATGTCGGAGACCATGTGGTTCAGCCGGTCGTACAGCTCTTGGTCTCGTTTTGCTTCTTCCCCTTTTTGCAGTGCTTCCCAGTCGCCTTCTTCCAGGATGGGACTGATGATCCATTTGGCTGTTCCACCGTTTTCTGCGAGTCCTTTCAGGCCTCTTGCTGCGAACCGGAACCAAGAGCTGGTGAAGTATCCGACGCCTCGTTTGTACTCTTCTGCTACGCTCAGAGCGGGGTTGTAGAAATCCTCCGCGAAGTCCACGTCGGATGTTTCTATCAGCAGCGGAGATCTAGGTTCCTCAACCCTTTGGAGAGGGTTTGACATCTATGATGTAGGTCACTCACTGACCATTTGAATCCTTTGCCGCCCACCGGTTTCGCAGACGGTTACTGATACACCAGAAAAGATAGTGTAGTGATTAGCTGAATCAACCAGTTGAGCTAGGGTTACAAGCGGGGTTGGTCGGTGCCTCGTTCAGAAGGTGAGGTTGCGGAGGCGGTTCACGATATTGATCACTTCGTCAGTGGCGTACTCGATTTCCTCTCGGGTGTTGTCTTTTCCAAGTCCGAACCGGATTGCGTGGTGCCAGATTTCCTCGTCGTCGGTGATTGCTTGGAGAACGTGAAGAGGCTTCGACGGTCCCAGTCGTACAGGCGGATGCTGCGGAGACGGCGATATCTGGCTGCAGGTTTTTCACCAGGGCTTTGTTCTCTACTCCGGTGAAGCTGATGTTGAGGTTGTTCAGGGATCCGGTCTTCAGGGTGACCGTTGAGTACGACATCGTCCAGTTCGTCGTCGAGCCGGTCCCACATATACGAGGTGAGTTCGTCGACGTGTTCAGTCCGTTCCTCCAGGTTTCGATCCGCCATTTGTACTGGCTTTTCCGAACCCGACGATTGCAGGGACGTTGAGTGTCCCGCTGCGCCAGCCTCGTTCGTGGCCTCCGCCATGGAGTAACGGGTTGAGTTTGACTTTCGGGTTCCGTCTTCTGACGTAAGAGTGCTCCGACGCCTTTCGGCCCGTAGATCTTGTGTGCGGAGATGGACATCAGGTCGATACCCATTTCCTCGACGTCGATGGGGAGGTATCCGAGTGCTTGGACGGCGTCGGTGTGGAAGAAGACCTCGTTCTCTTTGGCGATGTCTCCGATTTCCTTTATGGGTGCGATGGTGCCAATTTCGTTGTTGGCGGCCATAATGGATGATCAGGATGGTTTCGTCCCGGATTGCGGCCTCGATGTCCGCAGGATCCACTTTTCCGTTTTTATCAACGGGCAGGTAGGTAACGTCGAAGCCGTCGGTTTCCAGGTCTTCACACACCTCGAGTACTGCTTCGTGTTCGGTGACGGCGGTTATGATGTGGCTGCCTTTGTCGTGGTCAGCTGCGTAGTCTGCTGCTCCTCTGATAGCCAGGTTGTCGGACTCGGTTGCTCCGCTGGTGAAGATGATTTCTTCTTCACGGCAGTTCACAGCTTCAGAGACTCGTTCTCGGGCCTGGTTTACGGCTTGCTTCGCTTTCGCCCCGAATATGTGGTCTTCGCTGGCAGGGTTGCCGTAGCTTTCAGTGAAGTAGGGGGTCATCTCCTCGACGACCTTTTCGTCGACAGGGTGTGGTGGCGTGGTGGTCGAGGTAGATGGGTGTGTCCACGTCAGAAGTCATTCGTTATCCTTCCTGTTTGGCTTCCAGTCCTTTTATCTCTCCGGGAACGAGGTCGTAGAAGTCGCTTAGGTCGCTTACGTTACCTGCCACTCGTTCGACGCCTCGGTTGAGGTGTGCGACGAACCTCTTCGTACAGGTCCTCTTCAGGGTCTTTCCCTTCCTGGATCAGTCGTTCTTTCAGGAGAGCCATGTAGAGGGTGTCGTGCTCCCCGAGCAGGGTGTACCGGTTGAAGGTTTGCCCGTCAGTGTCGTACTGCTGCGGGTTTGGAGGCCGTGGCTCGTTGAGGGAGTAGCAGAAGCCAATCCTGCCGAGGTAGTTGGGCGTCATCCAGTGTTGGCTTTCAGCATTTTCAGCTGGTTGGTGGCGTCGCTGTCGATAGTGATCCGGTTGGATTTCTGGCTCATGATGTCAATCTCACCGAGTGATCGCTGATCTTCGTCGTCTTCGGTCCAGAAGTAGCCTTCCGAGGGAACGGTTTTCCCTTCCTCTTCGTCGTACTCCAGACGGTATGCCTGGGAGATGTAGCCTTCCAGTTTCTTGTACTGGTGGTCATCGATCTCCGTGTCGGTGGAGAAGATGATTACCTGGTGTGCTGCTTTAGGGAAGAAGTGCGTGATCAGGTTGTCCCGGTGATCGTTGTCGAGGCGGCCAAGCGGTGTGTCGACGATGAAGGGTAGTGGCCGGTCGGAGACTCTGCCAGTGCCCAGAGGAGGGGATGTTGCGAAGATCTGCCGTTCTCCGGCTGAGAGCTCTGTATGCGGCTTGCTGTTGCCGTGGATGGTCTTGATCGTGATGTCGAGATTTTCTTCGTCGATCTCGATTATTCTCGTGGCAGAAGTCGCCCTTGTTGGAGAGGGTGATGTAGCGTTCGCTGAGTTTCGAACTCCGAGTTTCCGCAGCTTCTTCTTGGCGAGTTCTTCGCGGAAGTCTTCTTCACAGCGTTCCGGACGTCAGAGGCGAGGCCTGCCCGTTCGGAGACATCTTCGACACGGGACTTCTGCTCCAGCTCGTTTTCGACCTCGTTCTCTTTCCGCTCTAACCGGGTCTGCGCTGTACTGATTTCTTCCTCCAGTTCTTCCAGCCGCGATTTGATGGCTCCCTTCTCCTCGGTAAGCTCGTTCAGGTCATCGATCGGCGGTGGAGATGACTTCCTGGTCAGGAGCCTTGTTGAGACCGGATTCGACCTCTTTGGAGTTCCCGGGTTTTGTACTTCCAGGCTCTCTGTGAGGTCGGCAAGCTGGTCCGGGACGTCGTTCAGGGCTTGGTCGGTAAGCGAGTAGATCTCCTGTCGCTGTGCCTCCGAGAACTGGTGGGCGAGTTCCGGCTCCTCGTCTTCGATTTCCAGCCGGCTTTTGAGTTTATCTTGGATGCGGTCGGAGAGCTGTCCGACCTCGATTCCTCCGGCATATCCATCTCTTCCAGACATCCTCGTCACCGAGCACGTCGTCGAGTTCGTCGGTCAGCTCGTTCCTGGCGGTCGCCCGGTTCCGGCGTTCGGTCTCAGTCTTCAACCGGTCAACTAC